>JAMFRP010000038.1 GCA_026224775.1 Bacteroidota bacterium
ATTATTTGACATAAGTTTGCCATCCTTTTTGCAATTTTACTTTTATGGCTATAGCATACCGCCAACGGGTTGATGATGACACTGAATTTGCCCTCTGGAAAATAGAGGAAGAAGCAGATGAATTGTATAACCAGTTACAATTAGATGCCGACGAACAGGCTTATTTTGAACAGCTAAGCAAAGGCAAACGCCACTTGCACTGGCTGGGCACGCGTGTGCTGCTGCGCAAAATGTTGAATACTGACGCTTTTATCGACTGTAAGGTTGACTCGCATGGCAAGCCCTACCTGGTGAACCTGCCGTTCCAGATCTCGATGAGCCATTCTTTTGATTATGCCGCGGTAATGATCAGTAAGAAAAGTCCGGTGGGGATTGATATTGAGCTGATAAAGGAAAAAGTGGAGCGCATTGCCCACAAATTTATGCGCCCCGAAGAAATGGACTTTATTGCCACCAATGGAAACCGCATACCGCAGTTATATGTATGCTGGTGCGCGAAAGAGGCGGTTTATAAATGCTACGGACAAAAAGAGGTATCATTTGTAAACAATATTTTATTGGAGCCATTTAAATTTGCGGAGCAAGGCACATTACAGGTTTCGCTGGATAAAGAACCTCTAAAAAACGATTATAAGGTTGAATACATGCAGTATGAAGACTACATGATAGGATACGTAAAGGGCTGATAAATGAAAAACAAACAAGTTAAGCTTGAGGATTGGGGACTGATAGATTATCAGCAGGCATGGGATAAACAGGAGGAGATATTTAACAGCACCGTTAAGTTAAAAACGGAGATCCGTAACAAGCAGGTTGCAGTTACAGCAGATTCATTACCCGTTGAGGATAATGATCTAACCCCAAATTATCTTATTTTCTGCGAGCACCCGCACGTATATACCCTGGGCAAGAGCGGCAAAGCTGAACATTTATTGCTTGATGAGCAGGGCTTAAAGGAAAAAAATGCTGTTTATTACCCTGTTAACCGCGGCGGCGATATTACCTATCACGGCCCGGGGCAGATTGTATGTTACCCCATACTGGACCTGGATAATTTTTTCACCGATATACACCTATATTTAAGAAAGCTTGAAGAAGCGATTATCCTTACCCTTGCTGAATTTGGTTTACAGGCAGGGCGCTATCCCGGCTATACCGGTGTTTGGTTTGATGCTGACAATGAAAAGGCCCGTAAGATATGCGCCATGGGTGTACGCTGCAGCCGCTGGGTTACCATGCATGGCCTGGCACTAAACGTTAATACCAACCTGGATTATTTTAAAAACATGATTCCATGTGGTATTGATGATAAAGATGTAACCTCGATGGAGCGTGAGTTGGGAAGAAAAGTTGATATTAATGAAGTAAAAAAAATCCTTACACATCATATTTCCGTATTGTTTGATATGGAGATATCGATATGAAAGTATTACAGATAATTTTAATTAGTCTTACTACGCTATTCGGCTGTAAAAAAAATGAGGCTAAACCTTCCGTTTATACAGTAACTGATAACGTTAACCCAGTTAAAGCAATGACCACCGATTCCATTACTTATCTTGCTTTAGGAGATTCTTACACTATAGGCCAATCCGTACCGCAGGCGGAGTCATATCCATACCAGCTAACTGCTTCATTAAGTGCCGAAGGCTTTAAAACCCGCAACCCGGATATAATTGCAATAACCGGCTGGACAACCGACGATCTGATTGATGCAATTGCGGCCAGCACATTTAAATCCAAACAATACAGTTTTGTAACCTTATTAATTGGGGTGAATGATCAGTATCAGGGTATGAGCCAGGCCAATTACACCATAAAATTTGCGCAGGTATTAAATACAGCCATCAGTTACGCGCAAGGCGATCCTAACCGGGTTTTTGTTTTATCGATACCGGACTATGGTGTTACACCATTTGCAGACGGCAACGACGCGGTTATAGGCCCGCAGATAGATCAGTTTAATGCCATTAATGCAGCTATCAGCGCCAAAGCCGGCGTACATTATCTTAATATTACGGCAATCTCAAGGCTAGCTGCTAAAGATCCACTGTTAATTGCTTCGGATGGCTTGCATCCATCGGGCCTGATGTATACGCAATGGGTAAGCATGCTTGAACCATTAGTTGCTACGCAGCTGAATAAGAAGTGATTTTTAGTCTTGAGTCTGAAGTCTTTAGTGAAAAAACTGCTGCCCATTCAAGCGGCCACGCTTGAATGCTGAAAAAGGTTAGCGTCAACGCTAACGGATTATGAGTGCATGTTAATTTCGTATGCGTGGACGCTTACAAAAGCTTACGTGCAAGCATGGACGCTTGAACGGGCGGATGCCCACGCAGAAGAAAAATAATGCATATTCTTTGTATTTTTCTTAAATTCGTATAAAAGGATTATACCATGAGTGTAATAAATTATCCATTGAGTAATGTGCAAATTGAGCTGATGAAATTATTCAGCACAAACCTTTCAGATAAAGAACTTATCGAATTAAAAGACCTGTTATCAAGATTTTATGCCGATAAAGCAATTTCTCAAGCTGATGCAATCTGGGATAAAAAAGGGTTCAGCAATGAAGACATGGAAAAATGGCTTAATCAAAATTCCTAATTATTGTGCTAGTTGTAATTGACACCAATGTATTATTAGTTTCTATTTCTTCAAGATCAAAATATCATTGGCTTTACCAACTTATAATAGACAAGAAAATACAGGTAGCATTCACTCATGATATTCTTAGTGAATATGAAGAGCAAATCGGATTACACTGGCATCCCGATGTTGCAACTAATCTTACCCGTTCATTAACCGAACTCTCAACTGCTTTCTTAATTACAATTTACTACAATCTTCAACTGATCACTGCTGAAATAGATGACAATAAATTTGTTGATTGTGCTTTTGCAGCAAATGCCGATTTCATTCTCACAAATGACAGCCATTTCAATATTTTAAAAACTATTGATTTCCCATCTATCCCTACACTTCGTTTGGATGAATTTCATGAGTTATTAAAAAAAGCTAATGTGTTGTAAAAAAATCCACATTACACGCCCGCCCATTTTTTTCTTATTCCCCCCTTCAGGGGGTTAGGGAGCTAACACTCAGGCAAACTCAACGGTATATTTATTGCCAGGCCACCATCAGATGTTTCCTTGTATTTTGAGTTCATATCCTGCGCGGTTTGCCACATGGTGCGTACTACAGCATCCAGACTTACCTTGGCATTTTCAGGGTTACTTTGCAGGGCCAATTGCGATGCGGTTATAGCCTTTATAGCGCCCATGGTGTTACGCTCAATGCAGGGCACCTGTACCAGGCCGCCTATCGGGTCGCAAGTTAGGCCGAGGTGATGCTCCATGGCAATTTCGGCAGCCATTAAAACCTGGCGCTGTGTACCACCCAAACATTCTGTTAAAGCAGCAGCAGCCATCGCCGATGATACCCCGATCTCCGCCTGGCAACCACCCATAGCCGCCGATATAGTAGCACCCTTTTTAAATATACTCCCAATTTCCGACGCGGTAAACATAAAGCGGATCACCTTATCATCGGTATAGCCATCGCAAAAAGTTATGTAATATAACAGCACTGCCGGTATTACGCCTGCTGCGCCATTGGTCGGGGCAGTAACCACCCTGCCGAACGAAGCATTTTCTTCATTTATGGCTAATGCAAAACAGCTTACCCAGTCCAGTATATTTTTAAAGCCCTCGCCGGTTTGGCGTATGGCTGTTACCCATTCATCAAAATTGCTGTAAGTATTTGTGCCGATGAGTTTTTTGTTAAGATTAGCCGCCCTGCGCGATACATTTAAGCCACCCGGCAAATTGCCCTTGGTATGACAGCCACGGAACATGCACTCCTTCATCACCCTGAAAATATTGAGCGCGCCTGCGCGCACCTCATCTTCATTACGCCAGGCCAGCTCATTTTCCATCACCACTTCTGATATCTTGAGTCCGGTTTTCATGCACCAGTGCAGCAAATCATTGGCAGTATCAATCGGAAAAGGCAGGTCTACTTCAGTTTTCGATTGCCCCTGGTCGCCTTCCCTCACCACAAAGCCACCACCTATGGAATAAAATGTGGCCGATATAGCCCGATCGCCCATTAACAATGCCTGGAAGGTTACCGCGTTGGGGTGATAAGGCAAGCTTTCATTAAACAGGAACAGCAGATCATCATCTGTAACAAAGTTAACCTCCTGCGTACCTCCCAATATCAATTTATGTGAGGTTTTTATATGGTTGATCTTATTGTCAATTTCGTTTACATCAAAGGTTACCGGGTCATCGCCGCTCAGGCCCAATAATACGGCAATATCGGTACCGTGCCCCTTGCCTGTTTTGGCGAGCGAGCCGTAGAGTAAGATCCGTACACCTTCAACCAATGGTAAAGCATCTTGTTGCTCCAGTAGTTGTACAAACTGCTGCGCGGCACGCCAGGGGCCAAGTGTGTGCGAACTTGATGGCCCTATGCCAATCTTAAACATATCAAATACGGATATCTGCTCTCTCTGCATAGTTCAAAATTACAATAGTATCCTGCTTTTGCCGATAATATTTTGATTATTGAGAATAGATTTTTACATTCAACTATAAATTAATCACTTATCACCAATGGATCAAACAACACCTTTCGACCAAATGCCTCCTCTACGCCCGAAAAACTGGCTGGTTGAGTCTATTTTAGTTACCATTTTTTGCTGTCTGCCTTTTGGCATTGTAGGCATTATAAATGCAGCTTCTGTTAATAGCAAGTATGATTCCGGGGATTATGCCGGAGCATTATACTCTTCGCAACAAGCCGGCAAGTGGACCAAAATTGGATTTTTTACAGGTATTGCAGTAACGGTAATTTATTTAATTTTTGTTTTTACAGTAGGTATCAGCAGCTTTATGCCGCATCATTCATAAATGACATTAAAAAGAAACCTGTATTTTGCTTTAAGCGGGCTGTTATTAATTGCTTTAGCCATTATATATTACCTGTTTAACCCGGCAAAATATGGGTTTTTCCCAAAATGCCCTTTCCATACGCTTACGGGGTTGGATTGCCCCGGCTGTGGTTCGCAACGGGCCATATATAGTCTTTTACACGGCGATCTAAAGCAGGCGCTCTCCTACAATCTTTTATTAGTTATCAGCCTGCCTTTTCTACTGGTACAGCTTTCTTATAAGGTCAGGTCATTCATCCTTAAACGGGATATCCGCTGGGCAATATTATACCATCCACTTACGCCTAAAATAATATTTGTTATAGTAATGATCTTCTGGATCGTGCGTAATATCCCGGCAACGCCGTTTAGTTATTTATCAGCAGATCACTAGACGAGCTGATATGACTGTAATCCTTTATCAGGATTTGTAAAAACTGCATAGCGTTCATGTTCGGCGGCAGGGAAATAGATAAATGCTCCCGCATTTTATCGGCCATTGTATAAACCAGCACATCATTGCCCGATTTAAAATAATTGTTCATTACTTCATGTATCAGCTCAATATCCTTATCGCTTAACTGGCTTGCCTGCGGAAATACGGGTTGATAGGTATCATCGGTAGTAGCAAAAGCAATATTATCCCTTTTTGTGCGTGGCGATGTTTTTATCACAGCTGTACCTGCAACCAGGTCACCCAGGCGCTGCCCTTTTTTTGATACTGCAACCGAAATTAACGCACATATACCACTGCTAATGCCAAAATCAACCATCCTGAATAACCAGCGCAGCAGGTATTGGCTAAATCTTGGCCTTGTACCGTTTAAGCTAATCACCCTTATTTTCATGATACGTTTGCCGAGGCTTTGTCCGTTAAAAAAAGTTTCGCACAGCAGATCATAAAAAACATACAGCACTAAGATTGCAATAGGAAACACTGCCATGTAAGGTCCGGCCGAGAATATTGACGCTACAATAATGCCAATAGCAAACAAGCCGATAAATATTCCGCAATCAATTAAGTACGCTAATATGCGTTCGCCTAAGCCGCCTATCTCATAATCGATATCAATATTCTGGGTGGTGCGTACACTTATAGTTTCCATCTTTAACAAATATAAAATTGTTATTGAAAATATTGTTGCAGATTAAATTTTTGTGAGTATTTTGAACAAAAAACTAAGCCCTTATAAATGCGCGAAGCCCTGTTTATTAAACAAAATACACAAAGGTGGAAAGACTATGAAAAACAACAAGCAAGCGACCCCGATGAGCTTGCCGAATCTTTCATAAGTATTACCGACGATCTTGCGTATGCAAAAACATTTTATCCAAAATCAAATACTACAAAATATTTGAACGGACTGGCTGCGGGCTTCCATCAATCTATCTACAAAAACCGTAAGGAGAAAACAAACAGGTTCATCACCTTTTGGAAATATGAGCTGCCGCTGATATTTTACAAGCACCGCAGGCAATTACTGTATTCCTTTTTATTCTTTTTTGTATTTAGCCTGATGGGATGGCTATCCGCAAAATACGACAGCACATTTCTGCGGGCGATACTGGGGAACGACTATGTAAACATGACCAATGAAAACATTGCCAAAGGCGACCCATTTGGGGTATATAAGCAGGGCGATTCATCACTCATGTTCCTGATGATCGCATCAAACAATATAAAAGTTGAGCTATTAACATTTGTGATGGGTATTTTCCTGTCAGTAGGAACCATATACGAACTGATGTTCAACGGCATTATGATGGGCTCATTTCAATACTACTTCTTTAGCAAAGGTTTGGGCCTGCAATCGGTATTGGTAATATGGCTGCACGGCACATTGGAGCTGTCATCCATTATTATAGCAGGCGGGGCAGGGTTGATATTAGGCAACAGCATCCTTTTTCCAAAAACATTTACCCGCATGGTATCATTAAAAAACGCGGCAAAAGATGGCCTTAAAATAGGCATCGGCCTTATACCTATATTTATTACGGCAGCATTTATTGAAAGCTTTTTAACACGCCGTACCGAAATGCCCATTTGGTTGAGTGGCAGCATATTATTAAGTTCGCTGGCCTTTATTATTTGGTATGTTTTATTATACCCTGCTTATTTAAACCGAAAACTAACCCCTCAAAACCTAACCTTAGATGAACCCACCTATTGAATTAAGAAAAACGCGAGACTTTGGCCAGATCATTAATGATTCCTTTATATTTTTTAAGGAAAACTTTAAATCGCTGACTATCTCGTTACTCATCATCACCGGTTTGTTTTTACTTGCCAGTGTTATATCAAACGTATTAACCTATGTGAGTATGAGTGATCTATATTCCGGTAGCTTTGCACGTTCGCCGGGATTTACACACTACACTTCATCTTATATTATAAATACATTGATAAATGCATTTATTGCCCTTTTAACACAAGTGTTTATTCATCTTACAACTGTATGTTACATTTCGGTTTACCTGCAAAAAGGTAATAAGCAGCCAACCTTTGACGAGGTATGGGGGTATTTTAAGTATTACTTTTTAAGAGCCGTAGGGAGTGGATTTTTAATTTTTCTACTACTATGCGTTGGTTTTGTAATGTGCTTTATACCAGGCATTTATTTAACACCTATTCTTTATCTTATCATCCCCATTATCGTTATTGAAAACTCTTCGTTTAAATATGCATTTAACAAAAGCTTTAAACTGATTAAGGACAACTGGTGGTTTACATTCGGGGTTCTTTTTGTTATGGGATTAATTGTAGGGATGGCGGCAGGTATTGCAAGCATACCAGCAACTATAATCAGTGTTGGTAGCGGTTTCCTGTCCTTAAAAAGTTTTACAATGCCTGTTTTTATTATTTGCAGTATACTGCGCGGGCTGATAATGATAGCGTATGCGTTGCCGTCAATTGCGATATGTATGTCTTATTTTACCCTGTCGGAGGAAAAAGAAGGCCTCGGATTATTGAGTCGCATTGAAAACCTAGGTAAAAATGACAATACCGACACAGGCTTGCCTGCTGAGGAATATTAAATATATGCACAGGTTTATTGCAACTTTTTTTGCCTTTATTATTGCCTTAATGTTTTTTAACATGGCCCGTGCCGGTGTTAAAAAAACTGTCGTTAAAAAAGTGCCTGCCCAGGAACGTCTTGATACCTCTAAAATCCAGATAAAGAAATTTGACGCAGCAGCCGTAGATAAATTCAGGGCCGATAAAAACTTTAACTATAATGAAGCCCAGGACGACACATCACTATGGACACGTTTTTGGGCATGGGTATGGGATAAACTGTTCGGTTGGCTTAAATATAGCCGTTATGGCGGCACCATACTTGAATATGTATTAATAGCCGCAGCGGTTGGATTATTGATCTATGTGGTATCAAAATCATTAGATATTGACCCCATTAAACTATGGCGCGGCGAAGCAAGAAAGGTTGATATGCCTTACAGCGAATCGCTGGAAAATATTCATGAAATAAGCTTCGACAGCGAGATAGAAAAAGCCATCGCCCAAAATAATTACCGCCTGGCTGTACGCTTGTTGTATTTAAAATGCCTTAAACAATTAAGTGATACGCAGCTTATACAATGGCAAATTGATAAAACAAACGCGGCCTATATACATGAGCTTACCGACCCCGGACAACAGCAAACCTTTAAACTGATAACGCGCCAGTTTGAGTACGTATGGTACGGCAATTTCGGCATTGATAAACAAGCGTTCAGTAATATTGATGCCCTTTTTCAGGACTTTAAAAAGCAATTGTCATGAAAGGGTTACGCGCATATTTGATTATTGGCGGGGCGTTGCTTATAGTCTATCTCATAGCCGAATTTAACCGACCAAAACCTATCGACTGGACAGTATCATTAAGCAGTAAGGATAAGATACCTTACGGCACTTATATATTGCAAGACCGCCTGAATGATATTTTCCCAGGCGATACCATTGTTCCGTACAGGCAACCTGTATATAATGTAATTGCAGACGATTCTATAAAACAATCGTCGTATGTTATCATCTGCCATGATATTGAGCTCTCAAAGCCTGATTATAATCAGCTGGAAAAATATTTGAAACAAGGTAATGATGTTTTTATAGCCGCTGAAGATTTCGGCACCTTGTTTGAAAAAAACCTCAGCATTACAACAGACGCCGAAAACTACTTTAAGTTCACCAGGGATTATGGCATGCCGGTAAGTTTTGTAAGCCCTTATCTCGACCCTAAAAAAACATACACTGCAGGCAAAGGTATGGGCGATATTTATTTCAGCAAGTTTGATACCACTAAGGCTGTTGTTTTAGGTAAGGACATTAAACATAAAGCTAATTTTATAAAATACGCTTTCGGTAAAGGATCATTATACCTGCTGGCTAACCCTAAATTTTTCAGCAATTATAGTCTGCTGAAACCACAGGGCGCTGCCTACGCAGCTACTGCTTTATCATTTATAAAAAGCACCAAAAAAGTAACCTGGGACCAATATTACACCCAAGGCAGCGAAGAAAACGATTCGCCGATGCGTGTGTTTTTAAGTCACCCCGAACTGGAATGGGCCTATTATATTGCTATTTTTAGTCTGCTCATATTTGTGCTGTATGAAATAAAACGCAGGCAGCGCATTATCCCGGTTATTGAGCCGCTCGGCAACTCAACGCTTGAGTTTGTGAATGTTGTTGGTCAGCTTTATTACGAAAAACGGAACAATGATAACATCGCCAAAAAGCAGGTGCTTTACCTGTTAAGTTATTTGCGCGATGAATACCATTTAAAGACCAATAAGCTGGATAAGGAATTTACTGAAACACTAACTGCAAAATTGGGCCTCGACCCTGATTTTGCCAACGATTTTGTGGAATTTTTGCACTATATAAATGTGCAGGACCATATTAACGACAAGGAACTCATACACTTAAATAAACTCATTGAACAATTTTATATTCAATCCAGGTAAATGATGGAAGAAGACGAAATATTTGAACAAAGAACCGATCTGAGCAAGCTTAGTGCTGCCGTAGATCAGATAAAAACAACCCTTGCAAAAATAATTGTGGGGCAACAGGACAGCATTGACCTGCTGATAGCGGGCATACTGGCCGATGGGCATATATTAATTGAGGGTGTTCCCGGCGTGGCCAAAACTTTAACGGCCAAGCTGCTCGCCAGATCAATTGACGCGAAATATTCGCGCATACAATTCACGCCCGACCTGATGCCTTCTGATATTTTAGGCACATCAGTATTCAACCCCAAAACAACTGATTTTGAGTTTAAGCGTGGCCCTATCTTCGGCAATATTGTGTTGATAGATGAGATAAACCGTGCACCGGCCAAAACCCAATCGGCCTTGTTTGAGGTAATGGAAGAACGCCAGTTAACTATTGACGGGCAAAGCTATAAAATGGATGAACCTTTTATTGTACTGGCTACCCAAAACCCGGTTGAACATGAAGGAACTTATCGCCTGCCAGAAGCGCAACTTGACCGTTTCCTGTTCAAGATAGAAGTAAAATATCCGTCGCTCGATGAAGAGATAGCCATCATTACCCAGCAGCATCAACATAAGACAATCGACCAATTGCATGATATAAAACCAGTATTATCGGGGCAGGAGATCATATCGCTTCGTCAGCAGGTTAAGGCCTTTCATGTTGAGGATAAGCTGATCGTATACGTTGCCAAGCTGATAAATGAGAGCCGTAACAATAAATCATTGTTCCTGGGTGGGTCGCCGCGCGCTTCGCTGGCTATTATTAATGCGGCCAAGGCGCTGGCAGCCATCCGCGGGCGCGATTTTGTTACGCCTGAGGACATCATCTACGTTGCTGCCCCTGTTTTAAGGCACCGCATTATGCTTACGCCTGAAAAGGAAATGGAAGGCGTTACACCTGATGATGTAGTGGCACAGTTGATACAGAAGATTGAAATACCGAGGTAGAGGTGAAAGCTGAAAGGCGAAAGCTTAAAATCAATAGTAAATTATTAAGTGAAAAAAATATTCAGCTTATTTTATAAGAACCTGTTTTTAACAAACCGGCTGTTCACCCTGATTGGGTGCTGCGTGGTGCTGTTTTTGTTCGCGTTCTTTTTTACGTGGCTGGGTGTAATACCCCAGCTGCTTTTTTATACGCTGATAGCGCTTGTTATTATTGATGTGTTTATGCTTTACCGCACGGCAAGGGGCGTATTCGCAAAGCGTCATGCGCCTGACCGTTTAAGCAACAGCGATGATAATGAACTAGGCATATTTATTGAAAACTGGTACCCTTTTAACATAAGCGCGGGTATTATTGATGAGATACCTTTCCAGTTTCAACGCCGGGATATTTTATTTAAGACCTTTTTAAAACCACGCCAGCGTAAGTTAATTAACTACATGCTGCGCCCTACCAAGCGCGGCGAATATGAGTTTGGCGATATCAGGGTGTACGTACAATCGCCATTAGGGTTGATCAGGAGGCGTTATAATATTAAGCAGGCAGAAACATTAGCTGTATACCCGTCCTTCCTGCAGATGCGCAAATATGAGCTGATGGCGATCTCCAATAACCTATCGGAGATCGGCATAAAAAAAATACGACGACTAGGCCATAGCATGGAGTTTGAGCAGGTAAAAAACTATGTGCAGGGCGATGATTACCGCACCATAAACTGGAAAGCCACGGCACGCCAGGGCAACCTGATGACCAATACTTATACCGACGAGAAATCGCAGCATGTATATTGTATTATTGATAAATCAAGGGCCATGAAAATGCCTTTTGAGGGTTTGAGTCTGCTTGATTATGCCATAAATGCCAGCCTGGTACTGTCAAACGTAGCCTTATTAAAAGAAGACAAAGCCGGACTAATTACTGCAGGCGAAAAGATAGGCTCTGTTATAGCAGCCGACCGCCGGCCTACACAGATCAATAAGATACTGGAAGTATTATACAAAGAGAAAACCCGCTACCTGGAAACCAATATGGAAATGCTTTACGCAACCATACGTACAGTTATTAAGCAGCGTAGTCTGGTAGTGTTTTTTACCAATTATGAGAGCTTATCGGCATTACAGCGTCAACTGCCTTTTTTAAAGCGGATAGCGAAATACCATTTGTTATTAGTGGTATTTTTTGAGAATACAGAATTGAAAAAGATCAGCGAAAAACCGGCTGATGATGTGGAAGGCATCTACATAAAAACCATCGCCGAAAAGTTTGCCTACGACAAAAAGTTGATTGTAAAAGAGCTGGCGAAGTATAATATCCAATCTATTTTAAGTACTCCGCAGAATTTGACGGTTAATACTATTAACAGGTATCTGGAGATAAAGGCTAAGCAGAAGATATAGGGTTGGGTTGTGTGGCATTACTCTTGAAGTGTCATTGCGAGCGATAGCGCGGCAACCTCGTCGCATGCATATTGAACGCGACGAGGTTGCTTCGTCGTTCCTCCTCGCAATGACATGATTAGTGAAATTGTGGAAGGGTCATGCTGAGAGCTAGTCGAAGCATAAGCGTAAGGCCTTGCCCACATGCTTCGACTAGCGCTCAGCATGACAACCTCTCTTAAAGCATCAGACTCCCGGCAGTTTTACGCCGGCGGTTACTAAATCATTCAATATTTTTTCCTGCAGGGCCAGTTTTACTGATCCAAAATCACCGGGGTTTACCCATGCGTTTACAACAAACTTAACGCCGTCAATCTCCAATGCCGAGATACCTACCTTATTCCGGGGGTCGTTTAATACGTTGGGCGTACTTTTAACAGCATTCCATATCACGTTTTTCACCTGCTCTACATTAGCAACATAGCCTAATTTTATCTCAAAATCCAAACGGCGTTTACCTTCGCGGGTTACATTTACAATAACCTCGTTAAACAGCTTACCATTGGGGATGATCACCGTTTTACTATCAAACGTTAGCAGTACGGTATAAAATATTTGTATGGAGGTTACTATACCATCCTGTCCCTGTGCCACTATATTATCATCCAGGCCGAAAGGTTTAAGCAAGAGTATCAACACCCCACCTGCAAAGTTTTGCAATGTGCCCGACAGCGCTAAGCCCGCAGCAACACTAAACGCGCCAATAATGGTAGTGAATACAGTGAGCTCAAGCCCGACCACATTCATTACCACAATAATGAGCAGTACATAAAGCGAAGTGATGGTTAAACTAAGAAAGAATGGTTGGAGTGAAGAGTGTACCTTCTTTTTGAGCATCTGATCGCGGAGCCGCGTTCTGAGCATTTTTATAAGCCAGATGCCTATAAACAATATTATTAATCCGACTATTATTTTTGGCCCGATATCAAGCAACCAATCGTAGGCCTTATCATATAACTTCGTTAGCTTCATAGTGCCACGAAGTTAAGGAATTAATTATTTTCCGTAAATAGATATAAAAAGCTCAGGGCCTTTAAAAAACACCCACTCAACTATGTGGGATTGTATCTGTCTTGTTTTTTCTGTTAGATGTTTCATGTCGTGGGTTATTCAAATGCCATGCCTGATTTGTGATGTATCAGAAATGTTATTCAAATTTACGCTAAAAACGTACAACTGGATTTATTAATCAATCATTTGATTAATAAATGACCATCCGCTTACTTTTAAATGACTTTTCAACCCATTTAAAGCAAAACACCCTGTCTGAAATATCAGACAGGGTGTTTTAGTGTACATTATTTTAGTCGGTAGTCTTAAGTCATTAGTCTGAGTATTAACAACTCCAGCATTCTGACTTTTAACTTTCGGCTTTGGGCTTTCGACTTACATCATACCGCCCATGCCGCCGCCGCCCATTGGTGGCATACCAGCTTTTTCATCTTCAGGATCGTCAGCTAACACACACTCGGTGGTTAACAACATCGATGCAATTGAAGCTGCATTCTCTAATGCTACACGGCCTACTTTAGTTGGGTCGATAACACCAGCTGCGATCAGGTTTTCGTATTTATCAGTACGAGCATTGTAACCGAAGTCGCCAGTACCTTCTTTAACCTTTTGCACTACTATTGAACCTTCAATACCAGCATTTTCGCAGATCTGACGTAAAGGCTCTTCAATAGCACGACGGATGATCTGGATACCAGTGTTCTCATCTTCGTTATCACCTTTAAGATTAGCTAAAGCTGCTACTGCGCGGATGAAAGCAACACCACCACCAGCAACTATACCTTCTTCAACAGCGGCACGGGTTGCGTGTAATGCGTCATCAACACGGTCTTTCTTTTCTTTCATTTCAACTTCTGATGCAGCACCGATATATAATACAGCAACACCGCCTGATAATTTGGCTAAACGTTCCTGTAATTTTTCTTTATCGTAATCAGATGTTGTAGTTTCAATCTGTGAGCGGATTTCGCCAACACGACCTTTAATAACTTCGGTATCACCGTTACCATTAATGATAGTTGTGTTGTCTTTATCGATAGAGATCTTTTCAGCCTGGCCTAACATGGTTAAGTCAGCGCTTTCCAATTTGTAACCTCTTTCTTCAGAAATTACGGTACCACCAGTTAATACAGCGATATCCTCTAACATAGCTTTACGGCGATCGCCAAAGCCTGGTGCTTTAACAGCAGCAACTTTTAGTGAACCACGGATTTTGTTAACTACTAATGTAGCTAATGCTTCGCCGTCTAAATCTTCAGCGATAATTAATAATGGTTTACCAGTTTGAACTTGTTTTTCCAAAATTGGAAGAAGCTCTTTCATGGAAGAGATTTTTTTGTCGTAGATAAGGATATAAGGGTTATCCAGTTCTACTTCCATTTTATCAGAGTTGGTAACGAAGTATGGAGATAAGTAACCACGGTCAAACTGCATACCTTCAACAGTTTTAACTTCAGTTTCAGTTCCTTTAGCTTCTTCAACAGTGATCACACCTGAAGTACCAACTTTTTTCATCGCGTCAGCAATCATTTCGCCAATAACTTCATCGTTATTTGCTGAAATTGATGCTACTTGTTTGATCTTGCTGAAATCATCACCAACATCTTGTTTTTGTGATTTAAGATTTTCAACTACAACTTTAACCGCTTTATCAATACCGCGTTTCAAATCCATTGGGTTTGCACCGGCAGCTACGTTTTTAACACCAGCAGTAACAATTGCCTGTGCTAATACAGTAGCAGTAGTAGTTCCATCACCTGCTATATCAGCAGTTTTTGAAGCAACTTCTTTAACCATTTGAGCGCCCATATTTTCAATAGCGTCTTTTAATTCAATTTCTTTAGCTACAGATACACCATCTTTTGTGATAACCGGTGAACCGAATTTTTTATCGATAATTACGTGACGACCTTTTGGGCCTAATGTTACTTTAACTGCATTAGCTAAAATATCAACACCGCGTTTTAGAGCGTCGCGTGCTTCAACATTGTATTTAACTTGTTTTGACATTTTAATTTTTTATTTGATGGATGTTTTTAATACGTATTATAATTGATGGTATCGTGTGATTAAACAATCACATAAACATCAGACTCTCTCATAACTAAATAATCTTTGCCTTCGATAGGAAATTCCTGACCGGCAAATTTACCGTAGATAACTTTATCGCCTGCCTTAACTGTCATTGGGATTAATGTACCGGTTGTGTCAGCATAACGGCCAGGGCCTACTGCTACTACTGTTCCATATTGAGGTTTTTCTTGTGCGGTTTCAGGAATGTAAATACCTGAAGCAGTTTTTGTCTCAGCCGGAGCAGCTTCAATTATTATTCTGTCTCCAAGAGGTTTCACGTTTAATGACATAATGATATAACTATTTTAAATTTATAAAAGTTTGTGTTTGTGCTTGCAATTGTACATCAACTGTGCCAAGCCTGTGCAAACTCACACATTGGCATATAATTCTATTAATTCTGTTTTATTGTCAGCTAAGGTTAAATAGCTTATGCCTGCTTAACATTAATTAAATATTCCAATGTCAAGGTGGCAGTACCTTATAAGCAAAAAAGCCACGATAAAAATCGTGGCTTTTTAAAATTCTTATTTAAACCTTATTTACCTGTGGCCGGAGCAGTAGCAGGTGCCTGTTGTTGAGGCTGTGCAGTACCCGGTGCAGCAAATGGAGTTGCAGCGCCACTATTGGTAGGTTTTGATAGTTCTTTAGTCTTTTCTAATTGGGCTTTAGTATCAACTTTATTAGCACCGCCTTTAACAGCAACGTTAATAGCTAATGATAATACCATTAAGCCTATGGCTAAAACCCAGGTACCTTTTTCTAAAAAGTCGCCGGTTTTTTGCACACCCATCAGCTGAGATGAGCTTGAAAAATTAGATGATAAACCACCACCCTTAGGGTTTTGGATTAATACAATAAGGCCTAAACACACACAAACGATGATGGCTATGATCAATAATAATAAATACATTTCTTTTTATATTAATTTGTTTTCTTTTCTAATTCCTCAATTTGGCTCGCAAAGTAACGGCTTTTTTCCGGGAATTTCAACATCAATTTTTTATAAGTGGCTATAGCCTTAGGATATAGCATTTGGTCAATATAAATCTGTGCAAGTGTTTCGCTTACAAGGTCGGCCTGGTCTTCAGAACTTTTTTTGGCTTTGTTCTCATTATCCAGTTTTTCGCCGGTTTGCGGCTTTATTTGCGGCACTTCCTGTATAAAGCGTTCAATTATTTTATCCTCTTTTACTTTCGGATTAAACGCTATAGGCTGATCGAAAGTATGTTTTTCCAGATCTTCAACCGAAGTAAGGTGAAAAATATTTTCGACATACTGCTGCTGTAATTCATCTGGCTGATTGGGATTTTGCTTGATGCTTTGACTGGTATCCAGCTTAAACTCTACATAAGGCTGGTATATGCCTGAATGCTCCTTACGTGTTTTATCCAACCACCACATAAAGCTGTATGGCATTTTTTCGTCGTGATATTTTGAAACGGTAATGTAAGGCTCTTCTTTTTTAACAGATGTATTGTTTTCAGGTACAGGAGCAATGGCAGGTTCAAAAGAAACTCTTGTTTGCGTTTCCTCAACATTTTTTCCGACTGGCTCTTTATGCTCGCGAAAAGCTTTATCAAACACAAAAAAATCAGTAGAAACAATATTGTTCATGATCAACTTTTCGGCCTCATCATTCATATCAACCTTACGGTCGGTATTTGCCGCTGGTTCTTGCCTGGCGGTGGCAGGCTGACCTTCGGCCAATGCATCCGCGAACGGCGGAACATAATGTTCGGTTGCCGCTGGTTCTTCCTGCTGCTTCGCGAAAATATCCTCATTAGCCAGGTTTATATCATCAATGCTTACAATTTCGTCGTAAACATCATCATTAATCGGTTGGATAAAATACGAATCTAACTCCTCAAGCGGGATTTCCTGCTCAACAATATTATCTTCCCGCTCTATCAGTCCATCCAAAACAGGGACAGGTTCATTAATCTGCGCAGGAGTTTTAGTGTTGACTTCCGGTTCTTCGTCCTCATCAATTTCGATCTCGTTATAAGGGGTCTGCTCCAATACCGAATCTTTTTGTTCGGTAAGCGGCGGAAGATCCTCTACCTCACTAGCAGGCAACTCTACATCCTGGCCTTCCGGCTGTATTTCCTTATTATGGAACACACCTTCTACCGGAGCTATTTCTTCATAAATTTCCGGGGCTTCTTCCTCATGTATTTTAACAGGGTTTGGATGGGCATCGGTATGAATTATTGGCGCTTCAGTAATTTCTTCCGTTACCGGGAAATCCTCTTCTTCCTGCCATGGGGCTAAAAGCAATTCATTGGTGTGGCCGTCAATTTCAGCCTCAACAGTGTGGGCATCATTAGTATTTGCAGTTGAATTATTTGATTTAATTATTTGCTCCGCAGATACTATTGATAAGCTATCAGCATCATGCGTTAATTTATACAAAACCCTGGGGTTAGCGTAAGCTACAGCCTGGTTTAAATTTTCGCCATCGGTAGCATGCACTAGTAATGCATGCAAAATGCCGCTCTGCGGATTTTCGGCAATTAATTGCTGTAAATTGTACGCGTGTTCTCCGTGCTTACCAGCCGGATTGGCTAATAAGTCCCATAAAAGTTGGGTCCTGGTATTGTTTACTTGCTGATCCACTTGGGTTGAAACTACGAATTGCTTACCAATTTGCAAAGGCTTTGTTAAAAATATCTTCGGTTATCTGTGTAATCAGCGCTGGTACCAGGGTATTTTGCTGCGAAGCAATATCGCCGGTAAAGTTTTTTGATTCGCTGAACGACTGATCGTAGTTGTCCTTTTTATCTACATTATTGGTATATTTTACCTCAACCGTAATAGTTAAAGCTGATGCACCTGCAATTGGCGGGGCGTTGTTAGTTGTTGCCTGTATAGAGGCCGGGGCGATGCTGTAACCTGTAATACTACCCGTCATAACCGCGTCGGCCTGCTCAGTACGTACAATAGCAAGACTGGTTGTTGAACGGATACGGGACTTTAATGCTTCGGTAAAATCCTGGCTCAGGGTTGGTAAAACGTATGGCGCGGTATTTTCAAAATACCCAATATTAATTGTTTTTAACCCTTGTGTTGATGCACCATTTAATTTAATACTGCATGATTGTGCCGAGAAAACCATGATAACGGCAGCTAATATCCCAAATACACTCTTCATCAATTATAAATCTAATTCTTTTATTTTACGGTATAGTGTTCTTTCTGATATGCCCAGCTCATTAGCGGCAAGTTTACGCTTTCCTTTGTGTTTTTTTAAGGCTTTGCGTATCAGGTCGGATTCCTTTTCAATTAATGATAGTGATTCTTCAACTTCTTCAGCATCATGGGTTATATTGAAAGCATCCGGCTTGTTATTATTATTAATAACGGGCTGCTGAATAGTAAATTGTGACTCATGACTATTGCCCGGCATTTCAATATCGCGGTAAAGCTGGTTAATAGCCTGCTGATTATTGGCAAACGCGGGGGCTACGCCACCATGTTCCACAATATCGGCAACCAGTTTTTTAAGTTCCACCATATCACGCTTCATATCAAACAAAACCTTGTATAATATATCACGCTCGGAGAAATCCTCTTTACCCGGATGCTCAACACGCATAGGTAAGTTTCTGCCGCTTACTTCGTGTGGGATGTAGGTAAGCAATATTGGGCCTGTAATTACATGGTTAGTTTCCAGTACAGCCAATTGCTCGGCCATGTTTTTTAGCTGGCGTACGTTACCTGGCCATGAATAATTGATAAGTACCTGTTGCGCCTCTTCGTCCAGTTGGATTGGCGGGGTGCGATATTTAGCGGTAAAATCAGATGTAAACTTGCGGAATAGCAGGTAAATATCTTCCTTCCTATCACGCAATGGCGGTATGCGTAATGGAACGGTATTTAAACGATAGTAAAGATCCTCACGGAATTTTCCGCTTTTTACAGCTTCGTAAACATCAACATTAGTGGCTGCTATGACCCTCACGTTGGTTTTCTCTACTTTGGATGATCCTACCTTGATAAATTGGCCCGACTCCAATACACGCAGTAAACGTGCTTGTGTACCTAATGGCATTTCGGCAATCTCATCTAAAAAGATAGTACCACCGCTTACGGTTTCAAAATAACCTTTACGTTCGCCAACAGCACCCGTGTAGGCACCTTTCTCATGACCGAATAATTCGGAATCAATCGTACCTTCAGGTATCGCGCCACAGTTAACCGCAATGAACGGACCATGCTTACGCGGGCTCATTTGGTGAATAATATGCGAAAACACCTCCTTACCACTACCACTTTCGCCTGTAATCAGTACCGAAATATCAGTAGGCGCCACCTGGTTGGCAATATTTATAGCCCGGTTTAACAAAGGCGAATTGCCAATGATACCGAAGCGTTGTTTAATTTCTTGTATCTCCATTTTGTTTGGTGAGTGGTTGATTGGGTTGATTCAGTTGATTAGTTTTTCTATAATCGTCTTATATCGACCTACAACTCAGTCCAACTTAAAATTTATTCTATTACGCTACCCATTAATGTTGCTGTTGTGCAACGCTCAATAAGCACATTCACATACTCTCCGGGTTTATAACCTTCTCCTACCGGGAAAATAACCATCATATTTTGATCGCTTCTTCCTGCGTAATCATTTTTTGATTTTTTTGAGAAGCCTTCGATCAATACCTTTTGCGTAGTACCTATTAATGCTAACAAACGAACATGCGAATGTTGTTGTTGTTTGGCTACTACTTCCTGCAAACGGCGAAGTTTTACATCCTCAGGAATATCATCAGCATAACGTTTCGCGGCTAATGTGCCTGGTCTTTCGGAGTACATGAACATGTAGGCAAAGTAAAATTGCACATAGTCCATCATGCTCAGTGTTTCCTGATGCTCTTCTTCTGTTTCGGTGCAAAAACCGGTGATCATATCGGTTGATATGGCACAACCAGGTATGATGCGATTAATAGCATCAACACGATTTATGTACCACTCACGGTCATAAGTCCGGTTCATTAGTTTAAGCACCCTGCTGTTACCCGATTGTATAGGAAGATGAATATAGTTGCAAATATTATCGTATTTGGCAATGGTGTATAACACATCATCTGTAATATCTTTTGGATGCGATGTTGAAAAGCGAACGCGTAATTCAGGGCTGATGAGGGCTACCATTTCGAGCAACTCAG
The DNA here is from genome assembly GCA_026224775.1 of Bacteroidota bacterium. Classification (GTDB taxonomy): domain Bacteria; phylum Bacteroidota; class Bacteroidia; order Sphingobacteriales; family Sphingobacteriaceae; genus Mucilaginibacter. The sequence continues at coordinate 20,572 of JAMFRP010000038.1, forward strand.
CAAATGAAACACCGGCTTTGCTATGGTCAACCGGATTTATTCCGCTTATATCCTCGCCAGATGCAAGTACCTTATCCAAAAGATCCATTCCTAATACCGGTTTTTCGATTTCAGCAATAACCTTTTCAGTTTCGGGTGCCCATTTGTAGCTATCTACATTTTGGCCAAGCAATGTTACCTCGCGATAGCCTTTATCAAACAATTCACGGCACTCATTAACAATAGATTGAGGCTCACGGCTACGCTCGCGACCACGGGTAAACGGCACTACGCAAAACGAACACATATTATCGCAGCCACGCATAATGGATACAAAAGCATTTATGCCGTTGCTGTTTAAACGTACCGGGCTAATATCTGCATAAGTTTCCTCGCGGGATAGCAATACGTTTACTGCACGCTGACCATCGTCAACCTTATCAATCAAATTAGGCAGGTCGCGGTAGGCATCGGGGCCTACAACTACATCCACTAATTTTTCTTCCTCTAAAAATTTTGATTTTAACCTTTCGGCCATGCAACCCAGCACGCCAACCACCATTCCGGGGTTTTTAGCTTTCGCGCCTGCAAATTCTTTCAGGCGGTTACGCACACGTACTTCTGCATTCTCGCGTATGGAGCAGGTGTTGATGAATACCACATCGGCAGCGGTAAAATCGCCGGTGGTTTCAAAACCGCTTTCTGTTAAAATAGATGCAACTATCTCACTGTCAGAAAAATTCATCGCGCAGCCATAGCTTTCAATATACAGCTTGCGACCACTATTTTTCCCTGGAATTGGTTCTAATACCAATGCCTCACCCTGCCTGCTTTCGTCGTGCGTCTTATCCGGAACTAACAAATCCATCGTGTCTTTTTAGAATTTAGTCTGCAAAAATACATAAAATTCATATATAGCGTGACATCTTGTCAGCAAATTAACAAAAACCTTACTTTGTTGTTACTCCGTATATTGAAAAAGCGATAGAATGAAAAAAGACGAAACCACCCACAAAAAAGGATTTGCCCGATGGCCTTTAGTAATAACACTTATTATAGTGCTATTTGTAGCCGGTGGATACTATGCTTACCAAAAATATATAGCCGCAAACCGCTGGAAACCATTGTTGCAAGCTGAATTAAAAGAGTTGGTTTTAAAATCGACCGATAGCCTTTACCATATTGAGTATTCGGATTTTGATTTGAATATCACTTCGGGCGACGCGACGTTGACCGATTTTAAGCTGATACCCGATACAGCTATTTACAACAAACTAGTAGTCTTAAAAAAAGCACCTGATAATTTATTTACCCTGAGCGTAAAAAAACTCAGCATTAATAATTTAGGAGCGGTTAAAGCTTATAAAGAAAAAATACTGAACATCAGCAGTATCACCATTGAAAACCCAAGCCTTACCGTGGTAAACAAACGCTTTAAATTTAATGATACCGTAAAAGTGGGCAAACCCAAAAACCCTTATGAACTGATAAAAAACACCTTTAAACAATTGCATATCGATTCGATTTCGCTAAAGGATATTAGCTTGAATTATATCAACAAAAGCAATCCAGTTGAGAAACACACGGCTTTAAAACATTTGAATATTAATATTTCGGATGTGGTGATTGATTCGCTATCAGATAAAGATACCAGTCGCTTTTATTACACTAAAGGAGTTGACATTACGATTAAGGATTATAAAATAGCTACGCCGGATAGTTTATATAAAGCTGCTATCAACCAGATCTATTTTTCGACTTCAAAAAGGGTGATCTATTTAGACGGGGTTTCGTTTTTGCCTAGGTATAACAAGACTGACTTTTACCTTAAAACGCATGAAGCCGCGGGCGATATTTATACACTAAAATTTAACCGGATAGCCATAAATGATATTAACCTGCAGGAGTTTCTACGTGACCAGATTTTATATGCAGGCACCCTTGATATTGCCAACGCCAGCGTACAGATATACAGTAACAATGCTTACAAAGGCATAAAATCCATCAAGATAGGCAAGGATCCGGAGCAATCCTTACAAAATGTAGCGCTGGATATGCAATTGAAACGCATCAATATAAAAAATACGCTGATTAGCTATGCGGAATCGGATGCGACATCGGGTTATACCGGAGTTATTACGTTTAATCATACCAACGGTGTTATATATAACGTTACTAATGATGACGATATTAAAAAGGTGAACCCTTATATGATCGCCCATATTAATACTCGTTTTATGAACGCGGCTAATTTAAATGTGAATTTTAAATTTGATTTAAATTCAAAAATAGGCGCGTTTAACTACTCGGGTACTTTAGGCAAATTTGATGGCCGTGTAATGGATAAGCTGGTAAGGCCGTTAGCCTTGGTACATGTACAATCAGCTGATATTCAAAAACTTCATTTTAATGTAGATGCCAGTAATTATAGAGGCAAGGGCCAGCTGGAGTTTTATTATAAAAACCTGAACGTGCAGTTACTTAAAAAGGTTGAAGGCAAAGCCGGATTGCAAACACAAGGTTTTATATCCAAATTAGCAAATACCTTGATTATTGAAGATGAAAATCCGGATAAGAAGGGTATATTTAGGCCAGGGCCGATTGATATAAAACGCGACCCGAGAGTGTCCTTCTTTAGCTTCCTGTACAAAGCATTATTAGACGGGTTAAAACCCAGTGTGGGGTTTGATAAAAAAACAGAGGGTAAGGTTAATAAAGCCATTGTAAAGGTTAACAACCTGGTTGATGAGTTTAAAGCATATAAAGCTAATCGTCAAATCAAGAAAGAAGAACGCCAGCAGGCACGCGAGGCTAAAAAAGAAGCCAAAATGCAAAAGGATTCAACTAAAAATAAATAATGGCGTTTAGATTTTTAAAACTAAAAAGGAACAAATTAGGCCTGGAGATTTTAGCAGTGTTTGTTACCGTATTTTTAGTTTTAGCGTTTTTCATCAATTTATATTGGTCGCCTATTTTAGCGCAAAAAATAAGGGATGCCGTTTTAAACGGTAGCGATAGCTTATATAAAGCTGATTTTTCTAAAGCAGAGTTGCATATACTCCACGGTAATATCATTTTTTATAATATTGCCATTGAGCCCGATACCGCAGTGTACAACCGTATGTGTCGCGAACATCGCGCGCCAAATAACCTGATTGAACTGCACGTACGGCGGTTGATATTAACCAGCATACACCCTTTTAAACTTTATTTCAGGCATCAATTGGATATAGGCGAGGTTATTTTGAATGACCCCAACCTGCATGTAACTTATAAACTTAACCAAACCAAAGACACGATAATTAACGATAACCGAACGGCCTGGCAAAAAATATCAAAAAGCCTAAGCTCTATCCATATTGGCGATGTCTTTTTAAACGATATTAAGTTTAAGTATGATGATTATTCAGGCAACAAACTGGTTATATCTGAACTAAAGGAAATGAGTTTCAGCGCCAGCGACCTGCTTATTGATTCGGCTACGCAAAAAGATAAATCGAGGCTTTTGTATTGCAAAGAGATTATAGCCGAGCTTCACAATTATAAAGGCAAAACAGCTGATGGGTTGTACACTTATAGGGCTGACCATGTGAAGCTATCTACCTTAACCTCGAACCTAACTATAAAGGGGCTTACTTTAGAACCTGTTAACGCTAAGACTTTTTTTAACAGAACCGCAAAAGACAGATATTCCTTTCAGCTGGATTCATTGGTATTAAACCATTTTGATTATTTAGCTTATCACCGTTTCCGAACGTTCAGCGTATCATCGATGGTGGCCTCCAACGGAACATTTGCATTGCTTAATAACCCTAATAAGGTAACCGACCCAACAGCGGATAAATCCGGCAGTTTCCCAGCGCATGCCCTAGCCGAGATTAAAACTGATTTAAGGATTGACACGGCTTACATTCATAATGTAACCGTTACTTATAGCGAGTATAATGCTAAATCATATCAAACAGGCACCATATCTTTTAACAATACTTCGGGCAAGTTTTTGAATATCACCAATAACAAAATCGCCCTCGACAAAAACAATATCTGCACGGCACAATTAACTACCCATTTTATGAACAGGGGAAGGCTTAATTTACTATTCAATATTAACCTTACCGACCCTGAGATGCCTTACAATTATAAAGGCGACCTGGGGCCCATGAATATGGGAAACCTGAATACCGCTACTATGCCTTTGGCCATGGTAAAAATAACAGATGGCAATATTAAAAGCTTTGATTTTGATATTACCGCCAACAGCAAAATATCAAAAGGCAGGGTAACGCTTTTGTATAATGGTTTAAAGGTTAAATTATTGACACCAGATACGGCATTCAATGGCTTTAGTGGCAAACTAATTGAATCGTTATACGCCAATATATTCATCATTAAGCATAATAACCCTGATTATGATGGTGATGCACCAAGAACATTTTATGTAGATTATGTTCGGCCTAAATCGTCGCCATTTTTCAAAACCATTTGGAACACCTTGCTTACCGGCATAAAACCCGCGGCAGGTCTGGATGAGAAAACTATAAAGGTTACCGAAGCCAAAATGGAAGAAGCCAGTACGGATAAGCAAATAAGGCTCACCAAAAAAGCCGCCCGCCAAAAACGCCGCGCCGAAAAAAAGGCAGCAAAGGCGTTGAAAAAAGCAGGGAAGTAATACCCCCATCAGCCCAATCCAACCCTCCCCGGAAGGGATGGCTTCAAAAAAAGTTAGTTAAAGTCTCCCCTACCGGGGAAGATTTAGAGGGGGCTCCTACTGCAATATCAGTTTCAAATTAAATCCAAACGTACTAAACGATGTATTGAAACTTTGCGAGGTATATGGCTTGGTAATGTTAGCATCGTAAAAGAAACTGATGTTAAAACGATCACTAAGGGCGTAGTTAATTTCGGGGCGATAGGTAATGTTATCGGCACCGGATGATACCTGGGCAGCCAATACATCGGGTTGGAAGATTAATGTTTTGGTGTTCCGTATCGCGAAAGCAAGGTTAAATGTTAAATCGTTTTTCAGGATAAAATCTTCCCATAAACCAAATGGGAACCTGAAGTTCTTGGCTTTGTAGCCGAAGCTAATCACCACATCATCTTCATTTTGCTGGGCCAGTTGGCTGTTTAGCAAGCTTAAACTAAGGGCACGGCTTTGCATATAGGATATGCTGGTAGTTACGTTATTTTTAAACCGCATATCAATACCCAGCAATGGCGCAAACTGCTCAAATATGGTTACCTGCGAAAACTGGTACATAGGTAAAAAGTCGTTGTTGATGTCTCTTGCACTTGAACTTCCGTCATTTTGAGTGTACTGCAATAAGGTTGTATAGCCACCTACGTTATAGGTTGAGCTGTAAGCATGTTTAAGATCAAACGAATCAAAAATATCGGCAAGAAAAGGAATCTTGACTAAGCCACCATAAGTTACTTGCCAGTTTGGAAGCGGGATGCTCGGGAACTGGCTCAGATTGGATGATGATGGATTTTTACCAGTATAGGCCGCAAGAAAAGCCGGTACTAATACGTTTTGCGAGTTAGGCCCATAACCATCGGCAAAACCTCCGGTTGATCCGCTTGAATTTGGATTTAGCTTACCTAAACGCTCCGAAATGACAGACCGATCATTCATGAATGTATTATACGTTGGCGAGTTATTATTGATACCGCTGATTTTTGAGAACGCTGTACCAATTGTTATATAAGATATACTGTAATCGCCGGTAGTAACAGGCGAAAGGTTTTCGAAGCTACTGGTTGCATCCAGGTACTTAAAGTTGGTTTGGTAGGTTTGATCCTGTGTTTTAAACGCGGTAAGAATTATACGCAAGCCTTGTATCGGTTCAACGGTACCGTTAAAATGCAGATCGGAGTTGTAGGTTTTTACATATAGTTGATTTTGCAAAGTATCGTTTGATATCCAACCATTTTGAACAGCGCGTGCCCTGATGTCAGCCTGGCTGCCTAATAAAAACCCGATGCCCGGCGCGTTATAACTAGGATCCTCACCAAATACGGTTGACTGCGGCAGGTATCCCGGCAGGAAAATACCTTCAGTTTTAGTATAGGTAACATTCACGCTTTTTACGCTGGTTAATAAACCTTTTAAAATCTTAACAAGTTTACTATCTCCGTCGTCTTTATTGGCAGTACGTAAAAAGGCAAACTTGTTATAAAGCGTTGTGAAGTTAAAGGTTGGGGTTACCAATATGGTGCGCGAGTTTTGGATGCTATTACCTACATTAAACTGTGGGTCATCAACCGAAAAACCAGGTTCGGCAAGCCAGTTAAAATGCGCGCTGTAACTGGTGTTGGCGCTTATCCAGTCCATATATGGAATTTTGTTGAACGGGATGGCATATGTTGCCCCAAACGTGTGGTTGTAGTTAGTGGTACGGCCAAGGTGCGCCAGGTTGTTGTATAGCGTATCCCTGTTTAAACCGGTTAACGGGCCCTGCGGCTCATCAACGGTTGCAAGATTGGTGGCGTCAAAATTAAGGCTGAGTGATTTGGTAAGGTTCCACCCGATGCCGAATACTTTGGTAATGGTAAACGTGTTGTTAAACGTTGATGGGATAGCGATGATATTATCCGGATCGTTATTGCGCAAGGTGGTTTCGGAATCAAAGCGATCAAAATCAATACTAAAATTTAACCGTGATGGCGCAAGGCTGAGGTTAATATCCTTAAATACTTGTAATAAATTACTCTTAACTATTTTGGTGAAAGGTGCCCAATATTTGGGTTTGTTCGAATAGTTATAGGCCAGCTCCAGGTGGTAGGTCTTCTCAAAATCAGATAAAGTATTGAAATCATGATACTCATAATCAGTATAAGCATAGCTGGCATTAAAGTTTGAAATACTATACACCTTGTTTGGAGCGGTAGGATTTGTTTTAGCCACGTGCACATTTGTAAAGTTGATGCTTTTGCGCTGTGTGACAGTTTCAGCGGCATTTTTAATGGAGTCGCGCTCCTTGGTACTGGTTGCTGTTTTAAGGGTTTGACTCAACAAAATATCGGGCGAAGCCGGGTCATATAAAGGTTTACTTACCTGCGATGATACGTTTATATAGGTTGGTATATGTACCCCGCTTTTATCCGGGAAGAATTTACCAAGCTCCACATTAGCCGATACACTGTAATTTGAATTATTATCCAACGAACGGTCTTCTATTTTTGAGTCAAGCGTTCCGAAGCCTGCGGTTTGCTCACCGCCAGATACGTTAATATCGGCAAAATCGGCCAGTTTTATATCAGCTTTAGCAATAGCGGCCCAACCGGAACGTTGGTTAAAATCAGTAAGCCTCAGCTCATCAAACCAAACAATACCCGATTTTGCGAGGCCATCATCGGCAGCCGGGTTATTGCCTTTAAACGGATTACGTACACCCAGCATTACGGTAGTTAAACGGCTTAGATCGGGCTGGCCCATAATGGTTATTTTAGCAGTACCGATCATAACGGTATATGGTACGGTGAGTGGCCACGGCTGCCCTTTATATTTAGCGCCATCACGGGCTAGTTTGGCGTTGGTGAGCAGGTCAAGCTCCAGATCGATCTGGTTTGCGGCAGGCCATATACTGTTAGGGTTCGAGCTACCCGGCTGTGTAACCGTTAAGGGAATATCGTACTCGTAATAATTCTCAGTGTAATCAAGCCCCAAACGAATGAAGGTATGCAGGTCGCCATTGTTTAAGGTAATAGCGGGCAATGCTTCGGCATGCACAAACATTTGCAGGTTTTTATAGTTGCGCAAATCATTATTAAACGTTTTAAAAGCCGCCTGCGAATAACCATCGGTAAGGTTATCTACTGTGAGCGATAATGACTGCTCATTTAGCTTAGTATTAGCATTTATGCTACTGTAATTAGTTTGTTGCTGTATACCCGGCGGTACCACGTAAGGGATAGGCTGGCGGTTACTGTTTTCGTCGATATTAACCGTACCAACAACCATTGTTGAATGATCCGTAACAGGATTTACGATGGCCGGGTCAGCAAGTACATTAGCCGGATTATTATCGGAGTTATATGCGCGCCAGTCGCCACGTACCAGTTGCAGTTCGGCGAAACGTAGTATCGAGGTATCGGCGAAACCGGTCATATACAGACGCATGAAACGGATGGATTTAAAATCCTGGATACCGCCAACCGCAGACTGATAGCTGGTAATAGGAACACGGAACTGATACCACGTATAAGTTTGGGTTGTCCCATTGGCAAGCTTAACGCTTGAGGTTACTTTATCATTAACAAAGCCAGTACCTACAACAAGATCTTTAGGGCGAATGGATACGTGGTATTCAAAATATTCATCATCCGTACTCATGTTATTGTCACGGTCGATATCTTCCGCATCAGGCAGAGATGTGGACGCGGAGGTTTGCAGCCCTAATTGCGCTTCGGACTGGGCAGCAGTTTTGGAGTTACCATCAGTACCATTGTATTTGCTGTAACGCTGCAAAATACCTGCCCCTGCATGATCAAGCGCCGGGCCCTGGTAGTATTGGTAATCATCTGATGAAGGATCGGTTGTAATAGCAGCAGCGGCAGCCTGATTAACCTGGGTTTTTATTGCCTGTACCTGGGGCGCAAATTTGCTACGTTCGTCGGCATCTGACAATCCATCCAAACCAACATCCTGTAAGGCACGAGAATTCGGATCGTTATCAAACGCGTTTACTACCGGCTGTAGTTTAGCTACGCGCCCCCATGCTGTGGTATCAACAGTACTCAGGTCGCCGTTTACAGGCAAACCATTTTCGATACTTTTTCTACCATCTTTTAATATATCTTCAGATATACTACCCAAGTTAAAGTACAAATCGCCACCAGTTGAGTTTGGTTTGCCAATAAACGGATCTAATACCCAAAACTCAATATAGGTAACATTTAAGGCTTCAAAATCATTAGTTGATATGGCCCGCATCATACCACCCCAGCGGCCGGCCGGATTTTGCAACGTTCCATCAACATTTATACCAGTAGTGGCATAGTTATATGGGCCACGGGTATTAGGGTAAAAAGCCAAATCAAGCGTTGGTAATATTTGCGGCTGGCCGGTTACTGATTGTATAGCAGGATATACCTCCGTTTGCAATACTTCGCGCACATAAGGTTTTGACAACTCGGCCCGTGAAACGGGGATAGTGGTTGAAGTATAAAATGTTGGGTCGATATTATAAAATGCTAAACGGGCACGGTTAAACCCATAACTCAGATCATCAAATCGTTGCGATTCGGGGAAAAGCTGCGGCGTGCTTGATATTTGCCATGTATTCGCGCTTTTCAGGTCGATCTCTGATTGGCTATTCTCGAAATCATCCAGATAAGCGGTACCGTTTTTAGAACCTGCATAATTTAATGCAGCTGGCGTACCGGGTAAAAGCTGGGCAAACTCACCACTAAAATTTACTGAGGATGGCACTTTGGTATGTATCAAAGGGATATCATCAACCAAACGGGTCAGCATGCGCGAAGGAGAGCTATAGTTTGCATCAAAGCCCCATATGGTATTTGAGATGGACTCTGAGCCAACAGCTTCGTTTTGCGAGATGGGCTGCTCGGTTAAGTGCATAATGGTTGCTCCCAAGGCCAGTTTTGGGCTCACCTGGTAATCAAACCTTGAACCGTAAAGGGATTTTTGCTGAACGCCGAACAGTTCATTATTCTCCAGGTTAACCGTTATAGGCTGGCCCGATGAAAGAATAGACTGATTAAGTATACGGATAGTACCGCCATTATAATCAACCGTATAATCGTTACCCTCAACTAACTTTTGCGCGCCAACAGTTACCACTACCGATCCCTGCGGAATATTTGTGGCGTTAAGCTGATATTCGGAACCACCCTGCGAGGTATATGTACCCTGTATTACGTAGCGGTTTAATTGCGGATAGAATTGCTGCGCCACCGTTTGCGTTGAATCATACAATGGCTGATAAACATAGGTGCTTATGAGACTTTGCTCGCCGGGGGCGAATTTGGCGGCGAGGTCGGCACCAAAGGGTTCAACCTCTGGAAAGATAAGCAAGCCATTTTGCGGATCGATGGTTATACCTGATAGAAAATCAAAATAACCATCGGGCTTTTTCTGATTTTGCTGATCAAGATTATCTAACCCGGTTAATTGCAACCAAAGTTTACCCGTGGTATTTTTACCATCGGACATGATGGGTTTTAAGATACCTGAACTGTTATCTAACCGCGATATAGATAATTTAAAATTAGTAGGACTAATTTGGTATGCACCCAGCGAATAGATGTTTTTCATCATCAAATTCCAAATCGGCAGGTTTGTTTTCAGCAAGGTATTCTTCAGCATCTTTACATACAATACATTAGGCGTATTGTTATTCACCGGGCGATCGCTGGAGAACTCACCAACCTGGTAAGTAACACCGTTGTAAGTATATTGATAAGCTACAGCCAACACCTCATCATTATTTAAAGGGTAGTTAAGTGATATAAAGCCCAATTGCGGATGCAGTGTATACTCTTTGGTGGTTAACTGGCGGGCGTAGGTTAGTTTGGCATAGTTATCGGTAGCCCCGGTATTATTAAAGTAACTGGCAACGTCGTTTGAGTTTGTTAAACGCGCACCAACTGGCAGGTTTTTCAGCAAACTGTTTGACTGTTGTGTAAAGCCCGGGATATCCGTACCGGCAGGTAAGCTGGAGTAAGCGCCACCACCCTGAATTAAACGCTTGTTATATGGAGCGTTCTCGCCCAAATCCATAAAAGCCAATACATCCCTGGAGTTAGTGGTAGAATTATTACGGTTAGTGATCCAAACTTCGATTTTGGTAATGTTTATACTTGAACTGATGATGGGGCTATTTGCCAGCGCCTTATCATAATTATTCCTAAAATATTGCGACAGGAAGTAGTGTTTATTAGCATCATATGCATCAGTAGTCAGCTTAAAGTTACCTTGCTCGGAGCCATTGGTTATAGTGATGCTTTTTGATTGCGAACGCTGTTGCGATATTATTGAGGTAACATTAAGCTTGCCAAATTTCAACTTGGTTTTTACACCAAATAACGCCTGCACACCGGTTATTAGCGTGGTATTTAGGGGCATGCTTACCGTACCGGCCTGTATCTCTTGAATAATATCGTCCGGCTTGCCTTTGTAGTCAAGCTTTATCTGGTTATCAAACTGAAACTGAGCATTGGTGTTATAATTAGTTGCTACGGTAAGGTTAGTACCAATATTACCTGTAACATTTAATTGTATCTGCTGATCGAAATTAAAGTTAAACTGGTTGCGCTGCTGTGAATTAAATAAAGGGTTATCGTTTTTATTGAGCTGGCCTTCAAATGCCGCATTGGCCGACCCTTGTGCTTTAATATCAATATTGGGGCCACCGAATATTTGCTCGAAGGTTTGGCTGCGTACTTTTATTTGGGGGATGAATCCGGGTTGTTGTGATTGGTAGGCATATTTATCGGCAAGGGTTTTAAAATAATCGCGTTCCGTTTCCTGTTGTTTTATCGCCAGGTACTGCATATATGTTAAGTACTGCGGGGCGCGATAAAGCATATCGCCCACGCTTTCATATAAGATATACTGGTTTGTAGCGGCATCGTACACAATGGTACGTACCAGATTTGGCGGATCGGCATCAAAAACCCCCCGACGCAAACGCATGTTATTGGATTCCTGAATATTATAAGGTTCCTGTACTTTAACCGAGTCTTTATGGGCTGTTACTATTGTAGGATCAGGAAGCTGCTGGGCAAAAGCACGCCCCACCCCGCAAAACGCGAAAATAATTAAGATACATGTATAAGGTTTTAGCGTAAGATTCTTAGTCAAAAATCGTTCAAATTATAAAGTAATTATAAGTTTTTCAGCGCATATTTAATCAACTGTTCAACAGTTAAATCTTCAGTATTTTTGTTTATTTCCTGTTCCAAAATCTTTTCAGCGGCATTACGTGCAAAGCCCAGCATCACCAAAGCCGAAAGTGCCTCATCCTTAGCGGTTTTGTTTACCGGCATAACGGTAAGGGTGTCCGGTCCTTCTTTGCGTAATTTATCTTGTAACTCTAATATTACACGTTGCGCCGATTTGGGGCCGATGCCTTTTATACGTTGAATTAAGGCAACGTTGCCACTGATAATGGCATTTTGTATTTCGGTTGGGGTGATGGATGAAAGCATCATTCGCCCGGTATTTGGGCCAATGCCTGAAATAGAAATCAAATGCAAAAACAGGCGACGCTCGCCTTCATCGGCGAAGCCATAAAGACTATGTCCATCTTCTTTTACGTGCAGCCAGGTGTACAGCTTGCAACGTTCGGCGGTGCCTAATTGTGAATAGGTATGCAGCGAAATATTGATATGATAACCCACTCCGCCGGCATCAATAACCACATACGAAGGGCTCTTAAAAGCTAATTTACCATCAATATAAGCGTACATGTTTTATCTATATATTATTTTTTAAGTGTCTTATTCTGGGCATCTTCTTTTTCCTGCGCGTCAACAACGGCTATGGTAATCATGTTTACAATTTCGCGTACGGAGCTGCCTAATTGCAGTACGTGTACGGGCTTTTTCAAGCCTAACAATATTGGCCCCACAGCTTCGGCGCCCCCAATTTCCTGTAAAAGTTTATAAGCGATGTTACCCGACTCCAAATTAGGAAATATTAATGTATTTGCAGGCTTGCCTGTAAGGGTCGAGAACGGGAAATTATCTCTTAACAGGTCAGGGTTTAATGCAAAGTTTGCCTGCATATCACCATCAACTATCATATCCGGATATTTATCATGCAGCATTTGAACTGTTTCTCTCACTTTATCAGGTATCGCCCCATTATTCGACCCAAAGTTAGAATAGGAAAGCATGGCCACGCGTGGTGTGATGTTGAATTGCTTAACCGAGCGCTCAATCAATACCGTAATATCTACCAGTTCCTGCACGGTTGGGTTTACGTTTACCGTAGTATCACCAAAAAATACAGGGCCTTTTTGGGTAAGCATCATGTACATACCCGCTACACGGTTTATACCATCTTCGGTGCCAATGATTTGCAGGGCTGGTTTAATGGTGGTTACATAATCTTTGGTTAATCCTGAGATCAATGCATCAGCCTCGCCAAACTGCACCATTGATGCCCCGTAATAATTACGGTCGGCCATTAGTTTTTTCGACTCGTGTAAACTAACACCTTTACGCTGGCGCTTATTGTATAAGTGATCGGCGTATTTTTGTGTATTGGGCGCACAACCGTCTTTTGTGTCGATGATTTGCACATCATCCAGGTACAAGTCATTCTCACGCATTATGCGCTTGATGGTAGCTTCGTTGCCCAGTAAAATTGGTGTAGCAATGCCCTCTTCTTTAATAATTTGGGCGGCTTTTAATATTTTGTAAGTATCTGCTTCGGCAAAAACAATGCGTTTCGGGTTTTGCTTGGCCTTATTGGTAAGCGTACGCATAATGCGGTCATCAGCACCAACACGGGCACGTAACTCTTCTACATAAGCATCCCAATCGGTAATAACTTTACGGGCTACTCCTGAGTCAATAGCCGCCTTCGCTACCGCGGATGAAACCTCGATAATAAGACGCTGATCCATCGGTTTTGGGATGATATATTCCCTGCCGAACTTTATATTTTTTGCATTGTAGGCAAGATTAACAGCCTCGGGCACCGGTTTTTTGGCGATGCTGGCGATGGCGTTAACCGCCGCGATTTTCATTTCTTCGTTAATAGCAGTGGCCCTAACATCCAGCGCGCCACGGAAAATGTATGGGAAACCCAATACATTGTTCACCTGGTTAGGAAAATCAGAACGGCCGGTAGCCATAATGATGTCCTTACGGGTAGCATGAGCAATATCATAAGCAATCTCCGGCTCAGGATTGGCCATGGCGAAAACGATTGGGTTTTTAGCCATGGTTTTAAGCATATCGGCTGTTACCACGTTACCTGCTGAAAGACCAACAAATACGTCGGCGTTCTTCATGCCGTCAGCAAGAGTTGTTATATCCTTGCGAGTGGTGGCAAATTGTAGTCTTATTTCATCAAGGTCGGTGCGCTCGGGGGTTATGAGGCCGTTGATGTCGTACATCACCATATTTTCCGGCTTAACACCTAATGATAGGTACATGCGCGAACATGATATGGCTGCTGCACCCGCGCCGTTAACCACCATTTTTATTTTATCGAGCTTCTTGCCTTGTATTTCGCAGGCATTTATTAAGGCCGCGCCGGATATAATTGCCGTACCATGCTGATCATCGTGCATTACGGGGATCTTCATTTCGGCTTTCAGGCGGCGCTCAATTTCAAAACAGGTTGGGGCCGATATATCTTCGAGGTTAATACCACCGAAGGTTGGTTCTAAAGCCTTAACAATGGCTACAAATTCGTCTGGCGTTGTGGCATTTATCTCTAAATCGAAAACATCAATATCGGCATAAATCTTAAATAGGAGGCCTTTACCTTCCATTACCGGTTTACTAGCTTCGGGACCAATATTACCCAGGCCCAATACGGCAGTACCGTTGCTTATTACCCCTACTAAATTGCCTTTGGCTGTGTATTTATACACATCGTCAACATTTTCGGCAATGCGTAAACATGGCTCGGCTACACCCGGCGAATAGGCCATAGTAAGATCGCGCTGGGTATCGGTAGGCTTGGTTGGCACTACCTGTATTTTTCCCGGCCGTCCCTTAGAATGGTAATTTAAAGCGTCCTGTTTACGATTGGTTTTATTCTGCATCTTCTAAAATTCAAGGAAACAAAATTACGATTCTTTTTGACTGCTTCCGGCGAAATACGTCAGTTAATGATAATTTGATACCCAGATAATCTTAGCTGATGTTATTGACTTATAACTCAGCTAATCATCTAAAAATATATCTAAAACTAACCGTGGCTTATTTTAAGTCTTTGCCCTACTACAGCTTTATTGTGATGTAAATGGTTCCAGGTTTTAAGGTCGTTTACATCAACACCATAAGTATCGGCAATATCGGCCAGGGTTTCGCCACGTTTAACTTTGTGGTAGGTCGGCCTATCGTCGGGAACATTATAGCTTGTATGTAAAGGAACGTAAGTTTTTTGCGAAGGGATGCTATTAACAGCATTGCCTGAATTCAGGGCAGCGTACAATGCTGCGTACTTTCTTGTATCTGTTTGCGGGATAATGAGCCTACGCGGGCTATGTGCAGAGGCATTGATAACCTGCATACGGTAAGCCGGGTTTAACAGCGACAGCAGCTTTGCATCAACACCTAAAATGGTGGAGATATTATTAAGTGAAATTTGCCTGTCAACCACAACAGTATCAATATTTAATGAGAAACTGCATGGCTGGGCGGTAATATTGTGCTTGTTGTAGTAATTCATGATATACGCTACCGCGATGTAGGCGGGTACATAATTACGGGTTTCAGCTGGCAGATATTGGCGGATGGACCAGAAATCGGTAGCGCCACCGGCCTTTGCCATGGCGTTTTCTATATTGCTTTTACCGCAGTTGTATGAGGCTATGGCAAGCAGCCAGTCGCCGAATTCTTCGTAGGCATCTTTAAGGTAAGCGGCCGCGGCGTAACTTGCACGTACCGGGTCGCGGCGCTCATCAATGTAACCATCCATATTGAGGCCATACATTTTGGCGGTAGTGCCCATAAATTGCCAGGGGCCTGTAGCGCCTACCCGTGAAATAGCATTTGGATCGAGTTTTGATTCCACTATTGAGAGGTATTCAATTTCTGGCGGGATACCGGCATCGCGGAATATCTTTTCGTAAATAGGGAAGTAATATTTTGATAAGCCAATAACATGGCCCATTTCTTCACGGTTTTGGGAGTAGAGATCGATATAGCTCTGTACGAACTCGTTATAGTCTAATGGAACGTCTTTTTTTATAGCATCAAGGCGTTGCTTAATAACACTTTGATCGGCATTGAGCTGTGCATTGTTAGCTGCGGCATGCGCGAATGTAGTATCGCCAAAAAGTTGGATAGATGTATTTGAAGGACCTGATTTAAATATGCTTGACGCGTTTGCGAATTGCAAAGATACTAGGCATAAAATCAGGATAAATAATCTCTTCATCTTTATCAATCAGGAGTTTTAACTAAAAGTATTGATACGCCTTAAACATTACTAAGGTTGCAAATTTTTATAGCTTAACGAAATATTTTGAAAAATTTAACAATTCCTGTTCTTCGAACTGTCCGGCCAATAATTGTAAACCTAACGGCAAACCTTTGCTATTATTGCCTACCGGTAAAGAAATTGCCGGTAAACCTGATAGTGATGCCTGTACAGTAAAAATATCTGCCAGGTAACTTACAACTGGATCAGTTTCTTCCTTGCCGATATTATAAGCCGGTTCAGGAGCTGTTGGTGTTAATATAAAATCGTACTCTTTTAAAATCTCCTGTGTTTTTTCGCGGATGAGTCTGCGGGCTTTTTGGGCCTTGGCGTAATAAGCATCGTAATAACCGGCGCTTAACACAAATGTACCCAGCATAATGCGGCGCTGAACCTCTTTGCCAAAACCTTCGGAGCGTGATAGTTTGTAGGTTGATTGCAAATCAGTAGCCTTTGGACTGCGGTAGCCATAATGCACACCGTCGTAACGAGCCAAGTTTGATGAAACCTCGGCCGTGGCTAAAATATAGTAAGCGGGTACCAAATAATCCAGATATTCAAAAGCGATAGGTTTAACGGTATGGCCTTCGGCACGCAGTTTATCTATGGCTTGTGTTAAAGCATTTTTTACTTCAACATCAACACCCGGACTTGATAGTGATTCCTGTAAATAAGCAATTTTTTTCTTTCCGGGATCTTTTAATTCAGCACTAAATGCCGGGACTTTCTTTGTGGATAGTGTGCTATCGTATTCATCAACACCTGCCATTATTTCTAATAACAGGGCAGCATCTTCAACGGATTTGGTGATCGGACCTACCTGATCAAATGACGAAGCATAGGATATTATTCCATATCGTGAGATACGACCATAGGTAGGTTTCAAGCCTATCAAACCACAAAAAGAAGCTGGCTGGCGCACGGAACCGCCTGTGTCGGTACCAATAGCCGCATGGCACATATCGGCTTGTACAGCCACCGCTGAGCCGCCTGAAGACCCACCAGAAACCCTGGTATTATCGGCATGGTTTTTTACCGGACCGAAGTAGGAGCTTTCGTTACTGGCCCCCATAGCAAACTCATCGCAATTGCAACGGCCGATGATGATTGCATCCTCGGCTAATAAACGCTCGACTATGGTTGATGAGTAGATGGAAGTAAAACCATCCAATATTTTTGACGAGGCCGAAACCTTATGATCTTTATAACAGATGTTATCCTTAATACCGATAACCATACCGGCAAGTCTACCGGCATTACCCAATTGAACGCGGGCATCAATATTTTTTGCACGATTTAATGCTTCCTCACCAAATACCTCGTTAAAAGCATTTAAATGGGCATTAGCCTTAATGTTTTCTAAATAATGTTTTACCAGTTTCTCAACGGTAACTTCCCCACTTTGCAACCCGCCCTTTATTTCGATTAAAGAGGAATAGTTTTTAGCCATGGGGCTAAAATAAAAAACTTATCCGGTAATTAGTTTGAAAAAATGAGGATTGGTGAATTGGGGTGGTGAAAACGTTTATCGTTAGCTTAAATATATCGTTAGTGATGCGGTGAAAACACCGACTACAGTCTGAAATTGCTAACAAATGAGATCAGATTGATACGCCCTTCAATATGATATTTATGAGGATTTTTGAATAAAGGCGAACGACATATCCAGTAGCATAGAATTCATCTTCGATTTAATGTTCGAAGTTTAAACCTCGGACAACAATAGTAAAAATGGTGTCGTTTTAATTTGTTAGTTTAACCTGGTTTCCTGCCACATAACTTGTAATATAGGCTTTTACTTTAGCTTTTTGAGCAGCGTCACTTATTAACTCATATAAGGGGATTAAACCGTTTTTATTGATATCAATAAAAACTGCATTAGCCACTGTTGCACTATTTTGCCAATCCTGAATAATTATTTTTTGTCCATCCGCAGTGGTTTCATTCAGTTTAGTAAGGTCGCCACCAACTGCGTTATAAAATATTTTAGGGTTAGAAATAGCAGCAAGGTCATTTTTATTGATAGGATCCAGAGATCCGGTAGACAGATCAAATACGTTACCCATCGCATAATTAAAACCAGCGAATACAGCAGGGAATGTGTTTGTGTTTGATGTTGCTCCCTGGTAAATTACATTGAACCGTGCGCCTAAATCGATATCACATAGTACATGTGTTCCATATTTTTTTACTAAATCCGCCGGATTTAATAGCTGAATGTCCCGGCTAAACTGTGGTGTCACATATTTTGCCAGCAAAGCAGTATCACCCGAAAAACCCACCCTTTTTAGTTGAATAATATAAGAGTAACTGGCGTAAACATATTTCTTTGAAAAGGCATCCGAGGCGGGAAATACAGCTGTTATGGAACCTTTAAAATCGTCAAAACCGGTAGTTTCGGTTAACCCAACTGATAATTGTGAAGAAAAGCTTTCAGCATTTTGTCCATAAATAACTTTTGATTGGGCAGCCGTTGCAAGGCTGATACCAAATCTTCCGGGGTTATCGGCGTCAAATGCGGCTATATCAAAAACAACGTTTCTTACAGCGCTGGTATCGGCATATTTTCCCGTAATATCATAGCCATAACTAAGCAGGTTATAAGTAGCACTGCCCTGAGGTGTGGTATTATTAATAGCAAGCGGCGATGTCGAAACGGTAATTTTAGCAGGTGTTAGGAGTATGGTGTTAGCGGGAGTTTGGTTTGATTTTTTACACGAATAAATTGCGCACAAGAAACTCAAAAAGACAACCGTTTTTTTCATAGGATAAGGAATAATATAATATTGTGCAATATAGCAATATTATATTAGACTCATTATTATTTACTGTTAAATAAAATATTTGTTGATGATTATTTAGCTTCTGGTCGGTGTTTTCACCGCACCAGCCCGATAGTAATTATAGGAGATCATCGCCTGAGGGCGGCAGTTAATTGAAGATCTGAAATCAAATGCAATTCCAGATCTTCAAATGTATAAGGTACCGGCAGATTAAACCTTAGGTTTATCTTCGGTATTTGTTGGAGTTGTAGTATTGTTTGTTGTTGTAGTGCCTTCGCCGTTGGTAGCGTCTTTAAATTCTTTAACGCCTTTTCCTAAGCCTTTCATCAGTTCAGGTATTTTTTTACCCCCAAACATCAGCAATACTACCGCGGCTATTAATATCAGCACTGGTCCATCTAATCCCATGATTTTTAAGTTTTATGTAATGATTAATATTCTTATTTACGCTTTATGCTCTTCGTGTGCAGTGTTTGCCGGTTCAGGAACTACACGCTCAATTGGTGTTTCCTTCAAGTGGGCAGGCTCTGCAATCGGCATAGTATTTTTCACCGGCTCAACCGCCGCTACTGATCCTATTTCGGCAACCGGTACGGTATCATGATGCTCAACAATAGCCGGAGCTTCAGTTGGCGCAACAGGCACATCGCTTACGGGGTTAGTTGCCGGATTTTGCGCAGCTGTTTCTGCTTCTTTTTTAGCCTGGAAAGTATCTATCTGGCTGGTTATTTCGCGTTTTACACCTTCTGATGCATCCTTAAATTCGCGGATGCCTTTACCTAAACCTTTAGCAAGCCCGGGAAGTTTTTCGCCTCCAAATAAAAGCAAAACTACAAACAGGATAAGCATTATCTCTGGTGCGGTAAACTCGAAAAATAAAAAAACTTGACTAAACATATCTTCTCTATTTTAATCTACAAATATAAACAATTTTAATATTACAAAGTTTCAAATCAATTTGGCGCCAGCCATAGTTTAGGGTTAACCGCTGTAACACCTTTGTATAAACCAAAGTGTACATTAGCCTCACCTGTTGATGAATCTGTTGCCACTGTTCCTATACTTTGTTTGGTTGTTACCTTATCACCTTTCGCAACACTAACCGACCTTAGGTTAGAGTAAGCAGTAAAATATTCACCATGCCTTATCAGTACCAAATAAGTACCGCTAATATCGGCCACCTTAATTACATCACCCTCAAAAACCGCCCTAACCGATGCGCCGGGGTTGCTTTTTATATCAACGCCATCGCTTTCGCTTTTAATATTTTCGGGCGTGTAATAAACACCAAAACCCTGTGTTATCATGCCATTGGCAACCGGCCAAGGTAAACGACCGCGGTTACCCAAAAAGTCGTTTGATAATTTGGCAGCCTCAGGCGTAGCGTTCAATACCTCGCTATTGCTTGATACTTTGGTTATCGCCGCCCTTTTAGGTGCTACCACTTCCCTGTTTTCGGCTTTGGCCTTTGCCGCGGCTAATCTTGCTGCTTCTTTAGCTTCTTCTTCGGCCTTGCGCCTCGCTTCTTCAATCTCTCTGCGTACCGCCGCGTCAATCTCGCGGTTTGTTGCAGCTATCTTACGCTGCACATCCTTTTGCTGCTGTTTAAGCTGCCCTATTTGTTTTGACAGACCAACAACTACCTGAACCTGCGTGGTTCTTTCGTCGCCCAGCGTTTGTTTTTCTTTCTCCTGATCTTTCAGCAAATCACCCTTTGCTTGTTTTGTTTTATCAAGCTCAACAATCTTAACATTCAGGTCCTTTTCAGTGCTCTGAATATAATTTGCCTGGCGCTCGCGATAAGTACCAAATTGCTGTAAGTACTTTAAACGTTTGTAAGCCTGATTAAAATCCTGTGAAGCAAAAATAAACATCAGCTTATTGTAAGCGCTTTGGTTTCGATACGCGAACATGATCATTGCCGCATATTCTTTTTTAAGCTGGCTTAACTGGCTTTGTAAACTACGTACGGAATTATTGCTCTCTGAGATTTGATTATCTAAGTTTCTTATTTCGGAGTTGATGTTACTGATCTTTTCTTCGCGCAGGTTTATCTGTGCTTTAAGGATGTTCAATTGTTTCAGCGTGCTTTTTTTATTGCTGGCAGTTTGCTGATACTCCGTATTTAACTCCTGTAATTCCTCATTCAGTTTATCGCGACGGTGCTTCAGTTCAGAGCTGCTTTGGGCGTGGGCTCCTATCGCCGCAAAAACAAAAATCAGGAATAATAATATTTTAAAAGATCTCATCCGTATTTGGTGATATGTTTGTGTTCAGCAGCAGATTTATCATCCTGCCTGTTATCCACACAAAAATATAATTTAATTTTGGGGTGAATAGCTCGACGGGATACTAAATGGATAATCCTGTGCCTGGTTAAGGTCAACCTTAACATAATGCAAATTAACCTGTATTTTTTTATCTTTTGCTACAGAAGCTATATCTATTTGCGATGGCAGCTTTTGTGTGCCCGATTGTATGAAATTATTATAGCTCACCTGCAACGATACACCCTGGTTATGGTTATCTAAATTGATTTGAGTAACCCGCAAATCGGTATTAAGCATTAAGCGGTACACAATATCTTCCAAATTACCGCTTAACGTAACGGCGTTATTTGCTGTATCTAACGCCGCATCACCATTTAACAATGCTGGCATCGCGTTACCAATTAGCAAGGCTTGCAGCATATTATAATTAATTTGCTTATTGGTATATGCGTAAATAAAGCTGAATGGTTTTTTAACGTAGAGGCCCTGCAAGCGGTTGATGATCATCACACTATCAGGGGTAATAACCGCCCTTGCAACTTCGATACCTAGCAAAGCGGTTATGGATACCCATATTTTTTTATCGTTGGCGATGCGGATATTCATGGTAACATCGTTCTTGTTGCCACCTATATCCAAACTGGTACGTGCCTTACCCGAAAAAGTATCGAACATGAGTTGGTGCGAACGAATATCATTAAGCTCGATCGCTAACCTACTGGGATGTTTTGCTACCACAACATTGGTCGTAGTTACTTTACGTGCCTTACAACTAACTACGGCCAGTAAACAGCAAGCTATCAAAATCTTATTCAACGTATTTCCTTTCATTTATCTTTCTATCTAATATAGGCGACTGCTCACCATGTGCCTTAGCTTTTTTCCAGCTGGCAACAGCGGAATCGGTATCGCCTAAGTAAAACATTATGTCGCCATAATGTTCTGTTTGTACGGCGCTATTTGTTTTATCGTGCAAAATGGCCTTCTCTATCCAAATTTTGGCATCCGCATACTTTTTTTGCCTGAAGAGTATCCATGCATAAGTATCCTCGAACGATGCCGTGTTTGGCTGCAATTCATTTGAATGGGCCGACATTTGCGCCGCTTTATCTAATTGCTCTCCTCTTAACGATAAATAGTACGCGTAATTGTTCAGCGAAAATGCATTATCAGGATTATAGCTGAGAGATTTATCATAAGCATCGTCGGAGTTCTTGTTATCTTTTAATTCGTGATAACAATCGCCGAGTGATGAATAGCTTAATGATAACAGGTCTTTATCATCCGAAGCTAATAACGTTGCTGTTTTTATATAGCTTATAGCCTTATCGTAATTTTTTTGCTGTGAATATGCAATGCCTACCAGGTAATTCATCCATGCCTGGTTTGGGAAATAGGATAACGCGTTTTCGCCATCTTTTATGGCAGCATCGTATTCGCTATTACTAATCTCTATCCTTACCAGTTGATCATATACTTCGTAATGCTGCGCATCGATGGTGATTGATTTGCGATAAGCGGTTTCGGCATCAGCAAGTTTTTCATTCTGGGCAAGCATATCGCCGTACATAGCCCAGGCTTTATAATCATCGGGATGCGCCACGGTAATTGTTTTGCTTAACTCCAATGCACTGGCTTTTGCGTTAGCATCCGGAAATTTGGGGATGTATCCGGAAATTATTTTTATTTCCTGGTCGATGTCCAGGTCAGGGCTTTGGAATGCGAGTTCGATTTGATTATAACAATCTTCGTATTTTTTTTGCTCCCGATAAACATCGGCCATGGCTAAATGCACCTGGGGGTTTTGGGGAGCTGTCTTTCCTGCTATTTGTAAAACCTTAAGCGCTTTGTCCTCAAAATTATTGGAGTTATAAAGCTCAGCAAGCAGCAGGGAATATCTTATTTCGGTTGGATTAGCATCTATCATTTGCTGCGCCTCAGCAGCAGCCAAATCTATCTTGCCTTGTTTTAAATATATTTTTTGGCGGCCAGCCAGCACGTTATCATCTATGCCGCCATTCATTTTTATAATCTGATCGTAAACGCTTAAAGCGTCATCATACTTTTGCTCATAGTAAAGGACTCTGGCATAATCCATCCTATAATCGATATCATCCACATCAATCCTGATCAATTGCTTAAATGCACCCTCCAGCTTTATGGCGTTATTGGTCTTTTCGTAACACTCAGTAAGCGCCAGCCAGTACCATTTGTTATTCGGGTTTACAGCAACAGCATTCTCCAGCAATCCCTGGGCGTTGGTGAAATCTTGTTTACTCACTTTTAATTCGGCAAGCTGGTATAGCGCGGCATCGTTTGAGGGCTCCATCTGCAAAACGCGGTTAAACATTTCGGCAGCCTGACTATAATTTTCAGTCACCTTGGCTTCCATAGCCGAGTAGAAAAGCTGTTTAACCATCAGGCTATCCATCTGACTCATTTGCCTCGCAGAGGCTATAATTGCCCCACTACCAGTTGTTTTACTTTGTGCCAAAGCAAAAAACGGCATTATTAATAATGCAGATGTAAGCAGCCTGATTTTCATTTAATTAACTAACCCCTGTATGACCATAACCACCCACTCCGCGCGAAGTTTCATTTAAAACCTCTACTTCTTCCCAATCTACTTTTTCGTGTTTCGCCACTATCATTTGCGCTATCCTATCGCCGGTATTTATTTCAAATACTTCGGTTGAAAGGTTGATCAACAGCACTTTTATTTCGCCGCGATAATCAGCATCAATAGTACCCGGCGAGTTTACAATACCAATACCGTGTTTAAACG
Source organism: Bacteroidota bacterium (assembly GCA_026224775.1). GTDB lineage: Bacteria > Bacteroidota > Bacteroidia > Sphingobacteriales > Sphingobacteriaceae > Mucilaginibacter. Next base: position 44,521 of record JAMFRP010000038.1, read on the forward strand.
CTAAACCACTGCGCGGGCGTATTTGCGCCTCAAAACTTTCAGGCAGCTCAATGTGCAGGCCTGTTGGTATTAGTTTACGTTCCATTGGCGCAAGGGTTACAGTTGCTTCCACATCGGCGCGCAGGTCCATACCCGCGGCATGCATTGTTTCATAAGCCGGCAGGCTGTTTTTTGATTTGTTTATTACTCTTATAATCATATAGCCCCCTCTAAATCTCCCCCGGCAGGGGAGACTTTAATTATGTTTTTTTTATCGTTTAAATATAGCCCTTAAGTTATCGCGTTCAAAATAAAATGCTACGGCAGCATATAATAATAACATGGTATCGCCTATATATAGGTTGCGTTTAAATACGTAGAAAGAAAAGTAAACTACTATTGCCGACGATATAATGTAAGCAAGATTCTTTTTGATGTTATACGGTATCGGGTAGTTTTTTTGTCCCCAGATGTAGGATAGTACCATCATTGTAGCATAGGCTATTAATGATACCCATGCCGAAGCCATGTAGCTATATCTCGGGATAAAAATAACATTCAGCACAATGGTTAAAATAGCGCCGATACCGGATATATACAAGCCATACTTAGTTTGATCAGATAGTTTGTACCATACCGATAGGTTCATATAGATACCAAGGCTCACATAGCCGAACACCAATGGCGGTACTACGCGTAAACCAGTCCAGTAGAGGGCGGTTTGGGTTGCGTTCGCGCCGTGTACAAAGTATTTCAGGATTTGAATATTAGCGATAAGTGCGATAAATATTACGCATACCGCGATTACAAAATAATCCATAATGCGGGCGTATGTTTGGCCTGCATTTTTATTTTTAGCGTGATTGAAAAAGAATGGTTCGGCACCAAGTCTGAACGCGTTTACAAAAATACTGAGGAATAGCGATATTTTGGCGCAGGCTCCGTAAATACCTACATCATTCAGACTGCCATGCGGGAGCAGCTTGCCCAATAATATCTTATCCATGTTTTCATTAACCAAATAGGATAAATTGGCAATGAGCACTGGCCAGCTGTAGCTGTACATATTCCACAGCATTGCTTTATCAAAATCAAACCTTATTTTTAATAGTTCGGGCAGTAACAATAGCAGCGTAACAATACTTGACAAAAGTTCAGATACAAATACATAGCCTACCCAGCCTTTGGTATACCATTGCATCATCCAACCCGAACCTAACAAACTGTGTTTCAGCCAAAAGGGTATAACTACTATAAAGCTAACGTTAAAGGCAATAAACACTAAAACGCTTGCCAGCTTGATCAGGCCGTACCGGGATGGCCTGCCGTCTGCACGGATCTTAGCGAAAGGAATGGCGCACCAGGCATCTATGATTACTATCGACAGGAAAAGATAAACGTATTTTACAAAATCAGTATGGGTAGTACCAATTGCAGCCGTAACCTGGATGCCTTTGGAAGCCATTTTTTGCGCATGGCTGATGTCGACAAAATTGGCAATGCTACCAATAAATGGCAATGAGCATAGCAGGAATATGATGGTTATGGCAAATACCGAGGCAAAGGCATTGTTATAAACACGTTGCTTGTTATCGGCATGCTTGTTAAGGTAGCGAAAGAAGGTGGTTTCCATCCCGAATGACAATAAAGCGTTCGTCATAGAAACATAGCTGTACATAGTGGTTAATATACCATATGCTGCCGTTGGGTATGCCCAGGTATAAAGCGGGGTAAGAAAAAAAGTAAGCACCCTGCTGGCAATGGTGCTTATCCCGTATACTGCGGTTTGGCCCGCGAATTTTTTAGCTGTTGACAATGGTTTTTCCTGCGATTTAAAGGTATTTTCTACCACAAAAAGTTCTTTTTCACTACTTCAAAATTACGATAGTTTTTTAATTCGCCTTCATGCGACTCAATGGAGGTTACTTCGGCTTTTTCAGGGCCTTCGTTGCACCAATCTAAAAACATATCAAGCAATGCACCTTTAGCCTCGGCAGCGATCAATACATCTCCGTTATCGGCATTTTTAATGTAGCCGCAAACACCAAGCTGGTCGGCAACTGCTTTGGTTGACATCCGGAAGGATACGCCTTGTACTTTGCCTTTTATGGTTATATCGAGATGTTTTATACTCATTGCCCAAAAATAGGAATGTTTTGATGGTAAATCAATTTGATTATGATTCAGCTGTAATGATATTACAGAAAACAAACTTATTTCAACATAAATACCTGTGAAGGGAAGTTTGTATCGTTATACACTTCTTTCAAGCCGATCACTTTATCAGTAGTATCAAACGCCATTACTTGGCGGGTATTGTTGTTATAGCCGGGCCATTGCGGTAAAGTGGCGATGTTGGGATTTCCTGTTTTGATGAAGGCTACCCAGGCGCCGTGCATATTAATAGTTAATTGCTTTTTGGCACTATCTGTTATTGAATTTAGATCGCGGGTGTTCCAGATGTATTGGAGTTCCTGGGCATGTTTGGCGCCGAAGGGCTTGCCATCATCATACTTAAAACGATACATCCACACCGGGATGCTATTTTGCGCCAGTACTTTGGCAAAGCGGTATGAATGCATTTGGTACATGTACTGTGTAAGCACTTTTACCCCGGCCGCATAAGGCGAATCTATTTTTAATTGCTGATGATATTTAGTGTAAACCATCGGATAATCATTACCAAATAATGCTTTTAGGTAAGCTACGTTATTTTTATCCAAATCCTCGTTAAGGTAAAAGAATAGTGCCGCTTCATATTCATTGGTGCCGATGAGCGCTTTTATGCGTGGCAGGCTGTTACCCGCCGCATATTTATAACCATCTTCTTTAATCACTTCGCCATCATAAACCGGGCCGAAGAAGGAATTACCGCCAATACCATCACAAACAATACCCTGTATCTTCATAATAGAGTCAGCAGGCATGGTAAGCAACTTTGAAGCGTCCTGCGGACCAAGGCTCATCTGGTGCAAAATGCGCAGTCGTTCATTTTTAGCGGTTACGGTATCCCTGATGCATTGCACCGAACCGCTTTCGGCAATGTATTGACTAAACAACCCTTTTGATTGTGGTGATACCAGTACAGCGCTGATGAGCTTCGCCCCTGCCGATTCGCCCATGATGGTTACCCGTTGTGGGTCGCCGCCAAAGGCTGAAATATTTTTGTTGATCCACTTTAAAGCCGCGGTCACATCCAGCACACCACAATTTCCGGATTCGGCATAACGCTTATTAACATCGCCCAAATACAAAAAACCGAACGCGCCTAAGCGATAATTGATGGTAACCGTAACAATATCATCGTGATCAGCAAAAGCATGACCGTTCATTCCTTTGCCCGAGCCGCTGGTCATGCTGCCGCCATGTACCCAAACTACTACCGCACGTTTATGATTATCGGCATTTGGGGTGTAGATATTTAATGAAAGGCAATCTTCGGAACCTATGATTTTATTGCCTGATATTTGTGTGGCTACCGGACCAAATTTTGTAGCTGATAAGGTATCAGCCCACAAAGAGTGACTGGCAGGTGGCATAAACCGTAAACTACCAACGGGTGGCGCGGCGTAAGGTATACCTTTAAAAACCTGTATTTTATTTTCAGTTAAGCCAAGTATATATCCCTTATCGGTTTTAACTACAGGATTGTTTTGGGCCGATACTTTGTAAACGGTGCAAATGATCAGCAATAAAACAACAAGCCTGATTTTTAAAACCATGGGATTAAATTAACCGTTTAACTTTTGATTCGGGTGTTAAATTTAGCCCATTAACATTGGTTATTAAATTAAGGCCGGGGGTTTTACCTGCTTCTAATGTACCTTTTTGGTGATCGATGCCTAAAAATTCGGCGCCGTTTATGGTGGCCCATTCCATTAATTTAGCGGTACTAATGGCGGGGTATTTATGCTGGATGGTTTGCATTTCGCTTAAAATGCTTAAACCATGGTTTGATGCAAGACTATCGGTGCCCAGGGTAATGTTAAAGCCCTGATCAACAAAAAGGTTGATCTTAGGTAATTTATGTTCGATATAAAGATTGGCATTGGGGCAAAAACACCAGTTTATTTTACGGTCGAAACGTTTAAGGAAATAAATGTCCTTTAAATTAGTACAAGTATTATGCACCAATAATATTTCCTGCTTATTGGTTAAAAGCGGAACGATGGATTGCATGGAGTTACGGGCCTGTGGCTTAAAGTGGCTTATATCCATACCAAAGTATTCATACAACTCGGTAAACTTGCCAAGTTTATACCTGAAAAACTTGTTTTCATCATCACACTCCTGGTTATGGATGCTCAACGGGTTATTGTGCGTATCGCAATATTTTTTAATCAGCCTGAACAGCTCCTTTGATACTGAATACGGTGCATGCGGGGTGATAGAAACTGACTGTGGCTTAAATTCCTCCAACAATGTTAATGCTTTCTCAAAAAGCTCGTCGGCCTTATCGGGTAAAAAGCCAAAAATTTCAACAAAGGTATGGTAGTGTAGTTTGCTTTTAGCTTTAACGGCTATGGTGCTGTTGTTGTTTGATATATCGCCAACGGCTACAATGCCGTTTTCATACATATCATTATCAGACTTCTCGGCTGCGGCAGTAATCAGGCCACTGTCGGTAGTGCCGCGTTGTTTGGTTATTTCTTTGATAAAATCAACCAGGCCGGTTTTGGTTGGAACTTTCCCCAACATGTGCGAAAGTTCCAGATGGCAATGGGTATTAATAAAACCGGGACAAATAATACCGCTCAACTTTTCGGGCGGGGGCCCGGTGGCTGATGTTGAATCCGAGACAGAGAGAATCTTCCCGCCCTCATCAACAGTAACAATTCCATTCTTGATCGGATCGGCATAAACAGGAAAAACGTAGTCAGCAGTAAAACTTTTCATCAAATAAAACTTAGCATCTTCATATACCTTCTTTTAAAATCCGACTTGATTATTTAGACAATACAATTAACTTTAAGTTATTGTTTCTTAATTAAATAAAAAGATGACTTTAAAAAAAGCAACATTTTTTTAAATTGAGTACCTTTGCAAAAGTGAGCACCGTAAAAGAAAAAATAGACATCCGTAATATTAGCCTGCAAACCCTGCAACAGCACTTTACCCAAATGGGCGAAAAGGGCTTTAGAGCAAAACAGGTTTACGAATGGCTTTGGAAAAAGTCCTGTTCTTCTTTTGACGATATGAGCAATATTTCAAAGGAACTGCGTACTAAGCTGAATGATAATTTTGTTATAAATAATGTCAAAATTAACAACTCACAGTTTAGTGCTGATAAAACTATAAAAAATTCTTTTATTTTGCACGATGCGCACCTGATTGAAGGTGTTTTAATTCCAACTCCGGGCCGGATGACGGCCTGTGTATCCTCACAAGTGGGTTGTAGCCTTACCTGCAAATTTTGTGCTACAGGCTATATGGAGCGCAAACGCAATTTAAATCCAGATGAAATTTACGATCAGGTAGTGCTCATTGGCAAACAAGCTCAGGAAAATTACGGTATCCCTTTAAGCAATATTGTTTACATGGGTATGGGCGAGCCTTTGCTGAATTACAAAAACGTGATGGACTCGATTGAGAAAATCACCAGCGAGGATGGTTTGAACATGGCTGCCAAACGAATTACGGTATCGACCGCGGGTATCGCCAAAATGATTAAAAAACTGGGCGATGATGAGGTGAAATTTAACCTTGCCCTTAGCCTACATGCGGCTAACGACGAAAAGCGCAATACCATAATGCCGATAAATGAGCAAAACTCATTAAAAGCATTAGCCGAAGCGCTAAAATACTACTACGCCAAAACCAAAAACCCGGTTACTTACGAGTATATTGTTTTCGATGGTTTTAACGATACCATACAGGATGCTATTGAACTGGCTAAGTTTTGCAAGCACCTGCCCTGCAAAGTGAACATCATCGAATATAATCCCATTGCTTTCGCCAGCTTTATTAATGCTGGCGAGGATAAGATTGAGAAATTTGCTGATTACTTGAAGAGCCAGGGGATTAATACTAATCTTCGCCGCAGTCGTGGTAAGGATATTGATGCTGCTTGCGGGCAATTAGCGATTAAGGATAAAGCGGCGGCTATTCAGGAATAAATCCAATAATTCCTTTTGTCATTCTGAGGAACGAAGAATCTATCCGTCAATTTACAAACGATGAGTCTATCGATAGATTCTTCACTGCGTTCAGAGTGACAAATAGGAAGAACTTTTTATTCTTTAAATTTCTTATTAAATTCATTGCGTGAAATTATCGCGCAGTTACTTTGCTGATTTTATTGGGTTACTTTTTCCACAGCTTTGCCCAGCTTGTGGAGAGAGTTTGATGGCTAATGAGCAGGTTATTTGTACCAGTTGCCAATATAGCTTACCGCTTACCAACTTTCATTTACAGGCTGACAATATTGTTGCACGGCAGTTTTGGGGTAAGGTTAATGTGCAGGCCGCTTATGCGCTGTATTATTTTACTAAGGGTGGTAAGGTGCAGAACTTAATACATCATCTTAAGTACAAAGGGATGCAGCAAATAGGCCATGCGGTGGGTAATATCGCGGGTGGACAACTAGTAAAGAGTGATATTTTTTATACTGCGGATGTGATTATACCGGTTCCGCTACACAAAAAGCGACTGAAGCAACGTGGATATAACCAAAGCACCTGCTTTGCTGATGGATTGGCGCAGAAACTAAATGCCGTGGTTGATGATACCAGCCTGGTACGCACCCGTGCTACGGAAACTCAAACGAAAAAGGGTCGTTTTACCCGGTTTGAGAACATGCAGGAAGTTTTCACCGTCATCGACCCTGAAAAACTAAAAAACAAACATATTTTATTGGTGGATGATATTGTGACCACCGGTTCAACACTAGAGGCTTGTGCCGTAGAATTGCTAAAGATAGAGGGTGTTAAGCTAAGCATTGCTACCATCGCTTACGCAGAATAATTTATACTTTCTGGTATCTGCTCAATTTCTCAAACAGCGTTTTAGGGTCGAATGGTTTCAGGATAAAGTCATTCATGCCAGCGCTGTCCATCTGATTAATTTCACTGCTAAGCATTGATGCAGTTAATGCAACAATAGGTAATTGCTGAAAGTAAGCTTCAGGTTTGGCGCGTATAATCTGGGTGGCTTCGAGCCCTCCCATAATAGGCATATGTATGTCCATTAAAACAACGTCATAGTTCATATTGCTTGCTATTTTATCAACAGCTTCTTCTCCATTTTCGGCAAAATCAGCCTGGGCACCCCATTTTTGCAGTACTTTATTAACTAATATCCGGTTAATCTGGTTATCGTCAACTACAAGTACATTTAAGCGCAGTCCTATTTCCATTTTGTCGTTAGTAATATTTGTATGATGTTTAACTTTATTAAACGTAATAATAAACCAAAAAGTTGATCCCTGCCCTAAAACACTCTCAACGTTTATTCTTGAATCATGTAACTCAACCAAACGTTTGCTTATAGCAAGGCCTAAACCTGTACCGCCATATTTCCGGGTGGTATCTGCTTCGGCTTGCTTGAACGACTCAAATATGGTGCCTAATTTATCATTTGCTATTCCAATACCGGTATCAGTAACTGCAAACCGTATGCGGATATTACTGTTGGTTTCTTCTAAAACTCTTAAATCTATGGTTACGCCGCCTTTGTCTGTAAATTTAATAGCATTGTTTACCAGGTTTAAAAGTACTTGTACCAGCCTTGCACTATCTGCTATAATAAATTCCGGGAGCGCCTCATCAATGGTTTCTTTTAGGTAGATGTTGTTTTCATTTACCTTGTATTGCATAGAATTTACCACGCGATGAACCATTGCCCTCAGGTTGACCTCAGCCTTTTCCAGTTCAATGTTGCCTGTTTCTATCTTAGTAAAATCAAGCACATCATTTATCAGAGTCATTAAATTTTCTGCGGAAAATTTAAGTATATCCAGGTTCTCTTTTTGTGATTCTAAGGGATCATTATCAATCAATAAGCGCGACATGCCGATAACCGCGTTTAACGGTGTACGTATCTCGTGGCTCATTACGGATATAAACATATCCTTGGCCCTGTTTAATTGCAAAGCTTGTTCTTTGGCCGAGATCAGTTCCAGCTCAATCTTCTTTTTTGAGGTGATATCGATGATTACCTCGATATACTTATCAACCTCGCCATTGGCGGTTAGAATAACCGAGTTTATTACGGATATCCATAGTGGTTGCCCGTCTTTTCGATAAGCTAACAGATCAACCTCAAAGGATTGTTTATTTTGGGATAACCGCCGGGCCCGCTCAATAATCGAAACATCGGTAAGCTCGCCTTTTAAGGTATCGCCCAAATGCTTGTCCTTAACATCATTTATATTATATCCGGTAATTTTTTCAAATGCACCATTTATCCACTCCACCTCGCCATTAAGGTTATTTATCACCACCCCGCTGGTAGTACTACTGGCTACTAAAGAGAGTAATTTTAATTGTTCCTCGGCAGCTTTACGCTCGCTAATATCAACAGCTATTGTTATTTGGCGCTCAACCTCACCCATTTCATTCAGCAGCGGACTGTTTGATAAATAGGCCCAAATTGGGGTGCCATCCTTGCGATATATCTTCAGCTCAAGTTCGTAAGGTTTCTTTTGCTTAACCGCCTCTACCGCTTTATTAAACTCTTCGACATTACTGTCTTTACCCATCAGTCTTTTGCCAAGGGTTTTCCCCCGCATTTCATCCAGCGTGTAACCCAATATACGTTCCAGCGCCTCATTCATCCAGATCACTTTGCCATCTTTATCACGGATCAACGTACCGCTTGGCGATTTACGGGCCGCGAATGACAATATATCCAGGTCTTTTTCAGCATTCTTACGCAGTGTAATATCTATTACTATGCGGATGAACTTATCTATTTTACCTTCGGCATTGTGCACAACCGAATTGATAACAGAGATCCAGATCGACTTACCATCTTTACGATTTATCAACAAGTCAGCCTGATACGACTCTTTTTTGCTAATGGCTAAATCTAGTTTTTGTTTCTGTTCAGGAACGGGCATTCCGTTTAGCACATCGCGTAAACGCTTATCTTTTACATCGTTTAAGTTATATCCTGTTATTTTCTCAAATGCTTCATTTGTCCAGATTATGTGATCATCAGCATTACTTATAACTACCCCATTGTGAACCTTACTCGCTACAAGCGACAATTGCTCAAGCTCCGCCAATAATTTCTTCTGATAAGTTATATCGCGGCCGCTGGCATACCATTTACCTTCTTTTGTAATTGCGCACCAACCTATCCACTTCACCTGCTTATCGGCTGTAACGGTTTCGGTTTCAATCTCAAATGCTTGTTTTGAGGTTATCGCCTTTTCAAAAGTCGGTACAAACTGCTCACGATTATTGCCAACAACAAAATACCATAACGATTTGCCAATAGCCTGTTGTGACGTGTAGCCCAATACATTTTCTATCGCGTCATTTATCAACTCAATGTTGGAATCCCTGTCGGCAATCAAGTGAATTTCGGGCGAACTATTAAATAAGCGGTAAAAATCTTTGTGGATCGTCAGTGATGCTTCAAGCTCCTCTTTCTGTTTTTTTAATAGCAGATGCGACATTACTTCATCAGCAAGTGTGCGTAAGGCGTCTTTTTGTGCGTCGGTAAGTTTTCGAGGAACCTGGTCAATAACACATAGGGAGCCTAAGTGATGTCCGTTGGGGTCAATAAGCGGTGCGCCTGCATAAAACCTGATATTAGGCGCACCGGTTACAAATACGTTATCTTTAAATAAGTCGCTTTTAAGCGCATCATTTACCTCAAGTATCTTATCGTCAAGAATGGTATAGTGGCAAAAAGCATCAGCGCGTGGCGTTTCAGGTGCATCTAAACCAACCTTTGACTTAAACCATTGCCTGTCTTCATCAATTAATGAAATAAGAGCAATGGGAACCTGGCATATATAAGATGCCAGGCGTGTTATAGCATCATACTCCTTCTCGGGCAATGTATCAAGTACATTGTAGGAATTTAGCGCCGTTAAGCGTTCATTCTCGTCGCCCGAAGAAGTTGTTGTTTTGGTCACTTTAGATTTTTAATCCAACGCCTTGTTATGCTTGTATAATGGAAAATCTTCCATCAATTTGTGTACCCTTTTACGTATTTTTTTGATTGAATTTTCATTTTCCGGATCAGCGATAACCGCGTCTATCAGCTCCACAATGTGCTCCATGTGTTTTTCTTTCATGCCACGGGTGGTGATAGCTGCCGTACCTACACGTATTCCGGAAGTAACAAACGGTGATTTATCATCATAAGGCACCATATTTTTATTAATGGTGATGTCGGCGGTAACTAATGCATTTTCGGCTGCTTTACCGGTAACATTTTTATTGCGCAGGTCGATCAGAATCAAGTGATTGTCGGTTCCACCAGACACAATTTCGTAACCACGGTCAATGAATGCTTTAGCCATTGCTGCTGCATTCTTTTTAACCTGTACAATGTATTTCATGTAATCGTCGCTCAAAGCTTCGCCGAAGGCAATAGCTTTTGCCGCGATGATATGCTCAAGCGGCCCACCTTGTATACCCGGGAAAACAGCCATATCTAATAAATTAGACATCATGCGAATTTCGCCTTTAGGTGTTTTGATGCCCCATGGGTTTTCAAAATCTTTACCTAATAAAATCAGGCCACCACGCGGGCCGCGTAATGTTTTATGTGTAGTTGTAGTAACTATATGGCAATGCGGCAGCGGATCGGTTAATAAACCGCGTGCTATTAAACCCGCAGGGTGCGAAATATCAGCCAAAACAAGCGCGCCAATTTCATCGGCTACTTTGCGTATAAATTCGTAATCCCAATCACGCGAATATGCCGAAGCACCGCAAATGATCATTTTTGGTTTTTCCTTTAACGCAACCTTTTTAAGCTGGTCATAATCAACATAACCTGTGTCTTTACGAACCCCGTAAAAATGTGGATCATATAATTTACCTGAGTAATTTACTGCTGAACCATGGGTTAAGTGACCACCATGTGAAAGGTCGAAACCTAATATTTTGTCGCCTGGTTGCAGGCATGCCAGCATTACTGCTGCATTAGCTTGTGCGCCTGAGTGTGGTTGCACATTTGCCCACTCTGCGTTAAACAATTGTTTAGCGCGCTCAATAGCGATAGTTTCAATTTCATCAACCACCTGGCAGCCACCATAATAGCGTTTTCCGGGTAAGCCTTCGGCATATTTATTGGTTGCTACTGAACCCGCAGCTTCCATTACCTGCCGGCTTACAAAGTTTTCAGATGCGATTAGTTCAATACCTTCTTCCTGGCGTTGTTGCTCTTCATCTAACAGCTTAAATATTAATTTGTCTCTTTTCATGCGATGGTTTAAAAACGCCGCTAAGTTAGCAAAAAATCCCTTTTTTGATAGTTAAGTAATTAGATGTTAGCTATTATTAAACAAAAAAAGCAGGAATTTGTGTTCCTGCCTTGTATGTATTTTATTGGCTTTGTCATTCTGAGGAACGAAGAATCTGTACTGGGGTAAACTACTTTACAGATTCTTCGTTCCTCAGAATGACAAGGTGGGGAAAGAATTTGTCAGACTTACGAAGTTTTAAAAACTTCGTAAGTTTTCAACTATTCGCTTCTCAAACTTTCTACCGGATTAGCGAAAGCCGCCTTTATCGTTTGCAGCATAATAAGAAATGCGGTGATACCCGTTAGTAAGGCTATCGAAAAAACAAAAGGCGAAAGCGATATACTTATCCTGTAAGCATATCCGCTCAGCCACTTTTGCATAATCAGATAAGCAAGCGGACAAGCAATTACCCCTGCTATCATGATCACGCCTAAAAAATCCTTCAAAAAAAGTGAAGTTATACCTGCAACAGACGAACCTAATACCTTGCGGATACCGATTTCCTTAGTACGTGTTTGAACACTTAGCGATACTAAACCTAGTACACCAAGCAAAACAATTATCAAAGCCAAAACGGTGGCAATATAGGCTGCTTTTTTTAGCTGTAATTCTGTAGCATAAAGCTGTTTAAGTGCATCATCCATAAACTTGTATTCAAATGGGGCTCCCGGCATTAGCTCGGCCCATCTTTTTTGTAAGGCAGACAGGTTTTGTTGTATGTCACCTGGTTTCAACTTGATAGAGAAGTAACGGTAATAAGTACTATAATTAACATTATTAAATGTGATTGGAAGTATCTTATCCTGCATCGATCCGAAGTGAAAATCAGCAGTAACGCCGCGAATGATAGATGCAACAGGGTAACCCGGCGACATTATTTTTTGGCCAATGGCTTCATCGTCATTTTTAAATCCCAACGCTTTTGCTTCTGTTTCGTTGATCACCACATCGCTACTATCTGCCAGGTTAAAAACAGGTTTAAAAAACTGCCCAGCCTTTAACGGAATATTATAGGTTGAAGCGTATTGATTATCAACAGTTAACCCTTGTGCTACTATAGTTTGTGACGGGTTTGCCCCCTGGCGATAAACCTGGTAATTACCACCGTTTGCGCCATCTGGAATTACGTAAGATAAGGTAATGCTGCCTACCTGGCGCATTTGTGAAAGTTGGTATCGAATCGCTTCCATTTTTTGGACACCCTTTGGCGACCAATCTCTTGGTACTTGCGAATAGATCACATAATCTTTATTATAGCCTAAATTGTTGCTAAAGAACAGGCTGATCTGCTGCGAAATAACAATCGCGCCTATAAAAACAATAGCCGCTATAGTGAATTGAAAAGCCACCAGCGTTTTGCGGAATAATACACTTTCTTTTACTGAAGATAGTTTTCCTTTCAGGGAGTCGACAGCTTTTAAGGCCGATAATACAAGTGCCGGATAAATTCCTGCTAACAAGCCAACTAACAAAGCAACCATAAATGGTAGCGGAATAAAATATAATGGAAAACTAAATAAACCGGTAATCTCTTTGCCTAATACATTGCTAAAAAAAGGCCTCGCTAACAGGTATATTCCTAAAGCCACCAGTGTTGCTATCATAGCAATTAGAGTCGACTCCGCCAGAAACTGCCATATCAGCTGTTTTCGCAAGCCACCCATTACTTTACGTATACCCATTTCCCTCATTCTTCCCGAAGCCCTGGCAATACAAATATTTACGAAATTGATGATTGCCATCAACAAAATAAACAAAGCAATACAGGACAATGTATAGGTCATTTTTTTAACTACGCCGCCTTCAGTAATCATATTATAATCCTTTAAAGCAACCAGGTAGGGCGTTAAATTTTTGCTGACCTGTTCTGAAGCGTTTTTGTGAAGCAAGGCAATCATAGCCTTTTCAACGGCCTTGGGATCTATGCCTTTTTTCAGTTCGATATAATCTACGATATAGGTATTATCCCAACCACTTAAATTTCTTTTGAAATATTTGGCAGCATCAGCATTAAAAAAGAAGTCAGAAATATTGCGGGTGCTTATGGCAGTAACGGAGTTTTGCGAAATATCTCCCAATACCCCCGAAACGGTAAAATCGTGTTTATCGCCTGAAAAACTCTCAAAATTCAGCAATTGCCCAACTACATCTGTACGGCCAAAATATTTCATCGCCATTTGCGAAGTAATCACTACCGAAAAAGGGTCATTTAACGCGGTATTCGCATCGCCTTGCAGCAATTTAAAACCGTACATATTAAGCAAAGTGCTATCGCCTACCTGTACGGTTTCACGAAAATGCATATCTCCTTTTGATACGTTGGTGGTTATACCGTCAAACCGGTAATAATTAGTAACTAAGCCCGGATAGTTTTCCTTAAGCGCTTTAGGTAATTCTGCGGAGCTGCCAATTTCAAAGCCCATATTGGGGTCTTTCCATTTACTTTGGATGATATATTGATTATCTGCATCCTTAAGCTGATGGTTTACCTGCAACTCGCCCCAAACATATGCGCCTATCAACAAACTAAAAGCTATACCTATTGAAAGGCCGAAAATATTGATGATAGAAAATGCTTTATTCTTCCAGAGGTTTCGCCAGGCAATTTTGATGTAGCTTTTTAGCATAATGATAATATTTTGGTTATCACAAAGGTGCAACACAATCAGTAATTATCTTGATGCCAAGATGTTAAATAATGTTATTTGTCACTTCGCTTGATTGTCATTCTGAATGCAATGAAGAATCTATCACCTATGCATATTGGCGAGCAAAGTTTTGAGATTCTTCGCTACCGCTCAGAATGACAAAAAGAGTGTAGAATTGAACTATTCAATTTCCTTCGTCGCTATCCAAAAATTATTATACCCCAACCCTACCTCTATTTTAATTAGCTCCTGTTGCAGCATCTCCAGCATGGCTAAAAAATTATATACAAAATGCACCTTGTTGTCGGAGTTACCGGCGATGGACTTAAAATCGAGCATTTTATTGATATTCAATAGTTGCTTTATGGCTTCCTTTTGCTTTTCGATGGTATAAGGATATTGGACAATGGTATGGGTAACCTGCTTCTCGCGCGACTCATAGTTTCTGTTTAGGCGATCATAAACCATCATTAGTCTGTACAGGCTTAGCTCCTGCAATTCATCACCTGATAAGGGCACTTTCTCTACCTGTTCAAGATCATAGGCTATATTGCCGCGTTTTTCCTGTTTAAAACGCTCATCCTCATATGGGCGAAGTTCTTCGCAAACCTGTTTTATTTTTTTGTATTCAATCAGTTTGCGTATCAAGTCTTCTTTGTGGTCAATCTCATTACCGGCTTCATCAACCTCAAATCGCGGCAGTAACATTTTAGCCTTGATGCGCATCAGCGTAGCGGCTACGAAAATAAATTCGCTGGCAACCTCCATGTTCAGGGTAGCCATGTGGTGCAGGTAAGTCAGGAAATCATCAGCAATTTTGGCAATGGGAATATCCTGAATATTCAGCTCATCGCGCTCGATAAAAAAAAGCAACAGATCAAACGGCCCTTCAAACTGGGTTAATTTAATTTCAAAGCCTTCTTCTACCATTGTCATCAACCAAAAATAAGTTAATTGCAGAGAAAAAGAAATGTTTATTAACTCGCGCGATCTTTCGCAGAGAACTCACCCGGTCTTGCTGCGCTCGACCACCCTCTCTGCCGCAAGCGGCAAAGAGGGAATTTGGATTTGCACTTTTCTCCTCACTGGTCTAAGTTTAACGAAGTGTAATTAAGCTACAAGCTTAATATATTTAGGTCGATGCGATAAGCTTCGACCAGTGGGGCTTCCTAAAAATCCTTTGTCATTTCGACCGGAGGGAGAAATCTTCTACAACTCGTATAGTCCGCTATGCATTGCGAAGAAGATTTCTCCCTCCGGTCGAAATGACAAAGTATATATATAAAAGGTGCTCTGTATTTTTCACCTCTTTGTCGCGCAGCAATAGGAGGTCGGCCAGCGTAGCGTAGCCGGGTGAGTAAATTTTATTATTACTCTAACTATATCTCTTTTCCAAATTAAATAACTTACTTTGTAAGTTAAAATACTGTTAAGAATGGCAATGCAGGTACCCGCCGGAAATTTACTTCAAAACATACAATACCCCTCTGATCTAAAGCAACTTACAGAGGCTCAGCTCGAGCAGGTCTGTCAGGAATTGCGCCAATATATTATAGATGTAGTATCGGTAAATGGCGGCCACTTTGCCGCGAGTTTAGGTGTTGTTGAATTAACTGTGGCCCTGCAATATGTACTTAACACCCCTTATGATCAGTTAGTTTGGGACGTTGGCCACCAGGCTTACGGCCATAAAATACTAACCGGTCGCCGCGATCAGTTTCATACCAACCGGCTTTACAAAGGCATAAGCGGCTTCCCTAAACGTTCTGAAAGTATTTATGATGCCTTTGGCGTTGGGCACTCCTCTACCTCTATTTCGGTGGCATTGGGTATGGCGGTGGCTTCGCATTACAAAGGTGAAACCGACAGGCAGCACGTAGCCGTTATTGGCGATGGCGCCATGACCGCGGGTATAGCCTTTGAAGCGCTGAACCATGCCGGTATCGAAAACTCGAACCTATTGGTTATTTTGAATGATAATAACATGGCTATTGACCCTAACGTGGGTGCTTTGAAACAATATCTGACCGATATTACCACATCAAAGCCTTATAACCGTTTTAGGGATGATATTGCTACGGTCCTCACCAAAATATCGGCAATGGGGCCGGATGCTTTTAAATTTGCCAAGAAAATTGAGAAAAGCATTAAGGGAACCTTGCTTAAACGCAGTAATTTCTTCGAGGCATTGCAGTTCCGCTATTTTGGGCCGATAGATGGGCATGATGTTGAGCACTTGGTTAAAGTGCTGAAAGATCTGCGCGATATACCCGGACCAAAACTATTACATTGTGTTACCACCAAAGGTAAAGGCTATGCTTTGGCTGAAAAAGACCAAACCAAGTGGCATGCACCCGGCTTATTTGATAAAATAACCGGCGAAATAAAAAAGACTAAGTACGATAAGCCTCAACCCCCGAAATATCAGGATGTTTTTGGCCATACCATAATTGAACTTGCCGAGCAAAACCCTAAAATAATGGGCATTACCCCGGCAATGCCTTCAGGGTGTTCATTGAACCTGATGATGAAGGCTATGCCTAACCGTGCATTTGACGTTGGTATTGCAGAGCAACATGCGGTAACTTTTTCTGCCGGATTAGCTTCGCAGGGATTGATTCCGTTTTGTAATATATACTCCAGCTTTATGCAAAGGGCATACGACCAGGTGATACATGATGTTGCCATACAAAAGCTGAATGTTGTTTTTTGCCTTGACCGTGCCGGTATAGCCGGTGCCGATGGGCCAACGCATCATGGTGCTTATGATCTGGCTTATATGCGTTGTATACCGAACATGACGGTATCGGCACCAATGAACGAGGAAGAACTGCGCAACCTGATGTTTACTGCACAGCAGGACGATATGGGGCCGTTTGTAATACGTTATCCGCGTGGTAGTGGCGTTATGGTTGATTGGCAACGCCCAATGAAAGCTATACCTGTTGGCAAAGGCCGTAAAGTATGCGATGGCGAAGAAGTTGCCATTTTAACCATAGGAACCATTGGCAACGAAGTGGTAAAAGCTACTGCCGATTTAAATACCGAAGGTTATTACCCCGCTCATTACGATTTACGTTTTGTAAAACCTTTGGACGAAGCTTTACTGCATGACGTTTTCAAGAAATTTAATAAAGTAATTACTGCTGAAGATGGTTGCCTGGAAGGTGGTATGGGCAGCGCGGTACTTGAGTTTATGGCTGATCATAAATATAAGGCTGACGTGATTCGCCTTGGTATCCCTGACCATATTATTGAACACGGCGAGCAGCCCGAACTATGGGCCGAATGCGGTTATGATGCCCCATCAATTGCAGCAAAGGTTAAAACCGTAGCAGGCAAACGCAAAGCACATACGATTGCTTCTTAATTGGTTGATTGGTGAGTAGTTCATTAAATTAAGTAGTTTCCTAACCACTCACTCTTAATTCGTGATTATGAATAATTGATTAAGTTAAGTGGTTTCTCAACCATTCACTAATCAACCAATAAACTACTCACCACATTAATGCGTTCTAGGGGCAGCTATATCATCATATATCTGGCGGAATGAGCTGCGGATACCGATGCTAAACAAAGTGGTTTTATCATCATAATCTGCATTCTTTTCATCGCGGTATAATGCGGTAAGCTCTATCCTTAAATTATATTTGGGGTTAAGTACGTAAGCCACTTTTCCTTCCAGGTAATACATATTGGTTGTTACACCCTGGCCAATATAATTACCTTCCAGTTTAGCGGGGGTGGTATAATCCTGATATGGGTCCATACCGTAATCCAACCCGTTTAAAGGGTCTTGTCCGTAATGCCCATAATCAGCCTCTCCTGAAAAATCAAATCTTTTGTAGCTGTAATTCAATTGCCCAACTAATTCCCTGAAATTAGCACCCCATGGGTGTGCCAACGGTGCGCCATTACCTGTAAAGCTTAGGATAGGGCCACGTTCAGAATAGGTATAGGGTTTAACGTTGTTGGTTTCTAACAAATAATTTAAGCCTTTTACACCAAACATATTCGCGCCTTTTATACCTAATTGGTAACCGTATTTATTACGGGAACTGCCACCATCAGTAAAAAACTGCTTTGATTGAAATTCGTCCAGCATAAATTGCCCGTAGCCGGTAATACCATCGGTTAATTTATATTTTCCTGTAAAGCCGATCAACGCGTTATCAGGCGATCCATTTGTTGCCTCTAGCGGGCGTAAAAAAGTGATCGGGTTTAGGTAGGTTACATCAAAACCACGTTCATGGCCTGCATCATCCTTATCATACCAAATAACCGAATCAAAGAAACCAAAGGAAAGTTTTTTACTTACGTTCCAATCAAAATAATGAAAAACGCCCCATTTCTGGCGGGGATTACCATTGGCATCCAAATCATCCGGATCATCGAAATGGGCCCACATCGCAGTATATTGTACATTACCTAAAGTACCTGTTAATTTAAAAAATGGGTAAGGTGATATGTAATCAGACAAGAAGAGCGAGCGATAACCATCACCAATAAAATTTTTATCGTTACCGGCGGTAATGTTTAAATATTTGTTTGGTGTATAGGATACAACGGCGGTGTAATATTGCCAGTCGTAGTTGTTAAGGCCATAAACTTTAGCCCTTGCTTCGCCGGGGATAATACCGGTTTGGTTAATATAATTCGTTTCGTAAGCCGGGAAATCGCCCTGATTGCCGTACCAACTGGCATAGTAATATAATTTAGTGCCTACCGTACCACCAATTTGAGCCCCGTATGATACTAGTGTGGTGCTTTCTTTAGCATCTGATAAGTTTTTACCCATGGTAAAGTTGGGTAGTAAATCAGCATAAAAAGTACTGTTTGCCGATTTTATGTCGATCAAATGTTCGTTAAAAAGTTTATTGTAACCCCAGCTGTGTTGCTTACCATCATTATTGTAATTCATTAATGAATCATAATGGCCTTTAGTTACTGAGTCGATAATATAAGGCTTAAACGAAGTATGCTCATTGGTTGTAGTTGAATATTCTATAGCGTCAAATTTTTGGTACGACTGATAGGAGTATGGCATATACTCCGACTGAGATCGTGCAACGCCAATGATGGATAGTAATAATATAATGCTTGTAAATATTCTTTTCATATTTAATACTTTATTCAAAGTAGTTAAGTGTTTTATAACCACCTTTTTTCAAATAATCATCCCTTTTCACTAAGTGCAGATCCGACTTTACCATGTCACTCACTAAAGCTTGCAAACTATATTTGGGCTGCCAGCCTAATTTTTGTTTTGCTTTTGATGCGTCGCCAATCAACAAATCAACCTCGGTTGGCCTAAAATATTTCGGATCAACCTTAACCACTGTTTGGCCGAATCGTAAGGCATCAGGGTTTAAACCCAATTCAGTAACCTTTTGTTCGTCAATATCAATAATAACGCCTCTTTCGTTTTGATCCTTACCGCTAAACTCAACTTCTATCCCCAATTCCATAAAGGCCATTTTTATAAATTCCCTAACGGTGGTGGTTATTCCTGTAGCTATTACAAAGTCTTCAGCTTTATCCTGTTGCAGCATCAGCCACATGGCTTCAACATAATCTTTGGCATGGCCCCAATCCCGTTGCGCCGACAGATTGCCCAGGTATAAAATATCCTGCAAACCTAAAGCTATTTTTGATACCGCACGGGTAATTTTGCGGGTTACGAAGGTTTCGCCGCGTACCGGGCTTTCGTGGTTAAAGAGGATGCCATTACAGGCATACATATTATATGCTTCGCGATAGTTTACGATGATCCAGTAACCGTACATTTTAGCCACCGCATACGGCGAGCGCGGGTAAAACGGTGTAGTTTCACTTTGCGGCACTTGCTGAACCAAACCATAAAGCTCAGATGTGGAGGCCTGGTATATTCTTGTTTTGTTGCTTAAGCCTAATAAACGTACAGCCTCCAGTATTCTCAATACCCCTATTCCATCTGCATTAGCGGTATATTCGGGTGTATCAAAGCTTACCATTACATGGCTTTGGGCGGCGAGGTTATATATCTCATCAGGTTGGATTTCCTGTATAAGCCTGATTAGATTGGTAGAGTCGGTTAAATCGCCGTAATGTAGCTTGAATTTAACATTAGGCTCATGCGGATCGTGGTATAGATGATAGATACGATCTGTATTGAATGATGATGCCCTGCGCTTGATACCATGCACCATGTAGCCCTTCTTTAGCAAAAACTCAGCTAAATATGCACCATCCTGCCCGGTAATACCTGTTATCAGCGCTGTTTTCATTAATAATAATATTATACCACGGTAAGTATGTTACAATATTAGAGATTTAATTGCAAAAGGCAGGTATTGTTGTTACAAACTGTTTAAAAATGCAAAAACTATGTCATTTTGTTTTTTGTTTTCGCAGGGTCTCTCGTAGAGGACCCTGCGATGGATTGTTTAATATCACTAAGGATTAACCGTGCTCAGGGTCCTCTGCGAGAGACCCTGCGGAGACTTAAAACTTTTCCTTTGTTCAGGTAAAAAATCTAATTCTATTAATTTACTCGAAGCACTACCAAAGTAATTTATAGAGTTAGTAACGTCTTGACCAATATAAATTTTACCGTTCGGAAAGGTAATCTTGTAGACGATATTCATAAAAAGCCACTTATTAGGTGGCTTAAATATATCAATAAGTTATTAGAATCTGTCTAAAAACAAAGCGTCATTGCGAGCGAAGCGTGGCAATCCCCGACTTACAGAGCGGCTCTGCATAGTTTGGGATTGCCACGCTTCGCTCGCAATGACGCTAAGAAAAGTCTACAAATTCGCTACAGCATCTTCCAGCTCCTCATACCACTCCTCGCCATATTTACGGATGAGCGGGTTTTTCAAAAACTCATGCACACGTACCTGTAATTCATCGCCGAAGGTACATGCCGGGCTGCAAATGCTCCAACGGTCATAGTTCAGCACATCAAATTCAGGGTATTTGGTTATGCGGATGGGATACAGATGGCATGAGATTGGTTTTTTCCAGGTGATATCGCCGTGCTCATAAGCCTTCTCGATAGCGCATTTGGTGATGCCATTTTCAAATACTACGTAAGCGCATTCTTTATTTACATCAACACATGGGGTGGTGTAATCACCTTCAAAATCGGTTACATGGGTGCCAACTTTTTCAATAGTGGCGATACCTTTGGCGTTCATGTAGGGTTTTACCTTCGGGTAGATCTCTTTTAGTATATCTAACTCATCTGCATTTAATGGCGCACCGGAGTCGCCCTCGAGGCAACAAGCACCTTTACACTTGTTTAAATTGCACACAAAGTTATTCTTCACTACATCCTCGTGCACCAAAACACTCCCTACTTCAATCATCATAATTAATTCTTTATTGCATTTAACGGAAATTTAAGCCCCTTGGCTCCCGTCAAATCCATGGTTATGCTGCCCAAAATAACTTCAACCTGCGCTTTTACAGGTATACGGTTGTCATCGTCAGTAATCCACAAATATAGCTTACTATTCTTTTTAAATATACGCCCCGGAATAATAGTTGGGTTAAACTTAAGGCAATTGAATGTACCCATTGAACAAGTTACCTTTTCTTTACCCACATAAGTTATCCCTAACGAGTTTATGCCATCATCCAAAAAATACTTCAACTCAAATTTATCGCCAACGTGCATTTTTGATATATCAATGGTACGGGCAAAATAATAAGCAGATACAAAATCAAACACCTTACCTGTATACGGATAGGTTCCTTTGTTAGCAGTTATCTTATCGCTTTCATGGTTAAAGGTTACCTTATCGCTGTGGTTCCAGCTGCCCTCGTGGCGGTTCTCGGCATAATAGTAAGGCAATAAGGTTTTTTGATCCACATAACTCTCGTACCGGTTACGCACCTTATAAAAAACATCAAACGAGCCTGCGGTTCTACCTTCAACTACGATATGATAAGCCGCGTGACCATCATACTTTATATCAGTATTTTCAACCTTAAGTTCGGCCTCGGCGGCAGTAAAAAAGCCGTATTTTAAACGATAGCTTAGTTGTTCGCCCACTTTAAAAACAGGGTCGTTAACCATTGTTAACTCCTGGGCTTGGGTTAGGCTGATAGAAGTGGTAATAAATAGCAGGGCTAAAAGGTATTTCTTCATTTATGGGTATTGTAGTCTATATAAAAAGTCTGTTACTATAACTGCCTAAAAATATAAACTATCGTCATTGCGAGCGAAGCGTGGCAATCCCAAACTGTACAGGGCGAACATGCAAAGTCGGGGATTGCCACGCTTCGCTCGCAATGACGCTCGGTTTTGTTTTACGCTAAAAAATGCCCGGCTTAAGACTAATCTTTCCTTTTATAAATAGGAACCGTAGAGCATGGTTCGCCAAACATCAGGCTCTTGGCTATAGGCGTTAATTTTTTTGTCAGTTCAACATAGGCTGATACCGGCACAGGGATATCGCCACAGCCCTTTAAAACGATGCGTTGGTCGCGATATTGTTCCAGATTGGCACCAGATATGCCTTTTACAAACAAAACCGTTTCTAACAGCTCTAAATCACCAAAAACAACCTCATTAGCATGCGGTGCCAGCCTATTGGCAATTAACATATATGCCCACGCGGGAACAATAGCATCGGCAGTGCAGGTTATGGCTACGTTTTTACCGGCATACTGCGCCCAGTCGTGTGTTTTTACAAACTCGCGGAAATCTTTTTCGCGGAGGATAAGCTCCATGTACAGGTTATCTTTAATATCATACAACACACGTTCGCCTTGCGAATAGAAAGAAGCAGGATCAAGGGTTACCAAACCGCTTTGTGCTACTTTATTGATTATATTTTCCTGAATGTCCATAATCCTATTAAATAAAAAATCCGGGAAAAGCTTTAACGCTGATCCCGGATACAAAATTACTTTTAATTTGGTTATAAGAACTTAACTCTGTAATCTTTTACATTCGCCTTATCTTTCAACGCTTCCAATATACCTTGTTGTGAACGTTGTAATATAGCCTGGCCCAATTCCTGTTTCTGCCTTAAGGCATTTGCAAGTGGTGCAGGTTTAATGAAATTATCAACAGTAAACACATAAACACCTGACTGGCCTATAACCGGAGCAGATAATTTACCCGGTTGTGAACCGAATACAGTACCTATTAATTTATATTCTGCTGATGAACCAGGGATTACCGGGTTAGCAAAAACTATATTCTGGATAGGAACAACCGGTGAACCTGCTTTTTGACCTACCTGATCTATACTTGATGCACCACTAACTGCTGATTGCAATTTATCGGCAAGCATTTTGCCTTTAACAGCAAGAAGTACTTGTGGCTCTATTTGCTTTTTAACAGCGCTTAAAGGCAATGTACCTTTAGGGTTAATTTGTGTTAAACGAGCTACCACATACTGGTCGCCGCTGGTAAATACCTGATCAGAGAAATCGCCTGAACTTGCTTTATAAGCCCAACGTACAATTTCGCGACCACTGGTTATGGTATTAAATGATGATGCGATCGGGTTTAAATCAGGAGCCTGAACAATTTTCAAACCTGCTTTATTTGCCTGATCGTCGAAATTATCGCCGCTTAATGTGCCCAGGAATGCCTGTGCTTTGCTATAAGCTGCAGATTGCGTTGCAGAACTTGCTGTTAACAATTTATCTACTGTAGCAACTTTAACTACTTTTGATGAACCTTTTTGGTCTTCAATATCGATGATATGCACACCGTATTGTGAGGTAACAATTTTTATATCGCCTTTTTTGCCTTCAAAAACCGCATCTTCAAACGCTGGCACCATGCTGCCACGGCCAAAAGTTCCAAGTTCGCCACCTTTATCAGCAGATCCTTTATCAACTGAGTATGTCTTAGCTAAATCAGCAAATGATTTACCACCTTCAATTAATTTTTTGATTGAATCAGCCGTTGCCAATGCCTTTTCAGGAGTACTGGTAATTGGCAATAGAATATGCCTTGCTTTTACCGAATCAGGACCTACCTGCTCATCAACCAGTTTAGAAAGCTTGTAGCTGTCGCCTGATAAATAAGGGCCGTAAACAAAGCCTTTAGCAGCGCCAAACATAATAGAATCTATTTTTGGATCGAGCTGACCTTTTCGCTGGAATGCAAGTGGTGCTTTTGTATCAGCATTTACTTCAACAAAAAGCGAATCATTAGTGCTGGCTTTAAATGCCGGTGCCAATTTATCAACCTCTGTTTTCACAACTGCCGAATCCTCTTTTGATGGCGCCGCGTTAAATACAACGTATTCAATGCTCCTGTTTTCTTCAGGATTTTTGAATTCGCCTTTATGGTCGTTATAGTAAGTTTCGTAATCATCATCAGTTACCGTAACCTTACTGTCAGGTATTGATGTATAATCAAGTTTTACATATTTTAAATTAACCAATTTATTTTTGGCTTCATAATCATCCTGTGCATCAAGCGCGTTTACGTATAAACCGTTTGATACTAATGCCAAATACTTTTCGGTACGTTTATCATCAACAATGTGATCAACAAAGTCGTTCCAACGAATCAGCATCGGATCATCATTTTTAGCCGCGGAGATATTGCTTAGAAAGTTATTAAGCTTCGCCCTGTCAACCTGGCCAGTTTGCGGGTTTCCGAATGCCTGTACAATTTGCGGGCTTGGGTTATCGCCCTGGATTAACGAACGTTTTTCATCGTCGCTTACAACCAAGCCTAGTTTGTCCATCTCAGCATTCAGGATCTTTTCGTTTAGTTCCTGGCTCCAGGTTGATTCCTGTATGTAGCTGGTGATTTGCGGCGTCATCTCAGTTTGGTGAGATTGTGCCTGGAAGTTGGCCGTGTTCTGGTCAACCCGTTTATTAAACTCATCAACAGCGATTTTTTCGCCGTTAACTTCTCCCATCGTGGTGTTATCACCATGAAAAAACGAACCTCCATAATGTATAACCTCGCCTGCAATGAAAGCAAACATTGCAAAACCAATAACGATGACAAGTATCATCCCCATCCGGTTGCGCAAAAAACCCATTATTCCCATAAAAAAATTTATATAATATTAATAGTACTCAAAAAAGAGGCGCAAGATACAACTTTTAGCAAAATTTTTTAATAGAAAAAAAAATAGTCAAAAAGCTGTTAATTATTGCGTTGGCGCATCGGTTACATTAAATATCCCTGTTGAATGTGTGATTGTCCAATGAGCCATTGTTTGGTCGCTTTGAAAACCCGTACCATTCATTATATCTCCGTTGGCCATTCTAATTTGAACAACCTTATCAGAGTGCATGGTTTTGGTATTTTTATCCCAGATCAGTTCGTCTGATTTAAAGGTTTCGCCTTTTGCATTTTTGGCAACCACATTTTTATGAAACTCCAACTTATTACCATCACCGCTTTGTATGCCTGTATCTGCCGTAAGGGTACCCATTTGGCTCAGATCTTCTTTATTGAAAATAATAACATTAACAGTTTTGGGCATAAGGTTATAGGGGTTTTTGCCCTGATACTGCAATAACAAAGGAGCTAACACACGGAAACGCACTTTTGCCGAGTCGCTGTAAATCATGTCAACACCGTGTACTGTATCAACATCGGCATTAACCTGGTTTGCTGATATCTCACGTACTTTATTGATGTCATTTTCACAGGCTGAAAACAGCATGATACCTGTTACAATTGCCGGCCAAAATAATTTTGACAGAAGTTTTGACCGACCGAACATGCTCAATTAATCAAGTTTATATTTGGTGAACCACTTGTCGTTAAGCGCGAATGATAAATGAAAATTAACATAATTCTCTTTTACAAGGCCATTAGCTTCAGTACCTTGTGTGCCCACTTCGACAGCAAAGTTTATTTTGTAATAACTGGCATAACCCGGCCTTAAAGGCAAGCCTAAACCAAAGGTAATTGCTTTATTGGTAATATTTGTGTTGGAGTTACCTGTTTGCACATCAACATATGATTGGTTGTATATAACCCCTAAACGATAATCAATTGTTGCCCAATAGTTTGATAATGCATTAGCATCTGGCGTAAACTGGCCACCTAAATTATAGGTTTTACTGTTTTGATAAGTTTGGCCTGTTATACCAGGTATGCTTAATTGCGACCAGTTGCCCTGGCTGTATTCTGCACCGATTAAAAATTTATTATCACTTACAAATGTTACACCATAGCGGCCTATATATGGCAAGCGCAATTTTGCTTTAGGATCTTTTGTTTCAGAAAGTGTATCAGAAGCCACATTCTCATTGCCGCTATCATCATAAGTATACTGACTCACGATATTTGTATGCTGGCTGTTTATGTTAGAGCTTAATGTAGCAGAGTAACCCAATATTAAATGTTTACTATCGGTAAAATCAATGGTATACTGGGCACCTATATCATAGCTTGCACCACCAATTGCATAACTATCTTCAACACGAGAGTCTACTGAGCTAAATAAGGTTGGTATTTCTGTTGAGCTATATTGGTGCAGGTTGCCAAATATGTAAGACGCATTGGCACCCAATAACAAATGCTTTCCTATACCAAAACCGTAACCAATATAAGCTTTCGTTAAATCGCCCTGGCCACTGTATAAATAATTAACAGCATTAGTATCAGCAGCGTTGCCTGTACCGAAATTCTTTTTTGTTGTTGTATAGTTATAACCCATTGAACTATAAGGCTGTAAGCCAAAGCTGAGGGCTGATTTTTTACTTACCGGGAATGCAAAGGCAACATGGTTTACCCTGAAATTACCATTGGATTGACTTGGCTGGCCACTTTGGCTAAGGTTGGTAGTGCTGCCATATATACCAATATCAATAACTGTTAAACGCAGGCTACCGTAACTTGCCGGGTTAACCGGGTTTAAGTTAAAATAACCGCTAAAATTATTGATGGCTGCACCCAGGCCGCCCATACCAATAGTTTGCGGTAATGCCATTTGATCAAGGGTACCGATACCAAATTGCGAATATGGCGAACTGGTAGTACTGGTAGAGGCTGTTGATTGTGCACTTACCCGGAAAACTGTAAGAGCAAGTAAAAACGTTATAAATAGTTTAGTAAATTTAATCATTATGCTTTGTTATGGCTGCGTTTAATCCTTTAAGAACCAGGTAGGGCTCATTTTTAATATAGGGGGCAAAGATGCTATTTTTTAACAGGGTATCAAAAAAAATACCGTCGCCTCCTGTTAGTATAATATTAAGTTCGTTTTTATCTTGTTTATAGCTTGTTATAAAACCTTCAAGCTCGTATTTTATGCCGTTTTGTACCCCCGATGTTATAGCGCTTTTGGTATTATCACCACTAATTTTATTAAAGGTGCTATCCTCGTTAACAACAGGTAAAGCAGCGGTATAATAATTTAATGCTTTATAACGCATTTTTAATCCCGGTGATATACTGCCACCCGAATAATTTAAATCACTATCCACAAAATCATAAGTTATACAGGTTCCGCCATCTATTACCAAACTATTTTGACCGGGATAAGCATAAGCCGCGCCTATAACGCCAGCCAACCGATCAGGCCCTAAAGTTTTTGGGGTTAGATAATGGTTTTTGATACCCGTAGTCATTCCAGTATTAAAATAGATCACTTTGATTTTTTCCTTCAATACCGATTCCCAACCTGTATGTTCATTTTTTACCGTAGATATAATGGCTTTACTAATACTATACTCAACCAGTATGTCCTGAACTTTTATATCCTGATCTTGATAATGGGTGATATGCACTAATTCATCCTGCTCAAAAACAGCAATTTTTGTATTAGTATTACCTATATCAATAACCAGGTTTGCCATTAGGCCTTCACCAATGCCAGTATAGATTCAAAAATAGCTAAACCGTCTTCGTTGCCCAACAAACTGTCGGCAGCACGTTCAGGGTGAGGCATTAAGCCGAATACGTTACGTTTGATATTACAAACACCCGCGATATTCTCTAAAGAGCCATTCGGATTAGCGTCAGCGGTAACTAAAGCTGAATCATCACAATACCTGAATAATATCTGGTCGTTATCTTTTAAACTTTGCAATACATCAGCATCAGCAAAATAATTTCCTTCACCGTGGGCGATAGGAATTTTAAGTGCCCTTTGCGGATCGATTTGCGCGGTAAGTAACGAGTTTGAAGTTTCGGCTTTCAGGTAGATATTACGGCAAATAAATTTGCGGTTTTGATTATGCAAAAGCGCTCCCGGCAATAAACCTGCTTCGGTTAATACCTGGAAACCATTACAAATGCCCATTACATAGCCGCCGTTTTCGGCAAACTTGATAACCTCGGTCATTATGGGTGAGAAACGAGCGATAGCGCCTGAGCGTAAATAATCGCCAAAAGAGAAACCTCCCGGCAAAACTATAAAGTCAACACCCTGTAAATCATGGTCTTTATGCCATAGTTTTACTACCGGCTGGCCAGTTAATCGCTCTAATGTATAAATGATATCCTCGTCGCAATTGGACCCAGGAAAAATTACTACTCCAAACTTCATGTTACAAAACTAATATAACAGCTGAAATATGAACGAATTTAATAGTTAAAAAGTGTTAAACTGAAAGTATATGATGCTGATAAACAGCAAAAGATATAAGGTTTCGTAAAACCATTTACGGTTGCCGTGCAAAAAGTAGTAGGCAAAAAACACCGCGGCAGGTATGGTGCACAATAAAAAATGATTTAAATTAAACTGCGCCCGCACATAAAATGATAAGGCGGCAACCATAAAAATAAAAAACAACAGCTGAAAAGATTTACGTATCTGTACGTAACTTTTAAAGAAATTTTGCCTCAGCTTCACAAAACACAGCCCCAATATTACTATCACCGGGATAAGTACCAGGTAGTTGTAATAGTTGGTTATATTTATACGATCAGGAAACTTGGTACCCAGCGGCAGCCATATTTTATAAAATTCGCTAAACTGGTTATGCAGGTAGTAGTACACTGCTAAAAAGAAAAACACCGTAGCATAACCAATAATACCGGCAATCCACTCGCGCCAGTTAAATGATCTGAAGATGATAAGCGCTATCCATATCACGAGGAAAAAAAAGATGAACGGGAAATAAATCAGTGTTCCGAGGGCTACGATCATACCCAGATCATAAGTAGTTGACAATGCGCTTTCGCCTTTATACAGGTCGAACAGCTTATACAACATCCATATCACCAGAAAATTGCAGATTAACGGTGGACTTAAAACCAAGAACGGCGTAAATAAGCCCGATACGGTTATATACATTAATGCCGGTAAAAAAGTCGACTTGCCTAATAAATTATACCTGTTTACCAAAAAGTTAAGCAGCAGGGCTTGTATAAATACCAATATCCCGGCTATAAATATGTTAGCAGCAGGCGAAAACATATGCTCATAGGCTAAAGGCACGAATGTGCGGGCAAATGTTTCAACAAATGTAAACTCAATATTAGCAGGCGCATTGTATAAATAGCCAATACGCAGTACAACCAACAGTATTAAAAGCCATAAAGCGTTAAGCGGATTAAACCTCCTGAAGATACTGATCATCAAATATTGTTGTTAAGGGAGCAATATTAGCAGAAAAACCGCTTATGCTAAAATCGGGTAGTGTTTTAGTTTGGATTTATTTTTTTATAAACCATTTAAATAATAAACCAGCGTCATTGCGAGCGGAGCGTGGCAACCCCCGACTATGCAGTTCCAATTTGCAAAGCCGCTCTGTAAATTGGGGATTGCCACGTCACTACGCTCCTCGCAATGACGTAAAGTTTTAAATGCTTTACCTCGCGTACTTTTTCACCAGGTTATCCACTATAGCAGCAGTTTCATCCGGAAAGTTCACCGGTATTATTTTATCATCATTAAGCCAATTGGCAATATGGTTATTGAAATTTCCATCAATCTCGTTAACAACAGGCACACCCAGTTTTGATGCCGAAAGGGCATTACAGCGTTGCTCGTATTGGCCTGTCATGGGTATCATCAAAACCTTTTTTTGTAAAAACAGGGCTTCCGCAGGGCCTTCAAAACCGCCGCCGGTTAACAGCCCCGCGCAACTGGCCAGGCTTTTATTAAACTCCTGGTTATTTACCGGGCATATATGCACATTACCTATGCGGGTTGCCTCTTTTTGTCGTTTGGAGAAGATGTGCCATTCCACATCTGTTTTGCTCAGATGATTCAGCAATATTTTATCATCATACGCGGGCAGGTAAACAGTATAATGCCCTTTGTTTGATGTTTCCATATTGCGGATTTCGCTGCGAATAACGGGAGTATGGATAAAATCGGCATATCGCTCAAAGTGAAAACCTATATGATACGTAGTTGGCGAATAATATTTAAACAGCCACTCGGCATAGTTCCATTTTTGCGGGCGTGGCGTATTTGGCGATACAAATGAACATTGATGACTTAATGATACCGATGGTATTTTTTGCAACCTGCATGCCCAGGCGCTTACCGGCTCAAAATCATTAATAATCAGGTCGTAATCTTTTAAGGGCAGGCTGTGCATATCGCGCCACAGCTGCGGCAGGTTCATTATTTTAAATGTTGCCCAGTTATCAACCCCGCCTTTGGTGCCGAAAACAAAGCTAAACCCATGAAATTTATACTTGAGGGGTTGCGCTAAACTAACTTCGGCCTGGGTACCGCTAACTAACAGATCAACATCGCCATATTGCTGCAAAAGCGGCACAATTTCGCGCGCGCGACTGATGTGGCCGTTGCCTGTACCCTGTATAGCGTATAGTATTTTCATGCTGATGAATGCGCGCTCAAGTTAACAACAAAAAATGGCATGAGGGAAATTCAAAAGGGTGCAAATTAAAATTGTCGCTATTTTTTGGCTAAAGCCTAATAATATAATTGCGCATCCGTTGGCTGAAGCCAACGGCAATGATTAATTGTTATTTATTGCCGTCCGCTTGCTAATATTACTATCAATATAAATAATTGCCATCTGCTTTAGCTGACGGTAAAAAGATCAATCATTTTTGTGGCTTTAGCCGAAATGATTAAGCAACAATACCTTTTTGGTATCTATTGGCACTACCGTTGGCATTTTATTTTATATATTGTGCTACTTAAATTATTCACATAATATATTCAAATGACTTACGCAGGCAATAGAGTGTTTAATGGAAATAATAGCAGCGGAATAGTATTTGTATTATTTGGCGTAGCAATGTACCATTACGCAAATGCAGGTAATGCTTTTTTGTTTATTGTTATACTCGTAGCAATTTTGCTAACAGTTACGCAAGCTTTTTATTTTGAAATAACTTTTGATGACCTGATTGTAAAAAACTACATGATCCCCTTTTTTAATATCCACTACAGGTTGAATGAAATAACAAAAATTGAGTTTTTGGGAACAAACTGGCGTTCAAGTACAAAAGCATCTGTAAAAATTATCCGGGGAGACAAAAAGTCCATCAGCCTTCAAGCTGCACCATTAGGTATACCAGACTGGCAATTATTTGTTAATGGCCTTAGCAAGAATAAAATCTCCTTAGAGATTTGGGCAGATAAATTAAGAGGCACAATAGGAATTCCGGAAAAATAAACCTAATTCGCTTCCTTTTTGTCCCCGCAGGGTCTCTCGCAGAGGACCCTGCGGACGTGTGCAAGGTTATTCAGGCCAACCCACAACCGCGCAGGGTCCTCTGCGAGAGACCGCTGCGAAGACTAAGTTAATTATGAAAGATAAAAGTGAAGTATGTGCCCAGTTTTGCATGTTGCATAAACACACCCCTGCCATTACACATTCCTGGCCGCCCACTATCAAGAGGGGAATTTTTATGATGGTTCTTGTCTGAATCGTTCCAATAAACTTTTTACATCCAGCTTGGCATCAAGGTCCTCGGCATCGGTTTTATCATCTTCGTTCTCATCTTTAATAAAATCCTCGGGCCTGTAATTAAATATTTTCCATTTTTTATCGTGGTACTCCAGCGCGGTTAGGCTCTCCACCCAATCGCCTGAATTCAGGTAGATCACGCTGCCGCTTTTTTCTGTTGACTCTATCTTCCTGATCTCGGCCTGGTGAATGTGGCCGCAAATTACATACTGATAGTTTTTATCGACAGCTAAATCTGCCGCGGTTTGCTCAAACTGGTTGATGAACTTCACCGCGTCTTTAAACCTGGCTTTTACTTTTTTGGAGAAACTCATTTTCTCGCGCCCCATGGCAGTTAAAACCCAATTGGTCATGCTATTCAACCCGATAAGCGTATCGTAGCCTACAGCACCCAATTTGGCCAGCCATTTAGAATGCTGCATGGTAACATCAAACACATCACCGTGAAATATCCAGGCCTTTTTACCATCTATATTTAAAACTATTTTGTTGAGCAATTGAAATGAGCCCATATTGAAATCGGCAAACTTGCGCAGCATTTCGTCGTGGTTACCAGTTAGGTAATAAACAGGGATGCCTTCGGTAACAAATTTCAATATGCGGCGGATCACTTTCATGTGCGCCTCTGGCCAATACGATTTACTGAACTGCCAGATATCAATAATATCGCCATTCAGAATCAGCATTTTCGGTTTAATGCTTTTTAAGTACTTAAGCAATTCCTTTGCGTGGCACCCATAGGTACCTAAATGCACGTCCGATATAACTACTATATCAACTTCGCGTTTTGCCATGAAAGTTTGGGGGTTAATGTTCCTGCCGGTAATTTGTACCGATAATTTATGTTTGGTGAGTTAAGCCAACTATTATTCGTTGTCTTCTTCTTCACTTACTCTTAGTTCGTAAGGGCTGAAATAAAATACGGCAAGCATTGCCAGTAAAGCGATTACAACCATGTATGAATATTCAAAATCCATTACTAAAGCTTTTAACAAAGGTAAAACTGATAAGTTACTATAGTGTTAAGACTTCGTTAAATATCAATGGTTTAGGCTGCTGAAAAATCTTTTTTTATACGATCGAGTTGTTTTAGATGATGCGCCAGATGGATGCGGATAAATTTAAACCATTGCGCGGCACTGAACATGCCCAGGCGGGGATGTTTAACCCTGCGGATAGCTAATTTATCCGAAGTAAAAGGAACCATCTCGTCCATCCGTTTGCGGCATTTGATGATGAGGTTGCGGGCTTCTTCCTTGCTGATCTTCACCGCCGGCATTTTTGAGCTGACAGATTGAGGCTCTCTGATTTTGATCGGTGGAAAACGGCCAAAAAGCAATACTAGCTTGCCTAACAGGGTAGCGTCGCCTGTTTTGGGTTTATCGGATTCGTGGGTACAACGTTCCAACGCTATGGTTGCTCCCATTGTAGCCTGCATAATATGCGAGTAAACTTCGGCATAACTCCAGCCACCGTGGGGTGGTGTCTCGTCGAATTGATCATCAGGAATGGAATCGATTTGCGCGCGGTAGTTATCAAATATCGCGTTCAGGTGTTTATGCTCTTTGGTTATGCTCACAAAGTAAAGTTAGTGGTTTTAAAAGTATTTACGGTATCATGAAACTATCGTCCCGCTCATTGCCGCGGAGGCTACTTCTTTTGTCTTGAAACAAAAGAAGCAAAAATTCAAGACGAAAAAAACCTTCATCCCACAGGCAAAACTCCCTGGCCCGGTTTTTCGTCGGGCCTTTACGCACATTTGTTGTAGCTTATATCAGTTTAACTAGTTTATCTCCTTCTAAAATCGGAATAGCCGTAGTCAGATCCGTCTGTAAGCAAAATTCAATATCGGCTTCAATGCCTAAAGCTTTGAGGCGTTCGCTGTGCGATGTTTTTTTGAGATAAGCGGATATATCATTTTTACCGATCTGAAAAAGATCATAAGCGGCAATGGCGGCGTCATCTAATATAAAACCGGCTGGCTTTAATTGATCTGCTACCGCTCCGGCAAAAAGGGTGTCTTCCAGGTTGAAGTTATTTTTCCATCCGGCGCAAACCAATAGTATGTCTTCCTGCTGATCTTTTAGCCAGTTACAAACCGACGTAAGATTAAGAAACGAGCCAATAATTATTTTTTTTGCTTTGATAGATCGCTGCAAGGCGTGCGTACCGTTGGTAGTGGTTAGCACTATGGTTTTGCCTGATACTTTTTCTTGTGTATAGGAAAATGGCGAATTGCCAAAATCAAAACCTGCTACTACTTCACCGTTACGTTCGGCGGCTAACAGGTAATCGGCGAATTTATCCTGGTAGGCCAGGCATTCTTCTACTTCTGATACCGGGATAATAGCCTCAGCACCATTTTCAATGCCATAACAGATGGATGAAGTAGCCCTGAAAATATCGATAACTACTACAATGTAGTTTTCTACATTAAAAAGAGGGATGAGCGCGGGAGTTAGGCAAACATTTACCCCCCGGCCCCCTGAAGGGGGAGTTTTCGTAGTAATAATATCTTTCATAATAAATATTTGTTCCCCCTTCAGGGGGTTAGGGGGTTATTTATAAAACGGTGGCTTAACCACTTTTGCCTTTACTTTATTATCGCGTATGCTGATGAATATTTCGGCGCCTTCTTTGGCAAACTCGTTTTTAACGTAGCCCATACCGATTGCTTTTTGCAATGATGGCGATTGCGTACCTGAAGTTACGGTACCGATATTATTTCCGTCGGCATCAACAATTTCATAATCGTGACGAGGGATGCCGCGGTCTATCATTTCAAAGCCAACTAGTTTTTTGCTTACGCCTTGTTGTTTCTGCGCTTGCAAAGCATCTGAATTTACAAAATCCTTGGTAAACTTGGTTACCCAGCCTAAACCAGCCTCTAATGGCGATGTGGTATCATTAATATCGTTACCATATAAGCAGAAACCCATTTCTAAACGTAAGGTATCACGGGCACCTAAGCCTATAGGTTTTATGCCAAAAGGTTCGCCTGCTTTAAATATGGCATTCCAGATGTGTTCAGCGTGTTCGTTATCAAAATAAACCTCGAAACCACCCGCACCGGTATATCCTGTTGCAGAAACAACAACATTGTCAATACCCGCGAACTTGCCTTTTTTAAAGGTATAGTACTCCATCGATGGCAGATCAATATCTGTAAGGCTTTGCAAAGCTTCGGCAGCTTTTGGACCCTGGATAGCTAGCAGCGATGTGCGGTCGGATATGTTTTTCATATCAACACCCCAGGTATTGTATTTAGAGATCCAATCCCAGTCCTTATCAATGTTGGATGCGTTAACAACCAACATGTATGTTTTTTCGTCGATACGGTAAACCAGCAGGTCATCTACTATACCACCATCTTCGTTTGGCAGGCAAGAGTATTGCACTTTGCCATCATAAAGCTTGGTAGCATCGTTACTACTTACTTTTTGTATCAGGTCGATAGCGTGATCGCCTTTTAAAATAAATTCGCCCATGTGGCTTACATCAAACACACCTACGGCTTTGCGTACGGTTTCGTGTTCAGCGTTAATTCCGGCGTATTGTACGGGCATATTGTAACCGGCAAAGGGTACAATTTTAGCGCCTGTTTTTATATGAATATCAGTTAATGCAGTATTTTTCATGAATTGGGTCAATTGCCGTCAAAAGTAATAAAATTAGCTTACTCCAACAGGCAACAAGCGCTCATATATATTAAAAAGCTTACTGGTGACAACATTTATATCGTGCTGCTGCTCTATAAGCTCACGGGCACTTAAACCAACATTGCGGCAAAACTCCTCATCGGTTATACAGCGTTTTATGGCGTCGTAAAACTCGTCGGCATCATTGGCTATCAATATATTCTTGCCGTTTGTAAAATTAATTCCTTCGGCACCGAGTGAGGTAGAAATAATGCATTTTTCCATGGCCATCCCTTCAACAATCTTAACCCTCACCCCACCGCTGGATAACAGCGGAACGATCATTATGGATTTACTATTCACAAACTCGAGCGCATCATCAACTTCGCCGGGAATAAAGATCTTGCCCATCACCTCGTAGTCATCAAACCGCTCCGGAATATCATTTCCCGCCACATAAAATTTTACGGGGAGGTCGCCATTGGTCAATTCCTTGTGGAAATTCTCCAGGAACCACTCGATCCCTTCGCGGTTAGGCAGCCAATCCAACGAACCTAAAAAGAACAGACTTGGCACTTCGGTTTTGGTATAATCGGGTTTATATTGTTCAAGATTTAAACCTACCGGCAATACATCTACAGGTGTTTCTGTACCATAAGATAACATGGTGGCTTTATCCTGCTCGGTAAATACAATAATTGAGTCTACTTTATTAAGTTGCTCCAGTTCGAATTTTTTGATGCGTTTGGCATGCATCCTTAAGTATGACTTTTTGAATGGATCATTTTTTTGACCGGCCAAACGCTGCCATACCTGGTTTTCGATATTGTGTGCCCGGTAAACAAGTTTTGAATTGCAACTTTTACGAACGGCGTTTAAATACAACGATACCATTAGCCCATCGAACTGCACAATATCATAATTATTTATACGCACCTCGCGCATCAGCTGGCGCTCAAATTCGGCATCGTAATATTTATCAATATTAAAGGATGTTTTACTGAACAGATTGACAGCCACATCCAAAACCGATACCCGAGTATCAATATCATAAGCACGATAGTTTATCTTGCTTATCACATCGTCATTAGGCTGTTCGTGGTGATTTTTTTTGGAATTTAACGCCACCAACGATACCTCGTGCCCCAAATTAACAAGGCCTTTAATGGTATTGTATACCACAATCGGGTATCCGCCATTTTGCGGAAATGGAACACGGTGAGCTAAAATAAGTATCTTCAAACTTAATTGGTTTCCAACAAAAATACCATCTGTAAAGACTATATCAAAGTCCCTCGGGAAAAATAGTTAATTGCGGCTTACTTACTGTAAAAGTGCGGCGATGATATGGCGTAAAACCTAATTCCAATACCGTATTACGGTGTTTTATGGTTGGATAGCCTTTATTGGTGTGCCAGTTGTATTCGGGATGTTCCTCGGCAATTTGCTTCATGTAATCATCGCGATAGGTTTTGGCTAATATAGATGCCGCCGCGATGCTTAGATACTTGGCATCGCCCTCTACAATACATTGATGCGGCATATTCTGGTATTTATTAAAGCGGTTACCGTCGATAATTAAAAACTCAGGTTTTAAATGTAGTTTATCAATGGCACGATGCATGGCTAAAAAAGAGGCATTCAATATGTTGATCTCGTCTATCTCTAAATTATCAACCGAGGCTATTGCGTAAGCGATCGCTTTTTCTTCTATCTCTTTACGGAGCTGGTATCGTACATTATCAGATAATTGTTTGGAATCGTTAAGCAGTTCGTGCTCAAAGTTATGCGGAAGGATTACCGCGGCAGCAAATACCGGCCCAGCAAGGCAACCACGGCCAGCTTCATCGCATCCTGCTTCAATCAAATCAAATTGGTACCGGGCTAATAACATCAACAACTAGTTTTTTCAAATATCCGTTTTTTTAAATTGAGGATTCAGGGGTGTGGAAAAGATGTGGGGAAAATTGTGGCTTTTGCGCACATACTTCGACTACGCCCAGCATGACAGCCACCCTACGTTTGGGTTCTGCGTTAGCGATAGTAGCGGGTACCGGCCAGTGGTAAGGCCTGCGTAGTATAAGAGGATAGCGTGGGCCGAAGGTAACGCCCCTTAAAATATCCGCAGCGTGAGCAAAGTAATATCATCAATAGCCTTTCCTTTTGTAACATGGCTAACATGCTCTAGCAGGGTTTGATTAAAGCTATCGGGTGATGCATCGCCATGCTGTAGCACAAATTTCAGCAGTTTTTCTTCATTCCAGCTTTTGGGGCCTTGTGATTCGTAGTCCATTAAGCCATCGGTATAATTGAATATTAAACTACCGGGATCAATATCTATTTCGCCCTGGTTTAAGAATGGCAATTCTTCAAAAGCCCCTATCATCGTAGTACCTAACTTAAGCGGGATAGCTTCGCCATGCGAATATAAAATCGCTGGGTTGTGACCGGCATTTATATAGTTAAGTAAACGTGTCTTTTGATTGTATTTGGCCAGGAATAGTGTAATAAAGCGCTCCCCTTTGGTATTGTTGAGTACAATTTTATTAAGGCGCTCAATAATATTGGTCAGGTCATCCTCCACCGTGGCCCAGGCATGCAAACTGGCCTGGAAGTTAGCCATCAGCAATGCGGCCGAAATCCCTTTGCCCGAAACATCGGCAATGCACCAGATGAACTCATCCTCGTTAAGGCGGATGAAGTCGAAATAATCGCCGCCAATATTTTGGTGTGGCAGATACCGGGCATCAATTTCAACGCCATCATCTTTATGTATCCTGATGGGCACCAGCATGTTCTGCACCTCAACGGCAAGCTCCATCTCACGCTCAAAACGTTCTGTTTGTAAGCGCTCCCTGAATAAACGTTTATTTTCGAGCGCTACCAGCACCACGTTTATTAGGGTTTGTATAAAGTTAAGGTCGTTATTCAACATCTCTGACGAGCTGTTAAAATCGCCTATAAAGGCGTAAGCAAGTGCCTTGTTTTTATGATAGATGGGGATGAAGTAATCGTATGTTTTTAGTATCGGGTCGGAATGATTGGCTACCGGTGTGGCGGTTTTAAATTTGCTGAGATCGGTGCAAATGCGATGTAATACGCTTACCGGCTCAATGGTGCCGCCATATTTTGAGATGCAGATAAAATTTTCATCATCCTCTATCAAAAACCTGAATTTCCCTACTTGCAGATAACTCTGCAAAATAACCTCGAGCATTTGCACCAATACTGGTGTGGCTATATTTTTATTGATAGCCCTGGTTACTTCGAGCAGTGAGTTTAATTCCGACTGCCTTTTAAGCAGTAATCTAATCAGTTCATCTTCGCCGGACTTATCGATATTTTGCATTTATTGGGCAGTATAGATAAGGTTTAAATTTTCAGGCACCCCTGTGTTTAATGAATTATCTGCTAAAGGTACCGTTAACAGATTGTTTAATATTAATAAAAGCCGCAATTTGTTTTTTTGTTTTAACGGAAGAGAAGCACAGGGATTAAAAATCATATAGTTTATAAACAGAACAGCCTAAAATAAAGAATAATTTTCAAATTCGTGTATTTTGAGATTTAATATCAAAAGCATCGCGCAAGCCCGTGGTTACCAGGTTAAAAGAATAAACCAAAAACATAATGGCCAGCCCCGGCAGCACTGCTAAATAAGCTGCATCCATTACAATGTAGGCGTAATTTTCCCTGATCATGCTGCCCCATGTAGGCATTGGCGGTTGCGCCCCGAAACCCAAAAAGCTAAGTCCGGCCTCCAGCAATATAGCCGTGGCAAAATTTGATGCCGCCAGCACCAGTATTGGCCCTATGATATTAGGCAAAATATGCCTGATGATAATACGCGCATCCCCAAAACCCATTGAACGTGCCGCTTCAACATATTCTGCTTGTTTTAAGCTGATTACCTGTCCTCTTACCAATCGTGCCACCTCTACCCACATGGAGAGGCCGACGGCTACAAAGATTTCCCATAAACCTTTACCTAAAGCGAACGATATGGCAATAACCAGCAGTAAGGCGGGTAATGCCCAAAGTATATTCATTAACCAGCTTAGCGCAGTATCCAGCCATCCGCCAAAGTAACCAGCGATTGCGCCGATGCTTACCCCCAGCAACATGCTGATGAGCACCGACATTAAACCTACAGAAAGCGATACCCGTGTGCCTAATAACAGTCGACTCAGCATATCGCGCCCGTAAATATCCGTACCAAACCAGAAGGTTTCGCGGGTGATCTGTTTGGCTACGATTTGTTTTTTTAAGGCTGATAGATTTTTTATTGAGGTAGATGCCTGCTTTTGCCCGGTGGCGACTTCAACAATACTGTAAGCTTTTTTTTCAGGTTTATCTTCATCGCCGATGTATTGGTTGATGTAGATGGAATCTTTGGCGAAGTAGTAACCCGTTATGGGCACCTGGCGGTAGAAGCTGGCTTGTCCGGATATGATTTTGGTGAAGATGCCAACGGTATCAACGGGTTCCGGTTTACGGATATTAAGGAACATAAATTTAGATCCCGGCTTTTTGAGGCTGAGCTGGATAGCCATGTTATTGGCATCGGGCGTGGAATCGGGCATGATGAGGTAGCCCAATACGGCAACCAACACGATGATGATGATAAACACCAAACCCGCCATGGCAGATTTGTTGTGCTTAAATGTTTTCCAGGTGCGTTGGGATGGGGTGAGCTCGGGCATTAGCCACTAATTTCATGAAATTAATTGGATGTTGCGAATGAAATTGATACGCAATGGCACACGCGGCACGCGTGCGCCAGCAAAGGGTACTGATACGGGAACCACCAACCAGAAGGCAAGCTATCTTAAAGCAAGAGTTAGTTGGTTAATTTCCGTTAATACTGCGGATTGGGAAATAGGCTGACCATTACCGATTAAATACAATTCTTTACAAATTTTAACAAGATTCCCCATTGGTGAATTTCCATCAGGCGTCCATGTTTCGCCCGTTTTAACTTCTTCCCCTACAGTCGAACTGAAATAACTGGTTTCCCCATCAAGTCCCATTATTTTAGTTTTAGGATCTTGGGTTTGCTTCTCCACTATATTAAATAATGTTGTTATTGCATTATACAATTCTTCATTTATTTTAGTCGAAGCATGTTTTACTATTACTTTACTTTTATCTTTTGCATACCAATGACCCCAATAACTCGTTGATAGGGAATTTGAAATAATAAGAAATTGATTGGCTTTTTTTTCAACAGAAAATGCGAATTCAGAAGAAAATGAAGGTATTAATGTATATCGCGCTACTGGCTTATCGTCAAACCCACTATAAAGTACAGGAAATAAACTTGCATAATACTCTTTAAGTATTTCAGGTGTTTCAAAATTTGCAGGCTTTAAATGATCGTTTTGGCCATAGCACGACACGAAACTGATTAAAAGAAAAATTAGGATATAGACATGTTTCATGTATTGCTAAGGTTTAAACAATAAATATGATAATTATCTTTTGTAATCCAAGTTATAAAATCAAGCATTAGTTAGTTGGGTTGGTGCATTTACCGCAATGTAACCAAGTAATATGTACTGGCACACGCGGCACGCGTGCGCAAAAGGGTGGTGAAAACAGACCCCCCGCTACCGCAAGCGTCCCGCTTGTGGGTTTATGCTATTGTATTGAACTTATTATATATGCTTTGCATATTTACCACAAGCGGGCGGTCTTTACCCACTATGCTTCAAGTGCCTCAGCATGACAGCCTTTTTTGTCAGAACACATTCATATGCAAGCCTTTCGCTTGCTTAGCATAGCGCAGAGGCCTTTGCCCCCTATGCTTCGAGTGCCTCAGCATGACAGCCTTTTTTGTGTTAGTTTCACTTTCATATATTATATACACTTTGCATGTTTACCACAAGCGGGACGCTTGCGGTAGCAAAAAAGCTGGCATGGTGAAGAAACACACCCCTTGCCCCTCTCAAGAGGGGAACTGATTTTCGTGGTGGTAATTTCTTGGAACAGAAACACGCATAAACCCAACAAAATGGGGTGCTTTTATGGGTTAAAAGCTATAAATTTTGTTAAAAAATGGCATAAAAACAGTGAAAAACGGGTGTTTTTTGGTGTTTTTAGGGCATAAATTGGGCGTTTTTGGGGTAAAAATGGCTCAATTTGGCATGTAATAACCGCCTTTTCAGGGGCTTTTAGGGCGTTTTTGGGGCTTAAAGTGTACCAAATGTATCAACTGTTTCATATGTACCGCGGTACAGTACAGCAGGGTTATCTAACCGTCCTGCCCTTCCAAACGTACTTTTTGGTGTTGCCGATGAGGCCTACATAAACAAAATAAACGATGTGTATGGGCGACAGCAGAAATAGCAGCCATATCAAACTTTTGCGCTTGAAGAACGCCGTCACCGGCAGCAGGAATATCGCCTCGAAGATGAATTTCAACCCATATTGGGCAAGAAATAGATAGAAAAATCTGACATCAAAAAAGCTTAGTATACCGTTTACCAGTATCAGCACATTAAACAGCCAGATACCTACTGCAAGGGCTACTATTTTTTTGTCTTTATACTTGGTGGATTTGGATGCCCAGCGGCGGCGCTGGTTTAAGAATTCCTTTAAGTTTGCCTTAGCGTGAGTGTATACAATGGCTTCGGGTAGCTTCAGGAAGGCGATTTTATCAGCATATTTTTCAGCTACTTTTTGCAGTAGTAGTTCATCATCACCGGATGCTAGTTCATCAATGCCTTTGAACCCTCCTACCTCGTAAAATACATCTTTACGGTAAGCGAAATTAGCGCCATTACAGGTGGATGCCTTGTTATTACCAATGAATGAAGCACCCATAGCCACCAGGTAACCGAACTCTAAAGTTTGCAGGTTCTCGAACAGGCTCTTCTCCTCAAAATAGGTTACCGGGGAGGAAATCATTACCGGGTTCCGGGTTTCGTAATAATTTACAATGGATGACAGCCATTGCGGGCCCATGCGACAATCGGCATCGGTAGCCACCATTAGCTCTCCGGTTGATTGGTTGATGGCCTCGGCTATAGCTTTCTTTTTGTAGGAGTTGAGGGGCTTATCCTCGTTCAATTGTAATAGCTTGATGCCTTGTGGGGCATAGCTGCGGATAATATCTGCTGTACGATCGGTAGAGTGATCGTCAACAATAATAACTTCCATGAGGTGTTTGGGAAAGTCCTGCGCTAAAATATCGTTGATGGTTAGGGCTATCTTTTCCTCCTCGTTGCGGGCAGCGATGAGTACAGTTACTTTAGTTGTAAAATCAACCGCCTCCAGTTTGGGTCGTTTTAAATTCGACCAGCCTTTTATCAAATAAATAAGTACTAACAGGTACAAGCCGGTTAGTGATAGAGAAATAATGCTATACGTTACGATCAAAGAATTTCAGTTTAAAAACAAATACGGAGCCTAAAATAGCGGGAATAATTAAATTTATCAGCCAAATTGATGAAACTGCCGCTACAACAGCCAACGATTGGGTAGTAATATGCGCGAAAAGTACGCTGGCGGTAGCGCTGCGTACGCCAACATCCAACAGATCCAGCGATGGCAAGGCAGATTGTACAAAGAACAGGATGAGCACCATCAGCATCATTTTAACCACAGACATCTCGGGTATTAGCAGGTGTATCACCAGGTAATATTGAAACGAGAATACAGCGAACCTCGCCATACAAAATCCCATTATTTTGAATAACTCCGGCTTGGTATAACGGCCCATGATATCAAAAAATCGATGATATTTTTTTACATAAGGTATGTAATCCAGCAGCTTTACTATCCATTGGATATGGAAAAACAGCACCAGGAAAAACACCATAAATATTATGGCCGAAACAAATATCCAGATGTAGATATAGATATTTAGATGCGAATAGGTATATAGGTACCACATCAGCGCGCATGCACCGAGTACGTTGGTTATAACACTTTGCCCGAATGCGCCTACGGCCATGGCAAATACGCCATGTATACGCTTGCGGTTGGGTAAGAATAATACGCGGCCAGCATATTCGCCCAGCCGGTTGGGGGTGAATATAGCCCAGGTCAGTCCGCAAAAAACGGCTTCGATGGATTCCCAGATTGAAATTTTTTGAACCCTGTTTATCAGGTACTTCCACTTGATGGACTCAAGTATCCAGTTTATCAGCATCAGCAACACAATTGCCGACATGGTGATAGTAACTTGCTGCTGACTAATATGATTAACCAGTTGTTGAAATCGTTTTAAGCTATCACCTTTTTCAATAAACTGATGGTAGATGTAAACCAAAGCCAAAACCAACACCCCGATTTTAATCAGGAGAGAAAATAATTTTTTGGCTGCTTTAGTTAACAAGGGGGTATGAGTTTTTTTGCAATGTTACAAAAAGTTGATGGTTCATGACTGGTTTATGGTTGATAGTTAATAGAAACCTAATACTATGAACTATCAACCATGAACTATTACCTATCACCTATTTTAACCTCGCCTTATAAAAAGCAATGGTGTTTTTATACGCATCGGCGGCGGCGGCGCTATTGGCAGTTGGGCTGCTTGGATTTGCAAAGCCGTGCCCCGCATCGTATTGGTGCAGATATAGTTTTTTACCGGCTGCTTTCATATCGACAGCAAATTTAGCTACAACTTTAGGGTTGATCCATGCATCCTGGTTACCGAAGTTGCCCAATACATCGGTATGCAGTGTTTTAAGTTTGTTTACGTCCTGCTCGGGCATGCCATAAAACATTACACAAGCTACCGCCTGGTTACCGGCAAGTAAACTTGCCTGTAAGCTCCAGCCACCGCCAAAGCACCAGCCTAAAGTAGCTATATGCGCTTTAGGACCAACGTAAGCGATAGCACCTTTTATAATCGCGATAGCACGGTCATCCTTTACTGCCTGCATTAGTTTGGCAGCTTCGGTACGGTCGGCGGTAACTTTGCCATCGTATAGATCAAGATCGATGATGTTTACGTCACCTAAATCGTTGTATATATCTTCTGATTCCTTCTTCACAAAATCGTTCAAACCAAAAAACTCGTGAACCACTAAAATATAGTT
This sequence comes from Bacteroidota bacterium, assembly GCA_026224775.1. Taxonomy (GTDB): domain Bacteria; phylum Bacteroidota; class Bacteroidia; order Sphingobacteriales; family Sphingobacteriaceae; genus Mucilaginibacter. The sequence goes on from JAMFRP010000038.1 coordinate 89,090, forward strand.
ATTAGTAGGCGTTTTAGCTTTAAACTCATAAGCATCTGCCGTTTTACCATCGGGAGTGCTATAAATTATGGCTTTGCCAATACTGCTTTGAAAATGCATTGTTTTGGGAGCCGGGTGCGACATCACAAACCTTTTATCATTTGCCAGCATAGCAAATTGTTTTGTGGCTGATGGTTTGCTGCAACATGCCATATTACTTTGGCCAAAAGCTATGGCGCTACTACAAATAATAAATGCGAAGACGATGAGTTTTTTCATGGGTTTTGTTGATTAGCTTATTTACAATATTAGAACAATTTTGTTTTGATGATGGTTATTAATCTTAAGTGTTGTTAAAAAAACCGCCATGTCATTGCGAGGAACCAAGCATTCGCACGAAGAAAAGCAATCATGCAAAGTTCGCGATTGCTTCGTTCCTCGCAATGACATAATTTTCTTAGACAGGTTCTTAGCTAAAGCTAACACACAGCTAAATACTTTCCTAAATACAACGCTTAGTATTTATATTAGCATTAATTTACAATACCTATAAGATGAATATTTTAACGAAACTAAAATTACATATACGACTTGCTTTGGTTGTTAGTTGCCTGTTAATTCCGGCAGCATCATTTGCGCAAACTTTAAAGGTTGCCACCGCTGCCAATCTGCAATCCGTGATAAAAGTATTAGGGGCCGATTTTACCAAAAGAACAGGTGTAGTTGTTGAACCTATTGTAGGTTCATCGGGCAATTTAACCACCCAGATAAGTAACGGCGCTCCGTTTGATGTTTTTTTATCTGCCGATATGGATTTCCCGCAGAAATTATACACCACCGGATTCTCCTCTAAAAAGCCTGTTGTTTACGCGAAAGGGAGTTTAATTATTTGCAGCAATAAGGATATTGAGTTTGATAACTGGGAGCGCATGCTACTTACCCCGGCCATTAAAAAAGTGGCTATCGCCAACCCGACAATCGCGCCATATGGCAAAGCCGCCACTGAAACATTAAAATTGAAAGGAATTTTGAGCGAGATACAAAGCAAGATAGTTATAGGTGAAAGTATATCGCAGGTGAACACTTATATCACCACAGGTTCGGTTGATGTTGGTTTTACCACACAGGCTTTGGTAAAGGATATTGAAGGCAAGCAGAAAATTTATTGGAGGGCTATCGATCCTAAAACCTACTCACCTATTGAACAAGGAATTGTAGTATTAAAACACGGCGAGGAAAACCCGAACGCCGAGAAATTTTACCAGTTTATTTTGAGTGCCGATGCCAAACGCATATTTAAGGAATATGGCTACATTGTTGAGTAAATGGATTTAACCCCAATCTGGCTCACACTAAAGCTGGCAAGCATTACTACGCTATTGCTACTATTGATCTGCCTGCCGCTGGCGTGGTGGTTATCCAAAGGTCGCTCATTTTTTAAAATCATTATCGAGGCGATAATTACCATGCCTTTGGTATTGCCGCCGTCGGTATTGGGGTTTTATTTGCTATTGGCTTTTAGTCCGCAGCATGGAGTTGGTAAATGGCTGCATGATGCATTTGATTTACAATTTGTATTCTCTTTCCAGGGATTGGTACTGGCCTCCGTTATTTATAGCATGCCATTTATGATGGGGCCTATAAAGTCGGCCTTACAACAATTGCCCTCATCATTATCACAAGCATCCTACACCCTGGGTAAAAGCGAACGCGAAACTTTTCTCCGAGTACTGCTGCCTAATATAAAACCATCATTATTCACGGCTATGGTACTCACCTTTGCCCACACGTTGGGTGAATTTGGCGTAGTACTGATGATCGGTGGTAATATCCCTAATGTTACACGGGTAGCATCCATCGCCGTTTATGACTCGGTGGAGAGTATGGATTATTCGGCGGCAAATACTTACTCGCTTATCTTATTTTGTATCACTTTTGTTTTGGTGATCGGTGTATTCATCTTCAACAAAACACAAGCTAAAAGCCCGCTGGAATGATCACGATCAACATTGAAAAAAAACTAAAGGCCTACAGCGGGCAGCAATGGTTAAAGGTAAACCGGGAGTTTGCTAATGGCAGCATTATTAAAATTTACGGACCATCCGGCGTAGGAAAAACAACGCTTTTAAAAATCATAGCCGGACTGGTATCGCCCGAAAAAGGTACTATTAAAGTTGATGCCATTACCTGGTTGGATACATCCACCAAAACAACACTATCGCCACAAAAAAGAATGGTTGGCTTTGTGTTTCAAAACTACGCGCTGTTCCCTAACATGACGGTGCGGGAGCATTTGGAATATGCCACAAAGGATTTAGAATGGATTGATCGCCTGTTGATGATTGGCAAACTGGAAACATTAACCACGCACAAACCTGAACACCTATCCGGCGGACAACAGCAACGTTTAGCCATCCTGCGTGCGCTAGCTATTAAACCTAAATTATTGTTGATGGATGAGCCATTCTCCGCACTCGACCATGAAATAAAACGGGTTTTGATTGACGAATTAAAGGTTTTATTTGCGAAATTAGGATTGATTGTTTTGATAGTCACCCATAACCCACAGGAGTTGGAGGGGTTATGTAATGGAGAGTTGGAGATAGATACGGAAAGGTAACTTTTCTAATTGTCATTGCGAGGACCGAAGCAATCGCACATAAGCAGAGCGCTCTGTATTGTTCGCGATTGCTTCGTTCCTCGCAATGACAATTAGGTTGGTTTCTTACTCCGCAATACTCACCACAATTTTATCCAAATTATGCAAGTACCTTCTTCCGGTTTTATAATCAAGCATGGATACCATTTGAATACTGCTGGTTAGTTGATCAGCTTTTATGCCATTCTTCTCCATCACAATATAAACGTTGTCGCCTATTTCGGTATTGAACAGCTCATTCCACGAGTAAACAACTTTATAGCCATCGGCACCCACGCAGGTAAAATACATACTGCTGAATAAATGCGGCGTAAGCAACCATTGCGAATGGTTCAGAATATCTTTTAGTAAAATACCTTTTAATTGATCATCCTGATGCTTAAAAGCGCCTGTATGATCAGTAACTTTAATATTGCCGATTGTTTTAAGCGGATAACTATTCAGAGAATCCATGGTGATGATAGATCCTATTTTTACCTTTCCGGTAATAGCAAACTCATGGGTTTGAGTGTTGGTTTGTTGTGCAAATGTTGCAGTTGCGCTGCATAATAGAAATAAAATAAGTATCTTTTTCATGGGTGATATGGATTGCAATCAGGGGATGATCACAAATATAAAGATAAAGAGGGGGAATTAATCCACCCTCTTTATCTTTAAACAACAACCCTTACATTTTCGACATTTTTGAACTATCCTTACTCATTTTGCTCATTTTGTCGGCCTTTTTAGCTTTCATTTTTGATGGCTTGCTCATTTTGCTCATCTTACTCATTTTGCCGGTATCGCTGGCAGCAATGGTATGTATTACTGATGCATTAGCATTGATAGTTAAACAAAGTGATAAAATTGCCACTGCGGCTACTGATAATACTGATTTTTTTACGTTGGTTTTCATGTGTGTTTCTATTTTGATATTTACACATTTAGTCGGCCCCAACTTACAAACCTTACAGCCTGTTTAATTTTTATTTAGCTCGATCTCAATACGCTCCTGCAATTCTTTTTTGAAGCTTTCATCAAGCTTTGCCTCACCCGGCATCGAGCTTTTAAAAAGCTGGCGAACCATATCATTTATAATACGGCTTTGTTTGCCATATACACGGCAAACCGAGCAGCCCATCAGGTGTATGCGCAGTTCTATATGCTCGCGAAAAGTAATACGGCTCAGCATTTTCTTTTCGATGAGAAATGTGGCCTTCTTACAATTATACTGTATTTTTTTTAACTGGCTCATAGCTTAAAATTTATTCCCAATTCCGTTGAAGGCATGCCCGCAGATTAAGCTTGGTACGATGAATAATTACCCAAAAATTTGATGGGGTCACCTTTAATTCCGAACATATCAGTGTGGTATCAGCATCATCCATATGTTTCATAGTGAATATTGCCATCCATAACGCCGGCAGCTTTTGTAAACACATCTGCAGTATGTTATTAAACTCCTTATTGCCTAAATGATCCACGTCTTCAATCCCGAAAGCTTGTGGTGCATATGCAGAACGCCAGTGCCCATCATCATGATCAAAAAAATCTTCCTGCTCATGCTCAGCTGCCTGAACATCTTTCCTTAACCCTGAAGACTTTTTGCGGTAAACATCAATTATTTTATTTTTCAGGATGGCAGTTAACCAGGTACGCTCGGAGCTTTTGCCTTCAAATCTGTCTACCTTTTCTAAAGCAGCCAAAAAGGTTTCCTGCACTAGGTCCTTAGCCTGTTCCTCATCAGAAATTCGTTTTATGGTATAGGCATACAAGTAATCGGCATGCGATTTTACCCAGGTATGCGGATCTAATTGATTGCTTTCGGCGCTCATTTAATTAATATTCGTCAGTTGTGATACTACTTAGTCGGTAAGCATATTTAAACCTTACAAATATTAAATAAAAAATATGAGAAAGCGTTTTGTCATTCTGAGGAACGAAGAATCTTCTAACTGTGCAAAGTTTACTATGCAAATCGAAGAAGATTCTTCGCTGCGCTCAGAATGACAATGATATTTGAGAATTAAATAATCTGTTATTTACTATGCGAAAACAGCCAAGGCAACAATTGCGGTTCGGCAAAAGCATCGTCCCAGCTATCGTGGTCATCGTTAGGATATAGGGTAAACTTAGGTTGGCCGCCGGCCGCTTTAATCGCCTCAACCATTACAATGGAGTGATCGGCCGAAACTGTTTTATCCTTTTCACCATGGAATATCCATAGCGGTACTTTTTTAGCATATTTTTTAGCGTTGAGGGTATTATCGCCACCGCAGATGGTAAATGCCGCTGCAAAAACATTTGGCTCGCGACCAATAATCTCAAATGTACCCATGCCACCCATAGAAAGACCGCCAACATATACCTGGTGTTTATTTACAAAAGGTTTTTCTAAAAACTCATCAACCATTCCCATCAGCGCTGCCATGGCTTTGGTTGGTTTGGCATCGGTTGGGAAAATAAATTTATTGCCGTTGGTATCTGCCTGAAAATTCACATCTGACCAAAAACCATTAGCCGGGCATTGCGGAAACACCACAATTGCCGGGAACTGTTCACGAACATCGGCCTTTAAAAACAGATCGCTGCCATGTGCCAGCTGGGCCTGGTTATCGTTACCCCGCTCACCCGAACCATGCAGAACAATTATCAATGGATATTTTTTTGCCGGATCAAATCCTTCTGGAAATAGAATGCGGTAAGGCAAAGTATCACCTTTAGCGGTATATATACCACGCTCATAATTTGGTTTGCTTAACTGTGCTTTTGAGAAGAATGGCAAAGCCAAAAACATTATAACTAGAAACGTGGCGCTGATATTTTTGTGCATACAAATAAGTTTAATTATGGCAATGATCTTTATAAAGCCGAATACTTTAACGCCGGCGAGCAAAAGATGTTTTTTTAATTACCGTAAATATAAAATTATATGCTTAATCCTGCAGCTTCAATTCCTTTTTAGCAGTATTAACCGGCTGAGGCACTTTTACATAATAACCCGTACCATCATAAACTCGCTTGCGCGGATGGCTTTGGCAGTCATCACTACAGCAACCTTCCATTTTTGTCCCGCATTCATCGCATTGGGTAAAATGCTCGTTGCACTCCGGGTTGGCACAGTTGATCATTTTATCGGTAGTAGCACCACAGTTATAGCATTTAGATATTACCACAGGGTTAACACTATTTACATCAACCGATAAACGGTTATCAAATACATAGCATTTGCCTTCAAAATCCTTACCGCCTGCTTCTTTACCGTATTTGATGATACCACCGTGCAGTTGGTAAACATCTTTAAAACCCTCGTGCAATAACAGGGCTGATGCTTTTTCGCACTTGATACCGCCGGTGCAATAGGTTAATATTTTTTTGTCCTTATATTGAGCAAGCTCATTGATCATCGCCGGGAAATCGCGGAAATTTTCAATATCCAGGGTTATGGCGTTGCTGAATTTACCTAAATTATGTTCGTAGTTTGAGCGTACATCCAGCACAATAACATCATCCCAGTCCTTCATCTCCATAAACTCTTTCGGATCAAGATGCTTGCCAGTTTTTGTTTTCGGGTCGATGATTTCGGGATTACGTAAACCTGAATGCACAATTTCCGATTTATAACGAACATGCATTTTTACAAACGATGGTGTTTCTACTTCATCAACTTTAAAGTCGATGTTAGCAAAACGAGGATCTGCATGAAGCGTCTCCATGTATTGCTCACAGCTCTCAGCAAGGCCGGATACGGTACCATTAAGGCCTTCTTCAGCCACAATAATACGCCCGGTTAAATCCAGAGATTTACAAAATTTTAAATGATCGGCAGCAAATTGCTCCGCATCCGCTATTGTTGAATAACAATAATAGAGTAGTGTTTTATACTTTGTCATAATCCATTGATGCCGCTGCAAACGGTGTTAAATGAAGTGCAAATTTAGTGATTTTTAGGTGAAAGGGCAAAAATAAAAGGTTAATATCGAACACTGAATACCCAATATCCAATGACGAAGTTCACTTCATTATTCATCATTCGGAGTTCACGATTCGATATTACCTAATCCCATAAAATATCCTGATCCCCTGTATGTATTTCTGGCTACCCTCGTAAGATACACCGTAATCAATCCTAAATATCAATCGCTGTAAGCCTACATAAAACTCGGAGTAATTCAGTTGGCCTTTTTCGGTTAGGTAATTGGCTCCTACAATTTCCTCTAATTTCAACTTACGTAAAAACGGAATATTATTTAATAACACTCCTGAGAAATTGTGCTGGTAATGCGCTTCTATAAATGCATTATCGGTACTGAATGTATAGAAAGGCAGGAAGTGAAAACTACCTACATAAGTAGGATCGAAAGTAGTACCCTGGTTACCTAAAAAGTGGTTATAATCAGGGAAATAGATCTTGCTGTTATTAAAGAAATCTCCAGCAGTTACCGAGAATGATGAGTAACCAAATACCCCTATCGGGATGGCACTTTGGGCTATGTTTAATGATCCGAAGCTATAATCAACATCAGAGCCTAACAGGTTATTTATACCCTGGCGATAGCTTACCGTAACAACCGGGTATTTGGATGGCAGATTAATTTTTTGCGTAGGCGTGGTAATATACTGCTGATCAAACGATAACCTGAACGAGGTGAAAAATGTAAGCGCCTGGTTATCGGGGAACAATACGGAGCGATCGTCCGCCGGGGCATCTGGCACACCCGGAATATCTGATTTTAGCGGATTGTTTGAGGTATACTGCCTGTTGCTAAAAGTTTCGATGTGGTTATATGAGGTGTTATATAATTGGGTACGGTCAGCATAGCTTAAACTGGCTGTCCATAAAACACCATTGGCAAGTTCGCGCTGATAACCAAAGTTACCATACTCCGATTTATAGTATTTTACATAGTTACGCTCACTCAATAACGTACTTAAGGTATTAAAATATAACGACCGTGTGCCAACATCGTTCAAATCCAAAATATCGCTGCCAAAGCCACCAAAAAACTTGGCGTTATGGAATGGATCGTAGTTATAATCGCCATTTATATTGGCGGTAAACATTTTATTAGAAAAGCCATAGCGTACATCTGGCGTAGCGTCCCACGATTGAAAGTCATTGAGTTTGTGCGAGTATTTAGCTTCAAGATTTAAACCATATCCTTCAACAGTATTATAAAAAAAAGTTTGAATAAAAGGATACAGGTACACAGAATCACGACCGCTTTTATAGGTAGAACTATGCCCGAATACGATGTATGGCAGAATCAATAACCTGTTATTAGAATGCTGAGCAGAATCGAGATAAGCCTTCGATCGTTTAAGTCTGCTTACACTATCTTTTTTATAATAATCCCTCTGCTCCTGCCAGGTTAAAGGAATAGGGCGCTTGGTTGCCCAATATGTTGAATCTTTTGTGTTTGATGCGGTATCGTATTTTAATATCTCCCCTGTAAAATAGCGCTCCGGAAAATTAGGCTTGAGGTTATAGTTGTTATAAATAGCATCATAATATCCCCCAAACTTAAACCCTAAAACCTTGCCCGAGAAGGTGTATTGTGCCGATACGGGCTGCCAAACGCTATCTGTTATAGGTATGTATTGCTGACTAACCTCCAGCGTATCAATAAAACTAAGACCATTATCTTTATTAGTTAGCATCAAATCAACGCTATAAATACGCCAGTCGCCCTCTAAAATATAAATATTCCCTTTAAATGTAGCTGAATGATCCAGCCTTGGTGCAACCTGTATTTTATCAATCACACGCCCGTTTTCGTTAGCGGTGCCAACCAGTTTATACTTGTAGTATTTAAACCCATTATAAGCTACCGGTGAAACAAATCCATGATCGCTTACGCCGTTTAGGTAAAATATGTTTTTATAAAAATTAACCTGCAGATCAGATGCTTTATTAAAGCCGAATGTTGGGTTTAAGCCAACTGTTTTGGTTGCAATAGTAACTTCCTTTATTCTATTTGGCTGCTGAAAGTCGAAGTTGGAGATGGACTCTGTTTGAAACAGAATCCCCCTGCCAAGCGAATCCAGGTCGAGTGTATTACGCACCTGCCTGCCCATAAATGCCTTTGGCGCACCCAATAAGCGTTGCACACCTTTAACATAAGCCGCTACAGAATATTCCTGAACTTCGTTTAAATAATATTCGCGTTTGGCTATTACCCGGCGCATAATATCATTTGCGGCAGTATCTGTTTTAAGCCTCTTGCCCTGTACAACCACTGTTTTCAGGTTAAAAATTTCGTCTTCCAACTGCACGTTGTGTGCCACATTGCGGTTGGCGATAGTTACGGTTTCAACCCGTTCCTTATATCCTACAAAACGATAAATAACATGATATGTGCCTGGATTTAACTTAAACTGATAACTGCCGCTCTCATTAGCGGTTGTGCCATAAGTAGTGTTGCGTATATAAACTGAAGTAAAAGATATGGGGTGATTTTGAGCATCGGTTACTCTGCCCGAAAGTATATATTGTTGAGCTGATGCCTTAAAAGTAAGCAGTGTTATAAAAACAAATAGTAGATTTTTCTTCATGGTAATCCTTCATAAAATGGATTTATTACTATAAATGTTTGATTAAGCGTGTAATATATTTTTTAAGATGAATTTAAACTGGCGTTTTGCGGGTTTATGTTTAATTTTGCACTCTTTGATAAATTTATTATGTACAACACCTTAAAACCCGTTTTGCAGCAGGAACTTGCCGAGATTGAAAAAGCCGGGCTATACAAACGCGAACGCATTATTACTTCGCCGCAAGGCGCTGATATTACCGTGCAGGGCGGCAAAGAAGTGATAAACTTTTGCGCCAATAATTACCTTGGCCTGTCATCAAGCCCAAAAGTTATCGAGGCTGCTAAAGCGGTGATGGATACGCATGGTTACGGCCTTTCGTCTGTACGTTTTATTTGCGGAACGCAGGATATACATAAAGAACTGGAACAAAAGATAGCCGAATTTTTAGGCACTGAAGATACCATACTTTATGCCGCGGCATTTGATGCAAACGGCGGTGTTTTTGAACCTTTGTTCAATGAGCAGGATGCTATCATATCAGACGAACTGAACCATGCATCTATCATAGATGGGGTACGCCTATGCAAAGCCCAACGCCAACGTTACAAACACGATGACATGGCTGATCTGGAAGAAAAGCTAAAAATAACAGCCGATTGCCGTCACCGTATTATTGTTACCGATGGTGCATTCAGCATGGATGGAACCATTGCCCAGCTGGATAAAATTTGTGAACTGGCCGAAAAGTATAATGCTTTGGTGATGATAGATGAGAGCCATTGCTCAGGTTTTATGGGTAAAACAGGTCGTGGCACGCATGAATATCATAACGTAATGGGTAAAATTGATATTATCACCGGCACTTTAGGTAAGGCTTTAGGTGGTGCATCGGGTGGTTTTACCTCTGGTCGAAAAGAGATTATTGATATGCTGCGCCAGCGTTCACGCCCGTATTTATTCTCCAATACGCTTGCCCCGGCAATTACAGGTGCTTCAATAGCGGTGTTGAATATGCTGAGTGAAACCACTGATCTACGTGATAAGCTGGAAAAAAACACGCTCTACTTCCGCCAAAAAATGACTGAAGCGGGTTTCGACATCAAACCGGGTGTACACCCTATTGTACCGGTTATGCTTTATGATGCTAAATTAGCGCAGGAATTTGCCGCTAAAATGCTGGATGAAGGTATTTATGTTATCGGTTTCTATTACCCAGTAGTACCTCAAGGCAAGGCACGTATCCGTGTACAAATATCCGCCGCGCACGAACAGGAGCATTTAGATAAAGCCATTGCCGCATTTAGTAAGGTGGGTAAGGAATTAGGGGTGCTAAAATAATTTTTTGTGTCATTGCGAGCGATAGCGTGGCAATCGCGAACTTTGCATAATCGCCTTGTGTACGTGCGATTGCTTCGTACCTCGCAATGACAATAGTTTAATAATTTATATAAATTGCTTGTTTTAACATAATGCAAGAAAAAATAGACCCATATACCGCTGAGATCAACGCTTTTTCACCGGCCAATGCTGATGAGCTGGAAACCTTCCGCATCAAATTTTTAGGTACCAAAGGATTGATCAAAGATCTGTTCGAAGAATTTAAAACTGTTGGGCCTGAAGAGAAACGCATATTCGGTAAAGTACTTAACCAGTTTAAACAACTGGCTGAAGCGAAATATACTGAGTTAAAAGAGACTATAGACTCAGGGCCAAAGACTCAGGACCAAGATAAAGATCTTACCCTTCCGGGCGATGGTTTAAACCTTGGCTCCCGTCATCCGCTTACTTTGGTGCGTAACGAAATCATCGATATTTATAAAAGATTAGGTTTCGTAGTTGCCGAAGGCCCTGAGATTGAAGATGATTGGCATAACTTCTCTGCGCTTAACTTTCCTGAAGAGCATCCCGCACGTGATATGCAGGATACTTTCTTCATTAAAAAGAATAGTGGCCAGGATGATATCGCTTTGCGTACACATACCTCATCGGTTCAGGTGCGCATGATGGAGATGGGCAAACCGCCGTTCCGCGCTATTATGCCGGGCAGGGTTTACCGTAACGAGGCCATTTCAGCACGCGCCCACTGCTTTTTTCACCAGGTAGAAGGTTTGTATGTAGATGAAAATGTGTCGTTTGCTGATTTAAAGCAGACGCTATACCATTTCGTACAAGAACTTTATGGTGAAGGTACCAAAGTTCGTTTCAGGCCATCGTACTTCCCATTCACCGAGCCATCGGCAGAAATGGATATTTCCTGTACCATTTGTAAAGGCGCAGGTTGCAACATGTGTAAATACACTGGTTGGGTTGAGATTTTAGGCTGCGGCATGGTTGATCCTAATGTATTGGAAAACTGCGGCATAGATAGCAAGAAATTCACCGGCTTCGCTTTCGGCATGGGTATAGAAAGAATTGCCAACTTAAAATATGTTATACGTGATTTGCGTTTATTCTCTGAGAACGATGTTCGTTTCTTAAAACAATTCCAAACAGAGATAATATGAAGTTAATTTACGCATTTGCTGCTATAGCCGTGCTGTTTTCATCATGCGGTAAAAACTCCGACCCCATTCCAAATGTGGCCGTAAATTTTGAAGCCCCGTTAACAGATCCCCGCCTGGCGGGACTTACAGCGGGTGGCGGTGTAGTATTTTTGGCGAATTATGGCGTAGCTGGCATAATCCTGTATCATGAGCCCGATGGCAGTTATGCAGCTTATGACCGTTGCAGCAGTTATAAACCCGAAAATAAATGTGCCGTAACGCTTGATTCTGACCACTTAACCGTTACCGACCCTTGCAGCGGATCAGTGTTTTCGCTGGCCGATGGTAGTCCTGTTAAGGCTCCTGCAACGTATTCGCTTAAATCATATTATGTAACTGTCGCTAATTATGAGATATTTGTATCAAACTGATGCATGGAAGCTGATAAAATAAAGGAAAGTATTAAACGGGCTGCTCAGGAGCTCTTCAGAAAGTTCGGTTACCATAAAACCAGCGTTAACGAGATAGCTAAGAAAGCCAAGATTGCCAAAGCCACTATTTACAAGTATTTTGATAGTAAAGAGGCTGTTCTGCATGCCCTGTTAATGGATTATATTAAAGTAAGTGTTGACGACCTGATACACGTTAACACCGCCGACATGGGCGAAGAAGCGCAGCTTAACAACCTAATCATGAAGACCTGCCGCCTTTCCTACACCATTTGCAACGAATTCATCGGCTGGGATTTCATTCGCGAATCCACTAACTCGCAGGAGTTCCTTAAAAGGTTATCAAACGAATTAGAGGACCTGCTGATCCATGCTTTTTCGCAGCTAAACGGCATCCGTAAGCATGAAGCCTATCTGCAAAAACTGCGTTTTTTGGTTAAATGCAGCAAGAGCATCGTTTTTAGCTTCGCTTTTACCTCCGTTAGCGATTCCGATATACGTAAAAACTTCGTATCCTTTCAAAAAGAGATACTCCCTTACCTGGTTAAGGCTGCCATTACTATTTAAGCTGGGGTATACAGCTGACACACTAAGAGGTTATGTTAAGCGTTTAATTTTCATGCCTGATCACTTTATAATCCAATAAATTTCACCTGCTGACAAATCGCTGTCAGCACTATTACCAATTTAATTCCCGAAATTTGGAGGTACCGAACAACCACCGCATGACACTATCACCCGCCGCCGTACACAAAAACATCTGGTTCGCTTTACTAATTGCACTTTGTATTATTTCTATTGGTTTATTCCTCATGCACAAAGCCGCCCCGCTTCATCAGGACGCAGTAGCCAGCGGTTTCCTGGTCGATATGGTGATCACCTTCCCGCTTGCATGGTATTTTTTGGTGATTCGTCCGCTTAAACTAAGCAAGTGGAGTATTCTGCTCGTTATAACCTGCTGCTGTACGGTAGCTTACCTTATCCTGCCCATTCATCAGCGCCACTATATTTTGCAGCTACGCGAATTGATCGCCCTGCCCGAACTGGCTCTGCTCATTTACACCCTAAGCAAAATCAGGTACATCAGGCGCGAATACCGCCGGTTGCAAGCCACCCTGCCCGATGTAGCTTATAACTTGCACCAAAGTATGGCCACGGTAATGGGTAATACCGCCGCAATAAAAATAATCGCTTCAGAACTTACCATATTACGTTTCGGCCTTTTCTTCTGGAAGAAACAACCGACCGTAACCGCATCCCGCCGCTTCAGTATCCATCGAGAAATTGCTTATGTCGGCCTGTTCGCTGTAATCATATCTGTTTGCGCCATCGAGCTGGTAGCTTTCCACCTGTTCCTGCTACATTACAGTCACACCGCAGCATTAATCGTAACCATCCTTAGTGTGTATGGCACCTTATTCCTCATCGGCGATTTCGCCGCCATCGTCCAAAGCCCGGTGCTTATCCTACAAGATCAACTACTACTCCGCACCGGCCTCCGCTGGCGCGTATTGGTCGATACCAGCAACATCACCTCCATCCAAAAAGTAACCGACAGCTTTGAACCCGCCCCTACCTGTTTCAACGGCGGCCTAATGAAAAACCGTGTAAACATCCTCTTCACCTTTACTCAACCCATACAAATAGAGCGCCTATACCGCAAACCCATCACCACCACCCAAATAGTAATGACCATTGATATGGCAGAAGAATTAATGGCGGTGATTTAAGTCGTTACCGCAAATTTCAACACCCGTTTCCGTAAAACGGAAGGCCGCGATTTATGGTGATTATTAAAGTAATTAGATAAGTGGCTTTCATCAGTAAAGCCAAATTCGGCGGCTATCTGTTTCATATTAACCTGACCGCTATTTATCCGTTTTTCAATAAGTTTTGTGCGGTAGTTGTTGATATAATCACGGTAAGTTATCTCGAAATTTCGTTTAAAATAGCTGCTGAAATAACTTACGGATATGTTAAAATGCGCCGCTACATGCCGGGCCTGGTATTTTCGCGGATCATAAATATTTTCGTGCAGGTATGAAATAAGCGCCTCCTTTTTAGGTAAGCCGTTATCTATGCAGTCATTAAGCTTTAAGGTAACTTCTTTTATCAGCCCAAAAATTGATAGTAATTGCTGGTATATAAAAGGCGATGATGTTGGGTTTTTATATTTATTGTATAAAATAATATTGTCGATGGCTTTGTGCAGTATTGTTTTATACGGTTCTTCAAACTCAAGTTTAATTTCTTTTAATAATTTTTGTCGCATCACCAGTTCGGGCACTATGGTAAAAGATTCATTAAAGGAGGTATGGGTTTGGTGTTTAAAATAGCTATCCGTAAACTTGATCATAATGAAGCGGGTAATCTCATTTATCCGGAAGTGATGTTGATCTTCCTGCGATATCACAAACAGATCGCCCGCGCTATAAGGCATGCGAATGTCATTTAGTACATGCACCCCATTACCAGAATAGATGTACACCAGCTCATAATAAGTATGCGCGTGAACAGGCAGGTGATAAACCACCTCTTCAAAATCGCTCACTAGTAAGGTATCGTATTGCTTTAACCTGCTCATGATATAAATATACAAGTTAATATCAAATTAGTACAAGTGTAAGGTTAACAATAAGACTGAAATTTGTATATGTTCACTCATCAAATTTATAGCCCATGACCACATATTATTATCAGCCGCTCCCCGATCTTCCAGAATCACTGCTAGCCTATTTTAATCAGCAAGGCTATCCACTCTCACTCAAAAAAAAGTATATCATAGCGCAAATTTTAGCTTTAAACATCGATACAGATATTGACCTGTTGCTATACAAAATTAGCGCTTATTGCAGTAGCATAAGCCGCTCAAGTGTTTACCTGGTATTGCAATGGATGGTTGCTAATGATTTGGTAATAAAAACCGTTTATAACGATGACCTGAAAGTTTATTACAAAACGAATACTGAAAAGCTAATCAGCATAAATTTATCTCCACTGGCAGAGGCTGCCGATTTTGGGCCTCGCATCCACGCTCTTTTGTAACGGGTATTTAAAGAGTTACGTTTATACGTTCACGCTCTCGTCCAGGTACTTTTGTGTAAGATTTATCAATTCATCTATATCAAAAGGTTTAGCCAGATAGGCATCGGCCAAACTGTAACGGGCCACGTTAGCGATATTCAAATCCGCCGACATCATAATGATAGGGATTTTTTTAGTATGAGGATCTGTTTTAAGGGCAAGGCACAGGTCGCCACCCAATTTTTTGTGCAGCCAGTGATCAAGGATAATAAGATCGGGTGCCAACGCGTAAACTTCGCTGGTCTCCAGTGCTTCGGGAGTGCTCATTACGTGGATATTCATGCCTGCCAATATCAGCTCAATCGTTTCCAAAATACCAGGATCATCTTCAATAATTAGCACCGTCTTTTTTATCATACTTTTATCATACTGTTAATCATTAATTAATAGACTGATTTCTGCGGTATTTATTGTGCCACAGGTTCAGTTAACACAATTACTCCATATATGTTTGCCGTAATATGTAAATACCATCATACATTTAACTAAAATGCAATAGTTGTTTTTATAACTAAATGCATTAACTACAGCATCAGGTATTGGAAGCCTGCCTGCGGTAGGCAGGGGTTTGGCCCGACGGAGGAATGCCGTAGCGCAGCGGAGCACTGCAAGGCCCGCCCCAATTCCATCAGCGGGAATGCCCAAAAAATCAATCCGCATAAAACTCATTCCTATTACTTATCTTTACACCCGATGTAAGTTCTTTACTTTATTTCTTCATCAACCGGTATAGGTTTTACTTAATTGTAGATTAATAGGGAATCGTGTGTAAATCACGAGCTGTCGCGCAACTGTAAGTAACATACAAGGTTTTTGCCAATAATTGTCCACTGTCCGTTAGCTAACGGATGGGAAGGGCGGCAAAAATGTTACAAAGTCAGGAGACCTGCCATATATTGAATTGACAATGCTTTCGCGGAATGAAGCTTTTGGTCAGGTTATGGTTTGTTTTTATTGGGTACGGATAACTCCACCCTTCCCCATTCCACATACCTCCCACTCTCTTCATCCACAGGCATTTTATTGAAGTTTAGCTAAAGGGCTTTTAACAGGTTTAATTTATTTAATCATTAAAAGAAATGCTAACACAAAATTTGGGCTACCCGCGCATTGGTAGTCAGCGTGAGCTAAAAAAGATCTGCGAAAACTATTGGGCAGGCAAAACCGCGTACAGCAATGTATTGCAGGTAGGAAAAAACATCCGCCACGAAAACTGGCAGATACAAAAAGATGCAGGTATCGACTTGATCCCATCAAACGATTTCTCGTTTTATGACCATGTATTGGATCATTCGCTGATGTTTAGCGCTATACCGCAGCGTTATTACGATGTGATCCACACCAAAGGCAATACCGAACTTGACCTGTACTTTGCTATGGCCCGTGGCTATCAAAAGGATGGACTGGACATTACCGCCATGGAAATGACCAAATGGTTTGATACCAATTACCATTACATAGTGCCTGAGTTTTATAAAGATCAGCAGTTCAAATTGTTCAGCACCAAAATAATTGATGAATTTTATGAGGCCAAGCAATTAGGCATCATCACCAAACCAGTTTTGATTGGCCCGATAACCTACCTGTTATTAGGCAAAGAGAAAGAAACTGGTTTTGATAAAATAGACCTGATTAAAAACCTGTTACCGGTTTATGTGGATATTCTTAAAAAACTACAGGACTTAAAAGCCGAATGGATCCAGCTTGACGAGCCTTTCCTGGCTTTGGATCTGGATGAGAAAACCCAGCAAATCTACCGCGACACCTACAAATACCTACGAAAAACATTCCCGAATTTAAAATTTGTTCTATCTACTTACTTCGAGCGTTTGGGTAACAATATCGAGCTGGCTACCTCACTGCCGCTTGATGCCCTGCATGTTGATTTAGTACGCGCGCCGCAGCAATTAGATGAAGTAATTACCCATTTGCACGCTGATACCGTCCTGTCATTAGGTTTGGTTGATGGCCGTAACATCTGGAAAAACGACTTTGAAGCCTCACTTGCCATCATCAAAAAAGCAAAAGAAAAACTGGGCACTGACCGTGTTTGGATAGCTCCATCATGCTCATTGATTCACTCGCCTTGCGATTTGAAAAATGAGACCAACGAAGCGGTTTTAACTCCCGAAATTAAACAATGGCTAGCCTTCGCTAAACAAAAAGTGAGCGAAATAGTAACGCTTAAACATTTGGCTGGCGATAACTCGGGCGTTAGTCACCAGTATCAATTAGCCGAAAATCAGCATGCAAATGCTACTCGCCGCAGTTCGGCGCTGATACATAATCCTGAAGTAAAAACCAGGGTAAGCAAAATAACTACTGCTGATGCAAGCCGTTTAAACGCCTTCCCGGTGCGTAAACAGTTACAGCAGCAGTTATTAAACCTGCCATTGTTTGCTACTACCACTATCGGCTCTTTCCCGCAAACTAAGGAAGTGCGCAGCTGGCGTGCCCAATTGAAAAAAGGCGATATAACAGAAGCAGAGTACAACACACTCATCGAAGAAGAAACCCAAAAAGCTGTAAAATGGCAGGAAGAAATCGACCTGGATGTTTTAGTACACGGCGAATTTGAGCGTAACGACATGGTCGAATATTTCGGCGAGCAATTGGCCGGATTTACCTTTACCGCTAATGGTTGGGTGCAAAGCTACGGCAGCCGCTGTGTTAAGCCACCGATTATTTATGGTGATGTATCTCGCCCCGTGGCCATGACGGTTAAGTGGTCGGCCTATGCGCAATCGCTTACTGATAAATGGATGAAGGGCATGTTAACCGGCCCGGTAACCATCCTGCAATGGTCGTTTGTGCGGAATGACCAACCACGTTCAGAAACCTGTACGCAGATTGCTTTAGCTATCCGCGATGAAGTGGTTGATTTGGAAACCGCAGGTATTAAAATTATCCAGATTGATGAACCCGCCATCCGCGAAGGCCTGCCTTTACGTAAACAGGATTGGGCAACCTACCTCGACTGGGCGGTGAAAGCTTTCCGCATATCCGCCAGTGGCGTACAGGACGATACCCAGATCCACACCCATATGTGCTATTCGGAGTTTAACGACATCATCCAGAATATTGCCGATATGGATGCCGATGTAATCACAATCGAAACTTCCCGCTCGCAAATGGAGCTGCTGGATGTATTTGCTGATTTTAAATACCCCAACGAGATTGGCCCCGGTGTGTATGACATCCACTCGCCGCGTGTACCTAACTCGGCAGAGATGGTCGACTTGCTTAAAAAAGCCAAAGCAGTTATCCCTGATCAGCAGCTTTGGGTTAACCCCGATTGCGGACTTAAAACCCGCGGCTGGGACGAAACCAAGAAAGCCCTGATTGAGATGGTATCAGCCGCCAAAGAAATGCGTGCCGCAGTTACCGAAACCATCAGCTAAATTAACATCAACAGGCAGGGATATTTCCTGCCTGTTTTATTAAACTTGTATCATGACTTTAGAAGAAAGAATCAACGCATCTGAAACCCGCATTTTTAAAACCGTTTTCCCCAACACCACCAACCATTATGATACCCTGTTTGGCGGCGAAGCCATGCGCATGATGGATGAAGTTGCCTTCATAGCTGCCACCCGCTTCAGCAGGCAGGTAATGGTTACTGTAAGCAGCGACAAGATCGACTTTAAGAAGCCCATCCCCGCCGGTACCTTTGTGGAGCTTGTTGCCCGCGTAAGCCACGTAGGCAACACCAGCCTCAAGGTAACCGTAGAGATCTACATTGAGCAAATGTACGCCGAAGGCCGCGAACTCGCCGTACACGGCAGCTTCGCCCTTGTAGCTATCGATGAACACAAAAAGCCCGTAAAAATTATCAACTAACATATTAACCCACAGCCATGCCGAACTTGTTTCGGCACCCCACATGCCAGGTAACAACCACCCGAACTGTACCACGGCACAAGTGAAACATATGGTACAGTTGGTACACTTTTAGCCCCAAAAACGCCCAAAACAATCCTAAAAAGGCGGTTTTTACATGGAAAATTAAGCCATTTTAACCCCAAAACGCCCAATTTAGACCCTAAAAACACCAAAAAACACTCGTTTTTCATTGTTTTTTTGCCATTTTTTAACAAAATCTATAGCTTTTAACCCATAAAAGTTTTGGTCTAAAATTCCTGAATAGCCATGCGGCACGCGTACGACAGCGAAGTATATTGAATTTATATTTTTCAAAAAATATAAAAATGGATTAATTAAAACTACATTTACATATAATTTAACCTTAATCTTATCACGTATGTATTACCGCATCCAATCAACCACTGGATTGTATTTGTCTGTCGACAATAACAACCTCGATGGTGGCTTAATTATCAACAATTTATTTAACGATCCAAGCCAGTACTGGACCCCTGTTGAATTTATCACTGGCTCCAACAATAAAGGCTTCGCTTTATTAAATGTTAAAACGCAGAAGATCGTGTGCTCTCGGGCTTCAAATCAGCCTGTGACACAAGTTAGCCCTACTGGCATGTCGGGCTCATCGGCAACCTGGAATGCGGTTGGCAACGCTATTCAGCTTAATGCTAATACCGACCAAAATTTAAATGTTGCAGGCAATAACAATTATGTTGCGGGTACGCCGGTGTTATCATGGAGTTGGAGTGGCGGCGAACCAAATGAAACCTGGAAATGGATCCCGGTTGATTTCCAGCCGTAATTAACTTTAAAAAACAAACATTTTTGGGTAAGATGATAGGTAAGGCATTTATGCTTACTTATCATCTTTTTTATTTCCTTAAAAACCAGTTACTATAATGGCCGATTATAGATGTGGACTATACCAGTTTTTACGCATTATTTTTGTGACAGAATACGGAAACTCTCTGATGCCTCCACAGCCGCCCCGCTTACCGGTAGCTCTGTACCATAAAATCAGTCCCCCCCCCTCTCGAAAGCCCCATCTAATCATCCAAGCTACTTATCACCAATCTTCAAAAAATCTGCTGATTGTCGCTTCTCAACCGGGATATTGCAAAACGCTTTGTAAGAAGATGACAGGTACAGGATCAAATTAAAACTACTGCTGTTATAAGTCTTGAGGTCCGGGGTATAAAGTATAATGAAATTCTGAAGTTCCTGCCCTTTTATAGGCACATACATCTGTATATTTTCAGGACTGAAGATCTTGGCTATCCTATCCTTTTCCGCTTCATCAATACCAATCTGCTGTTGCTTTAACTTTTTATTTTGATAGCCTTTCGAGTCATTTAGCATAATTTTTACGCCACCTACATTATTTTGTACAGCGTCGTCAGTTTGGTATAGTACCGTTTTGCTATTGAGCGGCCCTGTAGTCTCCGGCAATGTAAGCTTACCTGTTTTAATTTCCGACTGCGTTACATCAACCTCGTTCAGGTTCCTGCTTCTCAAATTAAGGAACACATACAGGTAGTTTAGGTTGGCTATATACAGTGTGTCATTCTGATAGGCTATTGAGCTAAACAAAAGCAGGTCGCTAACTTTTGCGCCGATAACAAAGATGCCGTTAGCATCAGAAACCGTTTTCTCGTGCGATGTTAAATTCTCTATAACAATACCGCCCAGGGGTATCCGGGTGTGGTTTTCAAATATCCGCCCGCCAAATTTACCCTGCGCATAACCACATTTGCCAGCTAATCCAAATAATGTGATCAGCAGCAATAATTTTAAGGTGTAAGATATTTTTATTTCCAATGTTTTCAGGTTGGGGCTTAATTGCGAAATTATAGAACGGTTCACAATTCAATTTAATACTTATCTTAATAACTTTAAGCATTAAAAGCAACTTTTCTTCGCTGCCACAATCATCCCGCTTGTGGTAAACAGGCAAAGAGATTAATAGGTGTAAAGAATAGCATAAACCCACAAGCGGGACGCTTAGCAGCGGCAAATCAGTTCCTCTCTTGAGGGGGGGTAGGGGCGTGTTCTGCAAGCGACTTACAAACAAGCACAAATATAATAAATCAGAATAATATTGAACAGACTTGTATGTTCAATATATAAATTTTACATTTGTGATATTATGAAAAAGGAAAGTGTTGACGAACGCATCATGCAAACCGCCACCCGGCTATTTTATAGCCAGGGTTATAACCTCACCGGTATTAACCAGTTGATAGACGAAGCAGGCATCGCTAAGCCATCTTTATATAATAAATACAGGTCTAAAAGCGATGTATTGCTGGCTTATTTGGATAGGCAGTCTTTAACTTTATTCAACGCGTTAGAAGCCCACCTAGCTAAAATACAAGGAGCTCGTAATAAAATAATAGGGGTTTTTGAATTTTCGATCACCGGCAATCAAGCTTCCAATTTTGGAGGTTGCCCGTTTCTAAAGATCAAAGCGGAGGTGGCGTCTTCAGAAAAAGTGGTTTTGGATCGTGTACTAACAACTAAAAATCGCTTACGCGATCTGTTTCTTCAATTAGTGACTGAGCTGGAAGATAAAAAAGGTTTCTCGGATAAGGCACTGGCGGACATGTTTTATTTTATGCTGGAAGGCTCAAGGATAGGCGCATCCATTACCAGGCAAAATACTGATATAGAAAGTGCTATAGAAACAATCAAGAAAATTATATAATCTCCAAATCAATGAAAAATGAGCTACCCGCCTGGTACAACCAATTAATGGAGAAATACCCGGTAGTAACTTTAGAAGAATGGAAGCTATTACATACAATGGCCAGCGTAAAGCACATTAAAAAAGGGGAACCGCTATTACGGTATGGATACGTTGCCCGGCATGCGGCTTTTGTTATCTCAGGTATGTTCAAATTTTCCATTCTGGATGATGGAGGCGACGAGAAGATTGTAAAGTTTGGGTTTCAAAATGATTTTTTAGCCAATTGCGAAAGTTATAATAAAAAAGCACCCTCAGCTGTCAGCATTATAGCTGTTGAAGATGCTATTGTACTGCGCATCAATATCAAACGGATACAACCACTTTATAATCTGCACATGAATCTATTGCGTGTCAATATTCAGTTGTGTGAGGAACTGATGGCGCAGCAATCTGAACATCAGCAGATCCTATCCCTAAGAAGCCCCTTACAGCGTTATAAGTTTTTAATGGAACATCGTCCAATTATCATTCAAAAAATATCACTTACCAATATCGCGAGATACCTATATACTAGCCGGGAAGCACTCAGCAGGGCAAGATTGTTCCTTCATAAAAAGCCGCAGAATGTTTTGTGATTTGAATCACGATCTGCAGACCTGCAACCCTATAATTTTGTTTCAAAAAACAGCTATGAAACAAGGCATGATTTTATTGCACGGGTTATTTGGTGCATTGAGTAACTGGCGTGATGTGATTACGCATTTCGAATCAACATATGATATCCATGTTCCGCCTTTACCAATCTATGACGATCGTAAAGGTGACGGACTTGAAAATATGGTTAAATTCCTGGGGGAATATATTGAGTACGCAAAGCTTGAAAAGCCGATACTGGTAGGAAACTCACTCGGGGGGCATGTCGCCATTATATATGCACACCGGTATCCCGAAAAGGTAGACAAATTGATTTTGACAGGCAGTTCCGGTTTGTATGAAAACACAAGTGTAGGTAGTTATGTAAAGCGTGGGAACCTGCCTTATATCCGTGAACGGGTAGCCTATACTTTCTATGATCCCGCAGTGGCTACAGATGCGTTGGTTGCAGAAGTATTCAGGATCACCACAGATAACAAAAAGTGCTTCGCCATATTGAAAATGGCAAAGTCAGCCCAACGCAATTATGTGGCTGATATTTTACCGCAAATTCAAACAAAAACATTAT
The DNA here is from genome assembly GCA_026224775.1 of Bacteroidota bacterium. Classification (GTDB taxonomy): domain Bacteria; phylum Bacteroidota; class Bacteroidia; order Sphingobacteriales; family Sphingobacteriaceae; genus Mucilaginibacter. The sequence goes on from JAMFRP010000038.1 coordinate 112,050, forward strand.
TAGTATGGGGCGAGGTTGATAACATTACTCCTGTAGCCGTCGCGATGGAATTTAAACGGCTATTACCACAGGCTGATTTATTTTTACTGGAAGAGTGCGGGCATGCGCCAATGATGGAGCGGCCAAAAGAATTCAATAAACTGGTGGAACTATTTCTATATAATCCGGATAATGAACCTATGATTTCGCAGGTCGCGCATAGTTCAGATAGTCAAGGAAGACGATTATACTACTAATCTCGAGATCAAAAGAGTTTTTACATATATAACAAAAAAATAAGTCTCTCATGAAAAATAAACAATTAGTATTGATCACAGGCGTAGGTAAACAAACAGGCATAGGTTTTGAAACAGCCAGGCAACTCGCCAATATGAATTATCAGGTAATCATAACCTCCCGAAAACAGGAAGCTGCCGATAACCTTGCCGGAATATTAATCGAAGAAGGGCTGGATTTAGTGCCAATGGCATTAGATGTTACGGACGAAACTATGGTTAAAGCAGTCGCAGAAAAAATTGATCTTCGGTTTGGGAAACTGGATGTTTTGATAAATAACGCGACCTCATTCCCTGATAAATTTGATACTGCCGGCGTGGATCTTATCGATATAAAAAATGTGTTTGATAGTAATTTTATTGGTGCCTGGAGCACGATAAAATATTTTACGCCCTTATTAAAGAAAAGTGAACATGCCAGAATTGTTAACGTTTCCTCAGGCTCTGGATCTTTTAGCGGTGAAGAATTCAACCTCCTTAATCCGTGGAGAGATGTAATATCTGCTTATAGCATTTCTAAGCTGGCACTGAACGGCCTTACTTTAAAAGCCGCAATTGATCTGAAAGAATATAATATCCTGGTTAACGCGGCAACCCCTGGTGTAACCGCAACCTATGAGATTTTGGCCAGTTTCGGTGGACGACCAGTAAGTGAAGGAGCAAAAAGTATTGTTCTTGCCGCAACCTTGCCTAAAGGTGGTCCAACAGGTAAATTTTTCAAAAACGGTGAGATAATCGGCTGGTAGTTTTGTACTCTATCCCGCTGTCCGGAGTCTCTGACTTCGGACGACTGTGCCTGTAGTTTGCAACTACAGCTTACCCGTCTCATTAACTTTAGACTAATCGGAAAAAAAATCAAACTTGACTACCAAAGCAAGTAATCTTATATTTATACCTCAACCTTATTCAACAAAAACCGCATGAAAACCGACACCTACACCAAAATTATTTTAACCGTAATAGCTGTTAACCTAACTATTATCACCCTAAAACCACTCATCAGCCCATCTGTTGCCAACGCTGCGGTAAATGATAAACAATCCATAAACACACCATCATACGGATTGGTACCTCTTAATAAAGATGGCTCCATCAACGTAAAAATTAATCCCGGTGACCCCATTGACGTTACGCTGGTAGGTATTAACAAAAAAGGTTATGAGTGGGACGCTATAAAAACCAAGTCTGATAATTAATTTTTCGTTCCAAAAAGCCTTCTCGAATAGGATGGTGAAAAAATATACTTTGTAAGTAAACAAACGTTTACTTACTTTTGTATCATGCGTCCTAAGAACTTAATAAAAGAAGAAGCCATCCGCAGCATCGCCCTGCAAATCATAGCCGATGAAGGCTTGGAAAACCTCAGCATGCAAAAGTTGGCTAAGGCCGCAGGCATTTCGCCCCGTACCATTTATATTAAGTACGAGAACAAGGAAGACCTGTTAATAAAGCTTTTTATTGAAGAAGTATTAGGAGCATACGAAAAAGCGGTATTAAAGAATTTCGATCCCGCTGCGCCCTTCGCTGAAGGCGTGCGGAAACTTTGGTTAAACGGCTTTCATTATCTGATCAATAACCGCCATGCTTTCGCGCTGATACAGCATGGTAAAGCATCGCCTTTATTAAATCGCGCCTACCAGCAAAAGAATATTAAAGAAGGAGATTTCTTCGGGCCGATACAGCAATTTTTAACGTTGAATGTAGAAGCGGGTATTATTAAATATTTCCCACAAGAAGTGCATCGGGCACTGTTATTTTCGCCAATGCTCGACCTCGTTGCCGAGTATTTCGACTACCAAACCCGCCCCCAACAGATCATCACCCCCGAAACCATTTTAGCATGCTGCGAAGCGGTAACTCAAGGCATCCTAATATCTAAAAAATAAAAAACATGAGCTCAATCAACAATAAAACAATAGCCATAGTAGGCGGCGGCCCCGGCGGATTAACCCTTGCTCGCCTGCTGCAAATGAACGGTGCAACCGTAAAAGTGTACGACCGCGACCTCAACAAAGATGCCCGCGTACAAGGTGCTACGCTCGATCTACACGAAGAATCGGGGTTACATGCACTACAGCAAGCCGGACTAATGGATGCCTTCAATGCCAACTACCGCCCCGGCGCGGATGCCCTACGTATAGCCGATAAAAACGCCAATATTTTGTGGGACGATGATGCCACCCCGCGCGAAGAAACCCACCGCCCCGAAATTGACCGCGGACCACTCCGCAAAATCCTGCTCGAATCATTACAGCAAGATACGGTAGTATGGGATAGCAATTTTTCATCACTAAGTCCTGAAGGTAACGGCTGGAAACTCCATTTCAAAAACGGGACTTCCGCCATTGCAGATATTGTAATTGGTGCCGATGGTGCCAACTCAAAGATCCGCCCATACATCACCCCTATCAAACCATTCTTTGCCGGGATGACCGCCATTGAAGGCGCTGTTTATAATGCTGAAGTAGCCAGTCCGAAAGTATACAAACTGCTAAACGGCGGAAAAATATTTGCCATGGGCGATTCTAAATCATTCATCGTAAGTTCCAAAGGTGATGGCAGCATGGCCTTTTACACCGGCTGTAACTCCACCGAAAACTGGAGCAAGAATAGTGGTATTGATTTTAACGATAAAGCGCAGGTATTAGCCTGGTTTAAACAGGAATTTGAAGGATGGGATGAAGTATGGCAGGAAGTTTTTGAAAACGCCGAACCCAAATTCATTCCCCGCCCGCAATACTGCATGCCGCTCGACCAAACCTGGGAAGCACTGTCAAACCTCACCATGTTGGGCGATGCCGCCCACCTGATGCCACCCTACGCCGGTGAAGGTGTGAACATGGCCATGCTGGATGCAGTAGAATTAGCTGAATGTTTATTGAATGATAACTATACCGATACTAAATTAGCCATTGCCGCTTACGAAACGCAAATGCGCAAAAGAGCATCCGAAATCGCAGGCATAACGTTAAAATCAACTGCCGCGTTACATTCGCCGGATGCCATCAATTACCTGATCAGCATCATCAGCGGATCATAACCTGAATGATGATGGCGTAGCGCTGGTTTGTTTTTTAAAGAAATGATTAAAATGAGCAGGCTCATCAAAACCCAGGCAATTGCTGATCTCGGCAATGTTCCAGTTGGTATGCAGCAGCAGGGCTTTGGCTTCAATGACGATCCGCTCAAAAATAACTTCGGTAGTAGTTTTTCCGGTGGTTGCCCTGATGGCGCGGTTCAGGTGGTTAACATGCACACAAAGCTGCTCGGCATAATCCTTCGCCGACCGCATTTTAAGCTGTTGCGAGGTTGATTCTATCGGGAACTGCCGCTCCAGCAAATCATTAAACACAGCAGTTATCCGTGCGTTGGCATCAGCGTATGGGTACAAACTTTTTGATGGCTGCATTTTCAGCGCGAAATGCACCATCTCCATAATATAACTGCGAATCAAATCGTACTTAAAAGGATAATCGGTGGCAATCTCCGAGGTGATTTTTTTGAAGATCCCGGTAATCTGCTCATCCTGCACAGCACTCAAATTATAAACTGCATTTGCTCCTGGCACAAACATTGGCAGGTGTTTTACCTGGCTGCGGATATGGTCACTGAAAAAAGCTTCCTTAAAAATACAGAAGTAACCTGTACTCTCCTCGTCAACCCGTTCAAACTTATAAGGTACCAGCGGATTAAAAAACATCAGCGTCGAACCCGACACCTCCAAACTCTTATCCGCATAATGAAAAATATTCTCACCGCGTAGTAGCGAAATCTTATAAAAATCACGTCGTGCATACTTAGGAGTAACCCCGCTTTTCCGGGTATCCTCCATGTTAAACACATTAAAATGCCCGGTGTCCGTTTTCAGGTCGCCAGGCGTTTTATCAAATTTATACTGATAAAATTCTTCGAGTGTTTCAGTAGTTGCCATATTACTAAATTAAAACAATTTGGTGAATAATCTATCCTTGTCCTTATTGTCATTTCGAGCGGAGGAACAAATCTTCTGCGCCTTACATTACCGTAGTACATGAAGAAGAAGATTTCTCCCTCCGCTCGAAATGACAATGATATTTAAAAAATCACACCGTAAAATCAGTACTGAAAGACAATTCCTTCCATTGCTCTAATTCATTCTTTAAAACTTCAATTTTCGCGTTAGCCCTCGTATAAGCATCGGTACCCATAAACAAACGTACCGGCGGGTTTGGGTTTTCAGCTAAAGCGATAAACACTTCTGCCGCTTTATCCGGGTCGCCTGCCTGCACACCATCCCTTTTTTGATAAAGTGCGAGCGAATCTCTAACCAACTGATAAGCATCAATCTGATTTTTCGATATCATCAGCGACTCTCCGCTCAAAAATTCCGTGCGAAACGCACCCGGTTCAACAACCGTTACTTTTATACCCAAATCACGCACATCCTCAGCCAAAACCTCCGTAAAGCCAACCACCGCGAATTTGGTGGCAGCATACATACCCCAACCCGTAGCCGCCGCGAAACCTGCTATCGAGGCAATATTAATAATACTGCCCGAACCCTGCGTACGCATAAACGGCAGCACATGCTGCACCACGTTAATAGTAGCAAAAACGTTAATATCAAAGCTGTCCTTAATTTCTTTGTCCGATAGCTCTTCCACTGCGCCGCCAATGCCGTAGCCCGCGTTGTTCACCACCACATCAATACTACCAAAATGCTTATACGTTTTTTGTACCGACTCCCAGATAGAATCATTATCAGCCAGATTAACTTCCAATGCCAAAAAATGCTCATGCTCGCCAACAGCATCCAGCAGTTGCGCAGCCGATCGTGAAGTAGCCGCAACCCTATACCCCTCAGCCAATAACTTTTTCACCAGCGACAGCCCCAATCCCTTTGATGCGCCGGTAACATACCATACTTTATTTGCGTTCATCATCTTACTTTCCATTATACAAATGTCAGCCTAAACATCCGGAATCAGCTTGTGCTTATCAAACCAATAATTGTATAATTCAAACAATTAATGGTTTTATTCGGAGATTATGGCGTTACCTTAGGCCTGGGCTGTACACCTATACTACACGAGGCCTTAAGCGTAAAGGCCCTCGATTGGCCGGTATCCGCTTCTTAACCTAACGCGGAAAGTCATAAGTATTAACCACCACGCACGTCATTGCGAGGTGTAATATTACCTTACTTGCACACGTTACAAATGAGCGCAATTGTGGAAATCAATTAGATGGCGGGCAAATTTGCATCATCGTTACTACACTGCTCGCTTCGTAAGATTGTATTTCACCCGTTGGGCAGGCAACCGCATACGAACGATAGGTTAAATTGCGGGCTTTATCCCGGTTTGTCCAGCCTGTATTAATATTTTGCTGTATCCATGGTAAGTATTGTTTTTGCCCTCCGTCATTTATCAGCATCATTATATACTGGCCAAAAATAGACTTCAACACACCTTGTTCATTAAAATCTCCCTCGGCAGGTAATATCCCATTAACACACATACTCTTTTGAGTATAAGTGGCGGCCAGCTTAGCATCAGCAAGGTAAGACGCATCATTAGTTACTTTATAAAGCATAACCCCGGCACCGATAGCTGTCCCTTGATTATAGGTGTAATCCTGGTATCCCGGCGCGCCATCACCTATTTTATGGTCGGCCACCTCGCCGTTAGTAGCATTAAACAAGTTTGCCCTTGCCCACGCATATACTGATTTTGCTTTTACCAAATAGCTTGTATCCTTAGTGATTTGATACAAGCGGACGGCTGCTATAACAGTAGGATAATTAATACATGCATTTTTGCCGCTATGCACAAAATCCCAAAACATCCCCCCTTCAACCGGGTCATATGAACCGGCCCATACACGGTTAAACCCAGCAATTGAATTTTGCAGATAGGCTGCATTTCCTGTAAGCTGGTTGGCCCTGGCTAAAGCGGTAACCCACCACATCATATCATCATAAATAAACCAGGTGGTGGTATTATTCCAATTATAGTTATCGTATTGGTTTGCTCCGCCAGTGTATATATCAGTTACCATTTTAAGTTGGGCAGTATCATTTGTACGTTGGTAAACATCCATAGCCAAATCCCAGTAAATGGCCTGTGTCCATATTGCCCCCAGTGCACTTTTGTCGGTAGCACTGTAATAAAGTTTTGCAGTAGGGTTATAAAAATATTTGTTAAAAGCACTGTAAGCGGTATTGGCATCGCTTAGCGTAAAATTCACAATTTTAGTAGTTGGTATTGGTTGTAATGTTTGCGGTGGCGGCATATGGTAAGGCTTAGCGCAACCCATACTGGCAAACCATAAGGTAAGCGGTAAAATGCAAATCAGTTTTTTCATAATGAAGGTTTGTTTCATAAATTATAGGTTAGTGAATTGGTTTATTACTATTTGCTTTATATAAAGCTGGTTTAGCGCGTATCTGGGATTTCGCTTAGCAAGGATAGGTGTCGTGTATTAACAAAACGGTTAAAAAAGTGGTTAATGCCGAGATTAATTCATTAACCGCATTTTCCTCAAACGCAATCAATTGCGCAAAAAGAAAATAACTTACGACAGAATTATCGATAATTAAGCATTGCCTATTTATGCAACCGAGGTATGAGGGCTGGAATTTACAGCTGGCTCATCTCCACTATGTTATTGCGACGGAGGAAGCAATCGCGAACTGTATCCTTCAGTTCCAACATTCAACCTGTAGTAGATATATTATTTCTTATCCGGGTTACCCAATGGATTTTCAGCTTGCTTATATAACGCTGCTTCACTTGCCGAGCGAACATGTGGTTCTGTTATGTCGGGGACAGGTGTATTCATCCCGTCATTGATGGGTTTTGTTATTATATTATTTAACAGGGCGTCCCCTGCCGTAGGCGTTTTTTTATTTTTATCATTAGGCTTTCCCTTTTTACTGCTTATATTTTTCATAAGAATATTCTTTTAATCCGGCAAGGTGAACCAAAAATCGGAACCTCTGCCTACAATACTTTCCACTCCAATATCACCACCGTGTTTTTTAATGATCTGTGATGAGATGTATAAACCTAACCCAAGGCCCGATGCGTGATTTTCTGAATCTGCCCTGTAGTAACGGTCAAAAAGCTTAGCCAAATGTCCCGGCTCAATACCTTCCCCCTTGTCACTTACAGTCACTTTGGTAAAGCCTTTTATTTTTTCAGCATGAATGATGATCTCTAATGATTCAGGCGCATATTTTACAGCATTATTTACCAGGTTAACTAGTACCTGGTCTATTTTAAATTGATCTGCATAAACCTGTACCAAATGATTGCCAGTGTAGGTGATCTTATATTTACCCTCCATCCGGATATGCGTACAGCATGCCTTTATCACATCCGACAAAATGAATATGGTTTTATGCAGCTCCAATTCTCCCCGGTCAATCCTTGTTGAATTAAGCAGATCATCCACCAGATGATTTAATTTCAATACATTTCTTGACGCAATTGCGACAAATTTGATGAAATCTGGAGTAATCACGGTGTCCTTTTTAACTTTTCGCTCGATGAGTTGCATGTTCGCCCGAAGTACCGTGATTGGCGTTTTTAACTCATGACTTGCTACGCTTATAAATTCTTCCTTTTGTAATTTCAGGTAATACTTTTCAGTAATGTCTTCAATAATAGTATATCCAAGCGTCTTGCCGTGGTCGGGGAAGAGAATAGAAGTTACCTGGCACCAAATTAAGGTACCATCTTTTTTCATAAGGCATGTTTCCAGCGTAAAAGATGGCATCTCCTTATGCCATAATTTTTCCCGTAATACTTGCCAGTCCTTATGGCAATAATCCGGGGCATAATCAAAAATATTGCTGCCTGTGATCTCTTCTTTAGAATCATAACCCAGCAAGGCAACCATAGCGGGGTTAACCTGTAAAATCTTCAAATCGGCAGAAATGATCTTATTGCCCATTCTGGAATTTTCAAACACAGTTTCAAAGCGTGAATGATTTTCCTTGTATTCCAAATTTTCCTTTTTTAACGCGGCAATTTCGTTTTGCAATAATTGATTAGTTTCCATATCAGTCTGCTATTTGCTCAATAACCTGCGCTAATTCATCTGCAGACAATTGCTTTTTTCCATCAGCCGTATACGTAAATAATGAATCGGAGATTTGCTTGGTGAGAAACCCGTAATATTCCGGGTCATCAATACGCTCCAAATGCAAAGTACCTTCTTTGCTCTTGCTTTGCCGCGGATCACGTTGCGCCATATCCGCGAAAATGCTGTACGTTTTTGTTAAGATGGACCGCCCGTCTAAATGAGCTTCGGAGTCACGAATAACCATTAGTTGCAACAAGTTGCCTAAAGAGATAAATAAGGGTGCCATAAAAAATAGAAGTATCGGAAAGTAAGTATTTAAACACTACAGGCATACTCTCTTTTTGTTTGTAACTAAAGCGTCACCTTCTTATTGAGACTGTAGTCGATGATCCTGATAATTATCGGGATCATCGTACTATTTACAATCCTCGCTCACTCGTTTAAATTAGTACAGCATTCTAAATGTAAATTGAAGGCTTTCATCCGGCTACTCACACCTAAGCATTATTCTCCGGATTATGAATCAAACAATACACCATATTCTTTAACAAATTGGTATAAATAGTAATCCCTTCTTTAATTTCATTTACAAAAATATACTCGTTCGCCATGTGCGAACGCGCCGAATCGCCGGGCCCCATCTTTAATGATGGCACATCCAGCCAACCCTGATCGGAACTGGTTGGCGACAGGTAAGTTTTTCGCCCAAGCGCGATGCCAGCCCTCACCAAAGGATGGATTTGATCTATACAAGAAGGTTTTACAATCCCCGGCCGTGCGAACACATCACTGATGGTATGGTTTTTTATGATGGCTAAAACCTCGCCCACATTATAACAATCATTCAAACGCACATCAACCGTAAAATGGCATTCAGAGGGGATGATGTTGTGTTGAATACCTGCCTTTATTTCAGTAACCGTCATTTTTATATCCCCCATAAAGCCGGAACGCTTAGGAAAGTGAAAACTGCTGAACCATTGAATATCGGCCATTGCTTTATATAAAGCATTGTCGCCTTCGTTCCTGGCGGCATGGCCTGCTGTACCGTGGGCGGTACAATCCAATACCATGCAGCCCATTTCGGCAGTTGCCAGTTGCATTTGGGTGGGTTCGCCTACGATGGCAAAATCTATATGGCCAAGTAAAGGCAACACTGCTTTTAATCCATTTTCGCCCGTATTCTCCTCTTCAGCGGTAGCGGCAAAACATAAATTATAACACAAATTGGGGCTATTATAAAAATAACGGAACACCGCCAGTAACGAAACCAGGCATCCCCCGGCATCATTACTGCCTAAACCATATAATTTACCGTCGCGCACTTCCGGCAAATATGGGTCGCGGGTATAACCTTCGTTGGGTTTTACCGTATCGTGGTGCGAGTTTAACAGGATGGTGGGTTTTCCCGGATCATAATATTTATTAAATGCCCATATATTGTTACGCAGTCGACGGGTGCTCATGTCCCTGTTTTCCATAAAGGCCTGTATCCAATCCGCTGTGTTATCTTCCTCGCCACTAAACGAAGGCGTGGCGATCAATTCTTTTAAAAGCAATAAGGCGTCATCAGCAAGGTGCGACAATTGCTGATCTCCCACTAAAATTTCATCAATTAACTGAAGTGACATATCGATATTTTTTAAAGTTTTTAAATCTTTTAATTGTGGTTCACTGGTTTAAACAGCATGGCTGTACACAGGCAATTCTTCCTGTTTTTACTTTCGAGGATGTTATGATTAACGCAACTTTTGCATCCTTCCCAAAAGGATTCATCATGCGTAATCTCGGAGTAGGTTACCGGTTCAAACCCTAAGCGGGTATTTAACTTCATAATGGCCATACCCGAGGTGATGGAGAATATATCGGCCTCAGGATATTTCTCGCGCGATAGTTTAAACACCTGTTCTTTTAGTGAGGCGGCTACCCCTTTTTCGCGGTAAGCCGGGGAAACGATCAATCCGCTGTTTGAAACAAATTTACCGCCATCCCATACTTCTAAATAAGAAAAACCAACCCAGTTGCCGCAATCAGATACCGCCATTACAGCTTTACCGGCATTTATTTTCTCGATGATTGATGCTAATGATCTTTTGGATATACCAGATCCCCTGGCTATTGCGGAACGTTCCGTTTCTTCTGAAATTTGCTGTACATAAACATTGTCTGAAGGTTGTGCTAACCTTACAATTATTCGTTCATCTTCCATTTTATTTTGTTGTTTTATCAGGTGCCCGAATGGTTATTTCTGGCACAGCAAGGGAGTGAACCAAAAGAGTGCCCATAATGAATAATATCCCATAAGATGAGTTTAAAGCACTTCAAAGGCACTTTTATTTTTTTCAGGCAGATTAGATATTATTTAGGCATATCAAATTGACACGACTTTTTTCTCAATATGAAAGGATGAAACAATAGGGACAGATTGTTATCCACTGGTTTAAGAGTTAAGCGCAGCGCTCTTAAATCCACGGATAGTGGAAGTCTCTGACTTCCCTCCAATGTGCGCAAAGGCTGTCATACCAAACGTAGTCGAAGTATGTGGGCAGGCCTTACGCACGTTCTTCGACTGCGCTCAGGAGGACAGCCACCGCACTGTGGTAAAAATCTGCACAGCCCGTACTATATCAAATCCGAAATCGAAAGTCCTAAATCAAAATATTACCTTTGCAGCTTTATGAGCAGAGGTAACAGAAACAAACCCGATAAGATTTTTGAAGACGTTGAGATAATCGACATTGCCGAAGAGGGCAAAGGCGTTGGCAAAACCGACGAATTTGTACTTTTTGTAGAGAAAGCCATCCCCGGCGACATTGCCGATGTGCTGGTTTATCGCAGCAAAAAGAACTTCGGCGAAGGCCGTATCCTCAACCTCAAAAAAGCATCTGAATATCGGGTGCAAGCTTTCTGTGAGCATTTTGGCACATGCGGCGGTTGCAAATGGCAGCACATGAGCTATGATGCGCAGTTAAAGTTCAAACAAAAATCTGTTGAAGACTCCTTAACCCGCTTAGCTAAGATTGATATAACCGGGATGATGCCTATTGTGGCTTCGCCGGAGGATAAATATTACCGCAATAAACTCGAGTTCACGTTCAGCAACAAACGCTGGCTGATGGATGGCGAAGCCAAACCAGAGGATAACATCAATATGGATGCCTTAGGCTTCCATATCCCCGGCAGGTTTGACAAAATTTTGGATGTACACCACTGTTATTTGCAGGCTGATCCCTCAAACGCTATCCGCAACAGTATAGATGAGTTTGCTAAACGCGAGGGGTATTCTTATTACGATTTAAAAGGCCATGCAGGTGCTTTGCGTAACCTCATCATCCGTACCTCGTCAACCGGTGAGCTGATGGTGATCGTGGTTTTCGCCTATCCTACCGATGAAGAGATCAGTAAGCTGATGAATTTTGTTGGCGACACTTTTTCGCAGATCACATCACTACTGTACATTGTCAACCAAAAAAAGAACGATACCATTTTCGATCAGGAGGTTATCGCCTTTCGCGGACCGGAATATATTCACGAAGAAATGAACGGCATCCGGTTCCGCATAGGTGCGAAGTCGTTTTACCAAACCAACTCGGCACAGGCAAAGCGTTTGTACGAGATAACCCGCGATTTTGCAGGTTTCACCGGTAACGAACTGGTTTATGATTTGTACACAGGTGCAGGTACAATAGCCAACTTTATAGCCGGCCAGGTGAAAGAAGTAGTTGGTGTTGAATATGTGCCAACCGCCATAGAGGACGCCAAAATAAACTCCGCCATCAACAACATCACCAATACTAAATTTTACGCCGGTGATATGAAGGATGTTTTGATAGCTGATTTCATAGCCGAACATGGCAAACCGGATGTGATCATCACCGACCCACCGCGTGCAGGCATGCACGCCGATGTGGTTGCCCGCCTGATGGAAATTGAAGCACCCAAAATTGTATACGTAAGCTGCAACGCCGCCACACAAGCCCGCGATTTGCTGGTACTAAAAGAAAAATACGACACGGTTAAAATTCAACCGGTTGATATGTTCCCGCATACCCAGCACGTAGAAAATGTGGTGTTGCTAGTATTAAAGAATAGTTTATAGATGATTTAGGATTGAATTAATCACTCATTCAAAAATCACTCATTCACTCAATAACAATATGGAACCTGAAGAACTGCTAAACGATAATAACGGAAAAGACAAGGAAAGCCCGCTTTTAAGTCTGGAGATAGATTTGAAGCTATTTAACGAGTCAATTCGTGAGGTGGCTATTGAAATTATGGTAGAAGGATTATCCAGATACCCCATCTTCGTGGCCCACCAGCATGAAGTAGCCTTAGGCGAAATGATATTAGATAAGGACGATATCAACAGCGACTGGAGCATAAATGCGTCAACACTGGAAGAGTTCATGGAGCGTGGCATCATCAAAAAAGAGCTTAAACAACGCTTTATTGATACCTACAAAAAGCCCGAAGACTTTATGTGTGTATTTGTAATAGTACCTGAAGGTGCCAACTTTGTATTTTTCCCCTACGTTAAAGATTAATGGGAGGGGCAAATTCCCCTCTCGAGAAGGGGGAGCGAAAGGCAGTGCAGCTGCAGGGGTGTATTTCTACACCGTTCAATTCGAACTTTACACTTTAAAACTTAATTTCTACCTTAGCCGTTAATACTATTGAACGTTAAAATACTTTCAACTTTTAACATTCAAATACAACTAAGTATCATGTCAGATAAAAAACTTCTTATTCTTAACCAGCATCAAATGCAGCAAAAGATCGACAGAATTGCTTACCAGATTTTGGAGGATAATTTTGACGAGGAAGAAATACTGATAGCGGGCATTTTACCACGTGGTAACCACATTGCCGAACGCCTAAAAAAAATACTGGATGAGATAGCACCCTTCAAAAGCAAACTGCTTACTATCGAATTGGATAAACAAAGCAGCAGCCTTAAATCAAACATTAATTTTAATGTAGATGACTGTAAAGATAAAGCGGTCATTTTGGTTGATGATGTGCTAAACTCAGGCAAAACACTGGCTTATGGCTTCGGGGTATTTATTGATGTGCGTTTAAAAAAGCTGCGTACCGCTGTTTTGATTGATCGTAACCACAAAAATTTCCCTATCACTACTGATTACGCAGGCATGGCCCTATCTACTGTTTTAAAAGAGCGTGTTGATGTTTTTTTAACCGAAAACGGCGACGAAGACGCGGTATATTTAACCTAGTAAATTCTATTCCCATATTCCCAATTCGTGTAAAAAGTTCCCAAATAATTGGAGGGAATTCTACACGCAAAAATTCCCTATTGCTTAATAAACAAAGCGCTTAGTTCAAATTAACATTTTAGGTAATTGGCATTGCTTTTGAATTAATATCAACATCCCTTACCAAAAGGGTTGTTTTCATAGGTAGATGTAGGCCGAAAAACTGCGAGAGTCTTTTCGGCCTTTTTTTGTTTGAAATTTTCATCCTCCCCACGTAATATATTATCTACGTCATTGCGAGCGAAGCGTGGCAATCCCAAACTATACAGGGTGGATCTACAAAGCGGGGATTGCCACGCTTCGCTCGCAATGACGTTTATTGACAGGTGTTTTATAAACAACCTTTTTACTTAACCATTAACTAGTTAGCCGCCGTTTTACTCAACGCCTGTTTACCAAATTTCAACAGATCTTTAGCACCCATAAAGCCCATAGTCCCAAAAACCGGTTTACCATTCGAGTCGAAAACTATTAAAGTAGGGTAAGCTGTTATCCCCCATTGAGTAGCCAGATCCGGCCCTTCACCGCGCTCCATATCCATCGATAGATTTATGAAGTTTTGATTATAAAACTCCGCTACTTTTTTATCCTTAAAAGTGGTGTTCTTTAACAAATTACACGGGCCGCACCAGGTAGCATAGGCATCAACAAAAATATATTTATTTTGTAATTGGGCCTGGTGCAAAGCTTCAATCCATGAGTTTTCAATAAAAACAATTCCATTAGCATTTTTAGCATTATCATTTTTAACACTTTGTCCGCAGCTGAATACCGGCATTAATGCCACTAAAAGTGCAAATGCACTCCATCTATAAAAACAAATCAATTTCATATAAAACAATAAACCCAAACCTATAAATAATATTACAGGTTTGGGATATTCAATTTTATTCAGCGCTTATGTCGGCACTGTTATCAGGCTTCGCTTAATGCTGCTCTTGTTGTGGCTGCGGTTCGGGTTTAGGCTGCGGGCGTTGCTTTTGTTGTTGCTGACGCTGAGCTTGCTGCTGCCTTTGTTGTGCCTGCTGCTGGGCCCTTTGTTGCTGTTGTTGAGCCTGTTGCTGCCTTTGCTGCGCTTGTTGTTGCTGTTGCGCCCTTTGCTGTTGCTGCTGAGCTTGTTGTTGCTGGCGCTGAGCCTGCTGTTGTTGAGCCTGCTGTTGCCTTTGCTGCGCTTGTTGTTGCTGGCGAGCTTGCTGTTGTTGCTGCTGAGCCTGTTGTTGTCTTTGCTGCGCCTGTTGCTGTACCTGCCGAGCTTGCTGTTGTTGCTGCTGGGCTTGTTGCTGCTTTTGCTGCGCTTGTTGCTGTACCTGACGAGCTTGCTGTTGTTGCTGCTGGGCTTGTTGCTGCCTTTGCTGTCCTTGTTGCTGTACCTGACGAGCTTGCTGTTGTTGCTGCTGGGCTTGTTGCTGCTTTTGCTGTCCTAGTTGTTGAACCTGTCGAGCTTGCTGTTGTTGCTGCTGGGCTTGTTGCTGCTTTTGTTGTCCTTGTTGTTGAACCTGGCGAGCTTGTTGTTGCTTTTGTTGCCCCTGCTGCTGAACCTGACGGGCTTGCTGTTGTTTTTGCTGTGCTTGCTGTTGTTGATGCTGCGCCTGTTGACCCGGCTTTACAACAACTGGTTGTTGCCCCCTGTTAGGTGCATTGGCTGCCGGGCGATTATTTGCCGCTGGTTGCTCCTGTTTTTGTGGACCATGAACCTGATTTTTCCCCGGTGCGCTGGTATTTGAAGGCAGAGACGGCCTTGCACCACCTTGTGCGGGGCGGCCACCTTCTGGAGCAACTTTGCTTTGTATTGGCTTAGGGTGCACATTTACAAATTGTGTATTAGGCTTGCTGCTGCGTGCAACTGCCGCTAATTTTTGTGCATTAGCATGATTATTTGTCACGCCACCTGTTCTGCCTATCCCGGCGTTAGGGTTTGCTTGCCTGTAAGCCTGGGCATTTACCACACGTGCGGGGCGTGCATTAGGGGCTGCCTTTACTGCAGGCCTGTAAATGTTTATAGCATTATGCCCTACGCTCGCTGCGCCAGGCCTGCCTGCATTGTTAATCTTGTAAACAGTAACCGGGCGACGCGTAATCCGTTGAATATCTGCGGGGCGCGGGCCTATTGCATACGTTTGGTTATTATACACATAGGTATTATTAATTATAGTGGTATTACGTATAATATTTACCACCTGGGTATGCGGTGCGTAATAATTGTATATACGCGGGCTGTTCATATAACGTTCAGGCGCGCACACCCAGTAATTATTGGGTGCGTTATAACCACCACCTATTGATATGCTGATGGATATACCTGCATCTAACGGTGCCCAGCTATAATAACCACCACCGTGACGCCAGCTAACCCAGGCCGGTGCCCAATGGTGGCCCGGTATCCATTCCCATCCATAATAATCATCATAATGCCACCTGCCATAATGAAAGGTTGCCCAACCCCATGGATAATCTGACACCCAGGTGTTGCCATATTCTGTTTGTGCCCAATAGCCGTTGGTAGCATATGGCCTAAAATCCTGGTCAACATTTGGTATCCAAACATCCCCATAATAATCATCCTGTACCCAGGTACCATAAGGTGCTAATTGATCATAAAATTCCTGATCTGATATGTATCCGTCCTGTGCCTTGCCCTTATTAGGCATAAACAACATAAACGCAAGCGCGAACATGCTTATCGTAAGGGATCCTTTTAAAGTTTTCATGTGATTATATTCTTTTGTAACAATCTTGTTTCAATACTTAACATGTAGTAAACGTTTAAATTAATAAATGTTTTAAATGTTATTAAAAATTCTTCCTGCATGTTTTAATATGCCTTATTATTGTAGTATAATTTACCTCATTAAATAAATCATCCATTATCAGGCAATAGCTATGAATAAAGTAAACATACCCAGGCTCGATCTGAATGCCTATATACACGGTACCGACCAGGAGCGCAAACAATTTTCTGACGAAATTGGAAAAGCCTTTAACGAGACGGGGTTTGTAACCATTACAAACCACGGTTTAAGCAAAGCTTTAATAGATAAGCTTTATGTAGAGGTAAAATCGTTATTCGCTTTGCCCGAAGACACCAAACTAAAATACGAGATACGTGAGCTTGCAGGCCAGCGTGGCTATACCGGCAAAAGCAAAGAGACCGCCAAAGGTTTTAAAACCCCGGATCTGAAAGAGTTTTGGCAGATAGGCCAAACCGTAGCCAATAACTCACCATTAAAAGCCGATTACCCGGATAACCTTTTCGTAACCGAATTACCCGATTTTAATATAACCACGCAGGAGGTTTATAAAAAGCTGGAACAAGCTGGTATACATTTACTACGCGCTATAGCTACTTACCTTACGCTGCCTGCAGATTATTTTGAGGATAAGGTTAAAGAAGGTAATTCTATACTACGCACACTGCACTACTTCCCGATAACTAATCCGGATGCATTGCCTGATGATGCTGTACGCGCCGGTGCCCATGAGGATATTAACCTGATCACCTTATTAATTGGCGCAAGTGCTGATGGCCTGGAGCTGTTAACCCGCGACAATGAATGGTTTCCTGTTACAGCTTTTGGCGAAGATTTGGTAGTAAATGTTGGTGATATGCTGCAGCGTTTAACCAACAACAAACTAAAATCAACCACGCACCGTGTGGTTAACCCGCCGAAAGATCAGATGAAAAACTCACGTTACTCAGTACCGTTCTTTCTGCATCCGAAATCAGGAATGAGTTTGGCTTGCTTACCATCGTGTGTTGATGATGCGCATCCTAAAAAATATACTGATATCACAGCCGGTGAATATTTAGACGAACGCTTGCGCGAAATCGGCCTGAAAAAATAACACTCACTATTACAATCACAATAAATGCCAACCGCTGATTATTCGTCAGGTTGGCATTTATATATTGATAGCCAAGCATTTCGGCTACACTATCTAATCCAACACACTAAGCCTTCCCGCAATTGTAATGAAACAGTTACAAACCATTTTGTAATCAACACGTTACAAATTCGTTAGCATATATGATTTAGTTTTGGATCAATATGATCTTTTACAAACTTATTAGAATGAGATTAAACTTTTCTCATTTATTATAGTCAAAAAAGTGTCATGCTGCCCCTAAGTCTGATAAAATTTTTAATGTTTCATTTTAAAATCGAATATGCAAAATAAAACTTTAATTATCGCGGGAATGCACCGTTCAGGGACATCGTTAATTACACACTGGTTAAGCGAATGCGGCTTACAACTAGGTGAAAATTTTTTACCTGGCGGAGTTGGAAATGTAGACGGGCATTACGAAGATATTGAGTTTTTAAAACTACACGAAGAGATATTAAACGACAATCATCTACCTGCAACAGGGCTTACTGATGAACACAATATCGATGTATCGTTATATCACCGCGAAAAATTAAAAAGTGTTATCCGAATTAAAAACGCGCTTTACCCGCAATGGGGATGGAAAGACCCTCGTACCTGTTTATTTTTAGATACATATAAAGAACTATTGCCCGATGCCCGCTACCTGATTGTAGTAAGGGATTACCAATCGGTGGTAAGCTCATTACTGCAACGCGATTTTGTATATATTGAAAAGAAATACCTGGCGCGCGGCTATTTCGACAGGTTAGTATGGAATACTTTCCGCAGAAAACGCAGACTGAAAAAATTATATAATCAAAAGGCTGAAGATTATTTAAAAGTTTGGATAGCATATAACGAAGAGATACTTAAAAATGTTAAAACCTTACCTGAAGACACATATGTAATGCTCAATTACTCGTTGCTAAATACCAGCGATGACCGTATATGTTCCTTTTTAAGAGATCGTTGGAATCTATCATTGAAATATTATAAATTCAATGATGTTTTTAAAGAAAAATTAATGAATCAGCCTATCAATACCGATTCTTTTATTGTAAACAAATCATTACTCAGCAAAGCCAACCAACTGCAAATCAATCTTAATAATTATATGGTTGCAGTTTAATAGCAAACAACTTTTATAACAACCAGGCTAACTCTTTCAACCCAGTTATTTGCGCAGGCACGTCATCAGGCTTGGGTAACTGCATTGGGTTAAAATAAATGGCATCCATGCCAAAATTTAACGCTCCGCGGATATCGGCCTCAATGCTATCGCCAATCATGATGCTTTCATCCTTTACAGCCCCGGCCAGGTTAAGCGCATGTTCAAATATGGCTTTGTCGGGCTTATTAACCCCAACAGCCTCTGAGATAATAATCTGGTCGAAATAATGACTGATATTGCTTCCGGCAATCTTTATTTCTGTCGATTCCTTAAACCCATTCGAGATTAGGTGCATGGTATACTTTCCTTTCAAATAAGTTAGCACCTCATGCGCATCCGGGAACAAATTGGTTTTGGTTGGGCATAATTTCACATATTCATCCTCAAAGCCAACAGGTATTACATCCGGATGAACACCCAACTCCAAAAATGTAGTCCTGAATCTCGCCTCGCGTAAATAATCCTTCGTGATCTTCCCCACATGATACTGCGCCCAAAGGCTGTGGTTATTGCGGGTGTACGTTTCAATAAAAGCATCAGCCGACGATAAGCCAATTTTATCCAGCCCACGTATCACATAAAGTTCCTGCAAAGTTTCCTCCGCATTTTTATCAAAATCCCAAATGGTGTGGTCAAGGTCGAAGAAAATATGGCGATAGTGTTTTGTGTTCATCTTGCTGCAAAATTAACATAAAATTTCTTACCCTCTTTCCGCCACAGGCGAAGAGGGCGACCAGCGAAGCGTTACGGCTGAGTCGACCAGAGCGAAGAATGACAAATTTGTTTGAAACGAAATCATCCTACTGACATACAGCTGTCACACCCCCTCATTTACTTTGCAAAAAATCAAACGGAACATTACAAATCCGAAAGCGTTATCATAATGTAAACTAATCACCGGTCACTGATTAACTAAGCACTATTTCGTATCTTTATAAGCCTATGGATTTCAATTTAACGTCAGTATACAAACCCACCGGCGACCAGCCCGAAGCGATCCGGCAGTTGGTTGAGGGGGTGAATAATAATGAAACCTTTCAAACACTATTGGGTGTAACCGGCTCTGGCAAAACATTTTCCATTGCCAACGTTATACAGCAAACGCAGCGACCTACACTTATACTAAGCCATAATAAAACTCTTGCCGCACAATTGTACGGCGAGTTCAAGCAGTTTTTTCCCGAGAATGCGGTTAACTACTTTGTTTCCTATTACGATTACTACCAACCCGAGGCATTTATCCCCTCGTCAAATACCTACATTGAAAAGGACTTGCAGATAAACGAAGAAATTGAAAAGCTCCGTTTACGCACTACCTCTGCCCTGATGTCGGGCAGGCGCGATGTAATTGTGGTATCTTCCATCTCCTGCATTTATGGTATGGGTAACCCCGAGGATTTTGCCAATTCAGTATTCAAATTCGCGGTGGGTACACGCATCAGCCGCAATGCTTTCTTACATCGCATGGTGGAGATTCTATATTCCCGCACCACCGCCGATTTTAAACGTGGAACATTCCGTGTTAAAGGCGATGTGGTTGATATTTTCCCAGCTTATATGGACCACGCTTACCGTGTTTCATTTTTTGGGGATGATATTGAAGAACTCAGTACTTTTGATGTCGGCACCGGCAAAACCATCGAAAAAATGACACATATGGTGGTTTATCCCGCCAACTTATACGTTGCCCCACGCGAACGTTTCACACAATCCATCTGGGCGATACAGGAAGAATTGGAAACCCGTAAAAAACAGTTTATTGACGATGGCCGGTTTTTAGAAGCCAAACGTTTGGAAGAAAGGGTTAACTACGATCTGGAAATGATACGCGAACTGGGTTATTGCTCAGGCATCGAAAACTACTCCCGCTTTTTTGACGGCCGCCAACCGGGTGCAAGGCCTTTCTGCCTGCTGGATTATTTCCCTGATGATTACCTGATGGTGATTGACGAGAGCCACGTAACCATACCACAGGTAAGGGCTATGTATGGCGGCGACAGGTCGCGCAAAATATCATTGGTTGATTATGGTTTCCGTTTGCCTGCCGCTTTGGATAACCGCCCGCTAAACTTCCAGGAGTTTGAAAGTTTAGCGCCTCAAACTATTTATGTAAGCGCAACGCCGGGAGATTTTGAGTTGGAAAAATCAGGAGGTGTGGTAGTTGAACAGGTGATACGCCCAACCGGGTTATTAGACCCACAGATTGAAGTTCGCCCGGTAATTAACCAGGTGGATGATCTGTTGGAAGAAGTAGATAAAACCGTTAAAATGGGCGACCGGGTACTGGTAACCACGCTCACCAAGCGCATGTCCGAAGAATTGGCCAAATACATGGATCGCCTCGGCATTAAATGCCGTTACATTCACTCCGAAGTAAAAACCCTCCAACGGGTAGAGATATTAAGGGGCTTACGCCTCGGTGAGTTTGATGTTTTAATAGGCATCAACTTACTGCGTGAAGGATTGGATTTGCCCGAAGTATCTTTAGTAGCAATATTAGATGCGGATAAGGAAGGCTTCCTGCGTTCGGAACGTTCATTGATACAAACCATAGGCCGCGCCGCGCGAAATGATCGTGGGCGGGTAATTATGTATGCTGATAAGATCACGGATTCTATGCGGGTGACGATGGAAGAAACCGACCGTCGCCGCGATAAGCAAATTGCTTACAACACGCAGCATGGCATTACACCAACAACCGTAGGCAAATCCCGTGAGGAAATTATTGAGCAAACATCCGTAATGGACTTTAAAGGCGGCGTGCAAAAAGCTTATGTTGAAGATGAGATGATAACCCTGGCAGCAGACCCTATTGTGCAATACATGACCAAAGCCGATCTGAAAAAATCTGTAGAGAACACCAAAAAAGAAATGCTCGCGGCAGCCAAAAACATGGACTTCCTATTAGCCGCCAAGCTACGCGACGAAATGTTTGCTTTGGAAAAAATGATGGAAGAAAAATTTAGTTGATGTGCGGATGTGTGAATATGCAGATATGCGGATGAAAAAAATTAAAATTATGTGCAGATCTAAACCATCTGCACATCCGCACATTTACATATCTGCACATTAAAGCCATCTGTAACAAAAACATCAATCCTTTGTCATAAAAACAACGTACATCATAACAAAACAATTTTACCGTTATAATCTTATATTTGTACGCTTAACTTAATACAATGGGAGAACTATTAGACTTTCTGGTAATTATAATCGCAGTATTATACCTGATCAGAGTGGTAGTACGTATGTTGTTGCCTATGCTTTTTCAAAAAGTTATGAATAAAGCGCAACAACATCAGCAAAACTATCAACAAAATTATACAAGCACCAAAAAGCCCGAAGGCGT
This sequence comes from Bacteroidota bacterium, assembly GCA_026224775.1. Taxonomy (GTDB): domain Bacteria; phylum Bacteroidota; class Bacteroidia; order Sphingobacteriales; family Sphingobacteriaceae; genus Mucilaginibacter. The sequence goes on from JAMFRP010000038.1 coordinate 134,058, forward strand.
AAAGGTTGACTATATACCACAAACTCCAAAAAGCAAAATCCCTGATTCTGAAGGCGATTTTATTGATTACGAGGAGATAAAATAACATGCTTCCTGACGAAGTTTATAAACGGAGGCATTACGGTACACCTCAGTCAATTTTATTGATTGTTTCTAACTTTACCGTATTTGCCGTACTGGCATCCATATTTGCTGATGGAAAAACCGTTAACTGGTTTTTTTGGGTAGGGATGGGTCTTTTGGCTATTTACAACATTCTGAACATCCGTAAGGACCGTGAAGAATATAACCGCGCACGAATAATTGCCTATGTAATAAGCGTTTTGCTCATGGCGGGTATGTTCCTCATGTTTCGGGCCAAAGTGTAATTTAAATACCAGTTAAATAGTTACCACCAAACGCTTCCCTCCGGGAATATCTAAGTTCCATAGTTCGGCTATATCTTCCATTTTAACGGTAATGGTATCAACTTTAAGTTTTCCTTTTGCCGCTAATTGAAACATTTCGGGCAGTATCTCCGATAATAACAGACCAACCTGTTTTCTCGACCATGAGCCAAGTCCTGATCCTGTTAACTGAAGATCCGCACTTCTCATATTAGCTGCGGATAACTGGATAATGTCTCCTGTTATGCTGCCGACAGAAACATATCTTATCCTGTTAGTAAACGAGCCATTACCTTTTATACAGCCTAATATCATTTCCGCGGTATGCCCCCACAAATAATCTATAATCACATCTATAGGTGTTTGCGCATGGATTGCTTTTAGCTGCACGATAAACTGCTCATCACTTTGCATTACCGAAACAATTTCATCCGCGCCAAGCTCCAACAGCTCATTAAGCGACTCCCGATTTCTGCCGGTCACAATTACTTTTTTCGCACCATAGTGCTTGGCAATTTGTACGGCTACCCTGCCGGTAAAACTGGTTCCGCCGTTAACCAGCACCACATCTCCGGGCTGAATATTCGCTTTAAACCTAAGTCCCATCGCTGCGCCAATAACCGCGTTTGGTAATGCTGCAGCGGTAACATCATCCAATGCGTCAGGTATTTTTACTATACGATCTTTATAGATGGTTGCTTTTTCGGCTAGCATGCCGTTCACTGCCATGCCGTATATTCTCGTGCCATCTTCAAGCAGGCAAACACCATCGCCGCCCACTATCCTTCCGCTGCTTGCAGGTGCATCGCTTGAATAGTGCTTACCGCTGGCGCGGCTTTTATCCAGGTGCTTAATGGCAACTGCTTTTACACGTACTACTACTTCATCGTTATTTTGAGCTATCGGCTCAGGGAAATCAACATATTGGGGCAATTCTCCTTTTTGGTACATTACTGCTGCTTTCATTTTGCTTTCTTTTTTGTTAAGACAAAATTAGATCAGCAAGAAGCTCCCTGACGATAACATATGTTATCGAGTTCAAAAATGCAATTTACCTTTTGCCAGTTTGCTTTTTATACGGCTTAAATGCACCGTGCTAACTCCCAGATAAGATGCAAAATAATGCTGTGGCACCCGCTGCACTATATGCGGCCTATCGGTTAACAATTTTTGATAGCGTTCTTCGGGTGTATCCCTGATAAAGGAAACAAACTCATTAATATAGTGTGTTTGCCGCAGGGACGATAGCTGCATCATCATTTTCAAAAAATCAGGCTCATGGCTTAACTCATCCATCAATTGGGTAACGTACTGTTTAGGCAATAAATAAACAACAGATGGTTCTATGGTTTCAATAGTGAATGCGCTCGGCGCATTATTAACAAAGCTTTCGAACGATGTAAGGCCTTCATTTTCAAAAAAGAACTGCACCGTTTTATCATTACCATCATTATTAAAAAACAAGCGAACGCAGCCCTTTTCAATAAAAATATATTGCCCGGAAACTTTTCCCTCTTCCAGTAAAACTGTTTTTGCGGGAAGTTCCAGCCGCTGCTGATATTCCAGGTATTTATCCCAGAAAGGATTTAACAGCGGAAATTTATCTCTGAAATGGAAAAGCATAACCTGTGTAATTGATGTGCTAAGATAACTCCCGAACTAAACACAAACGGTCTATTATTACAAAATATGTTAAAAACTTAACTTACGCAGCCTGTTTTTATAATTCCTTTTCTCGTTCAAATTTCTATTTTTGAAGAATATATATCCAATTTTAAATAATTCAGATGAATAACTGGTTCAAGCGCAATAGTATACACTTCATTATTGTTGCAATTTTAATCGTAATTTCTTTCGCCTACGTATTTACACCAATAATGCAGGGCAAATCCCTTAGTCAGAGCGATGTGGTACAAGCACAGGGTAGCCAAAAAGAAATAATGGACGTACGTGCCAAAACAGGTCACGCCCCGCTTTGGACCAACAGTATGTTTGGCGGCATGCCAACCTACCAAATCTGGACCTCGTTCCCTAACAGCATCACCACCTATGTGGTTGAAGGCATGAAAGCTATCTTCCCTAACCCGGTTGATACCATTTTGCTTTGCTTATTGGGCGCTTACATTTTATTCTGTGTATTAAAACTAAACCCGTGGCTTGCGCTTGCCGGTGCTATTGCCTTCGCGTTTTCGTCATATAATTTTATATTGATAGATGCCGGGCATGCCAACCAAATGTATGCTATCGCGTTTTTCGCACCGATAGTGGCAGGAGTGATACTAACTTTTAGGGGCAAATATTTATTGGGAGGCTCATTAACAGCCTTTGCCCTCGCAATGGAAATACGCTCAAACCACATACAAATGACCTATTATCTGTTAATAGCGTTATTAGTATTGGTAATAGTTGAGCTTTATAACGCCATAAAAACCAAACAGATAAAGCCATTCAGCACTTCTGTTATTTACCTGGTTGCCGCGGTAATATTAGCGGTAATGGTAAACGCAGCCATGCTTTGGACCACCTCTGAGTATGCTAAAGAAAGTAACCGTGGCCCATCAAACTTAACACAACATACAAGCGAGCCAAGCAGCGGCTTATCAAAAGAGTATGCTTACGGCTGGAGCCAGGGCGTAGGTGAATCCATCACCTTCCTTATTCCAAATGCGTATGGCGGTCCGTCAGGAATGCAGGCCTTAGATGTTCCGAGCTCTAATCTGGTAAAAGCATTTGAAGCCAAAGGTGCTTCTCAAGAGCAAGCCCAAGGCACCGTGCAGCAATTAGGCAATATGGGCGTATCAACCTATTGGGGCGAAAAACCAATCACCAGTGGGCCGTTCTATTTCGGAGCAGCAGTTTGTTTCTTATTTGTTTTGGGATTATTAATTGTACGCAGCAGGTTAAAATGGTGGCTGTTAGCTACCGTTATCTTAGTGATGCTGCTATCATTAGGTGGTAACTGGCCTGTGGTATCCGACTTGTTCTTCAACTACTTCCCGATGTATAACAAATTCCGTACGGTTGAATCTATTTTGGCTATTGCTGAGTTATGTTTCCCGATAATGGCATTTTTGGCCCTTAACGAGGTTATTACTTCAACCGATAAGGCATACATCTTAAAGAAATCACTATTGGCATTATACATCACCGGCGGTATCGTTTTGGTGCTATTAGCACTGCCTGATGTATTTTTCAGCTTTAAAAACTCGCATCATCAGGATCTGATCACCGGACTAACACAAGCCTTACAGGGCGATAGCGCTTATGCAAACAGTATAGCCAGCGCTTTAGTAGCCGACCGTATTGCATTATTCCGTGCTGATGCTTTGCGCTCATTAATATTTATTGCCCTGGCATTTGGTATTATATGGTTATTCCTGAAACAAAAGATCAATTTAACAATAGCTTCAATTGCATTTATAGCCTTGATGTTGATTGATCTTTGGAGCGTTGATAAACGTTATCTGAACAATGATAATTTTATAGAAAAAGCAGATTATCAGCAACCATTTAAACTGCGTGATGTAGATCAGATCATTTTACGTGACACTGATCCTGATTACAGGGTACTTGACCTGAGCATGGGTAGTCCGTTTACCAATGCCTATACTTCTTATTTTTACAAGAGTATTGGTGGCTACCACGCGGCTAAGTTGAAACGTTATGATGAGTTGATAGACAACCAATTCACCAAATCAACAAACCACGATGTTTTGGATATGCTAAACACCAAATACATCATTACTGCTGATCAAAAAACACAAGCAGCGGGTATGCAAGCTAATGAAACCGCCTGTGGCCATGCATGGTTTGTTAAAAGTGTGAAATATGTTGACAACGCCGACCAGGAAATGCAGGCAATCAGCTCATTTGACCCTAAAAATGAAGCCATTGTCGACAAACAATACAAAGGCCAGATCGATGGTAAAACTTTAGCTATCGATCCATCATCAACTATTACATTAACCAGTTACGAGCCAGAGCACTTAGTTTATCAAACAGGTTCTACAACTACCCAGGTAGCCGTATTCTCAGAAATATACTACAAAGAAGGCTGGAAAATGCTGATTGACGGTCAGGAACAACCTTACTTCCGTGCAGATTACCTGTTACGTGCAGCAGTTATCCCGGTAGGTAACCACAAAATCGAGTTCATCTTCCACCCGGCATCATACTATGTTGGTGAGGATATTTCATTAGCCGGTTCTATATTATTGGTAGTTGCCCTGGGCGGTGCCGCTTATGTAGAAAACAAGAAAAAAGGTAAACCTGAAGAAAAGAAGAAAGCTAAGAAAGCGTAATTAACGCTAATATAATTCACCACGCGTTATTGCGGGGCACGAAGCAATCTCTAAGCTATACAGCTTAGAGATTTTTTGTTTTAACCACCCGTCATTGCTGTACAAAAAGGGTCTAAACTTATAAAGCTTAGACCCTTTTTCTTTCCCGCCCGTCATTGCGAGCGAAGCGTGGCAATCCCCTACTTACAGAGCCGCTCTGAATAGCTTGGGATTGCCACGCTTCGCTCGCAATGACGATTATTTATTGAATCTTAATCATTCGTCCGTCTATTCCTCAACCAATACCAGCCTAAATTAGCGGCGATAATAAAATGGTTAAAAACAGTCGGCACCAAACCATAGTGGCGTTTCATAATATTAAAACGCTCCGCTAAACTTTGGCGATGCTTCGTTTTAGACATGCCGCCTACCAAATATTTAGCAACATAACGGTTAACATTTATAATCTTTTTAGCTTTTTTCGTTGCTCGGATGATCCAGTCGATATCGGCGCTTAATTGATAACGCCTATCGTAAGGCTCGATAAGAGATCGTTTAATATAAATAGCCTGATGACTAATGCTCATCCCTAAGCTAAAGCCACGCCAGGTAAACTGCTCCGGCACTTTATGCCTGCGCTGGCCGAGACTTTGCCCAGCATCATCAATCATTTCCGTTTCGCCATAATAAATATCAGCATCCTCGGCATTGGCAAAAACTGCGGCAACAGTATCAGTATCAAAAAATTCATCACCGGAGTTCATGAAGATCACATAATCGCCCGTGGCTAAAGCCAACCCTTTATTCATGGCATCATAGATGCCTTCATCCTTTTCGCTGATGAATTTGGTAATGCGACTTTCATATTTCTTGATGATTTCGAGCGTCCCATCATTGGATAACCCATCAACCACAATATATTCAATACCCGTATAAGTTTGATTAAGCACCGATAGCATCGTGCGCTCAATATCCTTCACATTGTTGTAAACGATAGTAATTACAGAAAGTATGGGTGTAGCCTTAGCCATTATTTAATATCGAATTATAAATTTCCAAATATTGGTTTGCTACCTTTTCGTTATTAAAAGTACTCACCACCTTGTTTCTGGCATTTGCCGAAAGTTCAGCTTTGTTTTCCGCGTAAAGCATGGTAAAAATTCCTTTAGCCATGTCATCCGCCGATTCAAACTCTGCCAGGTAACCATTTTGCAAATGATCTACCATTTCCGGTATTCCGCCCACATTAAAGGCCACTACAGGCGTTCCGCACGATAAGGCTTCCATCACAGTATTAGGTAGATTATCTTCGATTGAAGGCGTCACAAATACGTCTGCGAGGCTATATACCTCCGCCAGGTCCGTTTGCGATGTGATCAAACTAAGCTGAATAACTTTAAACGGCAACTGGGTTACATCAAAATGTTTGTTTTTACCAAAGATCACTACTTCAACCAATCCCTTATCCGGGCAGCTCACCACCAAATGGTTTAAAGCTTCAACCAAATAGCTTATCCCTTTGCGCCGGTCGTTTATATTGGCCGCGCCAAATAGTATCACTTTGGCAAAGGGATTAATCCCCCAATTCTCCCGCATATCTAATTTATCCTGTGGCGAATACAGACCCGTATCGATAGGATTTGGAATAGAGGTGATATTGAAATTCTTCAATAATGAACTTTTCCTGGCTACTCGGGCCAACCAACTACTACAGGCCACAAAAGTTATATTTTTATTCCCGGCATACATGGCAACCTTGCGCAGCCATCCGCTGTGCGAAATATCATCCGGATTCTCATCCTGCAAAAAATAGCAATCGCCGCATTGGTTTATAAAATGGTTACACGCACCCGCGTAATGGCAACCGCCCGTAAAGGTCCACATATCATGTAAGGTCCAAACAATGGGCTTGCCTAAATTCACCAGTTCCTTCAAATCATTGATGGATAAAAAGCCGGAATTAGTCCAGTGCAGGTGCAAAATATCAGCATCCTTAATCAAAGGATTATTTTTTATGCTAAAGCCCGCATTCGCTGTCGAAAAGGCGAAGCGTACTGTTTTATCACGCTCATGAAAAGCGATAAAAGGCAATCGTTCATACAAAAAATCAAATTTGGCCTTAAATCTTCGCCAGGCATTCGTTACAATGCCCGTCACCCCTGCCTCATTGGTCTTTTTATATTGGACCAAAAGTTTCGCATCAATCTCCTCCTGCCCTTGCAGTGCCTTTAACAAACGCAGGCAGGCAGCAGGTGCGCCGCCACCAGCATCAGAGGTATTGATCAAGGTAACTTTCATCTACGCAAGTATAATACTATTTAAGGTATTGTCTGAACCATGATTTATAAGATTTGAGGATTTCCATGATTTTAATCTTTAATAATTCATTGCCGTTGGCTTTAGCAAATGGATAATAAAACAAGCATATGGCTTTAGCCTAAATCTATTCCTCTATTATACACTCCGCATAAGATAATTTATGCCGAAATATTTTACTTTTGATAGCAGATAAAACGCACCAGCATAACATGAACATATTTGCTTATTTATTTCAGGACCGGCAAGCAAACCGGCAGAATTTTAAGGCACAATTGGTTCTGTTTTTATTTAGGTTGGCGCAGCTCATTAACCGGTCGATGGTATTGAAGGTAATACTTTATCCTTACCTCTTATTGTACCGTTATTGGGTAGACTGGGTTTGGGGCATTGAGCTACCACGTAAGCTTACTGTTGGCAAAGGACTAAGTTTATATCACGGCCATGCTTTAGTGATTAACCAGGGCGTTATCATAGGCGAAAACTGCGCACTACGGAACTCAACCACCATCGGTCACAAAAAGCTAGCAGATGGCAGCCATAGTGCCTGTCCGCGTATTGGGAATAATGTAGATATTGGCGCCAACGTTTGTATTATTGGCGATGTGGTGATTGGCGATAACGTGATCATTGGGGCGGGCTCGGTAGTTATTAAAAACATACCACCAAATAGTATAGCTGTGGGTAACCCGGCAAGGATATTGGAAAAGAAACAGGAGAACATCAGCTAAACAGGCTATTTATTAATGGAGCAAAATTTAACCGACCGCGCGTTCTGGAAATCGTTTTGGGAATCAAGAAAAAATCTGATTCTTTATTTAAAACCTGATTATGTTTTTGGCGATATTTTAGCAGGACTGATTAAAGAAAAAGGAATCAAGAACGCCATTGAACTGGGTGGCTTCCCAGGATATTATTCTGTCTACCTAAAAAAATATCAGAATCTATCCACTACTCTTTTTGATTACTACATCCACGAAGGATTAATCAAAGAACTGTTAGCAAAAAACGGGTTGAAAGATGGCGACATCAATATCATCGAATCCGATCTGTTCAACTATACTCCCGAAGAAAAATACGACATGGTGCTTTCTTTTGGTTTGATAGAGCATTTTAGCGATACTGCATCCATCATCAAAACACACCTGCAATTCTTAAAACCAGGCGGCACTTTATTCATCACCCTACCAAACTTTACCGGCGTTAACGGCTGGGTGCAGAAAAATTTCGACAAAGAGAATTACGACAAGCATTATATTGACTGCATGAACCCGGCATTCCTTGCCGAAACCTGTAAGCAACTGGGATTAAAAGAAGTAGAATCTTACTATCATGGTAAGTTTACCGTTTGGCTGGAGAATAAATCCGAGCAAAGCGCTATTGCTAAATCAATAGTAAAAGCGATATGGGTAGCGGGCAAAGTTTTCACCAAGATTATCCCGATTGAAAGTAAGGCTTTATCGCCTTATATTGTGGTTAAGGCGACGATGTAAGTTTCGTCTTCCATTGTCACACTTCTCCCTCTACCTGTCATTTCGACCGGAGGGAGAAATCTTCTACAATAAGCATAATGGACAATACTGGGCGAAGAAGATTTCTCCCTCCGGTCGAAATGACAAGTGGAATTATTTTACTTTCGTAAAATACTTTATCCTCATCTGTTTTATAAACACAATCCCGCGTCTAACCAAACTGCCTTTACGATTCTTCAGGAAGCTGCGGATAGCATCATGTGCCTGCTCATTTTCTTTTATCTCTGTCGGGAACTTTTTAACTACTTTTTGTGAGATCTTAACCTTGTAGGTATTCTCAATATTGGAATGCACGCCCGTACCATCGTGCCCGATATTATGTACCAGCGATTGTGATGGATTTAACGTTAAACCGCCTTTTAAAAATATAGAGGCATACCACCTGATAGCCCATGAATTGTTTTTCCCGACTTTAAACTCCTGCATCTGTTTCCAAAAATTCATAGTGCCGTCAATAGAAAAGCGGCTGATCTTTTGTTTATCAAACTGCCCCATTAATTTATCAATATCCGGTTCAAAGTCCTTCCATGCACGTGCCCATGTTGCCCAGCCCCAGCTGGTGGCTATGCGGTAGAAGAATGTTTCAGGCAGTTTTTTATCACCCAGCTCGAACATGTAAGCGCCAATATGCATTATCTTTTCTTCATTGGCATATTTAGTCAGCGCCTCATTAAAATATTGTAGGGAATATTTGGATGATAGCAGATCATCTTCAAAAACAATTACTTTGCCGTAATCCTTAACCAACTGCGTAACGCCATCAATAATGGAATTGGCCAGCCCTTTATTCTGCTTACCTTCAATAACCTTTACCGATTTAAACCCGCTAACATCACTTATCAGTTGCCTTACTTCATCAACCTTGGCCTGATCGGCAGGCGTTTTAGCACCATCGGAAAATATAAACAGGCGCGATTCATCAGCCAATAAATTCTTTTGTAAAGAATTCAGCGTACGGCGGGTATGCTCGGGACGGTTGTAAACAAATAATGCAATAGGTGCAAGGTTTTGCATGTTGAAAGATAGATGTAGCGTTGATTTAAACAAAGAACGGTGTTAGCTTTTGCTAATTGTACACCATTCTAAATTTGATTATAGCGAAAGTAAAATTATATGTGCAGTATTTCAAAACTTACTTTCATCTGCCTTGCCTAAGTTACCTGCAAGGCCATCATTAATTGCACTTAGCAACTTTTGATATTCTCTTTGTTTTGAATTGATGATACTCACCAATTTTAGATAAGCCAGATATAATGCTTTATTTATGTTGAACATCAATTTATTTTTCACGGCCACCCGCGAGTAAAAATACAGCCTGTTACGGATGTGGTAATAGATCCTGAAATTCCATTGATCCAGTAGCGCCGAATGCAGAAATTTAGGCTTATAACCTATCCCCTGCGATTTATCAATATCCTCAATACCGCATTGCGGGATGATCCATATTTTACCGCCATTTTGGGTGATGCGATAGGTATATTCCGAATCATCTACATATAAATAAAACTCCTGGTTAGGGTAGCCAATCTCGACTATCAGGTCACGATGCATAAACATACCGCCGTAAGGCGCGTAAGGAATAATTGCAGGTTGCTGCTCGCCTCCTTTTTTGCCAAACTTATCCAGCAGTTTATTAAACTGATTTTTAAATACTCTGGTTAAACTAAATCCTAAAAAGTTATCCGGCATTAGGTAATAGCGGTATGGGTCTTCGCCTTTGATAATTTTAACATGCTGCGCCCTGTCTTCGCGTAAGCAAAAAAGCGCTTTTTTATTATTCGAACCTGCAATTATATCCCATTGTTTTAACAAATCTGGGATTACGTTTTCATGCGGCAGGTTATCATCATCCAACAGAAAAAAGAAATCGCTATCAATATTCTCAAATGTGTATTGTATTCCTGTTTTATACCCCCCAGCCGAGCCTAAATTCTCCCCGCTATTAATTACAGTGATGCGGCTATCATTAAACTCAGCAACCTTTTCACTAACACTATAAGCGGAAGCATTATTTACCACAATAACATTCCCCACCTGCTCGTATTTTAGCAGCAATCCGATAACACGACTTAAAAAAGCCCATCTATCGCCGTAAGTAACTGTTATAATGCTGATCTTATAATTCAAAACTTCTCCGGGTTAGCTTTTCCTAAATTTCCGTTTAAACCATCATTAACGGCGACTAAAAATTTATTGTATTCTTTTTGTTTGGATGACAAGATGCTAAGTGCCTTTAATTTACCTATAAAAAGCGCTTTATTAATATTGAATACCAGTGCATTTTTTAACGATGTTTTATGATGAAAGTAAACACTATTCCTCACCCGGTAATACATCCTGAAACTCCATAAATCAAGGTAATTTGATGAAAACGGGCTCGGTTTATAATCTATCCTTACATCTGTGGTATCAATATCACTGATTTTTGATGCCGATATCAACCAAATGGTTCCACCGCTTTGAGTAACCCGGTAGGTATACTCTTCATCATCAACATATAAATAAAAACGTTCGTCAGGGTAACCGATCTTGTCTATCATTTGCCTGTGCAGAAAAAATCCGCCGTAAGGTACGTAAGGCATTCTTACTTTTTGGGCGATAGTTTTTGCCGCTGATGAATCTTCACTCCTTTTAAACTTTTTAGCAATTTTAGCCAGTTTATTACGCCCGATCTTCAAAAACGAAAATCCTAAAAAATCATCAGGTATTAAATAGTATTTATAAGGATCAGCACCTTGCGCGAATTTGGAATCAATTTCCCGATCAGTTCGCAGACTGAAAAGCGCTGTGGTATCGCCTTTAGCGTCAAGTTCAACCCAGGTATTCAGCAATACATCAAGCGCATCGGTATCGGGTAAATTATCATCATCCAATAGCCAAACAAAATCATCATCTAAATACTGATGTGCATAAGCAATACCATCATGATAACCACCTGCCGAACCCAGATTTTCCGCATGATCAATTAATACCACACGGCTATCACCTATCTCGTCAATTTTTTCCTTAACATTATAGGTCGATCCATTATTAACAACAACAATATGGCTTATCAATTTAAGGCTGCGCAATCGTTCAATTATCTGGCTTACCAGCCCCCAGCGATTGCCGTAAGTAACCGTAATTGCACAAGTTTTATTTTCTATTTTTGGCATTGATTTTCAAAAGTACATTTTTTATTAATACAGGCGGTTAGCCATAATTAAATGGGAGTTATAAAGCAGCAAACAATAAAAGGTACTATGTATTCATACATAGGTATAGTTATTGGTTTTGTGTCGATGATTATTATACAACCTCATGCCTTAACGGCTGAAGAGGTTGGCCTTACCGGGATATTGCTCTCGTTCTCTTTACTATTCTCCCAATTCGCATTGCTTGGCTTTGGCGGTACAGCAAGATACTTCCCTTATTTCAGGAGCGAAGAAAAAAAGCATCACGGCTACCTGTTTCTTTTTTGCATTGTGGCGCTTGTGGGCACCATTATATTTATCATCTCGATATATGTTTTTAAGGATCAGATCATCGGCAGCAAGTATAAAAGCTCTTCCCTTTTCGACAAATATTACTGGTACCTGGTACCACTTATCATTTTCACAGTATACTTTAACGTATTCGACCTTTATGCCAGGGTAATGTACAATGCCACATCAGGCAAGGTGTTAAAGGAGTTTACCAAGCGTATATTCATATTTATACCATTGGCGCTGATGTATTTTAAACTGATAAGCTTTGAAACCTTTATGGTGTTATGGCTGGTGGCCAATGCATTTCCAACGGTATTACTACTTATTCGTTTAGTTCGCGATGGGCATTTCTTTTTAAACCCCGACTTCTCTTTACTGGATAAGGAAATGACCAGAAACCTGATCAATATCAGTATTTGGGGGCTAATGATAGGCTCATCCCCTCTAATTGTTGAAAGTATCGACGAATACATCATCAACAAAAAATTTGGCCTGACCGATACCGGTATTTATACCATTACATCCTACGTTGCCATTATAATTACCTTACCGGTACGCTCATTATACAGCATCGCGACAACAGTAATTGCCGAAGCCTGGAAAACCAATGATCTGAACACCATTCAATCGGTATATAAGAAGAGCTGCATCAATCAATTAATTACAACACTGTTCCTGTTCATTATTATTTGGGCCTGCGTTGATGATCTTTTTATCTATCTACCCGAAAAATATCAATTGGGTAAGTATGTGATATTTTTCACCGCGCTAGGCAATTTAATTGATTCGGCAACAGGCATAAACGGTGTTATCCTGAGTACATCAAAATATTACCGATATGATGGGCTTTTTTACGTACTCCTGATAGGCGTTACGGTAGGTGGCAATTTACTTTTCATCCCCCATTATGGTATCACAGGGTCAGCCATTGCGGCGGCGGTTACATTTTTAATATTTAACGTTTTCAGGTATCTGTTTATACTCAAAATATACAAAATGCAGCCCTTTACCATGAGCAGCCCGATTGCCTTATTGGTGGGCGTTGTAGTGTATTTCATATCTACCCTAATCATCCCGCAAATGAGTAACCATATTGTGGATATTATAGTAAGGAGCGCATTTATTACAGTAGCCTTTGGCCTATCTGTTTACTACCTAAAGCTATCTGATGATATTAACATCGTTGTAAATAACTTTCTAGCGAAGTTGAAGAGAACCCAGGATTGATTTTTTTAATAAAAACATCCAGGACACAAAAAAGGGGCAAATAAATTTGCCCCTTTTGCATTAAATAATATTTTTAATTATTGAGATTGGAACTTTTTAGCGTTGATCCTTCTCTCATTTTCGTTCAGGTATATTTTACGTAAACGGATACTTTGCGGCGTAACCTCGATGTACTCATCAGCCTGGATGTACTCCATTGATTCCTCTAACGAGAATTTGATAGCTGGTGCTATACGTACGTTGGTATCGCTACCTGATGCACGCATGTTGGTTAACTGCTTGCCTTTAGTTAAGTTAATAACCAAATCATTATCACGGATGTGCTCGCCTAAAACCTGTCCTTCGTAAACATCAACTCCCGGATCAATGTGGAAACGACCACGATCCTGTAATTTGTCAATTGCGAAAGCAGTGGTTTTACCAGTATCCATTGATACTAATACACCATTTAAACGACCAGGAATCTGACCTTTCCAAGGCTCGTAAGCTTTGAAACGGTGAGCCATGATAGCCTCTCCACCTGTTGCAGTTAATACATTGTTACGCAAACCGATAATACCACGTGCAGGAATATCAAACTCTAAGTGCTGTAAATCACCTTTTGGCTCCATTACCAATAGGTCGCCTTTACGTTGTGTTACCAACTCAATTACTTTACCTGCAACTTCACCCGGTACATCAACAATCAGGGTTTCAACCGGCTCACATTTAACACCATCAATTTCTTTGATGATAACCTGAGGCTGGCCTACCTGTAATTCATAACCTTCGCGACGCATAGTCTCGATCAATACTGATAAATGGAGAATACCACGGCCATACACTAAGTATGAGTCAGGCGATTCGGTTTCAACAACCTTAAGCGCCAGGTTTTTTTCCATTTCTTTATACAAACGATCACGTAAGTGGCGTGAAGTAACAAATTTACCTTCTTTACCAAAGAAAGGTGAAGTATTGATGGTGAACAACATGTTCATTGTTGGCTCATCAATATGTATTACTTCTAATTGCTCCGGTTTTTCAAAATCGGCAATAGTATCGCCAATATCAAAACCTTCAATACCTACAACTGCACAAATATCACCCGCGCTAACTTCGGTAGCTTTAACCTTACCCAAGCCTTCAAAGGTGTATAATTCTTTAATTCTTGTTTTTTGAATTTTACCATCGCGTTTTACTAACGATACCGGCATACCTTCTTTGATAGTACCACGAGCCACACGGCCAATCGCGATACGGCCTACGAATGAAGAATAATCCAATGAAGTGATCTGCATTTGCAAAGTACCTTCGTTTATTGGTGCCGGTGGAATGTTTTCCAGGATAGCATCCATTAACGGGAATATATCAGTAGTAGGTTGTTTGTAATCTGTACTCATCCAGCCTTGTTTGGATGAACCGTAAATAACCGGGAAATCCAGTTGATCTTCAGTAGCTTCAAGGTTGAAGAATAATTCAAATATCTGTTCGTAAACTTCTTCAGGGCGACAGTTTTCTTTGTCAACCTTGTTTACTACAACAATTGGTTTTAAGCCTAAAGCCAAAGCCTTTTGTGTTACGAAACGTGTTTGAGGCATAGCGCCTTCAAAAGCATCGCAAAGCAACAAAACGCCGTCAGCCATTTTTAATACACGTTCAACCTCTCCGCCAAAGTCGGCGTGACCAGGTGTGTCAATGATGTTGATCTTAACATCTTTGTACATTACCGACACGTTTTTTGACACGATGGTAATACCACGCTCGCGTTCAAGGTCGTTGTTATCCAGTATCAGTTCACCGGTTGATTCGTTGTCCCTGAAAATTGAACAAGCATGTAGGATTTTATCAACCAAAGTAGTTTTACCGTGGTCAACGTGAGCGATAATCGCTATGTTTCTTATTTTTTGCATTGAAATGCGCCTCTAATTTTGGCGCAAAGGTACGCTTAATATATGAGAATTTCAAGCGTTTGCAACTTATTGAGTAATAATGACAAATGGTTATAAGCACAATAGCTATTTCCCAAATGCACGACGCAAAAATTTAGGCATCGCTTTATAAACAAAAAAGCCCTTATTAAAGGCTTCGAACTGCGTTAACGAACTACTTTATTGAAACCGTTCATTATAAATACCAACCGCTTTACTAACATGATGACTGGCGTTTACCAAATGCACTATATCAGCACTTAAAAAGCCTGTGGCAATACCGGTAAGCACATACGCACCCATTAAACTATGATGCTGGTAAATAGAGGTGGCTTGACTATTAGCAAAACCTCCTGAGGCCCCGCCTGTGTATATACTCAATCGTGGCACCTATCAATGATGCTAAACTACAGTATTTGGTCATTGTTAATCCCCATAGCTATAACAAATTGATTACTATTATTTAAGTATGGGCAATAACGCAATTTAATGTTCATTTTTCCGCGGTAACTATTCTGTCAGGTATTTATAAACCACTGCCGGTAAGATTTCATTTTCATTAAATATTTCTTTAACTTACATCAGTAATCTTTTTTTCATTTGACCGAAAAATATCACCGCAGGTATTCACCTAACCTGAATCATAATATGGAAATGCTTGTTTTTGGCGACAGGGGTTATCCGGTGATATTATTCTTTTATTAAGCATTTTAAAAGAAAAACAATATTAATCATTGGGTGAATATCCACCAAAACACAACGCACTACTGGCCGGTATGGCGAAATATGATCCCTACATTATTTATCTCCTATTTTTTAAATAAAACCCACGTTCCATTTTGTCAAAATTAAAATTTAGCGTTACATTTAATTAATATTTATTTATAATCTAAATTTTATCACGCAATGAAAAAAACACTCTCGCTGGTGAACTGCTTTTTAGCATTCGCTATTTTAACCATGGCCTTTTCATGCAAGAAGGATCTAACCAAAAGTCCATCCCCTACACTTATTGCTCCTAAAGATTCAAATTTCGTATCACTTGCGGATGCAAAAAGTGCTGCTTTGCAAATTCCAACCAGCACTTTAGCCGGTAATGCCATGAAAACGAAGCAAATTGATGGAACTATGGCTGCCGCATCAAGGCAAATACTGGATTATACCGCTTACCCCGATGCCGTAAACACCTCACTTTACATAATTAATTATGTAGGTGGTGGCTTTGTTGTTATCCCTGCCGACAAACGAGTAGAACCTATATTAGCGATTTCAGGAAAAGGGCATTTCTCAACAGCAAATTCATTACCAACAGGTTTAACTAATTGGCTTACCACCAATCATAAAAACATGCAGGCTTTACGTAAAAACACTGTATTAGCCAGGCCGAAATCAATAAACTCATCATGGGCTCAATTAGTAACCCCAAGTACAAATACTTCCGGCAAAGTTATCGATAAAGCAGTACCACCAGTGCCAACTTGCGAACCATCAACAACTGTATATCAGGTAGGCCCATATTTACAAACAACCTGGGCACAGGGGGTTCCCTACAATCAAAATCCCGGCATTCCGCTGGGTAACTATTATTACGGCGATTACCGCGATCCTGTTGGCTGTGTAGCTACCGCAATGGCACAAGTAATGTATTATTGGAAATCACCATCAAGTTATAACTGGGCAATTATGCCACTAACATCCGATAGTTACACAACAGCGGGGGAAACCGAAATATCGAGATTAATGTACAATATTGGCTTATCAGTTAATATGGCTTATTCTCCAACGGGCTCTGCTCCTGTTGAGTCTGCCCAAAATTATATTGCTCTGGGATTAGCACATAGCTTTAACTATACTGCCCCAGCATTTCAAAATTGGAACCAAACCAACAGTTATACGACAGTTCAAAGTAATCTCGATTCAGGCGAACCTGTTATTTTAACCGGTGCAACAAGTACCGATGGACATGCGTGGGTATGTGATGGTTATATGCAAGTAACTAATATCTGGTGCGCATCTGATGGGAATCCCGGAGGTGGTGTAACCACATTACTTTTTGACATGAACTGGGGTTGGAATGAAGCACCTGTTGCAGGTGTAACCATCAATAATGTTGATGGCTGGTATGACTTTGATCTATGGGAGGTATATAATGGCAACGTACAAGAATATTACCAATATGATTTAACCATGACCTATAATATTCATCCATAATCATGTAGCTTGTCAGTTTAAAAACAAAGTTGAATATATTTAAGCGGCCTTGCTAAAACAAGGCCGCTTATTATTTAAACACGGTTTTAGCTTTATTCTACTCAAGAAAACAATATATTTACCTGGCAAGGTTAAGCCGTGGTAAGTAGTAAGATGATTGGTGTACGTTATAATCAATATTTTGACTGGGTTGGTGGTACAGTGGTATTTACAAAAAAGTAAACCTTATACTATTTAGTTTGTCTTTACGTATATAATAAAGTAAAATGTATTAAATTTGTGACATGAATTTTCAGGTAATTATAGTTCTTGTATTGTTTGCAGCCGCGTTGTTTTACGTAGGCCGCATGGTATATAAAAGCCTGTCTGCAAAAAAAGGCTGCGGCAGCAACTGTAAATGTGGTGTTGATTTTTCGGGCGTTGATGCCGTTAAAACACATAAATAAACATTAGCATTGCATTATAACTCTAATCACAACTCAATATTTTTCCCTAAAACTTTTTTACTGAATGTCAGACAAGCAGGTTTTTCAAGCTGATTCTAAGGGGCGGTGGCTTCGTTTTAAATGGGTCAGTCGTATATTAATATTGGTACTTGCCAGCGCTATAGTTGCTGCAGCAATCGCTATTACATCAAAACAATATCCCGCTCTTCCTAATTTAAATGAAGCACCAAAAGCTTTAACTAAGGAGAATATTGAAGCGCTAAAAAAGACAGCCAAATACAAAAAATTCACTATACAGGTAAACGAAATTAAAAAAATGGAGCGTGCAAAACGCTTACATCAGCTTAAACAGCCAAATAACAAAGACCGTATAAATGCAGGTTTTTACATGCCATGGGATCCGCAGGCATATAACTCCCTTGCCGACCACATGTCCAAGCTGGATATGGTGGTTAGTGAAGGCTTTTCCCTCACCCAAAATGCCGATACCATTACCGCTAATATTGATACCGGTTTAATAAGGCTTAACAAACGGTATAAAAAACCGGTGTTAATCTCTATTTCAAACTACATTAACTATAGCAGTAATACCGGCGATTTTGATACCAAAGATGTTGACCGCATTGTAAAAAGCAAAAAAGCGCGTGCCGCGTTTATCGGCAGTATTGTAAGGGCATTAACTAAATATAATTTCAATGGTATCGACCTTGATTTTGACAATATCCTTAACCGCAATACCCCAGGTTATTTAGAGTTTGAGAAGGAGCTCTATGCTACACTGCATGCCCACAACTTCTTGGTTACTCAGAATGTTATACCAGAGGATGAGCAGTATGATCTGGTGAAATTGGCGACTATGAATGACTTCCTTTTCATTATGGCCATTGATCAACATGATGAAAACAGTAACGCGGGTGAACTTTCAAATCAGCATTGGGTAGAGGAAATTCTGGATGCTGTATGCTCTAAAATTCCAAGCGAAAAAGTTATTTTAACCATACAGGGCGGCGCTTATGACTGGCCTGCTAAAAGTATAGGTAAAACAATAGGCTACCAACAGGCAATCAGTACCGCGCAGGAAATGAAAAGCAAGATCACTTATGATCCGAGCTCTGCCAACCTGCATTACAGTTATTTAGGTGAAGATAGCCTTACCCATACTGTTTACTTTACCGATGCCGCTACCAATTTCAATATCATCCGTATGGCCGATGATTGGGCAACCGGCGGCGTAGCCTTATGGCGCTTAGGCTCAGAAGATCCGCGTTTGTGGACCTTCTTCCAAAAGAACTTATCTATCGATTCATTAAGAAAAACAGGCGTTGATATTAAAGGATTAACCCAAGTTGGCTTAAATAACCGTATTGACTATACCGGCGATGGTGAGGTGTTGGATTTGGTAACTACCCCGGTAGCCGGCCAAATTGATGTAAAATTGGATACATCCGCTTACGTAATCACCAACCAGCAATACATTAAACTACCTACTAAATATGTTATACGCCGCTATGGCTATGCACCCGGCAAAATATGTTTAACTTTTGATGATGGCCCCGACCCTGACTATACACCGCGTATATTAGATATTTTAAAACGTGAGCATGTACCCGCTGCATTTTTTGTGGTAGGATCAATGGCCGAAAAAAACATACAGATACTACGCCGCGAGTTTGATGAAGGTCATGAAATTGGGAACCATACGTATTATCACCCTGATATTTCAACCATCAGTCTGGAACGTGTAAACTTGGAACTGAATGCAACCCGCCGTATTATCGAGTCGGTAACAGGGCGTAGTACAATCCTGTTCCGCCCGCCATATAATGCCGATGCCGAGCCGCAAACACTGGCCGAAATTATCCCGGTGGCCGAGGCGCGCCGGCAAAGTTATATCACTGTTGGTGAATCTATTGACCCTTGGGATTGGTATCCCGGCGTTACCGCTGATAGTATTATTGCCCGTGTAGAAAGGCAAAAAGATGCAGGATCATTCTTGTTATTGCATGACGCCGGTGGTGAAACCCGTGAACAAACTGTTAAGGCTTTACCCGAGATTATCCATTTCTTCAAAAGCCATGGTTACCAGTTTACTACCATAGCCGATGTATTGCACAAAACCAAAGCTGAATTAATGCCGCCTATTAAGGATGATGCAAACAGCGGGTTTGTTGGCTTCTTTTATAACATTTACGTAAATGGTTCATTCTACCTAAATTGGTTTTTAATCTACCTGTTTTTAACTGCTATATTTTTAGCATTGGGCAGGGTTGTGCTCATTGGTATACTTGCCGTAAAGCAATATGCGGATAGTAAAAAATATATTGCATTAAAGCCGGGGGATGTGCAATCGCCGCCGGTAAGTATTATTGTACCGGGTTATAACGAAGAGGTTACCGCTGTAAAAACCATTGAAAGCTTATTAAAAACGGATTATCCCGATTTCGAGATTATTTTTATTAACGATGGATCAAAGGATAAAACGCTTGAAATTGTAACTAAGGCCTTTGGCGATAACCCTTTAGTGCAGATACTTGATAAACCAAATGGTGGCAAGGCATCAGCCTTAAACTTTGGTATATCGCATGCTAAAAATGCCTTTGTAGTTTGTATTGATGCTGATACACAGCTAAAAACTGACGCCGTTTTCCATTTGATGACTTATTTCATTGATGAAGAGATTGGCGCGGTAGCGGGTACAGTAAAGGTTGGTAATACGCACAACATGATTACCAACTTCCAGGCTATTGAGTACATCACCGCCCAGAATATGGACAGGCGCGCATTCGACTTGATCAATAGTATTACGGTGGTTCCGGGTGCGATAGGCGCGTTCCGTAAATCAGCCATTTACAAAGCTGGCGGCTTTACCTACGATACATTGGCCGAGGATTGCGATTTAACTATGCGCATATTAAAAGCAGGCTATATCGTTAAAAATTGTGCCGAGGCCATCGCTTATACTGAAGCGCCCGAAACCGTAAACATATTGCTTAAACAACGTTTCCGCTGGAGCTTTGGCGTAATACAAAGTTTCTGGAAAAATAAAGATGCCTTGTTTAACAAAAAGTACAAATTCTTTGGAATGATAGGCATGCCTAACATTTTATTATTCCAGATCATCCTGCCGTTGTTCTCGCCGATTGCCGATCTACTGATGATATTCGGCTTATTTGGCGGTCATCCTGGTAAAATATTGTTCTATTACGTTGCCTTTATTGTGGTAGATTTTGTTGTGGGCGTTATTGCTTTCTGGATGGAGAAAGAAGATTACAGAAAGTTGCTTTATATCATTCCGCAACGCTTTATATGGCGTCAGTTAATGTATTATGTATTGTTTAAATCAATACGCAGGGCTTTAAAAGGAGAACTTAGTGGTTGGGGTACGGTAAAACGTACCGGGACGGTAACGATGAAGGAAGCACCTAAAAAATAGTTTATTGTGAGTGGTTGATTGAGTTGAATAGTTTATAACTAAGTCAACTTACTTAACCCAATCAACCACTCACTAAATAAACCTAATTCCGCTCTATCAAACAAACAGCATAGGCAACAACGCCTTCTTGTCTGCCTATAAAACCTAACTGTTCGTTAGTGGTGGCTTTGATGGATATATCTTCTTCGCTGATGCCAGCAGCTTTGGCAATATTTATTTTCATTGCCGGGATATGTGGATTTATTTTGGGTGCTTCAAGACAAACCATGGCATCAATGTTACCAATTTCCCAGTTCTTCTCTTTTAATAATTCTACCACATGCTGCAATAGTACCAGACTGCTAATGCCTCTCCATCGTGCATCTGTATTAGAAAAATGGAACCCAATATCGCGCAGATTAGCCGCGCCGAGCAAGGCATCGCAAATAGCATGCAACAACACATCAGCATCCGAATGACCGAAGGCGCCTGCATGATGCTCTAAATTAACTCCGCCTAAAACAAAAGGGTGCTGTTCCTTTAACTGGTGTACATCAAACCCAAAACCTACTTTAATTTTTCCCACTGTTATTTAGTACCGCCAAAGCTAGCTGTTAATGAAAAACGTAATGTATTAGCCAAAGGGCTATTTTGCTGGCTCGCTGCCAGATATGAAAAATCGAAACCGAAATCGCTGTATTTAAAGCCAACACCAAGTGTTAAGTAATGGCGCCCCCCTACCGCGTTATTTTCAAAGTAATAACCGCTGCGTAATGCAAATACCTGGTTATACCAAAACTCACCACCTACCGAATAGTAGATCTCTTTAAATTCCTCAGCAGCACTAACGTCTGAAAAAGATTGGAAAATACCAGCCGGGACCGATACATCGCTATTAGGGTTGCTTGGTACTAAAAGTTTGTTAATATCGGCAGTTAGTGTCAGTGTACTCAAATCATCCAGTGCCCAGGTATTAGCTGCACCAACACGTAAATTAGTAGGTAAATATTCAGCAGGCCCGGCTGTAGAATAGCTCACTTTTGATCCTATATTTGATATATCACCACCAAGTGAAAGAGTATTTCCATTACCATCAGGTTTTGTATAATAGGCAGATACATCGGCAGCTACTGCATTGCCCGCACCCTGTGTTGGGGTAGATGCAGAACCATCAGATATATTAGAGTGGATATAACGCAATGTTAACCCCAATGAAAAATCATCGCCAAACTTCCGCGCCAACGATACATCAAATGCAAGTTCGGATGGTGTAAAATTACCCAACTGCTCATTTTCGTTGCCGGTTTGCTGTACAGTACCTATATTAAAATAACGTAGTGATGCTCCTATAGTGTTACGGTCATCTATTTTATGCGCGAAACTCAGGTATGATAAACTAATGTCGGGCGCCAGGTTACGTAACCACGGGCTGTACGATACGCCTACCACATCATTATCAGGTATGAAAGCTAGTTTTGATGGATTCCAGTAATTGGCATTAACATCTGGTGATAAAGCTACCCCCGCATCACCCATAGCACCTGAACGCGAATCGGGAGATATGGTTAAGGATGGTACCGCTATCGGGATAGCATTACCATTACTACCATTTAAAGTGGTTTGTGCAAAGGTCAAAACCGGTAACAATAACACAAGAGAAACAAGCAGACCTTTTCTAGTAAAAAATATCATCGAAACAATTTAAAGTTTAATCTCTGTTTAAAAACACTTTCGGGTCTGCAAGCATAAACATAAATGCTTTTGCCTCAAAAATATTTGTGTAAATGTAACACATCTTGCACTCTTTACGTTTAAAAGCCTAAATAGGTTTTTTAATTTGACCTGTTGGGTATAAAAGTTAGCTTTTTACCCAAATGTTTTTAAATTTACACTTCTAAAATCTTTAATATAACTGTAAAAATATGAAAATACTTTTTACTAAAACTGCTTTTGTGATGTTGGGTGTTGTAGCCTTGTTAAGCAGTTGTTCGAAAAAGCAACAGTCTGATAAAACTGGTATCCCTTATAATGACAGGGCTAACGGTGGTTACACTAAATTTCGCCAAACCCATCCTTCACCGGGCCCGGGCCTTGTTCCTATTGAGGGTGGTACATTTGTTTTGGGCGGCAGTGCCGATCAGGATGTAACATTTGACTACAACAATGTTCGCGAGCGTGTAACTATTCCATCGTTCTACATGGATGAAACTGAGGTTTCAAACCAGGACTGGTTAGATTACCTACACTGGATAAGCGTTACTTTCCCTCAGGATCACGAGTTATATTATAACGCATTACCAGATACATTGGTATGGCGCAGGCCTTTATCATACAATGAGCCTTATGTACAAAACTATTTAAGGCACCCTGCATTCCAGGATTACCCGGTAGTTGGTGTATCATGGGATCAGGCGCAGGATTACTGCCAATGGCGTACCGACCGTGCCAACGAATTTATATTACAGCAAAAAGGCATATTGGCATCAGCTAAAGATAATAAAGGTAAAGCTCCGGCTGCACCCGCGGGTCAAACCCCATTCAATACTGATATGTACCTGAATGGCCAATACAGAGGCGCAGGCATCGACGGTAAAAAAATGTTACCTGATTTGAACGCCGGTAATACTACAGGAAAGGGTAAATCTGTTAGACCTGTACGTTTAGAGGACGGTATCCTGAAACAAGCTTACCGCTTGCCTACAGAAGCTGAGTGGGAATATGCCGCTTTAGCATTAGCCGGAAATACACAGTTTGAAAACATTAACGATGGTAAAATATACCCTTGGAACGGCCTGGGCGTACGTTCACCTAAAAAAGCAACACGTGGTATGATATTAGCCAACTTTAAACGTGGCGAAGGTGATAACGCGGGTGTTGGTGGTTATTTGAATGACAAGGCCGATATAACCGCACCTGTACGTTCATACCCACCTAATGATTTTGGTTTATACAACATGGCGGGTAACGTTAACGAATGGGTACAAGATACTTATCGCCAAACTTCATACGAAGAAGTTGATGACTTTAACCCTTTCCGTGGTAACGAGTACACTAACAAACGTTTAGCCGATCCTGTTAAAGGCATCTACGCTAAAGACAAATACGGCCACCCTATAAAGGATGCTGCTACATCACGTAAAAAATTAACCTATGCCGAGCTTCTTGCTTCGCAAAATGGTGGCGCCCCTGCTGCAACAACTGGTGGCGCAACTGTTGCTGGTCAACCTGCAAATGCGAATTCGGCAGCTCCTCCGCTTAGAAGCGATTTAATTGGTAAAGCATACAATGCTGATCAAAGGGGTTACAGTGATACTGTAAACCGTGTATTATATGGTACAACTACTTTGGTTCATGATCAGTCTAAGGTTTACAAAGGCGGTTCATGGAACGATTTGGCTTACTGGTTAAATCCTGCAACCCGCCGTTTTATGGATGAGGACGAGTCAAGTGCCGAAGTTGGTTTCCGTTGCGCGATGGACCTTGTAGGTTCGCCGGAAATACATCCACAAGGAAAACCTCACTTTGGTGTTAAAAAAGCAAAAGCATTTAAAGCAAACTAAGCTTTAAAACATATAAAAGCTGAAAGGCGAAAGGCAATACACCTTTCGCCTTTTTTATTTAATGTGATTTTAAAAACTTGTCATTGCGAGGAACGAAGCAATAATATCCTTGTCATTCTGAGGAACAAAGAATCTGTACAGTAGTATCCAGGCGTACAGATTCTTCGCTGCCGCTCAGAATGACAATTGGAAATTATTTAAACAGCAACAATACCTGCCCTTTTTCAACCTTATCACCTGGTTTGATCTTTACAGTTTTAACGGTTACATCAGCAGTGGCTTTTATGATGTTTTCCATCTTCATGGCTTCTAAAATAAACAGGCTATCGCCTTTAAGCACTTCGCTGCCTTCGGAAACAAACACTTTTAGCACCAGGCCGGGCATTGGGGCCTTTACCTCGCTAACTTTTGCGCTGTTAAGATTATTTAACCCCAACCTATCCAGCAATACATCAAACTGATCTTTTACCGATACGGTGTACACGTTATTATTAACCTTTATTTCCGCGGTTTTATTGGCAGCATTAAAACTAACCATCTCGGCATTATATGGTTTTAAGCGATCAATAATATGATAAGCAGAGGCATTTAATTGCTTTATATCAGCAGTAACAGCTTCGCCGTTGATCAATAACTCATCGTTATTCTTCTCAATCTCGAAATTGTATTTATCGTTAACTTTTACTTGTATCATGTACCGCTGATTTTAATGGGTTATTGATTATATTGATTACTCTTGCTAATTTATAATTCTTTCATCAATCATTAATGAAATCCATTAATCATTTAAATCAACGGTCGTGGTTAGCGGTTTGTGAAGATATATTGGATCAGATTAGCACCCATTTTAAGTGCTTTTAAACGCGTTTCCTGGCTGTCGCCGGCGTAGGTTCCATAATCCTCCCAACCATTGCCTAAATCGCATTGGTAATCATAAAAACAAACCAGTCGCCCCTTGTATATCAAGCCAAAACCTTGCGCCCTTTTACCATCGTGCTCGTGCACTTTGGGCAAGCCATTCGGGAAGTCATATTTTTGATGATAGATGGGATAATTCAGCGGTAACTCCACAAAATCCAGTTCGGGAAAAACCTTTTTCATTTGGGGGCGGATAAACTGGTCGAGCCCGTAATTATCGCAGATGTGCAAGAAACCGCCACCAGTTAAATAAGCCCGCAGGTTTTTCGCCTCCTGATCAGAGAAGATCACATTACCATGCCCTGTCATAAAAATGAAAGGATAATTAAATATCTCGGCACTGCCAACTTCTACCGTTTCATCCTGTATCTGGAAATTGGTTTTTAAATTATCGTTGCAAAATTTAGCCAGGTTAGGCAGGGCTGTGCGGTCGCCATACCAATCGCCGCCGCCGTTGTATTTCAGTTTGGCCATTTTATAGGTAGGCTCGCTAAAGCTGCTCATTAAAAGCAGCGCAATTAAAGCGGTTACTATATAAATGCCTTTCTTCATTATTATCGATTTAAAAAGTTCGCTTCAAAGCAAGCTTCCAGTGCAGCGGTTTCTGTGCGTAGACGGCTCTCCCCTAAAGTTATAGCTTTAAAACCATTACTTAACGCATCTTCTATTTCTTTTGGTGTAAAATCACCCTCTGGCCCTATTAAAATTAAATATTTCCCTCCGGGGATGATGGCTTCTTTCAGTTTTAGCTTATCCCCAACCTCGCAATGCGCTATAAATTTCTGACTGTCAAACTCACGCGTCAATAATTTAGTCAAAGGTTCCGGCTCATTCAAAACAGGATGGTATGCTTTTATGGATTGTTTTATAGCGGCGGTAATGATTTTATTCAGCCTGTCAGTTTTGGCTTCTTTACGTTCAGATCGCTGGCAGATGATGAGCGATATTTCATCAATACCTATTTCGGTAGCTTTTTCTAAAAACCACTCCAAACGCTCAATATTTTTTGTTGGGGCGATGGCGATGTGCAGGTAATGGTTGCGCTTATTAAACTCCTGTTTTATCGAATTTATTTGCAGAATAGTGCGCTTGGGATGCGCATCCTTAATCTCAGCAGCATACAATCCTCCCCCACCGTCGATCAGTTGCACCTCATCGCCCACAGTCAGTCGCAGCACACGTATAGCATGCTTGCTTTCTTCTTCGCTCAGAAAATATTGGGGATGTGTTGGTTGTATGTCGGGAGTGTAAAAAAGATGCATTTTTATTAGAAGCTATTAAAAAATGATAAATAATCGTCATTGCGAGCGAAGAGTGGCAATCACCGACTTACAGAGTGGCTCTGCATAGCTTGGGATTGCCACGCTTCGCTCGCAATGACGCTTTGTTTTTGTGGTTATATAAAAACAACATTCAATCGTTTTTAGACAGCTTCTTAGAGTCAGAAATCAATGCAAATCTACAGCATCTTCCTCATTTATCAGCAGTTCAAGTTTTACTGATTCAATGTTTTGGTCGGATTTTTTTAGTACGGTGATATTGTAACCGTTTGACTCCTTTTGTTCGCCTACGTCGGGTATCTTACCAAAAATATCACCCAACCAACCCGAAACTGTATCATAATCACCATCTTCAGGCAAATCATGTGGCAGATGGCTGTTTACATCATATATTGGGGCTAAGGCATTTACAATAAATTCACGGTCATTTACACGTTCTACAATAGGTTTTTCCTCATCGTACTCATCCTGTATCTCGCCTACCAGTTCCTCAACAATATCTTCCAGGGTAACCATACCGGCAGTCCCGCCAAATTCATCCAGCACAATGGCTATCTGTATGCGCTTTTGCTGCAGCTCCGCCATCAGATCATTGATCTTTTTTGTTTCTGGGATAAAGTATGGCTTACGGATAATATCTTTTAAAACAATTGGTTCGTTACGTGCCAGTAAAGGCAAAATATCTTTGGCGTGTACAATACCAACAATCTTGTCGATCACATCATCGTAAACAGGGATGCGGGAATAACCTTCGGTAATTAATATCTCCAGTAGCTCATCTTTCTCTGTATCAATATCAACTCCGGATATTTTAGTACGCGGAACCATGATATTTTTCACCACTCGCTCATTAAACTCAAATACGTTTTGTATCAGCTCATGCTCGTTAGAATCAATCGCGCCGGTTTCTTTACCTTGCTCTAAAAGATATTGTAATTCTTCTGAACTATGGTGTGTTTCACCCTGCGCGGCATCAATACCAATAAGTCTTAATATAAAATTGGCGAAAGTATTTAAACACCAGATGATGGGTTTAAACACTACGTAAAACAACCTTAACGGAACAGCAATTGCCATTACCGTACGTGTAGAGCGTTGTATAGCGATTGACTTGGGGGCCAACTCGCCAAAGGTAATATGAAACACCGTGATAACCGCGAAAGCTACAAAATGGCTTATGTTAAGTATTAATGGCGATGTTATAACAATGCCAAGCGACAAAAAGCAGTGCAACATTACCGCTGTTACTACTGATTGCCCAAACCAGCCCAAGGCCAGCGAAGCGATGGTAATACCCAACTGCGTAGCAGCCAGGTACCCATCCAGATTATGCAGTATCCCGCGGGTGGTTTTAGCTAAGCGACTACCCGTTTTAGCTTTAATTTCTATCTGCGAACCGCGCACTCTTACCATGGCGAATTCTGCGGCTACAAAAAAGCCATTTAATATTACCAGGAAAATGGTAAGGAAAAGGTAGAAATAATTTATTGTGAGTTCCGCGGGGTCCATTAGTTATTGTTGATACACAGGGAAAGTAGACTTGTACAGTTCCATACTTTCCTGAATTACTTTGTGGGCATAACGCATACCCAATAAATGCTCAATAGTTACATTTTTTCCTTCTAAGCTTTTATAATCCTGAAAGAAACGAACTATTTCTTTAGTAGCGTGCGGCGGTAACTCATTTAAATCGTTAATATAATTAACCGACATATCATTTTTTGCTACCGCGATGATCTTATCATCCTGCTCACCGTTGTCAACCATATGCATTACACCGATAACCTTAGCTTCGATGATCGACATAGGGAATACGTCAACAGAACATAGCACTAATATATCTAAAGGATCATGATCATCACAATAAGTTTGTGGGATAAATCCATAATTAGCCGGATACATTACTGATGAAAACAAAACACGGTCGAGTTTTAATAAACCTGATTCCTTATCTATCTCATATTTCGCTTTTGATCCTTTCGGGATCTCTATTATCGCATTTACAACTTCAGGAAAATTATCGCCGGGAGAAACCTGGTGCCAGGGATGTTGAGTACTCATTTAGTAATATTATATTTTTTATTTAATTGTTATGCTGTACATGTTGCCTTTTAAAAAAGGCTAAAATTAATGGGATCGACGTCAATACAAAAAAGCCAATTACTATGTATTGTGCATAATGCTTTACATCGGGATACTTTACTCCTAAGAAATAACCTGATAAACATAGTGTTACTACCCATGCCATGCTACCCACTATATTGTATAAAGTAAATCTTTTAATATCAACTTTAACAACACCTGCAAAGATAGGCGCAAAAGTTCTAATTATCGGGAAAAATCTGCCCAAAATTAGTGCCATACCACCGTATTTCAGATAAAATTGCTCCGCCATTACCACATATCGCTTTTTAAACAGCAAAGAATCGTTTTTGTTGAACAAAATTGGGCCGGTACGATAACCAAACCAATACCCAGCAAAGTTGCCCAAAATGCCTGCAGCAATTATTGATAAGATGAGTGTAGTAATATTTACATCGAATATGCCATTGGCACAAAGTAGGCCAGCCATAAACAACAGGTAATCTCCCGGCAAAAAAAAGCCAAAAAACAATCCTGTTTCAGCAAATACAACGGTAAGCAAAAAGTAAAAGCCGCCTCTACTTATAATGGATTGAGCGTCAGTTAAATTTTGCAGATGTTCCCAAAAATTTTCCATTCACTATATTTGTAAATCTACAAATATTATATTGAAATGGTTATTACCTAAATTATTAAATAAGCCCGGTAATAAATGTTGGGTAAATACCAATTAGTATAGTTACTAATGCTGACAGGCCTAAAACAAACTTGTAATAAGTTGGGATGATCAGCTCTTCTGTTTCCGCGCTGCGGAAATACATCGCAACAATAACCCTAAAATAATAGAAGATACTTATTATAGCGTTTATTACAGCTAATATCACCAACCAAATTTGATATTGTGATAATGCTGAAGAGAACATAAAGAACTTACCAATAAAGCCCGCGGTTAACGGTATACCCGCCAACGAAAGCATAGCAATGGTTAATGTGAATGCCAGGAACGGATTCTTTCTAGCCAGCCCGTTGAACGCATCAAAATTATCACTGCCTGATTGCTGGCGAACCAGTATCAGTGCCGCGAACGCGATGATTGAAGCGATTGAATAAGCTGTAGCATATACAAATACCGAATTTGCCGAACTTGCGCCTAAAGCCACAATAGCAAACAATAAATAACCAGCGTGCGATATGCTTGAGAAAGCCATCATACGTTTAAAACTTTGCTGATATAGTGCTGTTATATTGCCAATAAATAATGTCAGGATAGTGATAACCAATAACGCTGGCATCCAGAAAGATGAAAGCGGCTGAAAGCACTCTGTAAACAAACGTAAGAATGCCGCGAAACCAGCAGTTTTAACTGCTGTAGACATGAAAGCGGTGATCAGTGTTGGTGAACCTTCATAAACATCCGGCGTCCAGAAGTGGAATGGGGCAGCACCTACTTTAAAGCAAAGCCCTACGATGATCAGCATAATGCCTACATAAAACATTGGGTCTATTGTGCGCGGATTAGCTATAACATAATCGCGTATGGCTTCTAAATGGAATGATCCGGTTGAACCGTAGATTAACGCGATACCAAACAATAAAAACCCGGTTGAGAACGCGCCCATCAGGAAGTATTTCAATGCGGCTTCGTTTGAAGCAAAATCATTCTTTTTGATACCCGCCAATATGTATAAACTCACCGACATGATCTCGATACCGATAAAAAGCATCACTAAGTTGTAGTATGATACCATCACCACAATTCCGGCCAGCGAAAACAAGATTATAGCATAGTACTCTGCTATATGATTACTTATTTTTTCAAAGTAGCCTTTAGATAATAACAGGATAAGTATGGTTGTAGTAATTGTAATGGCACAAAATGCTATTGAATAATTATCAAACAACATCATATCATGAAAAATAGGTTGTGCGCCATTATTCCATTGCGATATGGCTAAACCCAAAGCAACCAAAAGGCCGATAACAGTAACAGGCAACAGTGCTTTTTGGGCTTTAAACAAGCCTAAATATAAAAGCACAATAG
The DNA here is from genome assembly GCA_026224775.1 of Bacteroidota bacterium. Lineage (GTDB taxonomy): Bacteria > Bacteroidota > Bacteroidia > Sphingobacteriales > Sphingobacteriaceae > Mucilaginibacter. Next base: position 165,123 of record JAMFRP010000038.1, read on the forward strand.
GTAAAACAGATATGATTATTAAGGTATTCATGTTGTCTTTTTAATTCTGATCTCTAAATTTTAATTTTTATAATTCCTGTACTAAAATTTAGTGCTGTACCAATGGTATATTCATTGCCTTGCTATGAATATTGGTTATAAGCTGGTCAACTGCGGCTTGCGAAAGATGCAGTATAGGCCCTGGATATACACCAATACCAATAATTAATATACAAATTATAGCTAAAGTTAATTTTTCTGATCCCGCGATGTCGGTAAATGTGGCCGTTAATGCATTGGTTTCGCCCTGCATAACATTTTTGTACATGCGTAACAAGTACACTGCTGCAAAAATAATGGTTAAGCCTGCAACTGCTCCCAATACTATATCCGCCTGAAACGCACCATTCAATAATAAGAACTCACCAATAAAACCATTGGTTAGTGGTAATGCCGCCGAACCCAATACAATTATTAAAAACGCAGTAGCGAATTTAGGTGCGACCTTGGCTATACCGCCAAGTTGCGCGGTATCATAAGTATTTAAACGCCTGCTGATGATATCCCAAATAAAGAATAAACCAACAACGTTTATACCGTGACTAAGCATTTGTATTAGTGCGCCTTGCATACCTTCGGTGCTTAAGGTAAATATACCTACAGCAATAAGCCCTACGTGCCCTATTGACGAGTAAGCCACCAGGCGTTTACCATTCTTTTGTCTAAAGGCAATTAAAGCGCCGTAAACCACACCTATTAAAGCCAATATAATTACGGTGTTGCCCCATTTAAAAAAGCCAAGTGGTGCACTAGGTATAGCCCAACGCATCATGCCATATAAACCCATTTTTAGCATAATACCTGCTAAAAGCATGCTGCCTGCTGATGGCGCCTCGGTATAGGTATCCGGCTGCCAGGTATGAAAAGGGAATATTGGAATTTTAATAGCAAAGGCAATAAAGAAGCCCAGAAACACCCACGATTGTTGTGAAGTAGATAAACTAAGGCGATAAAACGCCATCAGGTCATAAGTACCTTCAGGTGCTTTCAGATACAGGTAGATGATGGTTACCAGCATAAATAGCGAACCTGCAAAAGTATAAATGAAAAACTTAAGGGTAACCTTGATACGATTCTCTCCGCCCCATAAGGCACAAATAAAGTATATCGGTATTAGTGCCGCTTCCCATCCAACATAAAATAAAAAGCCATCAAGCGCTGTAAATACAACTAATAAGCCTGCTTGCATAAACAATATTAATGCATAAAACGCGGCAGCTTTTCGGTAGGTATGCTGATAGGTTGTAAGTATAATTATTGGCACTAACAAGGCTGTAAGCAGCACCAGTACCATACTTATCCCGTCTATTCCGGCGGTAAAGTAAATGCCGAATTTGGGTATCCACGGCACATCAACAGCGAACTGTAGCGATGCATCAGGAACAAATTTAGTTAACAAATAAGCAACAACGCCCAATTCGGCAACTGCGAAAAATAAAGCAACATGTTTTGCGACTTCATTTTTGAATATCAATACAGCAAGGGCTGCAACTATCGGTAAAAAAATTAATATACTAACCGTCATTTTTATATTGTAAACGCTATGGTTTATATTTTAACAAAACTATATACTAACACGGCAATAATACCGGCCACCATCATAAATATGTAGAAGCCTACGTTACCTGTTTGCAGTAAACGTAAACCTTTGCTGGCTTCAACAGGCGAATCGCCAATGCCATTTACTAGTCCATCAATGCCCATCTTATCAATCACATTGTACAGGAAGTCTGAAAGAGCATCCAATGGTTTGCGGATGATGGCATCATAGATCTCATCAACATAAAACTTATTGTATGATAAGTTCACCAGGAAGTTCCGGTTTTCGCCGTCAGGTGAAGGCACTTCGCCATTTTTGCTATATTTGATGAAGGCATAAATAAATGCCAATACTGCTGATCCGACAGAAACGCACATCAATATAATTTCAGTGCTGCCTTTCATTTCAACAACAGGCATAATAGCTGCTGATTTTTCAAATATTGGTGCAAGGTAGTTTGCCAACCAGTGGCTGCCACCTAATGATTCCGGTACGTTTAAAAATCCTCCTATAACTGATAACACAGCTAATACGATAAGCGGTATAGTCATACTTGGAGGAGATTCGTGTAAATGATGCTCCTGATCTGATGTACCGCGAAACTTTCCATAAAATGTAAGGAAAAGCAAACGGAACATATAGAATGAGGTAAACATGGCAGCGATAACACCCAATACGTACATAGTAGGGCTTTGCGCGAATGTGTTGGCCAAAATTTCGTCTTTAGAGAAGAAACCAGCGAACGGAGGTATACCAGATATAGCCAGCGTACCGATCAGCATAGTGATAAACGTGATTGGTAATTTGCCTCTTAAGCCTCCCATCTTGCGCATATCCTGTTCATTGCTCATTCCGTGTATTACAGAACCTGCACCAAGGAATAATAACGCCTTAAAGAAAGCGTGTGTCATTACGTGGAAGAAAGCACCAGTATAAGCACCAACGCCCAAGCCTAAAAACATGTAGCCTAATTGAGATACAGTCGAATAAGCCAGTACCTTTTTTATATCAGTTTGTGTTAGGGCGATCAACGCGGCGAATATGGCTGTAGCCAAACCGATGATAGCGATAACATGCATGGTATCCGGAGCCAGCGTAAACAAGATGTTTGAGCGGGCGATCATATAGATACCTGCGGTAACCATGGTTGCAGCGTGTATCAATGCTGAAACGGGAGTCGGACCGGCCATTGCGTCGGGTAACCATGTAAACAATGGTATTTGTGCCGATTTACCGGTAGCACCTACAAATAGTAAAATAGTTATCAATACAAATGGTACTGAACCTGCATGTGCGGCTGCGGCTCTTGGGAATACATCTGCAAAAGCAAAACTTCCGAAATATTGATAGATCAGGTAAATCCCTAATAAGAAGCCTAAATCGCCAATACGGTTCATGATGAATGCTTTCTTGGCGGCATCAGCATAGCTTGGGTTGGTAAACCAGTAACCGATTAACAGGTATGAGCATAAACCTACACCTTCCCAACCGATGAACATTACTACATAGTTTGAACCTAATACCAGTAATAGCATAAAGAATACAAACAGATTAAGGTAAGCAAAGAATTTACCGTAACCTTCATCCAAATGCATGTAACCGATAGAGTATAAATGGATAAGGAAACCTACGCCGGTAATGATCAGCAGCATTAATGAGCTTAACTGATCAACCACAAATGCAAATGGTACGTGGAATGCGCCAACATCAATCCAATCAAATAATTGAACATTGATTGCATGGCCTGAAGATTTTACCTGTAAAAAAGCGGCAACACTTAATCCGAATGAAACCAATACCAGGAAGCTACCGATAAAACCTATCGCTTTTTCGGATAAGCTTTTACGGCCAACGCCATTAATAATAAAACCGGCTAAGGGTAGTACAGGAATAAGCCAGATGTATTTATCCATTTTTTATATTTTATTCTTTTTGCCCCCTAACCCCCTAAAGGGGGAACAGAAGTTTATTTTTATTTATTAACGCTCTCCAAACTCCCCCTTCGGGGGGCTGGGGGCTTTACCACTTCAACCTGTTCAATACGTTAGTATCAACAGAGTTTGTGTTACGATATATCATTACTATAATAGCCAAACCTACCGCGACCTCGGCGGCGGCAAGGGCCATAACAAAAAACACGAATACTTGTCCGCTGGCATCGCCATGATAAACTGAGAAAGCGGTAAGCAATAGGTTAACTGAATTCAGCATCAACTCTATCGACATAAATATGATGATAGCATTACGGCGTAATAACACACCCATTACCCCTATCGAAAATATAATAGAGCACAACAGGATGTAATGATTAAGCGGTACTGATTTTATGGTATTGGTTAAACTTTCCATTACACTGATTTTGGTTTTGGATCTTTAGTAGCTAATAAAACGGCCCCAACCATTGCTGATAATAGTAACAGCGAGGATATTTCAAACGGTAATAAAAACTCGTTAAATAATACTTTACCTAAATTTTGTACAAGCCCTAATCCGGGATCTTTAAGTAAAACAGGATCGGCAACGCCTACTTGTTTAAGGCAGCCCACCAATACCACTAGTAAACAACCTCCGCCTAAAACAGCGGCAATTTTCACCATGTTTGATTTTACCGGCTCTGAATCCTTATTCAGGTTGATGAGCATCAATGTGTACAGGAACAACACCAATATAGCCCCCATGTATACGATAAAGTTTACTACCGCCAAAAACTGGGCATTAAGTAAAATGTAATGTACCGTGAAGGTGAAAAATGTGAGTACAAGATAAAGTATGCTGTGCACCGGATTTTTGGCAGTTATAACCAATATCGAAAAGAATATGGATAAAAATGCGATGAAGTAAAATGTATTCATGTTTATATTTACAAAATACCTTATGCCCATAAAGGATGGGCAAAGGTATAAAACTTCTTTATTGATTTAGGGGTGCCTCTACTAATTTGTCCTTACCGTATATAAAATCTTTACGCAAATAATCTGCCGGTACAATATCACCATCTAAATATATTGCCTCTTTAGGGCAAGCCTCTTCACACAATCCGCAGAAGATACAACGCAGCATGTTTATCTCATAAACAGCGGCATATTTCTCTTCGCGATACAAATGCTCTTCACCTTTCTGGCGCTCAGCGGCCGTCATGGTAATGGCTTCTGCCGGGCATGATAAAGCGCATAAACCGCAGGCGGTGCAACGTTCTTTACCATTCTCATCGCGTTTAAGCGAGTGCATGCCACGGAAATTTTCTGAAAACTCACGTTTTTCTTCAGGATAGCTGATAGTTACCGGTTTCCTGAAAAAGTGTTTCATGGTAATTGATAAGCCGCTGATGATTGCAGGCAAATAAGCCCGCTCCCAAAAATTGAGTGGCTTTGATTCAATTAACTTTCTTTTATTACTTAATGATTCCATTATCCCTCTATCTATAAATAATTGCTAATAAGACCGGTTAATACAATGTTGGCAATTGCCAAAGGTATTAATACCTTCCAGCCAAGGTCCATCAGCTGATCGTAGCGGAAACGCGGGATTGTCCAGCGTACCCACATAAAAAAGAATATGAATAAAAATATCTTAGCGAATAATACGATTACACCAATCAGCGGGCCAATTGTAGGGCCGGTATGAACCAATACCCAATCCATACCCGGGTAGTTGTAACCGCCCCAATATAAGGTAGCCATTACTGCCGATGAAATGAACATGTTGATATACTCCGCAAACAGGTAGAAACCTAATTTCATTGATGAGTACTCGGTGTGATAACCACCTACCAGCTCGGTTTCGCACTCAGGTAAATCGAATGGTGTACGGTTGGTTTCCGCGAATGCGCAAACAATGAACAATAAGAAACCTAATGGCTGGCGTAACACATTCCAGTGCCAGTCATGCTGTTGTGCAGCCAATTCTCTCAAGCTTAAAGTACCGGTTAGCATCAACAGGGCGATGATAGAAAGACCCATTGAAATTTCGTAACTGATATTCTGCGATGCCGCACGTATAGCACCTAATAACGAGTATTTATTGTTTGATGCCCAGCCGCCTATCATTACGCCATAAACACCTAATGATACCACACCGAAGATGTATAATACACCTACGTTAATGTCAGCAACTTGCAATTCAACAACTCGTGAACCGATTTGTATATTTTGTCCCCATGGAATAACTGCTGAACCTAAACAAGCAGTTAAAATAGCCAATGAAGGGCCTGCGATAAACAGGAATGCGCTTGCATTGGTTGGGATGATCTCTTCTTTCAGGAACATTTTTGCACCATCGCATAAAGGTTGTAATAAACCCCATGGGCCGGCACGGTTAGGGCCTATCCTATCCTGAAAAAATGCCGCTATTTTACGCTCGGCATAGGTAGAATACATGGCTACAACCAAGCTGATAGCGAAAATGATCACTACCAATATAAATTTTATTATAATATCTCCTAATTCCATTATAAGCGTGTTTCCCGTTCAAATTGTTCCTGGTTTGCCTCTATTAATACCGGATTACTTTTAACAACCGGTAAAGGCTTCATTGTATCGTAGTGGTTTGAGCTGATAACCGATTGGTTTGATACCTTACGCGGGCCTTCAATAACCCAATCAGCTGTTTTCTTTTTATCGAAACGGCATTCGTTGCAAATAAAATCTTCAACCTCACCATAAATATCCTTACGTGCGGTAACACGTAAAACCTCTTCACCTTTGTACCAAAGTGTTACTTTGCCTTTGCAGTTTTCGTGGTTGCAATCGCGGTGAGCTTCAACCGGTTTGGTAAACCATACACGATTTTTAAAGCGGAAAGTTTTATCTGTTAATGCGCCTACCGGACAAACATCAATCACGTTACCCGAGAAATCATTATCAACCGCTTTTTGTATGTAGGTTGATATTTCAGAGTGATCGCCACGGTTAAGGATACCATGTTCGCGGTGATTGGTGATCTGATCGGCAGTGAAAACACAACGATAGCACAGGATGCAGCGCGTCATGTGTAATTGTATTTTATCGCCGATGTCTATTTTCTCGAATGTACGGCGGTCAAATTCATAACGGGTTTTAACAGCGCCATGCTCGTAACCTAAGTTTTGCAGATCGCACTCACCAGCCTGGTCGCAAATTGGGCAATCCAGCGGGTGATTGATCAATAGCATTTCCACAATACCTTTACGCGCTTCAATTACCTCAGGCGAAGTAATGTTTTGCACTTCCATCCCATCCATTACCGTGGTACGGCAAGATGCTACCAGTTTAGGCATAGGGCGAGGGTCTTTTTCAGAGCCTTTGCTTACTTTAACCAAACAAGTACGGCATTTACCGCCACTGCCTTCCAGCTTAGAATAATAGCACATTGCAGGTGGCACAATATCACCCCCAATAATCCTTGCGGCATTAAGGATGGATGTACCTGCTTCTACTTCAACGGATATTCCGTCTATTGTTACCTTCATTTTAAATTCAAAATTAAAAAGTCAAAAGTCAAAATTTACTTTTGCAGATTGATAATTATTGAAGCGATGATCTTTGATAATTCATCGGCCTCCTTTATCAAATCATTCATTTTATCTTTTTCGATATTACTATCTATTGTATCTCTTATCAAGCATAACCAGTATTTAGTTTCGTTTGCAGATTTTAAGGCTATTGTATAAAAGTTCTTAAAATCTCTTGTCGAACTACCTGACTTTGCTTCTACTATATTGGCTCCAATTGAGGTGCCACTTCTTATTAATTGATCAAATATTGAAAAGTGAATTCTTTCAAACTTAGCCGCTGATACAAATTGAACTATCTCTTTCGAGAAATAATAACATCTATGTTTGATGTCATAAGGTTTTTCGTTCAACGTTTCGCTACTTTTTATTTTTGAATTTTCACTTTTTAATTTTGACTTATGCCGCCGGCTCCGGTTTTGGCAACGGATCAGCGTAATGTGCTATTCCGTAATTCCTTTTAACCGCTTCAGCGCCGTTTGTTACGTGCCACTCAAACTCATCCCTAAAGTGGCGGATCGCGCTGGCCACTGGCCAAGCAGCCGCGTCACCCAGCGGACAAATGGTATTTCCTTCAATTTTTTTAGATACATCAACCAACAGATCCATGTCGCTCATTTTACCGTGACCGTATTCCAGGCGGTGCAAAACTTTTTCCATCCATCCGGTACCTTCACGGCATGGCGAACATTGTCCGCAGCTTTCATGGTGATAGAAACGGGCGAAATTCCAAGTATTACGAACGATACATTGGTCTTCATCAAAAGCGATAAAACCACCTGAACCCATCATGGTACCACTCACAAAACCACCTTCGGCTAATGATTCATAGCTCATCAGGCGAGGTTCGCCGGTTATGGTTTTCATGAACAGGTTAGCAGGTAAAATTGGTACTGATGAGCCCCCTGCAACAACTGCTTTTAAGCGTTTGCCGTTGGCGATACCACCGCAATATTCTTCGGAGTATAAAAAATCTTCAACAGGTAAACCTAAGTCAATTTCGTAAACACCGGGATTTTTAACATTACCACCGGCAGAGATCAGTTTAGTACCAGTACTGCGACCGATACCTACTTTTGCATACTCTTCGCCGCCTTCGTTGATGATCGGCACTACTGCCGCTATCGACTCCACATTGTTTACCACAGTTGGGCAACCATACAAACCAGCAATAGCCGGGAATGGTGGTTTAATGCGCGGGTTACCACGTTTACCTTCCAATGATTCTAACAAAGCGGTTTCTTCACCACAGATGTAAGCACCACCACCGGGTTGTACATATAACTCCAGATCGTAACCTGAGCCTAAAATATTTTTACCTAAAAATCCTTTATTTTTTGCTTCCGCGATGGCACGTTCCAGTATGCGGATCTGCGGCATCATCTCACCACGAACGTAGATGTATGATGTTTTGGCTCCTAAAGCGTAACTGGCAACAATCATTCCCTCAATTAGTAAGTGAGGGAGATAGGTCATCAAATAACGATCCTTGAAAGTTCCGGGCTCTGATTCATCGGCATTACAAACCAGGTAACGGGCAACACCTTCGGGCTTAGCCAAAAAGCTCCACTTCATCCCGGTAGGGAAACCCGCGCCACCACGGCCACGCAAGCCTGATTTCTTTACCTCTTCCACCACATCGTCAGACGACATGGTTTTTAATGCCTTTTCAACAGCAGCATAACCTCCCTTTGACCGATAAACATCAAAAGTGTTAATGCCGGGTACGTTTATATGTTCTAAAAGTAATTTACGTGCCATTGCTATTTAATATAATTTCTTTGTGTGCTTGTAATGACTAATGTGCCTTACAATACAGCTTGCACATGCTATTGCTATTAACGGTATTAAAATCGCACCGTGTTTTTTTAACTCATCAGTGGCTAATATCAACGCTACAACTAAAACTAATACACTATCTGTTATAATTAAAGTTGAGTTATTCATATCAGTTACTGGCTTTTACCTTTAAATCCGAGATCAATTGATCAACAGATTCGTTGGTTAGTTTCTCGTAAAAAGTATACTCAGGGCTTATTTGCAGTACCGGGCCGTAACCACAGGCTGCCAAACATTCCACTCCGCGCCAGCTGAATAATCCGTCGGGCGTTACATCACCTTCCTTAACACCCAGTTTTTGCTCAATATGATCCATTATTTTTTCGGCACCTACTAAGCAGCATGGGCCTGTACGGCAAACTTCCAGCATATATTTGCCTTGCGGGCGCATAAAGTACATGCTGTAAAAAGTAGCTACTTCGTAAACTTCAATATCCTGTATGTGCAGATAGTCGGCCACCTTATCCATTGCGGGGGCGCTTACCCAGCCAAATTCGGCTTGTACCAGGTGCAGGATCGGCAATAATGCTGATTTCTGTTTTCCTTCGGGATAACGGCTAACTATATCATCAAACTTGGCTACAAGCTCCGGTGAAAACTCTACCGGGATCGCTTCTGAATTGTCAACTCTAAGCATCTAATTCTCCGGCTATCACGTTTAAACTACTCATGTTAATAATCGCGTCAGACAGTAACATACCACGGCTCATTGGTGCATACATCTGGTAGTTGATAAAACTCGGCCTGCGGAAATGCAAGCGGTATGGTGATCTGCCACCATCATTAACCAAATAAAAACCTAATTCGCCATTGGCGCCTTCAACCGAGTGATATACTTCGGATGTTGGGGTATCTATTTCGCCCATCACTATTTTAAAGTGATAAATAAGGGCTTCCATGTTATTGTAAACTTCTTCTTTTGGAGGCAGGTAGAACTCAGGCACATCAGCGTGGAATATGTCTGTCGGTTCTTTTTCCAGTTTCATTAAAGCCTGTTCAATAAGGCGCATGCTCTGCCACATTTCTTCGTTACGAACAAGGAAACGCGCATAAACGTCGCCATTTTCTCCAACAGGTACTTCAAAATCAAAATCTTCGTATGAAGAATAAGGATTCATCGCCCTAACATCATAATCAACACCTGCCGCACGTAGTAACGGGCCGCTCCAGCTGTACGCCAATGCATCTTCAGCAGTTACTGCTGCAACGCCTTTGGTACGATCAACAAATATGCGGTTACGATTAAATAATGCCTGGAATTCTCTTAACACTGGCGGGAAATCCTTTAAGAATTTACGCAGTTTGTTAAAAGCTATGGCGTTAAAGTTACGCTCGAAACCACCTATACGACCAATGTTGGTAGTAAGGCGCGAGCCGCAAACTTCTTCGTAAATTTCATAAATAGCCTCACGGTATTCCATCATGTAAAGGAAACCAGTGAAAGCGCCGGTATCAACACCCAATACACCGTTACATACAATATGATCTGATATACGGGCCAGTTCCATTACTATTACGCGCAGGTAATCAACACGTTTTGGGGTCTCGATACCTAACAGTTTTTCAACCGTCATGTGCCAGCCCATGTTATTGATGGGTGATGAGCAATAGTTTAAACGATCGGTTAATGGGGTGATCTGGTAAAAAGGGCGGTGTTCAGCAATTTTTTCAAAAGCACGGTGTATATAACCAATGGTTGATACGCCGCTCATGATCCGTTCACCATCCAATTGCAACACGTTTTGAAAAACACCATGCGTAGCCGGGTGCGTTGGCCCTAAGTTAAGGGTTGAGGGCGCGGTTTGCGGATCGTTATCTGTATATACCGGGTGGTTCTGCATCTTCTATCTTCCGAAAAAATAATCTTTTTTATCAACACGATTAGGGTCTTCCAGCGGATATTCTCTGCGCATCGGGAAAACCGTCATGTCATCAACATTTAATATCCTGCGTAAATCCGGGTGACCATCGAATATCACTCCGAAAAAGTCATAAGTTTCACGCTCCATCCAATTAGCACCATGCCATACTGTTGTTGCAGTAGGGATGTGATAATCTTCGGCAGGTAAAAAAACTTTAATACGGATACGCACATTATTTATCAGGCTATGCAGGTGATAAATCACACCGATAGGTTTTTCCTGCTCTGGATAATGTATCGCGGTTATATCTGTTAAATAGATGAACTGTAATACAGTATCATTTTTTAAAAATTCTAATAGTTCAATTATTTGCTCACGGCCGGTTTCAATGGTTAATAAACCATATGGTTCGCCAACAACGGTTATTTGCTGGTCAAACTTTTCGTTGATCTTTTTTAAAAGTTCTTCGTTAGTGATCTTACCCATTACTGAATTCCGTATGAAGCTAATAATTTCTGATACTCCGGCGTATTACGACGGCGCAGCGATTCTGTTTGTACTAATTTCTGGATACCTATAAAGCCATCAATAATAGCTTCGGGGCGTGGCGGGCAGCCGGGTACGTAAACGTCAACCGGGATAATCTCATCAATACCCTGCAATACAGAATAGGTATCAAATATACCACCGCTTGATGCGCAGGCGCCAACAGCCATTACCCAACGGGGCTCGGCCATTTGCAGGTAAACCTGACGAAGTACAGGACCCATCTTTTTGGATATGGTACCCATAACCATTAACAAGTCGGCCTGGCGGGGAGAAAAACTCAAACGCTCGGCACCAAACCTCGACAAATCATAATGAGAAGCCATAGTGGCCATAAACTCTATACCACAGCAAGAAGTGGCAAATGGCAGTGGCCATAACGAGTTTGAACGTGCTAAACCTATTGCTTTATCAAGCGAAGTAGCAAAAAACCCAGCACCTTCTACACCAGGAGGAGCTTCAACTAACTGAATATCACTCATGAACTATATAATACAAAAACCTATCCAAACGCAGAAAGGATAAGCAAATTTACAATTATTTATACTGTATTTGATACACTATGTTATTGATAGAATATATTTAGAATGAATCTAAACTAATCCCAGTCTAACGCACCTTTTTTGATGATGTAGATAAAGCCCAATAACAGCGTAGCCATAAAAATGAACATTTCTATCATCCCGCTGCCACCCAGCGCTTTAAAGTTTACAGCCCACGGGTACATGAAAATAACCTCCACATCAAACAAAACAAATAGTATAGCTACCAGGAAATATTTGATTGATATTGGAGTACGGGCATTACCAACAACTTCGATACCCGATTCAAATGGGGTTAACTTATCTTTAGTGGCGCGTTTAGGGCCTATTTTGTGTGTTACGAACATTGTGCCAACCACAAAACCAACTGCTACGATCATTTGAAAAATAATCGGCAAAAAATTTACCGGCATACTTTGTACTTCCATGCTGCAAATATACTAATGGATCAACAATAAAAAAGGCCTCATTTAATTGAGGCCCTTTTTATTAGCATTTTTTATTTTTTTCCCTTCTTTTTCATGAAGTCTGTTGCTTCAGAATCGGTTGGATCATTGAGCAAGGCCTTTGAATAATTATCAGTTGCCTGTGCATCATCTTTTACCTTATACTCGTAGTATCTGCCCAGGTAATCATAAGCAGCAGCCAAGCCTTTTTTATCAGCTGGGGTAAGTGCTGGTTTTGATGTTACAATTTTAATGTAATCCTGATAATAAGGGATTGCCAAACCTTTTATGTTATTACGATCTGCATCTTTAGTGTCATTAACATAAGCTCTGTAAAGCGCAGCAATAGCAACCGGCTGTGTAGCCAGGTGTTGAATCCTTGCGAAAGCAGAGTCAGCTTTAGTTAATAAAGTGGTATCTGGTTTTTTAGCGTCAAAAGCATAGTAATAAGCACTCCCCTCACGGAAAAGATCATTTAATGATTCTTTTTTAGATTTATCAATGTACAACGCATACTCGTCACCAGCTTGTTTGTATTTCTTCGCAGTATAAAGCGATTTTGCAATTTCAGCTAATACATCAGTTTGTGTACTATCCAGTTCGTAAGCTTTTTGCAGGTTCAACATACCAATTGAATCCTGACCTGACGCGATTTGCAAGTGACCTAAATATAAGTAATCCGCAGGAATAATACGTTTAGGATCGGCTTTAGTCATCCAGGTATTCATAGCAGATAAGCCAGCAGGATAATCTTTGTTCTCATAAGCTGCATAAGCTAAGTAACGATATATCCTTAAATTGGTTGTTGCTGATTTTGACAGATCAGTAGCTACTGTTTCTAATATCTTATAATCGGCCGGGTCATGTGCCGAGATCAAGAAATCCGCATAGCGCATTTGTGATTCAACAGACATATCAGTTAAGCTTAAATATTTTTGATAGTGCTCAACCGCTTCCTGCCTTTTAGCTGCCTGTGATGCATCACTGTTTGACCAACGTAAATCTGTTTCAGCCCACTCACGATAAGCTGGTCCAAAGTTAGGGTCGATAGCTAATGCTGCCTGAAATTTAGCTTCAGCATCAGTATAGTTATTTGCAAATTTTAATATTACACCTTCGGCAACATCAGCAGATGCCAGTTTTGGATCAATCTCCAATGCTGCATCGAAATCGTTGGATGCCTGTGTATTTTGCAATTGCGATAAGTACGCGTTACCTCTGGCCAATAATAAATCAGTATTTTTAGGATTAATAGTTAAGCCTTTAGTCAATACGTCAATAGCCGATTTAGCATCAGCCGGTGCTATAGATGCACTTGCTGATGGCACTAATAAGTATGATTTACCTACATATACATAAGGTTCAACATCTTTTTTAGTTGCTAAAGCCAAAGCCTGGTTAAAATTGGTGGTGGCTGTAGCCCTGTCTTTATCAAGAAATGCTACGGCACCCAAACCTGCATAGTTTAAGGCAGATTTAGGATTAACAGCCAAACCTTTATTAAAGATTAGTTTTGCTGAATCAGCTTCGTCCTGTTGCAGGTAAACCCAGCCCAGGTAAAAATAGTCCGCATCTTTAGTTGGTTCTGTAACCGTTAGGTTTTTAAGTATCGATTTTGCTTTTGAATATTGCTCGGCATTAATCGCTTTCTTAGCATCATCAAGGCTTTGTGCATTAGCCACAGAACCTATGCATACCAATCCTAATGCTGCCACAGCTACTTTACTGGTAATTTTCATTTGGAATTATTTATATTAGAATTATATTAGTTTATTTCTTTTTTATCACAATCTCTCTTTCAGGCATCACACTTGGTAATAAACCCGAACTCAGAACTATTCGCTGGCCGCGATCACTGTTTAAAAACAATTCGAACCCGGTACCTAAGCCCTGCCTACCTGTGCAATTTATAATATACAAGTCTCTTTTTAACGGATATTGCCCTAATGACAATGTTTGTTGCGAAGGCTTGTAATATTGCGTTCCGTATTTTTTATTATCCCCGTCTTTAACACTTACAATTTTAATATTGTTTACCGCGTCTGCATAATCCTTATCGGGATCATCCAGCCAGTTAAAGCCTGTAAAGCCAATAGCGTCCGGATGTGTACTAACGTATTTTATTACCTCTTTATTTGATTTGAGTGCAAAAATATTCTTTAGTTTAAAGTCGGTAACACCCGATAATGTTTTCAAATATCGCACCAAACTAGAATTTGGGTCATCAAAAACAATATTCATAGCTGATTTTGCCTGCCCGTTAAGCATTTTCTTAATATCGGCAACAGTTATTGTAGTGTCATTTGACGCTTTGTTTACAATTATGGCTACCGCGTCAATTGCAAAACGACTAACCGAAGGTGTCAGTTGCCTGGTTTTTAAAACTTTTAATTCACTACTATCTAATTGCCTGGATATGATGACCACCCGAACGCTGTCCTGTAGTAAAAGATTCACTACCTCATTTTCGGGTTTGTAAATAATTTGCGGTTGGGCTTTTGGATCAAGTGCTTTGAAAATATAGTTTTCCTCTTCTACAATCGGCTCAAATGATTCATCAGCGGCAAATTTCGCGTTGCCCTCAGAAATGGTGTCGTTATAAGCGACAGGCTTTTGTTTACAAGCCTGAAATGCTAATATAAAAACAAAGCCAAGGGCAGCAATTTTTAATTTATTCATCATCGGGTTGTTTTTTAAAAATACGAAATGACCTATAAATACCATAAGCCACAAGTAATCCTCCAACAGTCATTCGCTGTGTACTGCCCATATTAAGCTCAAGTTTATCTGTAAACATAATTATCAGCCCAAGTATGGTAACGCACACTAATGTGGCTACACCTAAAATGAGCAAAAACCGCCTTGTGAGCGATTTTTGCTTATCATGTAAATTTGATGACATTGTTCTATTGATCAGCGTCTGCCAGTGAGAATGCAAATGAAATGGTAAACTGTACCCTTACACTTTGACCATTTTGTTTACCTGGCCTCCAGGCTGGTGATGACTTAACTGCTGAAGCTGCTGCATCGCCCATAGTAGGAGATGGTGCACGTAGTACTTTAACATCAGTTAAACTTCCGTCCTTTTCAACAACGAAGGTGATTATAACTTTACCTGAGGTACCGTTTTCCCTATCAACAGCAGGGAATTTCACAGCTTTCGCTAAGTAGTTATTAAATCCTGCTGCGCCACCATTTTTAAACTCAGGCTCCTGCTCAACTGCAGCAAATACCTGGTTTGGATCGGCCTCAGTAACCTTAGCGTCTGAATTACCAACCGGTTGGTCGATATTTATATCAGCATTAGGGTTACCTTTCTGGTTGTTCTGACCGGGGTCAGCAGTTTTCAACTCAGCAACCGTTGGCGGCGGAGTTTTAACTTCGTTATCCGGTTTTACTACCGGAGGAGGAAACTTAACCTGGTCAACCTTCGGTTTTGGTGGTTCCGGAGGTGGCGGAGGTGGTTTCTTAGCCGGGTCAACGGGTGGTGGTGGTAATAACTTAACATCCGTAAGCTTCACTATGAGGAGCTTTGGGGATGAACCCTTCAATGGCGTTTACAATTGTATTTATAGATATAACAAATACAAAAAATACTGAGCCAAATAAAAGGGCCAGATTGGTGCTTTTAGCATTCTGTTGTCTTAATTCGTAAGCGCCATATTCTTTATTGCGCCCCTTAAAGATAACATCGGTCCAATCCTTCTTGAAAATATCTAATTTAGATCCTAACATCTTTCAGGCTTTAATAATTTACTAATAATCCTATTATTTATATAGTCCGTCTCTTTTCAACAAACCAATTTCAACAGGTGTAATATCAACTATGGCGCGGCTATCAATACCTGTTATATTCAGTTCGTCCATTACGGCTACAACATTTTCATAGGTACTTTGCGCGCTTGGTTTTACAACAACAATCATTCCCTGACCGCCGTGGCTTTGTTTGATCGCCTTGTCCTGATCAATCAAAACTTTACGCAAATCTTCTTTACCATAACCAATAACGGTAGGCTGGCTTTTTCCAGGCTCACCAACAAACCATTCCAGTTTGTTGTTATTACCTAATAAAAGCGTCATTGTTCTTGTTGCCGGCACAGGCAGCTGTTGTTTAGTCAGATCGTCCTTATCAGGCATGATCAATTCCATTGCTTTCGGCTTACTTAGGGTAGTTGTAAGGATGAAGAAGGTAATCAAAAGGAAAGCCAAATCCACCATGGCTGTTAAATCCACGCGTGTTGCTTTCTTCTTGGTTCTTACCTTGCCACCTTTATGCTTACCCCCGCCGGAGGTATCTAATTCTGCCATTTCTTATTTCGATTTTAAGGCTGTTATTAAATTAAATCTGTCAACTTTCTGTTTCTGCAAGGAAGATATTACCTTCTGTACAGTAGGATATTCTTCTTTGCTATCACCTTTAATTCCTATTTTCAGCTCCTTATCGTGCAGGTATTTATCGGCTAAACGTGCAGAGTGTACCCAATCATACAGTTCATTAGTATTAGTTGTATCAACTGGTACGCCAGGCTGCGCTAATGCTGCGCGTTGTTTAGGATCCATATCCAAAAAACCTTTAAGCTGAGCAATCGGTAAACCGAATGATTCAACTCCTGCAAACGCGTTCTTTTCATCAGGAGTGAAAGCAATTTTGTACTTATCGCCCATTATTTCTAATGTTTTTTTGCGTACATCATCGCCCTCAACATTAAAGAACACTTTTCCCTGGCCTATAAGTATCGTTGAAAAATCAACTTCGGGTATAGGGCCAATTATAGTGGCTGCAGGTATCCCTATCTTAGTTGGGTCCTGAGTTTTAGGTTTCGCTGATAATATAAAAAAGGTTAGCAAAAGGAAAGCTACGTCGCACATTGCCGTCATGTCAATTGCCGTGCTCTTCCTTGCGACTTTTACTCTGGGCATAATCTATTTTATTAAAATGAGTAAGTGTAATTAATTTATATACACCGGCCGCCATTAGCTGCCGGTGTAAAACAAATTGTACCTTTTTTATTAGTTTTTGTGTGATGCAGCAAATGTTTGCACAATGCTGAATCCTGTTTCGTCGATAGCGTAAGTCAGGTTATCAATTTTTGATGTAAATACGTTGTACATTACAATTGAGATTGCTGAAGTACTGATACCGAATGCTGTGTTTACCAACGCTTCAGAGATAGCTGCTGATAATGCACCCGTGTTAGTACCACCACCGTTACCTGCCAATGTATGGAAGGCCTCGATCATACCGATTACTGTACCTAACAAACCTGTTAATGTACCAACTGATACCAAAGTAGCGATGATAGTTAAGTTTTGCTCCAACATTGGCATTTCTAAAGCTGTTGCTTCTTCGATGTCTTTTTGGATAGCTAATGATTTTTGATCAACAGTAAGTCCTGGCTCATGTTCTAATTCGCGGTATCTTTTTAAACCGGCTTTAATTACGTTAGCAACAGATCCTTTTTGTTTATCGCACTCAGCTGAAGCAGCATCAATATTACCTGCTGATAATTGAGTTTGAATTTTTCTAACGAAGGTATCAATGCTGCTTGTTCCTGTAGCTTTACCGATAACAATAAAACGCTCGATAGAGAATACAATAACCATTAATACGTAGCCCATTACCAAAGGTACTAAGTAACCACCCCTGTGCACGATACCAAATATATCGGAAGGTTCGCCACCTGTTACGTCACCACCTTTATAGTGACTTGGATCGGCTAGAACTAAGAAGAAGATCAAACATGATACTACTAAACAAATTGGAATTGCCAAACTGGCAAAAATGCTCGATGAACTTGAGCTTTCTTTTTTTACTGGAGCGGTTGGTTTTGACGGTACATTTGCCATTACTTTAAAATTTTAGTTTTTAGTCAGTGTTTATATAAATATGTTAATTAAATGCTTGTTTTTTAGCGGGTAACAAAAATAGAATTTTAATGAAATAAAAAAACTCTTTTATGCTTCATTCGCTTTTTTTACTGTTAGGTACTCATCAAAAACAATAATTGGTGAGTTAGTAACGCCTAAATCCCATTAAATTGTATGTTGAACCATTATTTTTTACAATACAACCTATTTTTTTCAATATTAACAAAAAATAATTTATAAAAAGTATGTAACTATTATGCTATCATTTGGTCTAAGTGCATGTAAACCTACAAATAACACTAATAACACACATATTTACAGAATATTAACTGTTTCGGATAGTAGTCGTTTTATTTTATCCCCTTATGTTTAATATTATTTAAATATCATTTTTAGGCTTATATAACGACAATAAAGGTGTTGAATTGTGTCGATTTCATTAAATTTTCATCTTTTTTATTTATTAAAAAGAGCCTTATCCGCCCGCTTGCTTCACTTTGAAGCCATCAGTTTGTAATAAAGTCACAATTTTATCTCTAAAATCCCCCTGTATTAATATCTCCCCGTCTTTTACTGAACCACCAACACCACATTTTGATTTTAGTTTTTTTCCGATTTCTTGCAGTGCGCTATCAGGGCCAATAAAACCGGTTACCCGGCTAACCAATTTACCACCGCCTTTACGGTCCAAAAAAACTTTAAGATTTTGTTGCTGAGGAGGCAAAGCTTCGTTTGATCCGCTATGCTCTTGTTGATATTGAAAATCGGGATCGGTTGAATACATTATCCCGGTATAATTATTTTTTTTCGACATGATTTCCTGAGTTTGATTAAGTCTGAAGCCCTAAGTCGGGGGATGCAAGATAAAGAAAAAAGTTTTTTACTTAGAAGCTGTTTAAAGATGATTACATCTTGAGCGTCATTGCGAGCGCAGCGTGGCAATCCCCTACTTACAGAGCGGCTCTGCATAGCTTGGGATTGCCACGCTGCGCTCGCAATGACGATAGTTTTATATTTTTTATACAGCTTATTATCGCTTATGGCGATAGCTTTCGCCGGCTATAATTTTCAACGAAGAAGGCACTACAATTATTTCAATATCGGTACCGGCAATACGAGGTTCACCATCCAGGTGCATAGGGCCAGGTTTGTCGCGCCGTACCTTAATATTTTCGCCGCGCATAATTGATACATATTTTGAATCTTCGGACGCTTTGGTGAACATACGAACGCCCATCTCAATAAATCGCCATAAAGGGAACGGCCTGATCACACAAACATCTATTAACCCATCCTGCACAGATGCATGGGGCGATACATGTGCGTTATTACCGTATTGAGATGAATTGGCAAAACTAAGCATAAAGGCTTCGTGCTGACTTTTAACTCCGTCTATATCTATATAATAGGTATCGGCTTTATAATTGGCAATCTCGTAAAAAGCAGATTTAACATAAGTGCTAAAGCCTCGCTTCTCTTTATGCGAAAACACCTCGGCAATATGAGCATCGAAACCCATCCCTGCCATATTAAAAAACCACTCTCCATTAGCTGTTGCCGAATCGATAGATTCCACATGCCAGTTATTCAAATTTTTTATCGCAGCTTCCGTATCCATCGGGATACCTAAAAACCTGGAAAGCCCATTACCTGAACCATAGGGCAAAACCCCCATAACGGCATTGCTGCCAGTTATAGCCGACGCGATCTCGTTCACAGTACCATCGCCACCAACTGCTACCACCAGTTCAAATTTGCCAATAGCCTCTTTTGCAATGGTATGCGCATGCCTAACGCCATCGCTAAAAACAATGGTGTATTCAAAAACAGCCTTATCCAGGTTTTTTTCTATTAAAGCCGGCACATCATCTTTCTTCTTCCCTCCTGCTACCGGGTTTATAATAAATAAAGCTTTCCTTTTCAACCAGATATATTTTAGTGCCGGCAAAAGTAAATGTATTTTCGGCTTTGTAAAAATTGTTTTATTTTTGCCACCCAACGGTGGACTGATTTAATGTCCTGAACATATCGGGACCGGATTGCAACCACGTAAAAAAGTGCTAAAACCATGCTTCTTTTTACTGCTATCCAGTTAAATCCCTCTGCTTATTATTTACGTTTATCCTATTTCTTAAAGTTTATTTAAAAAACATGCCATACTTATTCACTTCAGAATCCGTGTCGGAAGGACATCCGGATAAGGTTGCCGATCAAATTTCAGATGCGCTGATTGATCAATTTTTAGCTTTCGACCCAGATTCAAAAGTTGCCTGCGAAACTTTAGTTACTACCGGCCAGGTTTTTTTGGCGGGCGAAGTAAAATCAAAAGCTTATTTAGATGTACAAAAAATTGCCCGCGAGGTAATCAATAAAATTGGTTATACCAAAGGCGAATATATGTTTGATGGTAGTTCATGTGGTGTGTTATCTGCCATTCATGAGCAGTCACCTGATATTAATCAGGGTGTTGACCGCCAGGCAAAAGAAGAGCAAGGTGCAGGCGACCAGGGTATGATGTTTGGCTATGCCACCAGCGAAACTGATAACTATATGCCTTTGGCTTTAGATATTGCACATGCTTTATTAATTGAATTAGCTGCTATCCGCCGTGAGAACAGCGAAATTAAATATTTGCGCCCGGACGCGAAGTCGCAGGTTACTTTGGAGTATGATGATAACAACAAACCAACCCGTATCGACGCGATTGTTATATCAACCCAACATGATGACTTTGATGAGGAAAAAGTGATGCTGGCTAAAATCAGCAGCGATATCATTAGTATATTAATACCCCGTGTTAAAGCTAAGTATCCTAAATACGCTCACTTTTTTAACAACGATATTAAATATCACATTAACCCTACCGGCAAGTTTGTTATCGGCGGGCCGCATGGCGATACCGGCTTAACAGGCCGTAAAATCATCGTAGATACTTACGGTGGTAAAGGCGCGCATGGTGGTGGTGCATTCTCGGGTAAAGATCCTTCAAAAGTTGACCGTTCTGCCGCTTACGCAACCCGCCACATAGCCAAAAATTTAGTAGCTGCCGGTGTTTGTGATGAGGTATTGGTACAAGTATCATATGCTATAGGTGTTGCACAACCAATGGGTATTTATGTAAATACTTATGGTACAAGCAAAGTTGGTTTGCACGATGGCGAGATCGCTAAAAAGGTGGAGGCGATATTTAACATGACACCATACGCTATTGAAACCCGCTTTAAATTGCGCAATCCTATTTATAGCGAAACAGCAGCTTATGGCCACTTTGGCAAACCAAACCAGGTTGTAACCAAAACTTTTACAGGACATGACGGCCACACTATCACCAAAGAAGTGGAACTGTTTACCTGGGAAAAATTAGACTACGTAGATAAAGTAAAAGCTGCTTTTAGCTTAAAATAATTAGAAGCTATTTAAAAATGATAAAATTAGCGTCATTGCTTCGTTCCTCGCAATGACGCTTTGTTTTTGTTTGTTTACATCAAAAACATTTAATCATCTTTAAACAGCTTCTTAGAATATATCTTTTCAAGATAGCGATGGATGTATATTCATCGCTATCTTTTTTGTGGTAGATATTAAGCCAGCTCTTTACGCATAATGTAATCGTTCATCCAGTAAGGGCCGATGGCGATATCATCCTCGTACATCACTTTAAAACCCATTTTTTCGTAAAAGCTTTGGGCTTTGTTGTGGCGATTTACATTTAATTCCAACAGATGTTTGCCTGCTTCTAATACCTTAGCACTTACCTCGTTGATCAGCAATTTGCCGTAGCCTTTGCCCTGTGTAGCAGGCAGGCAGTATAACTTATGTAGTTTATATATTTCCCGATCCTCCTCACGCGGCGAATAAGCTGCGAAGGCTACAATCTGCTCTTCTTCAATAATTAGCATAAAAGTTTGCTCATTATTCTCAATTTGCTGCGTTAGCTTTTCGGTTGAATAGATCTCGGTTAGCATATAATCCAATTGCTCTTTTGACAAAATAGACAAGTACGTGGCATACCATATTTCCTGTGCCAATTGGCGGATGGTTTCAACGTCGGCAACGGTTGCTGTTCTGATAGAATACATGGCGCAAATATATCAGAAGTCTTTCCAAGAATAAATACAGAGTTTAGTTTTAACATTCCCCATTCAGGGGGCTAGGGGGTTAATATTTATACCTATCGCCCCAAAGTTTCTTCAACCTTTCTTTGGCCTCGTTCTCCCGGGCATTGTTACCGGGATCATATATTTTAGTGCCTTTTATAGCATCCGGCAGAAAATCAAGATCAGTAAAGTTACCTTCAAAGCTATGGGCATATTTGTAGCCTTTGCCGTAGCCGATGTTCTTCATCAGTTTAGTTGGCGCGTTGCGCAAGTGTAATGGTACAGGCAGATCGCCGGTTTGCTTAACCAATGCTATAGCCGCACCAATAGCGGTAGTAGCCGAATTACTTTTGGGCGATGTTGCCAGATAAATAACTGTTTGCGATAAGATCAGCTGCGACTCCGGCATACCGATCTTGTTAACCGATTCAAAGCAGGCTTGTGCCAGCAATAAAGCATTCGGATTCGCATTACCAATATCTTCTGAAGCCAGTATCAGCATCCGGCGGGCAATAAACAGCGGATCCTCGCCGCCGACGATCATCCGCGCCAGCCAATAAACCGCGCCATTAGGATCGCTGCCACGCATGGATTTGATGAAAGCAGATATAATATCATAATGCTGTTCGCCGCCCTTATCATACAGCGCCATATTTTGCTGCACGTGCTCCAGCACATTTTCATTGGTGAGCTCTATCTTTTTGCCTTTAAAGGCATTTACCAATAGCTCAAATATATTCAGCAGCTTGCGGGCATCGCCACCCGATAGCCGTAATAATGCCTCATCTTCCTTAATATCTATCTTCTTATCGCGCAGCACTACATCTTCCTTCATAGCCTTTTTTAGCAGGCTTAGCAGGTCATCTTCTTCCAGCGGTTGCAAAATATAAACCTGGCAGCGCGACAGTAAAGCCGAGATCACTTCGAACGATGGATTCTCGGTAGTAGCACCAATCAGCGTAACCGTGCCTCGTTCAACAGCACCTAACAACGAATCCTGTTGTGATTTACTGAAACGGTGTATCTCATCAATAAATAAAATAGGTAGCGTTTCGCCTTCCTCTTTTAGCAGGGCAGCCTTTTCTATCACCTCACGCACATCCTTAACACCTGAATTTATAGCACTCAGCGCGAAAAACGGCCGGTATAAGGTTTGTGATATAATATAAGCCAAAGTAGTTTTGCCCACTCCCGGCGGGCCCCAGAATATCATGGATGGCAGCGAACCCGATTCGATAGCCTTGCGTAAAACCGCGCCTTTACCCACAAGGTGTTTCTGCCCCACATAATCATCCAGATTTTTGGGGCGCATACGCTCGGCTAAAGGAGGTAAGTTTGTCATAATGTAAAAGTCAGAAATTAAATGCTAAATCCTAAAGAAGTTAGTAATTTTAAAATAACAATTATATGAGCGAACAGTTTAGTAAATCCAATTTCCATACTATTTGTGATCAGCTGGCATCGCACGATGCCGACCTTGCAGCCATTATCACAGCGGATGGTTACCCGCCAATGTGGTCGCGGCCCAATACATTTGAAACGCTGGTACACATTATTCTGGAGCAGCAGGTTTCGTTGGCATCTGCCTTATCAGCGCTGAATAAGCTCAAGGAGCGCGTGCAGGAGCTGACCCCATCACGCTTGTTGCTGCTTACCGATGAGGAAATGCGTGCCTGCTATTGCAGCAGGCAAAAAACCACCTACATCAAATATTTAGCCGAAGCCCTGTTAAGCGGGCAACTCAATCTTACAGAACTGGAACAGCTCCCCAACGAGGCAATCCGCGCTAAACTTGTCACCCTTAAAGGCATAGGTAACTGGACTATTGATGTATATCTTATGTTCGTACTGCAACGGGCCGACATATTCCCTATCGGAGATTTGGCTGCGGTTAATGCTTTGAAACGGGCTAAGGGCTTACCCTCCGACATCAGTAAAGAGGAAATAATTGAAATTGCCGCCCAATGGCAACCCTATCGGACAGTAGCTACCATGTTACTGTGGCATTACTACCTGTCCCAACTGGCAGCAAAAAAACGGTAATCGTACCATGATACAATTGACACACGTGGCACAGTTGGTACACTTTTGAACCATTTTTATGCCCAAAACAGACTAAAAATAGCGATTTTAGATTTCTTTTTGCGTGATTTAAGTCGTAAAAACAGCTTAAAACAGTCATTTTTGGGCTAAAAAACATTAAAAAAGCATCGATTTAAATCTTTTTTGATCAAAAAATTAATGAAAAATTGAGGTTTTGGAACAGAACTTTTTCAATCAAAGTGCTACCGCAAGCGTCCCGCTTGTGGGTTTATGCTATTCCCTTTGCACCTACTATATTTGCTTTGCATGTTTATCACAAGCGGGACACTTGCGGTAGCTAGGGGCAATATATCCAAAGTTTATACCAGCTATGATTATACTGAATTACCGCGGCTACGGTAAAAGTGAAGGCACTGCAATTCACTTATTTATTTAATATTTTCGATACCTTTTTTTCATAAAACCGATAACTTAATTCAGCGTAACATATCACGATGATAATGACGATAAAGGGCGATAACCCACTCCATTTGCCTAAATATCTTTCATATTTATTGATCAGTAAAATGCCAATTTGCTCATGGATCAGGTAAATACTATAGGATATCACACCAATTCGGCAAATGAATGATCTTTGTAAAAACGACAGCGATTTCTCGTAGTAGATCAACAATAAAAATAACGCGAACATGATGGAACCGGCAATCATGGTTTCCAAAAATTTGTCGGCAAAAAAATCATTCAGATCCTTTACAAGGCATAAAGTTATCGCCAATAGCCAAAATACGTTGATTAAAGAGGCTCTATTTTTTACGCCCGTGTATAAATAATGAAAGGCGGCCCCGCATAAAAACCAGTTTATAAAAAAGGTGATATTAAATATTTCGTTATAAAACCGCCACGATCCTAAAAATGCTGTAATACTTCCCGGCAATGATTTTTCATAATGATTAAGTACTTGTATGGGTATGTATTTTGAAAGAGCTATGCCAATTCCAATTATAAAAATGTTTCTCCGAAAATGTAAAATGTTAAAAAAGTATACCCCGGAAGCGATAATATAGAATTGAATCTCCACCCAAAGCGACCAATAACTTCCGTTGATCCAGCTAAAGTTTCTGCCGGTTAATAAAGTCCACAGCTTAGGGTTGATGAATGTTAAACTTGGTAAGAAGTTTGCTATCTGACCAGAATTTACAAACTGATTTTCATTATCAAGCAAATGAACAATCAAAAAAATAAGAATAGTACACAAAAGCATGGCCGGAAATAACCTTGCAAACCTTTTTCTAAAAAACGATCCGATACTTGTAGTATTTTCCAGCGTATTACAGATCACGAATCCCGATATTATGAAGAAAAAATAGACACCTAAATAACCATATTTGAAAATATGGACAAAAAAATCCTGGTGAGGATATTTGGCAACCCAAGGATTTGTAAGGTGATAAAATAACACAAAAACGATAGCAATAAATCGAAAGCTATCAATTAACGCGATCCTGTTATTTGCCATAATTAGCTAACCCGAAGTTTACTGTAATTTGGCACTCTCAAAATTTATTGATTTAGTTATAACTATTGACATAGGAAAATAAAGCTTACAGGCGCTGCCCGGCTTCCATTAGTTATAGCGTATAAAAGCCAGTTTTGGTTGTCTGACCCTAAAAATAAAATATTTTCAGGGTCCCCGTAGGGTCTGATCACAATTAACTAAGAATCTTGATTATTTCTTCAGCGTCGCGAAAAAAGTTGCCCCCTCACCAGGTACCGACCGTACCGATATATTGCCATTCAATACGCCCAGCAAATCTTTAACGGTAGACAGGCCAATACCAGAGCCTTTGTTATTATAGCGGTCGGTTATTTTTAGGGTGAAGTTATTGCCGAATATCTTTTCGTGATATTGCTCGGCAATGCCAATACCATTATCTTCTACCTCAAAGCGGTAAAATTCATCATCCTGCCCAAAAACAATTTTCACATAGCCATGCTCCTTGTTATTATACCTTATGGCGTTGCTTAATAAATTAAGCATGATTTGCTCAAACGCTATAATAGAGATATAAAGACTGTGGTTTTCCTCAGGCAAAACAATTTCAATATTTTCCGGCACCGCCACCATGGCTATCACTTTTCGTAAAAGGCTGTTTAAGTCGACTTGCTGCTTTTTGGTGATTAATAACGATGGCGATTTAGAGTACTCCAGCATCTCATCAACCAGCCCAAGCAGGTTTTTGGTGGACGTAATATTCAGGTCGACCAAACGCTGGCAGCCTTCATTCTGCATTTTATCAAGGCGTATTTTAAGCGCTTGCGAGGTTAGCATAATAGTGCTGAGCGGATTTTTAATATCATGCGCCGCCATAGAGGCGAACTTCTGGATCAGCACATTAGAGTTAAGCAACTCCTGGTTAGCTTTTTCCAATGTTAAAACTTTCCTACGCAGCTCAATTTTATCAACCACCTGCTTAGCCAAAGTTTTTAAAGCTTCAATTTGTTGGGTCGATAGTGCATGCGTTTGCTGATCGAGCACACATAAAGTTCCCAAAGCATAACCATCCTCATTAATTAAAGGTACACCGGCATAAAAAGCCACTTTAGTTGGCCCGGTAACCATCGGGTTATCGGCAAACCGCTTATCACGCGATGGATCGGGTACCACCATAATGTCCTCGCCGGATTCGATGGCATGGGTGCAAAAGGATAATTCACGCAGGTTTTCGGTAACTTCGGTACCGTGATGCGATTTAAACCACTGCCGCTTATCATCAATAAAAGTAATGAGGGCTATGGGTATCTGGCAAATAGCCGATGCTAATGAAGTAAGTGCATCAAAATCTTTCTCTTCGCCCGAGTCAAATATATCATACGAATGAAGCGCAGCTAACCTGTCTTCTTCATTTTTTCTTAAAGGTGATTGGGCCATTCAGCTGAATAGTTAAGCAGGGATATTTTCACAATATACGACATTGTTAACTGAAAAGATGGTTGTTTGTTTTTTGAGCCCCCGGAAATCAACTTTATAGGTACATTTATTTAGAGAAATCTTACTGCTGGCGCACGCGTGCCGCGTGTGCCTAACGCTGCTATAAAAATTCAATGCTAACTAATCCTTTACCATCTGCATAATCAATTGCGCTCGAATATTTCCAGTTCCAGGGATCTACAACAAAACCAGCTTCAACAGGATTATTGTGAATGTAATCTGCTTTTTGCTGAATTACTTCAGAACTCCATAATTCAATTGGTTTATTATGGTGTTGCCAAAATTGATAATTTGTAACATTACTACTCTTCGCGGCTGCTCTTTTAAACATCCACAGTATCCATTCTTTTCTTGATTCCTGTATGTTATCGCCTATTGCTTTTATTAATTGCTTAGCTGTATACTCTTTAAATCTGCCTAATATAATCTCCGGGTTATTGTTAGCCGCTCTATAAATTAGGTGTATGTGACTGGGCATAATGCACCAGCAATATATTTCCATACCTAAATTATCTTTGCAGTAAGTAAGACTATCAACAATAATTTCACTGTATACAGGGCGTATAAAAACATCTATCCAATTAACCGTGGCAAAGCTTACAAAATACAATCCTTCCTTATTCAGAAATTTATACTTTCTGCTCATATTACAATTTAACTATAAATACAATTTCTAAATGCATGGTTTTAGAGGTCACACGCGGCACGCGTACGCCAGCAGATGAGAACTTAACATAAAATAAATTTTCGTTAAATGCTTTTGAATTCAACGTAGTATTTTAATATTTTTAACACGATGAGGATTGTCATATATAACGCTATTGCAAAACAAATCAAATACGTTATACCAATGAGAAAGTGCGTTAAGTTTTCATTAATGTCATTAACAAATAATAAAGTAGTTTTCTGAATAAAAGTATATTTTGCAAATGCTCCCGCCAGAAATACTATTCCGGCAATAAGTGAATCCGCTCCAACTTTACTTAGCTTTAAAGATAATTGACAGTATTTTTCTTTGTCAAGGGTACTTGACCAGGAAAAGCAAAGTCCTGAGAACGCGAGTAGTATTGGAATGAATATATAGGTTAAATTGCTACTATCTTTTTTATCATTAATAAATAAATCTTGAAAAACACTTTCAACACAAACCAATGATGTTAGGATAATGAATATTATCAAAAAATAATGCCACCACTTTAAATTCATTGGTTTGCTGTGTTTATATTAGGTAATTAAAATGGATAATAAATTTCCGGCTTCTGCTAGCGCACGCGTGCCGCGTGTGTCCAACGCTAAGCTAATATATTATAAAAGTTAAAAGCTAACAAAGCACACGCGGCACGCGTGCGCCAGCACATAACTACCAAAAGTTACACATTAAACAACCCATTCCTCTCCTGCTCCTGGTAATTCTGTACCGTTTCAATGGCATTATCCACCACATCACTCAAAGCAGTTATAAAAGTCCCGGGTTTAGCCAGGCTCATCGCGTGCTTAATGGCATCTATCTCTTTAGGTACAACCTCAAATTGCTTATTAGCATCAACCGACAATATCCCCTCTTTTAGTAGTGATAATATATTTTCCTCCGTACGACCGCGCAGGTGTTTTTCCTGCCTCAGGATGATGTAATCAAACATCTCTGCCGATAGCTTACCCAGTTCGCGGATGTCTTCATCGCGCCTGTCACCGGTACCGGCTATGATGCCAATTTTCAGTGGCGAATCAACATGACTTAAAAACTCTTTTATGCCTCTGTAACCATCCGGGTTATGGGCAAAATCAATCATAAACCTAAAATCCTTGAACTCAAAAATATTCATCCTGCCCGGTGTTTGCGCCGCCGACGGTATAAAGGTTTCGAGCGAAATTTTAATGTCCTCGGTTTTAAAGCCCCATAAAAATGTCGCTAAAGTTGCCGCCATCACGTTCTCAATCATAAACGGAACAGTGCCACCAAAAGTAAGCGGGATTTGTATGGTACGTTGCACCCGTATTTTCCAGTCGCCTTTTTTAATGGTGATAAAGCCATTTTCATGAACGCAGGCAATGCCGCCTTTCTTGCAATGCGCCCTGATCACCGGGTTATTCTCATTCATACTGAAATAAGCGATGTTGCAACTAGCCTTTTTGCCAATGCGCACGCAATACTCATTATCCGCATTCAAAACGCCCCAGCCATCCTTTTTAACCGCATTGATGATCACACTTTTCACCCGTGCCAAATCTTCCAAAGTATGAATATCAGCCAGGCCCAAATGGTCTTCCTGTATATTGGTTACCACGCCTATATCGCAAAAGCCAAAGCCCAAGCCCGAGCGTAATATCCCGCCACGAGCCGTTTCCAGCACCGCGAAATCAACCGTAGGGTCTTTCAAAATAAATTCAGAACTAACCGGGCCCGTAGTATCACCCTTCAGCATCATATTATTTTGCACGTAGATACCATCCGAAGTAGTAAAGCCTACCCTATGCCCATTATTTTTAACAATATGCGCTATTAAACGGGTGGTGGTAGTTTTGCCATTAGTACCTGTAACCGCTATAATAGGTATGCGCGACGATTTGCCCTGTGGATACAACATATCAATAACATGCCCGGCCACGTTACGTGGTAAGCCTTCGCTCGGCGCGATGTGCATCCTAAAACCCGGCGCGGCATTCACTTCCAATACCACACCACCGTTTTCGGTTAACGGCTCGGTCAGGTTTTCGGCCATAATATCAATACCGCATATATCCAGCCCGATAATCTTCGAAATCCGTTCACAAATAAAAATATTTTGCGGGTGCACATGGTCGGTTACATCAACAGATGTTCCGCCAGTACTCAAATTAGCGGTAGATTTTACAAATACCTTTTCCCCTGCTGCCGGAACCGTATCCAGCGTATAACCCTTTTTCTCTAACAGATCCAAAGTATCGCGGTCCACAGTTATCAAGGTCAACACATTCTCATGTCCGTAACCTCTGCGTGGGTCAGTATTTTCAATGTCGATGAGTTGTTGCACTGTTGATGTACCATCACCCTTCACATGCGCCGGATCGCGCAGGGCTGCCGCCACCATTTTATTATCAATAACCAAAACCCTGAAATCATAACCGGTCACATATCGCTCCACAATCACCTTGCGCGATATTTTGGCCGCGAATTCATATGCCTCAACAGCATCTTCATGGTTTTTTATATTGATAGAAATGCCACGACCATGGTTGCCATCCAGCGGTTTAAACACCAACGGAAAGCCCACTCTGCGGATAGCTTCATCCACCCCCTCCGTTGATGATATGGTGATACCTTTAGCCACCGGGATAGCCTGCTCCTGTAAAAGGCGTTTAGTTTCTTCTTTATTGCTGGCGATGTCAACGGCTATACAGCTCGTCTTCTCGGTCATGGTGGCGCGGAAACGTACCTGATTTTTACCATAGCCCAACTGCACCAATGATTGATTATTCAACCTGATCCACGGGATATCCCTAGCGATAGCTTCTTCCACTATTGATCCCGTACTTGGCCCCAAACGGGTAGCCTCACGTATCTCGCGCATTTGCTGTATATCATACTCCAAATCGTAATCCTCACCGGTAATTAAAGCCTCGGCAATACGTACAGCCGCTTCAGCAGCATAAATACCTACTTTTTCTTCCAGATAAGTAAACACCACGTTATAAACCCCTACCGTTTTAGTCTCACGAGTGCGGCCGTAGCCGGTATCCATCCCAGCAAGGGTTTGTATCTCCAAAGCAATATGTTCAATCACATGCCCCATCCAGGTACCGGCAACAATACGCTGATAAAATCCACCCGGCACACCAGGAGAGCAACGGTGCTCCTGCAAGCTTGGTATCAAAGCTTTAAGGCGCTCATAAAAACCATCTATTTTATTAGTAGGCTTATGCTCAAGTTCCTGCAGGTCCAACCGCATCTGGATTAACTTTTTACGGCTTCCACTCCAGATGTTCGGCCCACGCAATACCTGTATATTTTCTATTTTCATAAAGTACTTTTCAATGTTAAGGGCTTAAATTTACTAAAACTAAATCCGTAACAAGCTAACAACACCTTTTGTAGTAAGAATTAATATTTTATTAACCTGGTTTTCACTTAACCCATTCAATTTCCCTTTGTCATTCTGAGCGCAGCGAAGAATCTATCAACTTGTTTCAACCTTACAGATTTTTCGCTGCGCTCAGAATAACAAGAATATTTCAGATTGGAATTTTCGTAGTCGGGTAGTCGCAATTGTGCATAAATACCCCCACTATTAACAAATAACAATAGCCTTTACGCCGCTTTTTATTTTAATTTGTATTTATTAACAAAAAAGGTTGTGTGAATGAACGATTCAGTGATAAAATTCAACGCTAACATTAATCGCTCATTCATACAATCACTCATTCACTAAATAAATACAGCATGACCGACCCGAAAGGAAAACTGATAATAATTGGAGGAGCCGTTGATATGGGCAGTAATATTAGCGCCCAGGAAAATATTTTGCAACCCAACTATATCAAGTTTTTTGAGCAGGGGATTTTAAAACGCATCATTACCGAATCGGCACATCACGAAGCATCAAAAGTTGAGGTAATCACTACCGCGTCGCAAATCCCAGAGCTGGTAAGTACTGAATATATTAGCGCTTTCAATCACCTGGGTGTTCCTAATATCAATATTCTCGATATCCGTACCCGTGAGGATGCCTCCAACCCTGAATATTTACAACGCATCCGCAAAGCTGATGTAGTCATGTTCAGCGGTGGCGACCAGCTGCGTCTAAGCGCGATTTTTGGCGGTACTGAGTTTCTGCAGATCCTCAAACAACGCTATCAAGACGATAATTTTGTTATCGCAGGTACATCGGCGGGTGCCGCGGCAGCTTCAGCGCACATGATATACCGGGGCTCCAGCAACGAGGCTTTGGTCAAAGGCCATGTACAAATAACTGCCGGGCTGGGTTTTATTGATTCTGTTTTTATAGACACACACTTTGTACAACGCGGCCGCATTGGTCGTTTATTATATGCTGTTGCCAGCAATCCCGGTATTTTAGGTATTGGTTTGGGCGAGGATGCGGGCCTGCTCATCACTGAAGGCAGCATGATGGAAGCCATCGGCTCCGGATTAATTATTTTGGTAGATGGCCGCAATATGGTGGAGACCAATATTTACGATGTAGAGATAGGCGCGCCCGTATCTATCGAGAATTTGAAGGTGCATGTAATGTCCATTTATGATAAATATGATCTTTTACAACACAAACTACTCATTAAAAAGGTTGTTAAGGTTGAGAACGGAGTATTTATTAAGGCTGATAAATAATCAGCCCCTCCCAACCCTCCCCGGAAGGGAGGACTTAAATGAACGAAGCTAAAGTCTCCCCTACCGGGGGAGATTTAGAGGGGGCTTAGAGGGAGATTTAACTTAATCGTATGAAATTAATCATTCACGGAGGCTTTTTTAGTGAATCGCGTACCAACCACGAGGTTAAAAAAGCGAAACAGGAAGCATTAAAAGAAATAGTGGAGCAGGGTTACAAGCACCTGGCCAGCCATAACGCGCTGGAAACGGTGGTTTATGTTGTGCGACTTTTGGAAGATTGCGATCTGTTTAATGCCGGTACCGGCTCACAAATACAAAGCGATGGCAAAATAAGAATGAGCGCATCCTTAATGGATGGTAAAAGCCTGCGTTTCTCTGGGGTGATCAATATTGAAGATGTTAAAAACCCAATCTGCATTGCCCGTAAGCTTTTAGATCAGGAAGATAAAGTTTTAAGTGGCGGTGGCGCGCAAAACTATGCCCGCGAAAACGGCTTTAAATACTACAACCCCGAAATACCCCAGCGCCGTTGGGAGTACGAAAAAAAGCTAAGCGATTCCATTCGCCTGGGCACTGTAGGTTGTGTAGCCCTTGATATGAATGGCGATCTGGCGGCGGCAACCTCAACAGGCGGCAAAGGCTTCGAAATACCCGGCCGTGTAAGCGATTCGGCTACCGCGGCAGGTAATTACTGCAATAAATTTGCAGGCATATCATGCACCGGCGTTGGCGAAGATATTGTGAGCGGAGCGGTTGCTACCAAAATTGTTACACGTGTAACCGATGGCATGCTCCTATCCCCCGCGACAGAAAAGACCCTAAACGAATTAAAACCGATTGATGGTTTTGCAGGCGTTATTGGCATATCCGCTAACGGCGATATTTATCATGCGGATACACACCCATATATGGTTTGGGCCTCGCGTGATGAAAATCAAACTGAACTTTTTGCCTGATTTTTGTCAAGCCAAAATAATATTGATCTTATTCCGAATAAATGCTTAACTTTCCCGTTATTAATTACGTACAATTACTAATTAATTAATTTATTAAACCCAAGGGAAAAACGCATGAAGTTTCTTTTAGCTGTAGTACTATCATTAAGTGTTAGTTTATCGGCCTCAGCCCAATGGTACAACATCAGCTTTAAAAAGCATGTTCGCTATCCGGCTATTGCTTTACCGCAGGATCATTCCATAAAAAAAATACCCACTACCTATATTAGCCGGGTAAAAGTAAAGATCCCTAAATTCAATTTCCAACAAAGCGATTATAATATTGAACTGGCCGAATCAGCTATCATGAAGGTGGCGCAACATAACATGCGTTTCAGAATTTATGATATTGCAAGCTATAATTTTAGCGATCTGGCAAAGCTATACATCAAACAAAGCCGTTTTTCTGAAGCTAAATGGTTCTTACTACAAAGCAGCACCATATCGCGCCAGCAAAATAACAATCAACTCACTATTGCGAACTTAATGGACCTGGCCATAGTTAAAGCCAACATGGGCGATGCCTTACAGGCGCAGCAGGATCTGGCCGAGGCATTGCAATTAGCTAATGCTAACGGCTTACTTTCAAACGTTGCTACTATTCAAAAAGAACTAAAGTTTGTACAACAATATAAGCCAATTCTTACTAAGGCTGAATGGCGCTATGCATCTGATGCCATGGTTACTGCCGATAAAAAAAATAATTAGTTCCTCGATTTTTTTGTAACAATAGCGTAAAATGAAGGTCTACTAGTTATAAAATTCAAACAATATTGTAATATTGGCATTTCTAATTTGTGAGGCAGCTTCTCAACTGTCTCTTTTTATTTACTTTAGCAACTCACATTAGGCACAAGTATTGATGTTTTATTTTAATCCCCGTTTAAAGACTGTAAAAGATATGTTCAAGAAATTATATTTCGTATTAGTACTTAGTGCTGCCGTAGCCTGCCACGCGGCCCCATCAAAACCAATAAAAGTTGATGGCTCAAATGATTTGCAGCCCGATGCAAGGCAAAACCTGGTTTGTAAAGAAGTTGCTTCGTTGATTTCAAAATACAACTATAAAAAAGTTGATTTGAATGATTCCTTATCGGCAATTATTTATGATCGTTATCTTAAAAAAATCGACCCTGATCATAACTACCTGTTAGCTTCGGATGTTAAGGCTTTCGCTAATTTCAAATATCAGTTAGATGATGATTTGAAGGCTGGTAATCTGAATGATGCATTTTATATTTTTAACGTTTTCCAGAAAAGGTATCTTGATCTGATCAAATTCTCTTTGGCACATATCAATGATAATTTTGATTACGCAAAAGACGAAAATTTTACCTATGATCGTGAGGATTTACCGTACGTTACTACTCAAAAAGAAATGGATGAGTTATGGATAAAGCGTGTTAAGTACGATTTGCTTAACCTGAAAATAGCCAGTCCTGATATGGCTAAAAACAAGGAAACGCTTAAAAAACGTTACGAGAATTTGTTATCACAATCCAACAAATTATCAAACCAGGAAGTATTCCAAACATTTATGGATGCTTTTACCGAAGCTGTAGATCCGCATACCAATTACTTCAATCCGTTTAACGCGGCACAGTTCAATATGGAAATGTCACGTTCATTAGAAGGTATCGGTGCTACGCTGACTTTCGAGAACGAATATGTAACCATCAGCACCCTGGTACCGGGCGGCCCGGCAGATAAAAGCCACCAGTTAAGCCCTAAAGACCGTATAGTAGGTGTAGCGCAAGGTAAGGAAGGTGAATTCCAAAACGTTGTAGGCTGGAGATTAGATAATGCCATAGCTTTAATACGTGGCCCTAAAGGAACCACTGTAAAATTACAGATATTACCCGCAGGTTCAAGTGCAGGCGGCAAACTGAAGATTGTAGAAATAGTTCGGGATAAAATTGTTATCGCGGATGCACTGGCTAAAAAAGAGATACGCACCTATAACAGCAACGGGAAAACAGTTAAAATAGGCATTATTGATATTCCTGCATTTTATGTAGATAATAATGGCATGCAAGCAGGCGACCCAAATTACCATAGCACAACCCGCGACGTTAGCCGTATTTTAGATACACTTAGAAATGAGCATGTTGATGGTATAGTATTAGATCTTCGCGAAGATGGCGGTGGTTCATTAGCCGAAGCTATTTCACTTACAGGCTTATTTATTAAAGAAGGCCCTGTTGTGCAGGTAAAAGATACAAGAGCTAAAATTGAGGTCGATAGCGATGATGATCCGTCAATTGCTTACAGCGGCCCGCTTGCTATTTTAGTTGACCGCTTTAGTGCATCAGCATCCGAAATTTTCTCAGGTGCTTTACAGGATTACGGCCGCGCGGTTATATTAGGTACCCAAACATATGGTAAAGGATCAGTACAAACAGAGATCGACCTTGATAAAGTTATCGACCCTTCATTAGCTGATATGGTTTCAAAATTAACTGGAACTACCAAAGGTCGCCCTAGCGGCAGTGAAAGCACATTCGGCCAGTTGAATTTAACCATAGCTAAATTTTACCGTATTACTGGTAACTCAACCCAACGCCATGGTGTAACCCCTGATATTACTTTCCCATCGGTTATTCCTTTAGATAAATATGGCGAAGATACTGAGCCTTCAGCAATGCCTTTTGATGTGATCCCTAAAAGTGATTATACCAAATTTAGCGATTTGAGCGGCGTGATCCCACAGTTGAAAACATTGCACGATCAGCGTATGGCTATCAGCGATAGCTACAAGTATTTATTGCAGGATGTAGCCGACTTTAAAACACATGATGCCGAAAGGTCAATCACGCTAAACGAGGTGCAACTTAAAAAACAACGCGACTCGGATGATCAAAAAACATTTGACCGCGACAACCTGCAACGTATTGCCCTCGGCCTAAAACCATTGAAAAAAGGCGACACAAAACCTAAAAACGAAGACCTTGATTTTGTTAAGATAGAAGCCGGCCAAATTGTGACCGACTACATTAACATCAATAATAAAGTAACACAGGTTACCCCGGTACAACAATAAAACATATATTTTATAATGTATAAATCCCGGTTCTACCGGGATTTATTGTTTTAAAGATGTTTTTTTTACCTCTTTCCGCCGCAGGCGAAGAGAGGTTCCAGCGCAGCGAGGTCGGGTGAGTCAACTTCGCTAAGCATTCGTATTGACTCACCCGGTTTTCGCTCAGCCGCTTAACCTGCCCTCTCTTCTGCTGCGCAGGAAAGAGGGCAAAAATTTGTTTCACCTCTTTCCGCCGCAGGCGAAGAGAGGTCGGCCAGCGCAGCGTAGTCGGGTGAGTCAATCGCCGCCAAACATCTTGATTCTTGATTCTCCTTTCCCCCACGTAATATTCCCGCTACGCCACATCAAAACATTCCGTACTTTGTTATATCTTCATACACAGTTTATAAAAATGGAAGAGATCCTGCACATCCTCAATGGCGATGCCACACTGAACAGTTTTGAGCAAACCGGCCTCGATGGCGATGTTATGGTTTGGCGCGAGGTACTTTCTGAAGGGCCTGTCGAAGAAAATATCGCATCGGGAAGCTTCTGGAAAAATCGCTCGGAATGGATTTCCAAAGCCTTTGATGATTCTCCCAATGCCTACGAGGAAAAGGTAATTAACCAACTAAGTACCCTAAGCGAACCTTACAAGGAAATAAACCTTTGGTTTGAATATGATCTCCATTGCCAGATCAATATGCTTGGGGTGATCATGATGCTGAGCAAACACACTGATCTCTCTACTCCCGGTATTTATTTAATCTGCCCTGGCAGTTATCCCGGCGTAGCAAACTTCAAAGGTATGGGCGAGCTTGATGCCGACCAACTCGAATATTTATACGACAATATCCGCGTACAACTCGGCGAGCCCGATTTTTATGTAGCCGCCGAAGCCTGGAAATACTACACCGCCAACAATATCAATGAGTTAAATAAATGGCTGCACGAAAATAACTACTGGGCAAATCTCCATTTTCTGAAAAATGCATTGCAGGCCCATGTTAAACGATCAACCACCAACCACAATGGCTTAAACTATATTGAACAAACCCTGCTGGATATTTACAACAGCGGCATCCACCATAAACCCAGCATCTACAATGCCTTCTGGCAAACCGAAAACATATACGGCATGGGCGATATGGAAATTGATATTTATTTAGGGAGATTGCGGGATAAGCAATTAATAGATATAAAATAGCTTCTACTTCCTTTTGCCAGGAGCGCAGCGAAGAATCTGTACACTGCGGCTCTCTGCCTATGTCATTGCGAGGAACGAAGCAATCGCACGTAGAAAAGCAGCCTTGCAAAGTTCGCGATTGCTTCGTTCCTCGCAATAACATTTTTTTATACTTTTACCTTAATGAGCAAAACATACATCATCAGCGGTGCCGGCAGCGGAATTGGCCGGGCCATAAGCCAAAAGCTGTCAACCATCGGCAATACCTGTATCCTATTAGGCCGAAACGAAACCAACCTGCAACAAACATTAAGCACCCTACATAAAGGCGACCATCAAATTATCATTGCCGACATTCGCAGCAAAGAAAGCTTGCAAACCGCATTTGAAAGGCTAAGCAATACAACCATTAACGGCATTATCGCCAACTCCGGCATCGGTGGCGAAAACAAATGGGGCGATAACGACCGCTGGGACGAGATCATCGATACTAACTTAACCGGTACTTATAACTTCGTAAACACTTTTCTACCCCTGCTTCGTAAAGCAGAAGACACGAAACAGATATTGATTACTTCGTCGGTTTTAGCACGTTTAGGTGTGCCGAACTACGCTGCCTACTGCGCATCAAAAGCTGGTTTATTGGGTTTAATGCGGTCATGGGCCAGTCAATTCGCGTCTGAAAATATTTTGGTAAATGCCATTTGCCCCGGTTGGGTAGATACCGACATGGCACAACAAGGCTTACAAGGTATTGCCGATAGCATAGGAATAACTAAACAGGAATTCTACGGTATCGCCATGCAAAGCGTCCCACTCCGCCGCATGAGTCAGCCAGAGGAAATCGCGGATCTGGTGGCTTATCTGCTTAATCAAAGCTCCATCACTGGTCAGGCTATTGACATTAACTGTGGTGCGGTGATGAATAGTTAGTTATTAGAATCTGTAAGCGATTGTCTCTCCACCACGTCATTGCGAGGAACGTAGCAATCTCTACATATGCAAATCCGCCCTGTAAAGCATAGGGATTGCTTCGTTCCTCGCAATGACGTTCTAATTAATCATCACGGCATCACCACCGCAATCGTTGGCGAGCGGTCACTCTCATTTTTCAACCTGTCCAGCGCGGTAACAATGTATAAATAAGTCTTACCACGCTGCACAGTTTTATCCTGGTAACTCAACCCATTATCGTAAGCGATGTGCAAAATATGGTCGGGTTTATTAATATCAATCTTTTCCAATCCTTCAAACCTGTAAATTACATAACCATAAACAGGCTCCTTATCAATGGCAGGCAATGGTGTTTGCCAGCTTAAATTTACCATATAGTTACCATTGTTAGCCACCATCCGGGCTACCACATTTTGCGGCACATTAGGCGGTACCGAATCTAGCCAAAGCATAGTTGGCGGCAGAGCCGGATACTTATAAAAGTTATATTTGAGCGAATCGGCGAAACCTCCAAAATTATCTGTCAGCGAGTTCGAGCTAAAAAACACACTACCCTGCACCCGTGGGTTGTTCCGCAAATCGCGCATCTGGTTTGGCAACTCCGATGGGTTTTTAAATGCTATCGACGCTTTTGAATGTTCAGCAATACGATAAACCGCCTGCCCAATATAAAGGTGTCTGTTAAAGGTATTATTACTCCACCAATTCAACAGCGTATCAAAGTTAGCCGCACGGCTGTTACGCGGCCAGTATATCTGCGGTACCACATAATCAACCCAGCCTTTTTGCATCCATTTACGGGCATCGGCATAATTCTCATAGTATGATGATCCGCCATATGTAGCCGACCCTTCAGGATTTTGGCTCTGATTGGCCCATATCCCAAACGGACTAACGCCAAATTTCATATGCGGTTTATGCTTGTGTATGCTATCGCCCAAAGCCTGTATCAGGGTATCTACATTGTGGCGGCGCCAGTCCTTAATATCATCATAACCCGCTCCGTATTTGGCGAAAGTAGCTGCGTCGTTTATGGTTTGCCCTGCGATTTGGTATGGATAAAAATAATCGTCCATATGTATGCCATCCACATCATAATTACCAACCACATTTAATATAACATGTATGATGTACTCACGCACCTCTGGTATACCCGGATTAAACAGTTTTTGGCCGCCATAAGTAAAAAACCACTCCGGTTTTAAGTTGGTGATGTGATTAGGGCTTAACGCGTAATACTTATTATCATTAGTAGCACGATAGGGGTTGAACCAGGCATGCAGTTCGATGCCCCTTTTGTGCGCCTCGGTAATAGCAAACTCCAAAGGATCATAAAACGGATCAGGGGCTACACCTTGTTTACCGTTTAACCATTTCGACCATGGCTCCGTCCCTTTAGCATAAAACGCGTCCGCCGCCGGTCTCACCTGGAAAAACACCGCATTTATACCCGTCTCCTGGTGATCATCCAAAATATCGGTTAATTGCTCCTTCTGCTCGTCGGCGGTTGTATTTTTTTTCGGCCAGTCTATATTTTCAACAGTGGCTATCCAAACACCCCTGAATTCCCGCTTCGGGCTAATGGTATAACGTTTAGTAGTATCTGCCTGCGCATGTATTTTTTGTATGATGAAAATAGACAGTATAAATGGAAGGATATATTTATGTAGATGCATTAAACGGGAGTATTTTAAGGCCGCAAAGATATAAAACTCCACCTGTAGCTGTTTTATTATACGGTATAATAAATAGCGGTTTTTTGGTGTTTTACCTTTTTGTACTTACTTTAGCAGAGCATCCAAATATAATTTTCACTTAAAAAGGCGTTATATTACCAAAAATTTACACTTTTAAGCAGTTTTAATCAACTAACAAGGCTAATTATTGTTATAGCTATTGTTATTATATTAACCAACCGGATGGATGTAAAAAATTAAATAGCGCCATCTAAATATTTTTAACGTATAAGGCAATTACGCGTTAGGATATTATTTTTAATTAAAAATCGATTACTATGGAAAACCAATCTGGGCAAACACCTAAAAAAAATTCAAATGTAATTTACTTTCTTATTGTTGTGGTAGTGGCTTTGTTGGGTACTGATGTTTACCTGTATCTGCAAAAAAACAAATCAGACGTTATTGTTGTGAGCCAGGGCGATGAAAAACAAAAACTACAAAATGAACTGGATAGCCTTGAATCGCAAGTAGAGCAGGTAAACGCGGGCAAAACAAAAATGTCTGCCGAAATGCAGGCCAAAAACGATTCATTGCAAAGCAAAATTAAAGTTTTAAGAAGCGAACTTGCAAAAGGCACCCTAACCAAAGAAGAACTTGCAAAAGCACAGGAAAACGTAAAACAGTTGCGTTATTTTGTTACTAACTATACCGCTCAAATTGATTCATTGCAAAAAACCAATGCATCATTAAAGGTTGAAAGGGATACCTTAAAAACTAACCTTGCTGTTGTAAAAACCAAAGCAGATACTCTTACCAAACAAAACCACGACCTCAGTAACAAGGTGCAAATAGCATCGGCCCTTAAAGTGGCTGTTATTGATGTTGCCGCCTTCAAGGTAAAAAACAGTGGTAAAGAAGTGGAAGTGAGCCGTTCATCACCTGCTAAAAAAATCAAGATTAGCTTTACAGTAGCCAGCAACGCGGTTGCGTCAAAAGGCATGCACGATATACTGATCCGTGTGATTGACCCAACCGGCAACCTGATCACAGGTGGCGATTCAGGTACTTTTACCGCTGATGGCACTAACCTGCAATACACCTATAAAACTTCTATCGACTTTAAAGACGATGGCAGCAATTACATTGTAGACTGGACAAACCCATCACCTTTCCAAAAAGGAACTTACACCGTATTGCTTTATGCTGATGGTTACACCATGGGCAAAACAAGCCTAACGTTGAAATAGGGATCAGAGGTTAGAAACTGAAGATTATAGATTAGGAAAAAGCCTCTTTGCATGTGTAGAGAGGCTTTTCTATTTTCAAATTGTCATCTCGACCGGAGGGAGAGATCTTCTACACCAACCAAAACGGCTATACAAATCGAAAAAAAATCATTTTTCACCTCTTTGCGCCGCAGGCACAGAGAGGTCGACCAGCGCAGCGCAGTCGGGTGAGTAAACGGAGCGCGCAAAAATAACGAACATACCATTTTGTTAATATTACTTTTAGTGGCATTTTCTATCGTGTTTAATATTTAATTTGCAGCCACATAACTGTATACATACAGTATCAATGCTCTTTATGAAACGATTTATATATTCAACAATCCTTATCC
Organism: Bacteroidota bacterium; assembly: GCA_026224775.1. Taxonomy (GTDB): domain Bacteria; phylum Bacteroidota; class Bacteroidia; order Sphingobacteriales; family Sphingobacteriaceae; genus Mucilaginibacter. Next base: position 207,196 of record JAMFRP010000038.1, read on the forward strand.
TAGGGGCAGTAGCTGTTCACGGACAGGAAGCCATACCTGCCGCTGTCGCGGCACCCACTAACGCCGTAATAATACTGCACGTGTACGCAAAGGGAGTTCAGATTTATCAATGTACGCAAGACCTAAAGGATACTTCACATTATGTATGGACGTTCCGTGAGCCGAAGGCAACTCTATTCTCTTCTGCCGATTACATGCAAGAGATTGGAAAACATTACCTGAATACGACGAAAAACCCAACCTGGGAACTGTCCGATGGCTCCTTGATTAGCGGTGTAAAATTGCAGCAAGCTCCTTCGCCGGATGGCGCTGCTATTCCGTGGTTACTGCTTCGTGGAGTAGCGGAAAGCGGAAAAGGACGTTTGATAAATGTTGCTTTTATTCAGCGTTTATACACACACGGCGGCCTGGCTCCAAAAAAGGCCGACCAGTCACAAAAAGGGCAAATATTGCAGGTACCTTATACAGCGGAATATTTGTTTTATAAGTAGGGCTTTTTTATTTTCCATTGTCATCTCGACCGCAGGGAGAGATCTTCTACAACAACAAAAGCAGCTATACACATCAAGAAGTTTTTCACCTCTTTGCGCCGCAGGCGCAGAGAGGTCGACCAGCGTAGCGTAGTCGGGTGAGTAAACGGAGCGCGCAAACGTAACGAACATACCTTTTAGCGTGCGCAGGATCCTCTTCGAGAGACCCTGCCGAAACAGAAAATTCGAACTCGTTTACAAGCACTAACAATATTGTAATAATACTAATTGATCTTACGGGCAATCGATCGAATTAATTACAATGCCTCTGGCACCTTTCATTACTGTTAAATGAATTACGACCCTTTCTTCAATTAGCTTATCGGAAGCATCAGTAGTTGGAGCTATGTAAGAAACAATATAGGAATTTAATTTGTGGGTATCTTTTGAAACACTTAACGTTCTTAGATGCTTAACATCCGTATACTGATCATTTATTAATATATCATGGTCAGCACTTCCCTTCAGCTCAACAATTAACGTTACAGCACAATACTTCATTTGCAGGGAATCCAACTTTTGATCAAGTATTTTAGGAGAAACATCCGACGACCAAGCTGTATTGTAAGCAATATAAAACTCTTTAATTAATTGTATGGCTTGTTTAGGATCAACTTCTCGCCGCGTTTGGGCAAAAGTGCATGATGTGTAAATGAGCGCATAACTTATAAAAAAGAACTTTAATAAAGTTCTCTTCTGTACAATGTTTAGCATTATCATATTAATAAAGTTATTTACTTAACCATTTATAGACCTTAAAGCTCGGATGATATTTCTTATACTTTGCACTTGGCCAAAAGTTATCTTCCTTGAAATCCGAAACCCATTGGTGCCCAGTATACATGTCTACATGGCCTTCCGGATCACCACCTGGATAAGGTTGAAAGACCCGAATGTCACCCTTTCGAGGGATATAATTGACTACGATTACCGGGCTAAATCCTAATTTTAATAAAAAAGGCCCGTAATCTTTGGAATATAGAGGATATGTTTTGATCTTCATTCCACCCGCTTCCAGCGATAACCTCATCGCTTTTGCATGATCGTCTTCAGTAGCATTTTGAGCATGGGCAAAACCATAACCTATTAACATCATTACGCAAAGTATAAAGAGGCATTTTATAGATTTCATTTTATAGTTCTCTATGAAAACAAGGTTCAAATGTGATAGATGATAAGTTCTAGTGTCGATAAATATAATGCAAAATCTTTGTATTCTTTAGTTCCCGCAGGTTCTCTTGAAAAGGACTCTGCGGTGGCAAGGAGACTTATTTCGCCGATTCAAACCGCTCTTTCAAAAATTTCCCGGTATACGAATCCTTAACCTTGATCAAATCCTCTGGTAAGCCTTCAAATACTATCTTACCGCCTTTATCGCCGCCCTCAGGGCCGATATCAATTACCCAATCTGCGCACTTGATCACATCCATGTTGTGCTCAATTACGATAATGGTATTACCGTGATCCAACAAAGCATCAAATGATTTTAACAGCTTTTTAATATCCTCAAAATGCAAACCGGTAGTTGGCTCATCAAAAATAAACAGCGTTTTATGCGTGTTATTCCCCTTAACCAGGAAAGATGCCAGCTTTATACGCTGCGCCTCGCCACCTGATAAAGTATTCGACGATTGCCCCAGCTGCACATAACCCAAACCCACATCAACCAGCGGCTTTATTTTGGCGATGATTTTCGGCTCTTTTTTAAAGAATTCCAAGCCTTCGTCAATGGTCATTTCTAATACTTCGGATACATTTTTATCCAGGTAGGTAATATCCAGTATATGCTGTTTAAACCGTTTCCCGCCGCAGGTTTCGCAGGTCAGGAAAATATCAGCCATAAACTGCATTTCTATTTTCACTTCGCCCTCACCCTGACAAACATCGCAACGGCCACCCTCTACGTTAAATGAAAATGCCGAAGGCTTCAATCCTGCCGCCTTTGATGCCGGTTGCGCGGCATATAAATTCCTGATCTCGTCCCAGGCCTTCACATAAGTAACCGGGTTTGAACGTGATGAACGGCCAATCGGGTTTTGATCCACCATTTCCACCTGCTCAATCTTGGCATAATCCCCCTCAATACTATCGTATGAGCCGGTTTGTTCACCTGAATAATTACCCAGTGTTTTTTGCAGTGCAGGAGCCAAAATTCGCTTAACCAAACTGGTTTTACCCGAGCCTGATACACCCGTAACCACCGTCAAAACACCCAGTGGAAACTTCGCATCCACATGCTGCAGATTGTTTTCCCTGCCTCCTTTAATCTCAATATAATCATGCCATTTACGGCGATGGGCAGGTATTTCTATTTCTTCTTTACCGCTCAAATAACGACCGGTTAAGCTATTATCATCCTTTATAATCTCATCATAAGTACCCGAGAAAATTAGCTCTCCGCCATGCGTACCCGCCGCCGGACCAATATCAATAATATGATCGGCCGCTTTCATGATCTCTTCCTCGTGTTCAACCACCAATACGGTATTCCCTACATCGCGCAGAGATTTAAGTACCGTAATTAAACGCTGTGTATCTCTTGGATGCAAACCAATACTCGGCTCATCCAACACATATATAGATCCAACCAAACTACTGCCTAAAGAAGTAGCCAAATTAATCCTTTGTGATTCACCACCCGATAGCGTATTCGACAACCTGTTCAGCGTTAAATAACTCAACCCAACATCATTCAAAAACAATAAACGGTTAGTTATTTCCATCAACAGGCGTTTACCTACCGTAGCATCCGTTTCATTTAATTTCAAGTTGCTGAAAAAGTCCAATGCTTTATCCAAAGGCATCAATACCACATCAGTAATTGATCTGCCATCTATCTTTACATAAGATGCATCCTGCCTTAAACGGCTACCCTTACATTCAGGGCAAGTGGTTTTACCCCTGTAGCGCGATAACATCACCCGGTATTGGATCTTATAGGTTTGAGCTTCCATTTCAGCAAAAAACTCATCCAGCCCACGGAAATATTTATTACCGGTCCATAACAACCTTTGTTCCTTTTCAGTAAGCTGGTTGTATTGACGGTGGATAGGGAAGTCAAACTGCAGCGCATTTTTAATCAGGTTATCGTTCCACTCGCGCATCTTTTCGCCGCGCCATGGGGCAATAGCCGCCTCGTATATACTTTTGCTTTTATCGGGGATAACCAAATCCTCATCAATACCAATCACCTTGCCATAGCCCTCGCAGCGTTTACAAGCCCCATAAGGATTATTAAAGCTGAAGAAATTAGCGGTTGGCTCTTCAAATTTTATCCCATCCAGTTCAAACCTGTCGCAAAAAAAACGTTCGGTTTCCTTTTCGGCATCCGGCTCCTGGTAACGCACATAGCAATCACCTTTACCTTCAAAAAACGCCGTTTGTATCGAATCACCTAAACGGCTTACCGTTTCATCTTCTTCATTTTTAGTAATACGGTCAATCACAATACGAACTGCAGAAGCCCCCTCTAAATCTCCCCCAGTAGGGGCGACTTTTTTTGAAGTCCTCCCTTCAGGGGAGGGTTTGGGTGGGGCTTCCCCCTTCAGCCACTCGCCATCATCCACAATGCTCATATCCTCCAGCAAAGCTTCAATTTTGGATAGTTTTTGCAGATACTCCACCCTCACAAAACCCTTTTGCATCAATACCGCCAATTCCTCTTTCAAGCTACGGTTATTATGCGGGTAAAGCGGACAAAGTATGGTAACCTGCGTATCAGCAGGTAACGACATGATAAAATTGATCACATCAGTAACCGAATCCTTCTTCACCAAATTGCCCGATACCGGCGATATAGTTTTACCTATCCGCGAGAAAAGCAATTTCAAATAATCATATATCTCGGTTGATGTACCCACAGTTGAACGTGGGTTTGAAGTAATAACCTTTTGCTCAATAGCGATAGCCGGGGCGATACCTTTAATGTAATCTACATCCGGCTTGTTCATACGGCCCAAAAACTGGCGCGCGTATGAGGAAAGGCTCTCAACATACCTGCGCTGCCCTTCGGCATACAAAGTATCAAAAGCCAATGATGATTTACCCGAACCCGACATACCCGTAACCACTACCAGCTTATTTTTAGGTATGGCCACATCCAGGTTTTTCAGATTGTGTACACGTGTTCCTTTAATTATAATATGCTTCTGCGGATCTTTTTCTGCTTCTTTAATCATTCAAATGTTAGTTCATTTTGATGGTTTAAGGCCTTTGGCAAAGCCGGTTCCTACTATGAACCATGACCTATCAACCATCAACCTTTCCAAAACGCAAAAATCCTAAAATTATTAGCCGATTCCAAATGCGCACGAGTAATAAATGGGAATATGATTTTTGGTTGATATTCGCCTAACTAATTAAACTTTAATGCCTTAATTCAGTCGAATGTTAAAAAGTGTTAAAGTGTTAAATCAAGCAAAATATTTGGTTTTTTCCGGTTTTTTTGTTTTATTTGATGTAACAAAAAGGAGACCCTATATAGATTAGACTATACTTTAACAAAAATAATATCTTTTAATTAAGTTTAAAGTAAAGGTTTTCTATGGATTTTCAATTGCAAAGTGATCAGGATTTAATCCATCTATACATCACGGGCGAAGAGGCCGGATTAGTGGAGTTAATACGTCGATATCAATCTAAAATTTATACCTCCATATATTTACTGGTAAAAGATGAGTACCTCGCCGAGGATATTTTTCAGGATACCTTTATCAAAGTCATCAACACGTTAAAGGCCGGGAAATATAATGAAGAAGGTAAGTTTTTACCCTGGGTTACCCGTATAGCGCACAATTTAGTGATTGACCATTTCCGCCGTGAAAAGCGCGCGCCAATGGTTAGTAATGGCGACGACTTCGATATTTTTGAAGTATTAGGCAATTATGATGAAAGCACCGAGGACCGCATGGTTCGCGAGCAAACACATAAAGATCTTAAAGCCCTTATCCAACTTTTACCATCCGAACAAAAAGAAGTACTCATCATGCGCCACTTTGGCGACCTGAGTTTCAAGGAGATAGCTGATATTACCGATGTTAGCATCAATACCGCGTTAGGCCGTATGCGTTACGCCCTAAACAACCTGCGTAAAATGATGCAGGGTAGAGAGCTTAGCTTGAAGAATTAATTTCATGAAATTTTCATGAAATTTTTTTTATAGTTAATAAAATATTACTTCCGGGCTTGCGTTTAATACTTGTACTTTAAACATTAACAAGCTTATGGGTGAAACCTTTACAAACTCTTTAAACACGATCATTAAAAACGCGCAGATGAAAGACAGGGAAGTACAAGAAAACCTGGATGCGGATGATTTGATCTTCTATCATTCCATCCGTGCGGATTTGGATCTTTTGAAAAAGAAACCAAAACTGCATACGATCCATTACATATTGGATTATTCCAAAAGTCTGCGTAGCTAGTTGACTCAAAAGAAATTACGAAGCCCGGTGAAATTTAGGACAACTAAATTATACCGGGCCTCTTTTTTTAATTATTTTCGACGGCACACTACCATTCAACCATGTTAAAGCAAGAACGCTACCGCCATTTTGTAGATTACTTTTCAAAAAACCAACCCAATGCAGTTACCGAGCTGCATTACGGTAGTCCGTTTCAGCTATTAATAGCTGTTATTCTATCTGCCCAATGCACCGATAAACGCATTAACCAGGTGACCCCTGCCCTGTTCGAGCATTTCCCAACACCCGAAAGCCTGGCAGCCTCCACACCAGAAGAAGTTTTCACCTACATACGCAGTGTAAGCTATCCAAATAACAAAGCCAAACACCTGGTAGGCATGGCAAAAATACTGGTCGACGTATTTCATAACGAAGTACCCTCCGACATCGACCAACTGCAAAAAATGCCCGGCGTAGGTCGTAAAACTGCAAACGTAATTGCTTCCGTAGTTTATGACGCACCAGCCATTGCTGTTGATACCCACGTTTTCCGTGTAGCCAATCGCATAGGCCTAACCACCAATGCCCGCACACCGCTGGCTGTTGAAAAGCAATTAGTAGAGTATCTGCCACAAGAAACTTTAGCCATCGCCCATCACTGGCTTATATTGCATGGCCGCTACATCTGCGTTGCCCGCAGCCCAAAATGCGATATTTGCCCGCTAACCTGGTTTTGCAAATACTACTCCCGCACCCACACCGAAAGCTACCTGCAAAAAGAGGAGGCGGCGAAAGCGAAGAAAGTAAAAGACCAGAAAAAGAAGAAATCTTTAGATGCGATAAGTAAGGAGTTGAAGAAGCGGAGTGTAAAATAATTCTCGTCCCCATTGTCATATTTCGACCGGAGGAAGAAACTATCTCTTGAGCGACAGCGAAAAATCTTCTGCGACTTGCATCTATACTATGTCATTGCGAGGAACGAAGCAATCGCGAACTTTTATTTCATCATCCCCCTTATCAACTCTCCTAAAACCTTAAAACTATTCTCCAACACTTCATCATAAGGCCTGCCAAAGCTTATCCTTATAAAATTGGTAAAACGCGCATCGGTACTAAAAATTTGCCCGGGCGCTATGCTGATATTTTGCGCCATGGCGGCCTGGTAAAGTTCAAAAGCATTAATACTTTTATCCAGTTCAATCCATAAAGCATAACCACCTTGCGGCTGACTTATTTTTGTATCAGGCGGAAAATATTGGGCAATACCCTGCATATAATGCTGGCATTGGGTATATAAAGCCTTGCGCAGATTACGCATGTGCAGGTCGTATCGCCCGGTTTCAAAAAAGTGAGCAATGGCAGCCTGCGTAGGTGTAGCCGAGCTGATGGTATGCATCAGCTTTAAACTTAATATCTGCTCCTTAAACTTGCCCGGTATACACCACCCAACCCTATAGCCCGGCGCAAGTGATTTTGAAACCGAAGAGCATAACATCACCATCCCCTCCGTATCATAACTTTTGCAGGTGCGCGGGCGACTTTTACCAAAATAGATCTCCCCATAAATATCATCCTCAATCAATGGAATTTGTTTCTTCGCCAGTAACTTTACCAGTTGTTGCTTGCGTTCATCGGGCATGCAACTACCTATCGGGTTGCTAAAATTGGTTACAAACAGGCAGGCATTGACAGTCACCTTTTCCATTGCTTGTTCTAAATAAGCTATATCCAACCCTGTTTTTGCATCACCTGGAATCTCCAGCACATTCAAGTTCAGGCTCATCATTATGGTAAAAATGCCAAAATAGGTGGGGCTCTCAATAGCCACGGTATCGCCGGGTTTGGTAACTGCCCGCAGGCAAAATACCAGGGCTTCCATACAGCCTTGCGTGGTCACAATATCATCTTCACTTATTTGCCCTCCCCAGTTAAACGCATTTTTGGCAATCTGTTTCCGCATGTCAATATTTCCCTGCAAACTCTCATAATTAGTATTGCCATTTGGACTTTTGCGTATGGCTTCCATCATTGATTTATTCAACTTAGCCATCGGTATTAATTCCAGGGCTGGCGACGATCGCGATAAACTTAAAACGCTATCCCCACTCATATTGCGGTAAACCATTGCTATCATTTCCACAACACTTACCTGCTCAACCTTTTTTAGCGGCGGCATCATTTCCGGCGATTTAGTATAGCGCGAAGTAGAGAACTTTACATAGTATCCCGATTTTGGCCGGGCCTCTATCATGCCCATATTTTCCAGCTCAACATATGCCTTATAAGCTGTGCTGATACTTATCCCCTGCTCCTGGCTCAGCGCACGTACAGACGGCAGTTTATCACCACACTTTAATAGGTTTTGTTTGATCTGATTTTCAAACCGACCAACAATTTGTGTATATAAAAAATCATGATCCGTGATAGCTGTAAGTTCTTTCATAACATCTGTTATGCTCAAAATTAACAAATCTGCATCTGTTTTTATATCTCTGATTAGATTTTCTTTGTATTATAATTCATTCACGATATGGAACTACAATTCATCGATTACAAACCCGAGTATCAACCCTGGTTTGAAAAACTAAACAAAGCCTGGCTCGAAGAATATTTTGTGGTAGAGGATTTTGATAAATACGTTTTAGAAAACCCCGAAGAAGCTATTTTAAAACAAGGCGGAAAGATATATTTCGCTACAGCAGGCGACACTATTGTAGGCACCGTTGGTTTACGTTATGTAAAGGACGGTGTTTATGAGCTAACCAAAATGGCAGTCGATAAAAACTATCATGGTGGTGGCGCGGGTCAGTTTTTATGTCAGTCGTGCATTAATAAAGCACGTGAGATGGGCATGGACAGATTGGTATTATGGTCAAACCGCATACTTAAAAATGCCATACATATTTACCGTAAATTGGGTTTTACCGAAATCCCCGTATCGCCAGGCACCTATGGTCGTGCAGATATTATGATGGAGATAAATTTTAAACAGGAAGCAGCAATTCAACATTAAATACTATGCAAACTATCCCACTAACCGAACAGGAAATACAACAACTAAGAACCGAAACCAAAGGCACCGCCAACAGAATTCATTTCAATAATGCAGGTTGCTCTATGACAACCGATGTTGTGGTAAAAACTGTGGTAGACTATCTAAACGAAGAAGCAAGTTTCGGTGGCTACGAAACAGAAGCCAAATACAGCGAGCAATTGGATAAAACTTACAATTCCATCGCCCGACTGATTAATGCAGAAAAAGATGAAGTTGCTATTGTAGAGAATGCAAGCACCGCATGGGCACTGGCTTTTAATGGCATCGATTTTAAACCCGGCGATGAAATCATCACTTGCGAAATGGAATACGTTACTAATCTGATAGGCCTGGTACATGTGCAAAAAACGCAGGGTGTTAAAGTTGTATTGATCCCGAATGACGAGTATGGAAATTTCTCATTACAGGCATTAGAAGAAGCGATATCACCCAAAACAAAACTGATAGCTGTTACACATATCCCATCTTCTGCAGGCGGCATGATACCTATTGTAGAAATCGGCAAAATAGCCCGGAAGCACAATATTTTATATTTGGTTGATGCCTGCCAAAGCGCCGGACATGTTCCGTTGGATGTAAAGGAAATTGGTTGCGATATGTTGTCGGTAACCGGCCGTAAATATTTACGTGCACCACGTGGTACAGGATTTTTGTTTGTAAGAAAACCAGTACAGGATAAACTGAAACTGATATTTATGGACGGGTTCAGCACCGAATGGATAAGCGAAACCGATTATAAAATGAGAGCTGATGCCCGTCGCTTCGAGATGTATGAAAAAAACAGGGCATTGATGCTCGGTTTAGGTAAAGCTATAGATTACGCCTTAAATATAGGCGTCGACAGGATATGGTTGCGGATACAATATCTAGCCAATACACTTCGCCAGCAATTAAACCAAATTGAAGGCATCACCGTTCATGACTTCGGCAGTGAACAATGCGGTATAGTTACATTTACCGTAACCGGGATAGAAAGCGGGGAAGTAAAAGCCAAATTAGCACAGGATAATATCAATGTGTCGGTCGGTCTGGCAAAATCAACCTTATTCTACATGAATAAAAATCACTTAGCCAATATAGTAAGAGCCTCCGTACACTATTACAATACCGATGAAGAAATAACAATGCTATGCACCAAATTAAAAGATATGCTAGTTAATTAAGCCGAGATCGCCGGATTAATGATGTTTAAATCGCGCATAAATTTTTTGCGATAGTTTAACGGGCTCAACCCCATTTTAACTTTAAACATTTTATAAAAGTGCGATACATCGCCAAATCCACTCTCAAAAGCTATCTCCGAAATCGGCTTATCACTTTGTACCAGTTGTTGCGTAGCATAATTCAGGCGATACTCAATGATGGTTTCCATAAACGTTTTGCGGGTTATTTTTTTAAAATACTTGCAAAACGCGTTTGGGGTCATGTTGGCAACCGAGGCTGCTTTATCTAATGATACCGATTGCCTGAAATTCTCAACCAAATAAGCAAAAACAGGATTTATACGTTCCTGCTGACTTACCGAACTTGTAGCCATACTTTGGTTTTGATCAAGCAGGATAAAATCATTAGTTACAGCAAGTTTTTGCAATACATCAAGCAGTTTTAGCAGCTTGTTAAAGTTATTTTCATCATCAGCCAGCCCTCTTAAAAGACCACTAATTTCCGCCTGGATACTGTCACCAAATTTTATGCCGCTTACCGACTTTTCAAACAGCTTGCTGATATCCTGCATTTCTGGTCGGTCAAAAAAATTCTCTCCTAAAAAATCAGTTGTAAATTGTATTACAATGGCACCGGCTTCATGTTGGGTTTGTTCAATATTGGCCAGTTTCCAGCAATGTGGCAGGTTAGGGCCTAATAGGATCAGGTCGCCGGTAAAAAAGTCTTCCATATGTGTACCCACATATCTTTTACCGCTGCCTTTTGTAATAAAAGTCAACTCATATTCCGGGTGGAAATGGTATGGACCGTCAAATTCCCACTGGTCGAATTTGCGCACCAAAAATGACTGCCGGTTACCCGGTTGCAAAACTTCAAAAGAGGCCTTGATCATCGCATATCTTATTACACAAATCTAATATACAAATATAACAAGATAAAATAAACCATAATTAAATCACTTTATTCATTTTTTAGATCGAAAAGATTATTTTACTTTGAGTTAAACTAATTAACGAATATGAATATTAGTACATCACAACTCCCTCCTTTAGATAGTTTCAAAAGCTTATCTGCTGAAAACATTAACGAATTTCAGGCTAAAGGGCATACGCTTGTAAAGGGTATTTTATCCGCGGAAGAAATAGCCGCCTACCGCCCGGTTATTGTTGATGCTGCCGAACGTTACAATACCGAAAACCGTAAATTAGAAGATAGGGATACCTATGGCAAAGCCTTTTTACAGATCATGAACCTGTGGCAGGTTGATGCAGCAGCAAAGAAATTTGTTTTAGCCAAACGAATGGCCAAAATAGCTGCCGATTTGATGGGTGTAGAAAATGTAAGGCTATACCACGACCAGGCTTTATTCAAAGAACCCGGCGGCGGCCCAACCCCATGGCACCAAGACCAATATTACTGGCCTATTGATACCAACAATACCGTAACCATGTGGATGCCTTTGGTTGATATTGATGTGGACATGGGCATGCTCACTTTTGCCTCCGGATCATATAAAAATGGCGCGGTGTTTAATCACGAGATTTCTGATGAATCGGAAGCAGCCTTTGATCAATACGTTAAGGATAATAAGTTACCGATTAGTCGCGCAGAAACCATGAAAGCCGGAGATGCCACCTGGCATCGTGGTCTTACAATACACCAGGCACCCGGTAATAAATCAAATCAGTTACGTGAAGTAATGACGGTTATTTATATAGCTGATGGTGCCCGGGTAACTCCCTACAAAAATTCACAGCAAAAAAACGATCATCATAAATGGCTAATGGATAAACCTTTTGGCGAGTTGATTGATTCACCTTTGAATCCATTATTGCTCTGATTACTATATTGGTATTCGGAAGATGAAAGAAGAAGCATCGGCCTTGTGCGATTCCCGCCTCGGGGCGGGGAAGGGTGGGGTTTAGCAGATTATTTGGCGACTAAACCCCTCCCTGCCACTTCACATCCAACCGCACCCCTCCCTTGTGAGGGAATAAAACAGAAATGTAATCTTCCTAACGTTTATTCCGCTAACCAAACAGCATCAATAAACCATTTTTTCCTATCGAAAAATATATTCTGCGGTTTAAAACCAGCTCCTGCCGCCATTTGATTGGTTTGTATCACATTATATTTTTGCGAGATCTCCATATAGATGTATTCATCTTTGGCGAAGCCAATCGTTTCCTTACCACGAATTTTCACCTGCTGATCTTCTAAACTTATCAGGTAGCTTTTGCATGATCCTGTCTCCGGATCATACGTTGGGTAATGCTCAAATTTGGCAACATCAAAATCAGCACCCAGCTCACGATTAATACGATCTAATAAGTTCAAGTTGAACCGTTTGGTAATACCCTCTTTATCATTATAAGCAGCCAGAACTATCTTAGGATTTTTTTTCAGGTCGATACCAATTAACAACATATCGCCTTTAGAAAGGTGATTACGTAACTGCTTACAGAAATTCTCCGCATCACTAACTGGCATATTACCAACATTCGATCCCAGGAACAAAACAACCTTACGGCGTTTAGACAAAGACGCTGCTTTTTCCAGCATATTAAAATAATCGCCATTCAAACCGGTAACCTTCAACCCCGGAAGCGAAACAGGCAGGGTCGTGTTTAAGTAGGAGATCACATTCTCAGATATATCTATTGGCAAATAGCTAAAATTAGCTTTTTGCTCCAATAAATACTTCAGCAAAAAAGTTGATTTCATAGCATCGCCAGCGCCCAATTCTATCAGGTCGAAAGCATCGCCATTACCCATTATAGCCCGGCATATTTCAGCAGTTTGCTCCGTAAATATTTCCAGTTCGCAATTGGTTGGGTAATACTCATCGCAATTCATCAAATCCTGAAAAAGCTTATCGCCCACCGCATCATAAAAATACTTGGAACTTAAATGCTTTGGGGTTGATTGCAAACCTTTGATAACATCGGCATAAAACTGCTCGGTTACATCAGCCTGCTTATTTAATGGTTGCATGGTAGCAGTGTTCATATTTTTCATTAGGTTGATTAATGATTAACTACTTAGCAAGCCTTATGCCAGTAAATTGCCATCGTAAATGTGTTTGAAAAAAATTGCGGTAAGTAATACGTGCATGCCCCGGCGATGTAACTTCCGATGCACCTCTTAATACTTTTTGGTTCACCATAAATTTGCCATTATACTCGCCAATAGCACCCGGCGCTTTCGCGAAACCAGGGTAAGGCAGGTACGAACTTTCTGTCCACTCCCAGCTTTTACCCCAGCTAAATTGCGGTGCTGCTGCTTCCCACTCAAATTCGGTTGGCAGTCGCATTCCTTTCCACGCCGCAAAGGCATAAGCCTCAAAATAACTAATATGGCAAACCGGTTGTTTCATTTCAACAGGTTCCAATCCGTTGAAAGTATAGTTATACCATTCGCCATGTATTAAATGCCAATATAAAGGCGCTTGTATCATATTAGTTTTAACCCAATCCCAACCCTCTGCATGCCAGTGGCGGAAATCGTTATAGCCGCCCGCTTTTATGAACTCAACATATTCCTCATTAGTCACCAAATTCGGACTGATCTCATAAGCATTCAGATAAACCTTGTGCCTGCTCAGTTCATTGTCAAAACAAAAACCATCGCCTTTAAAACCTATTTCATAAACACCTTCGTCCATACTAATAAACGGCGCATCAACCGGTTTTACCTTAGGCGAATGATAATCATGCGAATAAGCCGGGAATAATGGATTATGACCTAAAATATATTTAATATCAGTATATAAAAGTTCCTGGTGCTGCTCCTCGTGATTAAAACCGAGTACCAATAACTCTTTAACTTCTTCGGATGGTTCTTCGCACAAAAACTTATTCATGGCGTCATCCACATATTTGCGATATCGCATAATATCAATAACCGTTGGTCGACTCAAATTACCTCTATCCGTGCGGATAACACGGCTGCCTACCGTCTCGTAATAGCTATTGAATACAAAGTTATATTCCGGGTTAAATTCCCGGTAATCAGTAGCAAAAGGCTTTAAAATAAAGGTTTCGAAAAACCAGGTGGTATGCCCAATATGCCACTTAGGCGGACTAACATACTCTACCGGCTGCACCACGTAATCTTCTGTTTGCAGCGGACTGCAAATATGCTCCGTATGCTTGCGAACCTTTAAATAGCGTTCAGCAAGGCTTATTTTATCGGTATAATATTCAGTTGCTGTTTCCATTTCAGGTTTATTTTTTATCCAGATAGTTTTTAAGATCCGTTATCGATTTAACATTTAAAGCCGCTGCTTGTTTTTGCCGCATCATTAAAGCATAAGCATTGTTAAAGCCTATGGGTTGTAACCACTTTATCTGATAACGCTTCTCAAATTCCTCTTTGACGTAATTGTAGGTCTTTTCCTTACTACCTTCTACTGTATTAATTATTTGTTGTGATGGTTGAAGGATAACTAAAAGGCCTGTACCGGTATACTCCGGGTAAAAATCTATCTGGTTATTGGTTAAAGCATCAAAACATATTTTTGTTCCGCCGAGGCCTGTTTTGGTAGTTACGTCGTAATCGGTATAACCTTTAATCAACATGCTGTACATATTTGCCAAAATGTATTGCTCACCAAATATTTTCGACCCGATCCTAACTATACCGTTATTCCCACCACGGTCTGGTCGCCATAAATTTTTCGACACCAAAAAATCCTTTGCAACATTCTCAGGGCTTTCGTGAAGATAGTCGGTTCGATAATTTAATTCAGTCATCACCGTATCATTAATTTTACCCGACAGCAGATTTAATGTTTTTTCCAACTCTGGAAACTTTTGCAAGGCATCTTCACGCACAATAGGTGCCGCAAAATATGGCGGAAAAATATTCTTATCGTCTTTTAAAACCACCAGATTATAAGCTTTCAACCTACCATCAGTTGAGTAACCGCTAATCACATCCAACTGCTTCTCATAGGCCGCTTTATACATCACCGCATCGCTAATAACAATGGTGTGGATCTTCAAATGATACTTGCTTTGCAGTCCGAGATTACCGTCCTGCCTGCCCATAAATTCGGGAGTAAAACCTGCGGTAAGTTTACTTCCATAGGCTGACGGGATGAAATAAACCGAAGCCAGCAAAACAATAATTACCGGCAAAATATAAGTACCCGTTTTGATTTTTTTAAAGTTGAGCTTTTGCACCCTCGACAACAGGAAATCAAAAATAATAGCCAACAAAGCCGCAGGTATGGCGCCTGCTAAAATCATATTGGTATTATTAAGCGAGATCCCGCCAAAAATAAACTCGCCTAAGCCACCCGCCGCAATGTACGACGCCAACGTAGCCACGCCCACCGTTATCACCGTAGCAGTGCGGATACCGGCTAATATAACGGGCATAGCCAGCGGCAGTTCAACCTTAAATAATATTTGCCATTTGCTCATACCCATTGCCATTGCCGCCTCCTTAACTGCCGCATCAACCCCGGTAATACCGGTGTAGGTGTTCCTGATGATAGGTAGCAACGCATATAAAAGCAAAGCCACAATGGCGGGTTTAGGGCCGATACCCAAAAGCGGGATCATAAAACCAAGCAAAGCAATACTCGGTATAGTTTGTAATATCCCAGCAATGCCTAATACCGAACCCGATAGTTTTCTTTTCCGGGCGATGAGTATACCCAAAGGCAAACCAATCAGCACCGCCAAAAACAACGAGATAAACGTGAGCCCGATATGCTCCAGCGTTTGGGTAGCCAGCTTATCGCTTTGCTGTCGCATAAAATCCCACAAAGTTTGTTGCTGATCATTCATGAGTTTTCTGTTGTTTATATTGATAAAACGCCAACATCAAGTCTTCGAATCCAAGCTTTTTAATTTCTTTATCCCGATCGTCGTAAACAGATATGCTCTCGTTCCCTTTAAACTTAAATTGCTCCATTACCCACCACATACTTACATCCGGCGGTAAAACTTTGCCGTTTAACCGTAAAGTTCCCCCTTCAGGGGGCGGAGGGGGAGTGATCGCCCTAAACTCCAACAGCAATCGCTGTTCCTTCAAAAAGCCCTCAACAAATCTATTTCTCGGGTTAAACAACAAATCGGTTGGTGTGCCTTGTTGAATAATTCTACCTCTATCCATCAGGCAAATACGGTCGCCTAGTTCAAAAGCCTCCTGCACATCATGGGTAACCATAATAATGGTTTTCTTTTTCAACTCGTCCAATGCCTTAAACTCAGCATGAATTTTCGCTTTGGTTACATTATCCAACGCCCCAAATGGCTCATCCATCAACAAAACCGGCGGATCGGCAACCAATGCCCTTGCCAAACCAACACGTTGCTGCTGGCCACCACTTAACTCGTTCGGATAAACATTCAGGTAATCTTTAGATAGATGCAGTTTCTCCAACAATTCGCTAACGCGATGCTGTATTTGCTTTTTATCCCAATTAAGTAGTTGTGGTACGATGGCAATATTCTCGCCAACGGTATAATGCGGAAATAGTCCATTATTTTGCAACACATAGCCAATGCCTCGCCGCAAAATTTCGGGTTGTTGTTCTTGTATGTTTTTATTGTTGATGAAGACCTTGCCATGGGTAGGCTCTATCAGCCGGTTCAGCATTTTTAGAGTTGTGGTTTTGCCGCAGCCACTGGTGCCCAGCAAAACCAAATTCTCGTGCTCGTTTACATCAAAAGAAATACCATCTACTGCCTTTACCTTGCCAAAGTGTTTGCTCAGATGTTCAACTTTTATCATAAACGAGTGCTAATCTTCCAAACTTAAAAATAAATTATTCAATGACTCGGAATACGTAGGATGCGCGAAAACAAAATAGCGTATCCTGTCATAGGTGATACTACCCTCCATTGCCATTTGTAATACGGTCATGATCTCGCCACCCTCGGTACCTAAAACTGCCGCGCCCAGTATTTTTTTAGTATCCGGATCAACCACGGCCTTCATAAAACCGCGGGTATCGCCAACTTCCAAAGCACGAGCCACATGTGCCATAGGCAATTTAACAACTTTTACTTTAAGTTTCTGCTTTTTAGCGTCATCTTCACTAATACCTATGCGTCCTAACTGAGGGTCGGTGAACATACAATAAGGCACTCGCCTGTCTTTTATACTTAAATTATCGCCCTCAACCAGGTTTCGATAAACAATCGTGTAATCGTTATAAGCAATATGTGTAAAAGCCGGACCGCCCTTCACATCGCCCAAAGCATAAATTCCTTTCACATTGGTTTCCAGCTTACTATTTACTTTTATAAAACCTTTTTCATCAACCTTTACCCCCGTTTTATCCAAATCCAGAGCCTCACTTTGCGGAACTCTGCCAACACCAATTAAAACATGCGAGCATTTAATGGTTTGTTCTTTCCCGGCGATGGATACTTTAGCTTTTATATTCCCCTTTTTTGTTTTTTCAAAAGCAAGGGTAGTAGCATCCGTATAGATCTCAATATTTTCATCCGTTAAAATTTGATGCATAGCCTCCGCTATATCTTCATCCTCACGGGATAAAATACGTGAAGCTTTCTCCAGCATGGTAATTTTACTCCCAAATCGACCAAACATCTGCCCAAATTCCATCCCAATATAATTAGCACCCACTACCAATAAATGCTCCGGCACATAGTCCAGATCAAGTATGGTGGTTGATGTCAGATATTTAATATCCTTTAGGCCCTCAATCTGCGGGATCAAAGTTTTCGCCCCGGTATTGATAAAAATCAGTTCGGCGGTTACTTCTAAAGTTCCGCCTTCATTCAGTTCAATCAACAGCGTTTTTTTACCGGTGAAGGCAGCCTCTCCAAAAATCAGGGTTAGGTTTTTGGTATTTTCAATGGCCTTTTGTCCGCCATTACGAGATTTAAATACAATATCATCCTTGCGCTTTTTTATTTGGCGCATATCAACCTCATAACTTTTGACAGTAACACCTAATTCTGCGCTTTTACTGGCATCATAAGCCGCTTTAGCCGATGCCACCCAGGTTTTGGTAGGTGTACAGCCATCATTAACACAGGTGCCGCCCACATAGCGCTTTTCAATAATTAAAGTCTTTTTACCGGCCTGCGCCATTTTTTTTGATAAAGGCACGCCTGCTTGCCCTGCGCCTATAATAATGGCATCGTATTGTTCCATGGTAAATTTTTGTTAATCGGTGATCTTAACCCCCTTCCAAAACGCCACATGATCTTTAATGTTTGCCGCAGCTTCTTTTGGTTCTGGATAATACCACGCAGCATCAGAATTTTGCTTGCCATTCACCTCAAGCGTATAATAAGATGCCAATCCTTTCCACGGACAAGTAGAATGGGTATTTGAGTTTTTCAGATATTCAGCTTTTACGCTGCTTTTAGGGAAATAGTGATTATTTTCAACAACAACGGTATCATTGCTTTCGGCAATTACCTGGTTATTCCATAATGCTTTCATATCAATTGGTTTATAGTTTGGCATAAATATATGCATATCAGCACTATAGATTACAATACTATTAGCAGCTTTTTGTTTAACAATTTTGATCCTGAAACCGCTGAAAAAATATTTGAGATTTTTTTTTAAATTTATTTTTAATTTATCGATAAACGTATATCTTTGCAGTCCCAAAATAAGGGAACGCTTTGGTAGAAATATCATAGACAACATATAAAAACAAGGCCCGTTCGTCTAGGGGTTAGGACGTTAGATTTTCATTCTAGAAACAGGGGTTCGATTCCCCTACGGGCTACTTTGAGAGAGCTAGTTACTTTGTAACTAGCTCTCTTTTATTTTTGACACAATTTATTACAAATCAGCGACTTACAATAATCATGCTTTTTATAAGAGTGACGATCTCGCAGTACGAATTGCAACTCAAGTTGAATCCTAAAATTCGTTAAAAACTGATTATCAGCGACTTAATAAATTACCCATAAAAAAGGTTCGATATTTCGCTAAAGGTAACCTTAGGGGAATCGAACCTTTTTAAATGACTAATAATCAACGATCTGAAAACTTGCGTCGTCGCATTCAAGCTATTCTAATATTAATTAATGCCAAGCTTTGCAATACCCTTACAATGGGAAGAATTATATCAGGTCCCATTATAGACATATTAGTTGTTTTAAGTCTATTATTGACTTTCTCAATGTACTTTATTTCATCACCGAGATCAGATTGCTCAAAAATATCTAAAGTATTTAAAGCATGTGTGGATGTATCAAGATTGAATATAAACCTGGTAGATAGATTAAACATATTTTCAATGCAGTCATTTACCACTACTTTTCCCGCAAAAAGAATTTGGACCAATTGTCTCTTGATTGCAAGTTCAGCTTTAGCATATATCGTCCCTAATTTATAAAGAGACTTATAGCATTTATTCAGTTTATCATCTTTAGTGAGTTTAAGAGTAGTAATGCTTTGTAGTTGAATTCCTAATTCATTTATTTTTTTCTCACAATTTTCTTTTATAGCTGTGAAATCCTCGGCATCAATTCCACCGGAATAAAGTGAATCCCTTGCTTTTATAACCCTATCGATAATCTGTTCCATACTTTTTATAGTTTGGGCCTGTCCAATAACTTTTTTTTCGTAAACATCACGATACAGATCATCCATTATCTCTTTATAGACATCAGAATAGGGTTGCAATGGAACCAAATCATTAATCGATTCCAAGACTTTATTATTGAGCTTGTCAGCGCGAACCCTAAAATTACAACCTGAAGAACAGTGGTAATAATAATATAGCTTAAGACGACCTTTTGAGGCACTTCCTGTCAATGTTTTATTGCACAAAGGACAAAGTATAAAACCTCTTAAAAGAAAGCTATCGCCAGGTAATGTCTTCCGAAGTCTATGCCCTTTATTATTGTTAATGATTTTTTGTACCTCATTAAATGTGCTTTCTGAAATGATCTTTTTGTGTTCACCAGTAACGATATATGCTTTTTCTTTATCAAAGGCAGGAACTATTATCTTGCCACAGTAAATAGGATTTCTAAGTAAACGAAAAAAATGGCTCTTGCTACATTTTAAGCCTTGTGATACACATTGCCTAAATGCGTGATAAATACTGCTTTTTTCCACGGCAATTAACATGAAAGCATGTTGCATAATAGATGCGTCAGGTTCATTGGGCATAATAATTTTCTTTCCCGACGGCGTTGTCGTATTAATGTATCCTTTTGGAGCATGAGCGGGCCACCGCCCTTCTTTCCGTGCCTTATGCATTCCATGTCGTACATTTAATGCTCTTCGGTCATTCTCTACTTCTGAAGATGCTAGGTATATGGCAAGCATCATTTTATTTTCGGGAACATCGAAATTAAGTGGCTGATCTATAGCATACGGCTCAATACCCAGCCGCGTCAGCTTATGTATCATATAGTAAGCATCCCCTGCATTACGACTAAATCTGTTCCAATTAGTAAATAATAAAAGGTTAGGGCGCTTACTCTTTATTTGGTTCCATTCATTTGCTGCGTTTATCCAAGCAGGTCTGCGAAATGTCTTTGCGGAATAATCTTCAGTGATGGTTCTCTTAATTTCGATGTCATTTAAAGCGCAATATTTGCGCAACCTTTCTTCCTGACTTCTAAGAGAAAAACCTTTGCTGGCTTGCTCATCAGTACTTACTCTTAAATATAAATCGGCTGTTTTCATATTTTTAATATTTAGTTGTCATTGTAAAATATAACTAAATAGCCTTCTGCAAATATGATGCACTCCTAAGAAACCTAAAGTTGTTTATAATTGAATTACCTGTCTAAAAGAAATCATTTTTAATATCGAAAAAACAATTCAGGTTTACTTGAAAAGTTGGAAATGTAAATGGCAATTCTGTTCATTTTTGATTAATATTTGACAATATTTGACAATTCAATAAATAGTCTGGTGACTAGTTTAAAATCCTGAACTATGTATCAGCAATTATTACACGTATAAATGACCAATATTTTAGAATTAGAGAAAACACTTTGGGCTGCAGCCGACAAACTTCGCAACAACATGGATGCTGCCGAGTATAAACATGTTGTACTCGGACTGATTTTCTTGAAATACATTTCAGATGCTTTCGACGAGTTGTATCAACAGCTTGATGCAGAAAAGGATCAGACTGGTGCTGACCCTGAGGATAAAGACGAGTATACCGCCGAACGGGTATTTTATGTTCCACCGTCCGCACGGTGGAAATGGTTACAGGGCAGAGCAAAACTTCCAACCATTGGCAAAGATATAGACGATGCTATGGACGCTATCGAAAAAGATAACGTTGCATTAAAAGGCGTGCTTCCTAAAGACTATGCACGACCAGCGTTAGATAAACAAAGGCTTGGTGAATTAATCGACTTGATAGGGTCAATATCATTAAGCAGCAATGGTAGCGGAAAGGGAAAAGACGTTTTAGGGTTTGTGTTTGAATATTTCCTTGGACAATTCGCCGATGCTGAAGGAAAAAAGGGAGGTCAGTTTTATACACCACAAAGCATTGTTAAAGTACTTGTAGATGTGCTTGCGCCTGCACCCGAAACGCGCATTTATGACGGCGCCTGTGGCAGCGGCGGCATGTTTGTACAAAGCGAACGGTTTATTGAAATGCACGAGCACCGAAAAGGGAAGGTTTCAATTTTTGGACAGGAAAGCAATCCCACTACCTATAAACTTGCTAAAATGAATCTGGCTATCAGAGGCATCGATGCCAAGATTGAACTGGGTGACACCTTAATGAATGACAAATTTCCAGATCTTAAAGTTGATTATGTAATTGCAAACCCGCCATTTAACGTTAGCGACTACAATATCAATAAAGCCGAAACACATAAATGGAAATACGGCATTCCACCAACCGGTAATGCAAACTACGCTTGGTTACAACATTTTATTAGCAAGCTTGCACCTTACGGAACAGCGGGAATTGTATTATCGAACGGAAGTATGAGTAGTGACATTGCTACCGAAGGGCAAATAAGGCGTGAATTAATTGAAAACGACTTGATTGACTGCATGGTGGCCCTACCCTCACAACTATTTTATAATACGCAAATACCAGCTTGCTTGTGGTTTATAGCACGCAATAAAACAAACGGCAAATTCCGCAATCGGAGTAACGAAACTTTATTTATTGATGCTCGTGAATTAGGTGTAATGTTAAGTCGCAAACAAAGAGGACTAACAGATAAAGATATTTCAAAAATAGCCGATACCTATCACAACTGGCGAGGAAAGGAATATCAAGAAAATTACAGAGATGTACCGGGCTTTTGTAAATCGGCCAACATTCAGGAAATCCGCAAAAACAATTATATACTAACCCCTGGCAGATATATCGATTTTAAAGAAGTTGAAGATGACGGAGAGGTCCTATTTTAAAAAATTCGCGATTTTTCAACATTATGTTAAGTAAGAAACGCAGGAATAAATATTCAAAAAAAAGAGAACATTTAAAATGCCACGTATAACCTATTGAATTTTAGCCCTTAAAAATTTGAGGTTTCAAACCTTAAAAATTCACTAATCGTTTCAAATCTCTGAGAAAAAAGTTCGAGGTTCTGCCACTAACCGCTACAAAAAACAACACCAAAAGGTACTAAAAATCTGAAAATCAAAAGTTTGCAGCCTTTTTTTATAGCATCAAAACACCATATTATGCACCAAATCGCAACAAAAATGAGTGTAATTCGGTTCTTGCGCAGCAGGAACTTGATAACATTACGACATCCTCCAAAATTACGATTGAACGCCTAAAGCAAGTAAGAGATATTTTTTGTTTTTTGCTGTTACACTATCCCACTTCTTTCATAATTGATGATGCTTTTTCGGCATGAAACAATGCAAGATCCTTGCGCCATTTTAAATAAGCTTCACTATCATCAGGGTAAGTTTCACAGGGATTTCCCATCTACCGATATGCTGGCTGCGTGATGCTAATAAAAGCTCTTCATCCACATTCGGATCTAGTTTCAGCACCCTTTTAGCGCTAATATTCCTGCGGATAAGAAAGACCCCATGTAAATACATGGGGTCTTTCTTATTATAATTATCAAACGCATTAAATGCATGGGCTAACTTGGTCATAATTGAAGCTTATTTTCATCAATAAATTTATGAATTAATCACCTCTAATGTCCACGTATTAATGCGCAATTTACAATCGTTAGTTAAATGTAAATCCAATCTGTAAGTTTAAGCCTAATGATGCTGCTTCACTATTACCAAATCGTGTTGGGAGGGATAATGCCACAAAGTAATTAATGTCTTTTGTGCGTGCATAAACTTGGTTAAATACTGGGGTAAAACCATACCGGCCGTTTGTATCAAATGCCAGGCGGGAAATAAAAGTAAATCCATGCTCAAAACGGAACATTGTTCCCGGATCAAAGAGTATATCATTCATTTTACTTGAGCCTCCGGATGCTTTAATATTGGGTGTAAATTCGTAGCTAAATCCAAACTTATCGCTATATAAAACATTCACACCTACAGGGAAGCCAATGGTGGTGGTATGATCGGAGAAATTGGGATCAAATTTTCCGGTTGATAAAGTCAATGTTTCGAGGGGGAGGATAAAACTTACATAGCCAACTACTTTTGGATAGGCGGATTTAGCTTTTGCCTTTTGATAAAGCGCTCCCTGATACTCAATTGAATCGGGGGGAACCACCTTTACTTGGGCATTTGCCAACCGCGATGTTAGCACACCGGTCATCATAATTATTATCATCATAATTTTGATGCTGATGCGGTTAATGATTTTTCCTGAACTTGTTTGTAGTTTTTTTTTCATGTGGTTTTTATTGATTGATATTTAGATGGTTAATTCTTTAGTCGTATAGGCACTGTTATGCTTACAAAAAGCATAACAAATAATTAAATAGCGATATGTAATAATTAATAAGCTAAACCGCATGAACCTGTTTCTCAATTGCCATAAAGCAATCCGCTGTTGATTCGCAAACAGGGCATATATAGTTCTCGATGTTTTTAAATTCTGTCCCTATAGCAACATTGTTGAATTGGTCGCCATAGCTTTTATCGTAGATACTGAGGCAATTTTTACATTGATAAAGCTCAACGGTTTCAATATGATTCTCTATTTCCGCATCAGTATCCTGATGTAATAAAACATTACCCTCACTTAGTAAAAAACCATAGTAAAAATCACACAATTCTATTAGGGAACAGCCAAGGGTATTTGCTGATAATTTTTCTTTATAAGCAACGAAATCTTTTGAATTGGGATTAAAATCCCGGGTATACAAAATATCAAATAACCCTGTCTTCGTTTTTTTTATAATGATGGATGCAAGCAAACCGGTTTTAGGCTGCATTTTTATAGCAAAACAAAGGCGGTAGGTTCGCAGGTCATATTCTTCAAACTCCCTTACCAGTTGCTTTTTAAGTTCAAGGCTCTCTTTGCATAGGTTTTCAAGCTGCCAGTTTAGCTCATTGGCGGCATGTCTTACATTTATTCTGTAACTATTAAGGATAACGCCCCAGTCTTTACGATCAACTTCATTTATCCCTTTAACTAAAAAGGATTTCCAGGGCGTGGTGTATAGTTGACCTACGCGGGTTTTAAGGCATATGGAGCAAATGTCCTTCAAAAATGCGATGGGAAACAATTCATTCCGGCGATAAATACCGAGCCAGTATTTACCATTTAGATATTTATTAAATCCCTCATAATAAGGCAGCGAGAAATCGGGTAACTTTAAGGGTTCGGCTATTTGTTGGTTAACAAACTCATTGCCGGCGTTCACCTTTTCACAAAACAAGTCGAAATTGATTTCAGGCTGATCATAAAACAACTCCTTTCTACCTAAAATAACATCCTGGGCTATTTTGCAAAATGTTGGGATATCATCGGAATACACCAAACAGGGCCAGCAGTACAGATCATTCGTTTTGGGAAATCTGATATATAAGTACCAATAATTACTAAGATCAGAACTGATGAAGTTGAAATTTCCGCTAAAAAATGGTACAAAGGTTTGATGCCTATCCACCAAATTAACCTTTAGTTCCGGCTGAAAATTAAACAGATCAAATATATCCTTGTATACACCTTCCTTAAGCCAGCTCTCCGCATTAAAAATATTATCAGTTACGTACGAACTAATCACATTGGGGAAATGATCGGTATTCAGCTCATAATCTATCGCCGACTGCAACATACCAAGTTCCAGATCCTCAAGTCTGTTTTTGGGTATACAAAAATACAATTGCTGCCTATTGCCTACGCTTATTTCATTTGCGCCTGCATTTTCGGCTATCTGCAATATCTCATAGAGGTCTCCCGCTGAAATTACTCCGCCCGGCAGGTTAATCTTCACACAATAAGTTTCCTTTTTTTCCATGTTCCTGTTAAACTATTGCTTTTAAACTTTCTTCCAACAACCGCTTTACTTCTGGTCGGCATGATCCGCAGCCTGTACCGGCACCTGTCGTATCGCACAGTTCCTTTAGCGTATGGCAACCGGTAGTTATTTTGTTAAGTATATTTTCGCTGCCTACGCTATTGCAACTACAAACCAGCTTACCCAATACAGGTTCAACTTTGTTTCCGCTTCTTAATAACTGTATGCGTTTTTCGTTCAGCTCGGTTTTATTGCCTATAAGCGCCCTGAATTCCTGGAACTCGCTTTTATCGCCAATCAAAATAGTACCAACCAGTTTATCCTCATGGATGATACATTTTTTGTAATACCGCTTTGCCTTATCAATAAAAACTATCTCTTCATAAGCTTTATCTTCAGGGCATTCGGACAAACCGATGCTGCACAGATCAAACCCATGTATTTTGATGATATTCATGAATAAGCTACCTTTATAGTAGCTTGCTATATCGCCATTCATATATTTGGCTACCACTTCTGCCTGTTGTTCCGCTGCGGCGGTAATTCCGTACAGTGTCCCTTCAAATTCCGCTATTTCGCCAATGGCATAAATAGACGAATCATTGGTTTGCATCCGTTCATTTACAATCACGCCACGCTTTATGGTCAACCCGCAATCTTTAGCAATTTCAAGATTAGGTGTAGTACCTATCGCCAGTATCATGGCATCACAATTTATTTTACGACCACTTTTTAGGCCGATACCGGTTAATTTTGATCGCCCGTAAAATAGCTGCACTTCATCATCATAATAAATATCGCAACCCTGATCAGCCATTTCCTCGTGCAACAGCTGACTGCCTAATGCATCCAACTGTCTGTTTAAAAAGCGTGATGTACGATGAATAATAGTAATCTTAATCCCGATCTCACGCAACGAAGCGGCCATTTCCAACCCCAACAGCCCGCCACCTACTACTACTACATGGCCATTTTTAGGCACGTGCTTTTTAAAGTTATCGGCATCGTTGCGACTACGCATGCTGAATATGCCCGGTAACGAAGGTGTGTTTTTAGGTATAGATGCCCGGCTGCCGGTAGCCATCAATAAAATGTCGTAAGAAGTTTTTATCCCACGAGAGTCCGTAACCTGCTTATTCTCACGGTCAATTTTTTCAATACTGACCCCTCTTAGCAAATTGATGTTATAACCAGGCTCTTCACTGTCCTTCATCTTTACCAGCTGCTCCCATTTCTGCTCACCGCTTATATAATCCGGTAACATTACCCTGTTGTAAAAAGGATGGTTCTCTTTGCTGAAAATAATTATTTCATCATCAGGGTTTAATTCCCTGTAGGATTTTACAAAACCATAAGCACCTGCGCCTGCACCAATCACCACAATGCGCTGAAATGATTTTACATACTTTTTCACGTTAACAGCACAGTATTTAAAATCGGGTTCCTTTGAAATTGGGTCAACCATATCACTGGTAAGATTATTGGCCCGGTTAAGATCATTACCTAATATTTTACCCCAATGCATGGGTAAAAACACAACCCCTTTTTTTATTTGTGGCGATATTTTTGCCTGAACCATTACGTCACCCCTGCGGGAGGTAATAACGGCAATGTCCAATTCTTTCAAACCTAACATTTCAGCATCATTGGGATTAATCTCTAAAAAAGCTTGCTTATAATGCTGGTTAAGCTTATTCACTTTGCCGGTTTTACTCATGGTATGCCACTGATCGCGGATGCGGCCTGTAGTTAATATCAGGGGGTAATCATCATCTGGCAATTCACTCGTTAGCGTGTCAGGAACCGCGCTGATCAGTGCTCGTTTTGATGGCCTGTAAAAACTATGATCGGTAAATAAACGGGGTTTGCCATCCAGCGGGCCTTTCTTTTTGTAGGGCCATTGTACCGTTTTACGCTCTTTTAATATATCATAGCTTAAACCGCTTATATCAATATTGGTTTTAGCGGTTAATTTAACGTGCTCGGCATAAATGGCTGCTGGGTTTTCAAAATCGAACCCCTTATAACCCATTTTGCGGGCAAAGCGGCAAATAATTTCTGCATCGGCAATGGCTTCTCCGGGTGGCTCTACAATTTTGTTCAGATAGCTTATCCGCCGCTCGGAGTTGGTCATTGTCCCCTCTTTTTCGGCCCAGGCAGCGGCAGGTAATATCACATCAGCATAGGCCAAAGTTTCCGGCTTGTTGCTGATCTCCTGTACCACCACAAATTTTGCTTTCTTCAATGCTTCTTCAGCCAAACGAACATTTGGCAAACTGGTTAAGGGGTTGGTGCACATTATCCAGATGGCTTTTAAACGACCATCATTTAACGCCCCGAACATTTCGGTAGCAGTTAAACCGGGTTTGGGCTGAATGGGCTTTCCTCCCCAAAACTTTTGTATTTCCTCGCGATGCAGGGGATTGCCCAGATCACGATGCGCGGGCAGTAAATTAGCTAATCCTCCGACTTCCCTTCCGCCCATAGCATTGGGCTGGCCGGTAAGTGACAACGGCCCTGAACCCGGCTTGCCTATATGCCCGGTTATCAGGTTTAAATTAATAAGACTAAGATTTTTATTTACACCGATGGCGCTTTGGTTAAGTCCCATCGTCCACATAGTAATAAAGCCTTTGGCTTCGCCGATGTATTTCGCTGCAAGGCGGATATCACTTTCGCTCAATCCGCATGTTTTTGCAGCATCAAACAAACTATTCTTAAAAACTATTTCACTATAAGCCTCAAATCCTTCTGCATGATCCTTAATAAAATTAAAGTCGATATCGCCATTCTCTATCAACAACCTGCCGATAGCATGATTAAGGGTAATATCCGTTCCGGGATTTATTTGCAGATGCAGATCGGCATTGGCACATGAATCAGTAACCCGTGGATCTACAATTATGATTTTCATAGCCGGATTGGCTGCCTTGTGCGCCTCTACCCTACGCCATAATATTGGGTGGCACCATGCAGGGTTGCCACCCATTACCAGTATACAATCGGCAAGTTCAATATCATCATAACAAACAGGCACACAATCCTCGCCCAAAGCAATTTTATAGGCCGCGACAGCGCTACTCATACAAAGCCGGGAGTTGGTATCAATATTATTGCTACCGATAAACCCTTTCATCAGTTTATTAACTACATAATACTCCTCGGTTAAACACTGGCCCGATGCATAAAAAGCAACAGAATCCGGACCATATTTATCAATGAAGGTTTTAAATACTGCCGCTGTCCGCTCCAATGCATCATCCCAACTGACGCGCTGCATCGGCATGCTTTTATTGTATCTCATTTGCGGATAAAGCAGCCTGTCGCTTTTATCATTAACAGTGTAATGTAGGTTTAGCCCTTTGCTGCATAGCATTCCCTTATTAACCGGATGATCTTTGTTACCAGTAAGTGTTATGCTCCCGTTTTTTTCTTTATTGACAACCACACCACAGCCAACCCCGCAATAACAGCAGGTACTGGTTAGTTGATTTACTGATTGTTTTTTTAATGCCATAGCTTAAATTTTCTCTTCGGGCATTTATGCTACACCGCTTGCCAGTGGGCTGGCTACCGTTACATCTTCATTACTGGTTTTTTGAAATCTTGTTATTAATACGATGAATGATACCGCTATCACAATAAACCCGATGTAGGTAAAGGCTTGCACGTAGGTAATAGAGTTTGATTTAAATAGGAAGCCAAACATCATGCCGCCCAAATTGCCTCCCGCACCTACTATCCCGCTAACCAGACCCACATTTTTTGTGTTTACAAAAGGAACAATGCCAAAGGTTGCACCGTTTGACATTTTAAGAAAAAGCGCGAATGTTAACATGGTAATTATGGCTACCATAAGTGAACCCGCCTGTGCAAATAATATCAATCCAACACCTTCTAAAAATAACACCCCGGCAAGTAATAAGCCTTTGCCACGCATACCGAATTTGCCCCCTACTTTATCAGATACAATACCGCCCAGCGCACGGGCAAACAAATTCATAAACCCGAATATCCCCGCCCAAAAACCCGCGGTGCTTTGTGAAAGATGAAATGAATCAACAAAATGCAGAGAGGCCACATTGTCAAAGGTCAGCTCCATGCCGAAACACATGGCGTAACCAATGGTTAAGGCCCAAATCCTCCAATCTGCTAAAACCGACCAATCTGTTTTGGTTGATTTTCCAACATTATAGCCTACTTCGTCATAATTGCCATTGGGAGTATCCTTAGTATATTTCCAATATAAAAAGGCAATAACCAGCATCATTACGCCGGGTACAATCATAGCATATCGCCAGGCTTCCGCTTTAGTGTAGCCGAAACCAACTATAGCCGCGAATATCAAAGGCATTACCATATTGGTTACGCCACCACCTAAGTTGCCCCAGCCGCCTGTTATAGCATTTGCTGTCCCTTTTAATTTGGGAGCAAACATCATAGATGTGTGGAATTGGGTGATAACAAATGATGCCCCTATTACGCCAATAGCCAAACGAAACAATAAAAATGTGGTATAGCTGTGCGCCAAGCCAACCAAAAAAACCGGTAGCGAACCGATTAGTAAAAGCCTGATAGCCGTTTTACGTGGCCCCCATACATCACATAATTTACCTATAAAAAGCCTGGCTATTATTGTTGCTGATACCGATGCGATGATGCAATTACCTACCTCTCCTTTAGTTAAATGCAATTCTGCACGGATAGTGGGCATTAGTGGTGCGAGGCCGAACCAGCCAAAAAAGCAAACAAAAAACATTAGCCATGTGATATGAAACGTTTTCATTTGCACGCCTTTCAGCGAAAATATATTGAGTTTAGTAAGTTGATTTTCCATGATGTGTGTTTTTAATTATTTACCAAAAACATAGAAGAATGTCATTCTGTAAACTAAAGTGTGATTATCGGGCAGATAGCCTTTGGTTGAAGCATCGTATTGATCGCTATACCTTGTAAGCCAAACATTCGGCATAAAGTGTATATTTTTAGCTGGCGTATAGTCTAAGCCCGCTGTATAAAACTGCTCTTTAACCGTAGGATCGTAGGAGGTGTAATTAGTGTTAGCTGTATAATTATCAGCTGCAATAAATTTAGTGTCGGGGTTGTAGCTATCAAAACGAGCGAAATAACTCCACTTATTTTTAACAACAGTACCACGGAGCCACAAAGAAATAGCAGTTACGGTTGCTTTTGCAGCTTCTTTGGTTGTATTGTCGGTTACGCCATTGGTAAAGTTTTGTGTATAAGCCTCGACACCAAATGTGAATGCAGGCATGGTATAAGCTGCAAAAATCTTAAACATATTATGCTCTTGCGGCCCCAGCGTACCATCAGCAACCGCCGTACTGACTTGAGTAGATGACGTTTTTGCATAATCGGCATATAGATCTACATATAGGTGTTGATCGAGGAATTTTGCCCATAAATCGCCATAAAACATTTTAAAAAAACCAGTATTGGGGTTGGGATTGGTGGCGCTTAAAGCGTTATTGGGGTTATAAACAGTTGTTAAACTTGATGTTGTATTATCGCCAACCATGACAACATAGCCAAAGTTTTTTGTTTTAGGGTCGAAAGTTCCCTGTAATGCAGCGCCGACATCATAGGCATTGTTTCTATGAAAATCGGAAAGGGTCCTTTCAATTGACCTGTAAGACCAGGTAGCTTCAGAAAGTGAGGTTGGCCCATTGGTGCCTGGCTCATTAAGCGAGAAACTGGGTGTACTCATTTCGCCGATCACAAAATCAGTACCAACCCAAACTTCACGCACACGCAGGTTAAAGTTTTTAATATAAAATGCCATTTTACCATCGGCAAGATTATCGCCCCCTACAACGGATGAAGTCGCGGTGGTAGGTGTCGTATTTTCGTTCGGTTCAGAAGCCAACAAAACCTCGGCCCTGAATTTTTGGTTTATATCGTAATCGTAACCTAAATAAATACGGCGAAACTGAAATGCATTACGGTTGCTTGGCGTTTGGTAATAGTTATTCTCTTTACCAAGTGTTGATGTTAACGCGGGCGAATGCGCATCATAATACGCATCGCCAAATGCATAACCCCACAATCTCCGCTGGGGATGCCAGGAGGTATCAGGTTCGGTAACTTTGGGTGTAACAGTTTGTTGATTATCGGCGCTGCCCAGATTATTAGTTGATTTTATAGCAGCATTAGCCAGAATTTGAGGAGAACTCGATTCTGTTGACTGTGCCCTGGCCGTGACGGTAAGAAAACACGACGAAAACAATAGAAATAGCGCAATCATGCGCTGATTTAATACATTTTTGTACATTTGAGTAAGTTTTTTATTTGTTAAAGCAATGAAAACTGTTTAACCCTGTCTGGGAATGCGACCTCCCGGCAGGGCTTTTTTATGTATTATTGGTTTGTTTTATCCATAGGCTAATAAAATTTGACCTTAATTTTATATTTACTGTGATAAATATAATTCATTTAATGTTTTTAATCAATTTTTAGATTCAAAAACAATCACTTTTATGACAAAAGCAATAAACAACTCAAAACAGGAGCCTAAAATGAAAAAATTACAATGCAAAAATCATATTACTAGATATTTATATGATAAAAATCAGTTTAATAAGTAATTAAATTAGCTATTTATATAAACAGTCATTATTTATATCATTTTTAAATCAATTATTTAATCACAAACAGACAAATACCTTATATTGCATCACTTATTAATTGCAAAATTTAAAAAAAAGTAAAAAATATCCCCTATATGAAAAAAAAGCTAATTACATGCGATATGAATAGCTGTTTTTTGTGCAGAAACTGCCTACCGGAATGGAAAGGGGCAATTGCTGCCAGCAAAAAGAATTTTTTCGTTAAAAAAAATGAAGTCATCTTTCAGGAAGGCGACCCAGTAAAAGGAATTTATTTTGTATTGAGCGGCAACGTTAAAGTGCATAAAAAATGGGGACAGGATAAGGAGGTGATTTTGAGATTCGCGTCAAACGGCGCCATATTTGGCCATCGGGGGTTGGATACCAAAATTTATCCCATATCAGCCACCGCGCTTGAGGACGGGATACTTTGCTACTTTGATCTGGATTTTTTTGAAGCAAGCTTAAAGGTAAACAATGAATTTACGTACCAATTGATGATGTTTTTTGTAAAAGACTTACAGGAATCTGAAAACAAGATGCGCAACCTCGCTCACATGCCGGTTAAAGGCCGTGCAGCCCAGGCCTTAATATATTTGGAGAAGCAATTCGGGCTAAAAGAAGATGACTTTATTAACATCAGGCTATCCCGGCAGGACCTGGCATCTTTCATCGGCGCCACCTACGAAACTGTATTCAGGGTAATAACTGAACTACTGAATGAAAACATAGTAGCCGCCCATGACAAATACATAAAAGTTATAGATAAAGAGAAACTACTATTATTAACCGACGACAACGAAGTTTAGAAAACTACATTATTCCAGTATACCAATATATACTTTACCATCCTCAACCCGCACTGGATACGTTTTTATTTGAAAATCATCGCCACTCAAACACTCACCACTTAATAGCGAAAAGGTTTTTTTATGAAAAGGGCAAGCTACCTTAGGCTCGCAGCTATTTCCCTCGCTACCAATCATTCCACGCGATAAAACCATTTGCTGCTTATGCGGACAAAGATTTTGCGTAGCGTACCATTCACCACGACGGGCAAAGTTATATATCGCTATCTGTTCATTGCCATGTTTTACGCACGCCCCGCCATTGGCAGGCACGTCATCTGCATAGCAAGCCAACACCCATTCAATATCTGCCATCGTTTCCATATGAATCTTGTTTAATTTCTGTAATTAAATAATTAAAAAAACGCTTTACCATTTAGCTTTGATCTGCTCACGCATCGGTTCAAATTTTATTGCCGGATCTTTCTCTTCGGGTGCATTAATAAAATGCACAAAACGTTTACGTAATTCATCATTTTCCACCACTTCCTTCCATTCACAATGATAAGTATCAACCAGCTCCTGCATTTCTTCTTCCACCTGCTCGTTTATATCCAAACTATTATTGATGATTACGTTTTTCAGATACGCGATGCCACCATCCATTTTATTTAACCAGGTTGCAGTACGGGTCAGCGGGTCAGCTGTTTTAATATAAAACATCAGGAACCTATCCAGATATTTTATGCAAGTCGCGCTATCAATATCCGTAGCCAATAGTTGCGCATGCTGCGGTTTCGATCCACCGTTACCGCATACATATAAATTCCATCCTTTTTCGGTAGCGATAATGCCAAAGTCCTTTGCTTGCGCTTCGGCGCATTCACGAACACATCCACTAACACCTCCCTTTAGCTTATGCGGCGATCTTACACCTTTATAACGCTCTTCAATTTCAATAGCAAATGAAACACTATCATGCAAACCATATCGGCACCAGGTGCTCCCCACGCAGCTTTTAACTGTACGCAATGACTTGCCGTAAGCATGCCCACTTTCAAAACCCGCGTCAATTAATTCCTCCCAAATCGCAGGCAAATCATTTACATGGGCACCAAACATATCAATACGCTGTCCGCCCGTTATTTTGGTATAAAGACCATATCTTTTTGCAACCTGCCCAATAACAATCAGTTTATCCGGGGTAATTTCGCCACCCGGAATACGAGGCACCACCGAGTAAGTACCCCCTTTTTGAATGTTAGCCAAGTAACGATCATTACTATCTTGTATGGTATCCTGCTTTACAATTACATCATTCCATAAGCTGGAAAGAATGCTTGCTACCGCAGGTTTACAAACCTCACAGCCGTCACCTTTACCAAAGTGATCCAATACCAGATCGTAATTTTTGAGCTTGTTTATTTTCACCATATCAAACAACTCCTGCCGCGAATAGTCGAAATGCTCGCAGATCACATTTTTAACGTACTGGCCATTGGCTTTCATGGTACCGGCTATCAAATCTTTAACTAACGGCACACACCCCCCGCAACCAGTTCCAGCCTTAGTACATTTTTTTATATCATCAATATCTACTGCTCCATTATTAACTGCCGAGCATATTGCCAGTTTACTTACCGCCTCGCACGAACATATTAATGCATCATCGGGCAAACTCATAATCCCTGCACCTTCAGCAGTATCACCACCTCTTGACCCCAATATCAGGTCTTCGGGATTAGGAGGAAGCAAAATTTTATTATTAACCGTTTGCAACAATATATTGTAAGCCTCTGCTTCGCCAACTAAAATGCCTCCTAATAAATATTTACCGTCATTACTAATATTAATGCGTTTGTATATACCTTTATGGCTATCCTCAAATACGATAGTACGGCACTCAGGCTCGGTAACAAAAGCATCACCAAAGCTCGCTACATCTACACCAATCAGCTTTAGCTTGGTGCTCATATCATAACCGTAGAAAGACTTATCACCTCCAGTTAAAAGCGTAGCTACTATGTCAGCCATCTCGTAACCGGGAGCAACCAGCCCATATATCATACTATTATAAAGTGCACATTCGCCAATCGCGAAGATACACTCGTCACTGGTCTGCATTTTTTCATTAACTATAACACCACCGCGACTGCTTGTTTGCAAACCTGCAAGTTTCGCCAGCTCATCACGAGGGCGTATCCCTGCTGATATAACCAGCATATCAACCGTTAGTGATGTATCATCATTAAATTTCAGGAACTCTATTTTATCATCGCCCGCAATCTCGGATGTGCTTTTGTTTAGGTGGATACTCAACCCAAACTCTTTTAACTTTGATTGCAGCATTGCGCTTCCGGCTGAATCTACCTGCCTTGGCATTAAACGCGGCGCAAATTCAATAACATGTGTTTCTTTAATACCGAGATCTATTAATGCCTTCGCGGCCTCCAATCCTAACAACCCACCGCCCATTACCGCACCAACTTTTGCACTGGCAGCATAATCCCTAATTAGGTCCAGGTCTTCAATGGTGCGGTAAACAAATACACCTTTTTTTTCAACACCCTCTATATTTGGAACGAAAGGAGATGAACCTGTTGCCATTACCAAGTAATCATATTTTATTACAGTTCCTTTTAAAGAGTGTACCGTTTTATCAATGCGGTTAATTTCCTGTATAGGATCATCCAAATGAAGAGAAATGCCATTATCGGCATACCAGGATGAATTGGAAAGCGACAGATCATCGGCAGACTTGCCATTAAAGTATTCACTTAGATGCACCCTGTCATAAGCTATGCGGGGCTCTTCACCGAAAACAATAATGTTGAATTGAGTTGATCTGGATACCAGTTTTTCACAAAACTTATATCCAACCATTCCATTTCCAACTACGACAATTGTTGGTTGAGACATATGCAGTTATTTTAAATGTTAAAGCAATTAATCACGATAAACACATCCTTGTTGCGACCAAAATGCATTTACATAACAATACTACTCAATTATATAATATATATCAAGTTTTAAACAGACATTTATTGCTTATTTTTACAATTTTTATGATTTTAGTAATATTTAATTTGTTTTAACATTAATTTTTATCAAAATTTCATGATATAAATCATTTTATAAGACTTATTTTTGATAAAATAAACCATATATCTGATTTTATGCAAAATAGATAAAGTATAAATGGCTTTTTTTTTAAAAATAACTAACAATAATGGACAACAGTAAAATATTCCCTGAATTATTTGTTTTAGGTGCAGGTCCTGGCGATCCTGAGCTCATTACTATGAAAGGATACCGTATTTTAAAGGAGGCTGATGTTATATTGTATGATAATTTAGCCAATAAAGAGCTTTTAAACTTTGCAAAGGATGGTTGCGAAAAGGTTTATGTAGGTAAACAGCCTTATGGCAATTATACTCCACAGGAAACCATCCACGAAATGATAAAACAATTTGCATTTACAAAAGGCAAAGTGGTAAGATTGAAAGGGGGAGATCCTTTTATTTTCGGCAGAGGATTCGAGGAGATTATTTATGCAAGGGAGCATGGAATTAAAACCCACTTTATACCGGGCATCACCAGTATGCAGGCCTCGGGGCTTGAAGATATTCCGCTTACCCACCGTGCTATAAGCGAAGGGATATGGATGATAACCGGCACCAAAAAGGATGGCACACTTTCATCAGACCTAAAACTTGCCATGCAAAGTAATGCAACGGTTGTTATTTACATGGGGATGAAACAACTGGCGGTAATTGCCGCAACCTATATAGAACAAGGCAAAGGCACAATGCCCGCAGCAATAATTCAGAATGCCTCTTTACCTAATCAAAAGATAGCCACCGGTACTGTCGAAAGCTTGCCGGAAATGGCGGCAGCGTGCAGCTTAACTTACCCTGCTTTAATAATTATTGGCGAGGTGGTGAATTTTCATTCAAAAAACATAACAGATTTATGAAGATCCGTATTAAAGGCAATTCATTACGTTACCGTCTCACCAAATCAGATATTGAACATTTTTCACAAGATGGCTATATTGAAGAAACAATTTATTTTGGAACTCAAAAACTAATATATGCGCTACAATGCTATCAGGAGGAGGAACTAACAGCTGATTTTAACGATCAGAAAATTGTGTTATACGTGCCTGACTATATGGCTAAGGAATGGACGACTACAGATCGCGTGGGGTTTGAAAATAGCAATGGCGCATTATACCTATTAATTGAAAAGGATTTTAAATGCCTTGATAATGTAGCAGAAGATCAAAGCGACAATTATCCAAATCCATTATCGAGTACGTTATGAAAATAGCCTACCATTTGATTAAAAAGTAAAGGTCATACAGAGCGGGCCCTATGTTTATTTTTTAGGGGCAGGCCTTGACATCTTACTCGGTTCGCGCCGTTGGTTGCTTACATGGTGAAAATGGGATGGTGCGCTAATGGCCTTGCGGGCGATTAACACTAATGTTTTCACTAAAAGTCATTCATTAAAACTGTATAATAATTCATTATTTTGCACCTTTATGTCGTAAGATATTGTAAATAATCTGCATCAAAAAATGGTTAGTAATTCGGTGCGTAGTACATCGACAGTCATATAAAGCATTGTAAACCAGCGGGTCAGCAATCGTGTCCGATTCCCCTATGGTTACTTAAGGAAACTTACATAGCTATATGTTTCCTTTTTAAATTCAATTAATTTTTTGATTATCACATAATTAAAATCTTTATTTAAGCCCAAAAAAGGTTTAGATGTTTTAATTTACTGTTTTTTTTGACTCTTAAAAAAGTGCCCTGAGATGATTTAATCAATGTTTCAGGTGTTCGACTGCTTTAGGCCATTTGCCCATTATTCCTTGTATTTTCAGTATGTTTAAATGTCTTTGCATGCATACTTAAATAACGCTGAACCAATAGGCCTTTTTTCTCAGAAACAATTAGGAGGTTGGATGCGAATTAAGCCCCAGAGTTTTGAAGGCCTCCTTCCGGTAATTTTCTGAGTGACGATCATATTCGGTTGGATTATCAATCATACTTAGAAAATAGTATGCGCCATCTGATATGACAAAAATTAACTCAGCAGTATGCGCAGGGTCATCACACTGAATTAATTTTTGATCCACGCACTCCTGGATCAGGTTCCTGAGCCACTCCCGCAATAACAAATGCATTTCCCTGAAGCGGGATTTGATCAGCGGATTTCTGAAAATAAGAGCAAAGCAATTATAAAAGACACTGTCATCGATATAACAATTCCATTTTTTTGAAAATATGTTATTCAGCACTTCTGTGAGTCTTTCCAATGAATTAACTTCAGCGCTTTCCGGCTGATAGATTTGTTTATAACTGCTAATAATAAAGTCTATCAAACCAAGCAGCAATTCTTCCTTATTGGAAAAATAGTGGACCACGAGACTTGGGTGCATCTCTAATTCTTTTGCCACTTTTCCAAAAGAAGTATTTTCAATTCCTTCCTTGATTGCGATGTTGTAAAATGCTTCGATGATCTTCTTCTGCTGATCTTCTTTTAAACTTTTTCTACCCATAAATTGCTCAAAATTAGCTTAAAAAAATCATTAAAGTATTGTAAATAAATTTACTGAATGTTCGGTTTATTTAATTATGCCTTTACATGTCCTTAACATCTGACGGGTTACTTTGACATAGGGGCGTTTCAGACTTTAAGAATAACCAAACACATCATTCACACGACAGGTAAATATCAGTGGAACACATTTCCATGTTATCCGGAACGAGGGTCATATTCAGCTGTATACCCACCTAAATATCACAATTTATATTTATAATTGTTTACACTCTCTATACGTAATGATATTAATTATTATTGGCTGGCTCGGCGTGGTTTTATGCACAATGGGCTATTTGTTATTAAGCATGAAAGTTATAGCGGCGGAGCGCCGTGTATTCCAATTGTTTAATATAATAGGGGGACTTTGTTTAGTAATAACCGCTGTTTATAGTAATGATTTGCCAAATGTTGTTGCTAACCTGCTATGGATGTTTATAGGGGTATATGCTTTAGGTCGCCAAATAAGAAACAACAGAGATGTTAGAAAAGGTTGACGGATCTAGTCCTAAAATTTGATAGGCTTTAACTTTATAATAATCTAGCCTTTGATCATAAACCTCTTTGTCTTTTTCCAGAGAAAGATAGAAATAAGCACCATCGACCAGGACAAAAATTAAGTCAGAAGCAGTTTGGTGATCCGGCACATTTATCAGATTGCATGTATGACATTGTTCTATCATGGATGCAAGTGCCAGCCGAAGTGAATCCAGGATAGTTTTATATTTTTCTCTTATTGTTTCTTCCCTAAATGCCAAAGCGTAAAAAGTATAAAATAAACCATCGTCAAATAATAAGTTCCACTTTTTGGAAAAAAGGGTTTCAATTGTATTGATCAAGTCCGAAAGCACAATTTTTTCTTTATTTTCTATTGTAAAGATCAGTAGATATCGTTCAAGAATATAATCTATCAAAGCGTAAGTAAGATCTTCTTTGGTTGTAAAATAATGAAGTATAAGGCTGGGATTAACCTCCATCACCTTTGCTATTTTCGCTATTGATGTATTTTCGTACCCTTCTTCTCTTGCTACCTCGTAAAATATTGCTACAATTTCAAGCTGTCGTACGTCTTTAAGGCTTTTTCTACCCATGTTGATGATTGTGATGAGCTAACTGCTCAAAAAGATTTTAGATTAATAATAATATATTGATTGTCAATCAATTAGGCGAAATGCAATTCTTTAATAAAAATGAGGTTGTATCATAAGTCAAAATTGACTTATGATCGTCAAATAAATTTAGTTCTTGACATGGTTTAATTGATGAGGTCGCACTCGGTACCACCTCATCTTTCTTATAAGTGTGTAACTACGCACCCGCCATTTGAGGGTCACTATAGCTCGGTTTCCCGGTTTCTACTTTGCCTGCGTATCTTTTTTCAAACGTGTGATTTCCGCTTATTTTAACGCTGAAATCATACCACCCATGACTATTAACAAGATTTAGTATTTCGACATGTTTATCGCCGGGGTTTACTGACCTTTTATAATTATTAGCATTGTAAGCATGATCAGTCACTTCAATAACATGCAAGCTTTTGGTTAAATTATGGAGCTTTAGTTCCACATTACCGGTAAGTTTTTTTCTATCCGCAATACTTCGGTGGTATTCGAGAGCAATATCAATATCCGGATCAGCCGAATTACCTTTGAATTCCCTGAAAAATCCATTCGGTCCATAAACTTGTAAACGATAGTTATTCTCTTTAAACTCATCGAGCTGCCATATATCGGCTAAAGAATCCCCTGCAACCACAGCATAATTCCGGATATCTCTTTCGTTTATTGCGTGCCCATCCTTTTTTTCATCAGAAGAGTTTCCCGAAGCATAAACAATAAACGGTGAACCAATTGCCGCCTTACCAAATATTTCGTTACTGGCTGCAAATGATAACGCAAATGATTTTTTATCTGCACTTATTTTTCCATCCACATATAATTGGTAATGCAAAGCACACGATGGTTTAATCCCTTTTTCCTGTTGTGGCATACAAGGCGACTTGCGCGGAAATTGGTTTACCTGTGCTATTTCCTCGGCAGTAAGCAATTTATAATTATCCGGAAGCTTTTTAAATTGCGCATTGTAAATGCTTTCCAGCACTTCATTTTTACGTAGAAATTCAGGGGTCGGATTTTTTTCTCCTTTATAGGGTCTAAAGGCAGATGTCAAATTACCGGTTATAGCCCTTCTCCAATCGCTGATATTAGATTCTGTTATTGTTTTCCCGGTTTTCTTTTTTAAAAAATCTTCCAAAAATTGCAAAGTTGAGGTATGGTCAAATACTTCGGAATTTACCCAACCTCCTTTGCTCCATGGTGAAGCTATTACCATCGGTACACGGTAACCCAGCCCGATAGGGCCTGGTGCATGGTCATATGCCTGGTCGTTTTTGGGCACATATTCGATCTCTGTATCAATGCCTTTTGATATTTTGCCTGAATGTTCCTTACTGGGGTCAGGAGGGACAAAAGGAGGTACATGGTCAAAATAGCCATCATTTTCATCATAGGTTAAAATGAAAATTGTCTTTTTCCACACTTCCGGATCTTGCGTTAGAATATCCATCGCCTCAGATACATACCAGGCACCATACCACGGTGCGCCCGGATGATCAGAAAACTTTTCCGGAGCTACCAGCCAGGATACCGTTGGCAACTTTCCTGTTTTTACATCTTCGCGAAACTGGTGAAATATGTCGCCTTTAGGCACGTCCATAGTTCTCGGTGTTCCGTTATCGTCATAACTCAAAGAGGTTAATTTGCGATATTCAGGATCATCAACATTAGTAACAAATGCTCTTTTATGAAGTTCTTTTTCTTTTTCAGTTAATAAATCGAACTTTTCGGCAGTAAAATTCTCTTTGTCCTGCTTCACTAAAGAAAGTGCAGCTTTTTTTAGATCCAACTTCCTTTGTAATTTATCATCCGAATTATGCTGAAGTTCCTTTTCCAAAGCCGCTATTTCGTCGATTAAACTTGATTCAAGCGAACTCAAATGGCTGATATTGGTTTTATGCAAACGCACATTGTAATTGGCTAAATAGGATAAAGGGTTATCAGAAAAATTGCCGATCCATTCATCTTCTTCGTCATTCAGGCCTACATAAAAATTGACGTCGTTACTTAATTCATTTTGATATACTTTCCAGTCTACCCCCATATCCTGCAATCGTTCGGCAAATGAAGACATCTTCAAATCCATAAACTCAGATTCTCCGTTTTCGAGTAATGCCCTGTATCCATCTCCTTGTTTTTCCCGAACTGTACCTGTCCAAAAATAAAGCCGATTAGGGTTAGTTCCTGTTAAGGAAGAGCAGAAATGCTGATCACACACCGTAAAAGCATCGGCAAGTGCATAATAAAAGGGAATGTCTTCCCGGTTGTAATAACCCATGGTCAGCGGTAAATTTTCAAATTCTTTATAACCTGATCGTTTACTGTCTAACCATTTATCTAAATTACCATCATTCCGGGCATTAACCTGGCTATGTCTTGAATGTGGCAGCGAGCTCATCCAGGTAGCCTTCGTATCTTTAATATCTAAGCGGAACGGCGCATAGGTTTCGCCGGCTGCATTAGTTTGCAGCCACACTTTATTTTCGTTTGGCAGGTCGATTGCCCTTGGGTCATTAAATCCTCTTACACCTTTAAGGGTGCCAAAGCAATGGTCAAATGAACGATTTTCCTGCATCAGGATAACGATATGCTCTGCATCCATATATGTACTCCCGAAATCAGGATTAATAGCCATTGCCCTTTGAATAGACGCAGGTAAAAAATTAGATAGCCCTGCTGCGCTGGTTAATAACGCAGCCTTCTTTAAAAAGTCTCTTCTCGAATCCATAATATTAATTTAGTTTTAGAATTCAACCCTATTTAGATTGATTAATCCCACTTGTAAAAGATAGTTTCGTACTGGCTGCTTCCATCTTCGTACAAATCAAGGATAGAATATGCTGGTGCAAATTCGTCAAGTGTTCCGTTCCACCAATTACCCGATACCGCTCCGCCACAGTGGTATTTTACTCCAAGATAATCAACCGAATCCAGATAATGTATATGGCCGCTTAATGCCACTTTTACATTTTTATATTTGTAAAAAAGGTCTTTAATTCTTTTAGCATCAGCATGCTGATCATAACCAGGATATTTGATCTTATTAACAGGGCCACGCTGTACATAATAGAGAATTGCTGTTACGGTAATAATCGGAATATGCGAAAAGATGAGCACGGGTATATTCGGATCTGTATAGGCCAGTTCGTTTTCCAACCAATTAAATTGCTCGTCACCCAATACATAGCCTATATTGTCCGGACCGGAATTAATGCTATCGAGTGCTATAAATTTCCAGCCATTTTGAGTGAATGAATAATAAGGAGACGGTAAGTTAAGTTGCTTCAGGATCATTCCTTTTCCATATAAAGGGTCAGCTTTATCTGTTTCAGATGCTGGATCGGGGACATACCAAACGTCATGATTCCCAATGCAACCTCGCATAGGGATATGATTAGTCGCTATTACCTCATTCCATGAGTCCCATAACGACTGGATATGCGTTTTTGATTGATTATTCATGTCCATCACCGAATCTCCTGAATTAATGATTAATTGCGGGGGATCGGCCATTGTATTAATTGCCTGTAATACTCTTTTAAATGCTTCCTTTGGTACAGCGGTAGCCAGTAAATGTATATCTGTAAGGTGCGCTACTCTAATTACCCGTTTAATTTTTTTCTTTACATTTTCCTTTGCAAGAACATCTAACTTAGTAGTGACCAAAGCACCGGAAAGCGTTATAATAGAAGCATTTTTTATAAAGGATCTTCTGTTTTTCATATTGTTGATCGTGTTAAAAAAGGCATACCCGGCAGGTGCAGCCGCCGGATATGCTCATCATCATTGTTGTTGAAGCAACCACATCACACCGTTAATATTATCTCCACCCGGATATTGACTTTTAATGGCATTATTTACATTGGTTGCGTTATTGCCAATTTCATCAATAGGATACATCCATCTTTTAGGAACAGCATTCACACCATTTACCTGGTTTATTACACCCGCTCCTGCTACTTCAAAAACCGGGAAGCCGGTACGCAGATTTTCGAAAAACGGCTGTAAACCGGTATTCATAAACATGCTAATGTATTTTTGCGTAATTATCTGTTGTATCTCTGTTCCGGTCTTTAATGGGATTGCCGGCTGGCTTAAATAGGTTTGAATATCATTATCAGAATATAACTGACCTGTGTAAGGAACCCCCTGAGCGGCAGGAAAATTATAATCGGAGAATTGCATCGCGGCCGTTATCCCTGCTATATAGTAGCTGTTTGCATTTCCGGTTATCCAGCCTCTTATTACCGCTTCGGACAGTAAAAACTGTAGTTCGGCATAACCCATCAGTACGCTTGGTTCGTTAGCAGGTTCGTAGTAGTAACGGGTGTTGAATTGAGAACCGTTCCCTAATGACTGCTGTTGCTGGTTAACACTAATTACCGCACTACCCTGCAAACCGCTGTAAGCATTAAAATTTGTTGGAGCAAGCCCGGCCGCACTGGCTTCGGGTGCCGCATATACAAAAAGCCGGGGATCCTGCAGCCCCTTAAGCAATTGTACAAATGAGTTATCCATCAGGTAGTATATTTTGGCATTGCTGTTATTAAAATATGGATACCTGCTTCCGGCAATATCCTGGTACACCAATTGTGCGTTGTCGGTATTGGATGCAAACAATGGATATTGTGCCGGATTGGATACCACGGCGTTAAACCGTTGCGCGATATTAAGGGTGGCATCACTGGCATGTAACGAAAGGCTCATTAATACCCTTAAATAATAGGAGTTAATGGCTTTTTTCCATTGTAATACGCTTCCGCCATATATCAGATCGTTAGTAATCGCCCCACCGGCATCAGAAAGCGAATCGCTCGCCAGTTTTAAATCGTTCAATACCTGCAAATAAATAGCTTCCTGTTTATCATACACTGGATGCGAAGCGGCCGTGCTGAAGTCATTATTAATCAGGGATAATTCAGCTTGCGAATAAGGCACGTCCCCAAACATCTGGGTAGTACCCACGATAAAGTATGAACTGAAAAACTTGCCGAGGTATTTATAGTTCGGCTTATTTACACGCGCAGCTTCCTGCTCCATTTTTATAACCTGGCT
Source organism: Bacteroidota bacterium (assembly GCA_026224775.1). GTDB lineage: Bacteria > Bacteroidota > Bacteroidia > Sphingobacteriales > Sphingobacteriaceae > Mucilaginibacter. The sequence continues at coordinate 251,885 of JAMFRP010000038.1, forward strand.
TAAGTGGGTGTAGTTAAAAGTCCCTCTGGACCAGCCATAATACTGTGAATTGTCTGCTCCTTCCGTATTTACCAGATAACGGCAACTAAAATCGTACTCGACAGAATCGGTCGAAAAAAATATCTGTTCTACATTAGGTAACAGGAGCGAAGGATCGGCCTGGGTGGGCAGGTTAGGGTTTATTTGGTAATAACTAAACTTTTTGCAGGACGAGAAAAGGCACGCTAGCAGCAGTAAACTTAGTAACCAATAATTATTTTTCATACAAATAAATTTAAAAATGAATGATTGAGATAACTGACAATTGTTGTTAAAACTTAAGATTGAAATTGAAACCTATACTGCGTGTAGAAGGCGTTTCATAGCTATCGGCTCCAGGGTCAGGATCGGCATTTGGTAATTTAGAGAACAGTAGCAAATTATTACCGATTAACGATACAGAGGCTGATTTGAATGCCTTTTGCTTACTTAACATTTTTTTAGAAAAAGTGTAGGTAAGTGATACTGTACGCAATTTCAAATATGTACCGCTATAGTAAAAATAATTATTTTGAGATGCGCCGCTTGTCGACTCCATATAGGAAATATAATTTACAGGAGTGGTGTTGGGCGCGTATTTTCTGGTGTCTGTAAGTAAATTTCCATGACTATCATACGTGGCATTACCCGAAACAACCACTTCTCCCGGAACTATATAAGTGCTTTTGCCTGCATTGGCATCGATCCTATATTGATTTACAGTACTAAGCGCGGTCCCGCCCCATGCCATTTTTTGATTAACCGTAGAGTATTGCAGGCCTCCTAAACGGCCATCGAGCGATATGCTGAGCGAAATATTTTTATAATTGAAAGTATTTTGCCATCCGTATATCCAATTAGGATCAGTATTCCCCATAGGAGTTGAATAAAGAGCACTTAATGGGTAGCCATTCGCTCCTACAATAAGTTTTCCATCGGCCGAAAACTGACCTTCACTTACATAAAGTTTATCTAGTCTGTCTCCAACTTTAAGATATTGGCTATAGTATCCGGGGCCATAAGTATCATAGGTTACTTTCTTGATCCATGTATGGTTATTACTGAAGTTAAAACCCGATGTCCATGAAAAATTACTTGTTTTTATGGGGGTACCATTTAGCACAAATTCTAATCCTTTATTTAGAAATTCGTTGGCATTTACAAGCAGACTGGAGTACCCACTGGCTTGGGAAGGCGTGATGTTTTGAAAGTTGTTAGATTCCAGATTTCTAAAATAGGTAACATCCGCGTTTAACCTGTTTTTGAACAGGCCTAATGCCAAACCTGACTCCCATGACTGTTCCGTGTTAGGTATAAGGTTAGGGGTATCATAACTGGTTGGATAGCTAAGTGAGGATACACCGTTAAACTTATTAGCATTATTATAGGTGTTGATGCTTGCATAAGGATTGTAAGGATTAGCGGGGCTGATTGCACCGCTATTTACCTGTGCCCAGGTAGAGCGGACCTTTAAAAATGAGATAACGTCCGGTAGTTTAAACGCGTCAGATAACACGGCCGAAACACCTACCGATGGGTATATAAAGGCATTATTTGCAAGGGGCAATGTAGATGTCTGGTCTCTTCGTGCAGTACCGGATACATAAATAAAGTGGTAAAACTCCAGGTCAAGATCAGCATATAAACTGTTTATCTGTCTTTGTTGTAAGTAGTTTGATCCTGTTATTGGATTTATGGAATTACTCAGATAATACTGACCTGGGATGCTAAGCCCATCAGTTGAGGCGCTTAAGCCTTTATCTTCAACAAAAAAGCTGGAAGCGCCGGCAAGTGCCGACAGGTTAAAATTATCACTGAACTTATGCTTGTAGCTTAAGATCAGATCGGTAGTAATATCAAAATGAGTAGCATCAGACGTTGAAAAATTACCATCCGGGTTACCACCTATTAAGCTATATGGATAATTTTCGTCCTCATTAACAGAATTTGCGTTGAATCCTGAACGTAGCTTAAGAGATAGCTCCTTAGAAAATTGATAATTAAGCGATAAGTTGCCAAATGTTTTATCCGAGTGATACCCATTCAACTGCTGGTAAGCCAGAAAATAAGGGTTGTTGTAATAAGACAGGTTATAATAAGATTGTTGCAGGCCCACCTCGCCGGGTACCCAATAATTTTTAAGATCTCGTATATCAACATCGGCCCCCAACCACAATGCAACGTTGTAAAGTAAACTACCCTGGCTATAGCCGGTTGATGGAATGTTGTCACTGTATTGCCTGTTGTAACTTATCCTCCCATCAAGGGTTAGTTTAGGGCTAAGGTTGTAATTGCCGGCAATAGAGAATGACGAATTATTTAAACTCGTATTGGGTTCAACCCCCTTTTGATAGTTGTTTGCGGCCGATATTCTAAAAGAACCGTTTTCTCCGCTGGTAGTTACTGCAACACTCGTGTTTGACATAACACCTGTCTGGAAAAAATTATCGACATTATTCGCACCTCTTGATATCCATGGAAGAGGCTTGTAGTGGCTGGTAGCCGTTGTCCCGTTGCCTAAATCATAAGTATACGTTACATTCGGGTTATAGGGGCTGTTAAACTGTGGCAGTTCTAAATAGCCGCTGGCTGTGTTGGGATCTTTTTGGTTAAGAGCAGGCCCCCAAACCCAACCTCCGCCTTCTAATCCATCTCCACTACCATCTTGATAAGAATATACCCCATTATTACCATCCCCATACTGAGTTTGTACTTTAGGTGCCGCTAAGAAGCTCGTTTGAAACATAGTAGAAGAGTTCAATTCTACATCTGTTACTCCTTTTTTGCCTCGTTTTGTAGTGTATAAAATCGCACCGTTTATACCGATAGAACCGTAGAGCGCTGCTCCGGCCGCTCCTTTTAGCACGGTAATGCTTTCAATGTCGTCTGCATTTATTTTATATGGATCTGCAGTAGGATCAGGGATACCGTCTATAACAATAAGCGGCGTTTGTCCCCGTAGTAAAATGCCCGGGTTTTCAAAAAAGCTTGAGGTGGTTTGTATATCCAAACCAGCCACCTGACCTACTAAACCACCTATTGCGGTAGGCGTCTTCACTTTTTCCAGTGTTTCCCCATCCACTACTTGTAATGCATAGGTAAGCGATTTTTTTTCTTTCTTTATATTCAGCGCCGTTACCACAACCTCAGTCAATGCTTTAGGATCATCCTTCAGTTGGATATTATAGTTTGCCGTTGGGCCTATCTTTATTTCCTGAGAAACAAAACCAATGAACGAAAAAACCAGAACATCACCATTGTCTGCCTTGATATTGTAATTTCCAGATACATCGGTCACCGTACCTTTCGCAGTACCTTTAATTTTGACCGAAACCCCTGGCAAAGCCTGGTTCTTTTCATCTGAAACCTTACCATTTATAGTAAATGAATTATTTGAAGTTATTGTAACGCGTCTTTCAACTAAAGAGATTTTGTGAGTATGCACAGCAGCACTGGCTTGCATTAAAGTAATCGCAGTTATCAGCACTGTTATATTTACTCGGATAATTACGCTTGTAAAAAACATGGGGGTTCGGCAGGTAACCTTCCTCAGGTGGGTAAGGGCCAGTTGTAGATTAAGCGATGCGTTAGATATCGCTTTAAAAAAAGTAGAAAGATTCATTATCTTTGTAGGATTTGAGTTAGGATTCTATTTCAATTATTCCAAATTATTTATCCCGAAATTATTGGGAACGGTTTGCTCAAATTATTGCCGGGATGTGCTTCGACTCACTACCCGGTTTTTTTTTGAGAACCAGTCTGTATTCTAGTTTTTGTTTATCATTTTTTTTTGATTTAATGTTAGTGGATCCGGTTAATTGCTCATCTGAAATCAGGATATTATCGTTTTGTAGTAGCCCATTTAGAAAGGTAATTACACTTATCACTGGGATGTTTAAACATGCTGATTGCATCTGCTCTTGTGAATAACGGGAGCAATATCCTGATATCTTGTTAATTATATATTAGGTTATAATTATTAAATTAATTGAACGTTCAGTCAATTAATTAATAGCAATCCCAAAATGATGTCAGCATGATTGTAGAATTATAAAAACTGCATACAGCCTGATCAGCCGTTGTTTCGATCAGTTTCTCTCCAAAAATATACGTTTCCTTTTTACGCCAATAAATTCCTCTCGAAGAAAATAGATTCCATTTGAGGTTTTTTGCTTCATTGCCCAACCGGGCGACTATAGTAAAATTTTAATGACAGGCAACCTGATTGCGCAGACTATCGTAGATTTGATAAAACACCATTAAGAAATCAAAACAATCAATCATGAGCAAAAAATATTATTGCCTGTCTTTTTTAATTTTCAGCTTTTCGCTCCTAACAACCCGGTCCGGCCATGCCCAATCGAAGATGTTAACAAAAGGAGATGTAGCGCCAGTATTTACCGCCCAAGCCAGTCTGGCGGGCAGTGAATTTAATTTTTCATTGAAAAAATCCCTTGCTAAGGGGCCTGTCGTAGTCTATTTCTACCCTTCTGCCTATACCGGCGGCTGTGATGCGGAAGCACATGCCTTTGCTGAAATGAAGGATAAATTTACAGCAGCCGGAGCCACCATTATTGGTGTTTCCGGAGACGATATTCAGCGGCTGAATACATTCTCTGCTGATCCGAATTACTGTGCTGGCAAGTTCGCAGTCGCGTCAGACGCTGAAGGAAAAATTGCGGCAACCTACGGCCTGGTAATCAACTCACCAAAGCTTGGAATGAAAGACGTGCGCGGTATAGAGGTTAACCACGGGTTCATCCCGCGCACCACTTATGTCATTAGTAAAGATGGTAAAATTATAGCTGTCTTTTCATCAGAAACCGATCACATTTCACCTACCGACCATGTTGAAAAATCGCTGGCGATTGTAAAAGGACTATAATTCACAACTCCAGGATTGAATAGTTGTCCTATTGCTGACAGGACGAGCATTAAGATGCTAAACATTTAAAATCATCAAGGAATCGTTTCGACAAGCTTCCCCTAAAGGCTACAAAGCCGCATTACGAAAGTAGTGTGGCTTTTTTATTAAACATATTAATTTTTGCGAAAGTGTAGACATTCCAAATTTAATACAGCTAAGTGTGGATACTTAGCTAAGGGGAATTATGTTTTTTTTCATTAACGAACAATAGCTGTATCAAAACCGAACGTTTTGGCTAATGCGATCTCGCGCAAATAACTCACTATCAAAATGTTGATCGCATGGCATAAAATTAGCCGGTTAAAATATTATTTTAATTTCTGTAAAAACCAAGTATCATGTTCAAAAGCTATTTTAAAACTGACTTCCGGTTTTTGTTAAGGAGCAAAACCTTCAGTTTTACTAATATTTATAAGTTTCCAGGCTGTAAAAGCTGCGCTTACCAGCCCGGTTAAAAGTTTGAAAACGGAGCAATAACCGTAAATTTATATCTCTATGCTTCCCGCAGGCAAGTTTTTAGAGAGCAGTTTAATAAATAAATTATTATATTAATCAAGATTACATGCTCAAGAATTATTTAACAATTGCATGGCGCAGCCTTATTAAGAATAAAGTATTGTCGCTTATTAATATTGGCGGTCTTGCAGTAGGCATGGCAGTGGTAATGCTGATCAGTTTGTGGATTTGGGATGAAGTATCATTTGATAGGTATCACAATAATTATCACAGTATAGCCCAGGTAATAGGAAATGCGACGATTAATGGCGAAGTGAAAACCTGGTTCCATGTACCGTGGCCTTTGGCTGCCGAGCTACGCAAAAGCTATGGCAGCGATTTTAAGTCTGTAGTAATGTCGACAATGCCGAGAGATTATATAATGGCTTTAAACGACAAAAAACTAAACGAGCAAGGTGCCTTTATGGAAGCCGGCGGACCGGACCTGTTCACACTAAATATGCTTGAGGGCAGGCGCGATGCTATAAAGGACCCATCATCTATACTAATATCCTCGTCAACTGCTAAGGCATTTTTCGGAAATGAGGACCCAATGGCTAAAGCATTGAAAATGAATAGCATGGACAACTTGAAAGTAGCCGGCGTTTATGCAGATCTGCCCGAAAATACCACGCTTGCCGGTATCGCTTTTATTGGTTGCTGGGACCGCTATGCGACAGAATACAGGCTGAGCGGAATGGGCGAGCCATGGGGGCCAGGCATTGTTAATTTATATGTTCAATTGGCTGACAATGCCGACCTTGAGAAAGTATCGTTAAAAATCAGGGATGTAAAGCTGCGGCATTTAAAACCGGTTTTAGCCAGAACGAAACCGGCGCTGTTCCTGCAGCCAATGAGTAAATGGCATTTGTACAGCGCGTTTAAGGACGGGAAAAATATCGGTGGCGAAATACAATATGTATGGCTATTTGGTACTGTAGGTGTGTTCGTACTACTGCTGGCCTGTATTAACTTCATGAACTTAAGTACAGCCAGGTCTGAGAAACGCGCGCGCGAAGTAGGTGTTCGCAAGGCAATAGGTTCATCCCGCAAGCAATTGATATACCAGTTTTACGGTGAATCGCTACTTTGCGTATTGCTGGCATTTTTGACCTCGTTACTACTGGTAAAGTTAAGTCTTTCAACATTTAACCAACTCGCTGGTAAACAAATAGTAATTCCATGGAACAGCCCGGCGTTTTGGCTCGCCGGAATTGGCCTCAGTTTCATCACCGCTATTATTACCGGAAGTTATCCGGCACTTTACCTGTCGTCATTTAAGCCTGTGAAGGTATTGAAGGGAGCGTTCCGGGTTGGGCGGCTGGCTTCAGCCCCGCGTAAAGTACTGGTGGTACTTCAGTTTACAGTTTCTATTGTGCTAATCATCGGTACCATTGTAGTTATCCGACAGATACTTTTTGCCAAAGACCGCCCTGTAGGCTATAACCAGAATGGATTGGTTGCCATACCCATACTAACCAGAGAAATCCATAAACATTTTGATGCCATAAAACAGGCCCTTGCAAGCAACGGTGCGATAACTGAAATGGCCGAAGCAGATTCTCCGCCTAACAACGTTCCAGGTACTACCAACGGCTTCGGATGGCCTGGAAAAGACCCTAACCTGGATGTCAATATCGGCCAGAACAATATTACATATGATTACGGCAAAACCATTGGATGGGGATTTAGCGCAGGTCGTGATTTTTCACGGTCATTCCTTTCCGATTCATCAGCGGTGATCATTAACCAGGCAGCAGCTGATTTTATGACTATGAAAAAACCGACAGAAAACTACATAACCTTTGATGGCAAGCAGTTTAGGATCATAGGATTAACTAAAGACATCATTAACCGGTCACCTTATGAGCAGGTGCAACCTATGGTTTATTTTTTGGCGAAAGACCCGGGAGGCTGTTTACTGCTAAAGATCAGCCCGAAAATGAGCCCCGGAAAAGCTATTAACAACATCTCTTCTGTGTTAAAAATCGAGAATCCGGAACAGCCCTTTGAATACCACTTTGTTGATCAGGAATATGCTAAAGAATTCAATGATGAGGAACGCCTGGGTAAGCTGGCTACTGTTTTTGCCGCCCTGGCTATATTTATCACCTGTCTCGGGCTGTTTGGCATGGCATCATTTATGGCAGAACAGCGCGTTAAAGAAATAGGTATACGCAAGGTGCTTGGCGCTTCAGTGTTCGCCCTGTGGCAATTGCTATCGAAAGATTTTGCCATACTGGTGTTTATTTCAATAATTATAGCCTCGCCTGTGGCTTATTACTTTATGCATAACTGGCTGAACAACTATCGGTATCATACCGATGTTGCCTGGTGGATATTTATCATTACAGCTATTGTGACTATGCTGATTACACTGCTAACGGTAAGCTTCCAGGCCATAAAAGCCGCATTGGTAAACCCGATAAAAAGTTTGAAGACAGAATAACAGGCTATGTATGCCGACTTTTTTATTGTTCCCCTCTTGAGAGAGGCATGCAGGTGAGCGTAAAGGCAATGGTGTGTTATGCATTACGTATAACACACCCTCCATTGGATGGGGTTCTCCAGACCTACCCCCTCTGAGCCCTCCCCTAAAGCGGCGGGCGGTCAAGAGGAAAATCGCACATTCCAACCTGCATAACAAAAAAAACGCTTAAAGGAAGCCTTTTGCTAAAATCGGAATCAATTCGAAACATATTATGTTAAGTAAAATCATAAAAACCCCTCTCAATTCAAACTGAAAGGGATTTTTAATTATTATTGTGCGGTTTTTATTAAAAGCTTATAAAATCCACTTTTATTAGACTCTAGGGCCCGTCTGACCACACATTAAAAAATACTAGTATGGAATAAACGGTCATTCCCAAATTCATTACTTTTAACACACGAATTATTAACCAGTTTCTGAAGGCTGCAAATGGGCATAAATAAAATAAATATTACCAAGGTAATAAAAGCTTTACATTATAATCCGGATAAGATTATAAACCTTGCAACATAATAAACGTCTTATCAAGAGACGGAGTCATTTGTTTATGAATAATTTAAGTATTGCTATTGGAGCTGATCGACCTGATTTGATCAGAGAGGAAACCTTGGTTGATTTATTTTCAGCATCGGCACAACGCTATGCAGATAAAACCGCATTGGTTTTTCATAACGAGTTATTATCCTACGATGCCCTCGACCACTGGAGTGATGAAATAGCCGCTTATTTAGTAAACAATGGTATAGGTCGTAGCGATAGTGTTGGCATATGGTGGCCACGCGGTCTTGAATTACACGCGACTATATTGGGTATTTTGAAGGCCGGTGCCGCCTATGTACCTATTGACCGTGATACCCCAGCCGAAAGAGTGGAAGTGATTTTGGACGAAGTAGGAGCTGCCGCATGTTTCAGTATGGCGCCGCTTAATGCCGCGTGTATCGTTTTACAGGTACCACATTATACAGCGGTACAAAGCCCGGTGTTGGCGGCGGCGTTTGCTGATGAACAACACTTTACACTACCTATGGGCCCCGAACCCGGTGATTGTGCTTATGTATTGTATACCTCAGGCAGTACAGGAAAACCAAAAGGCATCCCCATAAGCCACCGGCAAATTTGCCACCTGGTAAGGGCCGAACAATCTATATTTAGCATATTACCCGAAGATAAAGTATACCAGGGGTTTTCCGTATCGTTTGATATGTGGTGCGAAGAAACCTGGATAAGCTACTTTGCCGGGGCTAGTTTATGGGTGGCTGATAATACCACATCAAAAGTAATTGATGAGTTAAGCGACATATTAAAGAAAGAAAACATAACTATTTTACACGCGGTACCAAGTTTACTGGCCGTAATGGAAAATAGCATCCCTTCGCTCAGGCTGGTTAATGCAGGTGGCGAGGCCTGCACCCCACAGGTTTTAGCCAAATGGGCTCAACATGGCATACAGTTTTATAACAGCTACGGCCCTACCGAAACTACCGTTACTGCCGCCATCGCCCGGTTGGGCCTTGGTGACGACATTGTAATAGGGCATCCGCTGCCTAATTATAATTTGGCAGTTGTTGATCAAAATATGAATCCACTCCCCATCAATCAGGCCGGTGAACTGGTTATTACCGGACCGGGATTGTCATCGGGATATGTGCGGCTACCGCAGCTAACCTCGGAAAAATTTGTACCCAAACCCACCGCGTTAGCCGGGTTGCCAGGCGAGAGGGTTTACCGGACCGGTGATTCGGCTACGATGGATCAGGACGGGAATATTTTTTTACAGGGACGCTTGGACGATCAAATCAAATTGCGTGGTTATCGTATTGAGCTGGGCGAGATCGAAAGCCTGCTGAATACATTCCCCGGCGTAAGATCAGCCGCTGTTACTGTTAAAAAAGACACCGCCGGGCAGGAGCATTTGGTTGGCTACGTGGTAATGGAAGAAAATGTAGGTTTTGATGTACGTCTAGCCCGGCTTGAACTGGGCAGGCACTTACCGGCATATATGGTACCGGCCCTTATAACTGCCTTGCCTGAAATGCCGCGTATGCCAAGCGGCAAAATAAACCGTAAAGACTTACCTGTTCCGGAACTATTAATAGCTGAACCTGCCAATCCCGATCAGCAAACTATAGATATGGATGCTCCGGCCCAGGACAGGATACTGGCTGTTTTACAGGATATATTCCCTTATAAAGAGATCGACCCGTCGATGGATTTTTTTGATCATCTGGGCGGCCATTCCCTGTTAGCTGCAGGCTTTGTATCAAAATTGAGGCGCGATGCCGGTTTGCCTAACGTATCTTTAAAAGACGTTTATATACACCGGCCACTAAGCAAGCTAATAGCCGAATGGGCTAACGAGCCGCAAACACAAAAAACCAAGACCGATAATTTTCAAAAACCGCCGCTATGGCGATACCTTTGCTGCTGGCTGGCCCAAACATTATCGCTGCTTGTGGTTTACGGGCTTTTTGCCTTCCAGATATTTATACCCTATCTCGGCTATTATTATGTTAACGAGGAAACGGGGAGCATCCCTGATTCCATCCTTACCTCTTTATTGCTGTTTGCCCTTATCCCTCCCCTGTTTACGATTATTTGTATTGCCAGCAAATGGTTGGTGATAGGCAAAATGAAGGCTGGTGATTATCCTTTATGGGGTACTTATTATTTCAGGTGGTGGTTGGTAAAAACCATGCAGCGCCTGGTGCCAACACAGTTTTTAAATGGCACACCGCTTTACCCGAATTACCTGCGTTTATTAGGGATGAAGATAGCACCCGATGCCCAAATTAGTGATTTTAGTTTTGGTGCCGAGGATCTGATAACCATTGGCAGTGATGCTAGTCTCAGTTCAAAAATCACGCTTGATAATGCCTTTGTAGAAGATGGTCTGTTAAAACTTCGCTCCATTACCATAGGCAATCATGCTTATGTGGGCAGCAGTGCCATCCTATCAGGGGGCAGTGTGATTGATGATTGGGGCGAATTGCAGGACCTGAGTTGCTTACCGGCAGGTAAAACCATTGCCCCCGGCGAAGTGTGGTATGGTAGCCCTGCACAGTTGAAAGAGAAAAAAGCTTTGGAAGATCTGCCGCAACCGCTACCGGTATCGGCATCCACCCGCAAAAAATACAAAGCGGTATTCCTTTTGTCTGTCATGGTTTTTCCACTCATTATCTTGTTACCGTTACTACCAACCATTATTGCTATAAACAAACTGGATGACGCCGCCGGAGATTATGATTTTAGCTATATGGTAAGTGCGCCCGGCCTTGCGCTGTTATATATTTTACTGTTTGCAGCCGAAACTATTATAATTACTCGCATTTTACAATGCGGTATCAAACCGGGAAAATATCCTATTTATAGTATGTTTTATGTGCGAAAATGGTTCGCCGATCAGCTTTTATCGTTAAATCTTATTGTTTTACATCCTATTTATGCTACCGTATATGTTTCCCGTTTTTTTAGGGCGCTGGGTGCAAAAATCGGTAAGGATACCGAGATCTCTACTGCCAGCAGTGTTACCCATCCCCTGCTGGAAATTGGCGATGGCGCTTTTGTGGCCGATGCAGTTACATTAGGAGAGGCCGATATACGCGGGCAACAATTGATACTTGATAAAACCACTATCGATAACTGTAGTTTTGTAGGTAATAGCGCGCTCATCCCGCAGGGATATCATTTGCATGATAATATGCTGATAGGCGTTTTATCAACACCGCCCAGTGCGCAGCAAATGGCTGATGCTGCTCGCGACTGGTTTGGTTCGCCTGCTATCTCACTCCCGCGTAGGCAGGAAAGTAACCCCTATCCGCCCGAGCTTACCATAAGGCCCAGCCGAATGCGTAAACTGGCCAGGGGAATTGTTGAATTTATCCGTATTATTTTGCCCGAAAGTGCCATTATATGTTCGTCCATTTTGTTTATCGCTTATGGGCACGACCTGGTTACACAAAAACCTTTGTGGAAGATTATGCTGTATTTTCCCTTTTACTATTTGTTTTATATGGGTATACCGGCATTCCTATTAACGGTAATATTAAAATGGGTTTTTATAAGGCGATACAAGCCCGAGCAACACCCCATGTGGACCTGGAAAGTATGGCGCAGCGAAGCCATCACATCAACGTACGAGGCGTTATCAGTACCTTTCTTACTCGACTTTTTGAAGGGAACACCCTGGCTGCCAATGCTGTTACGGTTACTGGGCGTAAAAACCGGAAAAAGGGTTTGGATGAATACTACTGACATGACCGAGTTCGACATGGTTTCTATTGGTGATGATACCGCGCTTAATATTGATTGCGGCCCACAAACCCATTTGTTTGAAGACAGGGTAATGAAAGTTGGTCCGGTAAAAATAGGCGCGCGCAGCAGTATAGGAGCCGGAAGCATAATTCTGTATGATAGCGAGATTGGCGATGATACCAAAATAAGCGCGCTATCGCTGGTAATGAAAGGCGAGCGGCTGGCACCGGGAACAGATTGGGCGGGCAGTCCGGTCAGGCCGGCTTAATTACAATAAAGACAGACTCGCGGATAACGTTTTGAACTGCCAGGAGCATCCTATACGTCATAATGACGAACATGCTTATCTTTCCTATTTGGCATCAGTGGTCAAATAGGAAAAACATATATTCTTACGCTCTTGTCGGTATTTTATATTTGATAGCTAAACTCCAGTACGGCTGAATCACCTAAGATAATTTGGTCTCCGTCGGCCAAACAATGGCCTATTTCAGTCGAGTGCAGTTTGATGAGGTTATCACCCTTTAATGTTTTAACCTTAATTTTATTGCCTGGTGGCACCCCTCCCTCATCGGCATAAAGCATAAAATAGCCCTCGTCATTATTCCATTCAATATGCGCGTGCTGCCTGCTGATAAATTTATTACTTGGATTAGCACTATCGCCGGGGAAAGCAATGTAATTGGTACGAAAGAAGCCACCGGCTACCTGTGCCTTTCTCTCCCTGCCAATATTGATTTTACCGGCATCGGAAGTAATTTGGTAACCTGACTGCTCCGCCTCTCCGCTCAATACAGCAATATAAGCGCTCCCGGTTTTGAGCAACGTATGCTCTTTAGTGCGGACAAATAAAGCAGCATCCAATTCTTTTGATTTTAAAGCTTCCACCGGAATCGGTTCATCAAAACTGACTTCCAATACCCAGTTTGCCGGCAGGTCAAGAGCGTAGTCATCCGCTATCTTTTGAATTTCCTGTTTAAACTTATCTGGTTCAGCAGCATAAACCGCGGCCTCGTAAATATGTTTCTCATTACCATTAGCTGTGATGAACAGATTCACTCCTTTAATGTGACTACCCTCCCCTCCTTCTGCTTTTTGTAATTCGGCTTTTATAAAACGAAGCAGCGCGTCGCGCAGGCTTTTTACATCCTGCGGGCCTTTATTTTCATTCTTCTTAAATAAATCAAACATGTTAAATCAATTATCTGCAATACTTTTTATATAACCTTTTTTTAACAATAATGGTATAATATCGCGCCCAGCAAGATGCACCGCGTCTGATGATCCTCTGGTGGCTTCAATCCGTATACAAACCACTAAATTACCCGTGCCGTTTGCCATAGGCGCGAAAAACACATACCAGCCGTCATTTATGCTTTGCTGTTTCCATATACGTTCGGGCGTACCTGTTTTTCCAGCAACACTTATGCCTAAAATTTCAGCTTTAGGGGCACTCTGCTCAATCATGTATTTAGTAATAGTAGCCGCGTACTGCGGATCATTAGCCAGTTTTATACCGGATTTCACAGGTTGCGGAATACCGTTCACTTTTAACACGAATCGGCTAGCTATCAATAGCCCACTATTGGCAACACCCGATACCAGCCTCGCAACCGCGGCAGGTGTAGCAATTAGTGCTCCCTGCCCCCATGCCATGCCCGATATACCTTTAGCACGGGTACGGTGGATATTATTAGGGTCATACTTTGGTTTGGTATTAAATTCTGTTTTGCGCCACAAGTCCTTCCATTTTTCTTCCTGTTGCTCATTATCCGGAGCTTTGGTATAAAAATAACCACCAACTCCATGCAGAAACATTCCCGTTTTTAAATAGAGGTCGCCCATTTGTTCTTGCAGGTGTTCCTGGTTAGCTAACTTAATAAAGTAAACATTATTGGATTTAGAGATGGCGCGCTCAAGGGTGATTAGCCCTGTTTCATCCGGTTCCACACCTTTTGTCCGGATACGCTCAGCCATGCTTACATTAAACTTAACGTCATCTGCAGCCATACCAAGTTTATTAAATGATGCCATGGCGGTAAGTACCTTGGCGGTTGAACCTGGTTGTGTGGCATAAGTAAAGCCCAGATCGCTGGTCGTCATCCATTGCGATAACTTATTTTGTTCAGTGACAGGCATGGTCAACTGATCGTAATTATGTATTGGCGGCAGCGGGTAAACAGCAGAGGCCAGTACATCACCGGTTGCCGCTTCCATCACTACAACGGATACGCGATTATCCGCAAGTGATGTATCTGCAGCCAAGGTTTGCTGTATACCGGTCTGCAGTTCTGCATCTACCGACAATTGTACGTCACGGTTGCGCTTTTTAAATTGCGCTACCTCATCACTGTTAATACCTGCAATAAGCAAGGGCGCCAGCGCACTGTAATCTCGTTTTTGAACAGACATCTCCTTTACCCCCCGGGGTAAAAAGCGGTCTTCCTGGTAATGACTGGCCTGTACATTATAATTAGTTACCGGCATTTGAAAACCACGCAATTCAGCGGCATGTTCATATTCGGCAAAATAACCATTTATACTACCGTTGAAAACACCTGTATTGGCATCACCTGTCCAGAAGAACATTTGCGCATCAAATGGATAATATCGCGTAAGCCGTTTATGCATAGCCGAATCCAGGTCATATTGACCAGCCCCGGCGGTATTTAATAAATCCTGCTGTTTCCTGATTAGTGAAGGGTCGCTCGTCGCCAATATGCGCCCCGACCGGTCATAGAGGGTACCGGCCTGTAGTTTATTCATTAGTATAGCGATGCGCGGATTATAACTAAACATACGGGCGCCGCTTTTATCTGCTACCAAAGCGGGCTTCACTATCCATTTATTACTTTCGAACAAGTAACTTGATATATTAATTACCAGCAATATAATGCCTATACACGCGGCCATTAAAGCAGGCACCAGGTTATGGTCCTGTTGTTTGGTAATAAATGACATTTGTACAGGTGTTCCTTTAACCCTTGATGCCGACAATAAAAATCCGGCGGCTAAAAAATTAGCAACCAGGGAAGAGCCCCCATAGCTTTCAAATGGTAATGCTACTCCCGATAATGGTAACGCCCCGGTAGACCCGCCCGCTATCAATAAAAACTGGATGAATGTGCAAATACCTATACCTGAACATAAATAAAAGAGAAAAGGTGCGCCTGTTCGCCGGCCAATAATTATGGATCGATGCAGGTATAACAGGAATAATAAAAATATAGCAACTATGCCCGTCCAACCAAACTCTTCGCCAATGGCAGGCAATATCATATCTGTATGTGCCTCCGGGATAGTTTTTGCAAAACCCCGGCCTACGCCCTGCCCGGTAATGCCCCCGCCCGACATGGCCCATAAACCGTTGGCTACCTGGTCGCCGCCGTAAACTTCGTTATTCCAGGCATCTTCCCATATCGCTTTGCGGTCCGACAAACGTTCTACCGGGCCAGGTATCAGCTTATCCAGGTGCGGTATTTTATCGATAGTTAAAAATCCGGATATGATGATCAGCGCCATAATAGCAGATTCACTTAACCGCCGGCCTTTAAACAGCATAACTACAACCAGCATAATAGCCGTAATTAAGGTAGATAACCAAACATTTTTAAATAGCCAGGTAAGCAGCACATAAAACACCACCGCCATTGCCATTGAAATAAAATCGCCGCGCGAGAAGGAAAAGAGAATAATGAAAGTGAAACAAATAATAATGGCAGGCCCCATATCGCCCAGTACGAGGAACAGAAAAAGTGTTGCACCTATAGCTATTAATGCAAATGAAAAAAACGACCATCGTTTTCGCCAGGTGGCGTATTCACTGATGAATTTTTCATTGATGGCAAAGAAACCTGCCAGGAAAATAATAACAAGGTATTTAACTATTTCGCTGGGTTGAAAGCCAAATAGATTCACTTTTACTCCACTGCCTTCAGGGCCCGAACCAAAAATAATGGTGAGCATCAATAAAGCCATTGCAAGGATTATCCATGGCCAGCCGTTTGCTGCTTTAGGATAATTCTTGAATATGAACAGCCTATAAATACCTGAATCGGCGTTAAACCGCCTAATATTGCAGCATAACAATGCAATCATGGCTACAAACCCAAGCGCTAAATATATAAGTGAATCTTTAGCAAAAAAACGGTCACGCAAAGGGTCCTGTATGCTAAGCAGCATTAAAAACGAAATGCCGGTAAGTATCATGATTAACGGCAGTATAACCTCGTCGGTGGCAGGAAATTTCAAGCTTAACAAGCCGTGCATGATAAAAAAACACAAGAAAAAACTCAAAACTATAATTACATACCAAAAATTAAATTCGGCCGGTGTGCGAATGATAAGTGCTTTTTCCTTTTTAAGGATATTGAAATCTTTGGTTGACAACAGCCTGATAGTATGTGGCGAACGACTGAAATTAAAAGACTGGTCTTTATCCAAACTTTCAGTACCCATCGACCGGCCAAACTGGTAACCAGGTTGCAGCGGCAGTATAACAAATGCTTTACCCGCCGGTAGATCGTGAAACGCGTATTCGCCATTTGACCCTGTGCGGACATACGCGATGATAGTTTGCAGGTGGCTTTGCCCCTGCGCATCGGCAACATAAGTTAGCTGGTAGCCATTACCCCTTATTGTTTTTACTTTGGTTTGATCCGTTTCCTCATCGTTGAATGTACTATCCTGCGAAATAACCATTTGCAGACGTATCAATACCCCTCCGACAGGCGATCTTTTATCGAACACTTTGCCCTTTATGCTGTAGCCGCTTAAACTTATATCGGTTTGCTCCGGCAATTGTGGCGGATTATTTTTCTCCTGTAAAAATCGTGAAGAATCGTTACCGGTATAACCTAATAAGGCGCGGGACACCAAAACCCTGTCTTTAAATGATTGGCCGCCGGCAGCAAAGGCATCATCGGCATCGATATTATACCTTGATTTATTTAAATCGCCAATGTTATCAAACGTGGTACCGGTCATTTGCTTGGCAACTATGTTCCCGATAAGTTCTATGTCCTTTGAGTCGTCAAAGTAAAAACCTTTTTGCAGCAATTGTTTAAAATTGCCCGCGGCGTCCTTTGCATTCAGGTTAACCATTGTGCCATCCTGCAGGCGTTTATCTACATCAACAAAACTTTGTTGGCTAACCTGGTATAGGCGCAGGAATAACAGCCCCAAAATCACACTCACAAGCAACAGGAACAAACGCTCCTTTTTTCGTGAAACTGATGTGGTTGTTGCCTGCGCCATTGGTTTATTTGGTTTTAACAGGTAATGAATCGGCCTTTAACGCCAATGCGGGTAGTTGGCCGCCAAAATATTTTTTATCTGGCAGTGTAAAAGATTGACGGATTGCTGATTTGCAATTATTGAATCGCACGTTTTTAAGCGACAGTACGTTTCCTGTTACATCAATCCCGATAGTAAAACCGCTGAATGATAAACTATCTAACACAATGTGCCTGCATTTTGAAGATAAGATAATAGCAGGACCATTATAACCAGTATCGCATTGCAGTACAATATTCCCTTTTGCTTTAAGTAATAATGAGTCGTTATCAATCCTGATAGCCTGGCTAATAATAATCGGGCCGGCAAAAGCGGTATCTGTAAGTATAATGGATTGCCCTTTTGCATTGTTTATTGCTTGCTGCAATTTAATTTCTCCTTTGCTGAGGATCTTTTTAGCAGGAATGATTATTTTAACAACCGGTGGCAACGTATATAAATAAATGCTGGCACCCAGGAATATCAATGCCAGGATAGCAAAAAGGATAGCGGCAGTATTATTATTTCTTTGACGAACAGATACGCCTACTACGGTCTGTTCGAGTTGTTCCACTGCCGGTTGCGATTTAGTAGCACTTTCCGTGACTTTATTTGCCGTATACTTTTGTGGTGTTTTGTCGTTTTGCACCAATACTACAGTAACATTATCCCGGCCTCCTTTTTCATTGGCCATATCAATAAGCAACCTGGTTTTTTCTTTTAAAGAACCGGTCCGGCTTAAAATAGAAGCCATTTCACTGCTGTTTACCATGTCCGACAAGCCATCGCTACATAAAAGCAACAGGTCACCCGGCAAAAAAGGTGATTGGCCGGTTTCTATATAATCAGCATGTTGGTTTAAGTTTTCTTCAAATCCCAGGGCCTTGTTAATTTCGTTTCTGCGGGGATGTTCCATCGCGGCTTGTTCAGTTAAACGGCCGGATTCTTCCAGGAAACCAACGAAAGACTGATCGTGGGATATTTTTACTAATGAACCATCGCGGAATAAATATAGCCGGGTATCGCCCACATGCGCGTAGTAAAACAAGTTAGCCGATATATCAGCCAGTGCAACAGTAGCAACGCAGCTCATTTCCTGGTATTTGTTATTGCGTTTCTTTTCAGCAATAACACGTTCATTGGCTAAATGAAAGCATTCAACAAGCATGGAGATTGCTTCTTTAAAAGGTTTCCCGGCGCACTCAATCACAGCTGCTTGTGCCTGTTCGGCTGCTATTTCGCCTCCGGCATAACCGCCTACACCATCAATAACAGAAGCCAGTATAAATTTACCGCCGTGAACCTGTTGCGCGATAAATAGGTCCTCGTTGTTTTCACGTTGCTTGCCGGTGTCGGATAATCCGAAAAATTGCTCATTCATTTATCTCACGTGATTTTTTGATGTCGTAAAAATGTGAAACCAGCAATGCCACGCTAACAATTAATAACCCTATGGACAGTACTTGTGACATATTTATGATTTGAAAATATTTATACCAACAATGCCGTTCAACAATATTTTAGAATTTACAGGCAGTTCCTGCCATGCGGGTGAATTGATATCGCTCCTAGGCACATTTTCTTCATTCAAAATAGTTTGTTCACCTACAGATGCCACGTAAAATTTGCTATCCGCCTTATTAAAACGGATCAAAAGGTGCGGAGTATTCACCCACTCCGAAGGAATCCTAAAGATGTACGGTTCTTCTCTTTCCTCATCCCCACCCGAAACTATAATTTCCTCATCATTCATCAGAAACTCTACCTTTTTACCGGCTAACTGTTTTTCAGGGAGGATGATTTCCAGCCTTGCCAGGTATTTTTCCTTTTTCTTTACCGCATCTTTTTCGTCGTATGACAAATCAGCTAAATAAGGGATTTCATAATATCCCTCACTGTAATAATTAAAGCCATTAAGTATGTCCTCGCTAATATCAAATGTTTGCGCTATGCCCGTTTGCCGGGGTATAAAAGTTACCCGCAGGTTTTCTTCTTTCTTGTTGCTGCCTGGCAATAACTTGCCTATAAACCCTATATCGCCCCTTGCATAATCAGGATGCGATACCAGGCGAAATACCCATTTAGAGCTTGAAGGCTCGACTGTTTTGCCCGCTTCGCGGTATTGCTTTAATAACTCGTAAAATCTTTTTACGCTTTCATTTACGATCAGCCCCAGGATGCCTGTTTTGTTATTGATGAACTCCTTATAATCTTCAGCATTAAGACTGATGATGTATTCATGGTAAAATACGATGCGCCCCGCGAATGATAATTGACGGATGCTATCAGTAAACTTGTCTATAATATAATTATAAACATCATCTGGGCTAAGCATAAGCTGCTTTTTATTTTTGCCGGTATTTTCACTGGTTAAAAACCAATCATGAATGCCGATACGCTGCCAGATAGAAGGTTTTGGATCCATTAGTTCTGATTTTTATTTGTTGTATCCATATTGGTGCTGTCTGTATTTCCCGCTTTATTTTGCTCCGATCGTATAACATCCTGAATCGTACTTTGTGTAGTAGAATCTGCCTGTTTTCGTTTGTTTTGATAATCGGTGTTTTCTTTTTCCGGAACTATAGGTGGGCTACTGTCGGGCTTGGCGATAGAATCGGGCACAGTGTGTGGTATAGCTTTTTCTACAGGCCTGTTTTTACTCAACAAGGTGTAAGTGTTATAAGCTAAAGAAAACAAGAGCATGATAACCAATACTGCAAAAGCAAGAGAGGAAATTATCATTTTTCCATCGCCGGCATTGGATTGCGCCAATGGAATTTCCGCCTTGATTTCCTTAGCTATCTCTGTTTTTATTTCAGCTACGCTGCTTTGTGCTATCGCTTCGTGTAGCTCTGTTCCGTCACTATAGCGCCCCTCAGGCTGTTTTTCCAGGCACCTGCCAATTAAGGTCAGCAACCACCCCGGCACCTGCATCTCTCTTTCCTGCTGCGCGTTTGGCCAGCTCTTCGGCAGGTTTTCCCTACGCAGTTTCAGCAAATCCGGTACAGGTGACTCCATGTGCGCGAGCATTACCGTATTCCTCGCTGTTTCCCCGTTGTCACCCAGCGGGAACGGCACCTGCCCCGCCAGCAATTCGTAAAGTATGATGCCGTAACTGTAGATATCTGTTCCGAAAAGCATCTTGCCTTCGTTTTGCTCCGGCGCCATGAATTCTATCGCCCCCGCATGCCGCATGCTGCTCCGCCTTTGCTCATCTGACATTACTGACAGCCCAAAGTCGAGCAATACATAATTCCCTGAATGGATATTGAACTTTACATTGTTACTTTTAATATCGCCATGTTTTACACCTACTTTATGGCAGTGCGACAAGGCACAGGCCAGCTGGTCGGCCAGCTTAATGGTTTCCTTAATGGTAAATATCTTTTCATTTGGCGCTTTCAGCAATTCTTCCAGGTCTGGGCCTTCAATAAATTCCATCTCGATGAAAGGGAAGGAACCGCTCTCGGTAATGCCTGAATTAAGGATCTTAACGACATTAGGGTTTGGAACTTCATTTACCTTTTTCAGTTTTTCTACCTCATTTATAAAGTTCCGGTAGTTTTTATCTTCCATGCTTTCGCTATGGATTGGAGTGGGTAATATTTTAACGGCAGTAATTATTGGCCCTATTCGCCTTCCTTTATATACTGAGCCCTGGCCGCCTGTACGCAGGGCGCCCATGTTCTCTAATCCCGTAGTTATTGTAAATATTTTGCTCATGCTGATCGTTCAGTCAATTGCCTAATTAACGTAAACATATGTATTAAGTTTATTAGCGAGCCAAATAAATATAACATTCATAAAAAATCGTCTGCAAAAATCGTTTTAATATTTTTTGTATTAGTGGAGATTGTATGTGATGCTAAATGACAGAGATAGTTTGAGTTTAGGTTAATTTTTATAAAATATGCTATTTTATCTTCTATGCTTGTATGATTTTTAGAAACATCGAATGAATCAGGAGACAATGAGAAGCCTTTTCCCAATAATTTTATGGCAGCTTCTTTTTTAGTCCAGAGGTCGTAAAATTTTAAACATTTATCCCGGGAACTTTGAATGTTATGCCATTCTTGTAAAGTAAAACAACTTTTAAACAGGTCGAAGTCAACTTCTCTAATTTCTTCAATATCGACTCCAATTTCCTCATCGCTAAAAGCACAAACTACCACATTTCCAGAATGAGATATATTAAAATGAAACTGGGATTTCTGAAAAAAGGGTTTGCCATAATCATTATAGATAATTTGGCTATCTTCCTTATCTATACCTAAATCTTCAATTACTCTATTTATCAATATTTTCCCGAGAAGTGTGGCCTGGGCATCATTCCAATTGCAAAATTTAGATATTCGGCTTTGTTCAAACAGCGAAAGAACAGGCAGATATTTTTCCATTAAGCTATAATGATTCGCAGAATCTAAATAAGAATAAAATAGCGTTATCACGGTTTAAATATTTTTTCAAACTGCAGGCACCATAGCTTCCCGATTTTATTTTGCCCAAGCAGATACTGATGCCATACCTCAAGGTAAAAGTAATTCTATTTTATGTAATTTCTTCAAATGAGACCCCGCCTGTTTAAATTCCGGAATCAGCGCTTTTTCGGCAAAGAGCGCTAGATACTTTATATCTAGCGCTCTTTTATTTTTACCACAACTTAATATTAATCATCAATTAGCTCGCAATTGATGATCAATATCTTATACCGATTTCATAGGAAAAACTCGATACTTAGCTAAAGTTTCCGTGGCTAAAACACATTGAACACAAGTTGCACAGCTCCATATTTATGTTCGGGGCTAACCATTGCTGTAGCCGCGAGCGGTAAATGGTAGCTAAATATCTTTAAATCTTTATTAAGCGTTAGCCCGGTATTTACAATATTAGGCTTTGAACCATAAAAATTCTCGTCACGGCCAAAAGCAAAACCACCGCCGGCAAAAATATGCAGGTCGGAAGTGCCTTCCTTCCAGATGCGGTAATCAAGCACCACATAATTGGAGTAGGCATTGGCTAGTTGGCCATTGCTTTTGGTGTAGGTATCGCGCCCCTGCACAATAGTGCTCCAGTTAATACTTAACGGGAACGAATTGCCAAACTGATAACCGGCAGTTACATCAATAAAATGCGAAGTGCTTGCCGGGTTATAATTAAACAGATTGGCGTTGGGATAATCGGTGAAATTATTAATATCCCAAACCGAAAAGTTAAAACCCGATGTTTTATAGCTTACATAGTAATCAAACTCCCGGTACACACCGTCAAAGCTTTCGCCGCCCCAAAGGCCAACAGCAAAGTTGCCGTCACGGGTGCTGTAATGGAAATCGGCATCGGCAATTGGGCTGTTTGAAACCCTGAAACCACGCCATATATACAAGTTACGCACCTGTAAATTAATATCAAAAGGGTTATATTTCTTTACGTTTAATGTGTCTTTTTTTCGTGCTGTAGTATCCTGAGCCCAGCCATCAAGACAAAGGCATAGCCCAAGTATAGCCAATAGGCCAACTTTACTTATATTTTTCATGATGTTTCTTTTTTTTATTTATCCATGGATCTGGAGGTAGAGCACAGCGGCTATGGTTACCCCAATAAGTGGCCCTATAATAGGGATCCACGAATAGGCCCAGTCACTACCGCCTTTATTTTTCATTGGTAAAAGGGCATGTATAATGCGTGGACCCAAATCACGCGCGGGGTTAATAGCATAGCCTGTTGTGCCACCTAATGATAACCCTATTACCCATACCAATAAAGCTACCGGTAACGCCCCAACTGAACCCAGCCCTATGGGTGTTTTGGTTGGTGTTATCTCTGCCCCCGTAATATAAAAAACCGTAAATATGAGTACAAAGGCGCCGATAATTTCGCTGGATATATTTGATATATAATTGCGAACTGCCGGGCCGGTACAAAAAACCGCCAAAATAGAAGCGGGATCATTAGTGCGTTTAAAATGATCATAATACATTATCCACACCAAAAATGCAC
>JAMFRP010000001.1 GCA_026224775.1 Bacteroidota bacterium
CACCTGCATTGGCTGAGTTAAAAGAAACTACTGTAACTGTTCGTGCCTATAAAACAATCGACTTTATTTTGCCGGGACAGTTGGGCTTTTCGCTGTTGAGTACCGGTGTGTTTGGTACGGCATTCGTATTTTTGAGTCTGCGCCAAACGCTGGTTATTAAACGTTTTTTTGCTACCCCGGTTAAGCGGTATAGCATTGTAGTAGGCGAGGCTTTGGCGAGAATTACCTTCGCGTTGATCGGCGCATCCTTTATATTATTGATCGGGCGGTTTGCATTTGGTTTTACGCTGATACATGGGTTTGTAACCTTTATTAATATGCTGATCCTGTCCTTTATTGGGGTGGTGGTATTTATGGGTTTCGGCTTTACGGTATCCGGTATCGCCAAAAATGAAAGCACCGTACCGCCGATTGCTAATTTGGTTACTTTACCGCAGTTTTTATTATCGGGTACATTTTTCTCTATCACTGTTTTCCCAACATGGTTACAACCTATATGTAAGGTGTTGCCACTAACTTTCCTGAACGATGCCATGCGCCAGGTAGCCTTTGAAGGTGCGAATTTGTGGGATGTTAACCACCAGTTGTTTTACCTGTTGCTTTGGGGCATCGGTATTTACGCTGTGGCGGTTAAGGCGTTTAAGTGGGAGTAGTTGTCTGAACCGGGATTTGGTGGATTTTTGAGATTTGCAGAATGTGATTTTCAATTGCATTCTGCAAATTCTTTAATTCCATAAATTCCGGTTCAGACAATCCAGGTTCAGACATCCTTTACACCACCTTATTATCCCTCGCCAATACTTTAAAATATGCGGCGCTTTCTTTCGGGATGCGTTCCAGCGTTTTATAATCTACATAATATAAACCGAAACGGGTACCATAGCCGCTGGTCCATTCAAAATTATCCATCAGGCTCCAATAAAAATAACCTTTTAAAGTCTCCGCAGGATCTCTCGTAAAGAACCCTGCGAAAACAATATCATCCTTACACCACCTTATTATCCCTCGCCAATACTTTAAAATATGCGGCGCTTTCTTTGGGGATGCGTTCCAGCGTTTTATAATCTATATAATATAAACCGAAACGGGTACCATAGCCGCTGGTCCATTCAAAATTATCCATCAGGCTCCAATAAAAATAACCTTTTACCGGTACGCCTTCGGCGGTGGCTTTTTGCAACTGTGTAAGATAGTTGCGCATAAATGATACCCTGTCGGTATCGTAAATATGCTTGTCAGGGGTTAATTCATCTGTTCCGCTGGTGCCATTCTCGGTAATGTATAATTCCTTTACGCCCCATAACTTGTGCACATTTTTTGGGGCCCAGTACAATGATTCCGGGCCCAATACCTGCCATGCCGAAGTGCTCCTCGGCTGCGATTTAGCAAATGGAAGTGTTTTATAGCCATCTTCATTATCGGCAGCCTGTACATAACCTGCGGGGTTGTATACATTTATCCCCACAAAATCCAATGGCGAGCTGATGATCTTCAGGTCTTCTTCGGTAAACTTTGGTGCATCGGCTCCTGTTCTTTTCAGAAACTTATCGGTGTACTTTCCTTCCATTACTACGGTAAGGTAACCTGCATTTTCCTCTCGCATAGCAATTTCTGCAGCTTTGATATTTTCCGGTGTATCAATTATTGGCACCGGTACACTTAGGTTTTCCGCAAGCCCTATCTTAGTGCCCGAAGGTGCATTTGCACGTATAGCCTGTACAGCAAGGCCGTGAGCCAATACCGCATGGTGGCGCACCTGGTTAAGGCCGGCTTGCGGTAATTGTAAGCCTGGTGCAAATATACCATTGCCATAACCCAGCTCAACAAAGGTGCTCATTTCGTTAAGGGTAAAATAATGCTTAACCCTGTCGCCCAGTTGTTTGGAAATAAAGCCCGCATAGTCACCAAATGCCTTTGCTGTCTCGCGCGATTCCCAGCCTTTGTATTTATCGTGCAGGGCTTGTGGCAGGTCCCAATGGTATAAAGTTGCAAAAGGCTGGATATCGTTTGCCAGCAGATCGTCAGTTAATCGTTTATAAAAATCGATCCCCTTTTGGTTTGGTGTGCCGGTACCATCCGGGAAAATACGCGACCACGCAACCGAAAAACGAAATATTTTTACATTTATATCCTTCATCAACTTAATGTCGGATGGGTAACGATGGTACATATCGCAGGCAACATCGCCGTTATCATTATTCTTAACCTTGCCGGGGATATGTGAAAAAGTATCCCATATTGTGGTGCCGCGGCCATCTTCGTTTACCGCACCCTCAACCTGGTAGGCTGCGGTTGCTGTTCCCCACAAAAATCCTTCAGGAAAGTTGCGTTCGGAGGTATTTGCCACCTGCTCTACAGGATTTTTAAATGAAATAAGTGCAGGAGCTACGGATAACCCGGCTGCTGTTAGCCCGGCTGATTTTAAAAAATTTCGCCTGCCTAAAATTTGTTGATCGTTTTTTGATGTTGACATTGGCATTTGTACTGGGTTTATATTTTATGATTGTTGGATGAAGCTATTTTAATAGTTAAGCAAAATTAAACCTGTGTTAAGTTTGGTGCATTTGTTATAAATTTTAATTGGTGAGGTAATAATAATATAATCTTGATAAACAAGCAAATATTATTGCTTCTTTTTGAAGCAAATGGCATTTTCTATATAAAAGATTTATTGTCGAATGTAAAAACATAAATCACCTAAATCGTCTTAATCCGAATTCAGGTAAATTTTAGAATTAGCAGAATTTAAACATACAAGCATTCTGAAAATCCGTTAATTCTATAAATTGCGGTTCACACAATTCTGATTCAGATATTCCTCCCATGTTAATTTAACGTTAATCTTTATTTATTTTGCCTGAGTTTTATTTGAAAGTGTATATTTGAAAAGTATATAAACCTGGTGTATCGCTTACACTATGTATTTATCAAATTAATTTACTGAAAATGAGCTTAATAATTGATGTCCATGCCCGCCAGATTTTAGATTCGCGCGGCAATCCTACCATCGAGGTAGATGTATTAACTGAAAATGGCGCCTTTGGCCGTGCTGCTGTACCATCAGGTGCATCAACGGGTATCCACGAGGCTGTTGAACTTCGTGATAACGACAAAGCTGTTTATTTGGGTAAGGGCGTTTTAAAAGCCGTTGCTAACGTAAACGATATTATAGCTAAAGAATTACAAGGTGTTGATGTATTCGATCAAGGTACTATCGACAAAATAATGATTGAATTAGATGGTACTGAAAATAAAGGTAAACTGGGTGCTAACGCTATTTTAGGTGTATCATTAGCTGCTGCTAAAGCTGCCGCGCAGGAAAGCCGCCAGCCTTTATACCGCTACATTGGTGGTGTAAACGCTAACACTTTACCTATCCCGATGATGAACATCGTTAACGGTGGTTCACACTCTGATGCGCCTATCGCGTTCCAGGAATTTATGATCATGCCGGTTGGCGCGCCATCATTCTCTGAAGCATTGCGTTGGGGAACTGAAGTATTCCATACCCTGAAAAAGATATTACATGACCGTGGTCTTTCAACCGCAGTAGGTGACGAAGGTGGTTTCGCTCCAAAATTTGATGGTACCGAAGATGGCGTTGAAACCATTTTAAAAGCGATTGAAAAAGCAGGTTACAAACCAGGTGTTGATATCTTCATTGCGTTTGATTGTGCTGCTTCTGAGTTTTACAAAGACGGCAAATACGATTACACTAAATTTGAAGGCGAAAAAGGTGCTATCCGCACCAGCGCTCAACAAGCAGATTATCTTGCTGAATTAGTAGCTAAATATCCTGTTATCTCTATAGAAGACGGTATGCACGAGGATGATTGGGCAGGCTGGAAATTGTTAACTGAGAAACTGGGCGATAAAGTACAGTTAGTGGGTGATGATTTATTTGTGACCAACACCAAACGTTTACAAAGAGGTATCAATGAAGACATCGCTAACTCAATTTTGGTTAAAGTAAACCAGATCGGTTCATTAACCGAAACCATTAACGCGGTAACTTTAGCTCAAACTAATGGTTATACTACTGTTATGAGTCACCGTTCTGGCGAGACTGAAGACAGCACCATTGCTGATTTGGCAGTAGCATTAAATTGCGGTCAGATTAAAACCGGTTCAGCTTCACGTTCAGACAGGATCGCTAAATACAACCAATTACTTCGTATAGAAGAAGAATTAGGCGAAAACGCCAGATTCATTGGTAAGGATTTTAAATACTACAAAAAACGCTAATTGAGTTGGCTGCATGAGCAGTTGATTAAGTTAATAAAACAATTGAAAGCCCCGTTTATCGGGGCTTTTGTCTGAACTCGAATTTCTGGAATTAAAGAATTAATAGAATTCTGTAAATTCTTTAATTCCGGAAATTCCGGTTCAGACAATCTGTTATCTTTGCCCCCATGAAATCAAACAAGTTTGTAAGAGCTTCCATCATCGTCATCATACTGGCCTTTAATATTGGTTGCGACCAGGTTTCTAAATCCATCGCCCGTAGGGATTTGCCCGATAATCAGGTCATTGGTTTTTTAGCTAACCACGTAACGCTTGAAAAAACAGAGAATACAGGCGCATTTTTAAGCATGGGCGATGATCTTGGTGGTCCAGTTAAGTATGTATTGCTGATGGGATTGCCTTTATTAGCATTATTAGCGGCCCTGGTTTATATTATCATCAAAACGGATATTACTAAATATACTTTACTGGGTATTATTATGGTTATTGGTGGCGGTGTGGGTAACCTTTATGATCGTGTGTTACATGGCTCAGTAACCGATTTTATGCATATTGATTTTATAATCTTCCAAACGGGGGTGTTTAATGTTGCCGATATGTCGATTATGGCGGGGATGGGATTTATTTTAGCGGATTCTTACTTGAAGAGAAAAGAGGACAAAAGGCATTTGGTTGTTGAGGAATAGTATTTCCGTGCGTCATTGCGAGCGATAGCGTGGCAATCCCCGACTATACAAGATGTAAAACTATTGTCATTGCGAGGAACGAAGCAATCGCGAACTTTTCATAGAGCTGCTCTGTATTGCATGAGATTGCTTCGTTTCTCGCAATGACAATTAATATAGAATGCGTTAGGGGTAGCAACGGATACCGGCCCGAGCCTAAGCTGGGGGCGTATGAGCGAATGACCCGACCCACAGGGGAACGCCCAATTTAAATTCAAAAGCCTAACCCATACCCCAACCGATTAATAATTATAATCCACAAATACTTTTATTAATACAGCAATAGCAAATATTATAATTGACAGATAGAATATGTTTCTACCATGTTTGCGATCATGATCATTGTAGTCATAAACCTTTTCGCCATTGGGCAATGTTTTTTTGGATGAAAGTAAATGCCAGCCAATAAAAATGCCTAATATGCCACCCAAAAAAGCCGCCATGTAGCCTACAACAATCCATGTGGTTTGTGGGGTTTCGGGCTCTTTTAACTCCTCAATTCTTTTTTCCTTAAGTTCTGCCAGGTATTTATCATTTATCGTAATGCCGCGCTCTGTAAGTATTTTTTGGGCTAGCAGATAATCAAAAGCACTCCATTCATCGGCCTTAGTTATTAAATCTATCAGCTCGTCATTGGTAAATTTGAATAAATAATAATCTACTTCAACCTCATCAATATTCGTGGCTTCTTCTTCAACTAAAAGTTGATTAACCTGTTCAAAATCCTCACTTTTTATTTTAACGGCGTATTCGTTTGCCAGTTCATTGTTCAATACAAATGTAGGGTTAAACGTTAACGACTCCTCTTCAATAGTATATTCAATGTTATGGCGTTGCAAAATATCGGCAAGGTTGTTAGCCAAAGCTATATCATTAAATCTTTGATAGGTGATAAAATTAGGTTCCATTATTTACAAACTTTAGGTTGTTCAATATAAATAAAGTAATATCAAAATGAAGCATATATGTTTCACAAACATGTGATTATGCCTGTTGCCAATAAAAAAGCGTATCTTTGCGGAATAATACCCGTTCGCTTACGGTTTTGATCATTGAAACTCTTCAGATCCGCTTATGCAATCGCGTTAGCACATATATTAAAAACATTACATGTCATTCGAAAAATTAAATTTAATTGAGCCTATACTCAGGGCTTTAAAAACTGAGGGATATACTACACCTACGCCTATACAGGAGCAATCCATCCCTATTATATTACAACAAAAAGATTTACTAGGCTGCGCGCAAACCGGTACCGGTAAAACCGCGGCTTTTGCTATACCTATTTTACAATTATTGTATAATGATAGGTTGCAGCACAAAGAACAAAAAACAATAAAGGCACTAATTTTAACTCCGACACGTGAGTTGGCTATACAAATTGGCGAAAGCTTTACCGCTTACGGTAAACATACCGGCTTAAAGCAAATAGTGGTTTTTGGTGGTGTATCACAAAATCCACAGGCTGATGCTATCCGCCGTGGTGTTGATATTTTGGTAGCGACGCCTGGTCGTTTATTGGATTTGATGCAGCAACGCATTGTTCATTTAGATCACATTAAAATGTTGGTTTTGGATGAAGCCGACCGTATGCTGGATATGGGTTTTGTTAACGATGTTAAAAAGATCATAGCTAAAGTGCCATCAAAAAGGCAAACATTATTCTTTTCGGCTACTATGCCTAAAGAGATACAAACACTTGCCGATACCATATTAACGCGTCCTGAAAAGGTGGAAGTTACCCCGGTATCATCAACTGCGGACACTATACAGCAGGAACTTTTTTATGTGGAGAAGAATGACAAAAGAGCGTTGCTTAACCATATTTTAAAAGATAAAGAGATTAAAACGGCATTGGTATTTACCCGTACCAAACATGGTGCTGATAAAGTGGTGAAAGACCTTGTAAAGGTTGGTATTACTGCCGAGGCTATACACGGTAATAAATCGCAAAATGCACGTCAACGGGCTTTAACTAACTTTAAAAACCGTACTACACGTGTATTAATTGCTACCGATATTGCCGCTCGCGGCATTGATATTGACGAGCTTACCCACGTTATAAACTACGAATTACCAAACGTACCTGAAACCTATGTACACCGTATTGGTCGTACAGGTAGGGCAGGAGCAAGTGGGATAGCTTTATCTTTTTGCGATGCAGAGGAATTGCCTTTCTTAAAAGACATACATAAACTAATTGCCAAACAAATACCTGTTAACGAGGAACATCCTTACCCGATGAGCCCGCAAAGCATGGTTGCTAAAGCCGAAGCTGCAAAAAGCGGTGGCGGAGGTGGTCGTGGTGGTGCGCCTAAGCGTGGCCGTGGCTATGGTAACAAAGACCGTGGTCGTGCTGGTAGCGGTGGCAGTGGTATGAGCGGTGCCAGTAAAGGTAGCAGCTGGGGTAATAGAGGCGGTAGAAGAGATTAAGCGGATTGTCACACTGAGGTACTCGAAGTACGCGGGCAGAGGCCTTTACGCTTATGCTTCGAGTACCTCATGACAATGCTCTTTTTTAGCCATCACTGTTAATAAGTTAATAATCCCTATTGTGGCAATCAAAGTTTTGCTTTAATTTTAAATAAATTAATTGCCTGTTGTATGCAACGCCTTTTTCTTCTTTTTAAGAATAAGTTTTTTTGGGTTACCGCGGCTTTTTTGGTGTGGATGTTGTTTTTTGATAAGAACGATCTGATATCGCAATTTCAATACCATCAGGAAGTTAGCAAGCTAAAAACCGAGCGCGATTTTTATACCAAGCAAACCGCCCAGGTAACTAAAGACTTAAGTGAGCTAACATCAAACCCAGCTCAGCTAGAGAAATTCGCACGTGAAAAGTACCTGATGAAGAAGGATAACGAGGATGTTTTTGTGATAGTAAAAGACAAGCCCTCGAACTAAGGAGCTGTTTGAAATTATAAAACTATCGTCATTGCGAGGTACGAAGAAATCTCTACATAGGCAAGGCGATTAGAAAGGTATGAATCTGTAGAGCAGCTCTGTAAAGTATAGAGATTGCTTCGTACCTCGCAATGACGCTTTGTTTTTGTGATAGTAAAAGACAAACCATCTAACTAAGTTCGGCTCCCACTAAAATTAAGTAAGCTTTAACGTGAATTTGGTGCCTACATTCACCGTGCTTTCAATCTTAATAGTACCGCCTAATGATTCTACCTGGCTACGCGTAATAAACAGGCCTATGCCTTTGGCATCGGTGTTTTTGTGGAAGGTTTTATACATCCCAAAAACTTTGTCGCCATGCCGTTCCAGATCAATACCAATACCATTATCCTCAAATATCATGTAGATATGCCCATTCATTTGAAAGGTGTAGCATTTTATTAAAGGGGCATGATCTTTCTGCCTGTATTTTATTGAGTTGGTTAACAGGTTTTGAAATATGCTTTCCAAATATGCCGGGATGTAATTTATTTCGGGGCTTTCGCTAAAATCAAACTCAATGTGGGCATCAACATCGGTAATATTACTTTGCAGGGCACCCATCACCTGTTTAAATATGGTTTCAAACTGAATTACCGTTTTATCATCATTTATCTCAGCTTGTATTTGAACTATTTCTTCCAGATGTTTAACGGTGGTATTAAGGCTTGAGCTTATTGCTTTTATGTGTTCAAATACCTCCAGTCTTTCTTCAGCAGAATCAGTTTCGGTATACAAATTAACCATAAAATCAAGATTGCCGGTATGCGAACGCAGGTTATGCGAAACCATATAAGCGAAATTCTGCAGGCGCTTGTTTTGATCGTGAGAGAGCGTTAAGGAGCTTTGTGTGGTTAACTCTCTTTTTTTGCTTTCGTTGATGTCCTGTAGTATACCCCGGATGTTAATGCACCTACCCAGGTTATCAATAATAGGTATAGCCTTAAATCTAACCCATATCACCCTGTTTTTGGCTGTGCGGAAAGGTAATTCCAAATCAAATGCATGGCATGACTTTAGAATTTTTTCGATAGCATTATTTACCTGAGGGCGGTATTTCGGTTCAAAAAAACTGATAGCTTCATCAACAGTAAGGGCAACTGTATTGCTGATTTCAAATATATCATACCCTTCTTTAGAAAGGAGTAAATTCATGGAGTGTATCTCGATCTCCCATAAAGCTACTTTTGCCAGTTTGCCTGCTTCGTTAAACCATAGGTCTTTTTGTGCGGCCTGATATTCGGCTATTTTATAAGCATTTATATTAACAATAAAGCCATAAACCTTAGGGATTGAGGGGTCAGCGCTCCGTTTGCTTGAACTTTCAAACCATTGATAACCATGTTTGGTTAACAGCCTTATTTGTACGGTTGATATATTGCTTTGATTGCGCTCGGTAATAGATTTAGTGTAGGCAGCCTTATCGCCATGATAGAGCAGGTGCTCAAAAAAATAATTGTACGACGATTCAATTTCACCGGGTTCATAACCTAACACCCGGTAAAACCCATCGTACCATTTAACCTCATTAGTATTGATGTTAAACTCCCAAATACCTGCATTTGTATTATTTACTACATGAGTAAATTGGGATGCACTATCTTTTGAATTGTGATCGTCAGTAAAACTCATATATTAATTAGTCCATTCATAACACGCATGCACATGTAAAATATGTGCCACTAATATCAATTTCGCTTATTTAAAACCTCAGGTTGTTAATTTTATAATATAGATTAAAATACAGACGCCAAATATACTAATGATATGGTATAAATAGCTATAAACAAGCTGTTTACAAGTCTTATTTCGGTCAAATTACTTTATTGTTTGTAACTAATGGTTAATTAAAGCGGGCATACTTTAAAGAAAATTTTCAAAGAAATTTTCTTTAAATAAATATGATGCCTTTATACGTTTAGAATGGACAATTTTATATAACCAAATGGAAATCTGTTATTAACTATCGGGAAATATGACTGTTGTAAAAAATTTCCTAATAATTTATTTGTACAGATTAATGGGCATAAATATTTATCCACATTCTAATTTATAATAGTTTTTAGGGTAAGTATACGGGATAAGCTTTAGGTATGTTGTATAACCCATAGCTGTGTATTGTGTTATACAGCTATGGGTATAGTATAAGGGAGAGCGCGTAATTACTCTGCTCTTCTGGGTTTTGCAGTAGCTTTTGGCTTAGCAGTAGCCTTTGGTGCCGGTTGTTTAGTAACAGCCTTAGGTGCAGTAGTTGCAACTGGTTTTTTAACAGCAACAGCAGGCTTTGCAGCATCAGAATCAGTTTCTTCAGCAGCAGGGGCTTCGGTAGCAGGTGTTTCGTTAAACAATGGCATATCTTTAAGGATATGGAACCAGTTAACGATTTTTTTCATATCAGATGCGTAAACCTTTTCCTCATCATGATCCGGGGCAACTTCCAGGAAAAATTCCCTTAGTTTTTTGCCATCGGTTTTAGAATCAGGAACGTTTGTCGCGGTTTTCATTTTAGCAAAAACATCCGTAAGCTTAATATCCTCGTTAAAACCAAAAATGGTAATTTCATCTAAAGCAGCCAGTTTAGCTGTTGAAAGGTTGGCCACTAATTTTGTTTTTTGCGCATCCAGGCTCTCCAATATAAAGCCTGTTTTATTTTGTGAAAGCGCTTTCCACAATCCCGGTTTGCCGGATACTGCTACTATTCCCTGTAAGTTCATGTTTGGTTGATTGGGTTGAATGGGTTGATTAAGTGAGTAGTTAAAAACCAATCAACTTAATCAACCCATTCAACTATTCACTAGTCTTCTATTACTTCTATGGTTAAAATCTTATCGTTTTGGCGGATATCGTCAACCACATCAACATTCTCGATCACCTTACCGAAACAAGTATGGTTACGATCTAAATGTGCGGTATTCTCGCGGCTATGGCAGATGAAAAATTGTGAACCCCCAGTGTTACGGCCAGCATGAGCCATTGATAATACACCACGATCATGGTATTGGTTATCGCCTGTTAATTCGCAATCAATTTTGTAACCCGGGCCACCAGCGCCAGTGCCGGTTGGGTCGCCACCCTGTATCATAAAGTTAGGGATAACCCTGTGGAAAGTTACGTTGTCATAAAATCCTGATTTAGCCAGTTTTTTAAAATTAGCCACTGCAATAGGGGCATCATTATCATAAAACTCGACAGTCATGTCGCCTTTTTCGGTTTTAATAATCGCTTTACTCATTTCTAATTTTTATATAGTTGGCAAATGTAATAAATTGACGTGAAAGCCGAAAAGATAAAGGAGTTACAATATATTTATTCAAGGCGTCATTGCGAGCGAAGCGTGGCAATCCCAAACTATACAGGGCAGATTTGCAATGTCGGGGATTGCCACGCTCCGCTCGCAATGACGATAGTGGAGAGTTCGGTGGATTCAATGACAGAACGGATGATATACTTACTATTGAGTTATACGGCGAATAAACCTAATGAATATATAAATTAGTGCTCCTGTTTCTAGCACTACACCAAAAACAAATAAATAAGTGTTCAACCAATTTGGAGTTATGGAAACTGTCCATGCTATGGCAGATACAATAAACCCAACTATAAAACAACTTATTACTATTAATCTTCTTATAGTTTTATTCATTTATAAAGTGATATAAGGTTTGTGTTGTTAATGGATGAAGGTAATTAATATTCGCAATAATACCTTCCAATTATTCGTTAAATTTGGACATGAAGCGTCTTAAGTTCCTTTTGCCTTTTGCCTTTCTCCTTTTACCTATTCTTGCAAGGGCGTCTTCTATCCTTATACCCATGGATGATGAGCAGAAGGATTGTTTAAAATCATACGGTATTGCTTTTTGGGTGTTGAAGAACAGTCAGGAAGTGGATTGGCTGCTGAATTACCGTGGCGGCAGCTTTATGATGAAGTACGATAAAAAGATTGAGGATGAGTGCAACATCCGTGGTGTAAGCTATGAGGTTTTGCCGGATGCCAAGGTAAACGAGATTATTACCGAGGTAAGCGACCCATCGGTCAACATGGATATTGTGAAGCTGGAGAAAGCACCTAAAATGGCCGTCTACTCACCAAAGGATAAGATGCCCTGGGATGACGCTGTAACGCTGGTTTTAAAGTATGCCGAGATCCCTTATGATGTGGTTTATGACGAGGAGGTGATCCGTGGCGACCTGCCTAAGTACGACTGGCTGCACCTGCACCACGAAGATTTTACGGGGCAGTACAGTAAGTTTTATGGCGGCTTCCGCTATGCGCAATGGTATAATGATGATGTGCGCAACCAGGAGGCTATGGCGCATAAACTGGGTTTTAAAAAGGTATCGCAAATGAAGCTGGCTGTTGCCGAAAACATTAAGAATTTTTGCGCGGGAGGTGGGTTTCTTTTCGCGATGTGCTCAGGAACGGATACGTTTGATATTGCCCTTGCAGCCCACAATACGGATATATGCGAAAGCATGTTTGATGGCGATGCTGCCGACCCAAACGCGCAATCCAAACTGGATTTTAGCGAAACTTTCGCCTTTCAGAATTTTACCATAGATATGAATCCGCTATCGCATAGCTTTAGCAATATTGATGTTACCCCAACCCGGCAGGTTGACCAGGCGCATGATTTTTTCACGCTGTTTGATTTCTCTGCTAAATGGGATGTGGTGCCAAGTATGCTTACGCAGGATCATGAGAAAGTGATTAAAGGGTTTATGGGCCTTACTACAGCCTTTGACGAAAGTAAAATTAAGCCCGGTGTGATTATTATGGGTGAAATGAAAACGGGTAACGAAGCCCGTTATATCCACGGCGATTATGGCAAGGGGCAATGGACCTTTTACAGCGGTCATGATCCGGAAGATTATCAACACATGGTTGGCGACCCGCCCACTGATCTGCACCTGCACCCAAATTCGCCCGGATATAGGTTGATTTTGGATAATGTGTTGTTTCCGGCAGCGCATAAGAAGAAACAGAAGACGTAATAGGCGATTTTTTAAAAGCGTCATTGCGAGCGAAGCGTGGCAATCCCAAACTATACAGGATGGACTTGCATTTTGTTAGTCGCTTGGTATCGCTGGCCGCTAAGTCGTCACTTTTTTCGGTTGTTTGTTTTCAAAGGATCTCAAGAGGGCTCCGCCGTTCTTTTTCCGCAAAAGAAAGTAACCAAAGATACTGAGCGGAGCGACCTCATGAACACCATCAAAAAGCAAACAACAGTGAATAAACTCCCGGCTGCGCCTACTTCTTTTAGTGTTAGTGCTGTTACTTCTGGTGTGGTTGCCGAACCAGACGATGCCGGTTTTTGCGGTTAACGAGGGGTTTGTGCTTTTGCAATGTTTTTATTTTATCATGTCATTGCGAGGTGGCTAAATTGAGGCCCTCGCATTAGCGATTGCAGCGGGTACCGGCCTGCGGCAAATGCCTGTGTAGTATGAGCGAAAAGCGCGGGCCGGAGGCAATGTCCTCAAAAAACCTTTAGTTAAAGAATGTCCACGATACGCCGAATTTAAGTTGGGCATCTTCGTTAGGGTAGCGGTTTACGCTGTAGGAGCCTTTGCTAAACAAGCCCTGGTTGGCGTAATCATACATTACAAACAGGCTGGTGCGCATCAGGGTGGCCTTTATAAATACTGTTGCTTTTGGGTATGATGAAAAGGTAACATCCGGTCCGTTATAGAACTGGCCCAAGCCTACCGCGTATGATGGGGCAAGATAGCTGGTATTGTAACGTATATCGGTGCCTATGCTGGTGTTGAGTACGTTAAACAATAGCTTTGAGTAATACAGGCTGGTGTAAGTATACAAACTTGGTGTGCGAAGCGTGCCCTCATTATCAGTTTTTTGATAAACAATGGTATTGTTAAAGTGCCATCTTCTCCATTCCAAATTTTTTGTTAATGTTATTTTAAGCAGGTTTATAGGGCTGCTTAATTGCGCGGGATGGGCATCATTACTATTAGCATCCGCAGTGAAATATAAGTAATCCGTTAAGAGGAAGTACTCAGCTTTCAGATCAAGTTGCAGGGCGTTGTTGATGTAGTTGAACGATGCGCTGTTGGTTTTCTGATTGGCAAATGAGTTGTGGAATATGTAATGGTTGGAAACCCAATCGGTATACACCAATGGTGGCGCGCTGCTTTGGGTATAGGCATCCAATATAATTTTACCGGCTTTGTTGTTGCCGGCCAGCATCAGCTTAAAATCATATAAAAAGTCGCCAAAATCGCGGCCTTGTACTATCTGACTAATATTGGCTTCAAAGGCCGCGCGGTTACTAAAACTATAGCCGAGTCGGCCTTTAACAGTTAAATCCTCAAATGAATTAGATTGTTGTTTATCCGCCTGAACCACTTGTATGCCGTATTGGTTTATGGTAGAATCGCTTACATATTGCGTATATTGATAAAAATCCTGTGTAAGCCCTACGTCTAATTTTATTACATTTTTTGCTGCCTTACTTCTTAACGCAAAACTGTAAGCAAAATCATTTTGAAAATGATGTACGCTTAGCGAATCGCGCGATCGGTTTGAGCTGAAATAATAATCGGGAAACACATGGGCGGTATCCTGATCGTTTTGCAAAAACTCATACGTTTGCACACTGTAATGAAAGGTATAAGATACACGCTGTGTAGGTACAACTTTAGCGGTATCGCCGCCTTTGGCAGCGGTATCAACATGGCCTATGTAGTAAAATTGCTTGATGTAAATGCCGTTGTCGCGCCAGTTTTCGTAGGTGTTGGGCAGGTTTACGGGTATGGTAGTTTTATCTAAAACAGATTCTGTAAATAGATTATTATAGCCTTTTGACAGGCTGCCTGTTTCGGGCGCTTTAACGTTGTTTAACATTATATTGGCCAGCATATTATAGCGCCTGCTTTTGGATTGATACCAGCTAAACAAGGCCGCGTTTATATTGCTTACGTTTTGCCCGAGCACACCATTGGTTGAATAAAAGCCACGCGAACCCAAAAAGTTAAGGTTGAAGCCCATATTCCAGTTGGGCTTAATATTTTGAGTATGTATTACTTTAAATATCTGATCTGCACTAACATAGCTAAGCAAAGTATAG
Organism: Bacteroidota bacterium; assembly: GCA_026224775.1. Taxonomy (GTDB): domain Bacteria; phylum Bacteroidota; class Bacteroidia; order Sphingobacteriales; family Sphingobacteriaceae; genus Mucilaginibacter. The sequence goes on from JAMFRP010000001.1 coordinate 14,999, forward strand.
GGTACCCGTGTGTTATAGTAATTCAGATCTTCGGGATGGAGCACATACAGATCAAGCGTGTGCAGCCCAACGTCAAACCCAATAGTTTTTGATGGCTCATACAGCAGGTCGCGGGCATCCAAACCTAAGTGGCCGAGGCTTATTTTAGGGTCGCCGGGCTGGTAAAGGGGGCTGTAATTTTCAAAGTTATTGATGGTAGTATCCAGCGGAAAAACCTGGGTGCTATCCCGTAACAAGCGCTCATTAGTTACCTTAACAAACTTATTAGTAAAAATAACGCTGTCGCGTTTGGCTTCTTCCTGTTTACGCAGGGTGTCAATCTCCTGGTCGGCGGTTAGTTGTTTAACCTGCTTGTGGGCTGTATCGGCAAAAGGTGATACCTGCTGGCCATTGTTATAGCCCGATTGGCCAGTTCCATAACCAGTTTGCCCTGGTATTTGGGCAAAGGCTCCCTGTGCAATTAATGCTATCAGTAATATTAATAAGTATTTTAATTTATGAGGCATTAAAAACCAGCTATTAATTCTTTAAGTATTAAGGTCATTTTGGGTTCGGCTTCCTGCGCGATAGCCAGTATTTCTTCTATAGAAACAGGATTAAGCACCTCAGGGAAGCCTTCATCGGTAAGTACTGATATGGCAAATACCGGCAGGCCCATGTGGTTTGCCACTATTACTTCGGGTACTGTACTCATTCCTACGGCGTCGCCTCCAATTATTCGTAAGTATTTATATTCGGCCCTTGTTTCCAGATTTGGGCCGGTTACAGCAACATAAACTCCTTTATGGCAGGTAATATTGTTAGCCTTAGCAATATCAAGCGCTTTATTTATAAACTCAGGGTTATAAGGCATGCTCATATCCGGAAAACGTGGGCCAAGCTGATCCTCGTTACGGCCAACTAAAGGGTTTTGCGGTTGCAGGTTGATGTGATCATCAATAATCATCAGATCGCCTTTTTTAAAATCCGGATTTAATGATCCGCTGGCATTTGATACCAACAGTTTTTTAATGCCCAGCATTTTCATCACCCTAACCGGGAAGGTGATTTGTTGCATGTTGTAGCCCTCGTAATAATGCAAACGGCCCTGCATGGCCACAACCTTTACCCCGGCAAGCGTACCGAATATTAATTTACCGGAGTGAAACTCTAATGTTGAAATCGGGAAATCGGGTATGTTGCCATACATCAGTTGTTTTTCAACTTCAATTTCCTTTACCAGGGCGCCAAGGCCTGTGCCTAAAATTATACCTACCTCGGGTTCAAAATCGCCAATGCGGTTTTTAATGTAACTGGTGGTGTTCTGTATATTCTGTAACATAATTTAATACAAATTGATCGAACTGTTGCTGCCCGTTATTTAAAAAGCTGATGCCTATTGGCAGTACCAAAATGGGCAAATCTTTTATTAACGGTAGCAATTCATTTGTTGCCAGGCGTTGCGCGTCTTTCTCTGTAGTGATGATCACTTTATGAGGTTGTACGCACGCGGCAAAATCATCAGCAAGTTTACTGATATTTTTTAAGCTAAAGCGATGATGATCGGGATATTTATGGTGGATAATTTGCTGTGTATAGGTTTTTAAATATTGCACCAGCGGATGGGCATTCGCGATCCCGGTGAGCAGGAAAACAGTAGTATCTGCGGTTAGCTTAATATCAGCTATTTCGCCTTTTAGTGTTTGCAGCGACTGGTAATTGATCGATGTAAAAAAAACTTGTTGATGTGTGAATGGTTTTATACGATCTGAAACCGCGGTTTGCTCATGCTTAGTAAGTTGCCCCGGGCATTTGGTAATGATGATGGCTTCGGCACGTTTGCGCCCACTAAATGGCTCGCGAAGGTTACCTGCCGGTAAAAGTAGATGTGGTTCTTTTACGCGGTTATAATCAAACAATAATAAACTTAAGCCGGGCTTTACAGCACGATGCTGGTAGGCATCATCTAAAATAATTAGGTTATGGTCAGTCTGAAGAGTTTTAATGCCGGTTACCCGGTCTTCACAAACAGCTACGGTAATGTCCGGAAATTTTTGGTGAAACTGGCCCGGCTCATCGCCAATAAGTGATGCAAGGCTGCGTGGGGAGTTGCGCGATGCTACAAAATAGCCTTTGGTTTTGCGGCCGTAACCGCGACTAAGCGTTGCCAGCTTATAATTGTTTTTAAGCAGGCGTACCAGGTACTCCGTCATGGGGCTTTTGCCCGCGCCGCCAACATCAAGGTTGCCTACCGATATTACCGGGATATAAAACTTGCGGCTTTTAAAAATACCTGCGTCAAAGCACCAGTTACGGATGGTAACCACCAAGCCGTAAATAAGTGAAAAGGGATAAAGCAGTAGGCGCAAATATTTCATAAATTGCAGTAAAGATAGAAAAATAGAGCGGGTGCTTAACCATCTATAAAATCAGGCACTATATAAATTTGATTATTAAAAGTGTTATACAATGATATGGGTAAGAAAATTTCAATCATTTTATTTTTTGTGATTATTAGCTTTAACCAAACGTATTCACAATCTTATTTTAGGGCTGATTCTGCACGATCACATATTGGGGAGTTTAGAGAAGTACGTGGTCATATTTTTGCAGATAGTATAAGAAAGTATAAATCTAATCCAGATTCAGCATTGTGCTTACTGTATTTGGGCAATATTAACAATACGAAGGCTGTTTTTGTGATCGTTGTTAAATTCAATATTAAAAATGATCCTACATTTTCATCAGTTGTGAATCCAACCCACAACGAGGTAATTAAATTCGATGGATTATCAGCCAGAGGGGAAATATTTTTATTTGAAGGTTTGCCCGCTATAAAGATTAATGCGAATGAACTTGGAATATTACAGCAAATAGATTAATAATATGCTCTTTTCGCCTTTGTTGGTGTTCTGGAATCTTTATTGGTGACAACATCAACACGGTCGGAAATTATATCATGAGCATAAACAATTAGCTATTTAAACTCTTATATTCAAACTAAACAATAGCATCATGGCAACTGCAAATATAACCCCATCCCCATGGCCTGAACTGGCTTTTGAATATTTAAAAGATACTTTAGAAACTGTACAGCTTTGGACGCAAATAGTGGGTAAGATACGGCTGGTTAAAACGCCGTGGATAAATCACAGCTGGCATGTTACTTTGTATGTTTATCCACGAGGGTTAACTACCGGGAATATCCCTTATGAAGGCGGCAGTTTTCAGCTTGATATGGATTTTGTTGATCATCAGTTATTGATAACTGCAAGTGATGGTGGGGTACAAAGCATTGCGTTAAAACCACGTTCGGTGGCTGATTTTTATAAGGAGTTATTTGAAAAACTTGGTGCGATGGATATTGAAGCCAAGATATACCCCAAACCCAACGAGCTTGACCCGGCTATACCATTTGCCGAGGATGAGCAGCATAAAACTTATGATGCTGTGCAGATGAATTTGTACTGGCAGGCTTTGGTAAGGATAAATGCGGTATTCCTGCGTTTTCGGTCGGAGTATACTGGGAAGTGCAGCCCTGTACATTTGTTTTGGGGGGCTTTTGATTTGGCGGTTACAAGGTTTTCGGGAAGGGAAGCGCCTTTGTATGCAGGAGGTACGCCCAATATGCCAATTAGGGTAATGCAGGAGGCTTATTCGCACGAAGTGAGCAGCGCCGGTTTTTGGGGTGGAGGCGAGGCTTTTCCGCATCCGGCATTTTATAGTTATTGCTACCCAACCCCAGCTGATTTTGGCAGCCAGGTGGTTGAACCTAACGAAGCATTTTACAGCAACGAAATGGGCGAGTATTTTTTGTTGTATGAGGTAGTGCAGCGGTCGGCGGATCCGGAGGGCACTTTGCTGAAGTTTTTAAGATCGACCTATAAAGCGGCAGCGAAGACGGGTAAATGGGATGATAAGTTGTGCTGTGATTTAACGAGGTTTGAGCGGTAATCGTACCTTGCATCAAGGTATTTTGAAGATCTAAAAAGCAGGGACAGTGCGATTCCCTCCCTTGGGAGGGCGGAGGGAGGGGTGTGGACGAGCTACTTTCGAGCATAAAACCCCTCCCCGCCATCGCTCATTTCAGCCGTACCCCTCCCAGGGGAGGGAGTTAATAATTAAACCCTAAACTTAATAACCTGCTTACCATAATCAATTACCGCCTGATATTTCATCAAAATATCGCCGCCTAATACGCCTAAAACTTGTGGGTGGCCCATTTGGGTGTAGGCGATGTTGATGGTGGACAGATCGAGCACGGCTACCTGGAACTCGGGGATCTTTAAGCGGCCTATGCGCATGTCATGTATTGTCGCGGTGAAGGATTGCATGCTGTTGGTTCCGAGGCCTGTTGATAGTATATCACTATCATTTATCAGTGCTTTTTTATTGGCTTTAAGCAGCAGTCCTTTATCGAAGGCAGTTTTTGATGCACCGGTATCTAAAACCACCGTAAATATTTTCCCATATATCTTGATATTTAATAAAGGATGAAAACCATCACCGTTAAGATCAATAATTTGAAGTGGGGCTGATACGCGCATTTGGAATTAGAGGGTTAAAATAAACGATGCAAAGGTATACGCTTAATTTTTAGTATTGGCATCTTCGGCCATTTCCAGGATGATGGAATCCATGCGATCGAGTTCGGATTTTATATGATGGAGGATCTCAGGGTCGGGATCAGTTTTAAGCATTGTTATTAATCCTTTTAGATTAGCAAGCGGGCTGCGTATAAGGTGTGATTGTTTCCATGCCATATCCTTTATGCTATTAATGTGGCTTTGGATATGTTTGTAGGCTGTTTTAAGGTTTTGTTCGGCATTTTTGCGTTCAGTAATATCATATAATGCCATCAGTATACCCAATATGGCTGAATGATCGCCGGTGATGGGGAAGAGTCGCACATAATACCATAATGTTGAACCATCCGCTTGCGGAAAATTAACTTCAAAATTTATGTTCTCGCCGTTGAGTACTTTATTGGTGAATTTATGTAATTGCGGGAACTTGTCTGGTGGAAAATAATCGGAAAGCGGGCTGTTGTTTTCGGGGTTATGGCCATACTGTTTTTTAATAAACTGGGTAGCCTTGGGGTTAAACATCAGTGCTTTAAGATCCTTGTCGAACAAACCATAAGCGGTATCAGTGGTGTTTAATATAGCCTTTAAGTTTGCCTCCGATTTTTGCAATAACTCCTCAGCCTTAAATTGTTCCGTTATATCATTTGTTTGTGATAGCCTTACCGGGCGCCCTTCAATAATAATATCATGTGTAGTGAGCTGTACATATATTATTGTGCCATCTTTTTTAACGTGGCGGACAATTCTGGTTTTATCGACACCATCCTGATAACCGCGCAATTGTAGCTCCCGGTCTTCAGGGAGGCGGAGCGATGTAACATCCATATCAGTGAGCTCTTGCTTGGTGTAGCCATATTGTTTTGCTGCCGCATTATTTAGGGCAATAATTTTAAGGCTATCTTTAGCAATCATCCACATCGGAACCGGGTTGCTTTCAAATATTACTTTATATTTTTGTTCTGAGGATTTAAGTTCGTCCTCGGCTTTTCTACGCTCGGTAACATCCATCATGGAGCCGATGATAGTTGGAACGCCACTCATCGTAACCCGACTGCCATAAAATTCGACCCAATTACCTGAGCCATCTTTCTTTTTGCCCATTGTTTCATAACGCACACTGTCAATTTTACCCTCCATGCGCAGTTTTACCTGTTGGTTGGTGTATTCGCGGTGTGTATCATAAATAATGGTATCCACAGGAACGGTGTTTGTTAATTCTTCCGACTGATAACCGAAAATTTCGGCAAAGCGCGGGTTTACATAACTAAACTTGCCATGTTGAACCATGTATATGCCCACCATTGATTTATCAGCAATAGTCCTGAATTTGAGTTCGGCGTCGCTAACTTCCGCGGCCATTTTATTACGATAGGTAACATCACGGGCAACCACCATAATACGGTTATCAGGGAATACCTTAACATTCACCTCCGCGGTAAATTTTTCACCCGACTTCCTGATAAATGTTCTCTCAAGCGGCCCCTGACCAATATAACTACTTAACAAAGGTAAAGGCCTGCTTTTTAACTCTTCGGGATCAAGTAACGTTTTTACGTTCATGCACAGTAATTCTTCCCGCGTGTACCCGGTCATCTCGCACATGCTATCGTTTACCTCGGTAAAATTCCTGTCGTTATCTACCACATAAATAGCATCAGTGGCTTGTTGAATAAGGGTGTGATAACGGTCCTCGCTTTTTTGATACTCGATGGTTCGTTGTTCTACCCGTTCTTCCAGCTCCGCATTCATATTGATTACTTCTTCTTCGGCAAGTTTTCGTTTATCATCAATGCTGTTTAGCCAATTGGTTGTATTCCATATCAGCGCGATAATTGCCAGTAAAAGGCAAATAACCAATACCGCCATACCTATATCCGCAGAAGAAAATAATTTTGAATTTTTTGTTTCGAGCTTTAGTATTCCGAAAATCAGGATCATTAAAAAAATGAGCGTGCAAAGCCGACGGGCAACCCTGTTGCCAACGCGATCACCGGTAAAAATAGCTGCCAGCCCGAGGTCGGGATTTAGAAGCGCCGCCGCCATTGATAACAGTAAAAAAAATATGCCTGTAGTAAAGGCCATAGAGGTAACGTAAAACAAGGAGTTGTACAAAGAAACATTATACATGTAACCTATTAATGCAGTACCGGCAATTAAGGTAACCGCGTGAAAAAGGTACTGCGAAACAGTGTGCAGGGTGCGATTTTTTGTACAGAAAAATAGGTAGCCCAAACCTAAAAAACAAAAACTTAACGAAGCATTAAACGCCATACGGCCGGGATGTGGGAATGCAGCTGAAACAGGCGTATTATCCTTAACAAACAACTGATCGATGCCTGTATTGATATGAAAAAGTTCCTGGGTTATGGTAAGAAGGGCAATTAGGATACCCAGTAATGATAAAATGAAAAATAGCGGGGAGTGGCAACCTTTAAAATGCCATTGCGACACCAACAGTGCGCCACCGAACAGCACAAAACAAAGCGAGGCATTGAATCGCATAGCTACACCGGGAAGTATGGCTAAAATTCCGCTACCCGGAAAAATCCAGCCAATCATAATCATAATTCCCACAGTCATGGCGACCATGCTTATCGGTATGATAATGTTGTTTTTTTGTGATGCGGGCATTTAACTATAATACGGTTAAAATCAACAAAAGTTTAGGTTAGGCGATAAACACTTGGGTTTATATTGATTATGCTAATAAAGTTATTATAAAATATGTGAAAAAAGAATTTTTGTGGTGGCGGGGAGGGGATGATAAAATTATCGTCATTGCGAGCGGAGCGTGGCAATCCCCGACTTTTCATATTCGCTCTGTATAGTTTGGGGTTGCCATGCTTCGCTCGCAATGACGCTTTGTTTGGTGTTTGAAAAAATCACTCATTCACCCAATCACTCATTCGCTAAATTCTTAGAATGGATAGCCTATCGCAAGGTTAAATACCGAGTTATTGATGCTGATGCTATTAAAACGATCGCGCTGTCCTACAGGTCTGGATGGATCGATTAGCGGGAAGCCCAAATCGGTGCGTAGTATTAACACCGAAAGATTAAAGCGTAAACCGAAACCGGCGTCGGCTGCCACCTGATTTAAAAAGTTTTTACCAAAGGCGGCGCCCGGTAAACCTGTTTCGGGATGGAGCAACCATATATTTCCGGCATCAGCAAATAGCGCGCCTTCAACAATACTAAATAGTTTGGCCCGGTATTCAACGTTGCCTTCTAATTTTATATCGCCCGATTCGTCAGCTAGAAATTGGGTGCCGCCATAACCTGTCGCTGTACGGTAATCATACGAACCGGGGCCTAATGTACGTGCCTGAAAGCCTCTTAAACTATTTGGCCCGCCAATAAAGAATTGCTGTGTATAAGGCAGAATGGTGGAGTTGCCATAAGGCAAGCCAACATCAACCAGTAAGCGCATAGCCAGCTTGGTACCCGGACTTAATTTATGGAAGAACCGGATCTCATTTTCGAGTTTTACATATTGATCGAAAGGGGTGCCGAATATTGTTTTCGCTTTTCCGCCCAGGGTATCAGCGCCAAGTACCAGCCCTAATAACGTAGCAGATGTGCTTATTTTACCCATGTAGTAAAAGCTATTGGTCCTGAAGTCGTCGCTGGTATTATCATAGGTATAGGCATAGCTTGGGCCAAAGGTTAGCTGGTTGTTGATAACGTGCTTTAAAGTGGGATTACCTGTTTTGCGGATGCTATCCAGGTAAAGTGGTGTAACGTTAGTTGCGTTCACATAGGCAAAATCTAACAGATCGAGATTGTGTTGTTTGTACAGGCTAGGTTTCCATTGGTAACCCCATGATGCGCTAAATGAGTTTAAATTGTAGAGTTGTGAGCGGTCAACCAGCGTATAGCCGGTAGTTAAAATAGTGCGGGGGATAAAGGCGTTATCAGTAGTAAAATCAAACGGACTAATAAACCTAGGCCACGATAGGGATGGGGTTACACCAAACTGGTAAACATTAAAACCATGCTGGTAGCTGCCAAATTGTTTATCGGTACTGGTGAAAAATGTAACGCTAAGCAACTCGGCACCTTTAAAGGTGTTTTTGTTTTTGAAGGTTAGATCAAGCTGTGTACCATCATAATTGGCAGATGTTTGCCGGGCCAGGATTTCGGCAGTTAATGATTTTCGTTTTGCCTGGGTGAGGAAATAATAAACATCCAGAAATGCCGAATCGGGGGTAACATCCTCAAACCTGTTTTTCACATAGGTGAATGGGCCCAGTTCAATAAAACGACTTAGAGAGTTATTATGTTCGGTACGGTTGTATACGTCGCCGGGGTGCAGCAATACCGTATTTTTAAACATAAAAGGCCTCACGGTTTTTCTGCCGCCTATCACATTATACCAGCGGTATTTAACAGCTGAATCCAGTTTTAAAGCAGTATCCTGTAAACTGTAATGCGGGTAAACGTATATGTTTCTGATCTTATATACCCATCTCGCTTCATCAGGGGTGGTTGCCTTTACTTTTACAAACATATCAATCTGATGGCCCGCGATGGTACTGTCGTACTTCATGATCAGGTCTTCGGGGGCGAAGTAGTAGTAGCCCTCTTCTTTTAATCTGGCATCAATGCGTATGCGTTCATTAACAATTTTACTAAGGTTGTATTGCTCGCCAACTTTAAGAAACGTTTGTTTAGATGTTCCGGTAACGGCGGTATCAAGGTCATCCTTTTCCTGCGGGAAAACAATTTTACGATAATGATACGCCGGACCTGCCTGCACAGTATACACCGCTTTAGCAGTACGATTTTTGCTTACGGTATCACCGCTTACCTGCGCAATAAAATAGCCTTCATTCTGCAGCTGACTTTGTAAAATGGTATTGTTCTTAACCAGATCCACACTGCTGGCCAAAACAGGAGGTTCGCCTAAATGGGTATTTATGTAGTGCCTAAGCCCGCGTTCCTTATTGGTTTTTGTTTTTTCGTAGATGTATAGTTTGTACCGTAAACCCAGAATGGTTGCATTGGTTTTTGGCCTTAACAAACCTTCTAACTCAGTTGTTATAGCATTTTTATCACTCTTCTTCATGTCAGCATCAGCTATCTTTACCTCGCCGCCGGTATACAGTTTTTGGCCCGGGGGCAAGAACTTAGTAGTACTGCACGCGGTGAGAAAAACAGCAATAAAAAGGATAGATATGTAGCTAAGCTTTGTCATAGGTTAGTTTAATGGTTGTTTGTTTTGCGCAGGCTGATCGGCGGGTTGTGTGTTATTTACTGCTTCGTCATGCTTTTCTTCCGCTTGTTTTTGTGCTTTCTTTTTCTCTTTTTGATCTTGTTTATATTTCTTTGCGCGCTCCTTATCTTCTTTTGATTTTTTGACGAACAACTCCTTGAACTTATTGTACTCGTAAGTTATCGAGAAACCAACGCCGGTTTCAACTACCTGGCCTTCAATTACTATGAATTCATCCTTACGGTAAGCCCTGATCATGTAGCGGCCATCCTCGGTCAGTTTGTAATTTACAGATAGGTTGCCCGCTATATCGGTAGTTTTTTGGCCCGGCTGGTTTTGGCCTTCCAGGTTAAAGTTGTTGCCTACGGTTACCGTAACACGGTCATTTAAAAACTGTTTGGACAGGCCGACATTTAAATCAGTTCGGTTTTGCTGAACGCCTGTGGAGTAATCAGCACCCGAAGTAAGGTTAAAGCTCAGCTGTACGCCACCAATCAGGTTGCCTGCAAGTTTGTTCAGTTGGTCGGATAACAAACTGCTCACACTGTTACGAATAGCGCCGTTTATGCCCGTACTGCCTCCATTGCTTTGCAGCGGGTTATCGCCAATAAAGTGGCCCAGTACCAGTACGCCTAATACCTGCTTATTCATTTCGTTAGGGTCCTGGCGTACTTGGGCCAGGCGGTCGTTAACGGTTTGTACCACGGTTGGCGATACTTCATAACTGCTATCCGGCAATATGATGTCGAAACTGATGTCTGGTTTTAATAGTTGATTTTTTAGATTCAAGTTAACATTGAACGGTAGTTTTTGCTTGTACTGAGTGGCGTTTACCGAAGTGTTATCGCCACCTAATTGTTGCTGCACCAAATCAATCGGTGGTACGTTAGCTACATAAACTGCGGTCAGGTTAATATTGGCGCTGGTTGGGTCGCCGGTCCAGGTTATATTACTTCCTTTTTTGAACAGGAAGGTACGTTTTACAGTGGCGTAAGACAAGTTGTATGATCCGCTTTCAACAGTGTAAATACCTGTCAGGTTGGTTTTTCCGCTTGGGTCGATACCACCATTCAGGTGCGCTTCGCCTTGTATGTGTACCACGTCGCCATTAGCAGGGTCTACCACAATGGTGAAACGGGCAGCTTTGCTGATGTTTACGGTCGCGCTTACATCAAGGCCTTTCAGGTTTGACTGTTTTAGCGAATCAAGTTTCCTCGCCATTAAAATAGAATCCAGTGTCGGCGCATTCTCGTTGATTACTTCCACTACGCCCTTACGGTCTTCAACTCCTGGGTCATCCTCCGGTAAAACAATGGTGAGGTCTGTCTTATCATTCACGGTTAGGGTCGCATCAACAATAGGTTTATCCGTATTGCCGGTTATGCTTACATCACTGTTTAAATACAGCTTACCGTAGTACATTTTATTATCAGCCTGGGTGGAGTTGATCACCCTGAAATTATCCATATGGATCTTCATCCCGAATTTAAAGTCGGTATAAGTTTTGGTGTAGATGGAGCCAGTTACCACCGCCTTATTCCCGGTAGAATCGACAAGCGTAAAATCATTAAAGCGGATGCCATCGTTGTTGAATGTGATGCTTTCATTCGGCAAGCTGAAATAGGAGTTGAGCATAGATACATTAAAGCCAACCTTATTAAAGTTAACATCACCCCGAATAGCAGGCGCGGTAGGAGTGCCGGTTATCTTCATATCGCCGGTGATATTGCCGGTAGCCCGGCGAATGCTGCCGAAGCTAAAGCCTTCAATAGTCTTCATATTCAGCGTAACAATATTCAGGTCCATATCAAAGCGACTGTCCGGTTGGGTGTAGTAAATTCCTTTGAGGGTTACCTGGTTGCCTTTGCCGGTAATATCCATATCGGCACTGTAAGCGTCGGCAGTTTGGTTATTTACTTTTAGGGCGATATTGCCTATGGTATCACCTTTAAAGTTAAAATCGCCTACGTTTAAAGCGGCGGTAAATAGTGGTGATTTTTGGAAGTTGCTGATATGAGCGTCACCGTTAAGTACGCCGCCAACCTGTAACGAATCCTGTTGGGCTAAACGGGTAAGTGTTTCGATATGGAAGTTTTTAAAGTCGACCGTAATTGGCGCGTTAAACTCCTGCGGGTTACTGGTAACCCCTAATGATTGCCCGGAGTTACTAATTACAAAATCCTTAGCCATGATCCCTTTAGTCCCGAATTGTAACGCATTATCACTGGCAACGGCCCATTCGGTATAATCAAGTAGCAAACCATTTTGCAGGAAGCTGAACTGATATTCGTTAGGTAGAGCGCTGAATACACCCGCTATGCGGTAACGCTCTTTTTTGGCAGCATCGCGCACCTGCAAGCTCAGGTTTAACTTGTTGTTTTGGGCGTTGCCCGATATACTGGTGTATAGCAAATTTAGTGATGAACCCGCTGTAACATTATCCACGGTAATAGCATAATTAAGGGCATTGTTGGCGGTGTTGATATTGAGTTTTAAATTGTTGATGGTGTTGGTGCCATAAACTACTTTCGGCATAGAGCCGTTAACCACCAACGTCCCGGCCTGGCTATCAAAATTACCTTTGATGAGTATGGGATCTAACTGTTTCAAATCCGGCGCGAACTGGGCAACCAGTGGGGTTTTAACCACATGCACATCAAATTCAAAACTCTCCGGCGAATATCTTACTACATGTTTGCCGCTTGCTAAACTGGTATTGTAGTACTTGTTGATGAGATCCTGCATAGCGGTGCCAATCTCGGGCAGTTTGTATTTGCCAGCCATGTGGGCGGTAAGCATTGGTAGTTTTAATTTTAGGGTGCTGCTATCTGCATTCGCGGTGGACAATAAGCTTACAGTATCTAGTTTGATACGTTGCGTACCGTTGACTACTAATAAGTCAGTCGCTTCAATATCAGCATTCAAATAATTTGGATCAGCGGTTGGTACTTTTGCCACAATTTTACCGTGGAAACGCATCGGCGTTTTGGAGAAATTGAGCTTTTGCATATCTATGCTGTCCACATCCAGCGTAGCGAAAATCGAAGGATATTTCTTATTCATATTTGCCTTTGCATCCAGACTGAAATGAATATTTGGATCGGTCATGAATACTTTGGCAGCGTATGCACCATCATGCGCCGTGCCGCTTAGTTTCAGGTTTTGGTAGGTATAGCCCTTTACATAAGCTTTGGCAACATCGCCATTAAACTTAAGGTTGGCTATTTTTGGATTTAGTCCCGTACCCGAAATATTTGTGGAAAGCGTAATACTGCCCACCGTTTGCGGTTGCTTGGTTAGCGCGCCCACATTTAAATTATTAGCACGGATATTGGCTGTGTAACTCGCGTTATTTTTATTGCTGCCGTTTTTCATGGCTGCCGTCAAATCAACCGCGCCATAGCTGGTACGCAGGTTCATTTTGGTGTTGAAATTACTGATACCGCCTTTAAAAGTTCCTTTTAGGTTGATGTTTTCCGGAATGCTAACGTTAGCCGGGATCATGCCTTTTGCGGCGAGGGTATTAATGTCGGTGCGGCTGGTGGTGAAGTCGGCTATGTTAACATCAAAAGTAGCTTTGTTTACATTTGGCAAGCCACGCATGTTTGCTGATGCTTTGATGTGCGTATTATGTAATCCTGATAGCTCCACATTTGGGATGTGAAGGTCATTTACTTTGCCATATACGCGGCCATTTATCCTGAATACTTCATTAGGCGATACTTTGCCGATGGAGCTGCTCATGGTCGGCATCAATATTAAAACATCTTTTAGGGCTAAGCGGCTGCCATCTAAATTAGCGTTTACACTTAACGCACCCAGGTTGGTGCTTAATGATGCGATAGATGGATAACTCACCTGCAATTGTTTTTGAATTACTGTTTGCGGGGTTTCCAAATACAAGTCATTCAAATAAGCATTCTTCGGCCCGTAGAAGAATGTTGTATGGAATTTTTTAAGTTCGAGCCCACTTTTTTCAGAGAATGTAAATGAATTTATTTTACCAGACATGGTATCGGGGCTATACGACAAGTTTTCAATGTCCGCATTTAAGTTATGGATGTTCATGTGCGCAAAGTCGAGTCCCTTGGGGATGGCTTTGGTGGCATTGTCGTCATATTTAATATTATCATTGCTGAATGTGATCCTATCCAGCGTAGCAGACCAACCCTTAGTACTGGCGGCTGGTTTTGCAAGGGTATCCAGCTTTCTAATGGCTTTTCCCACTTCTGTTTTAACCTTTTGTGGCTGGGCGAAGGTTAGTGCCGCTTTGGTATCGTCCAGATCAATTGATTTGATGCCGATAACCTGGTTGTTCAGGTCGATCTTCTTCATCTCTACCATTAATCGGCCTAAATTTACTTTGGCCGTCATGGTTGGCGCGCCGTAATCCACGTTTATTTTTGATATATCAACCGTTCCTATATCAAGCGTCATGCCCTGCGGGTGCGTGGTGGTTATTGGCATTACCGGAGGTGCTTGCGCAGGCGGCGGAACGTTGGTTTGGATGATCTTCGCGTTAAAGCCTGATAAAGTGACCTTCGGGATGGTAAATTTCATTTTATCCAGATCGAAGGTGGTTACCCGTGTATCAAAATGGCCTAATAAGAATTTAACGTCATAACCGGTGATGGCATCCTTATAAGCGATGTTTATTTTATTGAGGATGATCTTATCTACCGAAAACTTCATTGCCGAAGCGGTATCGGTAGGTTTGGGTTCTATCTTTTGCTGACTGGCGAATGCCCGCATAATGTAATCGAAATTGAAAAGACTATCCGGCCCACGGGTTACTTTGGCGGTGATGCCATCAAGGTTTATTTCGTTGATCTCGACAGTATGGTGCAGCAGTTTCAGCATGCTGATGTCTACTTCGAGTTTATCGCCAGCAATTAATGTGTCGCGTTTTTGATCTTCAAAATAAACACCTTCCAGTACTATGCTTTTTGGCAGCCCAATGCTGATGTGATCTATGCGTACTTTGGTATGAATTTTCCCCTGTAAAAAGGTTACCGCTTTATTTTTGGCGAAGTTTTGTACCGCAGGCACCTGTATTAAAATAACTACAAGCAGCACCAGGAAGAGTACGCTTGCAATTATCCAAAGAAGGGTTTTTAAAGCTATAAGCCCAAATCGTTTCAAATTTCTACGTTTTTCAAAGGTGAAGATTGTTGTTGCTTATAATAATACAAATAATGCGCTAAATACACACGGTATGCGTTATTGTTAATAAAAATCTCCTGTGTTTTGTCCAAAACAAGCAGGGCAAACTATGGTATGCGACTGACAATCGAATTATCAACACCGAGGGGCAAGCATTTGTTTTTTGATAACTTTGTATTTCGCCAAAAGATTTATTAGCTTACCACTATGCCCGATTTTTCGCATTTACACGTACATACCCAATTTTCGTTACTCGACGGTGCCGCCGATATAGGTAAACTATACAAAAAAGCCGCTGCCGATGGCATGAAAGCCCTGGCCATTACCGACCACGGCAATATGTTCGGCGCGTTTAAGTTTGTGGCCGAGGCCGGTAAACACAACGTAAAACCCATAGTAGGCTGCGAGCTTTATGTGGTTGAGGATCGGCACAAAAAACAATTTACCAAAGAGAAAAGGGACGTTAGGCATCACCAGCTTTTGCTGGCTAAAAATGCCGAGGGTTATAAAAATCTGGTAAAATTATGTTCATTGGGTTACATGGAAGGTCTTTACAGCAAATGGCCCCGTGTTGATAAGGAACTGATTTTAAAATACCATAAAGGCCTAATTGCCACTACTTGCTGCATTGGCGCATCGGTGCCGCAAGCCATTTTGCGTAAAACCGAGGATGAGGCCGAAGCGGAGTTTAAATGGTGGCTTGACCTGTTCGGTGAGGATTATTACATCGAGCTGCAACGCCATGATATTCCTGAACAGCATACGGTAAACAACGTATTGCTTAAATACGCCAAGAAATATAATGTTAAGGTGATCTGCTCCAATGATTCGCACTACGTGGATCAGCAGGACTCGAATGCTCATGATATTTTGTTGTGTGTGAATACCGGCGATATGCAGAGCACGCCCATCGCTACCGATGAAGAAGGTGGCAAGGGCTATCGTTTCGGTTTCCCTAACGACCAGTTTTACTTTAAAACACAGTCGGAAATGGGCAAGCTGTTTCATGACTTGCCTGAATCATTAGATAACACCAACGAGATTGTTGATAAGGTAGATGTATTGAAGTTGAAGCGGGATATTTTACTGCCCAACTTCGTTATCCCGCCTGAGTTTAAGATCCACAGCGATATGACCCCTGATTCGGATACGCTGAACCAGTGGGAATACCTGAAGCACCTTACATTTTTAGGCGCTAAGGAACGCTATGTGGATATATCGCCGGAGGCAGAAGAACGCATCAATTTTGAGTTGTTTACCATTCGTACTATGGGTTTCGCGGGTTACTTTTTAATTGTAGCCGATTTCATCAAGGCGGGCCGTGATATGGGCGTGTTTATTGGCCCGGGCCGTGGATCGGCGGCGGGTTCGGTGGTGGCTTATTGTATCGGCATTACTAATATCGATCCGCTTAAATATAACTTACTATTCGAAAGGTTCCTGAATCCGGATCGTAAGTCGATGCCCGATATTGATACGGATTTTGACGATGCGGGCAGGCAAAAAGTTATTGATTATGTAGTTGAAAAATACGGTAAGAACCAGGTAGCGCAGATCATCACCTATGGTTCGATGGCGGCGCGTACCAGTATACAGGACGTAGGCCGTGTACTGGATCTGCCGTTATCAGAAGTAACCTTACTGAAGAAATTAGTACCCGATACATTGGGTATCACCTTACAAGGTGCCATAGAGCAAGTACCCGAATTACAGGCAATACTTAAAGGTAATGATCTGCGTGCGACCGTTTTGCGCGAGGCCGGGAAACTGGAAGGCTCCATCCGTAACACGGGTGTGCATGCCGCGGGTATCATTATCGCCCCTTATGATTTAACAGATATTGTGCCGGTGGCTGTAGCCAAAGACTCCGACCTGTTGGTTACCCAATATGACGGGCGTGTGATTGAGGATGCAGGCGTTATCAAGATGGACTTTTTGGGTTTAAAGACCCTGACCATTATTAAGGATGCGCTAAGATTGATCAAGCAAAACTATGGGGTTGTTATAGATATAGATTATATCCCGCTGGATGACGAAAAAACCTTTGAGCTTTATCAGAAGGGCGATACCAATGGTACGTTCCAGTTTGAAAGTGATGGTATGCAAATGTACCTGCGCGATTTGAAACCCGATAAGTTTGAGGATTTGATCGCCATGAACGCGCTTTACCGCCCAGGGCCGATAGAGTACATCCCGCTTTTTATTAAGCGTAAGCATGGTTATGAGCCTATAGCGTTCGATTTACCTGATATGGAGGAATACCTGGGCGAAACTTACGGTATTACTGTTTACCAGGAACAGGTGATGCTTTTATCGCAAAAATTGGCGGGCTTTAGTAAAGGCGATGCCGACGTTTTGCGTAAGGCGATGGGTAAGAAACAAATTGAGGTGCTGAATAAAATGGAGGCCCAGTTTATGACAGGGGCTACCGCTAAAGGTCACCCCAAAGATAAACTGACCAAGGTTTGGAATGACTGGAAGGCATTTGCCCAGTACGCGTTCAATAAATCGCACTCTACCTGTTATGCTTTCGTGGCGTACCAAACGGCTTACCTGAAAGCGCATTACCCAAGCGAATACATGGCCGCGGTATTGAACAACCAGAACAACATGGAAAAGATCACCTTTTTTATGGATGAGTGCAGGCGCATGGGCGTGCATGTTTTGGGTCCTGATGTGAATGAATCTGATCTGGCATTCGCTGTAAACAAAAAGGGCGAAATCCGATTCGGTTTGACAGGGGTGAAGGGTGTAGGCGATAAAGCGGTAGAAGCTATTATTGAGGAACGTGTAGAGCGTGGCCCCTATACATCTGTTTATGATTTCGCGCAACGTTCAAATACGCGCAGCGTGAACCGTAAATCGTATGAAAACCTGATTTATGGTGGTGCTTTTGACGGCATGGGATTAAACCGTGCGCAGTTCTTCGCTAAAACAGAAAACGGCATTTTGACGGGTGTTGAGCGTTTAATTAAATACGCCAACGATTACCAGAATACGCAAAGTAGCAACCAATCATCTTTATTTGGTGGTTCTATTGCTTCTTATGTTCCGGAGCCTGCAATGCCGGAGTCGGACGAATGGCCGCTAATCGAGAAGTTGAAATATGAGAAGGATGTGATCGGTATTTATCTTACCGGGCACCCTTTAGATAACTTTAAGCTGGAGATGGAGCGTTATTGCAATACCAATATCAGCGATCTGAAAAATATGCAGAAAGCCCGCAGCGGTGAAGGTGGCGAAGAGATCATGAACGCGTTTAACGAGCTGCGCAAGCGTGGTGATATTCGTGTGGGTGGTTTGGTATCAAACGTTCAGCATAAAATGACTAAGAACGGTAAGCCTTTCGGAACTTTTGTTTTGGAGGATTATAAGGAATCATACGAATTCGCGCTGTTTGGTGAGGATTATATGAAGTTCAGATATTTGCTGGTTGATGGTTATTTCCTGCATATAAAGGGCATCATCGAAGAGAAGTTCAGGCAGAAGGATAACTGGGACATGAAGATATTAAGCATGAGTCCGCTATCTGAAATGCGCGATAAATTAACGAAATCTTTGACAGTATGCGTTGATCTGCAATCGTTAAATGATACGTTGTTAAGCAATATTCAGCAGGCGCTTGATGTGAATATAGAGAAGTACCCGGTTAAGAATTGTTCACTGCGGTTTTTGGTAAAGGATAGGGAGGATACGATTGTACTGGAAGCGATATCCAAGAGCTTGAAGGTTAACCCGAGTGATGATTTGATGGCTGATATTTTTAGTATTACTAATGTGCAGCCGGTATTGAATTCGTAATTCTTCATTTGTTATGCTGGAATTTTTGTCATTCTGAGCGGAGCGAAGAATCTGTACGGTTAATACTACTTTACAGATTCTTCGCTATGCTCAGAATGACAAAGGACTTTATGATTTAATAAACTCTAGTAGATCCTTATTAATGGTTGCAGCCTCGGTAGCCGGCATGCCGTGCGGGAAACCCGGATAGGAGATCAGCTTACCGTTTTTCAATAGCTTTACTGACTTTGCTCCCGAAATAGGAAAAGGAACGATCTGATCGTCTTCGCCATGTAAAACAAGTACGGGAATATCCACGCTTTTCAGGTCTTCTGTAAAATCAAATTCTGAAAAAGCTTTGATGCCTTCAACATGTGCTTTTACGCCGCCCATCATTCCTTGCCTCCACCAGTTTTTTCTTATACCTACTGATATTTTCGCGCCCTCGCGGTTATAACCATAAAATGGAATGGTAAAATCTTCATAATACTGCGCCCGGTTGAAGGCAGTACCTGCACGGATCTCATCAAATACTGATATGGGAACGCCATCCGGGTTAGTTGCAGATTGTACCATTATCGGCGTAACTGCGCTAATCAGTACTACTTTGGCTACCCGACCTTTTCCATGTTTTGCAGCATAGTGGATAGCTTTTCCGCCACCTGTGGAGTGCCCAATATGGATGGCATCTTTAAGATCAAGCGCTTGGGTAAGTTCGGCTACATCTGCCGCGTAAGTATCCATATCATGTCCGCTCGATGATTGGGTCGACCTTCCATGTCCCCGGCGGTCATGGGCGATAACCCTGTATCCATGCTGAAGGAAAAACATCATCTGGGCATCCCAGTCATCACCGGATAATGGCCAGCCATGATGGAAAACAAGAGGTTGCCCTGTTCCCCAGTCCTTATAATAAATTTCGGTTCCGTCTTTTACTGTAATTGTGCTCATAGGTGTTTGTTTATGGTGATTAATAAATGAGTATCAGTATTTTCTCGAATGGTTTAGGGATGAGATTTAAAAGTAGTAAATAAAAATCTGATATATAAACATTTAAGAATGAAATGAATTTTCCAATTATTAGCATTAGTTAGGACTGTCGGGCGATGTTGACTCACCCGACTACGCTACGCTGGTCGACCTCTCTTCGCCTGCGGCGGAAAGAGGTGGGGAAAAGCTTTTGCCCTCTTTCCCGCTTGCGGAAGAGAGGGCAGGTTGAGCGGCTGAGCGAAAACCGGGTGAGTCAGGAAGCTAATGGATGGCGCAGACTACTCACCCGACTACGCTGCGCTGGTCGACACTTTCTTCGCCTGTGGCGAAAAGATGGTGAGGAGAAAACCTACTTCATTTTTGGCTACAACAATAGTTGATTCGGCTACTTTTCCTCTTTTGGTGATGCGCAACTTTGTATCATTAAAACAATAGAAAGATGAAACCTCCGGAGGAAGCTTCATTACCATTAAAAAACAAATTGAAACAATGAAAATTATAGTAACAGGTTCATTAGGGCATATCAGTAAGCCATTAACAGAGGAATTAGTGGCAAAAGAGCATACGGTTATAGTTGTTAGCAGTAATCCTGATAAGCAAAAAGACATTGAAGCTTTAGGTGCTATCGCCGCCATAGGTACATTGGCAGATGTTGATTTTTTGACAACTACTTTTACAGGTGCAGATGCGGTGTATACCATGGTGCCGCCTAATTACGCAGCTACGGATATGATGGCTTACTGCAGAGAAACAGGTGAAAACTTTGCCGAAGCTATTGAGAAATCGAAGGTTAACCGGGTGGTGCATTTGAGCAGTATAGGGGCGCATATGGAAAAAGATTCGGGGTTGATCCTGGCGCACAGACAAGTGGAAACTATTTTTGAGAAATTGCCGACGGATGTGGCGATTACATTTATGCGGCCTTCGGGTTTTTATTATAACCTGCTGGGTTTTATACCGGGGATAAAAGCTGCCGGTGTAATAGTGGCTAATTACGGCGCGGATGATATGCTGATTTGGGTTGCGCCTGCCGATATCGCATCGGCTGTAGCTGATGAGCTGGAAATACCTGTTACAGGCCACAAAGTACGTTATGTGGCAAGCGATGAACTGACCGGTAACGAAACGGCCCGTATTTTGGGTGAGGCGATTGGCAAACCTGATTTAAAATGGATATTGGTATCGGACGAGGAAAGACAGCAACAATTGGAATCTTTTGGTTTAAGTACCGCTATGGCACACGGCTTGGTTGAAATGTTCTCCAGTCAGCATAACGGTGCATTGGCTGAGGATTTTTACCGCAACTGGCCCAAAGTGATGGGTAAAGTAAAAATGGCCGACTACGCCAAAGAATTTGCAACCATCTACAATCAAAAATAACTATATTGTATCATGGCAAATATGCAACCATACCGGATCAGGACGATAAGCGAATACCATCAGGTGATGGGACTCCCAAAGCCGGAGCACCCGTTGATCAGTGTGATCAATTTTGATTTGATTAAGCGTTTGCCATATGATGAATCGATAAATGTGATGTTTGATTTCTATTCCATCTCGCTTAAAAGGAATTTTAATGGCAAGATGAAATATGGGCAGCAGGAATACGATTTTGATGAAGGGATCATGTTTTTTATTTCGCCCGGACAAGTGTTCGGGATGGAGATTGATAAAGGTTCTCCCTTAACGCACTCGGGATGGTTGTTACTCATCCATACCGATTTTTTATGGCATACTTCTTTGGCTAAAACCATGAAACAGTATGAATATTTTAATTATTCAGTACACGAAGCCTTGTTTCTATCGGAAAAAGAAGAAACAACTATTATAGGTATGATGCAAAGCATGGAGCAGGAATACCGCTCCAATATTGATAAATTCAGTCAGACTATTGTTATCGCTCAACTGGAATTACTCCTGTCTTATGCGGAACGGTTTTATCAGCGACAGTTCATCACACGTAAAATAGCTAATCATCAAATTCTAACCCGACTCGAGGAAATTTTGACGGAGTATTTTAACAGCGATACTTTATTAAAAAGAGGATTACCTACCGTGCAATATATTGCCGATACATTAAATATATCCCCGAGTTATTTAAGCGGGTCGCTAAAAATACTGACGGGCCAGAGCACGCAACAGCATATACATGATAAGTTGATTGAGAAAGCGAAAGAGAAGCTATCTACCACCAGTTTATCCATAAGTGAAATTGCTTATGAGTTGGGGTTTGAACATCCGCAGTCGTTTAGTAAGTTGTTTAAAACGAAGACTGAGTTGTCGCCTTTGGAGTTTAGGGCTTCGTTTAACTGATGTACTACTTTGATCAGAACTAAATAAATTGTCATTCTGAGGAACGAAGAATCTTCTTCGATTTGCAAAGCGAATAGCGCAGGCATATAAGATTCTTCGTTCCTCAGAATGACAAATTCTCGTTTAATAAGATATTCTGTCCGCTCATTACCGCGGGAGTTACTTCTTTTGTCTTGACACAAAAGAACCAAAAAGTCAAGACGGAAAAAACCTTCTGCCCGCAAGGCCACACTTCGAGTACCTCAGTGTGACAATGGCTCGGTTTTCCGTCGGGCCTTTGCGCTCACGATTCAAAAATATTCTTGTCATTCTGAGCGGAGCGAAGAATCTGTACTGGTGCAAACTCAAACTACTTTATAGATTCTTCGCTCTGCTCAGAATGACAAACCTTTATAGGAGTTGTGGCGAGACTTTTTATGCGCTTCGTTTACTCACCCCGACATCGCTGCGCTTGTCGACCCTCTTCGCCTGCGGCGGAAAGAGGGTAAAAAATGCAAAATTTGTTGTTTTTTTGATGTTTTCCGATCGTTTTTTAGTCGATTTTGATGCTTTTTTAGCTTAAAATGAGCCATTTTAGGGCTCAAAATCAATCTAAAAGGCCTGTTTTTGACCTGTTTTAAGGTATAAATTGGGTCGAAAGTGTACCATTTGTACCAGGTGTTCCACTTGTTGCGTGGTACAGTTTAGTTTTTATTTACCGCTAATAGTTCCTTAATTTTCTCATTTCCATGGACTGCCTTTAGGCCTTCTTCATAGCCAATCATGAAAATATCGTCGGCAGCATCAGTATCGAATATGCCGTAACCGCCGAGGTCCTGAGGCTCAATGACTACATCGCACAGAAGCTTATGTGCATTAAGGTTGGAGTTGATACTGATCATTGCCGCGCGGTCGATCATATTGGCGAAGGATTTGATCTCGGTAACAATTGGCAAATGGTTGCAGGATGAGCCGATGATGAAGTCGCAGTTACCTACCAGCGGGTCAACCGGGAAGTTGTTGAGTATGCCACCATCCACATACATATGGCCACTGATCATGATGGGTTTAAAAATACCCGGCAGGCAACAGGAGGCTAAAATGGCTACATCCAGTTCACCTTCGGTAAAGTATACTAGTCTGCTTTCGCCTAGATCCACGGAGGAGATGGTAACCTTTATGCTAAGCTCCCCGAAAGTATTATGCGGGATATACTTCTTGATCAATGAACTCACATTCAGGATAGAAACCAAACCCGTGCTACCTAGTGCAGGGCGAAGCAGTTTAAGTAATTTGGCATCTTTAATAACCTGTAGT
This sequence comes from Bacteroidota bacterium, assembly GCA_026224775.1. Classification (GTDB taxonomy): domain Bacteria; phylum Bacteroidota; class Bacteroidia; order Sphingobacteriales; family Sphingobacteriaceae; genus Mucilaginibacter. Next base: position 38,321 of record JAMFRP010000001.1, read on the forward strand.
ATTTCTCTGGGAGGCATCCCCGCAGCAAAAAAAGCCGCGGCAACTGCCCCGGCACTGGTGCCCGAGATATGTGAGAATTGTATACCGTGATCAGTAAGCGCTTGTATCACACCCAAATGCGCAACACCCCTCACGCCACCGCCAGAGAGTGCTAATCCTATTTTTTTTGAGTTGTCGCCTTTGGTATCTGTATTCATAAATAGGGATTATAAATTGTTGCTTGCTATTAATTGTTTAAGCCAGGAAACATGAAAAGGTTTTGAATGAAAGTTTAAACTTTCATCATCTGTAGACTTCAGTCGCAGACTGAAGCCAGTGGTTGCTATTTCAATTCATCCAAAACCCTGAATATCTTGGCTTTGATATCTTTACCTGATCCATTGTAATTGTTTACCATGATAGAGAAGCATAGTTGCTTGCCATTGTGGGTTTGGTAGCCGGCATAGTTAAGCACGTTGTTGATACTTCCGCTTTTCATGTGCATATCGTTGTAAATGGGTAAGCTCTCATAAAAATCATGATACCAGGGCGCTTTAGTAGCTAATTGCAGTATGGTAGCTAAAGTTCTGGTAGTTATACGGTCGGCGGGGGATAGACCCGAGCCATCAAATGCGTTTAATGAGTTTGGGTCGATACCGCGCTGCTTCCAGAAGTCCTGCAATACCATAACACCATTCGCTGTGGATGGCTGTTTACCGGCTTTCCAGGTAATGGTTTTGAGCAATTGCTCGGCGTACAGGTTGATGCTTTTTTGATTAGTCCAGTAGATGATCTTACTGAGTTCGGGCGAGGATATGGTTAATATATTTTGATTCGCTGTTGGCGTAGTTTCGCCTTTGGCTGTTAGGGTAGAGGTTGATTCGGCTGTGCCAGAAATGGTAATGCCTAATCGTTTCAAGGTATCTGCCAGGCGAAAAGCCGCATCATAAGCCGGATCGGGTAGTGCCAGGGCGATGCTTTTTTTGGTTTGATCTTCCGCATAAGTGCCACGCAAGTAAACTACGTTACCATTCAGTGGTGGATAGGCATAGGATTGATCGCCGGTATGTGCGGGAGCAGTCAGTAACTCGCTTTTAAACTTAAGATAAGGCATCGTTGGTACGGTGCGCGATACGATTATTGGTGTGCCAATCTCGCCGGTGTGCAGTTTAACATCGTACTGGTTCTCGCGCCAGCAAAGGCCGGAGGTTCCTGCGCCGTAGTAGTTGCCTATGTCCTGGTATATCCAACCATCGGGAATGGATTGCGATCCGAAGATGGAATCGTCACCAATAACCCTTCCGTTTATTTTTTTTATTCCCGCCTTGCGGATGGCATCCACCATTAAAGTTAAAATGTGTTCTTCCTTGCTGCTTTCATAGCGCCAGCTGCCAAGTGTGGGGTCGCCGGAACCTTTGATAATGATGTCGCCGTTCAAAGTGCCATCAGTAATTGATCCGCTATAACCGAAAGCTGTTTGATATTTGAAATCCGCCCCCAATACATTAAAAGCGGTTATGGTGGTAATGGTTTTCATGGTTGAGGCAGGTGCCAAACCCATACTGGGATTAGCAGAGAATACTTCCTTGCCACTGTTTACGTCCAGCACCGTTAACGATATGGATGCATATTGGCACTGGCTATCCGCCTGCAACCTGTTTACGGCCGCTTGTAATTTCTGCTGAAGGGATTGCGCGGGGGCGTATCCCGCTATAAATAAAAAACTAAGCGTTAGTAATCGTTGTATCCTCATGCTTCACGTTGCGTTGCGATATATAATAGATAGGAATGCCTATCAACACAATAATTAAACCAGGCCACGTAAACTGTGGCTTATATTTTATTAATAACGCGCAAAAGCTTAATCCCATTATAATATAAATAGCGGGTAGTACCGGGTAACCAAAGGCTTTGTATGGGCGCTCAGCATCAGGGTGTTTTACTCTTAGAATGTATATGCCGAAAATGGTAAGTACATAAAATATAACTACCACAAATGATATCATATCCAGTAAATCGCCATACCTTCCGCTTAAGCATAGTATACCAGCTACTAAACATTGTATCCATAAGCCAAATTCCGGCACGGCAAATTTGTTTAATTCACCTGTCCGTTTGAAAAACAGACCGTCTTTAGCCATTGTATAATATACCCTTGCGCCTGATAATATCAATCCATTATTACATCCGAAAGTTGAGATCATAATCATTAGCGCTATTATTATAGTACCAACATTGCCAAATATAGCATGCGAGGCAGATACGGCTACACGGTCTTTAGCCGCCGTAGCAATATCGTGTAGCGGTAGTACCGCTGTATAAACAAAGTTGGCCGATATATAGATTATAGTTACGATCATCGTACCTAAAAACAGACTTAGTGCAATGTTCCTTTTGGGGTTACGCATTTCACCGGCTATAAAGGTTACATTATTCCATGCATCACTGCTGAATATGGAGCCTACCATCGCGGCAGCAATAGCACCTAATGCGGCACCGACTGTATATTGCGAGAACGTGCCGTCGATATTTAACTTTTGCAAGTGCCAGGCATTGCTCCCCCAGTTGGCGTGCCATACGTCGCCCTTCAGCATAATAAAGCCGAAGATGATCAATCCAAACAAACTAAATAACTTGGTTAGCGTAAACGTATTTTGAATGATTTTACCGCTTTTAACACCACGGGTATTAATAAAAGTTAGTAATATGATTAGTAGGATAGAAACAACTTGGGCCGCGCTTATTGTGAAGAATTTAGCAGCACCAGCACTATCAACGCCGGTTTGTAGCTTCCATAATATATTGTCTTCGCTAAAAGCCGGTATCAAATAAGCTGTAAATTTCGAAAATGCCACACCAACTGCAGCGATAGTCCCCGTTTGTATCACCGCGAAAAAACTCCAGCCGTATAAAAAAGCGATCAGTTTGTTGTAGGCCTCTTTTAAATAAACATATTGGCCACCCGCTTTTGGGTACATGGCACTTAATTCGCCATAACTTAAGGCTGCGGTTAAGGTCATGAAACCGGTAAGCGCCCAAACCACAATCAACCATCCGGCCGAACCAACATTGCGAATAATATCAGCACTTACAATGAATATACCCGAACCGATCATTGAGCCTGCGACGATCATGGTGCCATCAAGCAGGCCTAAAGAGTGTTTTAGTTTGGGTTCGGTTGATTTTTCAGTCATAAAATGAGGTTCGTTTTGTGGGTTAAGATAAGAATAAAGTCGCAAATTAAAATATTACTCGTTTACACAAATTGCAATCAATAGATTTAATGTCGCCAATCGGAATAATTCTAATAACTGTCTGTATAACGCTTAAAATCAGTGCAAAAACTATTGCCGTTTCCTTTTGTAAATAAATTAATTTGCTAATTTGCAGTCCAATATATAACAAGTACTAACCAATACATTTAATAAACTAAATTTCTAACATGGACTTTTTGTACACTAATTTAATTTACCTGATACCCGTTTTTGGGCTCATTGGGATTGCAGTGATGGCTGTTAAAGCCGCGTGGGTTACTAAGCAGGATGCAGGAGACGGGGATATGGCGCAACTGGCAGGTTATATTGCCGATGGTGCCATGGCTTTTTTACGTGCTGAGTGGAAAGTGCTAAGCTATTTTGTTGTTGTTGCAGGTATACTACTTGCGTATTCGGGCACAACGGTGCATACATCAAGCCCGGTTATCGCTATATCATTTATAGCCGGGGCATTCCTTTCGGCATTCGCCGGATTTTTAGGGATGCGTATAGCTACCAAGGCTAACGTGCGCACTACACAAGCGGCGCGTACAAGTTTATCGCAAGCTTTAAAAGTATCGTTTACCGGTGGTACCGTAATGGGTTTAGGTGTTGCCGGTTTAGCAATCATAGGTTTGGGTTCATTGTTCATTGTTTTCTTTACCATCTATGTTAAAAATACTGGTGGCGATGTAAATGGCGAGGCCATGGCCAAAGCATTAGATGTTTTAGCCGGATTTTCGCTAGGTGCTGAATCTATCGCATTATTTGCACGTGTAGGTGGTGGTATTTATACCAAAGCTGCCGACGTGGGTGCTGATTTAGTAGGTAAGGTTGAAGCGGGCATCCCCGAGGATGATGTGCGTAACCCTGCAACTATTGCGGATAACGTTGGTGATAATGTGGGCGACGTAGCAGGTATGGGTGCCGATTTATTCGGGTCATACGTAGCAACTATGCTGGCAACTATGGTTTTGGGTCGTGAAATTGTATCGCATGATAACTTTGGCGGCATAGCCCCGGTTTTATTACCGATGGTAATTGCAGGCTTAGGCTTGATATTTTCAATAGTAGGCGCATCTTTCGTAAAAATTAAAAGTGAAACCTCCAGTGTACAAAAGGCACTTAACATAGGTAACTGGACATCAATCATATTAACAGCTATCGCAACCATATTTCTGGTAAACTGGATGTTACCTGATGATACTTTTCACATGTTAAGAGATGAACTTCCGGGCGGCCTTTTAAAAGAAGGGTCATTAGTGTTCACTAAAACTGGTGTTATCTACTCAATAATGGTTGGTTTGGTAGTTGGTACTTTAATGTCGATGATAACCGAATATTATACCGCAATGGGTAAACGCCCGGTGTTGGGTATTATTCGCCAGTCGTCAACAGGTCATGCTACTAATATTATCGCTGGCTTGGCAGTGGGAATGGAATCGACTGTATTACCAATTTTGGTATTGGCAGCAGGTATTTATGGTTCATATCATTTTGCAGGTCTGTATGGTGTTGCTATTGCTGCAGCAGGTATGATGTCTACAACAGCGATGCAATTAGCGATAGATGCTTTTGGGCCGATTGCGGATAATGCCGGTGGTATTGCCGAAATGAGCCGTCTACCCGAAGAAGTACGTCACCGTACAGATAATTTAGATGCTGTAGGAAATACTACCGCGGCTACAGGTAAAGGTTTTGCCATTGCTTCGGCCGCGTTAACCTCACTGGCTTTATTTGCAGCCTTTGTGGGTGTTGCTGGTATTGAGCATATTGATATTTATAAAGCCGACGTATTAGCCGGTTTATTTGTTGGTGGGATGATCCCTTTTATATTCTCGGCATTATGTATCTCGGCAGTAGGCCGTGCAGCAATGGCGATGGTTGAGGAGGTTCGCCGCCAGTTCCGCGAGATTCCGGGTATTATGGAATACAAAGCCAAGCCCGAGTACGAAAAATGCGTAGCCATATCAACCAAAGCATCTATCCGCGAGATGGTTGCACCGGGATTGATCGCCTTGATCTCTCCGATCATAGTAGGTTTCATTTTGGGCCCTGAAGTTTTGGGTGGGATGTTAGCAGGCGTTACCGTATCAGGTGTATTAATGGGTATTTTCCAAAGTAATGCAGGCGGTGCATGGGATAACGCTAAAAAATCATTTGAAAAAGGCGTGGAGATCAACGGTGAGATGTATTATAAAAAATCTGAACCGCATAAAGCGTCAGTAACCGGTGATACCGTTGGTGATCCGTTTAAAGATACATCAGGCCCGTCAATGAATATCCTGATCAAACTGATGTCGATCGTATCGCTGGTTATCGCGCCACATTTACATAAAGATTTAAATCATAGCCCTCGTTTACAAAGGGAAATTCACATCCAATCAATGGTTATGCCTGTGAAGCCGGCTGTTAAAAACAAAATTTAATATTACAATAATCTAAACAGAATCAAAGAGGGACGCTGAAGTTGTCCCTCTTTTTTGTTGGATGTCATTGGGTTCTCACAATAATTGGGGTAGGTGGGTTGCTACGTTGATTTTGAGTAATTTTACTTGTATCATATCCCAACGTCATTGCGAGCGAAGCGTGGCAATCCCAAACTGTACAGGGCGAACATGCAAAATCAGGGATTGCCACGCTTCGCTCGCAATGACGAGGTGGAAATGTTAACTAAAAAGGAGTCCTATTGAATACCGCCCGTCCCCCCAAAAATAAAAAACCAGAACCCACAAGCTTTAAGGAACGCCTTGAAGCCTTGCGCAACCTGCCCGCGTTTTTCAAATTAGTATGGCAAACCAGTCCGTGGATGACGGTGGTTAACTCGCTGCTGCGCATTTTGAAATCTGCTATGCCATTAGGCTTGTTATACGTTGGCAAACTAATTATCGATCAGGTAATCTCCATTGCCCATAAACATGGCGCCGGCACACATCATTTATGGCAGTTAGTAGCGGCTGAGTTTGCATTGGCTATTTTCTCCGATGCGCTATCACGCGCTATTACTTTGATGGATAGCTTATTGGGCGATCTGTTTAATAACCACACCTCGGTAAAACTGATGGCGCATGCTGCTACACTCGATTTAGATCAATTTGAAGATGCCGTATTTTATGATAAACTGGAACGAGCAAGGCAACAAACCGTAGGTCGTACCATACTACTATCACAAGTAATGAGCCAGGTACAGGATTTGATCACGATGGGCTTTTTGGCGGTAGGCTTAATGGCATTTAATCCGTGGTTAATTGTGTTATTGTTGATTGCGATTATCCCCGCTTTTTTGGGAGAATCTCATTTTAATGATAAAAGCTATGCCTTAACCCGTGGTCAAACCCCTGAACGCCGGGAACTGGATTATATCCGTTACCTGGGTGCCAGTGATGAGACCGCTAAAGAGGTTAAGATATTCGACCTTTCAGGATTTATTATTGAACGCTTTAAACTGCTTTCGGATAAATTTTATGCCGATAATAAACGGCTATCAGTAAAACGTTCATTGTGGGGCACATTCTTCGCCATGCTAGGTAGTATTGGTTACTATGCTGCTTATGTGATTATCATTATAAAAACTATTGACGGTACAGTAACCATAGGTAATTTAGTTTTCCTTGCGGGATCTTTTCGCCAGCTACGAAGCTTATTGGAGGGCATTTTAACCCGTTTTACCGCTGTATCGCAAGGCGCAATATACTTGAGTGATTTCTTTGAATTTTTCGACATCCAACCCAAAATAAAACTACCGGATCATCCAATTCCTTTCCCGAAAACAATTAAACAGGGCTTTACTTTTGAAGATGTTGGTTTCAGATATGTTAATTCTGAACGTTGGGCAAACAGGCACTTAACCTTCACCCTCCATCCCGGTGAAAAATTAGCTCTGGTAGGGGAGAACGGTGCAGGCAAAACTACACTGGTTAAACTATTGGCCCGGCTATATGATCCATCCGAAGGTAGAATATTATTAGATGGCATCGACCTGAAAGAATATGATCTTGCCGATCTACGTTTAAACGTCGGAATCATTTTTCAGGATTACCTACGCTACCAAATGAGTTTCGCTCAAAATATCGCTGTCGGGAATATCAACGAAAAAGAGAATCGACCATTAATAGAATCATCCGCCCGCCAAAGTCTGGCCGATGTATTAGCCGCAAAATTACCTGCCGCTTACGACCAGCAATTAGGAAAACGTTTTGCCGATGGTGTTGAACTATCCGGCGGCGAATGGCAGAAAGTAGCGCTAGCACGTGCCTACATGCGCGATGCGCAACTGTTAATATTGGATGAGCCAACATCTGCCCTTGATGCTCGTGCCGAATATAATGTTTTTGAACGCTTTGCCGAGTTAACCAAAGGGAAATCTGCTGTACTTATCTCACACCGCTTCAGTACCGTACGCATGGCAGATAGGATTTTAGTATTAGATAAAGGTGAATTAATAGAGATTGGCAGCCACGAAGAACTGCTCATTAAAGGCGGCCGCTATGCAGAGTTATTCGACCTGCAAGCAATGGGGTATAGATAGTGAATGGTTGATTAAGTGAGTGGTGAATAGTATATATTCTTAGAGGAGATCTGCAAACTACTCACCATTCACTACTCACTAAACAAATTGTTCAATAATTTGCTGCAACTGATGGGCTTGTACCACACCACTTTGTCGCCATTTGGTTTGTCCGTTTTTAAATACAATAAGTGTAGGCACTCCCTGAACCTTATATTCGCTTGCCGCGGATGGGTTTTTATCAACGTCTATTTTCAAGATCGTTATTTTATCACCCATATTATCTTTCAGCTGTTTCAGTATGGGCGGCATCATTTTACATGGCCCACACCACTCTGCCGAAAAATCTACCAAAACTGGTTTGTCTGATGTTATTAACTCTTTAAAATTTGCCATCTCATTGTTCCTCAATAATCAATAACAACAGTAGCAGCAATACGTTTTAATTATTCTGTAGTTCATTCTGCATTACACTCCATTTATGAATAATCGACTTTAGCCTGTCAATTGTAAAAGGTTTGCTTAAAAAGTCTTTCATTCCTGCTTCACGGCATTCCGCTTCATTTTCGCTTAATACATTGGCTGTCATGGCAATAATGGGAGGGGTATTGTCGCCGTATTTTTCGATAATAAGTTTAGTCGCTTGTAAGCCGTCCATCACTGGCATTTGTATATCCATAAATATCAGGTCGTAATTCCTTTCAGCAACCATATCTAATGCTATTTGTCCGTTGTCTGCAAAATCAATTTTATAGCCTATTTTTTCAAATATCCTGCCTGCTACTAATTGGTTCATTTTGTTGTCTTCTACCAGTAAAATGGTTAAAGGTTTTTTAACAAAATCTGCTTTTTCATAATAGACAGGTACATCTTTCGTAACACTCTCGGCAATAGGAAGCGGCAAACTGAAGCTAAATACCGATCCTTCCGACTCCTTGCTTTCTACCCAAAGTTTACCACCCATCATTTCCACTATTTTTTTACAGATAGATAACCCCAACCCTGTGCCGCCGTATTTGCGTAAAGCTGTACTGTTAACTTGTGTAAATGGCTTAAATAATTGAGTGATAGCCTCCTCGCTAATACCGATGCCGCTATCGCTTATCTGAAATTTAACTTCTTGAAAATCAAGGCGATTTCGGGTAACTATAACTTTTAACTCTACAAATCCCTTATCCGTGAATTTTATGGCATTACCTATCAAGTTTACTAAAATTTGCTGTAAACGGCTTTCATCTATATTCACATAATCAGCCAATCGGTTATCAATGGCGTATTCCAGTATTAAATTTTTATTGGCTATTCCTGGTCTGCAAATGCCAATTACTGTTTTTATACATTCACGTATATCAACCGTTGCGGGTATAATTACCAGTCTGTCAGCCTCAATTTTTGATAGATCAAGTATATCACTGATAATATTGAGTAATAAGCTGCTGCTTGTATTTAAAGTTTGCAATAACTCCTGCTGCCCCGGTAACAATTCCGAAGTTGATAGTAACTGCGCTGTGCCAATTATCCCATTTAATGGTGTCCGGATTTCATGGCTCATGTTTGCCAGGAAGTTTGATTTGGCAAAAGTGGCAGCCTCTGCCTGATCTTTAGCAGTTGACAATTCTACCTGTGATGATCGTAATTCTTCGCGCTGTTTAACCAATAAAAATTTATCATTTTCATGGCTTTTCTTCAATACGCTCAGCAACAGGCCAATTATCAAAATATCTATTACTGCGGATGTAATAATATCGGTCTCTTTTTTAGTTAGGGTAGAGGGTAATGAAACTAAATGTGGATTAAACTTTTCGACAAAAAAGCAGCCCAGAAACAGCGCGATTATCACACCAATAAAAAAAAGATGGTATTTACGTTGAAGCAGAATAATGATCAGTGAAATCAGGAAAATACCCTCCTGCGGGGTCGACCCTTCTACACCGCCGTTAAAAAACCAACCGGGTATAAATAATATTATACCTATAGTAACGTAGGCTAAAACAATATTTTCCTGGTACCCAACATAGCGGCTACGGTAATAGGCAAGGCTGGATAGTAGCCCTACTAATACAATGGTTATATCTAAATAAATGCTGTATCCTAATATGATATTGATAATAAAGAACAACAGCATGTAAGCGCTGATAATTAAAGCAACAGCGTTAAAAAGTTTATTTTCTAACGTAAGTTCCGGGTCATCATACCCTATTAAACGCTTTAACTTATTCATTAATCAACTAGGTTCTATCAGTATTAGGTTTAGCAATGTAATTAATTAAAAGCGAAATGCCTTAATTACAATGATTTATTCAATAATGGTCAATTATTTAAATAGTCGACATACTATTCATGTTGTAATCGTTTGAAGACGGATTGTGCTGATTCCAGTCTTCCAGGTCTATTAATCCTGGTTGAGTATGGTAATGTTTATCGCTAATTGGGCATTTTACTACGTAAGCACCCTCGTTTATTAAGGCAATAATCGGGCGCGCACCACACTCCTTACAACGCTTTACATAAATATTTTTTGGAATATTGACATAGCCCTTCATAACACCTATTACGAATGTAGAATTGAATAAGTTGTCGTTAAATAATTAATTAACTATTAAGAAATGTTAAAGCTATTAATTATCAAGCGATTAAAGATATAATACTCAGAAATGAGAATTGTTTACAAGGTAATAGCCTTGCCCTGCTCGGGGAAGATGAGGGTTAACTTAAGATTATTTTCAGCCTGAAGCTGTGTTTTGAGCTTATTTATACTTAATTGTGGCGGTTTAACGTGCGTAATAACAATGTTGAAACCCTTTAATTTGTCTTTTCCGGTTAATCCGGCTAATTTATTCATTTCATTCATTAACCAGTGAGGGGTTAAATGGCCAAACAATGTCTTGTCTGGCTGTTCATCGGGGAATGATGTTTCAATCATTATAGCCTTTAATTTATTTGCTTTAATCAGCGGAGCAATAGCCACCCATAAATTATGCAGGTTATGGCTTTTCTCAATTTCATCAGGGCCGGTATCCCCCAGATACAAAATATAGGCACCGTTACTTCTAACTAAAAAAGCAGTGCTTGTTAGGTTTGAGTGACTTAGAGGAAATACCTGCACCGTCATCGCTGTATTTTTTATGTCGATTATGCTATCGGGAGTTAATACCTGGTAGTGATATTTTTTAATTAGGGGTGCTTCACCTTCGTCAGCAAAATTTGCCCAGCTTTCCCAGGTAAAGTAATCGGTTTGAATGGTTTTTATACAACTGGCTAACGCGTAAATGTTTTTAGCCGTGTCATCAGGCGAATTGATAATTAACCCTGCGATATGATCTAAATGGGCATGAGATATAAAATATCCTTTTATATATTCTCTTAACACTTGTTCAGCAGGGATGTTAAATACGCCATTGCTAATGGCTTTTTCAATACCATAATGTAATGTACCCGCATCCAGGCAAATGTAATTATTAGTACCCGCCGCGGCTACCATATAGGCTGATAGATTACTCTCATCAATACCGCCTTTTACACCAAGTGGAACAATTTTAAAAGATGCCGGGGATTTGATTTGTGCCTGAGCGGTAATAGCAAATACAATTGAAAGCAGGGTGATAATAAGGGTGCGGTTGCGAAACATATCTGGATGAATATTTTTTTATTTAATTTAGGCCGATCATGAAAATCAGTCAAATTGCGGCAAAAGCTGTTGTACGTGTATTTCTTTTATTGTTACTTGTTTCTACCATTCCTTTTTTAGAAGGGAACAATTCAAAGTTACAAAACTTCCAATTTGTTGTCCATCAAAAATGGACACTGGCGTTCCCATCTATATTAGTAGTGGGCTTTGTTACGCTACTAGTTTTGTGCACCATAAAAAAATATAAACAGGTTGACCTAAACTGGTTACTGGTAGTAAATACACTGGTATTACTAGCTTATTTTTTAACTGTAGCTTATGCAGTATACAGGCAGATAAGTTAAGATTCTATTCAGTTTTCATGTCTTTTTCTGCCGATGGCTTATACTCGTAGCTACCTCCCATCAAAAAGCCCCAAGGTTTAAGGGTCTCAACACGGTCGAAGATGATTTTGAAAATAGCGATGGTTGGGATAGATAAGAACATGCCCGATAATCCCCATATCATCTCACCAAAAACAATCCCTAAAAAGGTAATTAACGCGTTAAGGCGTACTTTTGAACCTACTATAGTTGGCAGTAACAAGTTTGAATCGATGGCGTGTATCGCTATGACACTTACGGCTACTTCTATCGCGTCTTTAACAGATCCTGTTGCAAATGTGATGATAGAGCTTAATAATAAGGCTGAGAAAATGCCCAGGTAAGGTATAATGTTAAACAGGCCCACAAGCAGCCCCAGTAGTACCGCATATTTAATGCCGATGATCCAGAAAATAGTACAGGCAACCGTAGCGACAATACCCATTTCCAAAAATAAACCCAATATATATTGCCTTAAAATGCTTTGTATATTTTCGGCAATATCCACCACAATGGATTTGTTGGTTTCATCAAATACCCATACAATAAACCGGAAAAGTAACCTGCGATAAAACAGTATAAAGAAGGTGAATATCATCATGAATACGTAAAACAACATAAGTGATGATATTGCCCCAAAAGTAGTACCCAATACGGTAGTGCCGGATTCAATGATCTTTTTGGTTGTGTTGTTTACATAAGTCATTTGTTTGGCAGCGTTTATATGGAACGCGCTCGATACCCAACTCTGCAAATTGATAACCGAATCAGAAACCTGGCTTTTTAATTGTGGCCAGTCATCGGCCAAATTTGATATTTGCGAACCAACCAGGTAGCCAATGCCAAAAACAAAACCGATAAGTAACAGGATAGATAACAATGAAGATGCACTGCGCGGCAAACGGCATTTTTTTTCGAAGAAACTGGATACAGGCAATAAAAGTATAGCAAACAAAAAACCAAACATCAGCGGGTCAAGTACATCCTTAGCCTGGATTACGAGGTAACCCAACGCGATGAGCCCGACAAGTACTAATGAAAGTTTTTCATAAAAAGGATGGGTAGCTTTTTTTACTGCCATATGTGTAAATTATTTTTAGGGTAACAGGGTTTGGTAGTATATGTTTTTGAAGATACTACAATTACACGGCAAATGAATTTCCTTTGATTAATTTTTTGTTATTTAGTTGTAAAAGCATCCATAATTTTCATCAAAGTAACCGCTTCTTCAATCGTGCACGGGTTAGGCTCTTCGCCTTTAAAGTAAGCTACTATTTTGGTGATCATAGGTTGCTGTATATGTTCCGGATGAACAAATTCAATGGTCTTTTCCTCGTTACTGGTTTTCAGGGTGACAAAATTGCCAAAGAAAGGAAACGTTATTTTTCCTTTTGTGCCGATGATCTCGCAACTATCTATCGTTTCGCTTTCAGCCACATTAAAGCACCACGAACCATTAACTACTACCTTGTTTTTAAATAATATTTGCCCGCATACATGATCATCTGCAGGAGTTGCTTCCGATTGATTCAGTGAGAACCCATTATAAAGCTTAGGCTCGCCAAAAAAATATAGCATCAAATCAAGCTGGTGAGGAGCCAGGTCATGAAAATATCCACCGCCCGAAACATCAGGTTGTACACGCCAGTTAGTAGCTACATCGGCTACCAGTTTTGGTTTGCGCGCTTGCCACATGCGTATTTGTACGGTACGTACATCACCTATAACATCACTATTAAGCAAAGCCTTGACATGTAAAAACATAGGAACTGCCCTGCGGTAATGTGCCACAGTAAGTTTTAAACCGCTTTTTTTAACAGCATCAGCCATTTGCTCTGCTTCGGCAGCATTACGGGTGACCGGCTTTTCTACATAAACATTAAAACCTTTATTTAATGCTGATACAGCATAATCCAAATGCGACGATGGAGGAGTAGCGATATATACGGCGTTTATACCTGCTTCTGCCATCATTTTATCAGCATCGTTATACCATTTGTCTACATGGTGTCTTTGGGCATAATCTTCCGCTTTTTCAGCATCACGGCGCATTACGGCAACAAGTTTGCTGCCCGGCACTTTGTTAAATGCAGGTCCGCTTTTTTTCTCAGTCACATCGCCGCAACCGATTATTCCCCAGTTAATATCGCTCATTTGACCCTTATTAAGAGATGTCATTGCGAGGAACGAAGCAATCGCGAACTTTGCATATTCGCTTTGCTTATGTGCGATTGCTTCGTTCCTCGCAATGACATTAATGTAAATGGTTTATTTTAGAATGGTTTCAATTTTTGCCAACTCATCTTTCGAGAAAACAATATTATCCAAACATTTCAATGAATCAGCCAATTGCTCAGGCTTGCTGGCACCGATCAATACCGATGTAACACGAGTATCTTTCAATATCCACGATAACGCCATTTGTGCCAATGATTGTCCGCGTTGTTTAGCCAGTTCGTTCAGTTGCTTAATTTCTTCTAAACGTTCAGGTGTAATCTGGCTGGTTTGCAGAAAGCCGCTTGCTTTTGCAGCGCGAGAATCTTCAGGGATACCATGCAGGTATTTATTGGTAAGCATGCCCTGTGCCAATGGCGAAAATGGTATACAACCAACACCTTCAGCTTCCAAAACGTCCAACAAGCCACCTTCAACCCAACGCTCAAACATGGAGTATTTTGGTTGATGGATCAGGCATGGCGTGCCTAATTGCTTTAAAATTTTTATAGCCTTATCAGCCTCTTCTGCCTGATAGTTGGATATACCCACATACAAAGCCTTACCCTGACGAACGATCAGATCCAATGCACCCATTGTTTCTTCAAGAGGAGTATTCGGATCAGGTCTGTGGTGGTAGAAAATATCTACATAATCCAGCCCCATGCGTTTAAGGCTCTGGTCTAAACTGGATACCAAATACTTTTTTGATCCCCATTCGCCATAAGGGCCTTCCCACATATGGTAACCTGCTTTGGTTGATATGATGAGCTCATCCCGGTAAGCACTGAAATCTTCTTTTAAAAGTTTTCCAAAATTTGTCTCAGCTGAACCCGGAGGCGGCCCATAGTTGTTAGCCAAATCAAAATGAGTAATACCGCTATCAAAAGCTAAGTGTAAAATTTTGCGGTAATTTTCCATTACATCCACATGGCCAAAGTTGTGCCATAGGCCCAGCGAAACCGCCGGTAACAGGATGCCGCTTTTACCGCAACGGCGGTATTGCATGTTTTTATATCTATCAGCAGAAGGTACGTATGTCATCTTTTTAAAATAGGTGTTAATTGTGGTAAAAATAGAATTTTTTATGTCGAAATCAGGATTTTCAGAATTAAGAAATTTACAGAATGATAAGCTAATTCTGTAAATTCAAAAATCCTGTAAATTCCAGTTCAGACAAACTGTAACATTTCAAAAGTCACCGTATCTAACCCGGCATAAAAACAAATAAATAGTTGCGCAATAGTATTCATGATGGATTTTGAACAAATATATAACCAATACTCGCCCCAAATATTCCGGGTATGTATGGGCTATGTAAATGATCATGAGCAGGCAAAGGATTTAACACAGGAAACATTTATCTCGGTATGGCGAAATCTATCCACGTTCAGAAATCAATCCAAAATTAGTACCTGGATATTCCGCATAGCTACCAATAATTGCCTAAGGGCTTTAGAAAAGAATAACCGCGTAACCACAGTGGAGCTCCCTTTTCATTTACCCGATGTGCCGGAAGAAACGCATGAAGATAAACTAACCTTTTTGTACAACTGCATTGCCGAGTTAGAAGAGATAGATAGGATCATCATTTCTTTAGTATTGGAGGATTTACCGCAGGCGGAGATCGCTTCTATTGTAGGTTTGAGCCATGGTAATATCAGAACAAAGATTCACCGTATAAAAGATAAACTGGCCACTAAATTCAAGGATCATGGACAATTTGAATGATTTAAAAGCGATATGGCTAACCGCGAAAACCGATAGCCTGCCCGATTCGCACGAAATGGTGCATATCATCAGGAAATTCCGTAACAAAAAATTACTGAAGATAACTGCGCTTGTTATTACGGCCGTATTACTGGTAGCCATAATGATTTGGGTGGTATTCATTTATAACTCAACCATGCTAAGCACCCGCTTTGGCGAAGCATTTATGATCATCGCCGGAATTATATTGGTGTCTACTAATCTAAATTCGTTATTGAGGTTTTATAAACTCAAGGTATGTAGCAACAAGGAGTTCCTGCAATTTTTGGAGCAAACACGTTTAAGGCAACAGTTTTATTACCAACGTACACAAGTAATAGCAATGGCTTTTTGCGCCACAGGCTTACTGGCATATTTGTATGAAGGTGTTTATAAAAATACCATGCTATTTATCGGTGCGTATACAGGAACGGTTCTATACCTTTTAGTATTATGGATTGTAGTACGGCCGCGGGTGTTTAAAAAAGAAGAGAAAAAAATAAATGCACAAATAGAGAAACTAGAATCTATATCAAAACAAATAAATAACGATGAAATTTAAAAAATACCCATTACAAATAAGACGATTAATATGCATTGGATTATTAATGGTTACCACACCTACATTAATTAATGATTGGTTTCCCTTACCTGATTTCGTTCGAGGTTTATTAGCTGGGATCGGCATGGGTTTGGAAATAAGCGGCTTGATTAAAATAAGCAGATTAAGAAAGACAGGCGCATCCTGCTAAGAAATTATATCCTAAAAATCTGTCAAATCCCCTAAATCCTGGTTCAGACAACCTCCGCCACCACAAATGTACTTCCGCCAACAAACACTAAATCACCCGTTTCTGCATTTTTTTGCGCCGATTGATAGGCTGCTTTTACGTTGGGATAGATCTCGCCATGTAGCCCGAAACTTTTAGCTTGCTGTTTCAGACTTTCTGCCTCTAAGCCCCTTGGAATATCCGGTCTGCAAAAATAGTAGGTGGCATTTGTGGATAACATGCTTAATACTTTGCTGATGTCCTTATCGTTCACCATGCCAATCACAAAATGCAGGTGCTGGTAAGGCGTTGCGGCAATGTTTTTTAAAACTTCCTGTATTCCTTCTGGATTATGCCCGGTATCACAAATGGTAAGGGGATCTGTACTTAATATTTCCCAACGGCCATGTAAGCCTGTAAGGGTTTTAACCTGTCGCAAGGCTATTTGTAAATGTTCATCGGTAATCACAAATCCCTGCTCGCGCAATTGCTGAACTGCTGATAATACCGTTTTTATATTTTTAAGCTGATAACTGCCGGTGAGATCAAGTTGTAGGTTGTAGGTGGTAAGTTGTGAGTTGTTACTTTGAATTTGCAGATCTATTAAATCCCGGCTTTTCACTTTCAACTTTTCACTTTCAACTTTTAATTCCACCTCAAAATCATCTGAAGCAAAAGAAATATCCGCTTCTTCTTTAGCTGACTTTTGTAAGAATATGTTAGCGATATCCGGCTGGTATTCGCCTATAATAACAGGTATGCCATGTTTAATGATTCCGGCCTTCTCACCTGCAATAAGTTGCAGGGTATCACCCAAAATATTCATGTGATCCCAACCAATATTGGTAATAACCGATAGAAGCGGAGTAATAATATTAGTAGAATCCAACCTGCCGCCCAAACCAACTTCAATAACAGCAATATCAACTTTTTCCTTCGCGAAAATATCAAAGGCTAATCCAACCGTCATTTCAAAAAAGGAGGGGTTGATAGTCTCAAAATCTTTTTGATGATCGGCTACAAAATCAATTACCTGCTGCTCGTTAATCATCTCGCCATTTATGCGAACCCGCTCCCTGAAATCGCGCAGGTGCGGAGAGGTATATAAGCCTGTTTTATAGCCCGCTATTTGCAAAATTGCCGCCAGCATATGCGATGTTGAACCTTTTCCATTTGTACCGGCAA
The DNA here is from genome assembly GCA_026224775.1 of Bacteroidota bacterium. Classification (GTDB taxonomy): domain Bacteria; phylum Bacteroidota; class Bacteroidia; order Sphingobacteriales; family Sphingobacteriaceae; genus Mucilaginibacter. The sequence continues at coordinate 55,969 of JAMFRP010000001.1, forward strand.
TATGCACGCTTTTAAATTTATCCTGAGGGTTATCAAGCCTTTTGCACAGCTCGATGGTATTGGTCAAATCTTCTTTATATGCTGATGATCCCACACGAGTAAACATGGGGAGCTGCGTATACAGGTATTGTAAAGTTTCGGCGTAATCCATGATAGATAGGATTATTGGGCAAGCAATGAACTGAATAATTGAATGTGCCAGCTATTTTTAAAAGGTACTTCCCATTTAGTTTCCAGCTCGGTTAAGTTTTGCACCATGTTATTAAATACAATGGTATCGGTATCAATAGTTTTGTTTGTAATTAGCCCCTCAAAAGTATGGCGCGGGACAGATAATATCTGTTCACCGCTACGATAAGCCAAATTAAACCGGTCGAATAAATTGATGCCGAACTCTTGTTCAATATCTTTCATAAAACGTACCGATTTATCAATCGAGCAACCACTTGCACCTGCCTGGCTTTCATCCACAATCAAAACAATAAAGCGGTTGTATCTAATTTCCGCTTTAGCTTTAAGCTGATTATTGTGTGCTGTCCAGCCGGTGGTGAAATTATCCAGCATAATTTGCAACTTAATTACATCTGCATCGTTTAGCTGTTTATCCGATTGGTATACCCAAACCCGTGAGTTTTGTGAAAATTGCATGCGCAAATTTAGTATTTTATTAACTTTGGAAAGAGTGGTGATGTCATGATAAAATCAGTTCTGCAAAAAACGAAAAAACTTTATTTCCTGGGGGCGATGGTATTGCTGGCTATAGTACATTTTAGCTTTAAACCGGCCATGAATGAGCAGGAAATGCTTAGCTGGAGCAATAAGTGCCTAACGGAATGCTATGACCCGTCCGGCCAAATCAAACTAAAAAAATGGGAATTGGTATTAACCGATGATGCTTTCATCCGCCTGCGCAAAACTTATACCAACGGCAAGCAGGAATATTTCTCTTTCCAGTTACACCGATTTACAGATATGGATTACCTGGGTAACACTGTTAATGGCACCTTGCAACTAAAAGCCGTTGCTGACGACATTATTGTACAAACGTATGATGACCCACATGAGGATATCGATACCATGGCAACCCAACTAAACATTCCGGTTAAAAATATGGAGGCTGAGCGGTTGGATAGTTCGCAGATGGTGTTGAATTATTTTAAGAATAAGAGTTTGTAGCGATTGATTCTTCTACTTTTTGTCATTCTGAACGGAGCGAAGAATCTATCCGGTATATATGGCGTTGAGCAAAGTTATTAGATTCTTCGCTATGCTCAGAATGACAAACAGGATGGACAAAGAACATTCTGTTTGTAAAGTTTAATTCATTTGTCATTGCTTTTACATTTGTCATTTTGAGCAGAGCGAAGAATGACAAAAAGGGAAGAAATTGTTTCTAACCTACAACCCATTCGCTTTAACCGTTATCTCGGCAATATCCAAAACCTTGATTTCATCCTCTTTATCGCGATGTTTTACGCCATCGGTCAATATGGTCATGCAAAACGGGCAAGCCGCTGCCACAACTGTCGCGTTGATGGAGATCACTTCATCAATACGTTCGTCGTTTATTTCTTTCTTGCCTTTTTCAGCTTCCTTAAACATTTGCGCACCGCCGGCACCGCAACATAATCCATTTGATTTGCAGCGTTTCATTTCAACCAGCTCAGTATCTAAAATTTCCAAAGCCTTACGCGGAGCTTCATAAACATTATTGCCACGACCTAAATAGCAAGGATCATGATAAGTGATGCGTTTGCCTTTAAAACTTTCGCCGCCTTCGGCTTTTAGTTTGCCTTCGTCAATCAATTGCTGTATCAGTTGGGTATGGTGTATCACCTCATAAGTGCCACCCAAACCCGGGTATTCATTTTTTATAGTGTTGAAGCAATGCGGACAACCAGTAACTATTTTTTTAATATTATAGCCGTTAAGCACTTCAATATTAGTCATGGCCTGCATCTGGAACAAAAATTCATTTCCAGCCCGTTTAGCAGGGTCGCCTGTACAGCTTTCTTCTGTACCTAATACAGCGTAGCTCATTCCCACATGCTGTAATATCTTGCAGATGTCGCGTGTTATTTTTTGTGCCCGCTCATCAAAACTCCCGGCGCAGCCAACCCAAAATAATATTTCAGGTTCTTTGCCTTCGGCAAGCATTTCGGCCATGGTAGGCACTTTTAGTTCACTCATACTTTGTTCATAGTTAATAGATCATAGTTCATGGTAATTGTGTTTTGATAGCCAATATTGCTATGCGCTATCAATCATGAACTATGAACCTTCTTTCCAATTAAACCTATCCGCCTGCGAATATTTCCACGGAGCGCCATTGTTTTCCATGTTGCCAAACATATTGTTTAAGCTGGCAGGTGCCTGTGCATCTTCCATCACGGAATAACGACGTAATTCTGTAATAATTTCCAATGGGTTTATGTTTACGGGGCAAGCCTCAACGCAAGCATTGCAGGTGGTACAGGCCCAAATCTCTTCACGGGTGATGTAAGTATCTAAAAGTGTTTTGCCATCATCATGATCTTTGCCATTTAGGTCGATGTTTTTACCAACCTCGGTAATCCGGTCGCGGGTATCCATCATGATCTTTCGTGGCGACAATAACTTGCCGGTAATATTTGCCGGGCAAACCGACGTACAACGCCCGCATTCGGTGCAGGTATAGGCTTCCATCAGGTTTTTCCAGGTAAGGTCGGTTACATCCTTAGCGCCGAAACGGCTTACTTCGCCCTCTGCCGGGGCAGGAGGTGTGAACGATGGATCGAGCATAGCCTTTACCTCATTAGTAACCGATGGCATATTAGTAAACTTACCCTTAAGGTTTAAGTTAGAATAATAAACATTGGGAAAAGCCAGCAGGATATGGAAATGTTTGGAGTAGGGTAAGTAGTTTAAAAATGCCAATATCCCGCAAATATGGAACCACCAGCAAACCCGCTCCGTAATTACCAGTGCATGTGCACTACTTGGCAATAGCGGAGCAATTAAACTACTAACCGGAAAACTTCCCGCTTTAATATATTCACCGAAATGTAGTGCCTGTAATTTATAATCTGCCGCATTCATGGTTAGAAAAGCCGACATCAGTAATATCTCGATACAAAGAATATAGTTTGCATCCGATTTTGGCCATTCAGTCATCTCCACACCACTAAAGCGTTTTAAATGGATGATGTTTCTGCGGATAAGGAAAACCACGCAGGCTGTAAGTACCAAAACTGCCAACACCTCAAAGCCGCCTATCAGCAAGCCATATAAACTGCCCAGCGGTTTTGAAAATACCCGGTGCGAACCAAAGATACCATCAATCATAATCTCCATTACCTCCAGGTTGATGATAATGAAACCCACGTAAATGAAAAAATGCATTATCGCAGCAACAGGGCGCTTAACCATTTTGGTTTGACCCAAAGCTACCTTTGCCATTATCTTCCAGCGCTTTGCGGGTTGGTCTGATCGGTCAGTATCCTTCCCCAATAAAATATTACGTCGTATTTTGGCTACATTTTTACTGAATAAGTAAATAGCGGCTACCAGTATGATAATAAAGATTAATTGGCCAATCATTATGCGTGCATAGTATATTTCAAATATAGTTAATTGGTTGATTTAGCAAATAGCTGCGTGAATTTAAATTATTGCCAATGAAAATCAGCCATTTAAAACCTTTTTTACAAAAAAGTTTCGATAAATAAAAAAACAAGCTACATTTGCACTCCTCAAAGGAAGGTACCATAGCTCAGTCGGTAGAGCAAAGGACTGAAAATCCTTGTGTCCCTGGTTCGAATCCAGGTGGTACCACAAAATCAAAAAAGGTCTTTTTCGCTTGAAAAAGGCCTTTTTTCGTATATTTGGGCACTTTTCAAAGGCTAACACCGACTGTCAGGAACGAGCCGTTCCGATAGCTTTTACATAATTTTTTGTTTAACCCAGCGAAAAAAGGGCACAAATAGGGCACAAAACTATTTGACCTCTTTCGCTAAAACAGATTATGTCATGGCTACTGTAGGTATTAAAATCCACAAACACCACAAAAAAGCAGACGGAACTTACAATGTAAAAATCAGGGTTGCACACAAAGGGGAGAAAAAATACATTGATACCCCCCACTTTGTTGTCGACAAGCAACTCACTGCCAAATGCGTCCTTCGAGATGCGACTTTAAAACTGATACTGAATAAAACGCTCGATGACTACCGGGTAACTATCAGTAACCTTGGACCCAAACTTGAATTCTTTAATGCGGAAACTTTAAGGGATCATTTAAGGGATAAGGACGAGCCAATGGACTTTTTCAAATTCTGCCAAAGTCACATTGAGGGATTAGAAAAGGAAAAACGAAACGGGTCGGCAGGTACACTAAAAACTGTGCTTTTCAGCCTCAAAGATTATTTTAATCAAACTCCTATTTCTCCGCTTGAAATTAATGAATGGATGCTTGCCTCCTATGAAAAGTATTTGCGGGCAAAAAGAGAAATAAAACGGCTAAATCAGGGAAAAATACGGACGCGGGTTGTAAAAGGAATGACAGACGGATCGGTACATAACCATTTTCGTGATCTACGTATCCTGTTTAAGGCGGCAATGAAGCATTTTAATAAACCTCAGATAGGCCAGATACGAATTCCGTATTGCCCATTCGATAATTATAAGATCGTAGACACACCGGAAACCAGGAAACGCAATTTAGATGTTGAAAGAATTAAACTGATCAGGGATTGTAAAGTTGAGCCAGACAGTCGCGCTGAAATGGCGCGCGACTTATTTATGTTATCGTTCTATTTATGCGGAACCAACGCCGTGGATCTCTATCATTTAACCACCGACAACATTAAAAAAGGGCGAGTTGAATACAACAGATCAAAAACAAAGCGGAGAAAAGATAATGCATTTATCAGCATTAAGGTAATAAAAGAAGCAAAACCTCTTTTAGAAAAATACCTTGGTAAACTACATACCCGTTACTGCCGCTCACAAGCTTTAGACCGAGCTATTAAGGCGGGAATGGAAGTGATTAATAATAATACAGAATTATCCGGAATAACCTATTATTGGGCACGACACAGCTTTGGTAACCTTGCACGAAACAAATGCAGGATGAGTAAGGATGATGTAGCGCTGGCACTTAATCATGTGGATCAGGGGAACAAAGTGACAGATATCTATATCGAAAAAGACTGGAGCATCGTTGATGAAGTACAAGCAAATGTGGTAACCCTATTAACAGATTCGCCGATAAAAATAAAGAAATTAACAAACCCAATTGAACAACGTAAAACCATGCGCCTTGTAAGCGTATAAATTATTAGTGATATGAGAACATTCATTTTATTATGCCTGACCTGTATCGTTGGTACAGGGGCATTTTTATCTGCACTATCAGCACAAAATAAATTACCATCATTCATCGTTGGTTTTGGTGTTTGGGTATTATTTATTTGGTATTTCGTTCGAAAAACAAGCAGATAACAGTTTTAGAATATTTTATATTTGCCGGATCAAAAGCCCCCAACATCGCGCTGACGGTGAGGGGCTTTTGGTATTAACGTTTCAATTGCCGATTAATAACGGATACAAATCAGACAGAAATGCTGGAAAAAGACGGATATCTAGTTTGCCAATGAATAGACTTGCAGGCCAAAGCGGCATTATATCAATACTCAAAGCTATCGTGCCCTCAAACCAATACTGACTAAAATACTAAAAGGACGGAAAAGGTAATAGAATAAAGAGTCTGAAACCTAAGCTGCCAAACTGTAGATAGCACCCAGGCTTGTTCCATGAGAACGCAGAGGAAACTTGTTTTTTAAAATCAGCTTAATGTACCGCAATCAAATATATTTGTGATATAACTATAATTGAAGTGAGAATTGTCAAATAAATTGCAACTTATCCAAATCTTCCACATCTTTTAAATATGAAAAAATCATTTGCATGTTTTTGTGTGTTACTATTGGCAACGGTAAAATGTTTTAGCCAAAATAATACCGACCAATTGGCCAGCGAACAAACCATAGGTAATGCAATATTCCTTTTTGCCCCTGTCCAAAGGGAAGGGGTTACCGAGCAACGGTTTCATTATGCACAACAAATACTTAATGATACAAAATCTGCGTCTAAAAATAACGTTCAAAATTTAAACGCTGCTGATTACTGGAATATCACAACTGCATTTGTTATTCTAAAGGAACCAAAAAGCCACATTAAAGCTGCTTTTGATAAAGCTATTCATTTGGATGGGGCTACTATCTGTTCATATATTAAAGTGATGGGAACATCAAGTTTAGATAAACTTATTCCTGAATCATTCCTGCCATTCTATTCCAATTGTGCTCAATCATCAACGGCAGAAAATTCAAAATTTAATGCAACTGAATACGCGGAGAACAACAAGCTGAATCCGGACTTAGTAAGTACTATTAGTATGATTCAATTACATGATTCTAAATTTAGAATGACTCAACCTGTGGATTGGTCTGAACAGAAACCTTTAGATGAACGTAATCAGCAGTTGATTGATTCTTTATTTAATGTTTACCAAACTTACGTAGGCAGACAATTGGTAGGTAAACAGTTTGAATCAACTATGTGGCTTGTAGTACAACATGCGCCTTTAGAAATGATGGAAAAATATCTACCTGTAATCGTCGCCGCCGTGAACCAAAGGCAATTAGATGAAGTTCCCTTAAAAATGCTTATTGATAGAATATACTGGCTTAAATACAATTATCAAATATTTGGAAGTCAGGGATCTCAAATTAAAGAAGCTGATGACAAAACACGGGACGAAATAATTAAAAGATACAACTTAAATTGAATGCTGGTTTTTTTTAGAGGAACCTTATCACAATCAGGTCAGCAGAAGCCAACCGAATATAGAATACAAAAATAACATTTTTACTACCTTAGTTTTATACGCCGATTTTTATGAAATGATCACGAAAGCTCGCAGGGGAGAAATTGGTGTATTTTTTAAAAAAATGACTGAATTGTTCTGGCGAGTTAAAATTCAATAAATAGGCAATCTCTTTTATTGAACTGGAACTAAATTGCAAAAAACGCTTGGCTTCCGCTACTAATTGACCGTTAATAATTTCCTTTGCACTTTTGTTACTGCACCTTTTACACAGGTCACTTAACCGTCTTGAAGTAATACCTAACATTTTTCCATAATCATTTACCTCTCGGTACTTTTTAAACTCGATACTTAGCAAATCCATAAATTTCCTATAAATTATATAATCCTGACTATCAAAACTTCCCTTATCCGTAATTCGAACATTGGCTATCTTGATCATGATTATTTTTAAGTATGCCGCCAGTGCGTCAAATTTATTTGAATAAGCCTCTCGGTTAAATTCATTCAAAAGTGTTTTGAAAAGAAAGGTAAATTCTTCAAGTTCATCTTCATGCAGTTGCAATTGCTGATTAGCTGCCGCGTTATTAAACAAAACCGCTTTGCAGTTACTGGCGCTGGCTGGTGCTTTTTCCCAAAAACAATCTCCAAAACACAATATGAACCCGCTGCTAATTATTGATTTATCAAAAAAATAAATTTGCCCTTTGGCTAGTAAAAACATTTTATTATTAGTAACCTCGAATGTGTTATCATCAATGGTGAGCCTACCGGAGCCATGCTCAATCAATAAGATGCGGTGATAACTCAAACGGCTTGGAAATTCATTACTTAGAGCGAGATTAGAAAATCGCTCAATAAAAAATGAATTGCTGATTGCCATTTCTAAAAATACTTTTTGACGTAATTTCATATTAGTCATAAAATTAAAAACTGATTCGCTCTGAAGATGAGATATTTCATAAGTTAACCTGGATATTACAAAAGAGCTTTAGTTACTACGGCCATTTGCAACAGTATAAGTGAATTTTGTCATGTTAAAGGTCATTATTGGCATTTTACTAAAAAGCAGTCCTGCTAAATTTGAAGGATTAATTTATAACATATGTCAGTAAATCGTTTCAAATCAGTTGCGGGTATTACTATCCCGGACAGTTCCATCGCTATTCAGGCTACCGATCTTTTATTAGAACATGGTACCGAATTTATCTATAACCACTCATTGCGCGTTTTCCTTTTTTCCTCGTTAAACGCAAAACGAAACAACCTAACCCACGACTCCGAACTGTTGTATGTGGCATCAGTTTTTCATGATCTTGGTTTAGTCCCGCATTATAGCAGTGCAGATCTTAGATTTGAGGTAGATGGTGCAAATGCCGCGCGTGATTTTCTGAAAGGCCATGGTATAGCAAAAGATAAGCTGCAATTAGTTTGGGATACAATAGCCCTGCATACTACTATAGGCATTGCGGAACATAAAGAAAACGAAGTTGCATTAATGTATAGTGGAGTTGGGCTTGACGTGATGGGAGAAGGTTACGAAAATTTAGGGGCTGAAAATAGAGAGGAAATTATCGCAGCATTTCCACGAAATGATTTTAAAAATAAAATCATACCCACATTTTTTGGTGGCTTCGAACATAAAACGGATACTACTTTTGGCAATATCAAAGCTGATGTTTGCGCTTTTATGATACCTAATTTTCATCGTAAAAATTTTTGTGATTGTATTTTGCACTCTCCATGGTCAGAATAAAAAGTAGATTATTTAAAGGAAAGCTACCAGTTGGTGGCTTTTTTTATTGCATTTCAATAGGAAAACAGTAAGGCATATAATAATGTCCAATAGCATGGCGTTTTTCGATAGAACTCGAACCCAAACCATTGCGCAGGATTTCTGAGCAATGGTCTAACCCATAATATTATAATTGAAGCCCGCCGGGTAATGGACTTTTAATAAAGCCATACAATTTTTCCGGCTTGTATGTCAATTGCGGGCGATTGCTTTAGAATAACAGATTTAACTGGCCGATATGATAACTCAAGTGAATGGTGCGGCCGATTAATACGCTAAATTTGTTATGAAGCGGATTTTTTTCAAAAGCATTCACTCTAACATTAGTTGCTTGAGCAAGCCATTCTGTAATTGGAATTTTACTCATATTTACTGTAAGCGTTTCATTAACCAGATACCAATACATTTTCAATGTATCGGCTGGGGGGTAATGATCTGCGCAGCCGTCCGCACAGCCAACAAACAGGTTATCCAGTTCTGGGTAAAGCCGATCTCCAAAACCGAGCAGAGGCAACATCATATCATTAAACGCAATAAGGTGCCCCAATAAATAAATGCCACGATTTCTGTTTGGGGCAATAGGGGTCAAGAGTTCTTCGGAACTTATTTTATTCAATAAAGCATTAAGTTTTCTGTTCTGTAGCTGCCAAGCTGCTATAGTTTGTTGGATCAGTATTTCCATTTCCATTTCCGCTTCCTTTTCCATAATCATTAATTAATAATCCGCCGGATAATCTGCGCAATATTTCAATGACCTAAGATGCGATAATTAGAGCCTTTGATTCATTGACAAATAATAAAAAGCAACTTGATGTAGATCAATGTTTTTATTGACGATGGAATAAACAATGCCAACCATTTCTGAATAATTATTTGTTTAAGCTCTCCACTTCCGGGTATTCATAGGGCTTGTGTGAAAAGATGAATTTGATACGTTCGCTTTCCTTGTAGCGGATCCCCTTACTATTTTGAGGCCAATTTCCTATTGTGATCTTGTAAGAGAATTTTTCGCCGTCGTTCGGATTCAGACCGGAAATGTATTCTACACGTTCGAGGTCACCGCGTGCCTGCGCATCATAGTCGTAATAGAAATTTTTCAGTTTGTAGGTAATCAATACAAAGTGCTCGTCAGCGGTATGGTAATTAAAATTGCTTTTCGTACTTTCAAAGGCAGCGGAATCCCCGTACAAGACTGATATCGTATGCTCATGTAGATTTAAAAATGCTGTCATTTGAACGCCAGCGGTTTGTAGAACGTCCGCACTTTTTGTTGTCCTGGAACTTACCTGCCCGCAGCATGAGCCGATGGTACCTAACACTAGTAGTAAAATTGACATTGCTTTCATGGTAATAATTTTTCTTCAAAATTATCCGCTATTTGGATTATAATTACATACCAGTTTTTATAATAAACACAGCCCAGATATGATCATAATAGATTGAGCCTGGGAAAGATTCGATTATTTTAAAATGAGAAAGCCATCGATTTTCATCAATGGCTTTCTTGAAAGACTCATTTAAATGCCAGGCAAAATGACTCTTTGCTTATATATCAGGTTCATAGTTCCTGTGGCACTTTGTCTGAACCGGGGCAATTCCCCGGTATTCGGGAATGCATAATAAGTTTCTTTAACTGGTCATGCGCAGCATATTTAAACCCTATAGTGAAAGGTCGCTATTTGTCGATTACCTGCGACATAAATCCTTCGCCATAACGTTCGCCGGAAATTGGATATTGTTTTACAAGTTTTTCTATTTCGTTTAATTCCGATTCATTCAATGACACTTCTAAAGCCTTTACATTTTCAATGAGGTACTTCTGTCGCTTCGTCCCGGGAATTGGAATAATATCTTCTCCCTGTGCCAATACCCAGGCAATGGCCAATTGTGCGGCAGTGCAATTTTTTTCGTGTGCAAGGGCGGCAAATTGGTCAGCCAGTTTTAAGTTGTTCTGGAAACTTTCCCCCTGAAAGCGCGGAAATGACTTTCTTAAATCGGAAGCTACTGCAAGGTTTTCAGCATTGATCATGTTAGTCATTAATCCCCTTGAGAGCGGAGAGTAAGGCACAAGTGCAATCCCGAGATCCCTTGTAGTGTTGAGGATACTTCCTTCTACATCACGGGTTAACAATGAATATTCACTTTGCAATGCAGCTATAGGATGTACTTCGTTGGCTCTTTTGATGGTTGAAGGTGATGCCTCACTGAGCCCTAAATACCTCACTTTACCTTCTTTTACCAAGTCAGCCATTGCGCCTATGGATTCCTCTATGGGTATATTTTTGTCAACCCGGTGTAGATAATAAAGATCGATCACGTCAGTTTTTAGTCTCTGAAGGCTCAAATCTATCGCCTGTTTCATCCATTCCGGCGAGCCATCGATCATGGCATTAGCTGGTGAAGCAATACCATCCCGGAACCTGAACCCAAACTTTGTGGCAAGAAAAATTTTACTCCTATTGGGTACAAGAACCTTCGAAAGCAGCTCTTCATTCTTTCCGTTTCCATACGCGTCAGAGGTGTCCCAAAAGTTAATGCCAAGATCAATCGATTTTTCCAAAGTAGCCAAGCTTTCATGGTCGTCTGTATCGCCGTATGCCATACTCATCCCCATACAGCCTAAGCCAATGGCTGATAATTTTACGCCTGTATTTCCAAGTTTTCTAAATTTCATGTAAAGTTTGTTTTAACAAAGATCAACTCGAACATCTGTTACGGTTAAAACAAATCAATCAGATTGTTATATAAATCAAGCAAGTTGCTGACGTAGCTCTGTGGGAGAATGACCAGTATGTTTTTTGAAGAATTTGGCGAAATAGGCTGGATATTCAAATTTCAGGCTGTAAGCTATTTCGGATATGCTTTGATCGCTATATTGAAGCAATAAATTAGCTTCTTGTATAATACGGGCCGAAATATGATCGGAGGTTGTTTTACCTGTGGTCTCTTTAATAGCGCGGTTCAAATGATTGACGCTAATACAAAGGCTGCTGGCATAATCCTGTGGGCTATGCATTTCCAGCAAATGCTCTTGACTATCCACAGTGAACTGACTTTCAAGCAAATCGAAAAATAGATTGGTAATGCGGGTCGAGGCGCTGACCTGTTTATGAAAACTTGCTGAAGGACTAATCTTCATAGCTTCATAGATGAGCAAATGAAGGCAATTCTTTAGGACATAATATTTGTACTCGTAATCCGATTCGGTTTCGCGGAGCATTTTTTTAAAAATGAATATAATTTCTGCTTGCTGTTCCTTATTGGGAAAATAGACAGGTATTTCAGTGGTACTAAACAAAGGCGATCCTTTTAAAGTTCCGATACGATCACCCGCCTCTAAAAATGATTCTGTAAAAAGAGCGCACCAAGCCGTTTGGGTTGTCGGGACGTTTTCCCAAGAATATGGTACCCTGGGATTGGAAAATATCAATACGGGCTGAGTGACCGCTATCCATTTATCAGCGAAATAAACTTTACTGATCCCTTCTACAAACGCGATCTTATAAAAATTCCTCTTTCGGTGCACCGGAACAATTGAAGTGCCTTCACGGAAGTAAACATTGAAGTCCTCCTGACCGCCATTACGCAAAAATTGATCCTCTTCCCTTAATAGGAACAAATTATTAATATCATCACTTTTTACGTTTGGCTTCATTCAAGCAAATATTAAAATTATCGAAACGCTTTTATCTAACGGTTCACGTAAATTCTGCATTTATTTTAAAATTAAGAAAGCCATCGACTTTCATCAATGGCTTTCTTAATTAGTTCATTACGAACTATTTTTTTGCAACCTCTTTCCTTATCCGGCTCAATGTTTCAGGTGTAATACCCAGAAACGACGCAATCATATGTTGAGGAACCCGATAAGTAAGATCGGGATATTTCTCCATGAACCCCCGGTATTTTTGTTCGGCGGTATAGCTGATTGCTGAATGAATCCGGTTCTGACTGGCAATGAAGCTTTTATTTAGGATATTATTGACTAAAGTATTAAAAGCAGGTATTTGACCACAAATCATTTCGAAACTGGGTTTTGTAATTAAAATCACTTCTGAATCCTCTATTGCGTCTATATTATTTACGGATGGTTTACCGGTTAACAAACTTTCCCGATCACCTGTCCACCAATACTCCTTTGAAAAACCCATAATATGTTCTCCTCCGCTTTCATCTACTCTGTAATTCCTCAGACACCCTTTACAAACAAATGCGTTATATTTCCATACATCCCCATCCTGGAGCAAATACTGCCTTTTACGTAGTTTCTTAAAAATACATACTGATTTGATCAGTTCATACTCTTCCTTGGTTAACGTAACCTGATCACTGATATACTTTTGAAATATTTCGAACATGAATCAATTTAATGATACAAATATGCGACATATTACTTCAAAAAGTCAATGATAAAGTCAGCAGTAGCTTTTGGTTTTTCTTCTGCAACAAAATGTCCACTACCCTCCACTTTTACTACTTTAACATCTGTAGCCTTATTGGGAAGAACATAATTAAGCCAGTTGTATCCGGGACCTCCTATGCCTAAAACAGGCATTGTCACTTTACTGTAAGTCTTATAATCGGCGATATCTTGTGGAAACGCCTGATACCATGCATTGCCTGCGCGAATACCTCCAGGACTATCATAAGCGGCGGCATATACTTCCCTGTCTAATTCACTAAGTGCTTGTTCGTTATACAACAGGTATTTAAAAACCGCGTCCTGAACGATACGAACCCGGCCAGTTAGTAATTTTTCCGGCATGCCTTTCATTTGGTTGAATGCAAACCACCATAGAAATGGGTGATTTTCATCAAGCTTATCTGTAGGCGTGCCTAATGCAGGTAGCATTAAAGTCGCTGCAAAGGTATCATCCGGGTGTGGTACATCCATCAATATTACCTTAGCAGTAACTTCCGGATAATTGGCAGCAACCGCAAAGGCAACCTGCGCGCCAATGTCATGACCAGCGATATAGGCTTTCTGATAACCAAGAGCGTGTATTAGCTCACTGATATCTTTGGCCATATTTTTCTTATCATATCCACCGGCAGGACGATCCGATCTGCCCATTCCCCGGATATCTACAACGATTACCTTGTATTTAGCTGCAAGTTGCGGCATGATCTTATGGAAAGACCACCAGGTCTGCGGCCAGCCAGGTAACAATACTAATGGTTGACCCTGGCCGCCGGTTACGTAATGTAATTTAATCCCATTTACAGTGGCATAGCCATTTTTAAAGCCTGGAAGTGATTTAATAAGCGCGGCATCTGATAGTTCGGCTTTACTATATTTTGCCTTTGATTGCGCCTGAATGGTACTTGCCATTGATCCGAGAGTGATCATTATTAACAAGGCGACGCATTTTTTGAATAACAATTTACGGAATGGTGTGGCAAAGCCATGCGCGGGGTTAGCGTTGATTTTCATTTTATTTAATTTTTAGTTAAAGCCTGCTTTACAGGCATTGATGGTAGGGAAATTTATTTTGGGGACTAAACAGTTATTTGTGCGGAGCATCAAGAAATACATATAAACACTGCACCCGGCCATCTTCTATAGTAAAAAGATCCATGCCTGTAATAGCATTAGGATTCGATGGTGGCCCGAATGACCAGAAAAGTCTCGCCAGGTTATGATGGCTTTCTATCGGCCGCTTATGGGTAAAAACATAACCTGCGTTTTTGGTATGAAGATCATCAATGAATTGATTGAGTTTGGCATAACCCGTAAATTCAAAACCGGGGGTGACAAAAGCAATTTGCTCGTTGTACACTTCTTTAACCTCTTCGTTACGTTTTTCGCTTGCTTTAGAATTCCAGATTTCAAGATGCCGGGTAACCAGGGCGTTAATTTGTGCCGTTTTCATGTCCGTAATTTTAGGATGAGCGTTTGCATCTTTTGGTGACCAAAGTTTTGTAACCGGGTTTGTTTTTTCGTAGGCTTTTCCATTAGGATAGGAAATCAGTTCAATTTTTGCGCCCCACGGAGTTAAAAAATAAACCCAGGTTTCCCCTGCGGTTGGCCCTGTTGTATTCTTTATCGGGTCATTTAACACGTTGATTCCTTTTGTTTTAAGAAAGGCCACACTTTCTTTCATATCGGTGGTATAAAAGGCTATATGGTTTAATCCCATATCATCATTATAAGGCTGTTCTTTATTGGCTTCTGGGGATTTGTATTGAAATAATTCAATATTTGCACCATTACCGGCTCTTAGGGAAACTATCTTTTCCAGTTCCGAATTGGGATGTATCTTGTACTTCTTTTTCCAGGCGGCGTCCATTGGCATAGGGCCTACCGTCGTTACTGGCACACAACCCATCACATCGGTAAAGAACTTAACTGCCTTATCCATATCAGGTACATTCATCCCGATATGATCGATACCAACTAAGCCATGTAATTGTGCCTGGGCTCGTTGATGAGGAATTATCGATAAAATCAGGATCAATAATAAGACCGCTGCGACGGGGAAATTTTTAATTAACTTTTTCATAATAACTATTGTTAAAGGTTAAGCTAGTTCCGTCACGAGTTCGGTAAGCGGTTTCCTGATTTTCTTTAGCTTCAGGTTCCAATCATTTTCTTCATCGCGATAGCCTATGGCTAATAACATGGAGCTTCTCAGGCTTTTTTCTTGCAAACCAAGAAGTTCGTCTAACGCCAGGGCGTTAAAACCCTCCATCGGAGTAGCATCTACCTGTTCCAACGCAGCAGCAGCTACGGCAAGACCTAAAGCAATATTGGCTTGTTTGGCAGCATGATGAAACTGTTCTTCTTCAGTCATTTTGCCAAAATAACTGATCGCGAAATTCCGGTGAGCGTCTGATGCGGAGGCTGGCTGGTTGCGTTGCTCATTTAAATAATCAAATACTTTGTTGATTCGTTCAAGGGAATAGTTCTGCCAGGCAGCAAACACGAATAAATGAGATGATTGTATAACTTGGGCCTGATTCATTGCTACAGGCAGGATCTTCTCTTTCCATTCCGGGTTAGATACAACGATGATCTCATACGGCTGTAAGCCAATACCGGATGGTGCTAAATGAGCGGCTGCAATAATTTTGTCGATTGTTTGTTTTGGAACAATTTGTCCTGTCATCTTCTTAGTGGCGTATCGCCAGTTCAAAGCTTGTATGATATCCATGATGTATATGTCTGAGATAAAAACAAAGCCCGTATATATTTATAAGGGCTTTGTTATAAATAATTAGCTGGTGTATTTACTCAGCCATTTAGCTTTGATATCGGCTCTTGCATTGATAAATTCTTTATCTGTGCCTTGAGCGATTGCGTCAAGTGGAAAACGTAAAGGGCGAGTGCCTTTTTCCATATTAACCAGTTCTAAAATACCATCAGCAATCGTCTGTGGATTCATTTTAAACTCGGCCATTTTACCAAATAAGGCGGCTCCGATTGCATTAAATTTATTTGTAGCAGCATCACCGTATGCAGCTGCAATCTCCGCTTTATCCGCGTTAAAGCCAGTTTTTACACCGGTATTCATTTCGGTTGGATATACGCCGGGCTGGATGCTAACGTTTTCTATACCATAATCACTTAGTTCGTCCTGCAATCCTTCGGTAAGACTTTCCACTCCAAATTTTGCGGCTAAATAAGGTATCATAAAAGGCAATGTATGCCCGCTGGCACCAGAAGTCAAGTTAATGATCAGGCCGTTTTTAGCCTGGCGCATACTTGGCAATACGGCTTGATAGGCACGAATTACACCATAGAAATTAATCTCGAATAAATTCTTGATTTGGTCTATTGTGTACGCTTCAAGTAAACCGAATCCGGCTACACCCGCATTATTTATCAAAACGTCTATAGTGCCGTATTTTGCTAAGGTTTGCTCAAATGCATTTTTAACGGAAGTATCATCTGTAAGATCGATTTCTACGACATCTATATTAGGCAAGGCAGCTAACTCATTGGCGGCAGCTTCATTTTTGCCATTAATGCCACGCATACCGGCAATTACGGTGTGGCCTGCTTTTGAAAGGGTGATGGCTGTTAACTTTCCAAACCCTGTACTTGTTCCGGTAATAAAGATTTTTTTTGACATATTGTTTCTGTTTTAAATTGTATCAGATTGTTGATACAAATTTACCCCAGTGGTTACTCCCAAACATTGATGTATGATAAAAAGCGTCTTGATCTATATCAACGTTTTTGTTAAATAATGTCTTAATTACCTGTTCCGTTGTTTTTCTTCGTCTGTGGCTGTTGCTCTTTTACGGGCTTCATTAACCTTTTTGCCGATTTTGTAAGTGAAACTTAAATTCAGGTTTCGCGAATCATTCCTATATACAAAGCCCGTGTGCTGATCCAAATAGTTTATGTTGATGTGTATGGGATTGGTAAAAAAAACATCATTGGCAGCGAGCCTTATTGTTCCCCGGTTATTCCATAGGGATTTACTCATACCTGTGCTTAAATCCCAGGTTTTGCCCAGGTTGTAGGTGCCCTGTTGTAGAGGCCCAGTATACCATGCGCTTATTTCTGCTTTAAGTCCTTTGTCTTTTATTAATGTAAATGCATTATCTGACTTAATATAAAAATGAAAACTATTCTCAAATTCCCCGGTCAGGTAGCGAAGATCTTGTCTTCTTGTGTAACCTTCCAGATAGTAACTCGTTTCCCACCAGGTTACAGGATGATTAACAGCGGAAAACTGTAGCCCGATATCACGTATGTTACCGGTATTTTCCTGCGTGCTGTAAAAAGTCTGATTAACATTGTTCTGGATGGTGATCGGGTTTGTCAGATCGCTTACCTGGTAAAAACTGCCTGTTATGGTATAATTTTCCTTAAAAGTATAATTGACTTCAAGATTATCTGAAAGGGCCGGGCGCAGGAACGGGTTGCCACTCGAATAAGAATAAGGGCTGACATAAATCTTTGCCGGGTTTAACTGCGAATATCCAGGGCGGTCAATCCTTCGCGCGAAATTAACACTAAGCATATCATCGTCGGAAATTTTATAGGAGATAAACGCTGTTGGAAAAATCCGCAAATAATTATTTTTATTCAGCGAGTCTGTTGAAAATGAATAACCCTGTGTATTGGTCCTTTCTGCCCTTAAACCAAACTTTAGCGTCAATTTGCCAATGTCGCCCGAAATAATACCGTAAGCGGCTCCCGTATTTTCCGTATATCTAAAAAAGTCGCTTTTTCCAGGGTCAAACACCTGGGTTCTATTTTCGATCTCAAAAAAATCAAATTTATTACTTGTTGTTATACTGGTATATTTAAGACCGGACTCTACAGTCAACTTTTTGCCAAGTTTAAAGTCATAGTCAATTTTACCTGACCAGATAGATATGTCCTGTGTTGCCGGAGATATACTATGATAAGGAGCGGATGACAAGCTCCCATCAGGTAATGTGGCCAGGTTATCCACCGTCTGTCTGCTTGAAGTGCTGTACGGCACATAATCTACATCTGCATTCAGGCTTTGCCCCTGTTCGCCAAGTTTAATTTTATAATTCAGGTTAAAGCTGTACTGGTTAGTGTTACCTGAATTGTTGTTATTTGTGTGCAACAGCGAATCTGGAAGTAAGTTGTGATTGTTATAAACTGACGTCAGGGAATTACTGTTGTTGGTGTTAGCGCTATTGTTGCCGGTCACTAAAAGCCCGAATACCTGATTTGCCGAAATATTATAGTCAAGACCCAGTGAGTAAGTATGTGTTTGCGTTTTAGGAAGTAGTGTTTTATTAATATCCCAATAAGCATAAGCAGCCGGGTTCTGGTAAATAATATAATTATTGACGTCTCGCTGAATATTGCGGCTGGAATAACCGTAAGTGCCAAAGACGCTTAATTTTCCTTTACTGTAATTAAAAATAGTCCCCATTTTGTAGGATCCAAGGTGCCCTTGCGTATAGCCGCCATTAATATTGGCATTAAAACCATCACCCTTTATTTTCTTTGATACAATATTGATTACCGCGCCTCCCTGCGCTTCATACTTTGATGAAGGATTGGACATCACCTCAATTTTAGAAATCTGATCTGCCGGTAAGCTCTGTAGGTAGGTGTTAAGATCGTCGCCGCTGAGTCTAATGGGTTTGTCATCCATATAAATTGTAACAGCTTTATTTGACGCAGTGATGCCGCCCGATGAGCTAACCTGTACTCCAGGCGCTTTTGCTATAGCTTCAAGTAAGCTACCACCTGCTGCGATCACGCTATTTTCGACATTAAATACAACCCGGTCCGCCTTTCGCTCGATGGTTGGTTTTTTGTAAGCGATCATTACTTCATTCAACTGTTTACTATCTGGTAATAATATTACTTTGATGGTTTCAACAGGTAATTGAATTTTGATGCTTTGGGACTGATATCCGAGTAAAGTAACAGACAACTGGTAAGGAAGATTATTAGCTATAACCAACTCGAATTTGCCATGATCAGCAAATTGGCTGCTGATAACTTTAGCGTTCTGAGCAAGTGAAACTGTAGCTGCATCCAGCGGCACTCCCTGCGCGTCTGTAATTAGGCCTGCTATCTTTTGTTGTGCAAATGAATGAAATGGCCAAGCAAGAAAAATAATAAAGAATATGCGTTTCATGATTTTTAAATATGCCGCAAACCTAGCCGTGAGTTTCCTAACGCTCAGTTAAGTTGAGTTAAATACGGTTAAATCTTTGGGTGAATTGGTGCAGACCCGACAAAATATGAGGAACTTTGAAGTATGAAATGGTTGAAAGCCAGGTTTACATATCCACTGATCGCATGTTCCTTACTCGTTAGCATTGGGCTGCAGGGAATTTGGCTGCATCAACTGTTTATTACGCAAAAGAAACAGTTATCACATGAGATCGATGTCATGGTGAATGAGCAATCTAAAAATAGCTTATATCTCAGTTTAGCTTCACTTGGGTCAATCGGAAACGAGCGCCAGATGAAAGCTTTTTTCCTGTCGCCACAATGGCAACAGATCCGGATTGCCTATGATAACATGAATATATATGGTTTAAACGCCAATTTCGGTATTGACCTGCGTGGTGACAGCACACATGTAACCATGGATTTTACAGTCAAGAACATGCCTGCGAGGGCACGGAGGGAAGTTGCGCCGGAACTGGTTGGCCTGCCCGCCGCAGATGTTTTGAGGCTGGATACGGTAGCGCTCCCGCGCATGGAAAAGAACGTGGCGCATCAACTTTACCAGATGGGAATTACCGAAAGGGCTTATGATAAGATCAGCACCTTTCTGAAGGGAGAACTGATCAGGAATAATGTTCCGCCCGGAATTAAGCCCGAGTATATAAGTCCGAAGTATTCCTATAACTTCAAACATCATTATCAATACCAGTTGGTTTTAGTCTCATTAGACCGATATGTATGGTACAGAATACGTTATTATACAGTTTCTTCGTTGCTCATGATACTGCTGACCTGCGCAGCTTTCTATTATGTTCTCCGATTATTTCAAAAACAAAAACTATATGCTGATGCGAAAGCGGATTTCACTAATAATATGACGCATGAATTTAAAACACCAATTGCTACCGTATCTATCGCGCTGGAGTCTATCAGTAAATACGGCCTTGCAAATAACCCTGAAAAGCTTAATAATTATGTTGATATCAGCAGGTTTGAATTACAACGGCTAAACCTCATGGTAGAAAAGGTGTTGAATATCCATCAGCAGGAAGCGGAGGATAATCGGCTTAACCTGGAACTTTATGAAATTCAGGCGGGTCTGATGCAGGTTGTAGCAGCTATGAAATTACAAATGGCAAAAACGGGTGCAAGTATAGAACTGGGGCAGTCACCTGAACCTTTTTTTGTTCTTGGCGACCCGATCCATCTCAGTAACGTCTTCTATAATTTGATAGATAACGCAATTAAATATGGCGGATCGCCGCTGAAAATAGTAATTGCTGTTAAACAACAGGACGAAAAAGTTTATATTAATTTCTCGGATAACGGCCCTGGCATCGCAACAGCCTACCAGGATGCTATATTTGATCGGTTTTTCAGGATTCCGCGAAAAGGTGCGATCCATGATGTAAAAGGGTCCGGTTTAGGACTTTATTATGTGAAACAAACAATAGAGAAGCATGGCGGTAAAATTTCGGTTTCAAGTGAAGTTGGAAAAGGCAGTGATTTCTTGATCATACTCCCTTCAGCATCATGACCATTAATATACTTTACGCAGAGGATGAGCCCTTTTTATCGCATGTGGTCAGTGACGGCTTGATAACAAACGGATATCAGGTGAAAGTGGTCAATGACGGAAATGAAGTCATGAAAATGTTTGAATCATTTAAACCGGATTTGTGCATACTTGACATTATGCTACCTTCGAAAGATGGCTATATGATCGCAGCTGAATTACGTGCAGGTAACCCGCACCTCCCCATTATATTTTTGAGCGCGAAAAACATGCCTGCGGACGTTGTAAAAGGATTTAAAGCCGGAGGAAACGACTATCTTAAAAAACCTTTCAGCATGGATGAATTGTTGATCAGGATTGAAGCGCTGCTGCAACGGTTCGGAAAAGAGGTTACTTCGCCGGAATCGGGTGACATCCTTAAATTTGGTAATTGTACGCTCGATGCCTTAAATCAGAAACTGAAAACGCCAAATGAAGCATATTCACTTTCCTATAAGGAGTCCGCGCTCCTGAAGATGCTGATCGTCAGAAAAAACGCAGTATTGAAACGACAGGATGCGCTGTTATCCATTTGGGGAGATGATAATTTTTATAATAACCGGAGCATGGATGTATTTATGTCTCATATCCGTAAATTATTAAGTGAGCAGCCGGATATCAAAATCATGAGCCTGCGTGGTATTGGCTATAAACTGTTATGTTGATATTTTACAGTATTTATTTTAACGCGCAGAGGTATCCTAGTATCTGATGAGCCAAAGGAAACAGTAAAAATTTAATTTACTACAGATACTTAATCTATTTAATGCATTTTTTCTTCCAGGTTGCAATATAATTCCAGTTCAGTACGAAAACCTTTTAAGATTAAATGCATCGGCTTTACTGAGCCTAAGACCCGGCAAATCGCGTTCGCGCCTTCCACAGAGATAAACATCCGCTGGGCGAATTCCTCCGGATTCAATTTTGGTGATAGCTGGCCGGAATCGATCCCTTCCTGCAATATTGAAGTGAACAGCTTAAATGAATTTTCTATCATATTCCGCACCTTTTTCTTAATGATAGGGCTGGTATCGTCGGATTCTACTGAAAGGTTAATCACCGGGCAACCACCATCAATAATCGAATTGATCGGGTTTTTAACAAACTGCATAAAGGCAAATATTTTTTCTTTTGCTGTTTTTCCCTCGTCAATCGCTGCATTACGTTTCTCAACGATTCTACCGAGCATATAATCTACGGTAGCGTACGAAAGTTCGGCTTTCCCCGGAAAATGGCCGTAAAGGCTGCCCTTTGCCACTTTAGATGCTTTTAAGATGTCATCAACAGCGGTACCGGCAATACCTCTTTCATTAAACATGACGGCGGCTTTTTCTATCAATACCTGGCGGGTTGTTTCTGGTCTTGGCATAACTTCAAAATCTTATATGCAAATATATAGACTATTCAGTTCATAAACTATGAATTTTAAATTGTATTTATCATGGAAGTGTTAAAATTCCGCAAATTGGAATAATCTATAAAAAAGGATTTGTAGTTAATAGACTAATTAGTCTACATTTGTCTTAATTTATTTGTGTTGTTGATTTGATGATAGCAATAGTAGCCGATTTGGCTGCTATTGCTTTTCCTTAATAGACGAAGTAGTACAATAACATAAAGCATTCATAAACTAAATATTTAAATGAGAACGTAGACAGGGTGTCTATTTTTTTTAATAATAAATAGACTAAATCGTCTACTTATTATATCAATAAATCAAAACAATAAAACAACATAAAATGAAAACAATTAAAGAAAGTCACCGGGGCATCAGTACCATACTGGCATTTGCCCTGATCCCTTTATCCGGTTTTGCAACGGATATCTACATCCCGTCTCTGCCAACTATGGCAAAGGATTTACATGTATCAACGGTAGCGGTTCAATTATCGCTTGTGTTATTTTTTATTAGTTCAGGAATCAGCCAGTTATTTACCGGAGCCATCCTGGACAGCTTCGGTCGTTATCGCGCCAGCCTGTGTGCGCTAATCGTATTTGCTGCCGCTAGTTTCGCTATCGCTGTATATCCTGATATCTATGTGCTATATATTATGCGAGTAGTACAAGGTATCACGGTATCCCTGATAGTTGTAGGTAAACGTGCCTTTTTCGTAGATATGTACTCAGGCGAGAAATTAAAGCATTATACCAGTCTTTTTGTGATCATCTGGTCAACCGCGCCAATCCTGGCACCTTTCATCGGTGGTTACCTGCAAAGCATTTTCGGCTGGCAGTCCAGCTTTTACTTCTTAGGCGGACTGGCTATTGTCTTTTTCCTATTAGAGCTGTTTTTCAGCGGTGAGTCGCTTAAACATTTTCATCCTTTTAAGGCCAAACCAATCCTGGATGTTTATGCAAACATGTTGCGTACTGGTGATTTTGCCCTTGGTCTTGTGATCATCGGCAGTTGTTACGGTCTCGTGGTGATGTATGGTATGGCAAGCCCTTTCATTGTCGAACGTGTATTTAATTTTTCGCCGGTAATTACGGGATATAGCTCACTCCTTTCAGGTGTGGCAATCATGATTGGCGGAACTGTAGCAAAAGGATTAATTAAAGTGCCACTTCCCAAGAAAATACCTATAGCAATTACTTTGATGGCTGTATTCTCTGGTCTTATCATATTGACCGGAGCCATTCATACCAATATCTATGTCATGATCGGTTTAACTATTGGTCTGCATATTTCAGGTGGTTTTGTGTTCAACGTAATTTACGGTTATTGCCTCGGCCGTTTTTCTAAAAATGCCGGAACAGCAGCTGGGCTTACCGGTGGGGGTATGTATATCGTTAGTTCAGTGATCAGTTATGGTCTGGTAAGTCTTTATGGCATCAGGACACAAACCATTTTGGGCGCTTCAAACATTACAGGTGTAATTCTGATTGTAATCCTCTTCATTGCATTCAGCAAATTCAGAAATATCCGACTAAAGCAAGAAGCCGATGCAGCGACCGCGACACTGGCTTCTTAAGTTTCTGCATTTCAGTTTAATAATCAAAAAATATAAAAGAACAACATATCATGAAAATTCAATATTTAATTCTCCTGGCCTTTTTATCAAGCTGTGCCGGGCAACCCGCATCTCCTCCTCCTGTAGTACAGGAATTGCCAGTTATTCAAATCAGGTCTGGTGAGGCCACTACCTACCAGGAATACCCTGCTACCGTTGAAGGCACGATCAACGTAGACATACGCCCGCAGATATCTGGTATTTTGCAACATATATTTGTTGACGATGGCGCTTATGTTACCAAAGGCGAACCACTGTTTAAAATTGATGAAGCTCCTTTCCGTGAAAAACTCAACAACGCCCGTGCCAGCCTTCATACCGCGCAGGGCGCTTTAAGCAATACGCAACTTGAAATTGATAAATTGACCCCGTTGGTTGCAGGGAAAGTGATATCCGATTTTCAACTAAAAACCGCTCAATCCGTTCGTGAGGTAGCTATCGGGAACGTGGAGCAAGCTAAAGCTGATATCGCCTCCGCACAAATCAATCTGGGGTACACCCTGATTAAAGCCCCAGTGAGCGGCTATATAGGCAGATTATTGAGAAAAGAAGGGAGCATAGTCGGTCCTGCAGATCCTTCAGCTTTGACCGACCTTTCCGATGTGCATGAGGTACACGTGTTTTTCGCCTTGGGCGAATATGACTTTATCCGTTTTAAATCACAGTATTCAGGTACCACAATTGCCGATAAAATCAAACAATTGCCACCGGTTGAACTGATCCTTGCTGATGATAGCGCTTTTGCCACAAAGGGAAAAATCGATGTAGTTAACGGCCGGTTTGATGACAATACAGGTGCCATCACCTTTCGCGCTACTTTCAAAAATGAACATGGCTTACTTCGTTCCGGCAATACGGGCAGAATTCGCCTTGGTTTAAAGTTTGCCAATCAGCTGATCGTACCGCAATCAGCTACACAAGAAATGCAGGACAAAGTGTTTGTTTTTTTAGTGGGAAGAGATAAAAAGGTTAGCAAACAGGAAATATCCATATCCGGAAAAAGCGGCACCAATTACCTCGTTAAAGGGGGCCTGAAAGCAGGCGACCAGATTGTGTTTCGTGGCTATGATCATCTTCATGAAGGTGACCTGATCAAACCTAAGCTGGAAAATACCGCCAGCTCATTAGCTGCAAACAATTAATCTTATCAGCCATGTTAAAGAAATTTATTGAAAGACCAGTACTGGCAACAGTGATCTCGTCTTTGCTGGTCATACTGGGTGTGCTCGGCATGTTAAGCCTTCCTTTGGAAAGGTTCCCGGATATTGCGCCACCCGCAGTAAAAGTTACCGCTTATTATCCTGGTGCAAATGCAGAAACAATTCTCCGTTCGGTAGCCCCTTCACTTGAAGAAGCCATTAACGGTGTGGATAATATGACCTATATGAAATCGGTCGCCAGTAATGATGGCTCCCTGGTGATCTCCATATTCTTCACAAAGGGAACTGATCCCGATCAGGCTTCCGTGAACGTTCAAAACCGGGTGTCACAAGCCACCAGCCAGTTGCCGCCTGAAGTGGTACAAAGGGGTATTGTGACCTCCAAACAATCGAATAGTCTGATGATGGTGCACACCATTTACAGTGAAAATCCCCAGAAATATGATCAGAAATTCCTGGCCAACTATGCCAACATTAATATCATACAGGATCTGAAACGTATTCAGGGTGTCGGTCTGGCAAATATTTTAGGTGGTAATAAAGAATATTCCATGCGCATCTGGCTGAAACCAAGCCAGATGGCAGCCTATAAGTTATCTACCAGCGAAGTATTAGCCGCCATTAATGATCAGAATTTGGAGGCAGCCCCGGGGATGTTCGGAGAAGGCAGCAAGGAAGCTTTTGAATACGTGCTTAAATACGACGGTAAAGAAAATAAACCGGATCAATATGAGGATATGGTGATCCGTGCAAACCCCGATGGTTCCTTCCTGCGCTTGAAAGATATTGCCCGTATTGAGTTTGGTTCTTATACCTATAACAGCGCAAACACCGTTAATGGTAAACCGGCAATCACGTTGGTAATCTTCCAGTTACCGGGTTCAAATGCCGATGCCATCCAGACCCAGGCCAATGCGCTGTTAGCAAAAGCTAAACTGAAATATCCCAAAGGCATCAACGACCAAACGATTTATAACACCAAACTTGCGCTTGACACTTCTATCGAGCAGGTGAAACATACGCTGATCGAGGCCTTTATTCTGGTGTTTATCGTAGTGTACCTGTTTTTACAGGATTTCAGATCAACCCTGATACCAGCCATAGCAGTTCCGGTCGCTATTATAGGTACTTTCTTTTTTATGAATGTTTTTGGCTTTACCATCAACCTGCTCACGCTGTTCGCGCTGGTACTGGCCATTGGTATAGTCGTCGATGATGCAATTGTTGTGGTAGAAGCCGTGCATTCCAAAATGGAGCGGAAGCACCTCGCACCAGCGCCTGCGACCTTGGAGGCGATGCATGAGATCACCGGAGCCATTATATCGATCACGCTGATCATGTCTGCCGTGTTTCTACCTATTGGCCTGATCAAAGGTTCCACTGGTTTATTTTATCGACAGTTTGCCTTTACGCTGGCGATTGCGATTGTTATTTCTGCAGTTAACGCTTTAACGCTAAGTCCTGCGCTCTGTGCCTTACTGCTGAGGGAGGTTCACCATTCGGATGCCCGGGAGACACCTAAAAATTTCAAAGAAAGGTTTTTCCTTTCCTTCAATACCAGTTTTAACAAGATGACGGACAGGTATGCTGGCAGTCTGAAATTCCTGATCCGTAAAAAATGGCTTGCGTTGGGTGCGTTGGTCTTAGTTACTGCCATTACCGCATTTGCCATCAAGAAGACCAAGACAGGTTTCGTGCCTACTGAAGATATCGGCTTTTTGGCTATTGCCGTAAATATGCAACCTGGTGCTTCACTGGAACGAATGAGCGAGTTGGGTGCATTGGCGGAAAAAAACCTGCAAACTATGCCACAGGTGTTGGCTGTTAACACACTGAGTGGTTTTAACTTTTTAACCTACTCCAACAGCCCTTCTTCATTACAGTTCTTCATAATTATGAAGCCGGTCGCTGAACGTGGCCCCGAAAAGACCATACCGGAGATTATGGCTCTTGCAAGGAAGAAAATGGCAGAGATTAAAGGTGTTGATTCTTTTGTATTCGAGTTTCCTTCTATTCCCGGTTATAGTAATGTGGACGGCCTCGACGTGGTTTTACAGGATCGTACCGGAGATGCCGACCTGACAGAATTTAGCGGGGTTTCTGATAAATATATAGGTTCCCTGATGAAGCGAAAGGAAATAGCGATGGCCTTCACCACCTTCAAATCAAATTTCCCGCAGTTTAATCTGCTGATCGATAAACCTAAAGCTAAACAGTTGGGCGTAAATATCCGCGATATCCTGGTAACAATGCAGACCTATTTCGGCAGCATCCAGGCATCAGACTTTAACCGCTTTGGTAAATACTATCGTGTAGTTGCACAGGCAGATGTACCAGACCGAAGTGACCCTTCAAAAATTGATGGTATTTACGTAAAAAATAATAAAGGCGAAATGCTGCCCATCAATACGCTGATCAAATTAAAAAAAGTATATGGGCCTGAAACGGCTACACGCTATAATTTATTTAATTCTATCTCCATTACAGTGCTGCCCAAAAAAGGTTATAGCACCGGGGACGCGATCAAGGCCGTTAACGAAGTGTCACAAACCGCACTTCCCGAAGGTTATACACAGGAATTTTCCGGGATCACGCTGGAGCAAATCACTTCAGGTAGCCAGGCGGTTATTATTTTCGCGCTATGCCTGGTATTTGTATATTTCTTGTTGGCCGCACAATACGAAAGCTATATACTTCCGTTTTCCGTGATCTTATCTATTCCTACCGGCATATTCGGTGTGTTTATGGCTATAGGTATTGCTGGCATCGAGAACAATATTTATGTGCAGGTAGCATTGATTATGCTGATAGGTTTGTTATCCAAAAACGCGATCCTGATCGTGGAATTTGCAGTCCAGCGTCGAAAAGCTGGTCATCCGTTGATCCAGTCCGCAATTGAAGCAGCGACGCTTCGACTGCGCCCTATCATCATGACCTCTCTTGCTTTTATCGTGGGCATGGCACCGATGATGCGCGCAAGTGGGCCTTCTGCAAACGGTAACCATTCTATCAGTGTTGCCGCTGCTGGGGGAATGCTTTTTGGAGTGGCGCTGGGCCTATCGATTATTCCGGTACTATTCGTAATATTCCAGCACTTACAGGAAAAAATAAGCAGGAAAAAGATCATTGAGATACCTGCGAATGAACAAGAATTTTTATTAAATTAATCATGAAAAGAATATATCAATCCAATGCAGTTGCCTCTGTTTTGCTGGCTGTACTATTCATAACATCCTGTAAGGTATCAAAAGATGCTGCTTTGCCAGATACAGCCTTGCCACAGACCTATCGTGATGCACCAGCGGACAAAGCATCAATAGCGACATTGCCATGGAAATCCTTTTTTGAGGATAGTGGTTTACAAAAATTGATTGCTGACGCTCTTGAACATAATAATGATTTGCAGGTAGCCATTAAAAACCTGGCGGCAGCAGATCTTACTTTGAAACAGGCTAAGCTGGGTAATATACCATCGGTGGGTCTGCAGGCTGGCGTAAGTACTGCCCGACCTTCAGACAATAGCCTCAATGGGCTGACGCTGAATGAAGCCCTCAATACCCATCATATTGAGGACTATACGCTTGCCGCGTCTTTTTCCTGGGAGGCTGACATCTGGGGAAAAGTAAGCAGCCAAAAATTAGCCGCATTAGCCGATTATCTTGGCACCGCAGAAGCTCGTAAAGCCCTACAAACACGTATCGTAAGCGATATATCAAAAGGATATTACAACCTGTTGATGCTGGATACCCAGTTAGGTATAGCGAGGCAAAATGTGGCGCTGAATGATAGTACGCTAAGCCTTATTCAATTGCAATATACAGCCGGTCTGGTTACCTCCATTGCTGTGCAGCAGGCTAACGCAGAAAAGTTAACTGCCGAAGCTTTAATTCCGAAATTCGAGCAACAGATCACCATACAGGAAAACGCCTTAAGCATTTTATGCGGCAGATTACCGGGAGCGATATCAAGAGATGTAAGTTTGAGGTCTTTAGCGGTTAATGAAAGTACAGGCACAGGATTGCCTGTCGAAATATTAAACCGCAGACCCGATGTCAAACAAGCTGAATTTGAGTTTTCCCAAGTAAACGCACAAGTAGGCTATGCCAAGGCTAATATGTATCCTTCGCTCACTATCACTGCCCAGGGTGGCCTCGACGCGTTTAAAGCGAGTAACTGGTTCAATATCCCGGCGTCGTTATTCGGCGCTGTTGCAGGTGGAATTACACAGCCCTTGCTTGAAAAAAAACAACGGAGCACGCTTTACAAAGTAGCCAAAGTTAACCGTGATAAGGCCGTCATCCAGTTTCGACAATCGGTACTGGTGGCTTACGGGGAGGTTTCTGATGCATTAAATAAATTGGATAAATTGAAACAAGAACAGGAATTAGCTAATGAACGTACCGATGCCTTACAGCAAGCTACGCACAATTCACAGGCTTTGTTTAAAAACGGAATGGCCACTTATCTGGAAGTGATCATCGCCCAGGGCAATGTTTTACAAAGTGAGCTGGATGTGGCCTCTCTAAAAAAAGCCAGATTAGATGCTAATGTGGATCTTTACCGGTCTTTAGGTGGCGGATGGGAATAAAATTTATCTGATCATAAAGTCCCAGCGCAACTGGGGCTTTTATGATTTTAAATAATCAATGGTCTAACGGTAAAAATAATCATAACACCCAGGGCAAATCAAAATCCATGGTGAACTAATTTAGAATGTTTTTCAATATTCCAAGCGCTTTTACAATTTCATTCTCTTCAAGCGAAGCAAAACCCATTCTTAAAGCATTGTGATCAAAGGATTCGTTCTTATAAAATTTCCCGTCACCGATATATAGTCCTGCTTTAAACGCATCCTGGGACATTTGAATTAAGTTGATCTGCTGTTCAAAACTGGTCCAAATCCCAAGCCCACCTTCGGGGTTCTTAAACTCTATGGCTTGCCTGAAGTCGGTTTTAAGAATCTCACAAAATAAGTTCCGGCGCTGCCTGTAAATTTTCAGGGACTTCCTGAAATGCCGGTCCATTTCACCATCGTCAAATAACACGGCGAAAGCCTCTTCGAGAAGTGTATCGCCTTGTTTATCGATCATTTCCCGTAAGGAGGCTGCTGCATCAATAAACGCTGGAGGCCCTGCCATAAAGCCGATGCGTAAGGCAGGTGCAAATGTCTTGGAGATTGAACCGATATAGATCACATTATGATGATGATCTATACTGGCCAGTGGCAGGTAAGGTTTATTATCGTAATGAAAATCAAAGTCATAATCGTCTTCAATGATCGCGAAGCGGTGTGCTTTGGCCAGATTAAGCAGCTTTAACCTTCGTTCCATGGTCATAGTGACAGTAGTGGGGAAGTGATGGTGCGGAATGAGATAAACCGCCTTTATTTTCTTTCGATCTAATAATTCTTCTAAATAGTCCACATCCATGCCATTCTCATCGACTGGAATCCGCAAAAGGTTTGCGCCTGCATGCCTGAAAGTATCGTCTGCGGAGCCATAATTGGAAATTCCGACAGCGACGTTATCTTTAGGGCTGATCAGCAGTGATGCCGCCAGATAGATTCCCATCTGACTACCCTTCGTTATGATGAGATTTTTAGGGGTGACTGTCAATCCCCGGCTGTGGGTAAGATAGCCGGAGATCGCGTCCCGAAGATGCTCTGAACCCTTTGCGCTACTGTATTTCAGGAAATTTTTACCATGATACCGCCTGGAAAGGCTCCGGTATTCCCGCATCAGCACATCCACCGGTGCCAGCCGGACATCTGGAAAGCCGTCATCGATTGCGAGCGTTGCTTGCTGGAAATTATCCCAGGACAGGGCCTTTTCAAATTTGTTCGTCCATAAGAATGCCTCGCGTGGTGTTTTTAAATTCGATTCAACATTTACTATTTGGGAACGCAAAGGTAACTTAGAAAGTACGTAAACACCTTTGCGCTCTGCCGCTTCCGCCCAGCCCTGGCTAATAAGTTCTTCATATCCCAATTTTACCGTGTTCCGGTTAATGCCGATCAGTTCAGCCAGTACACGAGAACTCGGTAAGGGATCAGCTGGCTTTAGTGTTCCATTGGTGATCAAGGCGATAAAGCTGTTACATAGCTGAATATGTAAGGCTACTGTGGCATCCCGGTCGAGCTGGATCAATGTTCTGTATGGCAACATCTGGGCTGTATTTTTTGTAAAAACTGGTCTGTAAAGATAATCCAATGCGGCCGTATTTTTGAATAAAATAAGGAAAATGAAAAAAGTATTGGTTATCAATGCAAGTGCCAGAGGTCTTAGGTCCCAAAGCAGAAAACTTACAGAGATATTTGTAGAGCATTGGAAAAGCATCTACACTCATCCACAAATCACTTACCGGGAACTGGGTAGTACCGAAGTGCCTCATGTAAATGAAGACTGGATCGCTGCTGCTTTTAAGCCGGAAGAAAGCAGGTCCGAAACAGAAAAGCAAAGCTTAAAATTAAGCGACACCTATATTGCTGAACTACAGGACGCGGACATTATTGTTCTCGCTTCGCCCATGTATAACTGGTCTATTCCAAGCGCGCTCAAGGCCTATATCGATCAAATTGTCCGTGTCAATAAAACCTTTCTATTCGACGCTTCAAAAATGGAATATCCATACAGTGGTTTGCTGAAGAACAAAGTATTATATCTTCTGCTTTCAAGGGGTGATCAGGGCTACGAAAAGGGTGGGTATAACGAACATATGAATTTTCAGGATCCCTATTTAAAGACTGTTTTTAATGTCATGGGTATCAACCAGATTCGTACCATATCTATTAACGGCATATCCTACGGCCCGAAGAAGACGCAAAAGCCAATAGAATTGTCACACCAGGAACTGATCGAGATGATCGACCTTGAAGTAGCGCAGCAATGAAAAATCAGCTGCTTAAAGGTAGCCTGTTTATAGCTTTAGGAGCCTGTTGTTACGGCATGCTGGGCACCTTTGTAAAAATGGCTTATAAGCACGGGTATAATACCGCAGAAGTTACACTTTCCCAATTTGGTATCGGCTTTGCGAGTCTGTTGATTTTATCACTGTTCAGCAAACAAGGAGCAGAGGAAAAAACAAAGCAACCTGGTATTAAAAGCATATTTAAACTGATCGTCGCAGGAACATCTTTGGGGCTAACCAGTATTTTCTACTATCTGGCGGTACAATATATTCCGGTAAGTGTCGCCATAGTGCTGCTGATTCAAACTGTTTGGATGGGAGTGCTACTGGAAATGATTTTATCTAAAAGAATCCCCGGCTTGCGTAAGTTGCTCGCGGTTCTGATCATATTAGGAGGAACGGTACTGGCTACCGGCCTCCTTAAAAATTCTGTTAAAATCAATTGGGCCGGGGTCGGCTGGGGCCTGATGTCGGCATTTTCTTATACCGCAACCATGTATTCTTCCAATAAGCTCGAATTGCATTTGCCGCCTTTAAAAAGAAGCTTATATATGATCCTTGGGGGATTAATTATTATTTGCCTTGTTTTTCACACATCGCTGAATAATCATTTTTCATACGGGATATTTCTGAATTGGGCGTTGGCTATTTCATTGTTTGGAACGATACTTCCACCGCTATTGTTTACCAGAGGAATGCCGCTGACAGGAATAGGATTGGGTGCAATTATTGCGTCCTTAGAAATTCCGATTGCTGTACTCATGGCGCATATACTACTCCAGGAGCCGGTTAGCTTGCAACAATGGGCGGGGGTAGGACTCATCCTGTTTGCGGTAGTGCTAATGAATATGGGTAAGTCGACAAAGACTGTTAAAGTTTAAAACTTTAAAGCGATCAGTCTATCTATGGCCAGATATTGAGCAATTTAATGCTGTCCATTTCATGCGAACTCCCCGTAGTCGTTAGTGTTTGATCAAATTATCCGAAGATTC
This sequence comes from Bacteroidota bacterium, assembly GCA_026224775.1. Classification (GTDB taxonomy): domain Bacteria; phylum Bacteroidota; class Bacteroidia; order Sphingobacteriales; family Sphingobacteriaceae; genus Mucilaginibacter. The sequence continues at coordinate 88,880 of JAMFRP010000001.1, forward strand.
TGGGCTGGTTTATTTCTTAAAACTGGCCTATAAATATAGTCCAGATTAGACTTAATTTTATCTCATAATCATTAACAATCAAATATATTATTATGAAAAATTCTTTTAAAATACCTCAATTGCTTTTACGTATTGCCTTGGGTATCGGCTTTCTTACTACAGTTTCAGACAGGCTTGGTTTGCTACCCGCCGGAACCAGAAATATTGAATGGGGAGCCTGGGATAAGTTTATTGACTATACAGGAACATTGATGCCCTTCTTAGATAGGCCAGTGGTAAATATAATGGGTGGTATCGCCACCTTTTTGGAAGCCTCCATAGGTATTCTGTTAATCATCGGGTTCAAAACACGATGGGCGGCTATAGCAGGTTGCGGGCTCACCTTGATTTTCGCATTGGCCATGACAATATTCCTGGGTATCAAGGCTCCAATTAACTTCGCTGTATTTTCAACTTGTACCGGCAGTTTATTGCTGTCAACCATTCCGGTTTACTATTGGAGTATTGATAACGCCGGTAATAATTCGGCCGAGTAAAATAGTAGTATTCGTCATTATTAACGCAAAGAACAAAGCATCCCTGGCTTTCTGAAAAATTTTCAATTAGTGTTCATAATGGATTGTCGAAGCATACATCTATTGGAAGATGGTATAATCGACAGGCCGGGGGTGCCACTGCTCTGCAAAAAATAGTACGGAATTCTACCTATCATCAACCGCATCAATCGTTTTTTCGGTACGAACTGGAAAGCGGTTACCCTCAAATTCGATAAGCAATTATCCGGCAACTCGTCTGACTGGACATCAACCATTACCATATCCTGCGTGGATAAAGTTGAAGCAAGGTTTGAGATTGCCAAGATACTCACCGCTATCGCCCATAATTATCATGGGCGAGGCCGGGCATTGTACTGGATGGATTATGGCAACAGCCGGGTAAGCGGACAGGTCATTTTATCTACGCTCGACAAAATCAAGCAACCCGCATCCGAACAATACAACCCGGTAGAAACCCTGCCATTAGTCACCGAAGAATTTAGCGACTTATTACAGGCCGGAGAGGCAGACGACACCCCAAGCTGTTCTTTGGCCGAAGCACTCGCCAAGCAGGATTTGTTCATCAATTCTGCCTTAGCCAACTGCGGGGCTTCGCTCTTATGGCAATTATTCCGGGAGGGCATTCTGTTTTACCGGGGCTTCTTTCTCAATTTACAGGATTTCAGGACACAACCTATTAAAGTCAATTAATCACAACCATTATGAAAACCATTGTATATTTTATATTTACCTGTTTTATCTCGACAGGCTGTATGTTCGGCGCTTTAAATGCGCCCGACCCGTTCCCGCTTTTCGCCGTGGCCTTTGGCATTTGGGGGCTATTTATTTGGGGCTGTCATAAACGCATCAAAAAGAGAGCCGAACAGCGCAACCGGGAACGGTTGTTTGATGAGTTTATACGTCAGCAGATGCGCAGGAGGCCATAAAAGGTATTATCAATGTTTTGATCCGCCGGGCGAAAATTGCCCGGCGGCCACGGCGATTGCCGTGGCCCCATCGGCGGCTGTCGGTTTCACCACCAGGACAGCCGCCGTTTCTGTAAAAAAATCAACAGATAATCGGTTATTATCCGATTATCTGTTCAAAAATTTACATGTATAAACTGGAATCGCTGTATGCCGGTGATAAAACCGTTTGCTTTTTCAAATTTCTATACCCGCTCATTTAGGCAGCGCCGCAACCGGGGTGCCATTCATGCCTTGTTTAACTAAATAACTTATAAACTGTGAGAATGAACTGACGTCTTGTTCAGTGCTTGCGCGTTCCAGTGCTTTCATATATTCGTCACGTTTCTCAACCGGAATGACTGTCCAGGGGTAACCGCCGGACGCCAGCATGGCATTCATTAAAAACCTGCCCATCCTTCCGTTGCCGTCCATATAGGGATGAATAAATACAAAAATGAAATGACCGAGGACAGCTCTGACCGATGCTTCAGGCTCGTTTGCTAACAATTCAAAGAAAATAGGCATCGCATCCCTCATGGCGTCGACGCTTAAAGGCACATGCTGCGAATTACCAATATAAACCTGGTGACTGCGATAGCCTGCTAAATCAGAGGCTTTTAATATCCCGGCAACAACACTGGGGTCAAAAAGCTGCCGGTACCATCGCTGGTGATCGGCATCAATTTGTTTCCCGGGATTGGCGCCCTCCATGATTTTGATGATGGACTCTTTTACCAACTGGAATGCTTGGTAATATCCCCTTGCCGCCATCGCATCCTGCTGCTTTTTATCTTCTTCATTTATTTGAGCATCCCATTTACCGGCCATTACCCGCTCGATTAATTCAGGTGTAACCTTATATCGCTCTATAGAAAGAGAGTGATAAGCATCTGTAATATAAATGGCGTCGACATCTTTTAAATACGCTTCGTGATCTTTTGAAATGCCTGGTGCAGCCGGAAAATCGCGTATAACGGTTTCACGCATTTGCTGCCACATCAGCTTTATCCGGTTGACAAAAGGGGAGCGCTCACGCTGCGATAGATCAATTGATAGCTTGCTTTGAAATGGGTCTTCTTCGCGGGCATCATATCCTGCTTGCTTCATAGACTCGATAATTTGATCGGCTATTTTATCCCGTTGGATATTTCTGAAAGCCCCTGCCAGCCTCCCCGCGATCGTGGTGTGTCCTTTGTCAAGAAGAACGGGTAACAATTCAGAGGCATCGCGTATGAGTGATAATGTCGTCCTGGCGTCCAGGCCGGTATTGCCAAATGCGCTGACTGTGCAGTAAATTAGGGCGGCCTGCAGGTTATAAATTCTTAATCCGCGTTCAGTGGTCATTTGATCAGCAGGTGGTAATTCACCTTTGTGATTGAACAGCGAGGTGTTATGCGGAAGCGGCGTGGGCCGGTTATTTGCCTGCGGGGATCGGACAACTAATTGTTGTGGCACTGCCCAGTTACCCGCATGAATAGCTAATGACTGATCTGCTGAAAGACACCAGTCATTCCCATATTTACTTTCAATAAACCTGGCACAGAACTCCCAGTAAGAACTATACCATGAAGTCGTTTCACCAGGCTTTTCTGCCGGATTGGACGAAATATACCAACCTTTGGTCACTTCCTTTAGGAAGCCTTGCCTGGTTAATATTTCGCGATACATTCTGGAAGGAATATCGTCGGTATAAATAGCTACTATTCCTTTGTCCTGAAGACTTTTTAATGCCTTTAACGCTTCTGCAAACCTTTCCTGTAACTTTGCCATGATTAAATATGTTGAGGGTTCTTCTTTTAAGTATTAGTCCAATAGTGCAAAATTAGCAAACGCCGTCGTGGTGAATTTAGTAAACATTGTTGTGGTAATTTTAGCAAACAACGCTGTAATAAACTTAGCAAATGTTGATGTGGTAAATTTAGCAAATAATGTTGTGTTAAATTTAGCAAATGTTGCATTATTTAAATTCGTTTCATATTTATGTCACATACACATTTAGTCCAGCTAAATAAATCCGCCAATTACATGACAAATTTTCAGCACTAATTCCCTCTACATCATTGGCATAGCCTTTGTATGGCTCATAATGATCCAGTGGTGGAACAGGTAGACACGCAGGCTTGCCAAGCTTGTGCTTATTAAAGCGTACGGGTTCAATTCCCGTCTGAAAACAGCAGCTCGAAAGAGTTCGATATATACAGGCCCGAAAGGGCCTTTTTTATTAACTATATTGTTAACCAACCGAAACATGAGCAAAATTGCCAGAAATGATCCATGCCCTTGCGGCAGCGGCAAAAAATATAAAAACTGCCACCTAAAAGCTGGAGATGTTCCTCCTGCTGCTGAGGCCGCTACACCGGCCCGGCCATCGTTTAGCCAATTACTGGCAACCTATAGTTCGGTACAGCTGATCAGTTTTACAGCGGCACTGCAACTCAACCCTGCCAACCACGGTAGAAACGTCCGGCTTGAGAACTTATCACGTCAGATATTACTTCGCTTTGATCCCAACGACGCGAAACCATTAGCAACCTGGGAGGCGGTGAAAGATGTCCTTGAAAACTACGACGAGGATGCCTGGCTGGAAGATCCGCTCACCAATCATTTCACAGAGATCGCTGTTTTTGAGGAAGGAAACTATGTGGTTTACCCGGGTCTTTACGTCGGATTTACAGAAGTACTAAACCAATTAACGGAATGCATCTTCCTCCATCGCCACGGTTTGCCGGAGGCGTACGTAAAGGAAGTGCGTAGCGCGACAGGATTACTATTGTGGATGAGCGACAGTGCCGCCGCAGATGCAGAACAGGAGGCATTTATTTATGAACCCAGCCAGACTGGGCATCTTGAATTTCCGTCACCGGAAGCTGATGAAAAGTTTGCCGGCGCACTTTTTTTCAGCAAGAAGCTGATGGAGCAGGTTGCGAAAGACCATCGTTACGACCTAAATGTTTTGCAGGAGTTTAAAATCACGCCTGGCATGGCGGAATTAGCGAACGATGATCCTGATGAAAACATCGTTAATCTGCGTCCGTTGGTAGAAGTTAGCAACGGCATATTACTATATATGCCTACAGCCATTTGTAATGCACTCATTAATTTTATTTACCGCAAAGCAACTGATCATGGATGCAACGCTGAGTTGGAAGATTTGCTCTACCAGCGTCAGTTTCATTTGACAAATGTGGCATTGTCAAAGATGCGATGGCTGGCAACTACCATCCGCCTGCCGGAATTAAAACATCCGTTACCCATACAGGAAACGGTTTTTCAGTTTGATGATGATAAGCTTGCCTATGTATGTTTCATTAATACAGGTCAGCAGTTAGCAACAGTAAGGGACTATAATTATGAAAAGCGGGCGGAAGAAGTCGTTGCCTATCTGTCCGCGCTCGAACCCGGGCAGGAAATGCGGGTGCTGGCACTTTTTGTGCTGGCCGAGGTAGCTAAAGACAGCTATTTTATGTGGTCAAAGCCCGCGACAGGGCATCAAAGTCTGGGCCTGACTTTTAGTGAATTGAAAACTATCGCCTATTTAGACGATATTACTTCACTGTCACTTTGGAAATTCGCTAAATGCTATTCCCGCACCGGTGAGCTTACCCGGGTTATGAATGTGGGAGGGGTCATAGATGCTTATGCGGTCTACCGCAATAACCACGGCAGCTTGCTTTCTTCCGATGAGGCTAACCCTATCGGTGGCATGCTTATGATCGTCAACGGCAGCGCTGATGATTTTATGCGCGAAGTGCAAAAAAAGAACAATGAGCATGCTGTGCTTTTGTTCGACGGTAAACAAATTGGCTATGCTAAGGTTCGCCGTCATAAAGATTACGCGCCGGTTTTTACCGAAAATGAGCTAACCCGCTACTTTCGCATTGTGATTGAAACCTATAAAATGCCGGTTTGGATCACCAGCAGGCAAACAAAAGCCAACCACGCCAGTTGGGCCACCTATGCTTGCGATGCGATCGCATTCTGGTTACACCGCATGCAAGCATCACTGGGGCCGGTATTAAATGCACAAAGCCTTCGCCAATTTGAGCTGGAGGTGATTGCCGATCCAAAGTTGATGGAAGCCACTGAATACGAGGTGAAGGAGGTAAATCCGGGTGGGATCGAAATTCATGTTGAAATTGATCCGCCGCGCATAAAACTGACGATACCTTTTGATTTTATCTACCTGCTGCAACTGCCTGATAACACTGCGGATAAGTTGCTGATGACTTCCGTGTTGCGCGGATTTAAATGGTATGTAGAATCAGCGGGTAAGGATATTGCTTTGACCGAAGAATTGATCGCAGACATTGTTGAACAAACCCTTAGGCCAAGTCAGGCAAAAATGATCTTGTTCAGCGACCCCACCATAAACATCAAAATGGATGATCGTAACCTGCCGTCGATCAGGTATGTGCGGGATACCGATGTATCCTATCTGCTGGACAACTTGGTCAGCTATCTGCCCGAAGGCTATGTCATTTCGGAAACGATCCAAACGAAAGCGGAAAAAATTAAACTATGTGATGATGTCGTAACGGCATTGATCGCACAGCTCACCGAAAAGATAGCCTTATTTAACGGATCCGAATTGCTGGAAAGGTTGATCGCCCAGAATGAAAAGTGTGTACAGTTGAGAGAATTCCGGGAAATTTTGATCCCGGCAAAAATCGCCTGCTTCAGTAACCTGGAAGCCGAAAAGGACGGATTACTGGACGACGAGAAAAACCTGGTTATTGCCGCTCATGCAACCCGGACGCTGATCGAATTCGTGGCTGCCAAACTGCCCACCGGTAAAAAATGGATTAGTAAAGACGATCTTGATGAACTGCTGGCATTGACTAATCAATTGACAGAATGGGGCGCTTTGAGCGAATCTATGCGAATGAACATCGATGACCCGAAGATGGGCCTTTTGCCATCTGGCCGCATAGGTACCGGAAAAACCTTACAGCGTGAGGCGTTTGAACCATATGCCGTAGCAAAAACGGAAAGCGAAATCTACCGCAATATAGAAAGCTTTGAAACAAATTATCGACCTGAACGTAGCGCTGCTCCACCGGTTGAGACCGCCGAATCTAAATTATTGGATGCTGCCTTTCTGGCGGAATTCAACATTAAACTACTCGACCTGGCTCATATAGCGGGCGCTTTACTGCAATATGGTTTTGATAAAGCAGATGCCTGTGTGATCATTTCGGAAATGGATTTACATCAACTGGTGAAAGACAAGGCCGGGGTATCAGCTGAAGTGATGAAGGTGGGGTTGGATTTATTAACCCTACTGGAACGTGACGGTATTGGCGTATCGCCCATGGGTTACACACCAATTGATATCTTTCCCTGGCGTTATAACCGCCCGATCTCCTATTTGCGGCGTCCGCTGGTCAAGCTTTTAAAAGAGGGCAGCATATATTATTACTGCGGTTACCGGCATATCAGTGCGTATTTTGATAACCTGCTTTATCTCCTGCAAACCAGCAAGCTGCCTAACGCAAAGTCAGCAGAAATGAAATCCTGGTTGGCTTCTGTATCCGGAGATAAAGGCAAACCGTTCAGGAATAGCGTTAAGGAATGGTTTGAAGCCTATACTGATTTCCAGGTCATATCGCATGAGATTCCCCTTGAGGGCGCTTTGGGTGATATTGACCTGTTGGTTATTGATCACGGACAGTGTATTATTTACCCGATAGAATGTAAAAATATTTCGGGGGGGCGGAATATCCACGAAATGAAGGTGGAGATGGATGACTATTTAGGTCGTGACGGCAAGGATAAGGGCGCAAAAGTACGCAAACACCTGGATCGCCATGAATGGCTGTCAGCAAACAGGGAATTTTTTCAGCAGTTTGTAGCTGACCTGGAAGGTTACACAATCAGTTCGCTAATCCTAACGGCTGATGAAATCCCTTTAGCCTATCTGAAGAAAGACGATTTGCCCTTGCCGGTTAAATCATTCGTTTTCCTGCGGAAAAACGGAATTGGTTACCTAAATGAAGATTAATAATAGATAGTGATGACAAATGAATCGCAAATACAAACGTTAACCGGCTGGTTTTTCGACCGAATTAATATACCAATCATTGAAGGTCTGTATATCCATGACGCGATGGTTTGGGATGCACTATGCGCCTCACTAACTATTTTGGGTGATCTACAAAGGGCAAAATTCGAATACCTGGAATTGCAATCGATCAACCATCTGGAGGCAATCGGAATCATGCAGGCGATATATATTGAGCAGGATTGCATGCTAAATTTGCAGAATGCACTTTTAGGAAAGAATGATAAATCGGCCTTGGCTGATTATAAACGGATACGTGATCTGCGGAATGAAGCATTCGGGCACCCTTCTGAACGAAAGAAGAAAGGCACTTTTTCACGTCACTTCTTCGATATTGTGGATAAAGACCGGCAACTGATAAAAATCATCAACTGGGAAAGTGATGGCGACATTAATAGCGCCCATATAGCGCTGCCACAAATTGTTAAGGAAAATTCAAAGATCACCATTAATTACCTGCAAAATCTTAAGCAGGACTTTATTACTAAAATCAATTTGCAAATGAAATCTTATCAAACCGACTTAACCGGACTCTTTCAGGGAGCTAACTATATCTTTGAAAAGCTGCTCAGCAAAAAGCATGACCGGGTTGTCATTGACACCTTTTATCACATTGATGAAGATATTGAAAAAGCGATACAGGGATTGACAGAGCGTAAACTGCTGGAAATTTATCAGCGAGATATCGATGTCATTAAATTTTTTAGCGACAAACTCAAACCGCTATTCAATATTCAGACCTATGAAGATACTGAGTTTTATGCATACGCAATTTCTTTACGCCGGGAACTGAATTCCCTTAGGAAATCGTTTAAGAATATTGAACCTGATCTTTAACCATGGCCGGCTACATCACCCTACTGGAGTTTTTGGAATCGCTGAGCCCGGAAGACCGGGATAAAGCAATTGGTTACTATTTAGGAAAGCTACCGGGACCGCCACCTACTCTAATGAAAAGAACCTCCGTGAAAATATCGAACCTGGGAACAGTGGAAGAGATCATGGAGCGAATCAGGCAGGCTACAGGCTATTCAATGGATAGCTTGTCGGCAGAAAATATCGCCCGGCAAATGGTGGAGGAACGGGATAACTGGCTTGCCGTTTCCGCGCTTATCGAGCCGCACAAAACATTTTTAGAAAATTTACAGCCAAGGCCGACACCGGATAAGTTTGAAGAATTGCTGCATTTGGGCCGGTTTGTTTATACCGCAGTAAATTATCAACCGTTGTCGTGTGTGAATCTAATTATAGCCTAACGGCATTAGTTTGTGTCATGTGGTTGTGGCAATAGGGCAATGCAAATAGCGCTTCTTTTTTTTAAATAAACTAAACTGGGACATTACTCATTGATGGGGAGATAATATTTACTAATTTTATACCATTACCTAACCATCCTTTTAATGAAGCCTCTAATTTTAGATTTTAAAATACCCAGGCAGGAGGAACTAAATCCTGTTAATTATACCTATGACCCGTTTGAAGCCTTGAACGTGATTTGGGCCAATGGTATAAAAAAGCCATTTATTGATATTGACGCCAGCGATGTTGAATTGCTGACAAAAACCAAGGTTGAGCGGGAACGTGACGACGACCAATTCCTCAGCGAATTAGGATCTAAGACGGAAGTGCGCCGGGAACGAGATGACCGCCATGACATTATTCTGGAAATGATGACGAAAACATTAACAGCTGGGGAAAGAGACGACCGGGATAATGAAATGCTTGAAATGATGACCAAGACACGCGCGCAAATAGAAAGAGACGATGAGTATTTTGATCATTACCAGCAAAATTGATATTACCTCGGATTTTGTTGTTAAAAGCCTGAAGTTAAAAAATCTTGCATTTTATCGCCTAAATACCGGGGAAATAGGCAGATCGCTACAAATAACATTTGATTTTAATGCAAATAAATTTCTTGTATTTGACAGGCAGATCAATCGTACAATTAATTTGTTGGATGTTAAGTCTGTATATTTTCGCCGTCCGGAAATCAACGATGAACTGGCCGATATTTCCGCTGGTGAACGTAATTTTGTGCGATCTGAAATATTATTTGTGCTCGAAGGAATTTATAAAATACTACGAAACGCATTTTGGATCAACACTGTTGAGGCCATCCGAAATGCGGAAAACAAAATTTTTCAGCAACTATTGGCTAAGCAACTTGAACTTCAAACTCCTGATTCCTTAATTACCAATGTTCCTTCCTATGCTCAAAACTTTTATTTACAACACGATACAGCCTGCATAATTAAGCCTATTAAATCCGGTTTGGTCGAAGGAATAAACGAGGAAGGCGTCATTTTTACGAATAAAGTCGAAATTAATAGCGATAATGCGAAAAGAATAGGCGTTTGCCCTGTTTACTTACAAAACCTTATTGAAAAGGAAGGCGATGTTCGTATAACTGTGATAGGCAAGAGATTATTTCCGGCATTAATCCATTCACAAAATTCCGAAGAAGCACGTATTGACTGGCGAAAATCTACTTTGCCGCTGAAACATACGGTGTTGGAACTACCACCAGAAATTGTTCAAAAATGTTTAGAGCTGACCAGCCTCTTAAAATTAAACTTCGCCGCCATTGATTTTATTTTGGATAAAAACGGCAACTTTATTTTTTTAGAAATTAATCCCAATGGTCAATGGGCCTGGATTGAAAAACAATTAAACTTTAATATTTCAGATGAGATCACGTCGCTCCTAGCTGAGGGCCAGCCTAATTAACTTTCGGGAGTTTTTATGGCCAATGTTGGAACTGGATGAAGATGAGGAAGAACAGAAGGATGAAAATGGCGATAAGAAAAAGAAACCTGACTTTAAACTTCATCTGTCCGATGAAAATTTAACACAGGCATTTGAGTTGATCCGTAATGTACAGGAAGCGGAAGATGACCGAAGGAAAACCATTGAATCAAAGGCCTCACTTTATATTAACACTATCGGTGTTAGCACTTCAGTAGTAGTAGCTTCGAGTGCATTAATTACCGGCAATAGCGATAATAACCTGACAATCAAAATTTCGGTTTTTTTATCATTCATATTGTCAATTTACACTTTCCGGACGGTATGGTTTTCTGTAAAAGCGCTTGACCGCGGGGCTTATAACCTTATGGGAATCAAAGAGATTAACTTCAAGGGTAATAAAAACGACTACGACTGGCACTTAATTACCTCCCTGGCAAATAAAATAACTGCTAATTACGATACTATTAATACCAAGGTGGATAATTTTATCCTGGCTCAAGAATATTTTAAAAGGGCTATTGCAATAATTTGCATTTATGCATTTGTCATTCTTATGATAAGTTTTTTTATCAAAACTAAGCCGGAACAAGAAAAACCAGTGAATATAAAATGTGTTCATATAACTAAACCTTAAAGATGAAAAGTTACTTTGGTTCAGGTGTAACATGTATCTATCTTGACCAATTTGCGGCCAGCAATTTACTTGATAATCCCCCAAATGAACTTTGGCAAAAGACCAGCGATTTGCTATTCAAGAGACTAAAGGAAGGAAGAATAATTTGTCCAGTACCACCGGAGCATTTCCTGGAATCAGCCAATAAAAACCGCGCATCAGCATTTGCTATGGACAAACGATTTGCTGAAGTCGGGCATGGGCTAGCTTTTCGTTTAGAAGTGTTCATGACAGCTGACCAGATTATTGCGCTATTACGCGGAACCCCTCTAACCAAAGATTCTTTTTGCAATCGGCTGGCTCGACCTGATACGCTAACAAAGTCGGGCGCTTTTGAGGATTTTAAGGCCAAGCACGAATTACTAAAGAGTCAAATTGACGAAGCTACCATTGGGCAAAACGTGGTAAGGGAAATTACGCGCAAAAAGAAATTTTCCGCTGTACAGATGGCACCCATACTTTCAGTATTGAAAAAGCGTGAAATGAAGCCTTTTTATGACCTGCTTGATGAAGTTATCAATAACGGGAGATTTGTTAGTAAAGGTGTAAAATTCGCGTCAGGAGAGGTTATCCATTGGGCCGATTATGTGATGCAGGTACTAATGGCTCATCACAATATGACCAGGTGGGAAGCAGTTTATTTGAAAGATATTGTCCATCGTACGGGTTCTGACCGTATACCTTGTCTTGATATTCGCCATACCCTGACCGTAAATCTCGCCGGCGAACATAAAAACGAAAGCGTTAATGATCATATTGACATTATGCGGCTTTCGACTGGATTGCCCCCTGCCGACCTTTTGTTTACTGATAAGCAACGTAAGTTTGAACTACTGCAAACGGGACTCGCCGAAAAATATGGGACTAAGATATTTTCAGGAACGAGTGCAGATCTTCACGAATTTTATGATGTACTCGAAAATCTGTAATTCATTTATGCTTTCTAAATCGAGGCCATCGTGACTTTCACCAGGGTAATTCTCTCTCTTTTTCATCTTCACCAAGTTCGCCTTCATTATCGTCAGGCTGGCTTTCGTTTAAACGATAATTCATCTTCAGAAAAAGTAACACGTTTAAGTCAGTGTCAGCAGGGAAGATAGCATAAAGCTGTTGAACAGGATAATACTTAACAGCGTATCCTGGGTGATCTTTAACAAGCGTCGAAAGGCGCTTCCAAACCTTAGTAGCTTCTTCAACCCTGTTCTCTGCGTCGTAGATTTGAAAATTTGGAGCAATCAGTGCAGGCACACTGGAAAAAAGGGGAATATTAAAATACTGTACCCATTTTAGAATTAAGCTTTCAGGAATACCTTTTTTTCTGATTCCGTTATCACTATAAATTTCATTCACGACTTGACCTGCCTTTATCTTTTTTTCGCTGTCCCTTATTGGTATTATATTTAAATGAAACCCCCAGTTGGGCTTTTCCTCGTTTGCTTTTGCAACGATCACCCAGCATTCGGAATCGTTAGGATGGGTGACTTCACCAATGGCAAATGGAAAAGTGTAATTTTCCCCAAATGCGTAAGTATTAATATTATCAACTTTAATTATTGTCTGAATATCCGAGAAACCAATCATTTTTGATTTACTAAAATGCGAATATGATGCGCATTAAACGTTACGCATAAAATCGTCAAACAAGATCGATTTTATTCCGACACTTTGCGCACGCGTTCTAAATTTTTTATCGTTGGTAATTAAAACCAACCCATTGACTTTTGCAACGTCCCCAATAAGCGCATCTTTCCATCGCTTTTTGTTTGTCGCGTTACCAGTTAATAATTTGCAGGTATCGCTAATATCATCAATCCAGGGTTGATTATCATCCCAATAAAAATCATCCATCCATATTCCGGATGCAAGATTAAGCCGGATTGGTTTTAAATTTTCTATAATCGCAAGCAGTTGAAATCTTTTATCCTGGTTGGGGGTGTTTTTTAATTCACTTATTTGTGCATTCGTAACATACATTTCTCCCTTTTTTCGTATCAACTCAAGACTGATGTGGTCTTTCAATATTGCATCGAAAATATTAGTGTCCAAGATGAATTTTAACATTGATTTGCAATCAAAATCATGGATAGTGTTTAAAACTAAAAGTACGGTTTCTTAAATTAAGTTTTTGGCAAAATACGTTACAAATACGTTACGAAAATTTGCAAATACACAAAAATATTCTTAAATTGTGCCTTATAAACCCCGTAAGGCGGTTTTTCCGGTTTCAAAAAACACTCAGTAAAGGCCTGAAAATCCTTGTGTCCCTGGTTCGAATCCAGGTGGTACCACAAACATTGTAGACCTCTTAGGTAGCCCTAAGGGGTCTTTTTTATGCTATAATGTGTCATTTCACGCTCTAAACGAAGTTTGTTAAGTTAATTGACTTCTTCTTGCGATGGCGTTCTTGTCTGCTGTCTGTATCGTTTTAACGGGTTTTAGTGTGAGTTTGGCGTATTTTTGGCACGTTTGTTAATGGCTTATGAAGGGTGAAAACTTTTTTGGATATGAATTAGTGTGTTACACTTCTTCAATAAAAGAGGTTCTTAATACCCCTTTTTTGCAACTGTAGCAAATTGGATTATTGAGGAATAATGCTTTTGCCCCGAACCGGAATGCTTCGAAGTTTTTACAACGGTAAAAAATATTCTGAGAATATACATTAACCATAAATTCTTGGTAACAACTTGGTTACAATGATACTTTGCTGCTAATATTCAGTCTATTGTATAAATTAATACAGCAATTAAAAACTAATCACAATGAAAAAATTATTATTCCTGCTGCTTTTTGCAGCACCAGTGTTTTCAAGGGCACAAACTGATACCTCAGCTCATAAACAAAAAGTGGCCTATTGTATTGCGGAGATAACTTCCGATGGATCAAAATATGATATGATGTTTGATGACGGATCAACGCTAAAAAAAGATGGCATAAAGGTAAAGGACACTAATGGCAAAATAATTGTATTTAATTCTAAAATTAGCGCATTGAATTATGTATCTCAGCTTGGCTGGAGATTGGTCTCCTCCTACACCGTACCGGGTATTTTGTACGATGTTGCGTTTGTTTTTGAACGTCCAGTGGCTCAATAGTATTGTTTTTCGGTTACGATGCCCTATCCTCTAACTTCTTCAATTCAAGAATTAAACATGGCACCACAAAAAACAAAAAGCCTATTTTCTAATGAAAATGGGCTTTTTGGCGTTTTTAGGCATGTTTTTTAATCAATTCTTCATATTAAACTGATTTCCTGGCATGCGGGCAACTCAATATCTTTTCAATAGAGCCTGCCAAAAGGTCCTCGGGGCCTTTTAAGGCATCTGCGATCACAGCATTAGTTGGGAAAATCATAGCTGCTGCAACATTGTCCTGAATTATCCGTGCCAGGTTATCAAGAGCGACGGCGACGGTGTCCTCTGCAAACGAAGCCATAGATATCGTGATAAGTTGCGAATCTACATTATCCTGATCCATCATTTGCTTAACGATCAGCCAATTTTGATTCTTCACTTCAGTCGTCCATATCGCCAGGATAATAGAATACAAATTCTTCCATTGTTTGGGCCCCAACTCTTCACGCCATCTTTTAAGTAAGGCTTCAACACCGGTGATCTGTGCCTCTGCAGCAAAGTTCATATTAGTGGCGATAGCCGACGCAATCTGGCTGGTGAAGTTTTCAAACTGATCAATGGTAAATGTTTTTGTTGCCACCGCCCGGTCAATAAAATCCATCCCTCCTTTAATGACTTTGGTACAGGATACCAGTGCCTTTTCCGGTAATCCGGCCCCTGGCAAATTAGCTAGCGCCACTGCCAACACAGCATGGAATTCCATAAGCGGCTTTACCCATTCCGCAGCTTCCGGTTGATCAAGATAAGGTGCAATGATCACGTAAATGCCAAGCGGTGTGTGGCTAACCGATTTCATCAGCTGGAAAATTGGCGAAACGGGGTTTACCGTTTCACTTCTTCCCTCGTAAACGAGCGTAAAAATGCCACCCGAGCCATCACTTTGAACAACGAGGACAGGGCTAAGCTGTAAAATTAGCTGCGTTTTTAAACTATCATAATTAGTTTGCATGGTACTGTCTATATTATAGACCGCATTTCGAGCCCGCACTAGCGGGTTGGAATTGAAAGCGACCATAGCGAGGTCATGAGCTTTGATTGGTGTAGTTGAATTAGTGTAAGATTCCATGATAAGGTTTTTAGGTTATGAAACAATAACAAGACGAATACTGGTTTAAGGCTCAGTAAAGAATGAAACTGCTGTATTTTGGTAATGTACGACTTTATTTTTTTTCTAAAACACGAAACTGAAAAGGTGGTTTAGAAAATAGCTCTTTAGTGGCTAACCGGCAGCTTACCTTGTGAGGCTGATTTAGGGTTGAACTACAATTGTGGTATCACAAAAAAGCTCCTTAGTTAACTCTAAGCAGCTTTTTTGTTTTAAAGTGTCTTTATAATCAGTAAGTTCAGTTTTTTAATTACCTGTATCCCACCAAACTCTTGCTGTTAAAACATCGCCACCTTGTAGTCGTGCAACTGCTGCTTTGTAATTCACGGGGTTTGTCAATATTTCGGTGGATAGATAAATCATTCTTCTGGGTATTGTTCCCATAGTTATATTTCCGGGATAATTTATAGGGGTAAGATTAGGGTATCCGGATCTTCTCCAGTTAAACCAGTTTTCAATAAAATTAAAATCAGTTCCGGTCGCTACCCAGTATTGCATATTAATCATTTGAAGCGAGTTGGTTACCGAAGACATATCTAAAGGATGCGCATTTAAATAATTGGTGATCGAAGGCTGATTTACTTCTGTTTGCGCATTTAACTGCGTAAGCGATTGAAAAGCACCGGTAACTCCGTTAGCGTAATGTTGTTGGGCCGACCCGTTTATATTCCATCCCCTTGCGCTTGCCTCGGCCAGTAAAAGCTCTGTTTCTGCATAAGTCAGCACAAATATTGGGCCTCCAAGGTTCAGGTAAACACTTGTTCTGGGGCGAGAATAATTCCCAAGTGGCGCGAAATCGGCACCCGAGCCTGTACCGCCGGGATAACCAGGCGAATTCCGGATGTCTGTTGAGCCGCCAAGCAGGTCATAGCCGTTTGGCAATCCTTGTTGTAGTGATGAATCTGGATTGCCCGCAAGGTTTTCGTTGCCATTATTTGAAAGGCCGGCCGGAGGGATCTCGCCAATAACGCCTAATCGTGGGTCATTATTTAGCCGTAAATAGTTAATCAATGTTTTACTCCATCTCACCTGTTCATAGTCGGTTAGCGTTCTTAGGGCAATTGAGGTACCATTCTGACTACTTGCATTAGAGGCATCCGTCTGCACGATTGCATTATCGCTGACATCAGCAAATGTGCCACCTGCGGCCGCCGTTTGCGCCCATTGTTGAGCCGTGGCCGGGTCAACTTTTGTAAGGCGCATGGCTATTCTTAGCATTAATGAATAACCAAATTTTTTCCATTTGCTGATATCACCATTATAGAAAAGGTCCGCGGTAGGTTTGGGCTTATTTACATCCAGTTTGGAAATCGCGGTATTCAATTCAGACAGCATGGAGTTATAAATGTCCTGCTGGTGATCATAAACCGGATATTTTATTCCTTGCTCCGCCATGTCAGCCTGTGAGTAGGGGCAATCGCCATACATATCGGTTACTCTTTGTAATATCATCACAAACATAATATTACCAATATTGATAAGATTGGAATAGCCTGACGAATCCTTCTGCATACAAAGCTGCTGCATTTGCCTTATGTCACCTGCTTCGGTGTAACCCTGGCTAAAGATAGCTCCCTGGTAGTCAGTAAAACTGCCCTCGTTTATGTATTTATCACCATTGTTATAATAAAAATAGGTGGACGCAAGTACCTGCATCATTGTGCTTTCATAAACCAGTTGGTAATAGCCTGTATTAGCATAATTCAATTGGGCGGTTGAAAGCAAATTGTTAGGATCAAAGTTTGTCGCGGTTGACTTTGTAGGGTCCGTATTGATATTGTTTAACTGTGCTTTGGTACAGCCCGTTAAAAAAGCAAGTCCGATAAGTGATATAAAAAGAACTATTCGCATGGCCTTACCTGAATTTAAAATTTAAATTTAACCCGATCGTTTTTGTTGCCGGTAATGATTCACCTTCTATTCCCGCATAGCCTAAGGTTGGCGCGAACTCTGATTCTGGATCGATATTCTTAGTGTATTTCAGAATAGTGAACAAGTTTCGACCAACAAGACTAACAGATACCGTTTGGAATAAGCTATGTAAAGATTGTGATGGAAAGTCATATCCCAAAATAAGCTGCCTGAATTTGATAAAACTGCCGTTTAAAACAGATAGCGCTGAAATATTTGTAGCTAAGTCGGGGTAATAGGTATAAGCAGGAACATTGATCGTATTACGCTGCCCACTCTCATTTACGCCATTAGCTACAATGCCTGTTTCGCGGCCGGGTAAAGTCGCTTTATTCAACCCATAAACGTAGGAGTAATCCTCTGTAGCCGAAAGTACCTTATTACCGAACTTGTAATCGATTAAAAAAGACAGGTTGAACCTTTTATAATGGAATGAATTGGTGAAACCACCATATGACGTTGGCAATGTGCCACCCATTGCTTCTAAATCTCCGCGTTCGGGTATGCCGTCGCTTCCTATAATGATATTTCCTGCCGCATCTCTTTTGTAATCATAAGCCATTATTTGTGTTATAGATTTGCCTACAACCAGTGCTGTATTTGCGTTTAACGGCCGGTAAGTACCGGTTAGCAGGTATTGGCTTGAACCATCAATAGATAATAACACATTATGAACCAAGCTTAAATTAATACTTGTCTTCCAGTAAAATGAAGTTGTTTTTATGAGTGTCCCGGTTAGTAATAACTCAATGCCTGTATTCTTAGTTTTACCTACGTTAACATAGGCCGATGTAAACCCTGTCGCGACCGATTGTTGGGCATTCGCTATTTCGTTATGGGTGATCCTGTTGAAATAAGTGGCATCTACACCTAAACGGTTTTGAAAGAAATTTAGGTTAACACCAGTTTCAAATTCATTAAGCGTGAATGGTTTTAGGTTATAATTAGGTAATGCCGCAGAAAAATTCCCTAAAGGAATGCCATTTACCGTGTTATTGGAGGTGAAATATAATTGTGTGGTATAAGGTTGCGATGGCTCCCCACTTGTTTTGGCATAACTAATCCTAAATTTTCCTGAGCTCAGTTGCGGCAGATGCAAGAGATCTGAAAATAAAAAGCTGGCTGAAACGCCCGGAACGAAAATTCCCCTGCTATCGGCAGGTAACGTTGAAAAAACGTCATATCTGCCAGTAGCAGTTATGTCCAGCAGATGCACAAAATCAACATCGGCTGAGTAATAGGCAGATTCCGTTACAATTTCAGATACGTCATAATTTGTAGTTGTACTTACCAGGTTTGCAGGAGTATATAAATAAGGGGTTATAAATTGAGAACCACTAATCTCGGTCAGATTATACTGCCTTTTGCGGAAATTTCCACCTGCCGAAAAATCGAGGTCAAGTTTTGATGTCAGTTTTTTTTGCGCGACAAAGAGCAGGTCAGTGTTCAGCTCCGATGTTTGTGATTTGCTTAAGCCATTCAGCCCGCCCTGTTCGTTTACGGTGAACGCTGTTCCGGTAGGCAAAACATTTAACAATCCATCATTACTAATATCGTATCCGAGCCTGCCCTGTAGATACATATCCTCAGAGAATTTGTACTTTAAAACGGTAGCAGTTATAAAGCGGTTCCGGGTGGAATTGTCTACCTGTTTATTTACAGCGAAGTACGGATTGGTAATGTATACATCGCTGTTCCATTGTGATTCATTGCCGTTTGATGGATTGTAACCGGGTTTAAGGCTGGCCTGATTGGCGCTTGTTGCCAAAAACTCAATACCATAGTTAGGATTCATTGGGCCATCGCTTAAATACGATCTGTTTTTATCGAGCTCATAAATATAGTTGCCATTAAAGCTGAATTCTAGCCGGTCGGTAATATCATAGGTGGTGTTTAGGTTGAAGGTTTTTCTGTTCGTTCCGCTATTTGGAACAATAGATTCATCTTCAAGATCAGAGGCGGATGCCCGGAAGGTAGCTTTGGAGTTACCGCCGCTTACTTCAATGGTATTCGTAAGCGATGGAGCTATCCGGTAAAACTGGTCAATATTATTTTTAACGGCTGAATATGGGTATAAATTCCCGTCGAATTGAATGGTTGGTTTTCCGTCCAGCTTTTGTCCCCAGCTCAGCAAGCCAGATGCTACTGCACTCGCTACATCCGTAGGCCTTTCGTTTTGAGAGCCTTGGCCGTATACATATTGAAAATCGGTATTGTTTACAGCCTGACTATAGGCAAGATTGAGGTTATATTCGATTAATGTTTTTGAGTTCTTTTTTCCGGTTTTTGTCGTAATCAGTATTACGCCATTTGCCGCCCTTGCCCCATACAATGCCGATGCAGCAGATCCTTTTAAAACGGTAATGCTTTCAATATCATCCGGATTTATATTGCTGAACCCGTCGCCGTAATCCGCACCGCCATATTCATTTGCCGCACCGCGTTGGGTATTGTCTATTGGTATACCATCCAATATGAGTAAAGGGGAGCCGGCGCTCATGCTGGCAGCACCCCTGAGCAGTAACCTTGAGGATGACGCCGGCCCACCGTTAACGCCGCTCACATTTAATCCTGCAACCTGCCCTTCAAGCGACATAGCCACGTTTGATTCCCGGGCCTCGGTCAGGTCTATTCCCTGTATAGTCGACACCGAGTAGCCTACCTTCCTATCCGCTTTCTTTATATTTAAAGCAGTCACAACTACCTCATCCAGATTATTAGCAGCGGGCAGCATCATTATTCTTAAGGGTTTACCGGTAATGTCAGCCCTTACTTCCTGGGTGATAAATCCAATGCCGGATATTTTAAGGCTACTGTCCTTAATGGCGTTAATAGTGAATTTTCCATTTTCATCTGTTTCTGTTCCGTAAGGATTATTTGTTATCCTGACGGACAGCCTACTGAGCGGATTGCCATTTTCATCTGTTACAAATCCAGTTATGGGTAATCTTTGAGCTGTATCTCTTTGAGCGCTGATCGCTATTAAATTATCCGAAACAACACGGAAGGAATAGCCCGTTCCCATCAAGAGATTATGTAGAAGAGTCAGCGCTTCCTGGTTTTTTATATGCAGTGTAAAGGGCCATCCGGGCAGCTGATCGGGGCGATATATAAAATGGTAGATTGTTTGGTTTTTAATATCATTTATTACATCTTCAAAGGTTGCATGCCGCAAATTGAGTGTAACTTTTGTTTGGCAGTACCCTTGTTTTGAGCTCCAGAAAATGAGAATCAATAATAGTAACCTGATTAATTTCATGAATTAACCTGTAAAACATTTTGCATATCACCCCTGGCCCTGATTGGTCTATACAGGACATGTTTTGAAAAAGAAAGAATGGTTGGTTAAAAAATATAAATGTTATTACCTGAAATTTTGTAATTGAATCGGGTAACTATTTGTAATGATAATAAAATCTGATTTATATCTTCTTTTTCAAACTCACCGGTAAATTTAATGGATTTTAGTACATCATTCTTGAAAAATATGTTATTTCCATATTTTCTTTCCAGGCTGTTGGCGAGTTGCTCAAAGGGTTCGTTTTTAAATATGAGCTTATTATTCATCCAGGCTGTTTCAATATTCAACGTATTCGAATCATCAAAGTAAGTTTCCTTGGTTAAAGAATAAGATGTATGCTGAATAAGTAGCTTGTCTGTTGGCTTTAGTATAACTTTTATAGCGGGATTATCTTTTAATGTAGCCTGTATGCTTCCTCTAAAAAGTGTTGCTTCAAATTGAGGGTCATTTTTATAGCTCTTAATATCAAATGCAGTACCCAGCACCTGGATATCTGATTGATTTGTATGCACAATAAACGGATGATTATGATCTTTAGCTACATCAAAAAAAGCCTCCCCATTTAAAAAAACTTCTCTTGTTTTACCGGTAAAGTTCTTCGGGTAGGTTAGGGTCGACAAAGCATTTAGCGTAACCAAAGTGCCATCAGCTAGCCTGATTTTAGCAATTGATCCATTCTTTGTTTTTAGTTCGGACAAGCGCGTAGAACCAGTATTTCCAGGGGTATTTATTCTGAAAAAATAGAAAGAGGCAGATAACACAATAAGCGCGATAGCAGCAGCAGCAATGCTGCGCAACCGTAACCGACTGTTTTTCGGGCGTTGTATTTCAATTACGCTCGCTGTGTTTTCGTCGGTGTCCGTAATTCCTGCGCGCTGCTTGATTTTTTTAAGAATGCCGACCATGTTATCATAAGGCTCGTCATCCTGCGCCCAGTAGGACCTCATTGATTCATATTCTTTTTGAAAAGAGATATTGCCTGCAATAAGCCGGTTAAATTCAGCAAGCTCATCAGGAGTAATCTCTCCGGATAATTTTTTTGCAACCAATTCGGTAAATATCTCTTCTTCCATTAGTGTATTCTGTACAATCTGATAATCCCTTTTTTATAAAAGATGCCTACAAGGTGGTTAAATAATTTATTGAATACAAAAACAGGATCAAAATACTCAGTATTTTACCTTTTATCCCGGAGTTATGCTCGTTTTCCGGCAATGATCTCAAGGCTTGTCTCAGTTTGTCGATTGCCCTGAAAAGCTGTGTTTGCACCGTTCTTGGCGAAATCTCCAGTATCTGGGCTACCTCTTTGTACTTTAATCCGTTTTCTTTAATTAGCCTGAAGACCATACGTGCCTGCATCGGCAGGGTTTCAATGGCCTTATCAAGGCGGTGATGTAATTCTTTTATTTCCAGTTTTTTGGACGGATCAGCCAGATCAACCAACCGGAACTGATGATCATCTAATTCAACCAGGTGTATATTGGAATATTTTTTATGATATTTTAACGATTGATTTTTAACAGCGATAAACAAATAGCTTTCCGGATATTCAATATGATCCAGGCTGTTCCTGTTACTCCAACATTTAACAAAAACCTCTGATACAATTTCTTCAGCAACTTCCCGCTGATGAACATAATAAATGCTGAATTTAATTAGTTTGCCAAATAGTGTATAATAAAGCTGCTCAAATGCTTTAACATCATCCGTTAAACAGATTTTTTTCCAGAGTTCCAGTAAATCAGGTTTCAATCTCTTCTATGGCTTAATAATCAGATGAAAGTAAACGCAATGTACTAATTCGGATTATAATAGAATAGTTTTAGTATTAATTTGACGCTTTATCAACCTCATTGTAATAAAATATAATGATAGCGTTTCCCTATAATCCTTGGGGCACAATCTTTTTTTATAAAACAAATGCAGTGTTTATTAAAAAAATAAAAATTCTTGTAGGCAATTCTTTAGCAAAAAGGGATATAACCTTAGTAACCGATAGTAAGCGCGCCCAAAAACCAATTAATGGTCGCCATTTATCCGGCTGCTAGTTCTAAAACCAATTTATTAACAGTTTAATTAATCTAAACATGAGTATGAAAAAAAGCTTACTTACATGCTTGATTGTTTGTAGTTCCGCGGGAGCATTTGCTGCCGGCAGTGTAATTACATCAGGAAGCGCAATCAATCATCATTTATCGAACCCCGCCAAATTCACCAAGCGTTTGTATGCTCAGGGTACAATTACCGGAACGGTACGCGACAGTACAGGAACAACGCTCGCGGGTGTTTCCGTTGTTATCAAAGGTACCACCACAGGCACGCAAACCGATGTGAATGGTAAATTTTCTTTATCAGCCAATCCGGGCGATATACTTGTTTTTAGCTATGTGGGCTATAACACCAGGCAAGTTGTTGTTGGAGCCGAAACGAATATAGTTGTAACGCTTGGAGCTAATTCAGGCCAGCTTAACGAGGTTGTGGTAACAGCTTTGGGTATCAAAAGGTCTTCAAGGTCGCTTACTTATGCTACCCAAACGATTAGCAGCGATGCAATAAACACGGTAAAAACGGATAACCTAATGAACTCATTAAGCGGCAAGGTAGCTGGCGTAACCATTTCACCCAGTGCTTCTGGTGTTGGCGGTTCAACAAAAGTTGAACTCAGGGGTATACGTTCATTCGCAGGTAGTAACCAGCCTTTGTATGTGATAGATGGTGTACCGCTAGGTAGCCCATCAAATGGGAGCCAACCTACCAGCATACAAGGGGGCTCTCCTGATGGCGGAGATGGTGTATCAAATTTAAATCCCGACGATATAGAAAGTATTACTGTATTGGAAGGCGCTTCTGCCTCCGCATTATATGGCAGTCAGGCTTCAAATGGCGTAATTTTGATTACCACTAAAAAAGGCAAGGCAGGACAAGTTCAAATAAATTTTTCGTCAAGTTTTCAGGCCTCAAATGCAGTTTCATTGCCTAAGTTTCAAAACCAATATGGGCAAACTCCAAGTGCTTCCGATAGTTACGGACCTGCAATTTCTGACCAACCCCATAATAATTTAAAAGAATTTTTCCAAACCGGTACCAACTTCACCAACGCTATTGACCTTTCCGGCGGTTCTGAAACAGCTCAAACTTATTTTTCGTACGCTAATACTACGGCGAGTGGTGTTGAACCCAAAAACGATCTGAAGAGAAACAACTTTAATTTACACGAAACATTAAAATTGTTGAACAATAAATTAACGGTTGACGGCAATATGGCGTATGTTGATCAAAATATTGCCAATACCCCGGAATTGGGGGTAAGTGCTAATCCATTGACAGGCCTATACTTGTTTCCGCGAGGGGCTAATATATTACCCTACAAAACCAATTATCAAAATCTTAATTCGTCAACCGGCGTGGCTACTCAGAACTGGCCGAACCTGGGGGGAACTAATCCCCCGCAGCAAAACCCGTGGTGGCTTATTAATAATGATCCGAATACTTTGCAGCGTAACCGCATAATAGCCAGCGCCAATGTGAAATATGATTTTACCACGTGGTTTAATTTACAGGTAAGGGGAAATGTTGACCGTACCAATGACGTTTATAACTATGATCAAAGCGCTGGAACCGTATTTAATGGTGTTAGTGCTCCTAATGGGGCGTTCGCTTATAATAATGGGGTAACTGAGCAAAAGTATGGCGATATTATTGCCAATTTTAACCCGAAAAGCTGGGGCCAATTCAAACTGGATGGTTTAGTAGGCGCTTCCATAAGTGATTTGAAGACTAATAGTTTAGCTGTTGGCGATGGTGCTAACGGGAATAATGGTCAGCTCTTAACACCCAACTTTTTTTCTCTTTCTAATATATTTAATGCTGCGGGTAATCCTATTGCTCCAAACACCTATTTTTCCCATACGCAAACCCAATCAATTTTCGAAAGCGCCAACCTTTCCTACAAAAATTGGGTGTACTTAGCCTTAACTAACCGTACCGAATGGAATTCAACCCTGGCATTTACACCTAATGACCATTACGATTATGCTTCGGAAGGTCTTACGTTTATTTTATCGCAAATGTTTGCTATGCCCCAGGCTATTTCCTACGCTAAAGTGCGTGGAAGTTATGCCAATGTTGGTAACGGCGTACCCTTTAATGTTACTTTAGGACAAAATACACAAAATAGCACCGGTGCCGAAGTACTTAATAACAACGCGCCATTAAAGACCCTGAAGCCTGAAATGACCCATTCTTTTGAATTGGGTACGGATTGGAAATTTATAGATAACCGCATCAGTTTCAGTGCCACCTATTATGATACCCATACTTATAACCAATATTTCTCTATACAGCCGTCTCCTTTCACCCTCATTTCAAACGCTTATGTTAATGCGGGCGATATCCAGAACAAGGGTTTTGAAATTACTTTGGGCGCTGATGTGATACGGGATAAAGCATTAACATGGAATACCTCTTTTAATGCTTCCATGAATAAAAATAAGGTAATACAGGTTGATGACAAAGATGGTTTACCTTTAGCTATTTTAACCGGTAGTGGTAATGGCCAGTATGGGTACGAATCGGTAATGGCAGATGGCGGTTCCGTGGGTGATATATACGGATACACTACTTTAAAAAACGCGAAGGGCCAGGTAGTGCTATCGGGTACTAACGCAAGCAATTATGCGCCGCAAAGATTTACCCCAGCATCTGGCTCATCATATAGTTATTTAGGTAATCCGAATCCGAAGTTTCAACTGGGATGGAGCAATAGTTTTGATTTTGGCCATTTTAACCTGAATTTCCTGGTTGACGGAAAATTTGGCGGCCAGGTGCTTTCCTATACCCAGGCAGAGATGGACTATTTCGGCGTTTCACAGGCTTCCCTTGGCAATGGCCCCAACCGCACAGTTACAGTCAATGGGGTGAATTCCTCAGGCCAGTCGGTAACTTCTGTTACCGCGAAAAACTGGTATCAGGCAGCAGGTGGCCTCACTGGTTTAACAGATCAATATATTTACAGCGCTACGGTTGTTCGCCTGCGTGAAGCATCACTTGGCTATACATGGCCAATTACCAACAGTGCCATCAAAAGTGTGAAATTTGCATTAATAGGTCGCAATCTGTTCTATTTCTACAAAAAAGCGCCGTTCGATCCTGAGGTAAGCACCTCTACAGGTAATGGCCTTGGAGGTGTGGACGCATTTAACCCGCCTGCAACACGTAACCTCGGTTTTTCGGCTAATGTTAGCTTTTAATAATATTGATTATTTTAATTATAAAACAATGAAAAGGAACTTTAAATATATAGCATATAACCCAAAAGGTAAATACACGTTTATTGGGATTATGTTCATAGCCTTAGCGCTGGCAGGGTGTACCAAGAATTTTGAAAAATACAATACCGATCCTACCAAATTATCTTCTACCCAATCCGTTGCCATAGCTTCTACACTCTTTGGCCCTCTTGAAGTAGATATTTTCGACGATTACCAGCGCGCCCAAAATCTTAGCGCGGATGGTTATGCCGGATACCTGGACGCATGCGCTTTTAATCAAGGTAGCAATTTGGACTATGGTATGCATGAAAGTTGGAACGCACCGGCATTAGGAGACATTTATGGCGATATTTTGCCAAGTATGCGCTCATTGTCGCTCACCACCAACATTAAAACTTCGCAACCTCCGGTATGGGGAATAGGATTGCTCATACAGGTTACAGCTATGGATAAGGTAACCGATAGGTTTGGCCCGGTTCCATATTCAAAGGCTGGTTCCTCTTTAACAACAACTCCTTTTGATAGCCAGCAAGCAATTTACCAGCAGTTTTTTAAACAGATAGATACTGCTGTGACAAATCTTCAAGCGGCGATAACCGCGGGTACCACATCAGCGCCATATGCCGCAAGTACTGACTATGTTTATGGATGGAGCTATAAACAATGGCTCAAATATGCCAATTCGCTTCGCCTGCGTTTGGCTATGCGCATAGTAAAGGTTGACGCGGTAACTGCAAAAGCACAAGCATTAGAAGCGATCCAGAATTCAGGCGGTTTGTTAGAGACGACTGCTGATGATGCCAACGTACCATCATCAATAAACGGGTTCACTGGCTTTTATGCGATTGCTACTTATGGTGGTGGGCAAATGGTTATGGATGCGGCCATACAAAGTTATATGCAGGGTTATAATGACCCGAGGTTTACAGTTTATTTTGCCCCTACTACGGCGGCACCAACGGGCTCATCTCCATACGCCGGGCAGTATCACGGAGTACGCACCGGTACGTATGTTAGTGATAATGCGACCTACGCATACTTTTCAACCGGAAACATAGCAACTGCCACAAATCCCAATGCATATTTTACGCCTAGTGTCCCGCAGCCAATTCTTACTTCTGCTGAAGTATGGTTCCTGAGGGCCGAGGCTGCTTTACGCGGATGGACCAGTGAAAGTATTCAAACCGATTATGAAACCGGCATAAGAAACTCTATGACTAAGTATGGTGTTGCATCCGGTGCCGACGCTTATATAGCGGGTACAACCACAGAAGCCAATTATGTAGATCCTCTTGTTCCTGCCAATAATGCGACCGCGCTATCAACCATTAGCGTAGCCTGGAACCCGAATGGTACCAAGGAGCAAATGCTGGAACAGATTATTACCCAAAAATGGCTGGCTTTATTTCCGGATGGACAAGAAGCCTGGGCTGACTACAGACGTACAGGCTATCCAAAATTATTTCCAATAATCAACAATAGCAGCGGCATCCCGGGAGCTGTAGCACTTCAGATACGCCGCTTACAATATCCAAGCTCGCTCATTCAAAAAGATCCAACTGCTTTTAGTAACGCGGTAGCTAATTTATTAAATGGCCCTGATAACATTACTACCCGCTTATGGTGGGACGTTAACGCGCCAAACTTTTAATACAATTCTGACCCTGCATACTACCACAATTGAGTTTTGATTAGTGTTAATGAGAGCGCTCCGGTGTAAAACCCGGAGCGCTTATTCAACCAATCTTGCTCATTAATTAATAACAAATACCTCCGTGAAACAAAAGACCTTACTATTCCTCATTTTTATATCGCTATTTAAAATAAATACTCAAGCTCAGCAAAAATTAATAACCTATGTCGATCCGTTTATTGGCACC
>JAMFRP010000039.1 GCA_026224775.1 Bacteroidota bacterium
AATATAAATGTGGGTTGATGGTGGTATTATATAAAAGGCCGCCAACGGCTTCACCAGCTACATAACTTAAAGTAACATCAGAATTTTTATAGGTATCGCCCGCACTGCATACTACAGTACGGGTTATATATTGTGCATAGGATGTGCTTATAGTCAAAAAGACTACGCATAGCGCAATTAATATTTTGTGAAAGGTTTTAGTCATTTTTAACGGTATTAAGGTAGAAATATTTTATAGATTAAAAAAAATAAAATAAAATATTTTTTTCTGAGCTATAGTTTATCTTTTTGCCACGCTTACGAACTCGTTAAATTTAAAAAAATAACCAACCACCCGAGGAAAAGGAAATGAATATTGCCTGGTTGTATTAAAGCCAATTTCCTTCAGTAAATTTTTGACAGTTAAAAAATCCATAAATTGGACGTGTGTATCGTCTGATTTAAATCCCTTTTCTTGAGGAGTAATAACAATAATTCTTCCGTCGTCTTTTAAAAGATGAACATATTGTTTTAATATTGTGATAAAATCATCGCCCGTCATATGTTCAGCAACATGGGCCAATAAAATAGAATCAAATGTTTCAGGCTTATTATATGTTGATTTCAAGAATTCATCGACAGTATACGCCTTTAAACCACGACTTTGGGATACTTCTATTGAAGTAGGATTATGATCAACTCCTATACCGTTACCATTTAGATGTAGTAAGTTTCTCCCGATTCCGCAGCCAATATCCAATACAAAACCTGGTTTCAGACTTTGTATATTAAGCTTATATGGATATTGAACATTAAAAAACTTTTTCCACCAGGCAGATTGTCTGTATAATAATCCATCGGTGTAGTTTTTTTCATTAGTTGGCTTTCCTTGTGCAATTTTGGGGGTGCTCATTATTACTTATTATTAAGTTGCTTTTTAGCCCATTGCAAATTACCCGCGGCCAATTTATGATTAGGATTAATTTTTAACGCCATTTCACATGCCTCAATACCTTTACTCCATTCTTTTAATTGATTATATGCTGCTCCCATATTGCTATAAGCATCTGCATAATCGGGTTTTAAAGCAATGGCTAGTTTACAGGCTTCAATACAGCGTTGATAGTTTTGCTGATTATAATAAGTAACGCTCATATTAATATAATCTGCTGCGGATAGCGGCTTGGCAACAATTGTGTTAGTTACCAATGGTTTTTGTTTAGTGGCTGCTTGTAAATAGTTTTCAGCAGTAGAATCGTTTGGTAAAACTGCTAATGTTTGTTGAGCTATTTGTTTTAAATTATCCCATTGCCCTAAATCGCTATAAGCGCCCATTAAGGCTTGCAACGCAATTACAGAGTATGGATTTATTTGTAAAGCTTTTTGTGCCATCTGTATAGCTTCAGGATCACGGTTCACTGTTTTTAAATATCGCGCATAAAAGGCATATGAATCATAAGTGTTAGGGCTATATGCAATGGCCTTTTTAAAATTTTCATCAGCCTCTACAAATTGGCCTGTTGCTCCTTTTAATATACCTATGTTAATATATAAGGTATTGTAATAAGGAAGGTATTGTGCAGCTTTTTCAAAGTATTTATCAGCAACGGCATAATTTCCTTTTCCCATTTGTGTTAAACCGTAATTCATTAATCCGCGGCCATTTAATGGGCTTTTAACAGTAACATCGTACCATAATGATTCGTCGTTATTCCATATTTTATTGCGTTGATGAATACCGTAGGCGTTCAATCCTAAAACTAAAAAGATGCAGGTTCCAATTAATACCCTGTATTTTTCACTAACGATAATTTCATTATCATTTTTAAATAAAAATAAACCGATATAGGTCGCCACGCTAAGTGAAAGGCCAATAAATGGAAAAAACATTCGATGATCATTAGTTACTTCGGCAAAAGGAGCTAAGGAGGTAGGTAATAATGAAGCTGCAAACCAAATTAAACCGAAAGCTATAGGTTTAGTTTCCTTTTTTGCTGATGTTTTAAAGATGGTTATTACCAACAGGACAACAAAAATCAACCCAAGGATTATACGCTCATCAAAAACGTTATTAATAACCGTCAAATCGGTATCGGCACTTAAATTCATCGGTAAAAAGAACGAAATGAAATAGTGCAGCCAAACCCATGCCTGGGTTAATACATAATATAGAAATGGGTTGGAAATGCCTGAGATAGATTTAATTTTTGACAGTGTATAATACTGAACCCTTGCCACCGCCCAAAGAATTGGAAAAATAAGCCAGAATGCAGAAATCAGCTTTTTAAAATTCTTGGATTTGAAAAGATCGGAAACAGAGAGCTCGTTTTCGAATAATAATATATAAAAGAATAAAAGTATTACGAGTACCAATACGGTTTCTTTAGCAAAAACCCCTATAACTGCGGGAATGATATATAAACCCCATTTACGTTTAGCAGGGTAGGCTATATATATAAGGAATGATGCTACAATGCAAAAAGTTGATAATACATCGGAACGGGAGATAATGTAGTTGACGGTTTCGGCATTTGCTGTATTTAAAATATACCATGCCGTTGCCGCAATTGCTATGTAACCAACCCATGGATGACTAATTGAACGTTTAAGTAAATTGTTGTACATGAAATACAGCAATACACCCAGCAATACAAACCAAATAAATGTAGAAAGCTGGAAATAGAATGGATATAATCCTCCACCCATCCAATAGTCAATGGCTAAAGTAGTGGTAACTAGTGGGCGTAGTCCCCAATGTAGAGGGTCGGCACTAAACATTCTAGGGTCGGTGAAAAATTGAGGTATATTCTTCAGATCGCGTATATGAACATTATCAACTACAGCATGCGAATCATCAAAGTGAAATCCATTATTAAAATGGTTGGCATAAGCAGCAATTAATACTGCGAATAATAGGATACCTAAAATTAAAATTTTACGGTTTGGGTTAGTCATTGGTTAATTAATAGGATTTTTTAATAGCTACTGCTAAATAATGAAAATTATGTAGTTAAACAAAGCATACTTTAAATTTGGCGTTGTTTAATGCTTACTCGTTTACAAAATTGTCGCTTCGTATTTTAAAATCTGCAAACTTCTGATTTTTTCAAGTTCTGAGTATAAAATAAATGCTTTTGTTAGATCAGACAATGTTTCTTTATTTGGAGATACTTCTTTAAACACCTGATCAGGGAATTTAGCGTTGTATAAGCATCTTTCATGAATGAGCTTTCTGTAATTTTCATCCAGATCTATATTGATATAATTCGCCAGTTTATTTATGATTTGCTCAATACCCTCATTATAATTCGCCAAAAATGATAAATCATCGTACTGAGCAATTTTAATTAGTGAGGCATAGTATGATTCAAGCACGTTAATTATATGACCATCAAAATTCGAAATATTTGTTTTGCTGGATTGAATACCTAATATATCATCGGATATTAATCCGGGTACCGCATGCATACCTCGCTTTTTTTGTTGGGAACGTAGTACGTCGTCAGGCTTTCTAAATAAAAGCAAGAATAAGGTAGATGGATAAAGTAGTCTAAATAGCGGCAGATAATATAAATGCCAGCTGTCTGTTTTTATAAATAACCTTCTTTTATGTGTGCTATCTCTTCGCCCATAAAGCCCGATTGTCGCTTTTAAAATTGCCTGATATTCTACATTAATTAACCATTCATCTATGGTCAATAATTTTAACAGGTCATCAATAAAAGGAACTTCAGATAATATGAGATGTTCATCATTTAGGCCAAGAGTTTGAGAAAGCAAAGTAGATCCGCAGCGCGAAATATGAAATATAAATACTGTAGGTTCAACAGTATGAATAGTACTTGCCCATTCTGTTAAAATATTCAAATCGCTTACCGGCCTATAGTAGCGTGAATTGATTTCCAGACAACTTGCTTTTAAAATAGTTTCGTCAAAAAAAGGATCTGTAAATTCTATTCCCTTAAAGTATTTCCATCGGCACTTAAGCTCATTGTCTTCTGAATATATTTTTATAGGATACCAATTATTTAAATGATCGGGATACATTTTTATATTTTACTAGATGCTATACTTTTTTAAGAAATGTGTTCAATTCATGCTCCAACTCAATTGCAAGGTCTGTTGCCACTGGTGTTTGTTGAAGTCGCAGCGCCTCAATAATTAATAATTTTTCGGCCATATTATAATCTTCATCTCTTGATGTTTTATCAGCATTGTCAAATAATTTAATTAATTCATCATTTACAACACAATCAATTACCAGGTGAATTCTATCACTTTTACCGTTGTTTGCCACACTATGTTTAAGGTTTGCGTTTATATACCAGCATTCACCTTCATTCATTTTTACCAGGTTATCTTCTACATAAAATTCAACCCCATCATTGGTAAATACAGGTATGTGTATACGCGCTTCACCTTTTTCAAAAGCCAGTTCATTATCTTTATGTGGTTTGATTTTAGCTCCGCTTTTTAAGTTTAATAATCGCACAGCCATTATAGGGCAACGTAAATACTCCGTTATTTTCTTTATTGATGGGCATGTATCCATTAATGGGGTATCCATAAACACAGATCCATTAATAATATCCGGAATAATTGTGCTACTCGCGCCTCCGGGGGATCTTAACGATAATACTTCCCAATTGCCCTGATAATCAAATGTATTGAGGTGAGGATGCCAGGATTCAGTTATTGAACTTACCTCGCCCTGAATATCAGTAATGGATACTTTTAATGGAAGCTTAGCAAAGCAAATCATATTTTAATAAGTAATTTAGATTTTGAACAGTATATTTATAGCACTAATCCTTGATACAAATCACAGTGAAAGATAGCGAACTTTTACAGGCTTTAAAAATTCAACTTGCACAATATAAAACATTTGATTGCCAACTACGGCATGAGAATATTATCGATGTGGAATCAAATGAAGGTATTGATAGTATGGGCTTACCGTTGGAGCCAATTGTTAATCGTGTAGGATTTTGTAATCATGGTTTCAGATCTGTTGCTATCAGTTGCGCGCATACAACTGCTGCTTTTAAGTTTAAAAGCTTAGTAGAAAAAATTTCACAACAAGTAGAAATGCCTCAAAATGATGTATGTATAAAAGACTTTGACGATTTGTTGTGTGAAATTTATTTACTGGATCATAAAAAGGGCAGTTTAGAAAAAGAATACGCATTAGCTGAATTTTATGATGAAAGTGGCATTGAGCAGGAATACATAAGACTCGAAATAAACAAAATAGAGAAGCAGCATTCAAAATTAATAGCGGAGCTTGAATTACTGCGACAAACTATTCTAACTACGTTAAAACAACTTATATATTAATTATATCTCCAACATTTTTTTATGCGGATTATACTTTTAGCAAATCATGTTTATGCAATTCCTGCAATAAGTTTTCTAGCATCTAAACAATTATTGCAGGCTGTAGTAATGCCTGATGTGGTGCATGAACATAATTTACAGGTTGAAAATGCGGCTAAGTTTAACAATATACCTTATAAACGGTTCGCAAAAGAGGATTTAAAAACATCATTTAAAGATTGGCTTATACAGCAAGCGCCAGACTTGGTGATAGCATACACTTTTTCATATAAAATACCAGAAGATTTGTTTTCAATTCCTGTTCATGGATTTTATAATGTTCATTATAGTTTGCTGCCAGCATATATGGGGCCATTCCCGGTATTTTGGCAAATAAAAAATGGTGAAAAAAATGGAGGTATAAGCATCCATCAAATGGATGGGGATTTTGATACCGGACCAGTTTTTATGCAACAAGAAGTAGCCATTCTACCCGGGGAAACACAAGGATTATATTCAGCAAAATTGAGTATTTTTTCGGTGAATCTTATAAAGGAATTTATAAGTAAAATTGAAATAAAGCAGCCCTTAGTTTCAACTTCAAGCCAAAGCTATTACTCAAGACCAAAACCTAAAGATTTCACAATTTATTGGGATAAAGATACAGCAGATGATATTGAAAATCTCACAAATGCCTGTAATACCGAAATAGGAGGGTGTATTACTACTTTCAGAGGGCAAATGATTAGGATTTTAGAAGTTGCAAAGGCGACTGTTAATGGTGCCAATACCTCGATGCCTGGAACAATTGTATATAGCGATACAGCAAATGGCATATATGTAGTTTGTAAGAATAATGAATATTTGAAATTGAATATTTTACAAACTGCCGAAGGTATATTCTCAGGAAATAAGTTTGCTTCAATAGGCATACAGGCTGGTGAATTTTTCAATTAATTTTTTTTAATATATCATAAAAAGAACTAATTTAGTACTCAATAAATAAACTAAATCACAATTTAAAACCTCAAACCTCAAACAATGGACACTTACATGGGAACTATCGTAGCTTGGGCACCAAACTACGCTCCAAGTCAATGGCTTTTTTGCCTAGGACAAACGCTGTCAATTAGTTCAAATAATGCATTATTTGCAATACTTGGCACTACTTATGGCGGTAACGGAACAACAACGTTTCAATTACCTAACTTAGCAGGAAGAGTTCCTGT
This sequence comes from Bacteroidota bacterium, assembly GCA_026224775.1. Lineage (GTDB taxonomy): Bacteria > Bacteroidota > Bacteroidia > Sphingobacteriales > Sphingobacteriaceae > Mucilaginibacter. The sequence continues at coordinate 6,525 of JAMFRP010000039.1, forward strand.
AGGAGTAGGAACAGGGGCTGGATTATCAACTTATACTTTAGGACAAGTTGGGGGCACTGAAAAAGTCACACTTAATATTACACAAATGCCTTCGCATACACATGTGGCAACAGTGGCTGGCTTGGCAATTAATTCTATAACTATTCAAGCATCAAGTCAGGATGCAACAGATCATGCGCCTTCTGTTACAGCTAACAGCATAGCTGCACCTATTTATATTAATGATGGCTCTCAGGTTGCCGGGTTTAATAATTCAGCACCAGATACTGCACTTAATGTGGCCGCATCCGGAACCATTTCAGGAACTGTTACAAACGCTTTAACTGGTGGTAATCTTCCTGTTCCTATAGTACAACCATACCTGGCGTTAAATTACATTATTTGTGTACAAGGAATTTTCCCTCCACGTAATTAATATAATTAAATATAAAGCTTCAATTTATATACTATATCTAAAGGTTCCGGTAATTCCGGAACCTTTTTAAATTAATACCTAATGGCAAAAATAAAAGTAGGGGTATTTGTCCCTTATTCAGGAATATATAGGAATTTAAGGTCGGATTTTTTAAATGGTATTGATGCCGCAATCCCGGAAACGTTAAAAAAAGATATTGTTTTTCAACCTGAATTTATTCAAACCGGCAGCACAAAACAAGTTGAAGATGCTTTTCGGAAACTTGTTCTTTTTGAATCTGTTGATCTATTAACCGGAATAGTAAGTACAAGTATACTTGCTAATCTTATCCAATCAATCAATACAGAAAAAATTCCTTGTATTATAAATAATCTTGGTGGTTATATGCCAATTGAAAGGATTTCATCGCCATACCTTTTTTATAATAGCATACACTTGTGGAAGAGTGAGTGGGCAATAGGAAAATGGATGCAAAGTAAGTTTGGCGGTATCCCGGCCATTGGTTCCCATATTTACGATTCCGGATATAATATGCATGAATGTTTCAGAATAGGTACTGTGGCGTCTGGTGCCGATGAATGCAGACTTCATGTTTTAAAATTAGAAGGATTACAGGGATTTGCAGATACCGCGCCATTAATTGAGATTTTTAAGCATGAGCAGCCGTCTCATGCCCATATCATATTATCAAGTAAAGAAGGTACGGAGTTTATCAATAATTTTTGTTCAGATGCTATTGCAGATAAAATGCCAATTTCGGTTAGCCCTTTTATGGTTAATGATGATGACATATTTGATTTTAATAAATCGCCAGAAATTATAAATGCACTCTCATGGGATTATAATATAGACAATTCGGAAAATATTAGATTTAAAAACGATTACGAGCAAGCTTTTTATACTAAACCGAATGTGTTTAGCCTGCTAGGTTACGAAACCGGGCTGGCAATAACCGAAGCAATAGATAAGTTAAATAATGGCCGTCCAGATAAAAATAAACTTACCGAGGCATTAAGCCAAACAGATGCGGATGGCCCGCGTGGTAAAATAGCCATAAGTACGATTGATTTGAATACTCCACAATCTATATATATCCGATCAGCAAAAATAGATGGGAACAATCGTCAAATTACAAATGAAGTGATTGATGTTGTTAACGGAATAGAATGGAATGATAAAACATTAGCATCGGTTCGCCAGGGCAATCATAGCTGGCAAAATCCTTATTTGTGCGTATAGAACAGATTGCACTACTTTATAATCGAAGCTGCATTACTATATGATAAATGCAGCCCCGGATCACAAAGCTTCATTAATAAGATTTAGGTGCTTGTTTTTCTTAGGTAGATAGGTATGAATTTATATGTTAATAATTACATGCGTAGTCAGAGTTGTTGGATCGCCAATAAAGCCCGACTTGTCAAAATCGCTTTTTTTAAAACCATAAACTTGTTTGGTTTTTAATTTTTTTAGTTTTTGTGTTGTTGCTTTCATGTCTGATTCTTTTAATTATCAGATAATTTATGAAGGCGTTATCAGTTTATAAAAGTTATTACACCAAATTCATTATTGCATATATCAATTGCAATAATGAAGCTTAAAATGATATTGGCTAACTAATCAGTTTAATAAAATAAGTATGTTTGTTTAAGCCCTGCCTGGGTTGAATAATAATCAATGAAAGCTCTGAAAATTACAACCCTAAAACCGCACATTTTTTTTTGGTCAGCATTTCTTTTATACGAAATAGTGGTAGGATACTATTACGCAGGTAAACTTTCAAGCTTTTGGGATTATGCCGGTCACTATACTTTACACATCTGTTTGTTTTATTTTAACGCACACATCGTTTTTTCGTGTGCGCTTAATGATAAGAGAAGGAATTATTTTTTACTAATGCTTTTTATTATAGGGGAATTTGTTCTTTATTTAATACTCAAATCAGGGTTGTATTATTTATATCATATTTTTAATATTTTAATTATTCCTCCCTATACAGGGCCCAAACGTTTTTTGTTAGATAGTATATGGAGGGGAGTTTATTTTGTTTTTTTAAGCACTGGATATTGGTTTGCTTTAACCACTATTAAGAACCGGGAGAAAATAGCCGATCTTGAAAATGCAAAACTGAAAAATGAACTGCAAAATCAGATTCTTGAAAAATCTTTACTAACAGCAGAAAATGCGTATTTAAAATCGCAGATAAATCCTCATTTTTTACTAAATACACTGAATTTTTTATATAATTCAATTGCTAAGTTTTCCGAAAAAACTGCTGATAGCATATTATTACTATCAGACATAATGCGCTATGCTTTAACCAGTACTGATGCAGATGGAAAAGTGAGATTAGATCAGGAAGTTGATAATATTGAAAGCTTTTTAAAGTTAAACCAAGCTCGATTTAATCAGCGTTTATGTATCGATTATGAAATTGATGGCGATACATACGGATTACGAATTATTCCGCTAGTGCTAATTACATTTGTTGAAAATATTTTTAAATATGCGGATTTGTTAAATCCATCAGATCCGGCAAAAATCTCTATTCAAATTGTGGGAGATGCCTTGATTTTTTCTACATACAATTTGAAGCGTAAATCTGTACAATTCGATAGCCATGGTATTGGAATTGAAAATGTTAAAAGTCGCCTGGATAATTATTATCAGTATGAGTTAATCATTGATGATAATGAATCGGACTATAAACTAATGCTAAAAGTTAACCTATAAGATTATGAGTACTTGTTATGTTATTGACGATGAGGAGCATGCTATTGATACGATAATTGGATATATTGATAAGTATCCAGGATTAAACCTGATAGGAAGCTCTATTAGCCCGCTTCAGGGTATAGAAGATATAAGAAATGCCGAACAAGTTGATATTGTATTTTTAGATGTGGATATGCCGGAATTATCGGGCATGGATGTGGCCGACATAATATCGTCCTTTACATCAGTTATATTTACTACCGCATTTCCTAATTACGCCTTACAAGCTTTTGAGAAAAATGGCTCAGATTTTTTATTAAAACCTATATCCTTTGAACGATTTGTTAAATCAGTAACAAAAGTTCAAAATTTGATTAAGGCAAAATCAACTTTAGATAATAATACCTCCGACAATGATCAATATTTCTTTATTAATCCGGGAGTAAAAGGAAAAATGATTCAGTTGAATTATTCAGATATATTATATATAGAAGGGCTAAAGAATTATGTGGTAATTTATACAACGGATAATAAGTACATCACTTATTTATCAATGAAGGAGGTTGAAAAAGCCATTCCTCAAAATAGATTTATACGAATACACAAATCCTATATTGTTAGTTTAAATAAGATAAAATCAATTGATGGTAATAATGTTATTATGTCGCAAAATAGCGAATTACCAATCGGTATATCATTTAAAGATAACTTTATTGATATGGTTAACACTAAAACCCTTAGAAGTTCCAGAAAGTAATGATGCCGTTTTTGTTCTTCTGGCTTCCAACGATAAATGATGCTTATAAAGTAAGTAGTAAATAATAAACTCTTGTTTACGATGGTTTTCTGTGAAAATTCTGTTTAAGTGCATATGAAGCAGATCCGCTACCAATTTATTAAGTTTTTCGGCAGAAAAAATGCTGGTTTTGGTTTTTAATATATGTAAAGTTTTTACATAGTTGTTAAACTCTTTCTTTCCTGCAATGATAATTATGTTGTTTTTATTAGCATCCATGTTATTAATAAATGCAGAGTGTTCTCGATATTTATTATCCAATTGGATTTTCACGGATTTGCTATCCTCAAACTCATGTTTCATGCTTTCATGAATAAGATTGAGTAAATTAATATACTCTATAGATGATTTAAGAAAAACTTCAAGTATGATATTAGTTGTTAACAAGGCTAAATGTAATTCGGAATAACCTGATTGTGTTTTTGGGTTTTTTCTGAGGAAATTAATAACAAGATCACTGCTGGCTTCAAATATTCTTTCTGCATATTCAATGGTATAGGCCCCGTATCTTTCCATCTCCCTTTTATAAGTATCTAATAATAAGTTACTTATTCTTCCTTTTTCAAAGCCGCTGCGTATGCTCTTTTCAAAATATTGTATGACAGTAGCAGTGTTGTTTCGGTTTATTAACACCCTCACTCTTAAGTGATTGTCAGTATCAATATATCTTATAAAATACCAGCATTTTAATATGTTTTGTTTCCTTAGCCCATTTATAATCTTACTTATGTTTTTTAGTAAGATATTATTTGATACGGAAGGGTGGCTATATAATTTAAAATATACCCACTCATCCCCAGGAAGATAAGTCCTTTTTGTTTTGTTTTTTTTTATCGACAATGGTTCCATCGACATCGGGTTATATGTAACACGATTACTTATAACAGATGCTATGAATTGCCCGCAAAGGGGCTGGTTGTCTGTGTTTTTGACTAACCCGATCGGATCAAGAAATACTTCTTGCAGTATTACAGAGCTCTTATTGCTTATTACCTGCATAAACATTTGGACTGATTCATGATCATCACAATCAAAATATAATTGATTATCACCTTCAGTAAGGGCGAAGTTTTTTTTTAGTCTTAAAATTTCATATAAAATATTTCTATCGGCTGTATTTTTGAATTCCTTTTTTAATTCAGTGATTTCATCTGCGTTCAATACCCATGTTGCGGGGAAAAGTATACAATTTTTATATTCAACCCTGGGATAAAAATTAAGACCTGGGAGTAAAGACTTCAAATCAATGCTGTAATTGGATTTTAACCCCTGATGTTGTAGATCACATAAGAATCTATATATTGAAAGGTCACTCCTTGTATAATTATAAGCTGAACTTAATCGGGGTATTATAACCTTATTTAACTTTTTAGATCTTATGATGATTTGATCGTTGATAACAGAAACCATAATATCCGACAGGCTTATTATATTACTTCTGTTTAATGTTGAGTGTACGCCAATAGGAATTTCATATTGACGTACACCCGCATTAGAGTTGATATTAGCTGAATGCTCATCGTTAAAACATGAAATCTCGGCAAAAATAACATGTTTGTTGAGCTCCCTTTCTTGTAAGTCAATTACCTGGCTTTTAGCTAAGACTTCGGTATTAAATTGCGTAAACCGGCCTAATAAGGATGTTGCAGTACAGCCACCAGCCTGTTCTATCCAAATTTTATTATTATATATTCTAAATAGGACTGAAAAGCTAGGGGGGATTTTGGATTCAGATTTATGCGCGAATTTTTCAAGATCTTTATCTGAAATTATAATAGCCTGATCTTCTTTAGTTTTTGAAAGTTTCGATAAGAAAAATTCATGAATAGGCGTCCAGCTAAAATTTAAGTTGTTTGATTGAATATCTAAATGAATACCATTTAACAAACCACTACTAATTAAATTACTTTCCAGTCCTTCATATCCTACACCTGTCTCGCGGTCAAGTGCAACTAATAATGGTATTTCTTGATTTTCAAATCGTGCTGTAAACCGATTTTTAAAGTTTACAAGTGATTTTAGTTTAGTATCAAGTGTTAACTTATCAAGGCAATTTAATCCCTCTTTTATATATTGTTGATATTTTATATCAAGTAATGAGTTTGTCTTTTTTTCGTACCCCACATAAAACTTGGATTTTAATACTCGCCTGCAATTTATAAACTCGCTACTTTTAGTTAAGTTTTTAATATTTACATCGTTCCCATGCTTAATGTTATCAATAATATATTTATAGTTTAAGATGCTATTGGGTAAATGGCCATTGACTGAGCTTTCAGATATTATATCTGTTATTCTTTCAAAGTACCTTTTTCCTGACATATTCGGATTAAGTTCAGAAACCAACAAACCGGCATCTATAAGATCATTAATGTAGTCCTTAATATCATCATCAAATCCAATTAATTCATTAAGCCAGTTTATTAATTGAATCTTAGTTTTTCCGTTTTTACAGAAAATGATAATTTTATTAAGTAAACGATCAGACTTGTAAGAGGAAATTAAGAAAAGTATTCTTTCTTGTTTTATGTCATAATTGTGCGTTAAATACCGCCTTTCATTTTTAAGACTATAGATGGAGTTATTTGAATAGTATTTTAAATTATCAATTATGTCTAACGTTTCAATCTCTTTTGCTATATCAATTAATAATTGAAAATCAGGATTGACATATAGCCTATCTTCTCCCAGAATAATGCATGATTGTGTATCCTCAGATTTGCACCAATCAAGCGACGTAAATGCTGAAAACATACCAAATGGAGTTGGGCGGTAACACATTCGGTTGAAATATTTTTGCAGACTAAATTTTACTTTTTTATCAAGTAAATGGTAATTAAAGTCATGGCGCTTTAATTCCATATAAAGACTTTCGCTGGCAAAAAAAATCGCTAATTGAAAAAAATGCAGTTTAATAATACGCTCCAGGTTAGAGTTGTAATCATTATAGCTCAACGTAGGGGTTCTTAAAAAAACATATGAACTAAAACTGACATTAATCATTTGTGAATTATTTATTTAAATCATGAGTATCTATTGGCTTATGTAAATATTTTATAGAATTATTACTGGAATTTATATGAAAATATAGTCAAAGGCTTTAGATCTGGTATTGAAATAGTTTAATATTTCGACACAGCTAAATATAGCAAAAGATATATTTAATAAGCTGGATTGAGAAAAGCTTTTTTTATTTTGTATGCCTTAAAGCTTAAGTGGTATGTGTTAAAACCTAATTAGTGTAATTATTTTTCTTTTGATATAAGGATGGCTATCTTTATATCAACAAAAGGAAATTGGTTGAATTTTATAAGTGGGCATTAACTTAGGTTACACTTTTGTTATCTCACTATCCCCGATATATTTAAACAAGAACTTAAACCTTATCACAATTATATCTGATATTTCTATTCGGAAATAAATACCGCCAACACAATTTCAATTATTCTGCCTCGTTATTTTAAATATTCTGAAAACACTTAATGCCTTTAAAGTGCTATATATTAGAATTATATAGGCATGGGGGTATTATGCTATTGTATAGCATGATTGTATTTTGATATTGCAGCTAGTATTGTTATTAAGTTTATTTATACTTTATCGGTAAGTAATAATCACCAGAGATAAATAATAAATTTATCCTAACTTAATTGAGGGTGATTGTATAGCTGATGATTTTTATCAAATAATTCAACTAATTTCCTGGCAGTCTCATCATATGCGCTTTTATCAGCCCACATCCCGCGTGGATTTAACAAAGCCTGCGATGATATACCTGGGCAGCTTTGTGGTACCGATAAATGAAAGATTGAATGCTCCTGGTAGTTTACATTATTCAGCTTGCCGCATAATGCTGCATTAACCATAGCCCTGGTATTGTTAATACTAATACGATAGCCTTGTCCATAAGGCCCTGCTGTCCAACCAGTATTCACTAACCATACTTTTACCTTATGGTCTTTTAGCTTTTTGCCAAGTAGGGCAGCATAAAACTCCGGGTGTAATGGTAAAAAAGGAGCACCAAAGCATGCGCTAAAAGTTACTTTTGGTTCAGTGATGCCAACTTCGGTGCCGGCTATCTTTGCGGTGTATCCGTTTATGAAATAAAACATCGCCTGTTCTTCTGTTAGAAGGCTTATCGGTGGCAATACTCCATACGCATCACAAGCCAGAAAAAATATGTTTTGAGGATGGCCGCCTAAAGCTGGTGTTTTGGCATTGGGAATATATTCAAGCGGGTAACTGGTTCGGGTGTTTTCTGTGATACTTTTATCTGAAAAATCAATATGGTTTGAATTATCAAATAGTATTGCGTTCTCTACCAATGCACCCGGTTTTATTGCATTGAATATTTCTGGTTCACATTCTGCAGATAGGTTAATTATTTTTGCATAGCAACCACCTTCAAAATTAAAAATCCCCCGACTGCTCCAGCCATGCTCATCATCACCTATCAACTTGCGTTGGCTATCAGCGCTTAGTGTTGTTTTGCCAGTGCCGCTTAAGCCGAAAAATAAAGCCGTATCTCCATTTGCTCCTTCATTGGCACTACAGTGCATGCTTAAAACATTATGCTCATAGGGGAGTATGAAATTTAGCGCAGTAAATACTCCTTTTTTTATTTCCCCAGTATAACCACTACCACCTATTAATATGGTTTTATGCTTAAAAGAAAGAATGGTAAAGTTTTTTTGCCGTGTGCCATCAATAAGGGGATTTGCTTCAAAGCCAGGAGCCTGTATAATCAACCATTCGGCATTGAAGCTCTTTAGCCCATCTACGTCGGGCTCAATTAACATATTACTTGCAAAATGATTTGACCAAGGATTTTCGTTAATTACACGTACTGATAATTGATAACGATTGTCTGCACAAGCAAAAAGGTTGCGGGCCCAAATTTCTGTTTTGTTATTAAGATAGGCGATGAGCTTATCTTTTAATTGCAGAAAACTATTTTCATCAATTGGATTATTAAACTTGTTCCAGTCAACGCTTTTTATACTAATATTATCCTCTACTAAAAATTTATCTTCAGGGCTTCGTCCTGTAAAATTTCCTGTTTTTATCAATAGTGCACCGGTATCAGTTAATATACCTTCTTGTCGTGCAATAGTTTGGCCAGCCAGTTTTTTAATAGGCAATTGCTCGTGTACAAGTGTTGTGAACATTGGGTTATTCATACAGATATTTTAATCATTAATAGCTATGGATTTATAGTTGTTGCTATTGTGGTTTATAATTTGCTTAAAGTGCCAATAATCACAGCCTTTATACACTACAAAGGTGGGTTGTTTGATAGGTGTAAACCATAGGATTAGGTTAATTTGGTGAAAATAACTTTAAAATGCCATTTTTTTAGTTTTAAAGTGGATTATAGCATGATGATTTCATGTTGTTTTGGTTTTTTGAACTTTATTTTACTTAGTAATGTAATCTCAATACACTATCAATGTTTGTTTTTGAATAATAAATATTGCTATTTTGTGCTAATAAATTGTTTTATAGTAGTTTTTATGGTTTATTTGCTTGTCTATATTAGATAAATTATATTGTATATTTTACACTAAGTATATGTTTGGATTGAAAACTTTAGGACAATTTATTATTGAGAAGCAATCGGATTTTCCTTATGCCAAAGGCGAGTTGTCGCGCTTATTACGTGACATAGGCATAGCCGCAAAAATTGTTAACCGGGAGGTAAACAAGGCGGGGCTTATGGATATTCTGGGTAAGGCTGGTAGTACAAATATTCAAGGCGAGCAGCAACAAAAGTTGGATGTGTACGCTAATGATCAATTTATAAGCGCGCTTAGCAGTGGAGGGGAGTGTTGTATTGTTGCTTCTGAAGAGAATGACGAAATAATTCGTATTGACTCGGCAGTTTCTAAAGGTGCAAAGTATATTGTTGCTATTGATCCGCTTGATGGTTCGTCAAATATTGATGTTAATGTACCGATTGGGACAATCTTTTCTATTTACAGGCGTAAAAATCTTGAAGTACCTGCCTCACTGGCGGATGTATTGCAAAATGGCACAGAACAAGTAGCGGCAGGTTATATTATCTACGGTTCATCAACTATGTTGGTTTATACAACCGGAAAGGGTGTTAATGGCTTTACACTTGATCCCTCAATTGGTGAATTTTGTCTTTCGCATCCGGATATGAAAACCCCGGAAACAGGAACAATTTATTCAATTAATGAAGGTAATTATGTTCATTTCCCTCAGGGAGTTAAAAAATATATTAAGTATTGCCAGGTAGAGGATAAGCAAACACAAAGGCCTTACACGTCGCGCTATATTGGTTCTATGGTGGCAGATTTACATCGTAACCTATTAAAAGGTGGCATTTTTATATATCCTGCTACTGCATCGGCACCTAATGGTAAATTAAGATTGGTTTATGAATGTAACCCGATGGCTTTTATTATTGAACAAGCCGGAGGTAAAGCCACAAATGGAGAAAGCCGTATACTCGAGCTGCAAGTAACGGAGTTACACCAACGTTCGCAAATATTTATAGGATCACGTTGTATGGTGGAAACAGCCGAACGATTCATGCTAGAAGCCGGTAAATTATCATTTGCTGATATACCTGCTTTAACTATTTAACTTCGATCATGATTAATAAAGAACTTGATAAAATTGATATTGGTATTCTGAATCTGCTTCAAAAAGATGCTACGATTACCCATAAGGCTATAGCGCATATATTAAATATTTCGCCTACCCCGGTTCATGTTAGGGTGAAACGACTGGAGGATGAGGGGTATATAAAGCGTTATGTGGCTATTATCGACCATAAAAAAGTTAACCGTGGCTTAATTGCCTACACTCAAGTGCAGGTTAAACCACATGCAGAAGAGAACCTGATAGCATTTTTAGATGAAGTAATTAAGTTAGATGAAGTACTCGAATGCAGCCATTTAACAGGTAAATTTGATTTTTTACTAAAAATAGCCGTAAAGGATATGGATGAATATAATCGATTACTCAGAAATAAACTGGCCAGGCTACCCAAGGTTGATAATATGGAAAGCCTATTCGTGCTATCACAAGCCAAACAGGAAACGGGAATAAATCTTGGTAAATAACTACCAGGATTTATTTACTTAAACAGTTAAATAATCCCAGGCACTTTGATAACCCCCAATTGATTCTGAATAGCTGATTAAATCTGTGTAAAATGGTAATCGTGCCAATGTTGAGCTGTCGCCAACTATAACTAGTTTTTTCTTTGCCCTGGTCATGGCCACATTCATCCTGCGAATATCAGAAAGAAAGCCAATCTCGCCATCGGAATTGCTACGAGTCATGCTGATAATAACCATATCACGTTCCTGGCCTTGAAAGCTATCGATGGTATTTACAGATATATTATTCGTCATTGCTGAAAACAGCTCTTTTAACAATCTTATCTGTTCTCGGTAGGGTGAGATCACCGCAACAGAGAATGGCTCAATGCCTGGTAGAAAGTTTGTTATATAGTTAAATACAAATGCTGCTTCCTCAGGATTAGCCATACTGGTTCCTTCGCTCTTTTCATTAAAGCCACAAACGGCTGTGTCAATAAAAAGAAAAGGAATATCATCATTAAAAAGCAAATCAGAAGCCACGCTACCATGTGCTTTCAGCTTGCTTCCGTAAAACTCTTGCGATGAGAACTGCATAATGTTCTGGTGCATCCTATATTGCTCATCCAATAATACCACAGCGTTTGGGTGTAGCGCTACGCATTTTTCTAAAAGAGTAACACTCAAACCTCCGCGTGCTGCATTGTCAGATTTTATAGTAGGGGGGAGTTGTTGATGATCACCAGCTAATATTACTTTTTGAGATTTTAATATAGGTATCCAGCAAGCGGGCTCCAAGGCTTGGCCCGCCTCATCAATAAATACTGTTTTAAACTTTTGTTTTCTAATCGTCCAATGGTTTGATCCGGCTAATGTGGCGGTAATAATCTGTGCCTTGCTCACCAGGTCATCAATTATAAATTCTTCTGTTTTTGCAACCTCCCGCATAATTTTGTGTGCTTCATCAAACAAAGCTTTACGTTGTTCGCGTTCCGCTTTACCGAAGTTACGCTTATACTTATGCCCCATGTTTTTATATTCGGAAGCTTGCTTTTTTAGCTTTTTGCTTTCCTTCATATAAGGGTGATTAGCCATCTGGCTATCCAAAGTCAAGGACATTAGTTTATCAGAAACCCTGGCCGGGTTACCGATTCGTAAAACATTTAATCCTTCTAAGGCAAGTTTTTCACTCAATAAATCTACAGCAGTGTTACTTGGTGCCACTACCAAAACCTGTTCAGTTTTTGCTGTTAATTTAATTGCTTGTACAAGTGTTGTCGTTTTCCCCGTCCCCGGTGGACCGTGAACTATGGCTAGGTCGTGCGCGGCCAATATTTTATTAACTGCTAAGTTCTGGCTTTGATTTAAACTGGAGGTTATTACATCAGATACAGCAAAAACAGGCTCACGTAAACCAATTAATGTGTCAACTAACCGGTTGTCTTTTAACGCTGAGGCTTGTTTAAGGACTGCCTGCATATCGTCATAGCTATTATCATCAAATAGCAGCTCTACGCCAAGCTTTCCCTCTCTGCTCCAGTCGGGCAACTCCTCAGTAAATAAATTTATTTTTAGTTTATTCCCGTTTTGGTAGGAAATTACACCTTCTACCCGATAGGATGGATCATGATTTGAAAATAATACTGCCGGGCTACCAAAGCGTATTTGGGATATAATATCCAGGTGTGTTTTGCGCTCAATTTCTACATTTAAATAATCGCCGCGTGTTGGCTCGGTGCCGGTAATTGAAATAGGGTACCAGCAAAGCCCCGCCGCCCTGCGATCGGTAACCGAAGTGGAAGAAGTGAGTTTCAAATAAGCGTCGCGGTCTTCATTGCGTTCAATTTTTAATAATTCCTGCAGCCTTTTGAAATAATCCATAGGGGCAAAGGTAGTAATACCATGAATTTTTGAAGTGATTGATATAAATATCACTCATTTTCAAAATGATAACGTAAATAAACGCTGAATTTATTATGGAATTAAAATTAAATTTTTAATTTGCATTAGTAAACTTTAAAATCACAATTTAAAAAAATGAACAGCTACAACACGCCATTTCCAACATTTTCACCATTTGCCATATCGGCATGGTCAATTATTGTAATAATTGAAATCATAGGCTTATGGAAAATATTTATCAAAGCAGGTAAACCAGGGTGGGCATCAATTATCCCCATTTATAATGTAATTGTTTTGCTTGAGATTATAGGAAAACCGTTATGGTGGTTTTTATTATTATTAATCCCATGTGCAAATATTGTTTTTTTAGTTATTATAATTAATAGGCTGAGCAAAAGCTTTGGTCAGGGCGTAGGTTTCACCCTTGGGCTTATTTTCCTGGGATTCATTTTTTATCCATTATTAGGCTTTGGCGACTATACCTATCTAGGCCCTGGTGGCACACCTATAGTGTTTGGAGCCGGTGATTACCAAAAGCCATTCGATGCAAACTAAATTTATATGATATTGAATATGATTTTTTGCAGCTATTGGGCTACAGCCCAATGGCTGCAAAGTCATTTATTAGCATGCCCTTTTAAAAAGTTAACAGGTATTGATTGCCCTGGTTGTGGTTTCCAACGGTCGGTTATTGCATTACTACAAGGTAACTTAAAGCAAAGTTTAAGTTATTATCCGGCTACAATTCCTTTATTTATTGCAGTGTTATTTACACTTATCGAAATGCGTTTTCAGTTCGATAAAAAGCAACATCTTAAAACATCACTATACATTTTTACCGCATTTATAATTGCCGGTTCGTATGTTTTAAAAATGAGTGGTCATCCGCTTATACCTCAGCCTTAGCTACAAAGCTATTATAGTCATTCAACACAATCTCTAAAAACTGGTATTCATTTATTTCTCTTGGGTATGAAACCTTAAGGTGGTTTTTCAACTTTATAGCCAGTTTATAAACTAACGCGCTGTTTCGTGTGCGGTTAAAGTTCCGGATAACATCATGAATTAATATTACATCCTGATCCGTTAATTGCGCCACCTGGTTGTAAACAGGTTCGTAATCTTCCGGAGGGGTACCAAAAACAAGTTCAGTAAACTTTTCTTTAAGGCTTACCACTGTGGTGCCGGCAACAATATCGCCAATGCGTTGTTTTTTATCAGTTAGCACTACTGAGATTAGTGCGCAGCTGCCAAAAGTTATCCCAAAATCAATCACTCTGAAAATCCAACGTAAAAGATACTGGCCAATTCCTGGACGTGTACCGGAAAGGCTAATTACTTTAATTTTCATGGCACGCTTACCTATACTTTGCCCATTCATGAAAATTTCGCAGAGTAGGTCGTACAAAACACACAGAACCAGCCATAAGCCAATAGCTATAATAATGCCTATATTTTGGCCGGTGCCACTATAGTTATTGAATGAACCGGTTGCCAGCATTATTATTAACACTAGTATATAGATGCCAAAAAATACCCCATAATCCAATAACCGCGCAACTATACGGGTGCCCAGGTCAGCAAGCTGGTATTCGATATTAATATTTTGCGAGGTTGTAATATGGATGGTTTGCATATAAACAAATATATATTTGCAGAATGGATTATTTATATACTCCATTTAAATATTTGTTATTATTTTAACAAAAAAATCACCCTGAACTTTTTATGCGTGAATCGCTGTTTATTAAGCAAAATTCTGAACGATGGAAACTGTACGAAAGTGCACCGTCAAATGATCCCGACGAGATCGCAGAACGCTTTATTAGTATAACCGACGATTTGGCTTACGCGAAAACTTTTTACCCGAAATCGCGAACTACCACTTATCTTAATGGTTTGGCAGCAGGCTTTCATCAGTCCATTTATAGAAACAAGAAAGAAAAAACCAATCGCATTTTTAAATTTTGGAAATATGAATTGCCATTGCTATTCAGGCAATATCACCGGCAGCTTTTGTATGCATTTGTTTTCTTTATAGTGTTTTTCTTTATTGGGTGGGTTTCTGCAAAATACGATAACACATTTGTGCGATTGGTAATGGGTGATGATTATGTAAACATGACTAATGCCAATATTGCTAAAGGCAACCCTTTTGGTGTATATAAAAGTCAGGCTTCATCGCCTATGTTTTTTATGATCGTATCAAATAATTTATATGTTACTGTATTGAATTATGTAGCTGGCATACTTTGTTCTGTTGGCACTATTTTCCTGCTTTTTCAAAATGGACTTATGCTGGGTTCATTTGAGTATCTTTTTGTGAGCAAGGGTTTGGGAATACAATCAGTATTAGTAGTATTTATACACGGTACGCTCGAAATATCTTCATTAATAATTGCAGGCGGGGCAGGCCTTGTTTTTGGCAACAGTATTATCTTTCCGAAAACCTATAAGCGAATGACATCCTTTAAAAAAGGGGCTTTAGATGGCATGAAGATAACTCTTGGTATTTTGCCCATTATTGTGGTAGCCGCCATATTTGAAAGCTTTGTTACCCGCCATACCGAAATGCCTATATGGTTAAGTATATCAATTCTGGCAGCATCGCTGCTTTTTATAGTTTGGTATGTGATATTATATCCTATACAGCTAAGTCGTACGTTAAAAAATAATTATATAGATGCAGGAAAAAATTGAATTAAACAGGATTCGCGAGTTTGGTGAGATAATAGACGATAGCCTACAGTTCTTCAAACAAAACTGGAAACCTTTACTAAGATCATACTTTACTATCTGCGGTTTTTTTTGGCTGGCGAGCCTTTTGCTTGGCTTCTTTAATCAGATCAACACGCTTCATCGTATACACGATGGTCAATCGGCATTTACAACTACTTACTTTATGTATATATTATTTGAATATATAGATTTCATCGTAATAACATTAACAGTCTTATCGTTCATTAGCCTTTATAAAGAAAAAGGAAATGAAGCGCCAAGTGTTGAGGAAGTATGGTCGTTTGTTAAATATTATTTTTTCAGGGTATTTGGCAGTTACCTTGTATTAAGTGTCTGTATAGTTATAGGCGCTGTTTTTTGTATACTTCCGGGTATTTATCTTGCTATAGCATTTTCATTGGTATTGCCAATCATTATCATAGAGAATTCCACCTTAAGTTACGCTTTCAATCGTTGTTTTCAATTAATAAAAAACAACTGGTGGTTTATGCTGGGTGCTGTGCTGGTAAGCGAAATTATTTTAGGTGTAGCCCTGCTGGCAATCATAATTCCTGTTATGATTATTGCATTTGGGGCAACATTTTTAACTAATGTAAGTATGTTAACCATGTATAGTTATACAACTATTATAGTTTCCCATGTACTACAGTTTGCCTATATGTTTCCTATAATTGTGGTATGCATGGTTTATTTTAGCCTTGTTGAACAAAAGGACGATGGTAACTTATTACAACGTATAAATAATATCGGAGTGATTAACAACAGCATAAACCACGAATCTACCGAGGAATACTAACCTATGCACAAGCTGTTATTTGTTTGTTTTTTATTATTTGCTGTTACGCTTAATGCTGATGCCAGGCCTTTAACTAATAAGCCGTTTGTAAAACATATTATACAAAAGCCCGTGGTAGGGCTGGTTGTTGATTCAATTCGGCTAGATACTTCAAAAATAAAAGTTCATGCCTTTAACGCAGTCGCATTAGATAAGTATAAAAAAAATCCGGATTTTTTTTATAGGGAAGCTGATGCTAAAACAGGCCTTAATTGGTGGCAGCGTTTTTGGAATTGGTTTTGGGAGCTGATTGCAAAGCTATTTGGTAATAGTCAGCCCACAGCAGCACCATCATTCTCATTTTTAAAATACATTATAGAGGCGGCGGCGGTAGTCCTGCTGATATTTATTATTATTAAGCTGGCAGGTTTAAACATTTCTAATATTTTTAATAGGGAAGCTACAGAAATACAAGTACCTTATTCGGAGTCGCTGGAAAATATCCATCAAATAACATTTGACGAGGAAATAGAAAAGGCCTTAAATCAGCGCAACTATAGGCTAGCTATACGCTTGCTATACCTTAGTACCTTAAAACAACTTAACGATGCGCATTTGATACAATGGCAATTAGAGAAAACCAACTCTGCTTACCTAAACGAATTAAGTGATACCGCCCAGCGACAATCATTCGGAATTTTAACCCGACAATTTGAATATGTTTGGTATGGAGATTTTCCGGTTGATGGGCAATCATTTCAAAATATTAATACTTTGTTTCACGATTTTATAACGATGCTGAAATGAAGGACCTGAAGATTTATATTTTTTTAGCATCAGCTTTATTGGTGGTATACTTAATGGCTCAATATAACAAGCCAAAAGATACAGATTGGACAGTAACGCTAAGCAATAATGATAAAATACCTTTTGGTACTTATGTGATTTACAATCGCATTACCGATATTTTACCGGGAGCTACTATTAAAAATTATCGGGAACCGGTTTACAATGTTATTAATGATGATAACGTAAAACAGGGAACCTATATCATCATCGCGCAGCAGGTAAATTTGAATAAAGTAGACTATGAACAGTTAACACAATACATCAAAAAAGGTAACGATGTTTTTATAGCGGCGCAATCATTCGGACCTGAAATAAGTGAAAAGCTGGGCGTGGAGGTTGGTTTCGATAGTCGTGAAAACGATGGTGCAACGCGTATCGGTTTTGTAAATAAGCAACTGAGCGATTATTTGTATGATGTGGACAAAGGCGCCAGCGACGGTTATTTCACCACATTTGATGAGGATAAGGCCATTGTACTGGGCAAAAATCAGTATCAGCATTGTACCTATTTGAAATTCCCGATGGGGGAGGGGGCGTTGTATTTGAACGCCAATCCTATTATGTTCACCAACTATAGCTTGCTAAAGGATATGGGTGCGTCCTATGCATCAATTGCGTTATCCTATTTGAAAAACGACGGGCATATTTTATGGGATGAGTATTACACCAAAGGCCGGCCAGGTGGGGAATCGGCTATGCGGGTGTTCCTGAATAATTACAAATTGAAATGGGCCTTTTATATATCGTTTTTTAGCCTGATTGCTTTTGTGCTGTATGAAATGAAACGCAGGCAACGCATTATTCCGGTTATTGAGCCTTTGGCAAACACCACAGTTGAGTTTGCAAGCGTGGTAGGCCAGGTATATTACGAGAAACGAAACAACGGCAATATCGCCGAAAAAAAAGTGTCGTATTTTTTAGAACATATCCGTACTACCTATGGCGTACGTACCAATGTATTTGATAACGATTTTATTACCCTGTTATCGCAAAAAAGTGGCGCAAGGCCCGAACTTATTAAACATCTTACCGAACAGGTTATTCACGTACGGATGACATCGCAGATAAGTGATAGTGAACTGATCAGTTTAAACGAAAATATCGAACAATTTTATCTTCAATCCAGCTAATATAATGGAACAGGAATTTTTTGAACAACGTACCGATCTGAGCAGGCTTAATAGCGCGGTTGAGCAAATAAAAGCCAACCTCGGTAAAATAGTGGTGGGGCAGCATGATGCTATCGATTTATTGATAGCAGGTATATTAGCCGATGGGCATATATTGATAGAAGGCGTACCTGGTATAGCCAAAACGCTTACGGCTAAATTGATAGCCAAAAGTATAAACGCCAAATTTTCGCGGATACAATTTACGCCAGATTTGATGCCTTCGGATGTGTTGGGCACCTCGGTATTTAATCCTAAAACGGTTGAGTTTGAATTTAAACAAGGCCCCATATTTGGTAATATTATTTTGGTGGATGAAATTAACCGCGCACCGGCCAAAACACAGTCGGCATTATTCGAGGTGATGGAAGAGCGCCAGGTAACTATTGATGGTTATAGCCATAAAATGCAGGAACCATTTATAGTTTTAGCAACTCAAAATCCAGTTGAGCATGAAGGGACTTATCGTTTACCTGAAGCGCAACTTGATCGTTTTTTGTTTAAGATAGAGATCAAATACCCTTCGCTGGAAGAAGAGATAGCTATCATCGCACAACAACATCAACAAAAAACGGCAGATCAACTGGCCGAAGTTACAGCCGTATTAAATGCCGAAGATATAATTGCGTTACGTGCGCAGGTTAGGAGCTTGCATGTTGAACCAAAACTGCTGGAGTTTGTGGCTAAAATCATCCACGAAACACGAAGCAATAAGTCGTTATACCTGGGTGGTTCGCCACGTGCATCGCTGGCTATTGTAAATAGTGCCAAAGCATTGGCAGCCATGAAAGGCCGTGATTTTATTACACCTGAAGACATTATTTGGGTTGGGCCTGCTGTATTAAGGCATCGTATAATGCTAACGCCAGATAAGGAGATGGAAGGTGTAACGCCTGATGAAGTAGTTGCTCAAATCATTCAAAAAATTGAAATACCACGCTAAACTTTGAAGGCACTATTCAATAATTTCTACAAAAATCTATTTCTGAATAGCCGATTGTTTATTTCCATCGGCTGTTCGGTTATGCTTTTTTTGCTGGCATTTTTTTTTTCGTGGCTAGGCGAAATACCTATTGTTTTTTTTGGCTTGGTAGCATTGGTTTTTTTTATCGATCTGCTACTGCTGTACCGGGTTAAAAAAGGTGTATTTGCCAGGCGTATAGCCCCAGAACGTTTAAGTAACGGCGATGAGAATGAAATTGGCATCTACATTGAGAGTTTCTATCCATTCGCAACAGATATAGAGATTATAGACGAGATCCCGCACCAGTTCCAAAAACGGGATGTGCTGTTTAAAACCGAACTAACATCGCGACAGCATAAATTGCTTAATTATCTGCTAAGACCTACCAAACGAGGCGAGTATGAATTTGGCATGGTGAGGGTATATGTGCAGTCACCGTTAAGGTTTGTTAGTCGTCGTTTTAGTTTTGAGCAGGCCGAAGTTTTACCGGTTTATCCATCGTTTTTACAGATGCGTAAATATGAGCTTATGGCTATATCCAATCGATTGAACGAGATCGGTATTAAAAAAATACGCAGGCTTGGCCAAAGTATGGAGTTTGAGCAGATTAAAAACTATGTGGCTGGCGATGACTACCGTACCGTAAACTGGAAAGCCAGCGCAAGGCAGGGTAGCCTAATGGTGAATACCTTTACCGAAGAAAAGTCGCAGCATGTATACTGCATAATTGATAAGTCGCGATCAATGAAAATGCCGTTTGAAGGATTAAGCTTGTTGGATTACTCGATTAACGCCAGCTTAGTGCTTTCAAGTGTCGCATTACTTAAAGAAGATAAAGCAGGGTTGATTACCATATCAGATAAAAAGGGTGCTGTTATACCTGCTGAAAAGCGGCCTACGCAGTTAAATAAAATAATGGAAGTTTTGTACCGTGAGAAAACGCGTTACCTGGAAACTAACATGGAACTGCTATACACTACCATTCGCAGTACTTTAAAGCAGCGCAGCCTTATTGTATTGTTTACTAATTTTGAGAGTGCATCGGCATTAGAGCGGCAATTGCCGTTTTTAAAGCGTATAGCCAAATTTCATTTATTGGTGATGGTGTTTTTTGAAAACACAGAACTTAAAGAATTGAGCGAAGAGCCTGCTGTTAATGTTGAAGGCATCTACATAAAAACCATTGCAGAAAAGTTTGTGTATGAGAAAAAGCTAATTGTAAGGGAATTAGCACGCCATGGGATACAGTCTATCTTAACAGCGCCGCAAAATGTAACCATAAATACCATCAATCGTTATCTGGAGATTAAGGCGAAACAAAAAATATAATACATTAAGGTATTTTATACCCTCCAATTCTTCACGAATTAATTTCATCCAAAATACCGAAGAAACATTATTCCCTCATGGTGTATTATAGATAACCTAACCTGCTGCTATAATTATTTTTTAAAAGCGGGTCAGGGTAAGGTTTCTATTGTGTGTCATTGCTGTAAATAAACAGAATTACACATGAAACTTGAATTGTACAACCACAACATTACAACAGCGATTATAAAAATTGCTGCGCTGTTACTCGTGTTATTTACAAATAATAGCATTTATGCGCAAAATAATGATCGTGCACGGACTAATATTGGATTGGTCTATCCTTTAAGCAGCAACTACACCAACGCTCCCAGAGACACCAATAGCTTTTCATTGAACCTGATAGGGGGAGTATCTGCCGGGGAACATGGTTTTTCGCTGGCGGGTTTATCAAATGTTGTTCGCGGAGATGCAACCGGATTACAGATTGCTGGTTTCTCGAACCACATTGGTGGAAATGCAAATGACCTTATGATTGCTGGCTTTATTAATACCTATAAACAGGGAAAAGGAATAGCTGTAGCCGGTTTTACGAACATCGCTCATGATGACAGCGGTATACAGGTAGCAGGTTTTACCAACATTGCCCATAATAACAGCGGTATACAGGTAGCAGGGTTCCTGAATACTGGGGGTGATGTGGCTGTATTGCAGGTGACCGGCTTTATGAACGTAGCTAAAAAGCTTAAAGGTACGCAGGTGGGTTTCATAAACATTGCCGATAGCGCAGGTACGCAGGTGGGGCTCATCAATATTGCAAAAAATAACGAAAAAAGTATAGGGGTATCTGTCGATGAAAATGGAACTACGATGTTAAGTTTCCGCTCAGGTGGTAATCGCTTTTATGGCATTCTAGGGATTGGCGGCAATCTTAAAAATAAAAAGGAAAAATATGCCTATGAGGTTGGTCTTGGCATTAATATAATAAGGGAAAAGGCATTCAGCCTAAAAACAGAGCTTATTACCAGCGGGCTGGAAAGCTTTAAAGGTGACGAATATTTTAAGTCGTCGTCTTACCTGATGCCAGCTTTCAAAATTACCCATTCGATTGAAATATTTGCCGGACCATCTTTCAATTATGTAGATACGGATAACGCGGAAGGAAGAGAAATAGTTAAAAAATATATAACCAGCTGGACAAGAAATGACGGCAACGATTTGTACGGATTATATTTTGGTTATACGGCAGGAGTCCAGTTCCACTTTTAAGTTAAATCATTTCATTAAGAGGGAGTTACCCAAAACGTAAAATGCGTGTCCTTAAAATAACATCATCTAATTATCAAATACAATTTAAAACAACATCAAAAAATGAAATCAATTAAATTAATCGCTACGACCATCTTAATTGTACTGGGTATCAGTTCAGTAAAAGCGCAATCTACTACAGAGATTGATTTTGGAGTAAAAGCGGGCGCTAGTTTTTCAACCTTAAAAACCGGCTTAGATGCCGTTACCGATAAATCGGGTAAAGTTGGTTTTAATGCTGGGGTATTTGCCAGGATAGGCAAGGACTTTTATTTTCAGCCGGAAATTAACTATGTTACTTTTAGTGATAAATACAGCTTTAACGCCAATGCATATGATGCTAAATTCAAACTGATCAATGTGCCTTTAATGGCGGGGTATAAACTTGTGAACACCGAAGCCCTTATTTTTAGAGTATCGGCAGGTCCCGATCTTTATTACAATTTAAAAGATCCGATTTCCCCTGACGGTTCTAAATATAAAGACCTTACTGCCGGAGCGGTTGTAAATGCCGGTGTTGATATCGGGAGCCTGACCCTGGATGCTCGTTACAGTTTGGGTTTAAGTAAATTTAACGAGGGCCTTGGTCAAAAATCAAATATTTTTAGCCTGGGCGTTGGGTTTAAATTTCAATAAATAAATAATAAATAAACCGGATGGCTGCGTTTTTTAACTATCCGGTTTATTTAAATAAGGTTAATTTGCCGAACGTAACAGTTAGTAATGGATAGTACGGAAATAAAGATCGGTTTGATAGATAAAACCGAGGCTGCTTTTGAGCTTCTGTTTAAAAAACACTTCAGGGAATTACATGCGTATGGTTTCTCTTTATTGAAAGACTGGGATGCTGCGGAAGAAATTGTACAAGCCTTATTTCTTAAACTTTGGGAAAAGAATGAATGGGAGCATATACAAACCTCTATAAAATCATACTTATACAAATCGGTTTATCATGATTGCCTTAATTATATCAGGCGTCAAAAAAGCCATCTAAAATACCAAACACAAACTGTACATACAATGGAGAACTATGTTGATAATACAGATGGGAAGATAAAATTAAGCGAACTAGAACAGCACCTGCAATCGGCGCTGGATAAACTTCCTGAAAAGTGCCGGGCCATATTTCATTTAAGCCGTTTTGAGCATCTTAAATACCAGGAAATAGCTAGCCAGTTTGAAATTTCCATTAAAACAGTAGAAACACACATGGGCAAAGCATTGCGGATATTGAGACGGGAAATGAAAGAGTTTCTACCACTAATTGCAGTAATTATATTTAATATGTTCAGATCATGAAACAGGATATGAGTGAAGATATATTGATCAAATTTATACTTGGGGAAGCCACAGCAGCAGAGGCCAGGGAAGTTAAAGATTGGATAGCGATCAGCAGCGCAAATGCCAAAAAATTAGAAGATATAAAGGCTATCCTCGAAACCAGCGAAAGGTTAGGGCAGGTTAGCTCATTAGGAGAAACTGAAGCCTGGGAGAATTTCAAACGCAAAAGGGCATTGGCAAATAAGCAACCGGCTAAGGTAATACCTATTAGAACCAGTACGAATTGGCTACGCATTGCTGTGGCGGTTCTGCTTTTGATTGGTAGTGGGTGGGGAGCGCTTTATTTATATAACGGGCAAAAAGGTGCGGCATTGGGTGAGGCAAACTTAAGGGCTGTAAATAAGGTATTGATAGATACCCTGCCCGACGGATCAATTGTGCATGTGAATAAAAACTCAAGCATCGCTTATAACAGTGATTTTAAATCACAAAGGGTGGTGAATTTGACAGGGGAAGCATTCTTCAACATTAAGCATAATGCGGCTGTACCTTTTACCGTGCATGTAAATGGCATTAATATAGTTGATGTAGGTACGGCTTTTAATGTAAAAAGTAAACAGCATAATACCGAAATTATAGTTGAAAGCGGCATAGTACGTATAAGTAAGGATAATAACGCGGTACAATTACATGCCCGCCAGATGGTCAGCATAAAACCTGGCGACAAGGCATTTAAAATAGAAAGAAGCGATGATATGCTATACAACTATTATGTAAGCAATACTTTTATAGCCAATAAAACCCCCCTTTGGCACCTGATTGATGTATTGAACGAAGCTTATAACGCTGATATTAAAATTGAAAATAATGCTTTGCGCAATGCGCCAATAACAGTTACAATCAGGCTGCGGGAGTCGCTAACAGATATATTAAACTTAATAAAGGAAACAACACCTGAAATGCAGATTGATAAAACCGGCAATGCAACTGTAATCAGATAAGAAAATAAAGCGGTAGGATATTACCACATCCATTGTAAACCACCTGTTATTCCAACAAATGCGGTGTTTATATGATTATTACTTGTGTAATTATTGATGATCCATCCATGTACTTTAACCGCATTATCTGCCTCCGAAGAAGTTAAATTTATAGATGGACCGGCAAACAATCCCAGATGTTTGCTTAGTTTATATCCCAGTAAAACTTTCAATGAGTTTGTGTGATATGCATCATTTTTAAGAGCTGTATTTAAAGTTGACGAATTGACATATTCTCCGTTTAAAGAGAACCTGTTACTACTGATGATATGCGCCCCTAATCCGACATCAAATAAATATTTAGCATTATTTGAACTTGATTTATAACCTATTCCCAATACGCTGTATAATACATTACCACCCGAACGAAAATCGACATGCGCATATAGATTTTCATCAGTACTTACTGCAACACTTTTGCCGCCATTTTTAATAATATTGATGATACCGATCGGATAATTACTGCTATCGGCAATGTTTATGAAACCCACCTGGGGGCCTTTAACCTTTTTAGCAACATTCATAAAGCCAGACACTTGCATCCCTGCCACATCTCCGTCTATATTCAGGAATCCGGCTAACTGTGTGCCGCTACTATCACGGGCGATGTTGGTTAGCCCGGCAACAGTAACTCCTTTATCGGTATTGTATTTATTCATGATACCCGCCACCTGCAGTCCTTTGGCGATTTTATCAAAGTTTGCTAAGCCAGCCATTTGTATCCCATTGCTAAATGTATGAGTTTGATTTATCAGGCCCCCAATTTGTATTCCCCGGGCGTTGTTTAACACATTGTTATAAGCGCCGGCCATTTGTATACCTTTGGTACTATCGCCAACAAAATTAAATATACCGGCCACTTGTAAAAAGCGCATACTTTTACGGTTAATATTAAATACCCCTGCTAACTCCACTCCATTTATTCCAGCGGTGTATCCGCCTAACAGGTTTAGGGAAAAATGATCAATAACCTGGCTGCTATACATACCATGTGTACTTAAGCCGGGTATAAGCGAGGCCTGATATGGACTTGTGGCAAAAAAATTACCGAGGTTTAAATCCTGTACCAATTGTTTTGAACCGATAAAAAGCCTGGCAAAACGGTTATGCTCAATTCCTTTGTTCGATCCATTATCCGGATAATAAGTATAATTTTTATTGATCTGCTTATCACTCACAATAACATCAGCCAGCATATACAGGGAAGTATCGCGATAGTTTTCTTTACTTGCCGTAAGTTTTATTGATCCGTTATAGTTTCTTAATTTAAGCTCAAAGTATCCTCTATCGTTAGTGATCGTTGATATCAGTAAATTTTTTTCATAAACACTGGCCTTTGTGATTCCCTTATTATCATAAACATCGCGTACATATCCTTTTATAATGATTTGCGCTCCCTGATCTTTAATTATATCAGCGGTAATGTTCAATTTGTCTGGTGCAAATGTTAATACAATATATCCGGGCACTTCTTTAAACTCGTAGTTCTCCCCAAGTAACTGCTCTAAAAAAGTAAAGATTGTTCCATGGAAGCCCGAAACAGATACTAAACTGTCGGCTGGGATAATCCTATTGTTATAGGCAAAATAAAAATCTTGTTTACTGGAGATTTTATTTAATATGCTTGCTATGGGTTGTTGTTTTATTTCCTTAATGGAGACTTCTTTCATTAGATAGCTTTGGGCCGATAGCCTGATGTTAGAAGTTAGTAAAAGCAATAAAAGGATTTGTGATATTCGTTTTAGATTTAAAGTCATTAAGCTTATGTATTTATAATTTAACCCACAAAATTGGTTAATGTAACTGGGAGCGTATAAAGACACCTATCTTTTGCTTTACCCTGACTCTGTTAAAAAAATAATTTTAATTAATATAACATACTTATTTAGTATTGGAATAAGACTATTTGTATTTCGGCTAATCTACGGAATACTTGAATTATAAGCCTGGCGTCCTATCCCTTAAGTGAACATGATCCAATAAATCTTTATATGCCAATAGGTCAATAGTAGTTCTACATAAAGAACTGCTATTGACCTATTGGTTGAAAACGCCGTTATTTTCTTTAAACAGGTATCATTACGATTGTTATTTCACTACAGCCGACTTACTACTCACCGTTTGTGCGCTGAAATAACCCAGGCCGCCGCCGGATATATTAGAAGTTGGTGTTGCAGGTGTCGCCAGTTGGTCGTTATAAAATGCAATATTTTCTGCTTCTTGTAAAAAGTTATATGCGCCCTTATCTATCCCGTCAAGATTTACCAATATCAAATTATTCTTCTTAATAGCTCCTGTATCGGTTACCAGGTCCTCATTTATATATTTGCCGTTCATTAACCGGTCTTCATCCGTTTGAAACCGGTTAAGTTTTACGCCATTCACCGTAATATTGTATTTATAATAATTGACAAACGCAGCTGGATCCTGGTAGTGAACAACTGGTTGAATCATATTTTTTATAGAGGTGTAATCAAAAGTGATCGAATCAAGCGCTACCGGAAGAGGCATTGTAGAAACGGCGGTATAGTTTTTCCCGTTAAGTAGAACTTGAAGTTGGTAAGTATGTCCGGGTGTGCCAACGATGCTATGCGTAGTGTAAATTCCTGTTGAAGTTTCAGTTAGCAGGTCATTTACACCTGCTGTTTGATCAGTGATCGTTACTGTCGCACCGGATACGTTAGGATAGATGTTATCTGCATAAAAACCGACTGTTTTTGAAATGTTAATGTGATAAGGTCCGGTAGTATCACTTACCGTACCTTCAATAACCAGTTGAGGGGCGCCGTTGGATAATTGTGGCGTTATCACTTTTTGGCACGATGAAGAAAACAAGATAAACAGAACTAGAACTATTATGGAGGTTTGAATTTTCATGATTTTAAAATTTAAAGTTGTAAGTAACAGATGGAACCATTTTAAACAAGGTTGTCTGCTGTACTTGGGTTTTGTTGGCATTATTTGGATCGGCTTGGAAAATTATATCATAAGGATTGGATTGGCCATAAACATTATAGATGGAAAAAGTCCAGCTGCTTTCATATTTGGCAGTTTTTTTAGCTAAAAGCGTTGCTCCAATGTCGAGGCGATTGTAAGCTGGCAAACGGTTACTGTTCCTTGCACCATAATAATATACAGGAGCACCATCAACAGAAAACTTTCCTGACGGCCAGGTTACAGCATCACCCGTATTGTAAACAAAATCAGCCGAAAATGTCCACTTCTTAGTGGCTTGATACATACCTACCAATGAGATGTGATTCGTTTGATCTTGTGTTGCAGGATAATAATCTCCATTATTTATCCCCGGGATTTTAAGTTCCGTTTTTGATAGCGTATAACTGATCCAGCCGGTAAATTTTCCACTTTTCTTTTTGATATAGGTTTCCCATCCGTAGGCTCTTCCCGAACCATAAAGCAGGTCAGCTTCAATATTCGGATTGCCCACCAGGTCAGCGCCATTTTTATAATCAATCTGGTTCTGTAGATTTTTGTAATAGATCTCGCTTGATAACTCAAAGCCATTGTTGTGAAAAGTATGGTAATACCCCAAAGCGACCTGATCGGCTATCTCCGGCTTGATATTATTACTACTAGGCAAATAAACATTTGTAGTAGATAAATAAGCTGAATTATTTAGGAGGTGTATGTTCTGAACATTTCGATCATAAGACAATTTAACAGAGCTGTTCGGATTAAGCTGATAGCTGGCGGCAAATCTAGGTTCAGGCGTGATATAGCTTTTAACAATTTTGCCGCTTTTATAATAAGTGCTGTCTGTTTTATTGCCGTCTTTATCATAAGTATAAAAGTTACCGGGCCCCAATACATTTAAATCACTTAATCTTACGCCATAAGTTATCTTTAGCTTGTCTGATACGTTCCATTCATCGGATAGATATAGCGCGCTTTCCAAAGCATACTTCTTCTCTAAAAAAACATCATTATAACTAGAAGATGCAGTTGCTATTGCAGTACCGGGTTGTGTGATATGATAAGTTGATTCTAAACCAAATCCTAACTTATTGCTTGAGTTTAGGTAATAAGTAAAATCCTGTTTAAAATGGTAATCAGTTATCGCCGATGAAACTTTTATATTGTCGAGACTGTTATCGAAATCAACATCATAAGTATAATTGCTATAGATAAGTGATGTATTGGAAAATAATTTACTGCTGAAAATATGGTTCCATCTTAATGTTCCGGTTGAATTGCCATAGTTCAGACCATAACTGTTTCTGAAGCTCATGACGTCCTTGCCAAAATAACCGGATAAAAAGATGCGGTTAATAGAGTCGATCTGATAATTGCCCTTTAGGTTTACATCGTAAAAATATATTTTACTGTGTTTGGTGGTGGTATCAGAAGCAAAACCGGTAAACAGATCGACATAACTTCGCCTTGCGCTGATAATGAAAGAACCTTTGTTATCAAACAGCGGCCCATCAACGGTAAGCCGGGATGCGATTAGTCCGATTCCTCCGCTGGCGCCAAATTTCTGATTGTTACCATCATTCATCTGAATATCCTCTACCGAGGAAAGCCGCCCGCCATAGTTAGCTGGCATTCCACCTTTGTAAATTGAAATATCTTTGATCGCATCAGAATTAAATACGGAGAAGAAGCCTAAAAAATGCGAAGGATTATAGACGGTAGCTTCATCTAATAAAATCAGGTTTTGATCTGCTGACCCACCACGTACAAAAAATCCGGCATTACCATCGCCTGCAGACACAATACCTGGAAGTAGTTGGATGGTTTTTAACACATCTTTTTCTCCTAACAACACGGGTACATTATCAATGTCTTTAATATTAAGCCGCTGAACACCAGCGGGTGTTGTCAGGATATTATTACTTCGTGCAGTGCTACTTTTGATTTTAACCTCCTGGAGCTGACCGGAAGCAGATGCTAAGCTTTTATTAATCAGCATGTTTTTAGTTAACAAGATTTTTAGCGTATCTGTAGTATATCCGGTATAAGTGGTTAACATGGTATAAGAACCTTCCGGAATGGAAATAGCATAAAATCCATAAGAATTGCTGGTTATACCTTTACCCGGCAATTCCACAAAACTAACTGTAGCTGCGGGCAGGGTTTCGCCGGAAGCTTTATCTTTAATGGTGCCCGAAATTGTGAAAGTTTTTTTTGATTGCGCCAGTACCAAAACCGGCGATAGTAACAGTAAGATAATAACAAGGTGTTTTAGCTGTAGCATGTTTAATTGTTTGTAGTGAAAAGGGATGATTGGGATAGAAGAAGAGTCATTTGCTTATTTTGCAGTATGACACGCTTATGAAGCTTTACCCTGACTACTAAAAATTAAATATTTAGCTTTTTGTAAGATTGTATTTTGAGAACGCATGGGAAAACGGGAGCGGAGTTGCTCTTGAAGGTATTTATATGAAAGAAAAATAGTGAACAGATTAAACGTGCTATAGGAATTTGCAACGTTTAATCTGAAGTGTTTGTAGTGATTAGAAAAGCGAATAATATCCCCTGATTATACAGTAAATATTAAACGTCTACTACCTGATTGTTTATTCCATCAGGCGCATTAAACAGTTGTTTCCTCAACAATAGGGGGCTGCTGTTTTCTTTTCTTTGTCAGGAAGCTCGCGAATCCCAATGCCACAACAATCGATATAATGCCCTGCGCTAATACGGTTGTAGGCGCGCCAATATGTTCTGATACAGCGCCGATCACCACGCTGCCAAGAGGCATCATCCCGAAGATAGCCATCAGTAAAATACTGATAACCCTCCCGCGCATTTGTGGTGCCGATTCAGATTGAACAATAATATTGGATACCGTAAACTGCGCAATTGCACCAAACCCGGTTAAAATGGCGAAGAACATGGCTACGGGGAAGTTAGTTATTTGCGAAAAACCGATCAATCCAATCCCCATCATGATGGTACTCACAAATAATATCCTTTTTAAATGTGTGCCGGGTTTGCGCGAAGCCAGGAAAATTGTACCCGATATCGCACCTACACCAATAAAGCTGGTGATGTACCCAAAGGTTGATGCATTACCTTTAAATATTACTTTAGCGAATATGGGTATAACGGTGTTGTAAGGCAGAACAAATAAACTGATGATCGCCAGCATTAATATAACCATGCCAATATCAGGTGTCTTATTAAGATAACTGAAGCCTTCAGCAAATTCTGTTAGGATCTTTTTCTCTGATTTCTTTGGTTGATGAACAGGTAGCTTCATCAGCAGCAATGAAATAATAACAGCGCCAAAACTTGCAGCGTTGAGGAGAAAACAAACACCTGCCCCAAACGCACTTAAAACAATACCGGCTAAAGCCGGGCCTAATAGTTGTGCCAAACTTGCGGTGGCTGTAGTAAGTGATAAAGCATTTGGAAGATCGGCCTGATCTGCAACAACATCATGCACCAATGCCTGTCTTGCGGGTACGTCAAAAGCGTTAATTATACCCAATATCACACTTAAAACAAGTATTGTGCACACAATAGTATGGCCTGTAATTACCAATGCAGCTAATAATATCGCCTGTATCATTGATGTAATTTGGGTAAGCTTGATAACCTTATATCGGTCATAACGATCAGCTGCTACACCGCCGAAAATTGAGAATAGGAAAGAAGGAAATTGCTCTGCAAATATGGTTACTCCTAACAGAAAAGCCGAGTGCGTAATAGAGTATATCACCCATATAACGGCAGTGCGTTGCATCCATGTACCAAATTGTGAAACAGCCCTGCCAGTAAAATAAAGCGTGTAATTAACGCTACGGAATGCCCTGAGTACGGTAAAATCACTGATTTTTTTCATTGCAGATATTAAGGGACAAAAAAAGCGAAAATATACTATAAAACAGGAGCGAAAGTTTAATTTTCGAATAAGTAACCACTATAAGCTAAACCTTTGGCTACACTTTTAAAGTTATCTCCCGAGTTTAAGTTAACATGTGGGAATCTGTTTTTAAAGAGTTTTTGAATGCTACCAACCATAGATGTACCACCAGTTAAAAACAGACTATCGATATTTTGAGGATCGATGTTGTTTTGCAGCATAAATTCATCCAGGTAGTTTGAAATTCGATTTACATCTTTGGCAATAATCTGTTCATAATCCGGTAGTGGTATTTCCTCATCAATATTTATACCCATGTTGTGATAGCTAAACACAGCATTATCCGCATTGGTAAGCGTAATTTTTGTTTTTTCGATGGATTGAAACACCGAATAGCCCAAATTATTTTCAATAAGCGTAATTAGGTTTTTAAACTGTGAGTCTTCACCCGAAAAGTAGTAGTAATCTTCTATGTCTTTTCTAATACGCAAACCATTAAAGAAATTCATTTGCTCCCATGAGCAAATGTTCGCAAAAAGTGATTTTGGCACGGTTAATACTTTGCCGGGAGTGGCTTCATATTGGGTGTTTTTGCCGAAGTATGGTGTGCCTTTCTCCCACATAAAAGCGGAATCGAAGCTATCTCCACCTATATAAATACCACCATTGGCCATCATGTCGTTCTTCCTGTCGTTGCTGCCAACTTTTTCTGGATCAAGCACTAAATAAGTGAAATCTGTGGTACCACCGCCGAGATCGGCCACCAACACGTTTTCCTTTTTTACTAGGCTTTTTTCATAAGTGAAGGCTGCTCCGATAGGCTCAAATTGAAAGCGTATGTCCACAAAACCAGCGATTTCTGCCGCTTTATTTAGTCTGGTTTGCGCTAATGTATCTTTTTGCACATTATCGTCGTCAAAAAATACTGGTCTGCCTATTATTGCTTTTCTACAATCCTGCCCGATCAATTGATCAGCGCGGTCTTTCAACTCCTTTAAAATGATAGCTACAAGATCTGAAGCATTATACTTCTTATTATGAATTCGGGTTTCTGAGAAACTGCTCCTTGACAATATTTGTTTAACAGACTTGATAAAGCGCCCCTTCATATCATCTTTGAGATAGGCCTCGATTGCTTCTTCGCCTACAACGTAATTTTGGGCATTTACTCCATTAAACTGATGGTAGAAATAAATGAGCGAAGGAATAATGATGGTACTATGTATTTCTTTTGATTCTTCATCGTAAATAGCCAAAGCCGAATTAGTTGTTCCAAAATCAATTCCGTATAAAAACCTTTTCATAGCAGCGGGGTTAAGACAATAAAATTTTAGGGGCGGCGAAGGTATTAAAAAATAGATTAGAAAGGAAATGGATGTTTGGTAAATTGATTTACCTATGTGTACACTAAATGATGTAAATAAGTACTTTAGCTTTTATATGCTATGCGTTCCATCCAAATATTTTTGCTTAGTATAATTCAACAACACTTCGATCTATATGCGATATTTACGCTGTTTTTTACAAGAAAAAGTGCAAAAGCAAGTTATTAATTGTTTTTTCGCCCTTTAAAATTCTACTTTAGCAGTATAAATTTAATATTAAAAAAAAATACATTCTATTGAAGAAAACCTTTAATGCGAGAATTATTTAATTGTTTACGTGGCCGTTTTATAACTTTTAAAATTGGCTTATTCTTCTTATTCTTTCATATAATAGGAGCGCAGGCCCAAGGTTTGATGTTTAATTCAAACGACAGTTTGCTAAACAAGCGTACATCTTATGATATTTTTAGTACACACCCCCAATTATTTCAGGATCGTTTATCAATTAGCTTTGATCTTTCGTTATGGGATACTAAAAACCTTGGTTACATATTTAACCTAGCTGGCAAAAACAACTCGTACAGCTTAAGCTACTTATATTTTAACGGGGCAGCTTATTTGAATTTTAATATCGATAGAAAAAGTAATAAGCTAAAAATACCTATACAAACATCACAACTACATAAGCGTAAATGGATAAAAGTAAAGGTGGATTTTAACTTAAAAGAGGATAATGTAAAAATTTATATAGATAACCAGCTGTATCCGGCTAATGGTTTAGGTTTAGAAGATACAATTACGGCAAAGCTAATATTTGGTAAAAACCAATATTATATGGAAGTGCCTAATATGGCCATTAAAAATTTGGTAGTTGGAGATAATCAAAAAAGCTATTCGTTCCCGTTAGATGAATCTGGTGGAAATATTGTCCATAGTGATAATGGTGAAGAAATAGGCTTGGTCGAAAATCCGGTATGGTTAATTAATGATTCATACTACTGGAAACTTAGCTATGAGCATGCTTTTAAGCAAGTGGCCGGATTGAATTTTACACCGATTGATCAAAACCTGTTTATATATACAAGAGACTCGTTAATTGTTTATGATAGCGAAAAGGGTAGTGCTGTTTCTACAATTTTTAAGAAACAGGCTCCGGTAGCACTGTTACTGGGTAAAAGTATATTTAACGCTAAAGAGGATAAATGTTATATATACGAGGCCTTTAATGTGCCATCGGGTACACCCAGTATAGCCGCCCTTGATATGAAATCAATGACATGGGAAACAATAGGCAAGGCACAGTTTATTGGGCAAAGGCATCATCACAATATCTTTTACAATAAAACCCAGGATAGTATTTATCTTTTTGGTGGTTATGGCCTTTATACTTATTATAATAACTTTTTTAAATACAACCGAAAGGATGATAAGTGGCAAAAAGTTGTTTTTAAAGGAGATACAATCACGCCTCGTTTTTTCTCAGCAGTAAGTAACGTTAATGCTAATAACGAAGTTTATTTATTTGGTGGCTACGGTAATGAATCAGGCAGCCAGATTGTAGGGGGGAGGCAATATTATGATCTGTATTGTATCAATCTGCAAACCCATACTATAAAAAAGATATGGGATATTCATCCTAACGAGGTTTTTGTGCCCGCAAATAACCTGATATTATCAAGCGATGGTAAATACTTTTACGCTTTATGTTATCCTCACGAAATATTTAAAACTAATATAAGGCTGTATAAGTTTTCAATTAAAGATGGCTCATATCAAATTGTAAGTGCATCAATACCGGTTGTATCGGAGCGGATAGAAAGTGATATTAATTTGTTTCTCAATAACAAAACCAATCAATTGCTTTGTACCATTCAGGAGTTTACGGATCCTAATAATTCTACTATAAAAGTATATTCACTTTCGTATCCACCGGTAAGCGCCGCAAGCTATTCACAATTTCATAAATGGCAAATTAAACATTGGTTCAAGTTGATCTACATTGCGCCATTATTAGCTATTGTATTATTAATACTTGTGCTAATAAGGTTCTATAAAAAGAAAAACCCAAGAAATATTATCCCAGTTATTGATGAATTTGAAGATGAAGTACAGGATAGGCAAAAAACAGATGAGCGAAAAGTAAATGCTGTTTATTTATTGGGCGAGTTTATGGTATTTGATAAAAAAGGCAGGGATATTACCTACCTATTTAGCCCCAAAATTAAACAGTTGTTTATTTTGATATTATTATACAGTAAAGACAATAACGGTATCCCCTCAAAAAAAATATCACACTTACTTTGGCCTGATAAGGATGCTGCTAAAACTAAAAACATAAAAGGTGTTACGCTTAACCACTTAAGAAGCGCCATAGCCGATATTGACGGTATTGAGCTAACCTTTTTAAATGATATTTACTTTTTAAATACTGATGAAGCTTTTTTCTGTGATTATTATATTGTTTGGGACATGCTTAAAAAAGAAGGTAATGAAAAGCAAGAAACCATTATTGATTATTTTGAATTGATTAACCGCGGCTCATTTTTAAGCAACATGACCGATTTATGGCTGGATGCTTTTAAAGCAGATTTCGAAGAACAGCTATTGAATCAGCTATTACCTCAACTTGATAAATTATATGCTGAAGAGAACTACAAACTATTATTAGAAATAAGCAGGCTTATATTAAACGTTGATGTTTTTAATGATACTGCATTAAAATATCAGTTAAAAAGTTATCGAAGAATAAAAGGTATTGATTATGCCAAAAAAATATATGACCAGTTTGTAACCGAATACAAAAAATCATTAGGCGTTGATTATGCAGTTAGCTTAGATAAAATATTACACTAAGCATCTTATAACAATCTTTATTACTTCATTAATATTAAAATTCCAATTAAACGTGCATAATATGTACATAGGGGTTTAAAATAATAGCTCATTTATTGCTTTTTATATATCTATTCATGTTATACAGGTACTTAAATTGCTCATTGTGCAAATAATTTAAGGGGATTAATAATATTATTTTGCCTATTAACCCATTTTTTAACCCTTATTTTAATACCACTCAACCTATCATTGTGTAAGTAACCAAGTGGTCAATCCCGAAAAAAAGCCGTCCTGGCTTTCGGTAGGTAATCACAATTATTAACCAATTAACCAAACTTATTATGAAGAAAACTTTTACTAGTTATGGTCGGCTCGTTACACTATGGTCGGCGAAACTAAAAATTATCAGATCACCGCAGTTTGCTTTGCTGGCGTGTCTCTTAATGTTCTCCACATCAGTTTTTGCCCAGGGATCAAAAGTTCAGGGCAGAGTTGTAGACGAAAAAGGCGATTCAATGCCTGGCGTAAGTGTTGTTGTTAAAGGAACAAACTTCGGAACTGTTACTGATGTTGCCGGCAATTTTTCTATCAATGCCGATAAAGGCGCTACACTGGTTTTTAGCTTTATTAGTTACAATAAGAAGGAAGTTATTGTAGGTGAGCAAAAAACTTTAAAAGTTAAGCTAAGCCCCTCGTCGTCAAATTTAGATGAGGTTGTTGTAGTAGGTTACGGTACGCAAAAAAAGGTATCCCTTACCAGTTCGGTGGCATCCATTAGTTCGCAGGAAATTGTTACTACCAAAAATGAAAATGTCGAAAACATGCTCACGGGAAAAATTGCCGGGTTGCAAGTGGTGCAAAACACAGCTGAACCGGGGGATTTTGCAAATAATATTTCTATACGAGGAATGGGCAATCCATTAATTGTTGTTGATGGTGTTGAGATGCCCGATTTTGTTGTTACAGGCGGTAACGGCGATAACAGCGTAGGAACCAGTAATATTTTATCAAGGCTCGATCCGAATGATATTGAAAGTGTTTCGGTTTTGAAAGATGCTGGCGCCTCTATTTATGGTGTTAAAGCTGCAAATGGCGTAATTCTGATTACTACCAAAAAAGGAAAAGCCGGTTCGCTTCAACTTACTTATTCAGGTACGTTTGGTGCGCAGGTACCTTCCGGTTTACCTAAACCGGTGGATGCTACTCAATATATGACACTTGTTAACCAACAGGATTTGCATAATTCCAATGGTGGGATTATAAGCTATACGCCGGCAGATTTTGCAGCTTATGCAAATGGTAGCAAACAAAGTACAGATTGGTACGATGCGGTTTTCAAAAAATCGGCAATGCAGGAGCAGCATAACCTAACAGCAACCGGTGGGAATGAGAACACAACTTATTTGTTAAGTGCAGGTTTCCTTGATCAGGATGGTATTTTAACCAGTAATGATCTTAACTACAAGCGTTATAATGTACGGTCAAATGTAACCAGTAAAATAGGTAAAAACATTACGGTTAACTTAAACATGAGCGCCATATTGGATCAGAAAAATTCTCCGGCAGAACCTTTTTGGTACACTACCAGGGAAACCTGGAGGGAATTACCAACCCAAACAATTTATGCTAATAACAATCCTGAGTATCTAAATCAAGGCCTTGTTGACGGTGGAAACCCCGTAGCTTATGAAAACTCAAGTGTTAACGGCTATAGCACACAAAACAATAAATTTTTTAACGGATCGCTCAGCATTGATTATAAGCTGCCATTTGTTGATGGGCTTACATTGCGTGGTTTGTATAGTTATAACGATCAGATACAGGACAATAAATTATATCAGCAAGCTTATAACCTTTACAATTATAATGGAGCAACTCAAGTCTATAATCCGAATTTAAATAATTCTCCGGCTTTTGTTCAACGGCAATATTTTGAATATCCTCAAAATACCGATCAGCTTTCACTTAACTATGCACACTCATTTGGCGGGGTGCACAATTTAAGCGCGTTGTTGCTTTATGAAGGCAACGGACAAAGTGCAGATAACTTCGAGGCCTATAGGCAACTTGCCATACCTGTTGATCAGCTAATTGCAGGTAATGCCGCCAATCAAAGCGCAACTCAAATGGCAACTGATGGCAATGGGCACCCTTTGTTATATCAATATGCTACTAATTCTCTTGTAGGTAGGGTTACTTATGATTATAAAGGCAAATATTTAGCAGAATTCAGTTTTAGAGATGATGAATCATCGAAATTTGCCCCAGATCAGAAATCAGGCTTTTTTCCATCGGCTTCATTAGGTTGGCGTGTTTCTGAT
Source organism: Bacteroidota bacterium (assembly GCA_026224775.1). Taxonomy (GTDB): domain Bacteria; phylum Bacteroidota; class Bacteroidia; order Sphingobacteriales; family Sphingobacteriaceae; genus Mucilaginibacter. Next base: position 44,172 of record JAMFRP010000039.1, read on the forward strand.
GAGAAGTTTTGGAAAAACTCTTCTGCGTTATCATTTATTGATAATTTGAAATTTCGCGCATCGTATGGAGTTTTAGGTGATGATGGCACATTATTTAACCAGTTTATTAGTGGCTATAATTACCCGGCCACAGGTTCAAACAACCAGTTACCTACCGGTGCCGTGTTTGGCAATAACTTTGTAAACTCTGTACAAAGTACAGGATTGGCAAACCCCAAAGTTACCTGGTCAACCTCACATACTTTTGATGTTGGCGGTGATCTTGATGCCTGGAAAGGTCTGTTAGGCATTACTTTTGATTATTTTATTCGTAACAGAACTGGACTATTGGCTACTCCTGCATTACAAGTGCCTGATGTTTTGGGTACTCCGCTGCCAGAGGCCAATATTAATGGCGATAGGACACAGGGCTTTGATTTTGAAGTATCGCACAGAAATCATATCGGCAAATTCACGTATAATATAAAAGGCACCTTCTCGTTCACCAACACTATGAATACCAGCTATGCCGAGTCAAAACAGGGTAATTCATACCTTGATTGGTTAAATAATCAGGCAAACAGGAATCAAGGTATCCAATGGGGGACCAGTGGAGCAGGACAATACCAAAATTATGGGCAGATTGTTAACAGCCCTACTTTTGTTAACCGCAACACAGTTGTTGGCGATTATATTTACCAGGATTGGAATGGCGATGGTCAAATAGATGGCAATGATAATCACCCAATTGCATATGGCGGTAACCCTAATGGTACATCATTAATCCCTAAAATAACTTACGGCCTTACTATTGGCGGCGCATATAAAGGATTTGATATTAATTTATTGTTCCAGGGAACTTCAATGTACAGTGTTTCCTACATCGAGCAGTTAAACATACCGTTATGGGGTGGTGGTAGCGCTTTAACACAATTTTTAAACGATTACCATCCGGCTAATCCTAATGCCGATCCGTATAACCCAAATACTGTTTGGGTGCCGGGCCATTTTGCTTACACAGGTACTACTGCCAATACCAATTCAACATTTAATTTTCAGAACGCGGCTTATTTAAGGCTTAAAAGTGCTGAACTAGGCTACACATTACCCGGAAATTTCTTATCGCAGATAGGGGTTAAAGGGGTACGGATATTTGCAAATGGTTATAATCTGTTTACCATAACTAATGTTAAATACGTCGATCCGGAGCATCCATCCGGCACGTACGGGTATCTATATCCGCTTGATAAAATATATAACGTTGGTTTAAATGTTAAATTCTAATTGAAAAAATCATGAAAAAATATAAATATATATTATTAACAATTTTGATTCTGGGCACTACGGCTTGCAGAAAGCTTGATATCCCACCAAAAAATATAATTCAGGATCCGGATGTATTTTCCACTTCAGCAGGTATCCAGGCTTATATGGCACGTTTGTATAGCGAATTACCTATTGAAGATTTCAGGTATTCGCCGCAAAGAGGGTTAAACTTCTTTTGGATCATTAGCCCAACCCCGGCTACTACAGGTGAAGCCCTTAGCCGCGATCAAACAAGTTCGATGCAGGAGAATTTTGGAGGTTGGAGTTGGGATATATGGGGTGGCTCTTATACCGTAATACATGATTGTGATTATTTTATTCAAACACTGCCATCGTATGCAAGTAATTTCACTACAGCACAGGTAAACGCCTGGTTAGGTGAGGCCTATTTTGTACGCGGCATGACTTATTTTGGATTGGTAAAACGCTTTGGCGGTGTACCAATTGTAAATAAAACCTTAAACTACGTTGTTGGTACAAGTACCGATGAATTGAAAATACCACGTTCTTCGGAGCAAGCCGTTTGGGATCAGGTAGCCAGCGATTTTGATTTCGCTATTGCTAATTTGCCTCCTGTAAATGCTGATGAGGCTGATGGAAGCCGTGCAAATAAATATGTTGCCGCGGCGTTTGAATCAAGAGCGATGTTATATGCCGGTAGTATTGCTAAATACAATACCACTACGTTATTTGATGCAAATCATAACGAGCTTTGCGGAATACCTGCCAGCCTGGCAAATGGCTACTTTCAGAAAAGTTATAATGCCGCTGTTATGCTTGACGGCGTGTATAGCCTTTATCTGTCGGCATGGAGCGCTACCGATAAAAATGCTCAATACCAAAATTTTGTAAATCTGTTTTCTGATGCCTCAAGTAAAGAAAGTGTATTTGTAAGGGAATACCAATATCCAAATTCTGTTCATGGTTACGATGCTTATAACGTGCCGCGCCAATTGATCGGGCCAAATGGATACTCATCTGAAGTAAACCCAACACTTAATTTTGTGGAGATGTTTGATGGCATACCTAAAAATGCAGATGGTACCATCCAAAATCTTAATTCCAGTGGGCAATACAATTTATATACAAATACAATGGATCTGTTTGCAAATGCTGAGCCAAGGCTAAGGGCCACAGTTATTTTGCCGGGAGATGTGTTTAAAACACAAAATATTGAGATACGCCGTGGGATTTATACCGGCAGTGCATCAGGAGGTATTAATCCTTTATTGCCGGCAGGTTCAAGGTCACAATATCCAACTGCCAATCTGGTAACTTCTTCAACCGCATCACAAACACCTTACGCATTACCGGGCGGAGCATTGATGAACCCAGCTGGTTTAAGCGGAATTTTTACAGGCGATCAAACCTGTGCTATCTCTGGCTTTTCTATCAGGAAATGGCTTAACCCTAATTTACCAACATCGCAGGTGCTTGAAAACAATGAAACGCAAACCTGGATAGAGATGCGTTATGCCGAAGTATTGTTAAACCGTGCCGAAGCTGCTTACGAATTATATACTGCTGGCCAAGCCGGTACTACCAACTATCAGCAGGATGCCTTCGATGATATTAACCAGATACGCTCCCGAGCAGGTGCAACTTTATTATCAAACGCTGGTGGAATGACCATAGATAGCATACGTATAGAAAGAAGAAAAGAACTTGCATTTGAGAATAAGACCTATTGGGATTTAAAAAGATGGCGGACCTTTGCTAAGGAGCAAAATGGGACTATCTACAGGATACTAATGCCGTTTTATTCATCACAAGCTGGTAAATATTTCTTTGATGCCCGCACTGATGAGCGTAACGATGTTTACACATATGACCCAAGATGGTATTATGAACAAATACCCCAAGGCGCAATATCAAAAAGCACAAATTTAGTTCAAAACCCAGGCTATTAAATTTATTAAACATGAAAAGACTATTTTATTATACCGCATTATGCCTGGTAGTTGTTGCCGGCAGTTCATGCAGCAAGATTGATAATTATCCGGCCCCGTCTGATACAATAAACGGGAGTACGATTGATGAAGTGACAGGGGCTACAGTGCAAACAGAGGTAGGGGGCGGGGGAACCCGTGTGGAACTGCTTGAAACAAGCTACAGCAGCAACCCTGTGCCTATTTATTTTCAATCGATGCAGGATGGTACATTTAATAACACTAAAGTATTTGGTGCAACCTATAAAGTTTCAGTTCAAGGTCCGTTTGTGCCTCTTATCCAAACTGATAGCATTGGTAATGTTTTAACAGACTCCAGCAAAACCATTGTTTTGAAAAATACGGCAACTTTAAATTTTAAGGTTCAGCCTTTTTTAAGAGTGGAATGGGTTGGTAAGCCTGTATTTAACGCTGATAGTACTGTTACAGTACAAGTTAAGATTACACGAGGTACCAATAACCCGAATTATCAGCAGCCAATAACTGATGTTAACCTGTATGTATGTAATACGAAATACGATGCTAATAATAATTATGATCCAAGGTATTCAACACTTACCTCGTACAGTGGCACATCCGGTAATAGTGTTTTAGGTCAAACTATTACCATAACTACTGTAGGCGGGGCTCTGCCAGCACAGGATGTATTCTTCCGGGTTGGGGCGAGGATCAACGCCGGGCTTGATGAATATAACTATAGTACTCCCGTAGGTCTTACTTATCCATAATTTCTTTTTATAAGGGAGGGTTTTAGCCCCTCCCTTATAAAATTACGATCATCAAATAATAAAATATCAATGAAAAAAAACATCCTTTTTTGCGGGTTAATAGCTATCTCATGCGCCGGTTTGGCACAAAATAAGTCATCGGTTACTAATGAGCCACGACAAAAAACAGCTTTTCAAACAAGTATTGGCTGGATACCACAAATCGATGTGCGCTCAGACGTAGCCATTGTATATGGCACGAATGATAGAAAAGGTGAAACGTTTGAACAACGTGTAAAATCATGGCGAGACCGCGGCTATCAAACTGCTTTTATGACGGGTATTGCCTGGGGATCATACTATGATTACTTCCTGGGTAAATGGGATGGGAAAAATCACTTGGGGGTAGGGCAGGTAACGCAAAAAGGTGATACTATTTTTCATGGTAAAAACATGCCTTACATAGTGCCGGTACAGTCGTTTATTGAATATATGAAGGCTGCCGTTGTAAAAAGGGTTGTTGATGCCGGTATTATTACTATATTTTTTGAAGAGCCCGAGTTTTGGGCTCGCGCCGGATATAGCAAACCGTTTAAAGAGGAATGGCAAAAATTTTATGGATTCCCATGGAGGCCGGAAGATGCATCTGCTGAAAATACTTATCTGGCCAGCAAGTTAAAATATCAATTATTTTATAATGCTATAAAACAGGTTTCAAACTATGCCAAAACTTATGGCAAGAGTAAAGGCAAAAATATTAAAGTTTATATAGCCACACACTCACTTGTGAACTACTCTTCATGGCAAATTGTAAGCCCTGAGGCAAGCCTGGCAACATTACCAGGTATTGATGGCTATATAGCACAGGTTTGGACAGGAACATCGCGTGAGCCAACGTATTTTAATGGACTGGAAAAGGAAAGGGTATTTGAAAATGCTTTTCTTGAATATGGCTCAATGGTATCCATGACCGCACCCACAGGCAGGAAATTATTCTTCTTAACCGATCCGGTAGAAGACTGGCCCCGCAATTGGGTAGATTATAAACAAAATTACCAGGCAACCTTCACTGCAGAATTATTATACCCAATGGTAAATAATTACGAAGTAATGCCTTGGCCTGAACGTATCTATACCCATCCATATAAACTGGCTAATAGTGATTCGAGCGTGTTGATACCTAAATATTATTCAACCCAAATGCAGGTCATGATAAATGTGTTGAATGATATGCCGCTATCACCAAACAGAGTAAGCGGGATAAATGGCATAGGTGTGTTGATGAGTAACTCGCTGATGTTTCAGCGTTTTCCAACACACAATGGTTTTGAAGACCCGCAGTTTTCAAACTTTTATGGCCAAACCTTGCCACTGTTAAAACGTGGTATACCGGTGCAAACAGTGCATATGGAAAACCTTGCCTACGCTAATACGCTTAAAAATATTAAGGTTTTAGTGATGAGCTATTCCAACATGAAACCTAATAGCCTCCAGGTACACCAGTATATAGCCAATTGGGTAAAACAGGGTGGTGTTTTGATCTATTGCGGCAGAGATAATGATCCCTATCAAAGCGTAATGGAATGGTGGGATACCAAAGGGAATAAATATACCGCACCTTCACAGCATCTTTTTAAATTATTGAATATTGATACTACCGGTAATAAAAAGGGATATAAAGTAGGTAAAGGCATGGTTTATATTGTTAGGCAAAATCCTAAAGAATTTGTATTGCAGGCAAATAATGATGATAACTATATAAACCTGATAAAAAGAGCTTATGAAAAAGATGCCCATGCCGGTAAAATAGTCTATAAAAATAGCTTATACCTTGAAAGGGGGCCTTATGATATTGTTTCGGTGATGAATGAAAATGCTGACAGCAACCCTTATACCATAAAGGGCCCGGTTATTGACCTTTTTGACCCACTGTTGCCGGTTTTAACTCAAAAAACGGTTCCTCCCGGCGAGCAATCATTATTGTATGACCTGAACCGTGTTGCTAACAAAAAACAACCGAAAGTTTTAGCTTCAGCATCAAGAATATATGATGAACATATACAAGCGGACAGTTACTCTTTTGTGGCAAAAAGCCCGATAAACACAGTAAACAGTATGCGTGTACTGTTACCTGCGCAGCCAAAGCATATTAAAGTTACCGACAACACAGGTGAAATTATTACCGATGTTAAATCGTCATGGGATGTAAGTACCCATACATTATACCTGGGATTTGATAATAGCCCCGATGGCATAAAGGTTGATTTAAAATGGTAAATTCTTAGAAAAGCGGTTTGAAAATTATAAAACTATCGTCATTGCGAGGAACGAAGCAATCTCTACATAGGAGGTCAGACTTGTAAGTTTTCTCTGTATAGTATAGAGATTGCTTCGTTCCTCGCAATGACGCTTTGTTTTTGTGTTTATATAACAAAATCCAAACGGGCCATTGCCCGAAACAAATTATTTTGATGAAAAAAATATTCTTTATTGCATTAACCTTTTTACCGCTCATAACATCAGCCCAGGTAAATAAACAAGCCGATCTTACCGATTATGTAAACCCGCTAATGGGAACGGCATCAAAGCCGATCATGTCAAACGGAAATACCTACCCGGCTGTAGCCGTACCCTGGGGGATGAATTTTTGGACACCACAAACCGGTAA
>JAMFRP010000040.1 GCA_026224775.1 Bacteroidota bacterium
GACGAAGCATCTATCCGCTAATCTGCACGCGGCGAGTCTATCGATAAATTCTTCACTGCGTTCAGAATGACAAGGGAGCGGATCATAAACAAATTGTCATGCTGAGGGACGAAGCATCTATCCGCTAATCTGCATGCGGTGAGCCTATCGATAGATTCTTCACTGCGTTCAGAATGACAAAGAGTAATTAGAAAAGCGTTTGTAATGCTGAGGAACGAAGAATGACAAGGGGTAACACACACACCTCGCTCCCCGCACCACCCCCCAAACAAACAAAATCATCTCCCTTGTAACATTTTCTTTCTCCAATTGTCTAATTTTCCTAAGCAAATCCTATTTTCGTCTTTTAACTGAACATCATTACTCATTATCATGAAAAAAACCCTTTCAGCGGGCTTATTATGCAGCCTCTTTGTGGCTGTGGCCGCGCTTAACACAGCGCAAGCGCAAATAGAACCGCCAATCCCTCACAATGTACCGGCAATTGATATTTACCGGGCTACCCCTGCCAGAGTGAACGATTTGATCAACACCAAATTAGATGTGCGCTTTGATTATAAAAAGTGCTTTATGTATGGTAAAGAATGGGTTACCTTAAAACCTCATTTTTATCCAACCGATACCTTAAGGCTTGATGCGAAGGGCATGGATATTCATAACATATCCATCGTACAAAACGGTAAAAATATCCCGCTAAAATATGTTTACCAGGACAGCCTGTCATTGGCTATCCATTTAGACAGGGTTTATCATAACAACGAAAATTATACAATTTATATCTCCTATACTTCAAAACCAAACCAGTTAAAGGAACATGGCAGCGCCGCTATTAATGATGCCAAAGGTTTATACTTTATAAACCCGGATGGTAAAGACCCGGATAAACCTATCCAGATATGGACACAAGGCGAAACCGAAAGCTCATCAGCCTGGTTCCCGACCATCGATCAGCCTCAGCAAAAAACTACCGACGAGATCACCATGACCGTTCCTGCTAAATATGTGACTTTATCAAACGGTCGTTTAGCAACACAAAAAGTGAATGGCGATGGTACCCGTACCGATACCTGGAAGATGGACCTGCCACACTCACCATACCTTTTTATGATGGCCGTGGGCGATTTTAAAATCTATCACGATAAATGGCGCGGCAAAGATGTAGATTACTACCTGGAACCTAAATACGCCCCGTACGCCAAACAAATTTTCGGCATGACACCGGAGTTGATGGAATTTTACTCCACTACTTTAGGTGTTGACTACCCGTGGAACAAATACGCCCAGATTGTAGTGCGTGATTACGTGAGCGGCGCTATGGAAAATACTACCGCAACTCTACACGGCGAACAGGTGCAGTTAACCGATCGCCAGTTATTGGATGCTTATTATAACGATAGCCGTGTGGACATCGCGCACGAACTATTCCACCAATGGTTTGGCGATTATGTAACCTGCGAAAACTGGACCAACATCACCATGAACGAATCATTTGCTGACTTCAGCGAAATGCTCTGGGCTGAACATAAATATGGTAAGGATGAAGCCGGTTACCAGAATTATGTAGATATGAACGAATATTTACAAGATCCTGCCAACCAATCAAAAGATCTGGTTCGTTTCCATTATAATGACAAGGAAGATGTGTTTGATTTGGTGAGCTATCAAAAAGGCGGTCGTATTTTAAATATGTTGCGCACTTATTTGGGTGATGCCGCATTCTTTAAAGGTTTAAAAATATATCTTACTACCAATGCGTTCAAAGCTGGAGAAGCTCAACAACTACGCTTAGCTTTAGAAGAAGCCAGCGGACTAGACCTTAACTGGTACTTTAACCAATGGTATTATGGCGCAGGCAACCCAGATTTAAGCATCAGCTACAAATGGGATGATGCCACTAAAAAAGAAACCGTTTACCTGCAACAAACCCAGGATGGCAAGCCATTTATTTTGCCTTTCGCGGTTGATATTTATGCAGGTGGCAAAAAAATACGTCACAACGTATGGATGCAGGACAAAGCCGATACCCTAACCTTTAATAGCGAATTTAAACCTGATTTGGTTAACGTTGATGGCGATAAAGTGTTGTTAGTTAAAAAGACAGATAACAAACCATTGGATCAATTTGTATTCCAATATTTTAATGCACCGCTATATGTCGACCGTACTGAAGCGATCTCTGCAGCAACCAAACAACAGGACGATAAAGGCGCGCAAAAGGTATTGATATCTGCACTGCACGATAAATATTACCGCCTGCAAATAAAAGCCATCAAAGCTTTGGATATGAAGAATGATGCCATCCGCAACGCGGCACTGCCGATATTAGCTTCATTAGCACAAACTGATCCTAATACCTTGGTACAAGCCGCGGCAATCACTGTTTTAGGCGACCTTAAAGCATCAGGCAATATGGATATATTCACAGCTGCTTTAAAAAGTCGCTCTTATGCAGTACAGGGAGCTGCTCTAACAGCTATTGATCAACTTGATACTGTTAAGGCTTTGTCATTAGCAAAAGGTTTCGAAGCTGATAATATGGATGACTTAACCACTGCAATGGTTGGCGTTTACGCTACCAGCGGTAACGCTGCCGAGTGGCCTTTTGTATACAAACAATTCCACGAAGCCCACATCCAGATGAAATTTAACCTGGCCAGAAAATTTGCGGCAATGACTGCACGCGTTAATAATTCTGCTGATGCGCAACAAGGCATATTGGAATTAAAAGCGATGGGAATACAATACAAAATGTATGGCGCCGACCAGTTTATTATTAGTCAGTTCAATAGCGTAGTAAAACCGGGCCGTGTAGCTCAGAATGATGACGCATCAGTTAAATTAATTGACACAACTATTCAGGAACTACAGGCTGCTAAATAACAATCTGTTCAAATAATCAAAAAAGCCGGACCAGCCACAGTCCGGCTTTTTTGTACCTCCTGTCTCCCACACTGGCTTCAGTTTATAACTGAAATCCACAGATAAAGTCAGTCTGCGACTGACACTACTCCACAGGCGGTACTATAAAAATAAAGTTATAAACTTTCCTGATCTGTTAGGCTTCAGTCACAGACTGAAGCCAGTGGTGCCCTACCAAAAATGGTGTAAACTATACCATGCTAATAAAAAAAGATAAAAGTAATTAACCCTGCTGTACAGCCCTTGAGCCAACCGACTCCTTAACGGGTTTCTGCTTGTTTTTTTTAGCCCATACTTTTTTATTGAGCTTGGCCAAACGCTCTTTGTCGCGGCGGTCGACTACTTCTTCAAAATGTTTTTCGTAGTCGGGATGATTGGTGCCCATCAGCCTGTCCCAGATATTAAAATAAAGCCCGTAGTTGCATTTAACCAGGCGATGGTGCATATTATGATGGGTAGATGTATTATGCCACTTAAACACCCAATGACGAACAAATCCTTTAGGCACTGTTTCGTAACCCATATGTCCGCCTATATTTACCAATAACGAGTAAATAAAAACAATCTGCATGGCAGTTGGATAATGCGGAATGGTAAATGCCACCAAAGGCACCACCAATATCTCGCTCACAGCCTCCATTGGATGAAAAGCCAGCGCCGCGAAAGGTGTTGGGTTGATAGATAAGTGATGCTTTACATGCACCGTTTTAAACAACGGCTTCCAGTGCAGCAAACGATGCGCCCAGTAGAAATAAGCATCATGTATAAATACCATGATCACAATACTAAACGCGTAATACCAGTAACCATATTTATCCGCCGGGTGGTAGGCTTGCGTATAGCCATGATAATTAGCCCAGGCAACGCCTAGCAACACCACGCCAAAAATAACCAGGGTACTTACGGATAGCCAAATCTCGCGCATAATATGTTTGCGCTCGGGGTAGTATTGCTGTATCTTGGATGCCCAGTAAAACTTACCACGCCATTTGTATAAAAAAAGGTAAGCAAATCCCGCGAAAATAGTGTACATCACGGCCAGACCTAAAAATATATAGCCTATCAAGTACCATAATGTGTTCCCCTCTCCCATGCCGCAAAATTAAATCAAAAACATTAAAAATCCTTGTTCAGCAGTTTCTCCAATTCAGCAAAGCTGATATTCATTTTTACACGGCCCTGTTTGGCGTATGATATTTCGCCTGTTTCTTCCGATACGATGATGGCCGTAGCTTCATTCGCTTCGGTTACACCGATACCCGCACGGTGACGCAAACCAAATTGCGGCGGCAGGTCGGTTTTATCTGTCAGCGGTAAAATGCAGCTGGCCGATTTTATTTTATTTTCAGATATCACCACCGCGCCATCATGCAGCGGGCTGGTCTTCTGAAATATACTCTCTAATAATCGTTTCGAAATTTTTGCTTCAATCACCTCGCAGCTATTTTGGTAAAATTGTTCGTCGTAATACTTTGTAAATACTATTAACGCACCCGTGCGCGATTGTTTTAAACTTTTACAGGCATCGATGATCGGCTTTATCCGCGCGAAGTTATTTTTCTCCGCCTCGGCCTTGCCAAAAAAGTATTGCCACCATGCCTTATTTCGCTGCAACGAAGCATTTTTACCCACCAGGAGCAGGAACCGCCGTATCTCCTGCCAAAAAATTACAATGAGCGCTATAGGCCCCACATCAACAAACTTGCCCAATATTACGGTAAGCAATTGCATTTGCAAAGCCTTTACCACAAAATAAGCCAAGTAAATAATCACAAAACCAATAAAAATATTAGCCGCTATGGTACCGCGTATCAGGTTATATAACTGGTAGATAATGAATGCCACCAGTATTATATCCAACACGTTTAGCGGTGTAACTTTAAGAAAGCTAAAATTGAGGGACTGCATTTTACTAAGGTAAGATTTTCCTGTTAAAGCCTCAATTGATTAAAAATAATGATATTATTCAGACGGTTTTTAATTCTACATTGGCAGATTACACCTACATGTTGTACTGGCTTCAGTTTATAACTGAAGCCCACAGATAGAGTCAGTCTGTGACTGACAATACCCAACAGGCGTAAGAATAAACGCTAGAAAGTTATAAACTTTCCTGATCTGTTAGGCTTCAGTCACAGACTGAAGCCAGTGTTTTTTCCCTCTTTGCGCCGCAGGCGTAGAGAGGGTGACCAGCGCAGCGTAGTCGGGTGAGTAATTAGATAGGCGTCTCCACCTTCTTCGGAAACAACAACGAAGCTCCAATACTCACTACCAATATCCCCAATATAATAAACAGCGAGATGGTGGTGGTTAATCCAATTTCTTCCACGTACTCCCCTGCCAGCATTTTCAGGCCAATAAAGGTGAGTAGTGCAGCCAAGCCAACTTTAAGGTAATGGAACTTATCAATAATATTCACCAGCAAAAAGAACATGGACCGCAGGCCAAGTATCGCGAATATGTTGGAGAAGAAAACGATGTAAGGATCTTTAGTAATGGAGAAAACAGCCGGTATAGAATCCACCGCGAAAACAAGGTCGGTAACCTCGATGATCAGCAGCACCAATAATAATGGGGTGATGAGGCTCTTGCCATCTATCTTTACAAAAAACTTTCCCTTTTCAAATTTAGGATGTACAGCGAAATATTTGGATGCGAATTTCACCACCGGGTGGTTATCAGGGTCTATCTCCTCCTCTTTATTGCGAGTGACAAACATGTTTATCCCCGTATAAACCAAAAATGCCCCGAACAAGTACAATATCCAATGAAACTTAATAATCAACGCCGAGCCCACAAAAATGAAGGTAAAGCGCATTAATACCGCGCCTATTATCCCCCATAATAATACTTTATGATAATATTTAGGATCAACAGCAAAAGCGGTAAATATCAGCACCATAATAAAAATATTATCTACCGATAGCGCGTACTCCACCGTATAGCCGGTAATAAATTCTAGTCCGAGGTTCTTCCGATATAGCTCCAACCCTCCCGCAAAATCATTCGGATTTAATTTAAGATCATGAAAGTTTTCGAGGTTAACCCGCTGCAGGGCGGCAAAACTATCAACGTGATGCAGCAGATCGCCATAGCGTAAAAGCAATAAATAGAAGGATACTGCCAGCGCAATCCAAACGGCGCTCATGATGGCTGCGCGCGTTAAAGTCACCGGGCGGTCTGCTTGAGAAAACAGGCCCAGGTCTATCGACAGCATTGCAACAATAAAAACTAAGAAGCCTAATATGAATATCAGCTCGTTCGGCATTATTTATTTCGTTCAGTGGTAAAGCGCACCAGCTGTTCCAATCCTAATCTCGATTCTCCTTCGGGGAAGGTATTCAAAATCTCGAAGGCCTCATCCTGGTACTTTTTCATTTGGGTTTCGGCATATTCTAAACCGCCGGTGTCCTTAACAAACTTAATGATCTGGCCTATCTTCTCCGCCTCGTCATTATGGTTCTTAACCAGGTTTATCATCCTTTTTTTATCAGCCTTGCTACAAGTGCTTAGCGAATAGATCAGCGGTAAGGTTACCTTTTTTTCTTTTATATCGATTCCCAGCGGTTTACCTACATCATCTGTGCCAAAATCAAACATATCATCCTTGATCTGGAAGGCGATACCAATTTTCTCGCCGAATAAGCGCATTTTCTCTATCACCTCATCACTCGCCCCCGCAGATGCTGCGCCGCAAGCACAGCACGAGGCAATCAGCGATGCCGTTTTTTGCCTGATGACCTCATAGTAAATCGGCTCATCAATATCCATGCGGCGCACCTTTTCAATCTGCAGCAATTCACCCTCACTCATTTGGCGCACAGCCTCACTTACAATCCGCAATAATTTAAAGTCATTATTTTCGATGGATAACAGCAAGCCCTTTGATAACAGATAATCGCCAACCAAAACAGCTATCTTATTTTTCCATAAAGCGTTTATCGAGAAAAAGCCACGGCGTTGATAAGAATTATCAACCACATCATCATGTACTAAAGTCGCGGTATGCAGCAACTCCACCAAAGCAGCGCCACGATGTGTTGATTCATTGATCCCGCCACAAATGCTCGCCGAAAAAAACACGAACATGGGTCGTATCTGCTTGCCTTTACGCTTTACAATATAATGGGTAATACGGTCAAGCAGCGGTACTGAGCTATACATGGAATTTTTGAAGGTATCTTCAAAAACATCAATCTCCGCGGCTATGGGTTTTTTAATTTCGTTAATGCTCAGCATCTAAAACTAAACAGTTTTTATAAGTAAATGTCGCCTTATTGGCAAACTGAAACAAACATAAGCTAAAAATAGCTATCCCGGTTATCCGCTTAAATATTTTGACGAATATTAAACCATTAATGATATATATCATCATTTACTACAAGCAGATAGCTAACAAAATCCGCCTATTTGCAAATGATAGCAATTACGTTAATTTTGGCATCATAACTGACCCTAAAAAAATGAAATTTAAACACATTGTATTAATGCTGGCTATCTCCGTGGCTGCATTTACCTCAAAAGCCCAGGATAACCTGGTAAACTCAGTAAAAAACAATCAAAGCGCCGACAGCAAATCAGGCTTTACCTTCACCACGATTATTGACTTAGCAAACACTTCAATAAAAAATCAGGGCTCATCGGGCACCTGCTGGAGTTATTCAACCAACTCTTTTCTGGAGTCTGAAATGATTCGCGAAGGCAAAAAACCATTGGATCTTTCTCAATTATACTCCGCCCGTTGCGCATACATCGAGAAAGGAATAAACTATGTGCGTATGCACGGCGCCGTAAGCCTTGGCGATGGCGGCGAACCACATGATGTTATTAATATGTTCCGCAAGTATGGTGCTATGCCGCAAATAAACTACACCGGCTTAACCTACGGCTCTACCCGCAATCAATTTGGCGAACTGGATGCCATGATGGAAGCCATGTTAAAAGTAGTAGTATCAAACCCAAATGGTCAGCTTTCAAAAAATTGGTTGCCTGCATATACCGCAGCTATTGATGCTTATTTAGGCCAGGCACCAAACAGTTTTGATTATATGGGCAAAACCTACACCCCGCAAACTTTCGCTAAAGAAGTAGTAGGCATAAACCCTGATGACTATGTAGAGTTTTCATCAGAAACAGACCATCCTTACTACGAAAAATACACTTTATTAGTGCCTGATAACTGGGAGTTCAATCAAGTTTACAACATAAAAGTTAATGAAATAACCGACATTATTGATAACGCGCTAAAGAACGGTTACACCGTAGCCTGGGGTGCCGATGTGTCAGAAAAATACTTTAGCTGGACAAACGGCGTAGCTTATGTACCCGAAAAAGAAGTGAATGACATGACCAAAGAAGAGCGCAACCAAATGTTTAACGGCCCAAAACCTGAACTGGACATTACACCCGAAGTAAGACAAGAGGCATTCGACAATTATAATACAACTGACGACCATGGCATGCACATTGTAGGCCTTGCAAAAGATCAGAATGGTAAAGAGTATTACATTGTTAAAAACTCATGGGGCCAAAGTAATGATTATAAAGGTTACCTGTATGTTACCAAAGCTTATGTACAATATAAAACCACTGCCATATTGCTGAACAAAAATGGCGTGTTAAAAGATATCCGCAAAAAAACAGGCATTTAATAATCGCCTTTAAAACATAAAAAGCCCAATGCATATGATTGCATTGGGCTTTTTATGTTTACTGTTAAGCGATGTTAGTTTTGTTTACTGATCTCAACACGGCGGTTTAATATCCTTCCGTCCTCTGTTGTATTATCGGCAACAGGGTTACTTTCGCCATAACCCTGGGCAGTTAAATTATCAGTGTTTACGCCTGAATTAATTAAATAAGCTTTTACCGCATTAGCCCTGTCAACTGATAGTTCCATGTTATGCGCATCTGTTCCTTCTGCCGAGGCGTAACCCTTTAGCATAAACTTAGCTGACGGATCTATCTTCATTTGCGCGGCTGCATTATCCAGCGCCGGATACGAACTTGTTTTTAACACACCCGAATTAAATTCAAACTGGATATTGGTGAAATTATAATTCGGTTGTGGTGCCGGGGCAGGTGCGGCTGGCGCGGGGGCGGGTTGTGGGGTTGGTGCTACCGGTGCCGGTTTTTCGGTTTCAGTAACTACAGGAGCTGGTTTTTGCACAAGTTTTTTTGCTTTGCAAGCTTGTAAAGTAATTAACGCGGCTACAATAAGGAGCAAGGAGAAATTGGATCTGATAATATATTTCATGTGTGTAATTTTAGATTAAACGCCTAATATATGCGCCTATTGTATTAGCTTTTAACTTGCTTTAAGGTATGGAAAATTATTTTACCTTTGCAATCCTTAATTTCCCGGAGAGGTGTCTGAGTGGTCGAAAGAGCACGCCTGGAAAGTGTGTATACGCCAAAAGTGTATCGAGGGTTCGAATCCCTCCCTCTCCGCTGAAAACATTAACAAAAGTCGCAAAAGCCCTTTAATTGTATTTTAAAGGGCTTTTTCTATTTACCACACTATCAAAACTCGCATAAAAACACATAACTCTATTGCGTGATCCATTGCGTGATTCAAAATTTAAAAATCACGCAATGGAAGTCACTTAAAGAATTGACATACAGCATGTTTACGGCGTGGACATCTTGTGAAAAAATTCGATTAAAAGTATTTTTGTTTAACGTTTAAAATTAGAGTTATGTTGGAAAAAAGCTTCGGATTACTTTTTTTTCTTAAAAAGTCCCAAAATCAAAATGATGACAGATATATCTATCTAAAGATCACTGCAGACGGCAAATCGAAAGAGTTGTCTACCAAACGCAAATGGGAATCATGCAAGTGGAACGCAAATAAGGGAAGAGCTTATGGCAATAGCGAATCAGTAAAGGAATTAAACAATTTCATTGACGAATTTGAGCGTACTGTTTACCAGGCCAAACGATTTTTAATGGAATCAAATAAAGAGATTACAGCGCAGGCCGTAAAAGACGTATTGACCGGCAATTATGAAAAGAAAAGAATGATTCTCGAAATCTTCAGGCATCACAATGACCAAATGAAAGAGCTGGAAGGCATTGATTATGCGCGTGGCACAATCGGGAGGTATGAGATTTCCTACGGGCATACAAAAGCATTTATGAAATGGATGTACGGAACCGATGAAGATAAAGATATAAGAGAATTAGATCACGAGTTTATATCGCAATATTCATTTTGGCTTAAAACTGTCAGAAAGTGCAATCATAATTCAACCGTAAAATATCTGGCAAATTTCAAAAAGATTGTATTGATCTGTGTCAAAAACAGGTGGCTGCCTGCAGACCCATTCTCGAATTTCAAAATGACTAAGAAAACGGTTGAAAGAACAGCGTTGTCAGAATTGGAGATGCGAAAACTGGAGCTGAAAAAATTCGAAACTGAAAGACTGGAGATAGTAAGAGATATTTTTGTTTTTAGTTGTTATACCGGACTTGCCTATATAGATGTTCAAAAATTAAAGAGATCAGATGTTAGATATGGTGCAGATAAAAAGCTTTGGTTATTCGTTGTTAGGCAAAAAACGAGCACACCCTCACGAATACCGCTACTTATACCGGCACAAAAGATTCTTATGAAATATAGGGACAATCCTAAATGTTCAAATACAGGAATGGCTCTGCCTGTTTTAACTAATCAATGCATGAATTCATATCTGAAAGAGATTGCGGGTTGTTGTGGGATTAAGTCAGAACTTACATTTCATATCGCGAGGCACACTTTTGCTACTACGGTAACATTGAATAATGGGGTACCGATTGAGTCGGTTTCTAAAATGCTTGGCCATACCGATATTAAGCAGACCCAGCATTATGCGAAAATGCAAGATTATAAGGTGAGCAAGGATATGCTCTTGTTGGAAGAGAATTTGCTGGACAAGGTTATTGTGGAGATTGATATGGATGCCGAGATAGAGGTGCCATATTTAAGCAGCTACTGAGATTTAGCCTCATACTATAACCCTGATAGTAGTGCCTTGGTAGGAGTCATAGGTAGGATGATATTTAATATACTGAAGTTCTTTAAGATGGGTTATGCACCTATGATAAGTTGTTATGCTGCCAAAATGTGCCCCGGTCATTAATTGCTTCCTCGATACTTTTATCTGGTCAGCATAATCGTTTTTTTGCCAAAGCAATAATATGTATATGAATAAGCTGATGTGCCAGACGTTTACACGCGGGTCATCAGCTATTTTCTTATATAAAAGTAATAGAGGTGAAATTTCAGTTTTCATGGTTTAAGGTTTGCCACTGACCATATTTTCAATATCAGTTAGTTTATAAAAATGGATGCCGCCCACTTTCTTAGATTTCAGTTTTCCAGAAATCCTCAAATTTTGGATGGTTCCCGTTGAGATTTTGAGCATCTTTCGAACATCAGCACACCTAAGCCATTCTTTAGATTCACTTTTACTATTGGTTATTAAAAGTCTGATGTCATTTAATAATGTAAGTCGAAATGCCTCGAGATCCTCTTTTGTAATAATTTCAATTGCCATGATTATTTTGTGTTTAAAAAAGGCATGCGATTTTGTGCATGCCTTGATATTTTACTTCTTATTCAAAGGCCGCAAGCAAAGCATATATCACGAATTGCCGGGCAATGATCAGACTCAAATGCTTGCCTTCTGGAAATGATTGCGCCATATTTCAATATTGATTTCAATGCCTTCGTTAAGCTGTTGGAATACTTTGAGCATCGTGTGCGCATCGACGCCGATGATCCTGATGCGGTCGGCGGGTGGCCCCTGCAATCCGCAATCGATATGCAAAATATGCAGCCAATGAAGCAGGAAATTGTGATTAGGACGAACTTCCATGCCTTTTAATTGCCAGAGCGGGCGGCAGGCGACTGTTTTAAAAATGACGCCCCGGCTAACGATCAGCATGTCATGAGTAAATAGATACTGCACAGACGTGAGTGTGATCATCCGCCACATTAAAAGCGCAGATGACGCCAGATAAGCCATGAACCATAGCAAATTAAGTCCCGACGCCAAGTAGCCAGCGGCTATGGTTAGCAACAGGTAAGGCATCAACTGTACATAAATGTATTTGATGGAATGCGGAAATGATATGAGTGTCATAAGTTTTGATATTTTAATTGTTCAAGAAATGTGTTAAAACCCCGGGCTTTAATGGTGCGGATACCTGACCGGACACCGCAGGCAGTTTCAAAGGTGTTTAGGGATAATCGTTCAGCTTCAAACTGGTGTCCGTTGATCTCAAAAGATTCATCGCCATGATAAAACAGGGAAGCATCTTTGTTTCTGAGCAACAATGAAACTTTAATGTCGGTTAGCCTACCAAGAATATCGTTTCCGAAAAGCATGCTTATCTTCCTTCCTGTTAAACTAAAGCCCGTCAGATAATTGCCGATAGCGATAAACCTGAGTTGTTTAAAATCCGGGTAAGCATGGTGATGAACACTTAGAAAAGCGAGGGCTTCCATCGCGGAATAGCTGATAAAAAGTAATGGGCCATCCCCAGCCATCCAGTTTACGACCGTTGACGGGACGAAATGGTAAAGGCCGTTAAAATGCTCTGCTTCGTCGCCAAAAGGGAAACAAATACTGCCATCCGGGAGGACATGATAATAGGGTTCAAAAAAAAGCCGGACGTTCCTCGGAACGCCCAGCTTATTAAATATAATGGCCATCAGCGTGAAGTGCGTCGTCTATTTTGACGTGAGTCTTCTTCACCGGAAAGATCGAGTTTAGGCGCTGGCTCATTGTCCTGTTGCTTTTTCATTTCCTTTACGGCATCTTTAAATCCCTGGCTTTGTTCCGCTGAAGCGGCATCATGTTTCTGTCCAAGCAGTGCTTTGATACCATGGAATAACAAGTATGAAATACCACCGTCAAATATGATCGAGGCAATCAGCGCGCGCCGGTTGGCACGTATCCCTTCTGGGGTTGTAGCTGTGTACTTAATTTTAGTCCCATCGGGTATTTCTAGTTCTTCGCCCCGTTTAAACTTTGCCTTCTGTTCGGCCGTAAGGGGCTGTCCGTTTATTTCATCCGGCGCCTGGAGTTTTTCCTCGTCAGTTTCCAAAAACTGATTGGTTTCAGGATCGAATTCAATCAATACCCGTTTCTTCTGACCGTTACCATCGACAATATCCTTTTCAAGGCTTATTTCGTCACCTGTTTCCAATGCCCAGGTTTCGGCTTCCGTTAGGTAGGCCGGTGCTATGCTGCGCAGGTAGGTCGGATGTATCAGTAATTCCGGTTTACCGTCTGCACCGGTGACAAGCGAAAGCTTTGCATTTAAAGACGCGATCTTTATGCCAGCGAATTCAAGGTTCTCAAGTCGGATGAGCTGCGTGCGGCGACCGGATAATAGGGCTTTGAGATCGGCTTCTTCTAACAGTACACGGCCGTCCGATACCAGTCCGACAGAACCCAGGTCGTGCAAAGGAAGGTCGGCTTCATCAAAAATTGCTGTATTCATCGTTTCCTTCCTGATTTTTGATTTTCACCTTCTTCCTGGTGCAGATCAAGCACCGGAGTTTCATCGGCTTCCTGATTAAAACTAATCACGTTGTCTTCTTCATGCTCTATTTCATCGGCATGTTCATACTCCATGGTGTTATCAATTTCTTCCTCGGGATCAAAATCTCTTTCGGTCATCTCCGGTGTAACCGTACGCTGCTGTTTAAGCGCTTCGGTTTTAGCATTCAGTAGTGAGGCATAAATGCCATCACCTGGTGTCGCCTTAAAGCGGTTACCGGTTGACTTGTCCATGATCTGCAAATCCCTGCCGCGCAATTTGCCCATGACTTCGTACTGCTTTTCATTATAATCGATCACATCGCCTACGATCAGCGTACGTTCTTGCCTGGCCGCCTGGCGTTGTTCAGGGGAATTGATCAGCCCATGCAAATAATCAGTTGTATATTGTGCATCATTGGCAGCAAGTTCCAATTCATCCGGTGCGGCGTCTGCGGTAAGATATACATCCTCAAAGTTCATTTGTGGTGCCAACTGAGCCGGTACTCCAATCTCATTACCCATAAATAATGCGGCAAGTGCGGGACGGGCCTGTGCAGCGGTCGATACATAAGTAAAGAAGATCAGGAAATCTTTTACAAAAAGCTGGGCGAATCGATCCGGGCGGCGCGCAAAAAGTCTAATTTCACACAGGACGACCTTGCCGATCACCTGGGGCTGACGCGCGTGTCTATCGTCAATTTCGAACAAGGTACCCAAAAGGTCCAGCTGCATAATCTACTGGAATTGACAAGCTTATTAAACATTCAGGCCGGGGATCTGTTAACCCCTTTATATGCCATAGTCAAGGTAGACCAGCCCGGCAAGGCCGAACGGTCGATCCCTAACGAGGTCAAACAGCTTACCGACCAGGAAGAGGGTACCGAGATATTGAAAGACTTCATAAAATACTCAAAATATAAAAAATAAGGAGACCAATTATTTATGCCATTAACCAGTTCATTCTATTCAAAGATCGAACAGCAGGTTGCGGAACTTCTTAAGGCTGTTAACATCTTACAGGCCCCGGTGCCCGTGGATCAGATCGCCCGCTTCTGCGGGGCGGTCGTTCTCCCTTACGAACTCGGTAACGAAGTGTCCGGCGTGCTCGTATACGAGGAAAGCCGCGGCACGATCGGCTACAATGCATCACATTCCACTAAGCGTCAACGCTTTACGATTGGGCATGAACTCGCGCACCTACTGCTTCACGTCAACAAACACAAATCAAAGGACCTTTTCGTAGACAAGGATTTTATCGTTAAATGGCGGTATAATAAGATCTATTCCCAAAAGGAATTCGAGCATGAGCAGGAAGCTAACGCCTTCGCCGCGGCCTTGCTGATGCCTAAGGAATTCCTGATCAAGGAGATGCAGAAGGAAAAATATGCGGAAATGACCGAGATCAAGCTGATCGAAGAATTGGCCAAGGTGTTCCAGGTGAGCATACAGGCGATGACCTACCGCTTTGCCGACCTAAACAAATTTGCTTACGCTACCTAACGTTGCCTTTTGAAGAGACCTTGACCTTATAAAAGATTTGTATTTCCGGCGGTAACTGAAAATGAGTAATTTTAACTTTTCCACCTGTCATTATGAAAGTTATCGCCTTTACCTTCACGACCTCTGCTATATATGTCTGCGGACTGAGCGGCACCAAGAATGAGCCTGAACTTGTATTCAAGCACAAGCTGAGCATACCCGTTTATTCGACACCGGAGACCGTCGAGTGGTTCGAAACGGAATTCAAACTGATCATGAACCGTGAGAAGCCTGACCTGGCGACGTACAGGCTGACGATGACCAATGTCAATCACAATTACATCGGCAAAGTGTATTATGCACAGGCGATCCTGAACCTCATTTGCGCAAAGGACAACATCACAGTGGAACATACCTCACCTACCTCAGTGGTCGCCAGTAAGTTCGGGCTGCCTAAAAACGCCGACCTACAGGCTTATATTGATGATCGATTGGGCTCGCCGGGCAATCCCTGGGACGTAAAAATGAAAGACACGGCCTTAATGGCCTTAAATCGTTTGCCATGATCAGCAAGATCGGCAAATTCAAGGTCATCGGTCCTTTAGGCAAGGGTAACTACGGGTTTGTGTTCCATGTGTATGATCCGCTGCTCGATGTAGAAAGGGCCTTGAAGGTCATCCAGCTGCCCGATGATTCCAATGCACAGCAATTCATTGAAGCATTTGACGAGGCGAAGATCCTGGAGCTGTGCCGCCACTCGCATATCGTCGAAATCAAGGAAGTGGATGTGTTTGATTTCAAAGGGAAGGAATTACCCTGCATTACTACGGAATATCTGAAGAACGGTAGCGCCCAGGGTTTACTCGAACGTGATTTCGTTTCCGTTCAACAGGCATGCAAATGTATCGTGGACGTGCTGTTCGGTCTCGAACATGCCCATGGTCAGCGCATCCTGCACCGGGATATCAAGCCGGGCAATATCCTTTTCACGGATAACTGGA
Source organism: Bacteroidota bacterium (assembly GCA_026224775.1). Taxonomy (GTDB): domain Bacteria; phylum Bacteroidota; class Bacteroidia; order Sphingobacteriales; family Sphingobacteriaceae; genus Mucilaginibacter. The sequence continues at coordinate 15,932 of JAMFRP010000040.1, forward strand.
AGGCAAAGCTGTCTGATTTCGGTCTCGCTTACGGACTGGATGGCCAGGAATTTAATTTCGAGGGATATAACTCGCATATCCCTCCGGAGGTATTGGCTAATGAGGATCAGGATGAGATTAGCGACATTTATTCATTGGGGGTTACGCTTTTCCGGCTGGTCAACAATCATACTACTTTGGATATCCCTTTCATCAACCGGGCCCAGCTCCTGAAAGCGGTCACTAAAGAAAAATTCCCGCAGCGACTATATGCTGCACATATCCCGGATGCGGTTATCCGCATCGTCAATAAAGCGATGAAACCTGACCGTTCAAAAAGGTTCACTTCGTGTCTTACCTTCCGGCAGGCCATTCAAAAGATCAGGTTTGGGATCGACTGGCGCCCGCGTGACGAAAATAACTGGGAGGGCGTGTGGAACGGGACTCCTTTTTCGGTACACCTGATCGCCTCCAAAAGGAGTGGTTACGCTATAGAATTCAAGAAAAATGGGCGTAAGGTGCAGGAACACTGTAGCAGCGGGATACTCGACGAAGCTAAAGCCTACCAGGAATTATATGACCTGATGAGTCGGACAACGCTTCAATTTTAGTTTATCGATAGTTGTGTTTAATTCTTCCACTAAAATTTTTACATTTTTGGACATCGGTAACTAAAACTTAATGAGAATTAGGAATTTTCCTTTCCAATGGCGGATGATCAACCGCATACTTTGAAGCGATTGAGTACAAGTAACGGTATTTTGTAATTGGGGCTGACAGTTGTGGCTAGCCGCAAGCATATATTACCCTTTTTATATGTTAACGGGGCCTAAATATCTTAACGCCGTTTTATATATCCTCGGAGTTTACGTTTTCCATTGACTGCAAAGATCTGCACTGGTCGTTGTTTATACGGATCGCAAAACAGAGATCTTATGTAAAAATAAATCTATTCTCAAGCAACCTTGGAACGCGAAGAGTCTGGAGGACAAGCTTTGGCATGTTGACGGAAACAATATCGCCATCATCGACGATATTGACGCGCTCGAATTGGGTTACCAACTTTATTATAGCTGTGACTGTGACTTGCATGGCTTACACATTTATTTGCGGATCAAAGCGAAACTGCAGCATCGCTGTGCAGATCTGCTGTTGCTATCCCTGCACCGCCCCACCGTTATTTGCCCTCGAATTCTTTTAAACCTAAAAGCCGCTGGGATTATAGCAAAGCTTTTTCGGGACTTGATCAAAGTAAGTTCAGCGTGGCCGAAACCGCGATGATCCAGGAACTCATCACAAATGACCAGTGGATCGAAGAAGAATCGAATGTACTGAAGAAATTGTTTCGTTATAATGCCCTTAATCAAACGTTGCCTTTGCGGAAATATCCATCACATTGATCAAGGTCAAGCCCGGCCCATAGCGGCCCTGCAAAACTGTAAGTCTAGGTTCGCTCCAAAAGGGGTGCACGATCAACGCCAGTTTATCCCCCAGATCGACCATATAAAATCCTTCACGTATCTGCGCTCGGCCACCCAGTTTATTCGCCAGCGTGTTAAGCAGCACATTTTCCATATAGGATTTCCAATGCGGAACCGTAAAACCAATCTCAGCATCAGGCACAGCCGACAGCAAAGCCAAATCCAGAGCAATACGCCAGTTCAGCATACTGTGAAATTGCTGGTTATAATAATCACGCAGGCAATCATAACAGGAAGACATACAGGAAAGTACATGTTCGTCAGCCATCAGAATTTCTTCATAGATCGTTCCGCCCGGCAATAGCGATTTGATATAGATCTCCTGGCAAAGTTCAGGCTCCTGTTCTCCATTTAAGTAATTACAGTACCCCGCACCATTATCTGCCTTCTCGACGATATAAGCTTCTGGCCGGATGGTGTCCGGCGCAATACGGAATCCGATATCAAATTCGCTGGTTTCAATATCCAGCCGGCTACAGATCGACTTACGGACCAGATAGGCCCAAGACAAGAACGCGGCTTTATGGTATGCGCTAAAGGCATCCAAGTTAATATTCGCCGGGTGTGCGGCAATGCCCAGTGTAATGACTCCAGTCTGACGCGAGGCCACAAAAATATAGTCCGTTTCGTTGGATAGCCGCTGATTACTGTTAGCCAGCAGGTCCCCAACAACCCAGCGATTAGTGTCGGGTATTCTTCCTAGGCGGAAGAAATTGCCATTATTGTCGTTGAGCGAATGAACAATACCGTCTTTGGGTAACTGATTGGAGCGGATAACCAGATTTTTGATCTGAAGGCTTGTTTTAAGGTCAGAACTTGGATCAAGTGTTACATCGCCAGCCCTCGGGGACCACTCAAAATTCCCATCAAAATCCTCTTCCGGCGCATCGTAATCCACACAAAAGCCCAAGGGAGAACAGGCATCACGGTTGACCAGACTTTGCTGCAGACATACGGGACACTGATCATTTGATTGCGGCGCTAAAAACACGGTATTGCAGGCATCATTCGTACAACGAGTCACGCCATTTGGCAAAACCCCGCGACCGTCCCGATCCACGACCCGTCCGTTTGACCAAATATAATTGACCACGCCCACCGCCGATAGTATCTTTTTATCTTTGACCACTTCGCTGCCAGGGGCAAACTCAGATATCGCCAGATCCAGGTTACGATCGACCACATTTGGGGCAGGTAATATATCCGGACGGCGCTCATAAAGCACACGTACCTTAGTTGGGAAACCAAACATAGGTAACAAACCGGCATTAGCCAAGCGTTCGCTCAGGGCCATATTGGGAAAATCACTCGAATTCGCCGCAGCGGAGATCTCATCCACCAGCCCGGTCTTAATTTCTTCATAGATCTCATCGGTAGTCTGATCAATAAAAGTTCCTACTTTAAGGTCGGTAATAATCTTCCGGATCTGGATTACATTCCCATCCAACCAATCCTGCACCCGCTGCTGGTAATCAGACCAGGAATACACATAGCCGAAATCACCGTGGACGCTATCTGTCCGGTCATCCTGATCGAGCGGCAAGGCCAGGAACGCTTCATTGAGCAATTCTTTATTAAGTATCCGGTAAAAAATCTCTTTTCGGTTTAGTTCCAGGTAAGGGTCAGGCGGGATACTAGACACCATCCGGTGCGACTGGATATAGTTGGTTTGGTCGTGGCTATTGCCCTTGGCGATGGTTAGCGCTATTGAAAGCGGTTTTCCCCGACGTCCAGCCCGGCCAACACGCTGTTGATAATTAAAGCGCTGGGGCGGGACATTGCCCATCATTACAGCAGTCAAGGAACCAATATCGACACCGGCTTCCATTGTTGTAGTTACACTAAGCAGGTCAATCCCATCAATCTTACGGTGTTCCCCATCCAGCACTCGGCCCTGGAATAAGCGCTGTCGCTTACCCGCATCTGCCTTATCCGTCTGTCCCGTCAGCTCCTCGCAATGTAAGCGGGTAGGTTTGCGCTGGCGGATCAATCTGGCCAAATGGATATAGTAATTATCATCATTATGGATATCCGACTCCGTCAGGATAAACGCTTCCGGTAACGTAGCCGTGCAATTGATGCAAATTCCGCAAGTCGGCTGCAAATGGACAGTTGCACACACATGGCATTTCCAGTAAGGATTACCGGCTTGGGCTGGTTCAAAGATTAGACCATTCCCGGTTAGTAATCGTCTGTCAGCAGAAATGATGATCCTTTGGTCGGCCAGAAAATCCAGCAACTCCCGCTTGATCTGGTTGGGCATATTAAAGCCATTGAAACCCACAGCTTTCCGGGCGAACTCCCAAAATCGACGCGGATAAGAATCAGGACGGTCGAACTGTACGCCATCAATACGCCAGCTTTCGCCAAGTAATCGGATCGCTGCATTGATCAACTGATCGGTCCGTTCGTTACCTGTGCTCCGCTCCGCGACCACTTTACCTTGGGTCAGCGATTCCAAGGAGCGCTTATTGTGCGCGAAAGCGGTAATCAGGATTTCTTTGACCGCTTCCCGACGGATACGTCGATGAAGATCCTCGGCAGCGGCACTAGTGTGCTGCAAACGGAAATGCTTACCATCTAAGTCATAGTTTTGTGTCCATTGTTCATTCAGGGAGGGTTTCGACCCGGCCGGATTAATGCCTGTATCGAATAATTCGTCCATGATCCGGGATTGGATCGTATGCAGGCCTACCCGTCCCTTACCTTGGAAATAATTACGAATATTCACCTGGTCTGCATCTTGGTTCAATGTGATTTTGATGAACATCTGCTGATAGACCGGAGAGGCTGCCAGCATAGAAAGCTGACCATTCTCCTCTCCCGATAGTGATAGCCGGTCTTTCCAGAATTTCCACAATAGGTTTTTTTCTTCTGTCCGCTCTTCAAACGAGTTCAGCAGGATCGCCCGCAAGGTATCCCGGTAATGATCCAGCTCAATACCAGCAGCTAACTTTGCCGCCGCCTGACGGCTGTCGGAAAATAAAACCAGTTTAGCCTCGGCTTTCGGATCAGGGCCTTTAATGATCCGCATCAAAGAGTCGGCCATGAGCTGGTTGACCTTCTGTACCCCCGTATATTGACGGAATACCGGCGTAAGTGTCCGTTCACTGCGCGGTCGCTCTTCGCACTCGCAGTTGTAACAAAAGTTCGGATACCTGGGCAGATAATCCTGCGCTGGCGTAAATACGAGCATATTTGAATTGACCCTGGTGGCGGCGACTTGCCCCGTGCGCCAATCATAAGCGGCTAACAGCCAAGGCGCATTCTCTGTTGCGGGTAACGGATAAATACTGACAAAACGATCGTCGTTACGGTAAATCTCTTTTTCAATAGAAAGATAACGCTGACCGTTTTTGAGCGATTCCCAACCGCCCAGATAAACTTCGCCGCATTGCCGGCAAAGTAACGCTTCCAGGACAACACCGCCGCATTTGCAAGCAGCCTGCGGTCGCCGGTACAGTTTTCCAATCTGACGCCCCTGGAAACGATAAGCGGCCGGTACTTCGCTGCAATCCAAATTAGAACAAGCCCAGAGCCCCTCGAAATTCCGGAAAAAATAATGCGCGCGGATAGGCTGCAAAGTATTGCCTTCCGAGGTAAGGACCTTCGACAGGCCGATCACCAGGCCTTCCAAAGCGGGCAAGGCGAGTTCGTTTTTACCAAATAAGGCTTCGCTCAAAGCAACGGCATCTTTCGCACGTCCAGCCATCTGTCTTAACCGGCTGATTGTTTGGTCCCGTTCGAAGAGCCGCTCGGCTACTACAAGTGAAATAGACTGATCTATCGCTGAATAGCGCTCGGCATCCAGCGGTTGCTGCCAGGTTTGAACAGCTTGTTCCTCACTGCTGATGATTTTAAACTTCTGCTCATAATCTTTCGTCGCCAGACCAAAAAAGCCGGTAACAAACTTTTTGGTGCGGATTGACTCCTGCATCGAAGCGCTAGAACATAAAAACTGAACTTGCGGGGAGTCTGGTGTCAAGCCCAGCCGGTGAAGCAATAACCGGATCAGATAAGCGACCTCCGTTCCACTCGTACCGCGATAACTGTGCAACTCATCGATCACCAGGTGAAAAGTATTTTTAGGGTCTTTTAACCACTCCCTTGTCGCGGCAAAGATAGGACTCTCCAAACTACGCATAAGCATGATATTGAGCATGCTGTAGTTGGTGATCAGGATATCGGGAGGTGTTGCCTGCATTGCCCAACGGTTCCAGCGCTCAGCCGCCACGTGGCCATCCATATTGGGAAGGTCATATAGATAGTCTTCATTGACCGCACCTAGTTCACGAGCGGTTTGCCAGTCACTTTCCATGTCCAAACGAATCTGGTTCAACTTGGTTTGGTTGGCTTGGGTCTGTCTCCCGCTAACCGGCGTATAGCCGGTATAGCGCCCAAACGTAATGCGCTGGCCTTGCAGCTGTTCATCCAGAAAAGGAACCACCGCATCACCGGAAAGCGCTTTCCGCAGCCTGCGCATCTGGTCTTCAGCAAGGGCGTTCAACGGATAAAGGATCAGCCCGCGCATGGCGGGGGCAGCTAAAGAGCCTTTTTGTTTACGCTCCTGGAAAATGTCGTAAAGTAGCGGAAATAAAAAACACTCTGTCTTTCCTGAACCTGTACCGGTCGTTGCAATGATATTTTTACGTTCGGACAATGCCGCAGCCATTGCGTCGAACTGGTGTCGGTAGATCATCCCCGGCTTACCTTCTATCGAGGGAAAAAGACCCTTTTCGGCAAAATCCGCAAATGCAGTATCCAGCCCCAGTTGTTCGCAAGCTTCTCTCAGTGTACAATACGGTGTATAGCGCGGGACAGCTTCGATAATCGGCTGCTTACACAAAGCATCCGGCTCCAACAGTAGTGCCCGGCGCTCTTTTTCTAACTGCGGATAGCGAATCGGCAATCCGGTATCTATATATTTTAAATAGATATCTTTAAGTTCGCGCCAAACGGAAAATGGATTATTCAACATATTGGATCAGATTTGAAGTGTATTGTTGGAAGGCTTTAAGCATGCCTGCGCCTAATTCGTAGGTTCGGTCAACCGGGTCAGTTACACCCTGGTTCAGTAAGGTATGTAGCAACAACAGACGCTCAGCGATGATCGGAAACTGGAACATCCCAATTTTTAGACGGGCTAGGTTAGGCGTATAGACAATGTCCATCAAGCGTTGATTTTGTATCTTATCTAACAATACGGCCTGGTTAAAAGCATCAATATTATCCGACAGTTTAGGCAAAATATGCCAGCATCCTTCACCAGTTTTGTAATAACGCTCCGCGTAAGCATTCGCCGAACGACGATAAACACCCGGACCGCCCAGTCCTCGAACCGGTTTCCATTGCTGATCGAAATATTCAAATCCGTTGAGGTCATCGATTATGGTTAGCGGCCATTGTTTGATGACGGCCGCCGGTGGCGGCAAGCCGCGCCAGAACGTTGCTAGCGAAAATTCATAATACGGAATTTGGTATTGCTGGAAAACCTGGATTTGCCGGGAAAAATTTGCAGCTCTACTAATGCCTGGAAAAATCGGATCCGCTTCTGCCTGCAATGCCAATCGCAATTCAGGATATCCGTTAATTAGCAGCAACTGCCGGCCTGAGCGAATAGCACAAGTTGGCGCTAAGCCGAACTGACCGGCGCCGTAAAATTCGATCACCCCGCATCTGAGCAGCGGCGTAAAAAAACGGGAACGCGCTTCATAAAGATCAGCCGCCGGAGCCGATAAATTATGACAGCGCTGATCGATAGCGCTCAAGCTCCGCAAACGTAATGGCTCCTTGGCAAACCAATTATAGATCCCCGTTAAACCTTTAATACATTCCATGTTCAAAAAATGCATTTAGATCAGGACTAACGGGCATGGAGTGATTTCGCATTTGTTCCAGGCTCAATACGCCGCCTTGTATGTTTACTGAAAGGTTAACTGTCGCTAGGCGTGGGAAAACACCCCAATTCCGGTAGGTTGATTTGATCAACGGCAAGCCGAACGGGATATCTGGATCATGTGGCAGCGGCACAAAAAATAGCCATAAATTGTCGGGTAAGGGCTGACCAGTTCCAGGCAATTGACGTCTGATACCAGCGATCAGATCAAGTAACGGACCGGCATAACATTCGATCGCAGACAAATTAGATTGCTGGATCACCAGGAACGTAAAGTTTTCTGGCTCGTCCAGAGCGGTATCAATGGCAAATTTCAAACCGTTGTTGTAAAAACGATCAAATTTGATCCAATCCGCTTCGGCATGCTGCAGCACCACGCTGGCCCTGCCTGTCGCTTGCGCCAATTGTAAAACAAATTCTACCTGGGGAGCCAGTAGCAGCCGATAGTCTTTCAGCTGACCGGCCGCCAGAAATACGCTTTGCGATTCATTCGAATCTGTTAGTGCAAGAGCCTTACAGAAATGCTGAATAAAAGCGGTGTAATCGGCGTAAGCCTCACCTTCCGGAACATAGCGTAAGAGCTCGGAAGTTGCTAAGTGGCTGGCTAAAGTTGGATTAACCAGGCTATTGACTCTAAGATCCCGGATCAGCCTTTCCCTTTCCGAGACTAAATGAGCAATGTCCTCTTGTAGTAGTTGTTGCTGGGCGTGCGCTGACACGACGCTTTCTGTAAGATCATCTAAGGTCTGTTGTTCCTTAGCGATCGCTAACCTTATCGTTTCTGCTTCCTGCAGTGCCGGAAGTGTAAATTCGTCCCAGGCTTTTTCAATAGCTTGCTGATATTGCACTTCCAGAGTGGTACTTGTCCTGGCCAGCTGTAGGAGCTCATTATGACCTAATTTAAGGTGCGCAATCGCCGTCATGGAACGGTTCAGTCTTCCAATGTCAGCGCCCGTGAAATCCATCTCCTGTAAAAACGTTTCTGCTTCATCGAGGCTCGGTGAAGCCAGCATTTTTAGCTTTTGCTTAAACCAAATGGTTAGTTGTTCCGGTGTCATAGCGTCGATCTTGCGGACAGCGACCGGTCTTTTCAAAAAATAATGGTAACCCAACGACGAAACGGCCAGTTCTGGGTCAAGTTCAGCGACCTCGACTTCGGCATGAGCGTTAACATTCTCCCCATCATAGTGGAAAGGGCCATAGACCTGCTGGTCAATAGCGACAAAGAAGTCTTTTAGTGGCTTTTCCAGCGCAACTACCGTTTTCAGCCGGGCCAGGCTAATGGACGATGAATTGAGCATCACCTGATTTGTCAAGTAAAAAAATCGATAGCCGGTCACACGGCAGCCCATTGCCGAATAGCCATCACCAGTGTAATTGTCGTTAGAGTGATGCGGTTCGTTAAAGGTCACTGGAACGCTGACCAGAGTACCTACCGGAAACCGGTCAAGAATATTGCGGACGAACACAAATCCGTGTGGCTGGAATTCATCAATGATCAGTTGTTCGTCCTTGATATGATCCTGTCCCTTTTTGAAGGAAAGCACCTTAACCCTGGCAGCATTGTTCTGCCGCGGTTCCTCTACTAGCCCCCGGTAATTATCCACTTATTGTTCTTGTTCATAATAGTTTGCTAAAGCCTGTAAAAGCGGGTTCCGGTAGCTGACCTTACGTGCTAGGCGACTGCCGGAATGCAGTTGCAACCAACTATTCATCGGGTCTTCTTTGTGGGTATCATACCACAAGGCACCTTCCATACCGGCCTTGCCGCTTATCGACATGGTTTTCAAATCCCAGCCACGCTTCCTGGAGGATATCGGTTCATTGATCGGCGCAGCGGGAATAATCCTGAATTCAGCATCGCGGAAATAGGCTGATCGCACGCTATATAAGCCCATAGCAACGCTCGCGGGATCATATGCACATTTTTTTCCGTTGTGCAGTACAGTATAGGTGTGTTCGCAATCAATAAGAGGGCCGAAGCCTTCAAAATAAACGCGGCCGCGGCCCGTTTTCAGCCCTCCGGTAAACCGGACCGGACTTTGGCTGGCGAAAAGATTTCGTAATTCCGCAGCTGCTTCGTCGCTTTCGTCCAGGTAAAATAGCAAGCAACGATCGTCCAAAGCAATCATTGGCTTTTGGTGATTGATAAAATACTGATAAAGATTGGGCCATTTTGAACTGTCAAAAAGCACCCAAGCAGAAGTACGGGGTACAAGCAAACGTGCCTCTTCGAATTCGTCCCGATAATATTCATGCACATTAAATATGCGAAGATTAGGATGATGGTCGTTAAAACCGGGCGTAGACCAAATTGCTTCGTGTGCAACAGCCTGCATGTCTGGATAAAGGAGAAAACAGGGTACACCGAGTTGCACGCGAAGAACCAAAACTGATCGAACAGCCTGACCCGAAGGCATTTTGGCGCCGGCTGCAATTGCTTCGTCAGAACCGTCCCATAAAAGAAAATAATGGAAGACCTGCCGGACGGCGGCGTCCTTGGTGAGCGGGTCTGTCAGTACTTTGGCAGCCCGGCCAGCTAACTGGACCTGGTCTAGCTGCCCGAACACGCGAGCCACAAAATCCGTCAGACTGATATTCTCGTTGACTTTCAAGTACTTTCTGAATAAGGGCAGAAAGGTTTTCAAATCTTGTTTGCGCAGTAAGGCCTGCGACAATGGGTACTGCACAAAGCGGCCCCTGAAGCTCGACTTTGAGGGGATTCCTAGTTGCTTCCCCATTTCCAGTTCAACGTAAGCCCGGGCGGATTCCCACAGCTGCTCCTGAACAGCCAGGCCATTGATATGTTCATTAAAATGAAGTTGTAATGACTGTTCACTGGCCAAACCCACCAGGCGCATCAACCGGATTTGATAGGCATTACTGGTAAATTGACCATCATTTTCCATAAGGGCAGTGGCCAAGCACTGGACAGCCAGCAATCCAAAGTATTGCGGTTCCTCGGTTTGCCTGTTAAGTAAGTAGGACCAAGGGTTTCTGAGCTCCACGAACTGCGGTACTTCTATGATAGGGATAATCTGTTGAAAATCATCTATGCTGATTCCTAAATGGCAAAAGGATGACCCTGCCTGGTTCCGGTAGTACTGAAGGATCTGATTATTAAATTGTGAATAGGTCAATTGTCAACTTTAGGATTTTGAAGTTAACAATTTATTATTCAATCAAGAAAAAATAATCCGGTTTAGCAATGGTGATAATACAAAACATAATTGATTCATGCCATCAATCATCGATAACTGAACAATATCAATAACTGAAAATTTTGGCGGAAACGATTGCATTAAACTTGATTTAAAGTTCCAACTAAATTGGGTTTCAAAAGAAATTCTTCTTAATTTAGCATTAACAATTAGAGTTATTTACTCATGAGTTTTTCGCAAATCACGCGATTCATAGAGTGGTGATAAAATGTTAAAATAAAGCGCTGATAGCTAATCATATAAAGGGGGATCTTCGGAACCCTCCCTCTCCGCAAAAATGGCACATAATTAACTGTTAATTAGTTAATTATGTGCCATTTTAAATTTCAGGGGCTAATTATAGGACTTTAATTTACAATATTTGGAGTAATTTGGAATTTGGAAAGCAGCAGATAGTTTATACTTGCAGGTTCAATTTGCGTAGATATGTTTGATTTCTATTACCTTATATTATTTTCAATTTTATACTCCCCCAATTAGGTATCCCTTTAATTGCTTTAGGATCTGATGTACGCGAAGCAATGTGTTTGGCCTATTCCAAACTCACCATACAATTACACCTGTTAATGTAAGGGTTGGATCATTAGTTATTTCATTGCGCTTGTTTTTGGGATTGGATAATGTTGCATCCTTGTGTTTATACACTACCCGTTTCTTAATTTGTAATTTTGTGGATTGCATAAAGATAAATTTTAGGTTAAATAAATATTTTTCATTTACCTAAAGATCTAATTTTAGCAAAGCAAACGCAAATTATTTCGACCAATAGCACTCGTTATTCGATGAGAATATTATTGGGAGCCAACGAATAAAGTTATGCCGAACGGGTCATTCGTAAGTTTAAAATAGATTGATTAAATGCTTCTGCATATTTTCCCAATAAGTAGGCCCGATAGATATCCTTTTAGCCATTGGTAGGGTAGTTTCTATGTGCATATCCTGAATGTTTTTAATGGCACTTTGACGGACGATGCAAGAGCGATTGACACGCAAAAAGAGTGGTGGGATGAGATATTGTTCCAATTTGGACATGGTTATATTTAATATCACCTTACCATTATCAGGAAGTAATAATTCCATATAGTCTTTTAACGCGTTCACTATAATAATATCTTCAATACATATTTGCACTTTTTTTCTTCCCTCGTTGGCCCAAACATAAGTTTTCATACCTCCATTCTGTATTTTGGTAAAAGGAATCTGATCATGTTGTATATTTTGCATTTTATAAAGATTATCCGCTTTACTAACGGCTTTTAGAAACCGTTCAAATGAGATAGGCTTAAGCAGATAATCCACTACATCAAGTTCATAACTCTCTAACGCATGTTCATGAAAAGCGGTTGTGAGAATTACCATTAGTTTTTGTTTTTGTAAAATGCGAAGCATCTCTAACCCCGACATTTCCGGCATCTGTATATCTAAAAATATAAGATCCGGTTGCAGCTCTTGTATAGTTTGTATGGCTATTATGGCATTATCACAAATTCCTACAATTTCTAAATAGGGAATTTTTTTTGAAAATTTCTCCAATATCTGTTGCGCTATTGGCTCATCATCTATTATTATTACTTTCATCTTAATTTGTTATTTACGGATGAAGTTTTATCACTAATACCACTTCATATATATCTTCTGTTTCTTTTATATCCAAACTATAGTATCCTTGGTATTCCAATTCCAACCTCCGTCGCACATTCGATAGCCCTATTCCACTACTTTTACTATTCGTTATTCGACTTTCGGCAGTTAACGAGGGTTTGTTATTCACTATCCGGAATGTTAAGAGCCCTCTTTCTTCTACCATCTCTATATTTACCCACATTTTTTTTATGCTGGCATTAATCCCATGCTTAAATGCATTTTCAATAAAATTAACCAAAATTAAAGGTGTTATTAACCGTTCTCCATTTTCAATTTTTTCAAAGTCGTAATTAATTTGCGCCTGGCTTTCGTTATGGCGAATTTTTTCGAGGAGGATATAATTCGTTAAAAAAACAATTTCTTCCTTAAGCGTAACATTATCTTTTTTACTATCATGAACAGTAAAGCGTAGCAGGTTTGATAGTTGCAATACAGCCTCGCTTGCCGGTTCATTATCAATAACCAAACCATATATATTATTCAAAGAGTTGAATAAAAAATGTGGTTGTATTTGCGCACGTAGAAAGTTTATTTCCATCGTGTTTTTTTCTTTGATAATAGCTGACTTCTCTTGCAAATTCTCATAGAAATCTTTGATAATTTTAATGCCAACCCCAGGCACGATATACCAAATTGTATTTATTAATACCCATAATGCCGAATTATAAGAAAATATTTTAGTGAAACTATTAACTCCAAAATGCTGATATTCAAGCGCAATTATACTACTTTCGGGGTGCAATGCTTTTAACGCCATTAAAATTATCGTTGCCCCCATTATCAAAGTTAAATACACTAACAACAAATTTATAAATACAATACCCCACTTTCTTTTTCTAACATGAGGGATCGTGAAAATGGTAAGAAAATAATGTATCAAAAAAATTATAAATATATCCCCAAAAGAAAATAATACATTTATCGTATTAAACAGGTTCGTTTTAAATGAAAGCCCATTAACAAACAGCATGAAAAAATAACAGGCAATCCAATAAAAAATATGTGTTATAATTTTTATCGATTGACTGTGATAAATAGAAAATTTGTTACTGCTCAACATTTGTTTGATATATTAATTGACTATAATATTTCCTACAAAAGTGGTAAGCCATATATTCCATAAGTCTCTGCTCAGTGGCGAACCATCGATTAATACTCATGTGTATGTAGCTGGCAAGGTTTTCTATACTTAATGGTAATTTCTTTAATGCCTCATTTCTTTTTCCAAATGCAAAGTCGTATTTATTATCTGTTAAAAAAGGCAGTATTAATGGCTTCCAGTTTCTATATTGTAAATCCAATTGCAGTTTTATATTGCTATCAAATTCTTGGGCAAATGCTTCGGACATTCTTTGGCAAAAATCATTTTTTTCCTCTAAAGACAGATCAGATAACCAGTTATCTATGTTTTTAAGTGCCGTCAAAAATCTTATTTGCTCATCCTCCTCAAATATCTCGTCCTCCAAACAAGTAAGAAATAAAGTGCTGTCATGAAAAAAAAGCTCCTCACTTTTTAATATTTCATCTACACCATAACGCTCTATTTCTCTTTCATAAGTATCCATCTGGACTTTCCATACCGTTCCATTAGCAAGAAAAGGGCTGAGCAAGTTGTAAACACGGCTAATGGATGTTGCATACTGCTCCCCCTTCGCATAATCTGTTAAATGCAAACGCAGTCGGATATGATAATGTGGATCGGTATAACGAATAAAAAAGGCCTTGCTTATATCCCCATCGTTTAACAACGAATTGATAACCGGTTTTATGACCTTTAACAGAATATCATCTGACGCATATGCTCCGCAATATATTTTAAAATACAACCATTCGCTACCGGGTTCAAAGGTTCGTTGTATGTTGTGACTTTCATCCCCCTCTACCGGACGAATGCTGACAGGATTTCTTTTAGATAAAGGTAAAATAAATTGATGTATAGTAAATTGTTCCATTGTGTTGTGGTTAATTGCATCGCCATGTAACCATTCAACAAGTTTCACTACCGTACATGCTTTTATTTCACTTAGCAGAAGTAATAGGTAACTATCATTTGAAATATCTATAAACAACTCATTATCTCCTTCGGTAAAACACACAAACCGTGGAACATGCCAGTTTTCAAAAAACAGGCGAAGCACAGTCAATGGGTTTTCAGCCTGCATAATTGCTTTAATATCAGTTTCACGCAAAAACCAACAAGCAGGATGTAAAATAAACTTTCCGTAGCGCAAACGCGGTAAAAAACGTTTGATGTTAGCATGCGTTCCCCAATTAATCTCAAACCCGGGTATTCCTTGATGCTGAATTGCCGCCAAAAACTTATATATTGAAGCTGTACTATTAGAATAGTTATGTGCATTGGATAATCGTGGCACAACCCGTTTATTCCATTTTTTTGATCTAATTACAATTTCATCTTGTCGTATAGATACCAAAAGGTCGTCGATAAGCAAGTGGTTTTGAACATCCAAAATACTGGATGCCAAATAGGGGATTTCGTACTTTGAAAGTATTTGCCTTCGCGCAATATTACCACTCCTGCCATCGGGAATATGTATTATTTCGGCAAAAATAATTTCTTTATTCATTCTTGCTTCTGTATCTGCAATATCTTTGCACAGGTTACTTATTCTATCGTCCATATAACCAAACCTACCCAACAGTATATTTGCGTGAGCACCACCAACGCTTTGCAGCAAGATATCTCCAAAAGGAAGTAATTTCCCCATAATGGCAAAATGGTTTGCGAGCTGATCTGATTTGTCGGTAAAATCTTTCAAATCTTTGTCGCTTATTAGAATGCCTTCTTTAAAAAGGTCGAGGTTTAAATCCTCTATTTTATCCTGTAACCAAGGGTGGCATTTCCCCGGACCCGTTTTTGCTGTCTTTTTAAGCGCAACATCCAATTTCTCAATTAATGAATTATGTAGAACATTGCCAATACCATTAACTGGAGGAAATCCTATACCAAATTCAGCATCCAACGCTTCTGCCAATGAAACTTCACGGGTAGCATATTTTTCTTTAAAAAGGATTTTAAATTGGCCAAGTGGTGTTTCTTGCGATGTAATGTTGGCGGAAAGTTTGCCCAACATAATACTGGCTTTACTTAATTTACTCAAGTCTGATTTTGGAAAATAAAATTCCGAAGGAATTGATTGCTTTAAATCGGCATGGAAGAGATGGCCTTGGGTTATTTCGATTCCAAATTTGCCTAAAGTATTTTCTAAATCTTCTATTTCTTTTATTGGTAAAATGCCTATTTGAAGTTTCTTGAACTGCTCTAAAATATTTGATATAGAAGAAAACAGATCAATATATTTAGCTACTTCCACAACACCTCGCTCCATTAACCGGTTTAATATTTTCTGAATTCTTCCAAATTCATCTTCTATAGTCAAACCCAACCTCAGTTCACTAACTAAAAATTGTGCGTCTATAAGCCCCTTTGCAAATTCTTTTGATTCATCATATCCAACCTCTTTTGATACCAAAGAGAAAATTCTATTAATATCTATCAATTCGTTTTTTGATAATTCAATTATTTCTTCCAGCAGATCAGTTCGCTCAATTGAACTTACCTGATACTGGCATTTTCCACTATCAATAATTGATTCTAAATAACGATAATGGTTTGGAAGGCAATACAGTGAGTTGTTGATGTGATAACGCAAATGAGCCCATATTACTGTATCTGTTTCTATCTGTCGAACTATCTGTTGCAATAATCCTATATCTATCCGCACTATTCGCTCTTTTACCTCATCTATAAATTTTTCACTGGCTCCTATATCTGCTACTGTACACCCTGCATATATGCCGTAAGGTGTACACCTTGTACTTGCACGTATAGCATATTTTTTTAACGTATTTAGCAGCCTGTTTTCTTTTAAGGAGCTAATATTTCCGTTTTTAAATTCCAGAACCGTTTGATATAATTTCGGGGAACTCCAGTAGATGCCTTCAATGAAATCAGGATCCTCAAGCAGGCGCAAAACAACGTCATCCAGCTTTAGCGTTTTGCCGTCCAAGTTAAATAAGCCTCGGTATGAGTATAAGGGAGTTCTAATTAGAATTTTGCCAAAATCTTTAAATATTGCCTCTTGCATACATATAAACACATCCTGTTACACCGCAAATTAGTTAAAGTTCATAAATAAACAATAATTTGAGGTATGCATAAAAACTTAATAATTACCACTGAAAAACCATTGAAAATTCACGCTATCTGAAAATGTGAATCGTTCTCAATGAAAAATACTACCAAAAATCCTTTGAAAAATGCTCCTATCGTTTAAAAGTATCTCTCCGCTTCCTTCCATTACTGGCACTATCGGGATTTCTTTATTTTCGGAAGTAATTATCTTTGTACTGTTCAATTTAACATAGGCCTGATGCTCGCCATCCATCTGGATGGGCAGAATAGAACTTACGTGGCCTTCTAAAAAACCATATTCGCTACTTGGGAAATCGGTTAGTTCTATTTTTACAGCTTGCCCTACTCTCACATCGCCCGCTCCTTTATTATCATATTTTATTTTAATTTCAACTTTTGATGATTTAGGAACCACCCATATTAATTGATCTAGCGTGTTTTTTTCATCTATCCCCTTGGATATGTATATTTTTCCTGCCATTGGTGTAATGGTGGCAATGCTTTTCCCTGTATTTTTATCGAGGTGTATTAGAAGGGTATCCCCAGGTACAACCTGATCACCCTCTTTTACAAGAAACTTAAATTCCTGGCTGGCATCGTCTCTTCTTACTGTTACCTTTCCAGGTTGCTCTGTTGCTTGTATCAATACCTTTGCCACCAAGGTATCAGGGTAACTTATAAAATTGGATATAAATAAGCCCAATATACCAACAGCGAACAAAACGGTAATGCCCCATTGTATTATCCATGCAGGCACATTGCCTACAATCTCTTCCATTTCATTGCTCCTAACTTCTAAGAGCGGATCATTTTCTGGCATGTTTCCTTATTTAAGTTATTTAAGCGGCGCCTAATTCTAACTGATTTTTAACCAATTCAAAATAATACCCTTTCTGCGATGTCAATGTTGAATGATGTCCTTCCTCCACAATTTCTCCGTCTTTCATTACGATGATCTGGTCGGCATTTTTTACTGTGCTTAATCGATGGGCGATAACAATAACTGTTCTTCCCTGGTAAAACTGGTTTAAGTTTTCCATAATTACTTTCTCATTATTGGCATCCAGCGCGCTTGTTGCTTCGTCAAAAAATAAATATTTCGGATCTTTGTAAACCGCACGCGCTATAAACATCCTTTGTTTTTGCCCACCGCTCAGGCCAGATCCGCTATTTCCGATACGTGTGTTAAAACCTAAAGGAAGTTTTGCAATATAGGTATGCAGATTGGCTATCCGCACTGCATCATAAAGCCTTTCCTCATGTATCCGTTCCCCGTCTACTGCAATATTTCTTGCTATAGAATCTGAAAAAACAAAACCATCCTGCATAACGGTACCCGAATTTTGACGCCATAATTGAGCAGAAATATCCTGTAAATTTAGCCCGTCAATCAAAATTTGTCCATCTGTTGGCGGATAGAATTTCAATAACAATTTCAGCAAAGTTGTTTTTCCGCTACCGCTCGCGCCAACAATCGCAGTCACTTTACCTTTTGGGATATGAACATTTATGCTTTTGAGTACCAATGGACTTTTGGGTGGGCCATACCTGAAAGATAGGTTAGAAATTGTAATTCCTTCTCCTACATTTTCACGCATGTTTTTAGCAAATATTTCGTGGTTTAAATAAAGTGAATCGGAACTATTCTCCGGAGCTCTGGGAAAATTGTTTTCATTATAGCCAATCAGGTCCTCACTGGCTTCCTCGTCTGGCCGGCTATGAATTTCATTCAATCTGTCAAGGCTTATCTTAGCATCCTGAACACTTTTTATAAATAATATAATTTGGTTTAAGGGGCTATTCATTTGTCCAACGATATAGGAGATGCTCAACATTACGCCAATGGTTATTTTTTGGTCTATAACCAATCGGGCAGCTAAATAGCTAATAAATATATTCTTAAGTTGTGTAAAAAAAGAGGAGCCTATTTCCTGATACTGCTCCAATGCCAAACTCTTGATATTTACTTTAAATAACTTTGCCTGAATACGCTCCCATTCCCATCTGCGTGCTTTTTGACTATTATATAGCTTTATCTCCTGCATGCCGGTGATAATTTCAAATACACTATTCTGGTTTTCTCTTGACCTTTGAAACCTGTTGTAATCAATATTCTTTCTTCGTTTTAAAAACATGGAAACCCAAACGACAGATAAAACACTTCCAGCGCCAAATACTAATAATAGCTGAACATTATAAATTGACAATATAAAGGAGAAAACAAAAAGGTTGATTACCGAAAATAACGTACTTAAAGTAGATCCTGTGAGAAAAGCTTCAATTCTATGATGGTCATTAATACGCTGGGTAATATCACCTACATTTTTCGATTCAAAAAAATTGATAGGAAGTTTCATTAACTTAATCAAGAAATTGGAGATAATACTAATGCTTATGCGCGTGCTTATATGCAGCAATATCCAGTTTCTTATCAGATCAACAGCTATACCTCCCAAAAACAAAAGCAACTGAGAGAGCAATATAAGATGAATAAAACTTACATTCTTTCGGTTTACGCCAAAGTCAACTAAGCTTTGCGTAAGAAACGGAAAGCACATGCTTATAAGGCTTGCAAGTAGCATACCTAAAATAAGCTGAATAAAATAGCGTTTATAAGGCCTTAAATATTGTAGCAAAAAGCCAAATCCATTTTTCGTTTTTTGTACGCCCTCTTCGTTCCGATAAAAATCAGGCGTGGGTTCCAGCAACAAGGCGATACCTTTTTTATCAACCGAACTGATCCAGCATTTTTCAAAAACATCTTTTTCTACCCGTACAAGGTTATGCCCAGGATCGGCAATCACCACCCGCTCGACAGATCGGAAAAGCGATTTTTTTTCAAAGGCATAGATAACAACAAAGTGCTCCTGGTTCCAGTGTAGTACACAGGGTAGCGGTACATGCTCCGAAAGCTGCTCGTAGGTTACCTTTGCCACCAATGTTTTAAAACCTATCTTTTCAGCAGCCTCGCTCAATCCAAGCAAACTCACACCATTTTTAGTAATGTAAGAGTTTGCCCTAAGGTAATCCAAGGAATACTCTTCTCCATAAAACGAAGCGATCATCCGCAAGCAGGTTGGGCCACAATCCATATAATCTAACTGCTTGTAGAACCTGAATTTTTTACTGAAAAATGCCATTGTTTGACTTGTATTATTATTGCTTGACCGTTAATACTTATCCGACTTTAATCCGGTAGGCCACTGCCCAACTACAGTTGTGTCTGCATCTCTATGCTTTCCGCCGGTAATACTTTCGCCATCAACCTCTTCAATATCGCCCTTGTTCGGATCTTTGGTAATACCAAACTCTTTCAATTTTTCAATATCTACAAGCCCTGTACTACGGCCCGTTGGATTAACTTTTTTTCCCTTTTTCATAAATTATTTTGTTTTAACTATGATTAATATCTGTTAATAAATCAGTGGTTTTAAAAGAGCGGTCGGTTGCATTATCATGCTCATATATGGGAGGCTTATACTCTTTAAAGCCGCCAAAAAGCGTGTTGGCATCTTCTTTGTTTACTTCAAAGCTGGTACACTCCTCTATTACTGGTGGCTCTTTTCTTGTAAAGAGCTTGATTAGATTTTTCATATTCATGATTTGTTAGGTTATGCAGCAGTAGCTGTTGAATTAATATAATTAACATATTTAAATAGCGTTTTTAACAATGCCTTATCAGCATACTGATTCTGTGCAAAAAGGAGAATGTTTTCATGAAGTTTATTATGATCATTTGTGAATACATCCGCCATAATTTCAATAAATTTATCAATGGCCATATATTGGGGGCCGGGTAAAATCGAAGTAAAATCTAATATTGATAACGGCCTTACGAAATCCTCAAGGCATTTTTTTAGTTGTTGTAAATCACCCTCATAATATACAATCAGTCTATTGCACGTTTCGGCCAGTACCTGAATAGTCATTTTGTACTGATTGATTCTATATAGTTCAAATTCAGTGACTTCATAAATAAAATTATTGCTTTGAAAATTTTTCGAATGTTCTATAATGGAGGATAAACAATAGATACATTGATCAATTGCTAAAGCAACCTTGTCCATCGAAAAATAGATCCGGCCTAGGTTATGATATTGTTGTATTTCGGAAAAAAACAGGTATTGATAATTATTTCTTTGAAGATATTTTAAAGAGTTAATTATCTCGTTAGTACGGCAAATTGCCGGTTCATAACCCACTATTTTGTATTCATAGTAGGAGATGTTTGGCATGCATAAAGTCGAAATCCAGTGCTTGTTTTGACAAGATTCAAACAAAAAAACACTTTCTTCAAAATATTTCTTTGCTTCATCTAAAATATTTTGTTTAACAAGGCTGAAACAATGACTGCTGGAATCACTTATTTTTTTAAATTCCTGACGTTGATAATTGTCAAATACATTTTCAACTACGAAACCAATAAAAAAACTATATGGGTCATTTAAATAGCTTAGGTTTTCCATGTCTGATTATTTATACAGCGGCAAAATTTATTTTATGAAAGTATTTTTCTAATACTACTTCCTTTTTTCGTTGTTCATCAAAATTATAGATACAATACTCTTCGCCCTCACTTTCAATGGCGGCCTGGGAACATCCTCCATTGCAGATAGGCATAATGGGGCAGGAAAAACAAGGCTTGTTTTTGAATTTAATGTTCATTCTATCATGAAACTTTTCATTCCATACAATTGAGCCGTCTTCTTTCAAATCTCCCTCTTTGGCATCTGAAGAAAAATTCCTGGCGGTGCATTTAAAAACCTCTCCGTTATAATTAATTGTAGCGTGATTTTTTCTATCAGCATAGCAAGATTCCCTTAGTGTATTGGGGATGTCGCCATTTACAGTATGAAAGCCATGTTTTTTAAAAAACAAACGCAGATCCTTTACTCTCGTCCCTAATGTTAAATCTTCTTCTTGCCATACTTTATGAAAAGAGATAATTAAATATGGTCTGTATTCTTCTTCAAGCGGCAAAATGTCATATACTATATGCTCTAAGTCTTCTAAATTATTTTTCGTAAAGTTAATTCGAAGGTTTACAGGGAGTTTACTACGGGAAAGCGCTAAAATATTATCTATAATTTCGTCATATGACCCCCGGCTTTTACTAACATATCTTACCTTATAGTGCCGCTCCCTATTGCCATCAAGCGTTATTTGAAAACTGCTAATGTTATATGAATGGAATCTGTTGATCATTTTTGCATTGATCAAATAGCCATTGGTGGTAAAACTTGTGTTTAAAACAATATTGTGTTCAGTTAGCAGGTTTGTCGCAAAACTCATAATCGGATCAATAACCCGATCAAAGTACAATAGTGGCTCGCCGCCAAACCATGAGATAATAAATTTTTTTATTCGCGGCATATTTTGAACAACACTTTCAATATGCTTCATAACTCCGCTAATAGTTTGCTCCTCCATTTTAGAGTCTTTTATATGCGACTCATAGCAATACCAACATTTGAAATTGCAATTCATGGTGGGGTTGATAATTAACCGGTATAAGGTATCATCATCCTGGTCAATTTTTGCCTGTAAATCTTTTACTTTTTGTATTTCATCTATACCGTCACTTATCACGAAACCTTTTTCTATCATATCTATGTACAGAACCGGTGCATAGATTAACAAATCATCAATATTGCCATTAATTTTGGCCGACTCTATTAAATCATTATATAAAGGATCAACCGGCAAAAAATGATTGGTAAATGAATTATATAGGATAATAGAATTGTCGTATACAATCGTGTTGTTAAACTGGCTTAGTTTCATCTGTTAAAAATTTTTTTAGTAAAGGAATTATAGTTTTTAATGATGCCATAGCACCAAAAGATTCGCTGGAAGTGCTTATTGAGACGCCTCGTTCAGGTTCTACAAAAAAATAGCCGTGATCCTGAATTTTTTGTATATTCATCTGTACGGGTTTACTAAACCACATACGCTCATTTGTAGATGGAACAAAAAGAACAGGAGATGTTGCCGCAATAATAGAAGTGGAAATAAGATCGTCACATATTCCCCATGCGGCTTTCGCAATAATATTTGCTGTGGCAGGTATCACCAGAATAATATCTGCATCCTGGGTACACTGCATATGGGGAACTAATCCATTTGGCATTGAATCGTAAGTGTCTGTATAAACTTCATTTCCCGAATACAACTTTAGTGAATAGGGGGTCACGAATTTGGTCGCATTTTTTGAAAGCATAACGATAACTCTAACATCCAATTCTCTACGAATGCTCATAATATAGGAAGGTAGTGAAGCTGCCGCCACTGACCCGGTTATACAAATCAAGATCGTTTTCATTTATAGAGATGTATCAGATATAAAAAATATTTATAGAATTAATCATTACAAGGGAACCTCTAAAACCTCTCATTTCATACCTAACAAACCTGTTCAGGAAAATTAGGCTGTATATTAAAATAGATCAATCAACAGCATTTATGAATCATCTTTAAGAATTTCACAGAGGCTACAGAGGTTCCCTATAGGGGTAAAAAATTTAGATAACTAGCAAAAAACAACGGTATTGCAATTTGTATTAGTATCATCGGGATTAGTGGTACTGCTTTGGCCACCTGCTATCTCCGCTATTTCGTCTTCGGACAAGGCTGGATTTTCCTTCAGTTTTTCAATAAGGCCTGATAGTTTACCTTTTGCAGCTTCTAACTCCTCGATTTTCTTTTGATTTTGTTCTTCTTGTGATGACATTTTGATAAAATTTAAAAGTTTACGCTTACTCTTTTTACTGGTTTTCGGCTTACCCATTTTTGTTGCAACAAATATTTTACTGTAGCCTGCGTTGCTCATCTGCATTGCTACTTTCTATTTTCTTCGCTTTAAATGATTTTCCCAGGTCGAAATTATATACGAGGGAAAGGTTAAAAGTTTGTGTTTCTCTTCTTTGCTCGCTTGTTCCAATATCAGTATTGCTGTAGTAAATGTTACTGTTCAGCTTATAGGTGTTAAATATGTCATTCATGGCTGCTTTTATAATTAAGCGATTCTTATACAGCTTTTTCTGAACTCCAACGTCAGTTGTAAATATTGGCTGATATAGAAAGTTGCCTGAAATAATATTAGAATAATAACGTACACTCAGATCAATGTTAAATTGATCAGGTAGTGCAAAAGATTGATTCGACTGAATATTGAAGATGTTTTTTTGAATGAAAATATCCTGCGCCGAAATGCTTTGACGGCTTAGAATAATATTATTATTAAAGCTCCACCAATTTGTTATATCTATAGGAGTATAAATAATAATGCTCGCATTGGTTCTATTTCCAAAATTTGCATGTGTATAAATTGTAACCAAAGAATCCGCAGGGGATTGCGAAGCGTACTGAGCTATTAAAGCTTTTTGCCTGTCATAAGAGGCTGTAATGCTATATTTATTATTCAACGTATAGCCTAGTTCAAAAGAATTGGTAAATGAGGGATTTAAATAGGGGTTACCTTTTCCTATAGTGTAGTTATCCAAATAAAACTCGTAAGGATTTAAATCGGTATAGGACGGCCTTGAAATTCTTCTCCCATAATAAAAAGTAAGGTAATCACTACTGTTTTTATTTGTACCATATTTTAAAAACACTGTTGGGAACAAGTCAAAATAATTTCTTTTTATATCCATATTCGAGGTGATTAAATTCCCTTCTGTATTTGTGTTTTCTCCTCGTAATCCTAATTGAACGTCTGTATTAAGAAATCTTCCGTTATAGTTCATATAACCGGCAAGAATATCCTCCTTATAATCATAAATGTAGTTTAAGGCGGGTTCGTTTACCCATGTATTATCATCAAAACCTTCATACGTTGCACTATTATCAATACTGGTTGCAGTTAATTTTGCACCAACACTAAAAGTGGAGGTTTTACTAAATGCTTTTGTATATTTTGTATCGGCAGTATATATTTTCGCCTCACTTGGGGTACGGTTTCTATAAATGGTATCGTTCAAAAACACATTGTCATTATCATAAAAATTACTTTGAGCCGAACTCAATGCCGCAACGTTGTTTACAGTATAATCGGAGAAGAAAACAAAACTCGAGCCCACACTATCCAATGCGATATGATAATTGAAACCTATGTTGTTATAATTTCTGGAATTTGATCGCGGGTAGCTGCCGATAACATTTTGATTATTATTAGCATTAGGATAGATGATGTTTGTGGTAGAATTGTAGGGTGCGATACCGCTTGCAAAAATCCCGGTATAATCTAATCCGATATATTGCTTACTGTCAATATCGTAGATGCCACCGGTGTGGACACGATGTACTGTGTAATCATTTATTCTATCGACGATTGAACGGTATTTTATACTATCATCTATAGTTCGTGAAAATTTTGAATCCTCATAATTCTTTGTCTTATCAAAAGAATAATCCGCAAATAAAGCCAGCTTATCTTTCTTAAAATTTAACTGAAGTCCTTCGTTGGTACTTGCATATCTGCCCTGTATATAGTCGGCATTAGCGCTGCCATTGAAGCCTGCCCGTTTTTGTTTCTTTAAAACAATATTTATATACCCTCCGCTTCCTTCCGCATCATACTCGGCAGGCGGATGAGCTATCACTTCTATTGATTGTATCTCATCGGCACGTAAGCTATTGAGATAATTGGTTAAATCATCTCCACTTAACTGAAGAATTTTTCCATCGACCATTACCCTTGTACCAGGATTTCCGTTAATGGAAATCTTGCCATCGTTTACAAATACGCCGGGCGCAAGGTTCATCAATTCCAGAGATGATTTTCCAGCCGCGAGCGCATTGTTTTGCACATTCATCACAATGCGGTCTGATTTTTTTGTTATAAGAGGTGCGTTGGCAGTGATCGTTACTTCATTTAATTTGTTTTCTTTTTGTGTTAAAACAATCGTTTCTAAATTTATGGAGCCTTGTACCTCTATTTCTTTAGTAAAGTCATTGTAGGATGTGTAGGTAGCTTTAATTATATAACTACCAGCGCTTTCAACAACCAATTTAAAGGAACCGTCTTCGGCTGTTATTTTCCCTGCTATCGGCTTGTTATTGATGGAATTTTGTTTAAATACAAAAACAGAGGCAAAAGCTACTGGTTTACCACTCTCGTCAATTACTTTCCCCGTAATGGGAAAACTTTGGGCTTTCCCATATTTTACTAAAAGCATACATAATAAAAAAATGGCTATATACCTCATAAGATATCTTTAACTATAATTTGCTTGTTCCTTTTCTATAATCTAAATATCAAGAGTAAAAAAGCAGGTTGAAAACTATTTCGATGAGGGTAACCAACTTTTCGACTAATAGTATATTTGGGTCGACGATGGTAAATAAAGGGTACACCAAAACTTGCCATCATTACATTGATGTGCTTTTAATAAAGGCAACTGGTTATGTTCATTCGACGTGCCGAGAGCGAAGCCAATGCAGGGTTGTAAACATCAGATCCTTCCTGTATCGCTCTTACTGCCAAAGATTTGAACAAGCCGAATTAGTTTCGGAATTAATTGACATTGAACCAGACTTGGTTGTTATTTCTTCATATATCCGTACCCAAAAAATAACGAGCGGATATAAAATAAAACACAGGAGAGTTAATTAAGGGTAGCGGAAAAACTAACCAGTTGCAAATATTCCGGGAAGATGGGTTTGGCAGATAGGTTATCATAATAAAACCCTAATTGTAATGAAATGATCCCCATCATAACATTAGTATCTTGTCGCTACCACAAATTTTCGCCTTATTCTCCAAAAGCAGTATGAAAAATAAGCCATTAATAGCACCTGATAATATTAATGATATTGGAAACATTTATTTCAAAAATCCAAAATAGCCAAAGTAAGCTTATGATTTCTGATCAAATATTATAAACTGGGTATAAAAACAAAAAGCACGGCACTAACAAACATCACGCTTTATTGCGTAAACGGAATAGCGTCTTTTTGCTAATCCTCTATTGCCTCAATGCCTTGTTCCTTAAGTTTTGCTAATCCGCCTTTCATTGCATTAATTTGTTCTGGCGAGTGGTTTTGCCAAATAGTAATCTCGCCAACAACCTTAAACGGATGTTTTGAGCGGTAAGACTTTGTTGGGTTACCCGGAAACTTTTTGTCGGTTAAATTGGGATCATCTTCAATCGAGCCCATTGGCTCTACTAAATATATTCTTTCACGCCCTTCGCCTAAAGCAAGTTCAGCGCCCCAAACAGCAGCATCAAGAGTAGCTGTGAGATAGATATATTTTGCTTTATTTCTTTGTCCATAGTTTGAGTTATTGCCACTTTCTATAAAGTCGCCAATCTTTAGGTCAGCCTTTGTACCGTGGAAGAACGTCTGAAAAAAAGGGCGATGAATTGGTTCATTCGATTTGTTTTCACTTTTGTTTATTTCCATTGTAGTTATATTGTTTATGAATGTTTTGAAGAAAATCTCCCTATTGCTTTTTCATTGGATATTATTTGCTTTAAAAGCCAAACTTAATTGAAACGAAGTAGTAATTAATGTTATTGTCAATCATATTCTTTAAAAAAGAATATCCTAAAACTTTGGAACAGTTAGCAGCAACTAATAAACTAATTTTTCCGATTATTGATATAATGATATAATATGGAACAGGATAAAAAAAAGGCGGAACCAGACAATACAGCAGTGCGCACAGCTTTATGGAGAGCTATGCACGTTCAAATTGATTCATCACCTCATATAATTGAAGATGAAATTGGATTTAAATTAGTAGCCCCCGCCGATGGCTGGCGCAAACGCCCGGACATGGACGCGAATTTCACCAAACGCCTTCGTGCATCTATGGTGGCCCGCGCACGCTTTGTTGAGGATTTAATTATAGAAGAGAACAAACGCGGTATTGATCAATATGTCATTCTCGGAGCCGGACTTGATACTTTTGCTCAGCGGAGACAAGACGTTGCTTCTACTCTCCAGGTATTTGAAATCGACCAACCCGATACGCAAACCTGGAAACAACAACGATTAGTTGAACTTGGCTATGGTGTTCCAAGCTGGCTACATTTTGTTTCTGTCGATTTTGAGATTTCTTCCTGGTGGGAACAATTACTCGATGCAGGTTTTGATACCAGCAAATCTGCTGTTGTAGCTTGCACAGGTGTTAGTTTATACCTTACAAAAGATGCGATTTTTACAACCTTACGCCAGATTGCAACACTTGCACCGGGTTCAAAACTGGCTATGGCCTTTTATTTGCCATTGAACCTTCTTGAAGAAGAAGATAAATTTTTACAACAGATAGCAGAAAAAGGCGCTCAGGCGGCCGGCACACCTTTCATTAGCTTTTATACACCTAATGAAATATTAACTGTAGCTCGTGAAGCTGGTTTTGCGACGATAGAAACAATATCGGCAAGCGACCTTGCCAAACGTTATTTTGTTGGTAGAACGGATAATATTAGTCCTGCGAGTGGGGAGGAATTTTTAGTAGCGACTGTATAGACCGCAGGTTCTGATTAGTACCGATTTCTATCATTTCAATTTATTGCAATGTTTTGAGGGAGTTGGCAAACACCTGACAAATATTACTAAAAACAAAAAAAACCGCCTTTGCGGGGCGGCTCTTGGTTAACATTACTATTATCTATTATTTACTGATTTCTATATTTAGTGGCGCATTAGTCAGGTTAATGGCATATGCGCCGCGCTCCATTTTTGAGGGGCCAACTAATCTATATGTTGATGCGGAAGCTCTATTTGCAGGGTGCTCTATATGCAGATAAGCCACCGGTGTATATTGGTCGGCTGGATTTAATAATACATTCACTTTACCTGTTTCAGGATTAAACGTTACCGATTTAAATGTACCGGCATCCAATGTCAGCCATAGGCCTACTGGGGCTATATAAATACGCGATTTTGCTGCTATAGTAATTTCTACATTAACCGCATCTGGCTTAGTTGTCATGTTACCGCCAAATACTAACCAGCCCAACTCTTTATCATCTGTAATATAAGTGGCTGTATTTAACGCATACCCAAAAAAGTTAGAACCATAATCGCCCGATAAGCCGTCAATTTTTAATGTTGATGGATACGAATGGAAAGCTGCAGGACCGAAACCATCCTGAGTAATATTAGATATAGAGCCCATTACACCGCCATAACCAACACGCAAAAGGTATAAGTCGTTTGGTTTAGCCCGGTACTCGCTTAAAACCGGAATGGCATTTATACCAGAGCCATAGTGATGAAGTTGACGCTCGATACGTTGCAATTTACCACCGTAAAGAAAATCCCAATATCTGCGTGCTGAGCCATTGTATCCCCAGTTAGGTATGGTAGGCATATAGCCTAGTATGGCATCAATAGTTATTTCTGCTTTATCTGTATAACCAAAATATTCCGACCATAAATAAACCTCTTCCTGTCCTGTTGAATCCCACGGCATTTCACTACCAAACGGATACATCAGTGTACGCCAGTGATCTGCTCTTACTTTCATTGCTTTTTCAAGCAAATCTGCTTTATCATTCCAGCCTTCTGCTTTCAGATCCATTAGTATCTTAAAGAAAACATCACCTTCCATTTGCCCAAATTGCACATAGTATGGCGCTTTCTCTACCATTGCCATTGTGGTTTGGTAAGCATTATCCAAATACCATTGCCAGGTTTGCCCGCTAACTAAACCGGTATGGTAACGAGCCAAACGATACATTACCCAATGTGCAGAAGCAACATGCGGATAGTTATACGACCTGCCAATATCATTCGCGGCAACATGGTTCCAGGCCGACCACGTGTTCCAGCGTATACTATCGCTGTAAGTACCTTTTGGTAACGAATCGGGTTGATAATAAAACACGCTTTTTTTCACACCGTATTTTTGTTCACCTTCACTACGCTGGATATTACCCCATAAGGTGTGGTCTACAAAATGCTCCAATTTATCAATTTCAGCTTTATCAGGCTGTACCAGTTCCTTCATCATAGCGCCAAGCCACGAACCGGCTCCCCCCTCATCACTTAAACCGGCTATCCATGCCCGGTTATCCTGCGTTACCTGTTGTTTTTTATCATAATCATAAGTTATAACAGATTGATCGCGACCGAAAACATCTGATTTATTCTCATACCATTGTTTGGTAGTTAAAAAGTTGCCAAAATCTTTCAAAACATCTATTTCAGGTTTTATCACCTTATAATTAATGGTTTGGCATAAACCATCAGCATAAGTAATGGTAAGCCTTGCCCTACCCCATATTACACCCTTTATATCATACGTTTTCCATTTACTTTCAGATGATGTTGCCGGGGTGATAGCTAAGGCGCCTTCAGGTTCAATCTGTATGGATTTTACTTCTTTCGGATAATTTAAAAAAAGCTTGGCATTAACATCCTGCGGTAATACATAACCGGGGATACCTACAGCAACAGGGCGTTTATTTTCAGCAAGTTTATGTTCAATACCTTTAATCGAATCGGCAAGTAAAAATTTAACACCATATGAAATTGTTTCGCCCGGATTTAGTTTAACAAAGGTTGGCGTGTTCCAGGGTTCCGCGTTTTTCCATTCATTTTCGGCATAAGCTTTACTGTATACCATCCATTCGTAAAAACCTTCAAAATCAATCCCGCGAGGGGTTGGATCATTGTTTAATGGATTATAAGCCTCAAAAGGTGTTTTGCCAAAAGGCACAACCACTAAAGCAGGGCCATGGCCATTTAAACGGGTAACCTGTAAGTAACCCGCGTCCTTACCAATATAAGGGTCGTAAAAAACATTCTCAGCATGCGTTTCCTCAAGCGATTTGCCCTGCATAATGTTATTAAATATCATAGGTATACCTAATGAACCTATCTCAACTGCTTTATCGCTTTTATTCTTTAGCTTGAATTGTAATACTAAATGGCCGTCGGCAATTTCCCAATAGCGTTGTATGTTTAAAGAAATATCGGCAGGTAATGTGGCCGAAAGATCAGCGGCAGCTAATACTCCTTTACCTTTATTTGGTATAGGGCTAACTGCTGCGCGTTTTGCAGCGGTAGAATATTTCTTCCAATCCGCATCACCGGCCGACTTTAAACGAAGCTCGATATCTCCTAATTGGTACATGCCATCGCTGCTGCGCACTTTAAGACGATCGCCGGGAGTAAAATCAAACTTTTTATTGCTATTGGGACTTAAAGCGGCAACAGTTTGTGAAGCTTTAACCAGTTGTAATTGAAAATCAGGAGTTGCGTATGTTGATATCCCGCTTTCAAGTCCAAGTGTCGATGGCCTTTTTTCAAGAGCTTTCCATGGATCTTGCGCATATGAATTATCAACACACAAAAAACAAAGCGCGATAAGAAAAGCACTGCATTTTAAGCGCCGGTTGTTAAGCTTTTGTGCTGATTTTATTCTATCTAAAAAGTTGGATATTAACATAGTGTATTCAAGTGCTAAAATTTATGATTGTAAAAGTAAAAGTTTAGCCCCCTTACAATTTACTGTAATTTGCCAACTTGTAGCAACTTATTATCCTGTTAATGTTATTGAATAGGCGTTTCAGTATCAAAATATTATAACACGTTAATAAGTTGCCACATTAGGTTAATTAATGAAAACAATGGGTTTTGGAACCTGCATATATTTGTATAAAAGCATTATAAATTCTATCCTGATTATGCGCTTACGTTCTGCCATTATATTTTCCCTTCTTTTACTTTTACCCGGTTTTATACTGGCTCAAAAAATGCAATACCAGGCAGCAGGCAATGGCAACCCGATAATACCGGGATATTTTGCAGACCCAACCGTTAAAAAGTTTGGCGATACTTATTATATATACGCTACTACCGATGGAAACGGCGGTGGTTTGGGGCCATCACAAGTGTGGACCTCCAAAGATTTTGTGAACTGGACCTTCCAGGATATGAACTGGCCTACAACCCATAGCTACTGGGCACCGGATGTAGCGCATGGCAACGATGGTAAATATTACCTGTACTATTGCCAGCCAACGGTTGAAGTATACGGCGCGTCCTCATCAACACCTGTTGGGCCGTGGACTCCATTGTTTCCGGACGGAAAAGCTGTTGTACCAAATTACCTCGTACCTAAAGTAATAACGCTTGACGGGCAAACCTTCAGAGATGATGACGGCAAATTTTATATGACCTGGGGCACATGGGGAATATACCCTGGTTTTGGCTGTGGTGTGGGCTTGCTTAACCCGGATATGCGTTCGTTTTCAAAAACCGGGCAAATACCCAATACGCTTGCTAAAGATTTTTTTGAAGGATCATTTATGTTTAAGCGGAAAGGGATTTATTACCTGATGTATTCTTCGGGTTATTGCGAGGATGGCTCCTACCGGGTACAATATGCGCAAAGCAAAACAAGCCCGATGGAAGGCTTCACATTTGGTAAAAATAATCCCATCTTATCAACCAATGCCGATGGTACAATCCACGGCCCCGGCCATAACTCGGTGTTGCAAATAGGGGATGATTATTATATCATTTATCACAGGCATAATAACCCCCACTCAGGCGGAGGCTATAACAGGCAGGTTTGTGCCGATAAAATAGTTTTTGATGCTGATGGTAATATTGAAAAGGTTATTCCAACCCATACAGGCATAGGTTTTTTGGGGCCAAACAGTATCCCCTATCCAGACCTCGCCTATCAGAAAAAGGTAACAGCTTCCTCATATTATAGTGATGATTACAAACCATCGTTTGCTGTTGATGCCAATAACGGCACCTTATGGAAACCTAAAACCAACAGCACCGCAGCACAATGGCTACAGGTGGATTTGGGTAAAGTAACACATGTAAAAAATGTACTCACTCAATTTGAATACGCAACATGGTATTACCAGTACTATATTGAATACTCAACAGATGGTAAAAACTGGAGGCTTTTTGCTGATAAAAGAAACAACCTATGGCATGGCAGTCCCTACGTTGATAAGGGAGATGCTAAAGCAAGATATATAAAACTAACCATCATCAACACAGAATACCCCGGACTGTACAAAGCGGTTTGGAACTTTAAAATATACGGCGAAGGAAATGCGCCTTTAACGCCTGCAAATATCCATACACCTGCTGCAGCTAAAAAATATACGCAAAAGGGGCTACTAATTAATCTTGATGCCAACGCTCTGCAACCCGGCACCATGATTGGCAACTGGAATAATAACGGCATACTTGGCGGCAGCTTTAAAGCCACGGGCAAAGCGCCATTTGCTGATATTGTAGCGGTTAAAAAAGCGGTTGTATTTACCGGGTTTCAATCGTTAAAATCATCTTTTAATGTACCACTTTCATTGGCCGGGAATAATAGTTATACGGTATCATTCTGGGCTTATACATCGCAACTTAAAGATGAGAATCCGTTACTTTCCTGGGCAGCAGGCAGCGACCAGCTTACGGGCGCTACATTTGGTTATGGTACCAACCATGATGCCGGTGCCGCACAGCATATTGGCTTTGCCGATATTCAGTACAACCACGCGCCCGCAGCGGGTAAATGGCATTATATAGCCATCACTTTCGATGGTACCTTTGAAAAGGTGTATGTTGATGGCGAGCTGAATAATCAGGAAAATAAAATGCTGTTTGTTAAACCTGCGGAGAACTTTTCGCTTGGCAGCAAAAGCAATGGTGAAACCTACTTCTCCGGAGCGATAGCATCCTTACAGGTTTATGATCACCCTTTGGCTGATACATCCATTAAAGACCTGTTCACACAGGTAAAGCAACCGGAAATTACAGTATACATGGATGCTTCCAAATTAGCTTACGGCGAATTGCAAAATTGGAAAAATGAAGGCTATATAGGCGGCAATTTAAAGTCGGTTAAAGGCGGATTGGTTGTAGCAGATATAGCAGGCAAAATAAGTGCGACGATAAAAGGCAATGAGGCTTTAAAATTAGATCAGGCTTTAGGCTTAAAAAACAATTACAGCATCGCCATTAGTGTATTTACCACCATCGCCCAACAACATAAAATGATAGCCGGTTTTGTGGGGGTGGGTGAAGATAAATGCCTATACAGCAGCTCTCCGATAACACCGGGTAAATGGCATTACCTTGTTAAAACCGTTAATGGCAATAACGCGAAGGAATATGTTGATGGACAGTTAGTTTCCTCATTAAATACTATCGTAAGTGCCGCTATTGATACTTTACAGATAAGTGCCGACAATGGATTTTCAGGTGCTATTGCAGGCATCAGCATTTATAAACATGCACTCACCGCTGATGATGTAAAAGACCTGAATAACATTTGGGTAAAAAATCTGCATGCTCCTGTAGATACCAACTTGTTTTACAAACAAAATCCAAAAGCGCTGACACCAGGAATAACCAGCATACAGGCAGGGCATAATAATATTACAGATACCGAAAGCGATCTGCAATACAACTTTACACGCTTGTTTAACGGCACCATAAAGGAAAGCGGTTGGGTGGATAATCCCTATTATATTGACTATGGACTTGAGGCCGACAAAGAATACAGTTACACTTTTAAAGTACGGGATAATTTAGGTAACGTAACTCCAAACAGTCCTGTAGCAATGGTATCAACAGCAGTATCCAAATTTGTTGTTTATGCTGACAAATTTGCTAAACCAAAAGATTATTTGAATTCAGGCACAATCGCATCAATATGGGATGGCTTTATAGGCAAGGGTGACAAACAAACTGCGTCAGAAATCCATGCCGTCAACGATACTTTAACACTATCCTCAGAAGGTTCAGCCTGGGATGGCAGCGCGCCTTATGGGCCATTCATCTACAAAAATGTAAAAGGAAATTTTATTGCTGAGGTTGAGGTTAGCAATGTAAGCGGATTGGCCCAAAGGAAAGTATTAGGCAACAACGATGCCGGGCTGATGGTAAGAGTTGACAATAGTTTAACAACAACCGAGCAGCTGCTGCAAAACAGTATCTTCCCCGCATGGAATGTAGGAAATCTCTCAACTAATTTTGTAGATGGTAACCGACAGCAATTAAATACCCAATCGGGCTGGAATTATAATAAATACCTGCAAATACAACGCGATGGCAATCTATTTTACCTCCGCACCAGCAACGACCAAATCAATTGGATCGACCTGCCCGGCAGCCCTGTATTACGAAATGATTTAGATCAAAAAGAAGTACAGGTGGGGGTGTATCAATGTTCTTACGGCCCGGTTAAAAGCTTTGGAAGCTTTTCGAACTTTAGTTTGATATTGAGTAAATAATACTCGTACTATAACTTATCTCAGAAAGTATTATTAAAAAAAATAACAAACTATTGTCATTGCGAGCGGTAGCGTGGCAATCCCAAACCTTACAGATGTAAAACTATGTCATTGCGAGGAACGAAGCAATCGCACGGAGAAAAGTGGATATGCAAAGTTCGCGATTGCTTCGTTCCTCGCAATGACAATTTGTTAAGGCCTTGCAGTTTTCACATGCAAGGCCATCATTAACCAATCAACCATTATTAACTAAACCTGTTACATGCTATCAATGTTCGCCAATGTCTCTTCCGGGTGCCTCTACATTCAGTAAATGCTTAACAAAGAAATCTCTTTTCTTCCTGCGCCCATAAGGGCCGCCATCGGTATGGTCTGCACCTGGTACCGTAAGCAGATCGAAATTCTTGTTATTTTTTATCAACGCGTCTACAAAGCGGTAGGTTGATTCAGGCGGTACATTTTCATCAGCCTCGCCAACAATCAACAACAGGCTTCCGCCTAATTTGCCTGCATTGGTAATATTTGACTGCTGCTCGTAGTGCGGACCAACAGGATAACCCATCCATTGCTCGTTCCACCATTGTTTGTCAATACGGTTATCATGACAGCCACATGCTGAGACTGCTGCTTTATAAAAATCCGAATGAAACAATACCGCTTGCGCTGAATTTTGCCCTCCTGCCGATTTACCATAGATCCCAACACGTGTAGTATCTGCCTGTGGATATTTCTTAGCCAACGCTTTTATCCACAAGATACGGTCAGGGAAACCTGCACCAATCAAATTCTTCCAGCAAACATCGTGGAAAGCTTTTGAGCGGTTGGCTGTACCCATACCATCCACTTGTACTACAATAAAGCCAAGCTGCGCAATGCTCTGCATTTCGTTAACTGGGCTAAAACTTTTCGGCACGTAAGAATCTTGTGGACCGGCATAAACATTCTCAATTATAGGGTAGCTTTTTGCAGGATTGAAATCAGCAGGGCGATAAACTACGCCCCAAATAGCTGTTTTGCCATCCCTTCCTTTCGCTACAAATACCTCGGGCATTTTTAAACCTGTTGCCAATAATGCCTGTGTATCGGTTTTTTCAACTTGCATTATCTTTTTGCGGTCATCCGTTTTACATAATATGGTCACCGGTGCAACATTAACTTCTGAATAAGTATCCAGGTAATATTTCCTGTCAGGCGAAAACACAACACTATGATTCCCCTTTTCAGGGGTCAGGTCAACCATGTTTTTCCCATCAAAACCAATGCGGTAGTAATGGATAAAATAAGGGTCCTCCCCCTGGTTTATACCGCTAGCTGTAAACCATATTTCTCTTTTCTCGCTGTCAACACTATCAATATCCCTTACCACCCAATTGCCTTTAGTAACTAATTTTTCGTTACCAGTAATATCATTAACGATATAAATATGCCGCCAGCCATCTTTTTCGGTTATCCATACTATTTCGTGGCTATCGGGTAAATAACGTGTGTACAAACGCTGCTCGTAAATAAATGTATTTGTTTTCTCATCAATAACATTCCGGGTTTTACCGTTGGTTACATCAACTTCAACAACCCTAAAACGCTGGTGCCCCCTGTCAACCTTTTCGTAAGTATAATATCTGTCGCTTCCTTTGCGCCAGTGGGCAGCAGGCGCTCCAAAGAAGTCTATAATATCTGCATCAACCTTAATTTTGCTTTTATCTGTTATGTTAAATATGTAAGGAGTATAAGTAGTGAACGGATCACCCGGCTGATCATATTCATGAGACCTTAATTGACCTCGTGTTGTACCCGGAACCGAGCTTAATACGTAATACACCTTCTTTGGCTCAACAGGATTAATCAAATAACCAATAACATGCTTACTATCCGGCGACCACGAGAACTCGCCATAAGGCTTATCCAAACTACCATCCCGGGTGATTTGTACTTCCTGATCTCCACCAATCTGTTTTATAAAAAGGTTTCCCACTTTACTAAAGGCGCTCCATTTTTTATCGGGCGATATAGAATCTCTTTGTACACTTTCCCAGCGATAAGTGCGGGATTGCAGCGGCTGCTTTGAACTGTCGTACCAATTGTAAGCGGTATCGTTTGTTTTGGCACATTGATAGGTATTTAAATTACACCGCAACCAGGTAGAGTCCATTTTAAAGGTAACCGACTTACCATTGGCACTAAAAAACATTTTATTGATGTTAAGTTTCAGCTCATGTACGCTATTTCCTGTAGCCGTTTTTATACTATTTGCTAAACGTTGCTGATTGAAGACTTTTTCTTTGGTATCTTTTGCCGGGTTTACATAGTAATATTCCTGCCCATTATCCGGCAAATATTTAACATACCAAAAGCTGTTATTCTGCTGCCAGTTGGCCTGGATGCTGGCATTAAGCGGGATTGTTTTTAGTAACGAATCCAAACGTTGTTGTTTGATGTATGATTGTACAACTTCCTGCTTTGAAGGATAATATGGCTCAACCTTTGGCTGTTGTGCATATATTACCGGCGCAAAGGCTAAAGCCAAACCACTTAATAAAACCCGTTTTGAAAAAAGAAACATCATTATGTGTATTTTAGCTATTAGTACTTACGAAAATATCATTATAAACTACCCGCTTTGTTGAATAAATTAGCTGATAGTAACCATGTTTTAACCCTACTTATCCGATACCTTAATTAACCTTACTCCATGAGGTGGGATTTTATACATATAAAGGGTGTGATATGATTAAATTTAAACTTAACACGCACCCCTTTTCGGCTGTATTTTAGTAAGTAGGCATCTTATTTTACCAAAAAATGTTCGAAAAAATTAAATATGGTTAACAACCGGATAAAATTTATGAAATACAATAAGCTTACTAATGGTAGTTTTGCAGTGTTAATACTTTGAAAAATGACAACTAAAGAAAAAATTGCCGCCATACGTGAGCAAATGAAGGAAAATGGAGTTGCTGCATACATTATCCCCTCTGCCGATCCGCACATCAGCGAATACCTGCCCGATCATTACAAATGTATTCAGTTTACTTCTGGCTTTACCGGCTCGGCAGGCACATTGGTTATAACGCAGGATTTCGTGGGCTTATGGACCGATTTCAGATACTTTACACAAGCCAATGAACAACTGCATAACAGTGATTTTGAATTAGTTAAATTAAAAATACAACATGCACCTGAATATATTGCATGGCTGCATGAAACGCTTGCAGATAACGCCACAGTTGCTTTTAACGACAGGTTGTTGTCGGTGTTTCTAGGTCAGCTATTAGAGAATCAATTGGCAGATAAGAATATTGAATTTAAAAGCTATGATTTTTTGGATGCGATATGGGAAGGCAGACCGAAATTACCAACAGAACCGGCTTTTTTAATTGATACAAAATACAGCGGACAATCAACCGCTGACAAATTAACTACATTAAGAAAATCGCTAAAAGCACTAAAAGCAGATTATCAGTTAATATCCTCGTTGGACGATATCGCGTGGCTGTTTAACATTCGTGGTAAAGATGTTAGCTATAACCCGGTTGTTTTAAGCTTCGCATTGGTAAGCGCTAACACTGCTGTCTTGTTTATTGATCCAGTTAAATTATCGGCTTCAGATGTTGAGGCTTTGCACAAGTCAGGCGTAAAAACATCACCATATACCGATATTGAAAAAGCATTGGCTGCATTACCCGAAGATTGCAGCGTATTCATCGACCCAAAAAGAAACTGTTTTGGTTTGTTCAAGTTGATCCCGGCATCAGCAACTTTTATACATGATGTAAATCCTACCACACATTTTAAGGCTACTAAAAATGAAACTGAAGTAGCAAATGTGCGCTCCGCGATGGTAAGGGACGGAGTTGCCATGACCCGCTTTTTTAAATGGATGGAAGAGAACATCGGCAAAATCAAAATAACCGAAATTACTGCCGCCGAAAAGCTGAAAGGCTTCCGCGCTGAGCAAGACGGTTTTGCCGGGGTAAGTTTCAATACCATAGGCGGCTACAAAGCACATGGTGCTTTACCGCATTACTTTGCAACCGCTGAAAGTGATGTTGAAATTTTAGAAGAGGGCTTATTCCTGGTTGATTCCGGTGGCCAGTATTTTTATGGCACTACAGATATTACCCGCATGATAGCGCTTGGTAACAACACCGAGGAAGAGAGAACCGACTATACGCTTGTTTTAAAGGCGATGATAGAGGGATCTAAAACATTATACCCTAAAGGTACATGCGGTTACCAAATAGATGCGATATGCCGCAGGCCTTTGTGGGATTACGCGATAAATTACGGCCATGGTACCGGGCATGGTATCGGCTTTTATTTAAATGTGCATGAAGGCCCCCAGGTATTAAACCCAACCAACACCGCCGTACCGCTTGAAATAGGCATGATCACCTCCATTGAACCCGGCATCTATCGGCCTGGAAAACATGGCGTGCGTATTGAGAATTTAGTATTAACCATTCAAAACGTAAGCAACGAGTTTAATGATTTCTACTCTTTTGAAACCCTCACGCTGGCATTGATTGATACTACATTGATTAAAAAAGACCTGTTAGAGAACAGCCATATCCAATGGCTAAACAAATATCACAAAACGGTAGTTGAGCGCTTAAGCCCACACTTAACCGTTGAAGAACAAGCCTGGTTGAAAGAAAAAGCTAAAGCTATATAAAAATGATAAAACTATCGTCATTGCGAGCGAAGCGTGGCAATCCCAAGCTATGAGAGCCGCTCTGTAAGTAGGGGATTGCCACGCTTCGCTCGCAATGACGCTTTGTTTTTTTATATAAAGAAAACTTAATCGTTTTATACAGTAAGGTTACGTACCTACGGCACGATATTTATTTCAATTTGTTTTTCTACCGACATATAACCCCTACGGGGTTTTAGTAAATATTTTACGAATCTAAACCTCCACAACTTCCTCTATTAAAGGTTTTTGATTACGCACTATCAAATAATACGCGGGGATGCCTGCCAATGTAATAATCAATCCCGGCCAGGTATAGTTTGGTTTAAACTTGATAAGTAATATACAGAATGCAAGCCCCATAATAATATAAAGTATTGGCAATACAGGATAACCGAAGGCTTTGTAAGGTCGCTCGGTATTGGGGTATTTTTTGCGAAGGATAAATATCCCTACGATGGTAAGCATATAAAATACAACTACTACAAATGATATCATATCCAACAGATCGCCATACCTGCCGCTCAGGCCCCATATGCAGGCAAACAGGCATTGTATCCATAAACCATAGCCCGGTACCGCGTTTTTGTTAAGAATGCCCGCTTTATTAAAAAAAAGCCTGTCTTTAGCCATGGAGTAATATACCCTTGCCCCTGCCATTATCAAACCGTTATTGCAGCCAAAGGTTGATATCATAATCAATACGGCTATGATAATTGTACCCGCGCTACCAAATATATGCTGCGATGCGGCTACCGCTACCCTGTCCTTATCAGCTGTTGCTATTTCGTGGAGCGACAGCACACCGGTATACATAATATTGGTAACAATATAAATAACGGTCACAATTAGGGTACCTAATGCCAAACTTAAGCCAATATTTCTTTTAGGGTTTTTGATCTCCCCGGCTATAAACGTTACGTTATTCCAGGAATCGCTGCTGAAAATAGAACCAACCATTGACGAGGCAATTGCCCCTAAAGCTGCCACGGTGGTGTATGATGAAAAAGAACCGGATGTATTTAAAGCATGCAAATTCCAGGCATTGCTCCAGTTGGCTTTCCATATATCACCCTTAAGGGCAAAAAAACCAAATATGATCAACCCAAATAAACTTAGCAGTTTGGTTAATGTAAAAGTGGTTTGTATTACTTTGCCACTTTTGATGCCACGAGTATTAACGTAAGTAAGCAGTACAATAAGCACCATTGATACCAATTGCGCAGCGCTGAAAGTAAAAAATCTTGCCTGCCCAACACTATCAACCCCGGTCTGAATCTTCAACAAGACATGATCCTCGCTTACGGCAGGAACAAGATAGGCCATAAATTTGGAGAAAGCTACCCCTACCGCGGCTATGGTTGCAGTTTGTATCACGGTAAAAAAGCTCCAGCCGTATAAAAACCCTACTAAAGGGTTATATGCCTCCTTTAAATAAACATACTGCCCACCCGCCTTTGGGTACATGGCACTTAACTCGCCATAACTTAACGCGGCGGTAAGCGTCATAAAGCCTGTTACCAGCCAAACAAAAATAAGCCATCCAGCGCTGCCTACGCTCCGGGTAATATCTGCGCTTACTATAAATATCCCGGAGCCAATCATGCTGCCCGCTACAAGCATCGTGGCATCAATTAATCTGAGGGATGGCTTAAAAGGAGTGTTGCTCATTTATTTTTTCGAAATGATAATAGATACAGATAGTTTATTTATTGAAATCATAAAACCTCCAATTGGTTTTAAAGTCTTTGCTTAAAGGCGCTCCTGTAAGGGTAGCTCTTATCATCTCAACCGGGATAAGGTTCTCCTTCATCACTGCATCATGGAATTGTTTATAGGTCATTTTTCCGCTATCAACCAGTTCGTGTTTCAGGCTCATGAATTGTAAGGCACCAACCAAATACGCAACCTGGTAAAGCGGACTATAATCACCCTCGAATGACCGCCTTACTTCGCCTTCGGCGTTCGCTTTTTCATGGCCTACGCTATCAACCAAAAAGTTGATGCATTGCTGTGGAGTCCAGTTACCTAAGTGATAATTAAGCGAGAAGATAATACGTGCGCAACGGTGCATTCTCCAAAACAACATCCCCAAACGTTGCTCAGGCGTTTGAGCTAAGCCTTTGTCGTACAATAACAATTCCCAATAAACCGCCCAGCCTTCACCATTAAATGGCGTTGCAAAATCCTGGCGGTATGGTTTATAGCGCGAATTCATGAAATATTGCAGATTATGACCTGGAATAAGCTCATGTTGTACAGTAGCAGTTGAGAAATCAGGGTTATTGCCGCGCATACTCATCAGCTTGTTATCTTCCTGCATGCTATTGGTCGGGTAAGATATGCTAATCTCCTTGCCGCCTGTGAAAAATGGATTTACCAATTGCCTTTGCGGGCTCATCATAATCATCCCCCAGGTTTCATCAGCCAGTGGAGGTATAGTTATCAGGTCTCGCGCTTTAATAAAATCTAATGACCGGTTGTATATGCTTACAATCAACTCCGGTTGTTTACCCACTTCAACATAGCTGTTTTTAACTTTTTCAAGTGCCTTTTTCCAGTCGTTGCCATAACCCATCTCCTGCGATGCTTTCAGCACTTCTTTATTGCACCAGGCAAATTCTTTATTAGCCAATTTAATCAGTTCTTCCGGTGTATAAGGGATCATTTCAGCATTTAGCTGGTTAATCAATTCCTCACGCCCGATTGGTACGCCCACAATGCCGCTGGTATCAGCTTTTTGCATGGTGTGCAGTTTCCCTTTTTTTATAACCTGATGGCTGTATGCATCCAGGGCACTATCCAATGCTTCGTATGGCGCAGGTGCCCACCAAGTAAACATTGGGTCATATCCGTTATAAAAATCGTAGAAGTTCTTTAGGCGGCTCTTTAGCCCTATCACAGCATCATGTGCCGTTATTGCCAATGGCATGTCTAAAGACTGAAGTTTACTGAACTGGGCTGACGCTGATTTAAGCTCCTTTAATATAGCATTAAGTGTACTAGCAACTTGCTGGCCGTTTACATTGGTGCCACGCCTACGTTCTTTTTCTAAAAAATAAATGCTATCCGCAAAAGGGATATATTGCTTTATGCTGCTATATTTTTGTTCCTGTTTTTGCAGATAGTCTAGTTCAAATTGTATTTTTTTCTTTAGCAAGATATAGTCAACCTTACCATAAACACTGATGGAGTTAAAATCTATCTGATCAAGTTGTTTTAAATAATCATTATTTACTTCTACCAGTCTTTTTCTTTGTTCGGGCGAAAAGAATACCGGGTCTTTATCCTGATATTCCTGATTCGGATCAAGATGATAGGGCCAATAAAATTCTTTGACGGCCTGAATATCCTGCCCGTATTGGATAATCGTACCACTTACCTCGGTAGCCTGCTCGTACATGCTTGCCGGAACATTGGTAGTTTGAGCCTTTGCAACAGGTGCTGATGAAAACAGGTATACGAAAAAAATTGGGGCGATAAATAATTTTGACAAAATGCGGAACTCGTATTTTTTACAATAAATCATGATGAATAGGGTTGCCCTGCAACAAGGTTTGTAATACCTGAATATTGCCTGGATTTAACTTATAGCGTTATATGCTATAGCAAAAATAAAAGGATTGGTAACCGTAAAATCACCTATATTATCTGTTACTAACTGTTTTTTACCTAATACCGCAGATTTAAAAAGTATACAGTTATATCAGGATAATTAGCTGGCTATTTTTGAAAGGCTCTTTACGTTTTTGAAGTAGTTATCGAGGTATTCGCGTGGTGATATGCCAATTACACATTTAAAAACACGATTAAAGTTGGTGATGCTTTTAAAACCGCATTTGTATGCAACTGTTGATATGCTCTCAAACTTATGTGCTGTAAGTTTTTTACAGGCCTCGTTTATCCTTATCTCATTTAAAAAAGAGATAAAAGTATGGCCGGTATGTTTTTTAAAGTACCTGCAGAATGATTCAGGTGTCATATAAGCTTCCATCGCTACATCTTCAAGAGTGATAGGCTCACTATAGTTTTGCATAATGTAGTTGTAGATATTTCCTATCCTTATGCCCTCGTTTTCGGTAATTGCCGGTATGCTGCCATATGACGAAAGCGGCTCAACTTTAGTATTGACCTTAAGCAGGCTATCAAGCAAATTAAAGAATTGCATCAATTGCTCAGGACCGGAAGTGTTTTTAATGGCATTCATCACCTGTGAAACTTCATGGAAGTTATCATCGGGGATCTTAAATCCTTGCTGATGCTGTTGAAGGAATATTTTAAAGGCCTTCATTTCGGGAAGATCGAATAACCCGGCCAGAACTCCATCCGGATTAAAAAATATGGTGAAAGCCTTGATTGACCGTCCACTATCAGAAGCAAAATATTCAGGGCTACTTTTAAATAGGTGAGGCAAATTAGCGCCAAGAAGGTATATTTCTCCTGATGTGTAATCATGCATATTATTCCCTGCTATTAGGGTTCCCTCACCACGCTGTACCCATGTAATCTGCGCTTCAGTATGGCGATGTAGGTAAGGATAATGATAAGGTAACTCCACCTGATCGATTATTACGCTCTTGTCATGAGCTACCGGGATGGTAAATTGCAGTACTTTCATGAGATGATCCTTTAAATTAATTATTGTGGAATTTACAATTAATTAACCTGAATATTAAAATAATTCTCAATATGGGATAATATATGAGAAGTACAGGTTAATTTTCAGCATCATGCCAAGTGCTTTATATGCAAAAAAAGAGCTATTACCGTATTATCAACACTTAAATCAATCAACAACAAAGTATTATTTTGATTTCACCTAAATTATCGAAATAATATAAAAGGATCAACTTGATTGTATCTATAATACTGATGATAAGCCGCCGGTAAAAAATGATACGCATAAAAAAAGGACAGCAAAAAGCTGTCCTTTTTTTATGAAAGCAAAATTATGCTTTTAAAAACGATTGGGTGAAAAGGCGCCGATATCAATTGCAGTTTTTGATCCTTTTATTACCTCGCTAACCAGTAAGCCGGTTGCAGGGCCTAAACTCAGGCCCATCATACCGTGGCCCGTTG
This sequence comes from Bacteroidota bacterium, assembly GCA_026224775.1. Lineage (GTDB taxonomy): Bacteria > Bacteroidota > Bacteroidia > Sphingobacteriales > Sphingobacteriaceae > Mucilaginibacter. The sequence goes on from JAMFRP010000040.1 coordinate 60,296, forward strand.
CTACAACAAGGTTATTGTATTTGTTGCTGCGGCCAATGTAAGGTAACCCATCGGGCGATGACGGCCTGAAACCAAACCATATATCTTTTTCTGCCGGAACTTCGGGGTGCAGGTTAGGAAAATATTGCGGAATAGATTCAACTATTCCCCTCACCCTGTTCATGTTTATCCGCTTGTTGATCTTGTCCAACTCCATCGTGCCGCCGTATCTTAAACTACCATTCATTGGTGTTATAGCTACTCTTGCTTCGGCTAATAAAGCGGGTATTTGCATCCGTTTTTCAGGTTCCTTAACCATAAAAGAATAACCTTTGCCCGGCATTAACGGCGCTTTAATATCAACCAGCTTAGCAATTGATGGCGACCATGAGCCACCTGCGATAATATAATTATCAGCTTCCCATTTTTGGGCCCCTGTAAATACACCCAATATTATCGGCCCCGAAGTTTCAATTTTAGTCACTTCATGGTTCCTTACAATATTTACGCCTTTTGCAGTAAGATAATTTAATAAAGCTGCCATCAAAGCCTGTGGATATAAGTGGGCATCGCAACGATAATGAACAGCCCCCAAAACATCAAGTTCCAGATTTGGCTGAAGTGCTTTACACTGGGCAACAGTAAGCACTTCCATATCAAGGCCAAGTTTCCTGCCTTGCTCTGCTAAATGCGCTTCTTCTTCACCCGCTTTTTCTGTTTTGTAAAACATCAGGATGCCGTTCTCGGTCAGCTCAAAATCAAAGCCCGGTTCTGTAGCAAGATCTTTATAAAGGTTTTTACTAAGCATGGATAGTTCAGTCAATGGTTTGGCTGAATCTTCTACGTGTTTATTGTTAGCATTCTTTAAAAATTTAATCCCCCATGAAATCAAATCAGGATTAAGAGATGGCTTAACATAAAAAGGGCTTTTATTATTAAACATCCACCTTACGCCCTGCTTAATCATGCCGGGTGCCGCTAATGGAACAAAGTGGCTTGGTACAATCATACCCGCATTGCCATATGAGCAATTGTCCGTCAAATCGCCTTTATCTAAAATGGTAACCTCATAGCCCGCTTTTGTTAAATAATAAGCAGAGCTAAGCCCCATTATTCCGCCCCCTATAATCAATACTTTAGACATAGTAATATTTTATATGCTTAAGCCACGGCCTAAGACTTCAAATCAAATTAGTTTATATCACCTGGAAACCGTGCGCGTAAGGATCATCATCATCAATTTTTATGGTATTGTAGCCATAAACTTTTGCCCAGCCTTCAATTCCAGGAATGATAGCGTCTATCTCTCCTATTTTTACAACATCCTCAACAGTACCAATAAATTTACTACCGATGATGCTTTCATGGATGAATACATCGCCCTTTTTTAGTTTGCCCTTTGCATGCCATTGCGCCATCCTTGCAGATGTGCCGGTGCCGCATGGCGAGCGGTCGATTGCTTTATCGCCATAAAATACCGCGTTACGGGCAGTAGCATCAGCAGATAATGTTTTGCCCGCCCATAAAATGTGGGTACAGATATTTATGGTAGGATCTAATGGATGAACAAAAGTAAAGTGCTGATTGATGAGATCGCGAAAAACCCTGCTCCATGCTATCAATTCACCGGCGCTGTAATTTTCCAAACCCTTAAAATTAGGCTGAGGATCAATTATCGCATAATAATTACCACCGTAGGCTACGTCAAAAGTTAGCGCACCCAAACCAGGGCACTCTAGTATCAGGTCCTGCGCGGCAAGATATGCCGGTACATTAGTTAGCTTAACCGATGTAACCTTGCTACCCTCTTGCTTGTAATTAATAATAACCAAACCCGCAGGGGCTTCCATTCTTATAATTCCGGGTACTTTGGGTTTGATAAGACCTTCTTCAATAGCTATAGTTATAGTACCGATAGTACCGTGTCCGCACATTGGTAAACAGCCGCTGGTTTCAATAAATAAAACAGCTACATCATTTTCGGGATTGCTCGGCTCGTACAAAATACTACCCGACATCATATCGTGACCGCGTGGTTCAAACATTAAACCCGTGCGTATCCAATCATATTCTTTTAAAAAGTGTTGGCGCTTTTCGCTCATGCTCGCGCCTTTAAGGGATGGGCCGCCACCGGCGACTAACCTTACCGGGTTACCGCAAGTGTGCGCATCGATACAAAAAAAAGTTTTACTTGCCATTTTAGTCTTTAGTGAGGTTGTTATCTATATGCCTCCAAATTTTTAACGGGTTTGCTGCCTGCAATTCCAAAGGCAGAAGGCTATCTTCCCAATCCTGCCATGCAATAGGCCTTACAAACCTATAAATTGCACCAGTACCAACCGAAGTAAAACGGCTGTCGCTTGTAGCGGGGAAAGGGCCGCCATGCTGCATTGCCGCGCAAACCTCAACTCCTGTAGGTACGTTATTCAATATTACACGGCCTGATATATCGGCCAATGCATTTAATATACCGGTATAGTTTGATAATTCGTCTTTTTCGGCCATAACTGTAGTTGTTAGCTGGCCTTCCAATGATTCTATTACCTGCTGTAACTGTGCTATATTATCACAAACTACTACTAACGACCATGGGCCGAATATCTCTTCGCTATATTTTTTATTAGCAATGAAATCACTTGCTCCTACTGTTGCTACAGATGCTACCGACTGATTCGTTTTTTCGGTATTAACTGCTGTTGATTTAGCAATTATCTTAATACCCGGTTCAGCAATTATCTTATCTGAAAGTGACACATAGTTTTTCCATATCCCTGCTGTTAACATAGTTGCTGATGGTGTGGTTTCAATAGCACTCCCAAGGGCAGAAAGAAAACGATCTAATCCGGCTGATTTTACAGCTAATATTAAACCGGGATTGGTACAAAACTGACCCGCCCCTAAGGTTATAGATGATGCATATCTTGCAGCTACCGATTCAGCTTGCGAATCAAGTATGGCGGGCAGTAACACTACCGGGTTAATGCTTCCCATTTCTGTAAATACAGGGATAACGCTTTTACGCTCCTGAGCCATTCTTAATAGTGCCATACCACCATGATATGAACCTGTAAAAGCAACAGCCTTGGTTTGCTCGTGTTTAACCAATTCAGCGCCTATGGCATAACCATCATCAAATAATAGTGAGAAAACGCCATCGGGCATGCCTGTTTCTTTTGCCGCTTTACTTATCGCCTGGCCAACCATTGCACTTGTACCGGGATGGGCCGGGTGAACCTTTACAATAACCGGGCAACCCGAAGCTAATGCCGAAGCGGTATCGCCACCGGCAACAGAAAATGCCAATGGAAAGTTACTTGCCCCAAAAACAACAACCGGGCCTATCGGCGAATACATTCTCCTGATATCGGGCTTTGGCAAAGGTATACGTTCAGGGTTTGCGGTATCAATTACAGCATCAACCCATGAACCTTCTTCAACCAGGTTGGCAAACATATTTAGTTGTCCTGTTGTACGGCCTAATTCGCCGGTTAACCTTGCAACAGGCAAACCGCTCTCGGCTACTGCTCTATTTATTAGTATTTCGCCTAAGGCTGTTATCTCGGCCGCAATAGCTCTTAAAAATTTTGCTTTATCGGCAGGGGCAATATGTTTGTAAACTTTGAATGCTGCAGTTGCAGCATTCAAAGCATTATTAACCATTAAAGTATCCGCTTTGTTAAAAGCACCTTCCAATTGCGCCCCTGTCGATGGATCGAAAGCTTTAAAACTTTCATTTTCGGCCAAAGCATAATCGCATGCTATTATATTATTACCATTTATCATTTAGCTTTTTTATTAAGCATTAACTTCATTTAACCTGCCCCAGCTTCCTGCCGGTAATTGCGGGCGGGTTGCTAAAGCAGAATTGATGATATTTAGAACCCTTTCACGCTCTTTACCTTTTAACGGTAAACGAGGCGCTCTAACTTTCTCGGTTCCTATACCTGTGCCAACTTCTGCCAGTTTAATGTATTGTACCAGTTTGGCATGGATATCCAGCTCCAAAACCGGAAGAAACCAACGGTGAATAGCAATTGCTTCCTGAAAACGACCGGCCTTAACCAAACGATAGATGGCAACAGTTTCCTTCGGAAATGCATCAACCAAACCAGCAACCCAACCGTGAGCCCCCATTATTAAGCTTTCTGTAGCTATAGGATCAACACCTGTAAATATCTTATACCTGTCGCCAAATTTATTGATAAGCCTGGTGGTATTAATAATATCTCTTGTTGATTCTTTTATAGCCTGGATGTTTTCATAAACTTTCAATCGTTCAAACATGTCAAGTGTTATCTCAATTTTATAATCAACCGGGTTGTTATAAATCATGATGGGCAAGGGTGTACTTTCAGCAATTGCAGATAAGTAAGCGATAGTTTCGTCCTCATCAGCATTGTAACGCATTGGCGGCAATAACATTAAACCGTCAGCACCAAGTTCGTATGCCTTTTTGGCAACTGCAACAGCACTGCGGGTCGACTGCTCTGCAATATTCAATATTACAGGCACCTTACCCCCAACATATGCCAAGGTATGTTGTAATAACACGAACTTTTCATTTTCGGTTAGTACACTGGCTTCACCTAAAGAGCCACCAAGTATTATACCATTCACGCCTGCTTCAAGTTGTGCTTTAATATTTATGTCAAACGCGTCTAAGTCAAGCTCTTCATTTTCTGTAAACTTAGTTGTTACCGCAGGGAAAACCCCTTTCCATTCAAATTTCATATACGTTTAAAATCTTAATTTATTATTGTTCAAAGGTACCCGAAGGTAAGGTTTCAAAAACTTAAAAATTACCAATTAGTTGTTTAATATTAACATTATTATTATTTAGCATCCCACCAAACACGGTCAGTTAAAATTGCCGATTGTTGCGGCTGCGCGTTTGTTGTAATTTCGCTTTCCGGATATAATACCCTTCTTGGGATATCAGATAAAGCATTTGGAACTTTCACCATTGTTGGGTATCCTGTTCTTCTCCAATCATTAAAGATTTCCAGATTCAAATAGTTTGAAATGAATTTTTCTTCAATTATCCTTTGCTCAGCATTTGCAGCGGTTAACGTACCTCTTGAATTCAAATAAGTGGTTATATCAGCAGCAGCAACACCTACCTTGGTCATATGTGCTGTTACCGCGCTTTGATAGATGGATTGTGCCGCAGCATATCCTGAAACGATGTATGTAGCTTCTGCCTTTAAAAATAAGGTTTCAGAATAGCTCATCATGTAAACCCCGGCACCTATACCCATATAATAACTACTTGGGTAAGAGTATGATTCCAGATCACCGGCTGCTGCATCACCAATTTCTCTGCCGGTATATAATCCTGTTTCTGTTGAGGGAGATACCATTTTAGATAAACGCGGATCATTTCTTGTAACCAGCGTATCAACAAAATCTGATGAAATTACAGCTGTGCTCACCTGGTTAAAATTGTTATACCATGGGTTTGTTTGGCCTGCAGCACCCGGGAATATATACTCCAGGTCATCATCACTGCTTTGCATTGCATTGGTTAATGCTGTTAACGCAAGTTGCGCCTGGGCCGCCGCTGTATAACCCGGTGCTTTGGTTAAGTGCATATAGTAACGGGCCTTAAGTGAATAAGCCAGCATTTTCCATTTACTCATATCGCCTGTATAAAAAAAATCGTCACTTCCTGGTACAGTTGTAGTACCGGCATTAATGTCGGCTATACCATTATCCAGTAAAGTTTGAATATCCTTGTAAATAGCTTCCTGTTTATCATACACGGGAGAAAGATTTGCTGTGCCTTGTAGCGCCTGACTGTAAGGAATATCTCCCCACAGATCAGTTGCATTTCCAAGCGCAAGGGCTGATAATATTTGAGCTATAGCCGCATAATTTAGTTTGCCGTCAGCTATAGCTTTAGTGTTCATGATTTTAAGGTTAATTAAAACCGTGTTGTAATAAACACTCCAATCACCATCCAAATCTGAGTTGATCTCCAGGTAAGTACCTATTTGTGGTGGCGGTTGATTAATAGCTGTTGTTTGCATAAAGTTTTGAACTATAAAGGCAGCGTTACCACCGTACATTTCATCTGCTATAGCAATTTCAACGGGCGGCAGTATTGTTGCTTCTGTTCCATCAACGGCGTTATTAGGGTCTGTGTTTACGTCGATAAACTTTTTACATCCTGAGGATGCCAATAAAACAAAACCCATTATATATATTGATATCTTTTTCATTTTTGATCTTTTATAAGGAATGAATAATTAGAAACTGGCTTTTATACTAAAAATGTATGAACGTGAAGATGGAGTTGAGAAGGCATAGACACCCCAAACGGTATTACCTGTTCCATAAGAACTTACTTCGGGATCGGCGCCGGTAAAATGCGGGCTATATATCCACAAGTTATTTGCAGTAGCACTGATTGATGCTGCTTTAAACGGCGTTTTCTTAAGGAATTTTTTATCGATATTATAAGATAAGCTTACATTTCGTAACTTGATATAAGTTCCGTCCTGTATTGATGATTCATAAATTGAATTGATATATTGATAATAGGTTTGCGCGCCTACACTAACGGTATTTGCTTTACCGGTGGTAGCATTTACTCCATCTATAACCCTTGGTGCACGGTTTTCTGTAGCATAAGAGGTACCATAATAATTACCATATAAATCAACATCATTTTCAATATCGCCACCATCTTTTACATCAAACATAAAGCTGAATGTGACATTTTTATACCTGAATGAGTTGGTTAAACCTGCTGTCCAGTTTGGATTTGGGTTACCCACAACGCCTTGTGTTGAAGCTTCTTCTGGCAAACCATCATCGCCAATAAGCAATTGGCCTTTTGAATTGCGTGCATACCTGGTACCGTAAAACACATCATAAGGCTGGCCAACTATAATACGTCCCAATTGATCGGTATTTTTGTATAATGATAGCACTTTGCTCCTGTTAAGGCTAAAATTTAAATTAGCATCCCATTGAAAATCTTTTGTTTTTATTGGAGTTCCTGTTAACAATGCCTCAACACCTTTATTACGTAAGCTTGCCGAGTTTACAGTTGTAGTTGCATAACCTGTTGAGGGAGCAATCCCTACCGCTGCAATTAAGCCATCGGTTGTTTTACGGTTGTAATAAGAGAAATCAAACCCAAACCGGTTATTTAAAAACTTCATTTCCAAACCTGTTTCAGCTTCATTTAAGCGCTCATTTTGTAGATATGGGTTTCCGTAATTGCTACTAACCAGCAAACCTGCCTGACCCTGATATGGAAATTGTATGCCATTTAAATTTGCCGGTGTATAAGGCGTATTCAGCACATAAGGCCCAACGTTATCGTTACCAACAGAAGCATAAGACAACCTTAATTTTCCGTAACTGATAATTTTAGAAAGTTCGGGCGATAATAATTCAGAGAATATGAACCCTGTAGCTACCGAACCATATGGATAAAAGTCTTTCGCCGTTGATAATACCGAACTACCATCATACCTGCCAGTTAAGTTTAATGACAGGAATCTGTTGTATTCAATATTAGCCTGGCTATAAAAACCAATTTTACGCTCCGTTGAATGGCTCTCTGAAGCTGTAATGGTTGACGCCCCCGCTATGTTGTAATAACCGGGGATGGTTAAGCCGCTACCTAATTCATAATAACTCTGATTGTATGTTGAAAGAATGTTATTCCCCACCAGGAAATTCACATTAAACTTCCCAAATTGTTTTGTAGCATCGGCGATCAGGTCGTTATTGAACTGCCTGAAATTATTATTTTGCTCAATGATCTCACCTAATGTTCCGATGTTAACACTTGGGTTTTCCCAATATTTGTCCTGCTCGCCATAAATATCAGCGCCTCCTCTTTCAGTGATAGTTAACCACTTGGTTGGTGTAAAATTCAATGTCATTACCGGGGTAAAACGGTTAACATTATAATGATTCGATTCATTGGCAGCAGCCCATAAAGGATTATTCCTTGAATTACGATATAACCTTTGTGTACCATCAGCATTTTCATAAGGATATGGGTTCCATGATACAGGTTCGCTAAATAATGTGAATAGCGGCCCGTTTGATGAACCTTCCGGAAGCCTGTCCTGGTCTGAGTTGGTATAACCTAACTGGAAAGTAAAGTTCAGGTTGTCCGTAATTGAATTAGTAAATTTGGTAAATAATGTATTCCTCTTAAAATCATTATTCGGTTCTGTTCCGGTTTGGTCGAGATAAGAGTATGATACAAAATAGCTGCTTTTTTCGGCACCACCTTCAACAGATACCGCGTTGTTAGAACTGTGGCCTGTTTTAAAGAAAGTTGAATAAGGATCATACTTTTTTGCAGGAACACCATTTATTTTCAAGGTATCCATTGCAGGGCCCCATGAGGTACTGATTTTTCCGGCGGCATCATCGCCATTATAAAATATACCATTAGTACCCTGGGCATAATCAGTTTGGCGTTTAGGTAAAATAGCATTATCAAAAGAAAAGTCGGATGAAAATGTCACAACCGGTTTTTTATTTCTTGAGCCACTTTTTGTAGTAATTAATATTACGCCCCTTGCACCGGCTGAACCATACAAGGTAGTGGCGGCAGCTCCTTTAAGTACGTTTATACTTTCAATTGTATTAGGGTCAATATCTGATATTCTGCTGCTACCTGCACCCGAAGCTCCCGAGTTAACGATACCGGTTTCTGAGTTATCAATTGGTACACCATCAAGAACTATCAAAGCTTGATTATTACCCGAGATAGATATAGCCCCTCTTATTACAACATTAACTGATGCACCCGGACCACCAGTTGAACTGGTGATCTGCACACCTGCCAGCTTTCCGTCAAGGGTATTTAAAACATTGGATTGTTTTGTTTCCATAATTTCATCGCCCTTAATTTCTTGCGTGGCATAGGTTAACAGTCTTTTTTCACGTTTAATACCTAATGCCGTTACTACAACTTCATTAAGGCCTTTTGATTCGCTTTGGAGTACTACCTTGATTGTCTGTTTACCATTTATCGGTATTAATCTTGGTGTATATCCAATGTATGAAACCTCAATTTTTGCTGCACCTTCATAATTAATAGTAAAGCCACCATTAGCATCAGAAGTTGTGCCTGAACTGGCGCCTTTTATCTTGATAGATGCACCGCGGATGGCGACACCTGTTGAATCAACAATTGTTCCCTTAAGCTGATTAGCTTGCGAAAACGCGTTAAAACTGAATGCCATTATAATAAGGTATAGTGGCATTATTTTTTTTAGTAATAGTTTAATCTTCATAGAGTTTGAGTTTGGGAAAATTCGTTATGGAAATAAATCAATTAGCACTGTGATAAAATTATGGAAAGGCAAAACCACTTTTTTTACCCTTATTATCCAATACTAACTGTATATTATCATGGCATTAACAGCGTATTAATCAAATATTAATCGCTTTTTGGAGTGAGATATATCGAAAACAATATTTAATCATAAACAAGCTAAAATCCGTGTAGCTCCTATCAATTATCAGCCATCATAAATGCTTGTTCATTAGTAACTTTATCTTTTTGAACTTTATATTCTTCTTTACCTTTAATTACCCGATGAAAAAGTATTTCTTGATTACAGTCTGTGGTATAGCTTCTTTAGCCCTTAATATAAACAAGGCCCGGGCACAATCATATGTGCCCGAATTAAACGATAGTCGTATTAAAATAAAACCACAAGTACCTATAAAGGCCTATTCCTTTGATTTGAAGGATGTACACCTTTTAGAAGGTCCTTTTAAAGATGCCATGGAGAAGGATGCAGCCTACCTGTTATCCATCGAACCCGACAGGCTGCTATCTGGCTTTCGCTCACATTCAGGTTTAAAGCCAAAAGGCGCAATGTATGAAGGGTGGGAATCTTCAGGACTTGCAGGGCATACTTTAGGGCATTACCTATCAGCTATATCTATGCAATATGCATCAACAAAAGATCCTCGTTTTTTAGATCGTGTTAATTATATTGTAAAGGAATTAAAAGAATGCCAGCTTGCACGTAAAACTGGCTACGTAGGCGCGATACCTAAAGAAGATACTATTTGGGCCGAAGTAAAGGCCGGAAATATTAAATCAAGAGGATTTGATTTAAATGGAGGATGGTCGCCATGGTACACGGTACATAAAATTATGGCAGGTCTACTGGATGCCTATTTTTATACAGGCAATCAGGATGCGCTTACCATTTGCAAGGGCATGGGAAATTGGACAGGCGAAACCATAAAAAACCTTAATGATGATCAGTTGCAAAGAATGCTGCTTTGCGAATATGGCGGCATGGCCGAAACATTAGCCAACCTATATGCTGTTACTGGTGATAAGAGTTACCTTGAATCTTCTTATAAATTTTACGATAAGCGCATCCTTGATCCACTATCTGAAGGAAAAGATATTTTACCGGGAAAACACTCCAACACACAAATCCCTAAAATAATAGCCAGCGCCAGGAGATATGGGCTTACAGGCGATAAAAAAGATGAGGATATCTCAACCAATTTCTGGAATATTATTACCCTGCATCATTCTTATGCTACAGGCGGCAACAGTAATTACGAGTACTTAAGCGATCCTGATGAGTTAAATGATAAGCTTACAGATAACACTACCGAAACCTGTAACACTTACAACATGCTTAAACTCACCCGCCACTTATTCGCGGTTCATCCATCAGCAACATTAATGGATTTTTACGAGAAAGCGTTATATAACCACATTCTTGCTTCACAAAACCACGATGATGGAATGATGACCTATTTTGTGCCATTACGGATGGGTGGAAGAAAAGAATACAGTACGCCCTTTACCACCTTCACTTGCTGCGTTGGTTCGGGAATGGAAAACCATGTAAAATATAACGAAAGCATTTATTTTCAAGGTGCCGATGGTAGTTTGTATGTGAACCTATTTATTCCATCAGTGCTTAATTGGAAAACTAAAGGTGTTACCATCACCCAACATACATCCCTGCCTTCAAATGATGTGATCAATTTCACCATCAACACCGTTAAACCATCAACTTTTCAAATACGTATTCGCAAACCTAAATGGACAAGCGGCTACGTTGTTAAAATTAATGGCATTATAAAACAGATAGTTGCTGACGAGGAAGGATACCTGGTATTGAACCACAAATGGAAGAATGAAGATAAGATAGAATTCATCACTCCTGAAAAGATTTACACCGAGCAAATGCCTGATAACCAATCGCGCAAAGCTTTATTTTATGGCCCGGTATTGCTTGCAGGCGAGTTAGGTAATACTGAGCCTGATCCGCTTAAAGGGGTGCCTGTTTTTGTCACCAGCGAAACAGATCCTAACAAATGGTTGCAAATGGTAGACAAAAAGACACTTGAATTTAAAACCGTTGATATTTCAAAACCAGAAGAGGTAAGACTTATCCCTTTTAACCAGACAAAAAACGAATATTATACCGTTTATTGGGATGTTTTCAGCCCATCGGCCTGGACCGTACAACAAAAGACATACGATGAAGAAAAAATAAAACAACAAGAACTCGAAGCTCATACTACCGATATTATACGTTTAGGTGAAATGCAGCCAGAACGCGATCATAACTTTACTGGTAAAAATGAAGTAACAGGTGAGGACCATCAAAAGAAATGGCGTTTAGCACAGGATGGTGGCTTCCTGAGCTTTGAGATGAAAACCGCCCCTAATGCACACAACACGTTAATCAATAGCTATTGGGGCATGGACAATCGCGGTAGAGTATTTGATATTTATGTAGATACCGTTAAGCTAACTACGGAGGACCTGAATAGGTTTAAGGAGAGCAAATTTTATAACATTTCTTATGAAATCCCTATTGAGCTTACCAAGGGCAAATCAAAGGTTACTATTAAACTTGTGCCCAAAACAGGCAACGATGCTGGTCCTGTTTATGGTAGCAGGATGATAAAAGACTAATAATTAGTTTCCAAAAGCAATGCTACGCAAACGGTGGTAATCTTTTAGGTTACCGCCGTTTGCGTATTTACAAATGATAAAAAACATCACTCGAGCTACCTATACTATCCCCATTTTCATTCTTTACCCGAAATTGTATTTCACGGGAGCCTTTAACCGAAGGCAGATAATATAATTTTATTGGATGAAAACCGGCTGTTAACTTAACAACCTGAGTTATTTCAGTTTCCGGTGCATATCCAAAATCTTCATCTATCAATTTAGCATCATGCAAACGCAGGTAAGCTTTTCCGGTTGTTTTCAGGGAGAATATATAATTGCCGTCTGCCGGTATTTTTATAAATCCATCATAACAGGTCATGCCTAATTTATTCCCATCCTCTTTTCCGCTAATAGTGTTACAAATTCCTTTGTTATTCTCTTTCAAATTCATTCCAGAGATCACCCATGGAAATTCTCCCTTATAAAACCTCCAGCTAAGCCCCGGAAGTAATTTTACCGAAACCCTGCTTGCGGGCATGGCAATACTATCATAAGGGCGTGGTGCTTCAGCATCCGGATGTCGCGCTTGCAATACTTTAGCCTTCATTTGTGCCTGTATGCTTTCATACCCTGACTGTAAGGCAAGGTTCACAGTTTCTTTTGGATCTTTAACTGCATTATATATTTCAAAATCATCATTTGAAGATAGGACATGATAGCGCACCCCAACCAAATCACCTATACGTATCATCTGCATCTGATCTCGCTTTTTACCTCTTCTGCTTGCTTCAAACTCCTTAAAATCAGGAGTATTACCGCTTTCATAATATTCTACATAAACCAAGCTTGATTGCTGTTTTCCTACACCGGTTAGGCCGGGCATTAAGGAGACGCCATCAGTTCGTGCCGGAGGCCGGATATGAGCAGCATCTGCGAATGTCGCCATCCAGTCAGAAAGCATACTGGGCGTAGTAATCGTTTTCCCCGGAGCAATGTGACCAGGCCAGTCAGCAATAGTAGGTACCCTAAGCCCCCCTTCCCAGCAATCTCTTTTTATACCATCAAAAGGCCCATAGCTTCCAAAAAAGGTGGGATGATTGGCAACATAGGAAGCCGGTAAGTAAGATTCAATTGATGGGCCATTATCGGAGGTAAAAATAACCAGTGTATTATCATCTATCTTTAAGTCGACCAATAATTGCATAATATCTCCAACAGCATCGTCTATTCTGCGGGTAGCTGTGGCATATCTTTTATACGTTTCGGGCCAGGCCACTTCGGGGGTAGCGGGGTTATTATCATTATCATAAGTAGCATTGGCATATTCTGGATATATGTAGGAATCAACCTTGCCGCTTGCTGTATTGATCATGTGCCCCGGTTCACCCAGCCATAGCAGGCCGCCTTTTAATCCCCCACCCAGGGGATAGGCCTGTGTAGGGAGTTCTATAACTGCATGTGGGGTATCATAGGCCAGGTACATAAAGAAAGGTTTTGCAGCATCCTTGCCTTTTTCATGTGCTGTTATATATTTTTTTGCAGCAGCAGTCCATAAGTCTGTCGTATAACATTTACTTAAACCTGCCGATACTTCTTTATAATCACTCCATACTTGTTTCTTCCCATCATATAAGCCCTCAAGCGGATAGTGTTCATGTCCATCCCTATGCCGCATGTACCCGTAATAAGTATCAAATCCTCTTTTTAGGGGATGCGCGGGCCAATTTGGGCCTTCTTCTTTAACACCTTGCAATCCCCATTTTCCAATTGCTACCGTACTATAACCAGCCTGTTTCAATACGGTGGCCAGGGTATGGTTGTTCTCCAGTGCTTTATCAAACTGATTATCCCTAACATTCGCATTCCCCTGGTTAACGCCTGTTAATAAAGATGCCCTGGATGGCGCACATACTGGGGCGTTGCAATATTGCTGGGTGAATTTTGCACCTTTCTTTGCCATTATATCCAAATTAGGGGTCAGTTCATAAGGCTTGCTTCTATCGCCGGATTCTTGCCGTTGTTTTTGAAAGAATACACCTACATCCCCATAACCCATATCATCTGTCAGGATAAAGATGATGTTGGGCTTTGTTTGGGCCCGTACTATCAAAGCATTAAAAATGCTTAATATTATTATGGGGACAATAATACATTCCTTTTTCATATCACTCTATTCATTTTTTATTTAATGGATATTATTAATGATTTTGTGGGCTCTTACTTTTCTAAATATGGTTTTGATTGTCTTAAACAACAATAACATTGCTCTTCGGTTTAGACCTATTATATTCCATTGAAGCCAACACTATACTAATCCCGGCTGCTATCGCACCAAACAGATATATCTCACTATAATTACCACCCTCTGCTATTAGCCCTGCCAGTGGAGCTGTAAGGCCTATACCCAAATCAAAAAAAGCATTGTAAGCGGCAATGGCTATGCCCCTGTTTTCAGCAAGCACATTTTTTAAAGCCATCACCCCAAAAGAAGGAAAAACCAACGACATACCAATACCGGTTAATCCGGCACCGCATATTCCGGCAGTTGCATTCGGGGCTTTCCATATTAATACCTGTCCCGCAATCTCAACCAATAACGAGATCATTGCTACTTTGCCGCCTCCAAATTTATCAGGAAGGTGCGCCAAAAATATCCTGACAATAATATAACCTGCGCCGAAAGCTGTAATAGCTAAATAAGCTCCCTGCCAGGATTGTTGGATAAAATAAAGTGTAATAAAGGACGCGATACCACCAAACCCAAAACTGGATAGAGCAAGGCCGGTTCCGGATTTCCAAACCAATTGCACCGCTTTATAAAAAGGCAATTTAACTGCTTGTTTAATCAAAACAACATCTGGCAATAGCAGCATTATTCCAAAGCTAAGCAACGGGAATAGCATAATGCTGCCAAATGCTACCGCCAACGAAAACTTGGTGGCCAGAAAAACACCTAGTGGCGCACCGCACGCCATTCCTCCGTACATTCCCATCCCATTCCACACCATAACTTTACCGGTATTATTTGATCCCACCAGGTTAAAACCCCACGTAAAAATGCCAATAACCAGAAAACTTTCGCCAATGCCTAGCAATACCCTTCCGCCAATCAGGATAGCAAGGCTAAGCAACCGAAATGATGAAAGAGAGGAAGACAGCAAACAAAATACAGCAGAAAGAGAGGAAAAAATTAACCCTATTGTTGCTGATACCCTACCGCCCTTGCTATCGGCAATGCGGCCTGCAAAATGACGTGTACAAAGCGTCGCGGCATATTGAGTACCTATAACCACCCCTACTACTAAATTACCAAAAAGCAATTGATTATGAACATAAGCAGGCAATACCCCCAGCGATATACCCATAATTAGAAATTCGGGAAAAATGATGGCAAATATCTTAAGCAGATAACCTGAGATCTTTGGGGTTAGTAAAGCTTCAGGGCTATTAAGCCCAATATTTTTTTTATGTCTGAAAACCATTCGTTAATAAACAAAATAAGTTGCGGCATGCCCCGTGAAGTATGCCGCGAAATCACACGCATTCTTACGCTTACAATGACATCGATAACCTGTTACTGCTGTTGAATAATTAACAGCCAGCCTTTACCTTTTTCAACCGGTATATCCTCGGATGCTGAAAACTGGCTAGCCTCCTGAAAACCTTTTATTGCAGGTGCTATGATGGTAGCCTTGACAGGATCAATATTTAAGGCTTTCCAATCAATCAACAGCTTTATTTTTTTGTCTGTAGCCGCCCAGCTCGCGATAGCCACCATTACTTTTTTATCTTTTTTATAAATAGTAGCCAGTATTTCAGGATCAGTCGTTTTTACAGGATTGGTTTTTACCCAATAGCCTATCATATGGCTTCCTTTTATCCCGAAATCGTCCCAGGCTTTCCATATTGGCCGCGGGTCGGCATTATCAGACCATGGCATCCTGTTGGTCATCCCATAGATCATCCCTCTCCATGGATTACCGCCACCCTGTAACATCTCCCCCATAAGCCCGAAAGGTATTCCGGAAACTTCTGTAAGGAAAAATGCCGGATCATTATGCTGATAATCAAAATATTCGCCAAACCATAAGCGGTTCAGGTAAGGGAATTGATCCATATAAAGATTGGCACTGTTGTTAAACCCATCGCGATCATCATATTGATTGGCTGAATGCAGATCAATGATACCCGGATGCCCGTTTTGAGTAAGAACACGCTTAATACGCTTCATCGTTGTACGGTCGTAGGCGACATCATCTAAATATATCCCGTCAATTCCAACATTGTTTACCAGCCAGTTCATTCCCTCTACATAATAATTATGCCAGCGGCTCATTCCGCTATTCACAATGGCCATATCTCTCACCTCGGGTACGTACCAACCGGCAATATAATCACCGTCCAGATGTTCCTGCAGCCAGGCATGGCCACCGCCTTTTCCTGTTGAGTAAACCTCATGCCCCAGACTGCGCAGTGGGAATAACTCGTAAGCACTATTTGAAAGCTCACGAACGGTATTGTAAATTTTCACTTTCAGCCCCAAATCATGCGCCGAATCAATATAAGCTTTCATTGCATCATGCGCGATGAATGGATAATTGATATAAGGATTAATAGGTGTGCCGTGATGTATATTTATAACTGTTGCGCCTTTTGCCTTAATACTATCAACATTATCATACTTATGATAAAAGCGCAATGACCATTGCTGCTCGGTGTTTATGGCATGAAAAGGCGTAACCATCAAATTAATATCGTAATACAGCGTATCGCCCTTTTTCATGCTGCGTTTACCACTGTAACAGTTCACATCGGTTTTATCTTTATTTTCAGAAATATCAATACCGCCTTCGCCATTATTACCCCATGAGGTAGGAAGCAACAAAGGTTTTTGCAGATAGAAATTTGTATTCAGCGGGCGTACATAATGCTGATCTCTTAACGAGAACTGCAGCCCCGCATTTACATCGCCCACCCAGGCTCCGTCCTGGTTTTTATGCGCTACATCCCACTTCCAGCTATAGGTTGCAGGCATTTTAGTTCCCTTAAGGTTAAGGCCCATCATATATTGCGCCACATCCTTTTTAAACGGTACCACCATAGCGATGTCGTTCAAATCAATATCCTTCAACGCGATCATCCGAATGCGGTAATGCATAAAACCGTCAAATTCTATACCACCGTTTACTTTCATCAGCAGTGAAGCTGAGCGACTAGTGGAGGACCAGCTTACCTGGCCGGGTTCAACATCGTTAAAAACTGGTTTCGTAGTTGTCCATTTAATGGCGGTGCCTGTCTTATCTTTCACAACCCATTGAAAAGGCGACTTCAAAATTTGTCGTGGAAATTTTCCAATGCTGGTCATTTCCTCGGTAAAATAGGTTTCTACCTGTGCTGGTAAGCCATTATCGGCAATCGTCAATTTCCGTCCTAACAATTGAATAGTATTCCCTGCAAGCTTCAATGGAATATAAGGCTTGATAACATTATTCTTTTGCCCCATGCTTGAGTTCAGCCAAGTTAAGCGTGTCTGTTTCCAGGGCTCATTTACACCGCCATCAGCTAGCACATGATTCGTAACTACCAGAGTAATTTTAACGGTAGTTGGCGGTGCGTCATTGGCTGTTACCGTTACTATGCCTCTGTATATCCCTGCGACTGTGTTTTGGGGTAGATTAACCAAACACCAAAAGGCTTGTATGTGGCCAGCAGGAACATCCACTGTTTTACTTATAATAGTATTATCCCAGTTCCTTCCATCTGTATTAAGGCAGGAGAATAAACTTGCAGGTATCATTCCGCCGGAAGTACTTTTTAGGTCAGCAAATTTTATTTTAACATTCCGAAGCCCTTTATTAAATGCATACAAACCCAGCTGATAGCTAAAATTTTCGCCTTTTGCCGCCGTATCAATAAAACTCTCGTTTGCTCCTTTGTTTACCCAGCGCTCAGGAATGTCCTTGGTCATTTTAATCGGATGCATCCTGTCTTCAGGAAAAACCAAGTAAGGTTTATCCCGGTTAGCCGCTACTAAACCGTCAATCTCTGTGCGGGTGGCTATAACCTCCATCGGATAAAAACTGTTTAGTGCATTTATGGACTCCAGGCATATTAAATTCGCCTTGGTTACCGACTTACTTTGCAAGCCTTTTACCCATTCATCACCAGCGTGATTGCTCCATTGCTGATACACCGCGTGCGGATAATTTGATTTTGGATCTACATGATAGAGCAGATAATAAATATAATAAGTACCCGCACCAGAAGTGGGCTCAAAATAAATCATCCCGCTTTCACGGGTTAGATTATCGGCTTTTACATTATAAATTCTTTTGTCGGTTGCCGAATCAACTACAATAATGTTTTTTTCGGCTGGATTGTCCCGTCTGCGCCATGGGATCCATATACTCGCTGCCGCCGCAGAATGCGAAACTTTAACAATAGCGCGATGATTGCCCAGTGAATCGGGATTCCATTCATTATGCCCCGAAACATATTTTACCTGCTGTGCATTTGCCTGGCTATAACCAAACGTGAAAATTATTATTGCTACCGTTATTCTTAATATATTTTTCAAATTTAAACGAACCATGTTGTTTTAATATTCTAGTCTTAGACAAGCACAATATCTTGCCGCTACAAATATGCTGCTTATTTTTTCCAGTCGACTATAGTAAAAATTGACTGTCTATAATCATCTTTCTCATAAAATACACCGATCTCATTAGCCGATATTTTAACTCAATCGGAGTAGCCGGTGAAATCACCTTTATAGCCATCCGGAGATTTTGTAATTACTCGCTAAAAGGCCATGTTTTACCCTCATCATAACTGATGCGCAGGGTAAGGTTATCCCGGCTGGAGGCATCAGCATTACTATAATAACCACGCCCAATAATAAGTAAAATTCAGTTTCATTATTTTTATCTTTTATGCCCACATTATGTCATACATAATTCAAGTATAAAAATTACAATTATTAATTCCAAGTAATAAAATCATAAACTTCAGTGACTGAACTACTGAGCGTCAGATGTACACTTTAGAAAAACCAAGAAAAAAGCCTCATATTAGGCGCTGGTGACATATTATAAGAAAATTAAATTTTTAATACAATATGTCATACATAAAACTTCTTTTGTGAATTTTATTATTTTTGCAATAATTTATCTTTATTTAGGGCTAAATATGGCCGTAAGTGTTATGATTTAAATTTATGAAATCAATCAATCTTATTGAAAGTCTGCGTAATGTTGATACAAGTTCTCTTGTTGACAGAGTAGAGAAAAATTTAATAGAACTTTTTATAGAAAAAGGGTTTAAAGTTGGTGATACCATTCCTACCGAGCTCGAATTAAAAGAAGCTATGGGCGTGAGCAGGACCGTTATCAGGGAAGCATTACTCCGGTTAAGGATGATCGGCCTTATAGATTCAAAGAAACGCAGGGGTGCTGTTATTACCAGCCCTGACCTGACGGCTGTTTTGCAAAAAAGCATGAACCCGCAGATGTTGGATGATAGCACGCTTCGCGAAATTTTTGAGATGAGGTTATCACTTGAAATCGGCATGGCTGACTTCATTATACAGCGTGTTACACCTGAAGATATCGCCGAATTGAAGGCCATTGTAAAGTCTGAACCTAAGAAGGCAAAAACACATTTATTCCAGATTGAACAGGAAATCAAATTTCATGGGAAACTGTATGATATTACCGGCAATGAAACATTAAAGAATTTCCAAAAAATGCTGTTGCCTATATTTGACTATGTACATCAAAGCGGGATACTCAAAAAACAAATTGCTTTAAAACAGTTTGTTTCGCATGCCGGCCTAATTGAACTTATCGAAAAGGGTTCTGCTGAAAAACTCAGGAACGGGATACGCAATCACCTGGAAAATCACTTTTTACGTATATTATAACCCGGGTTAATTAGCCGAATAAGTGAACTGATCATCGCTGATGAAGTTCTGACCTGATGGTTTAACAAAAACCGCGGTAAACATCCATTTTACCGGGTTCTCCCAATTACCTGATTGGAAGCTACCCACGGGTAGTTTGATCATTAGCTGATTCCATCCCTGGTGCATATGTACAGCGGTTGGTGCACGGTATTCATAGCTTTCATCCATAAGCGGGTTTTCTATATTTCCTTTTTCTCCGGCCCGTGCCCAATGAGGAGGATGAATTAATTCACCATTTATCCAAATTTCGCTGCTACGGTTATCCCAAGTATTTAATTCAGGCGCAGGTGTTGGTAATGATCTGGATATATTATAAAATCCTATCCACATTAAGGCACTCGTATTGCGGTTACTCCAAATATTGGCAACAGCGTAGTAAGTAGTACTATCGATGGGCTTGGTCAATACACCTTTCACTTCAGGATACCAAAAATGCCTTAATATAATTGTCGCTCCGGTAAGCGGTAAATATTTTTGCCTTCCAGGGCGAAAGCCTTTTTTTTCCGGAGCGAACTTAGCTGTCAGAACGCCCTTATTTACATATGGTCCGTAAAGTTTCCATTTAATGCCTGATTGCTTTATATAAGGGAAAGGCACATCAGCAAAATACTGCTTTTGCTGATCAATGAGCCGGTTTTCAAAAGCTGAAAAATTAGCGCTATCTATAATGTCGGTATGCCAGTCATCAAATCCGCCACCTTTCCAGCTTCTTTCCGCAAAGGTTAACATGGCAGGATACACCGGGTTCATCGTCAGGAGATCCTCTTGCTTTAGCACATTACGGTCGGGCCATAAACATAATATACCTCCTAATTTTTTGACGCTCCCACTATCGCAATCATCAATTTTATGGTTAAAGATGCTGATCACACTTTCGAGCGGATCCATGTGGTTGATATATAGGTTACGCGAATCGATATAGCTGATCCGGGGATCAAGAGAGCCTTTATTCATCCATAATTGACGTATAGTAGCCGCCTCCAGGTTACCACCGGGAGACCAGGCGATAGTTTGTTTACCATATTCGTGCACGAATTGTATAATAGCTGGCAAAAAATTCTTATTGGTTATTTTCACCTCATCACCGCCTATATGTAAATAGGGAATGTCATATTCAGTACAAACCTCTTTCAAGATATTTTTTACAATCAGCATACCCGAATCACTTTGCATATCACAATGAAAAGCACGCCTGAATGCGGCACTATGCCCGGGCATATCAATTTCTGGTATCAGGGTGATATATCTTTCCTTACAGAATTTAATGAGATCTTTTAATTCATCAACCGTATAAAAAGCTCCTTTATTGCGTTCCATATTATCCGCCTGGGTCAGTTGCGGATACTGTTTTATCTGCAGTCGCCAGGCAATATCTTCGGTCAGGTGCAAATGAAAAACATTAAGTTTATATCTTGCCATCACCTCGATCTGCTGCTTAAGCAGATCTATGGATTCAAAATTACGGCCAACGTCCACCATGTAACCCCGCCAATTGAAAGCAGGATAATCTGTAATAGCAACGCCATCTATCACACTATTATCCCGCATTAGCTGCGCAAGTGTTTGAACAGCATTAAAACACCCATGCGGCGTGCCCGCCGCTATACTAACGCGATTGTTATTTACCTGAAGCCGGTAGGCTTCTTCATTTATTGCGTGAGTAGATGTATTCTGATGCTCCAGTATGATTTGTGGTTCACCATTGTTGAGTATGTGATCAGAAATTTTGGCGATTAGTCCTTTTTCCTGCATCAGCTGTTGCAGACCAACTGCTACACTCCTAAACATCGTATCCGTTACCACTATATAGTGGCATCTGTAAAGCGGGAAGAGATCATTTGTCCAGTTAATTGACCGGGGCAAGGGAACAACAGATGGCTTAGCTTGCAGATCATATACATAAGGATAGATCATGTGTTTCCATAACATATAGCCTCTACCCTTTTCATGCAAACCATCATTGGTAAAAGCTGTATCCAGTTGTTGCTGCGCGTTAGTAAATGAGGGATACAGGTTAATAAATGTATATTGATGATCAGCGGCTCCTTGTTCAAGCAGCAGGTCCACTTGCTTTATCTGCTCTTCCTTATTTAAATGGCTGGGGAATTTATTAAAAGTATTGTTGACCGGAAGGATGCTCTGTACATATAACCGGGTACCCGGTGTTTCCCGGTGTATTCTATCGGCGATCAGAAAAATGTTCTTTGCCACGCTATCCGGAACGCGGCCTGCCGCAAGGTCATTAACGCCAATAAGCAAAAATATTTTCGATGGTTTACGGCTGGTAACTTCATCAAGCCGGTTTAAAACCCCTGCAGTTACATCTCCACTGATCCCCCTATTTTTTATCGTTTGATCGCCAAACAATTCATTCCATTCATTTCCGTTGGTAATGCTATTTCCCAGGAATATAATATCATTTTTTGTTTCCGGAAGCACCCTGAAAAGTGAAGACCGTTGCTGATAAAATGTCGGAAAAGATTGATCATACTTACCTTCCGGTTTCATTTGTCCGAAGGCATAACCACTTAATGTAAACAATACCAAAACAATAATTCGTTTCATTTTCGCTTATAACTCTAATAAGATTAGACGTCTTCATCCAAGTCAAACATATTTTGAAAGCACAGTGATTACGCCCGGCTAACTGACAGTAAAAATAGTAATAGGAACTGACAGCCGCTTATTTGAAGCCCGATTTTCACCAGACAAACGTTTGCATAGCGCCATTTAAGGTGAATATTAGTTTACCGATAGTCCGGAAACCTGCACGCCGCAAACGTTTGCTCTGCTGTTTTAGATAATTGCTGTTGGTTGCTTGATTACCTATTACTCAACTTTAACCTCATCAACAAAAAGCCATGCTTGATTTCCTTCTCCTGGAGAGCCTTTTGGAATAAGCCCGTCACATTTTGCAACTACCTTTACATATCTGGCGTTTATGTGCCCTAACCCCATCTTTAAAATATGGGATCCATCTTTGTTTGTTTGCAGGTCGGCTTGCCTTGCTACTTCTTTAAAATCTACCCCATTATCCGAAACCGATACACTAACCCACTGTGGCATATAAACCCAGTCTGATGGTTTATTAAAAAACCTTGTCGTTATGGTATCCATATACTGCGATGTTCCCAAATCAATTGTTCCGTCAAAATCCTGTCCGCTCCAACCCAGCCACTCGCCATCATTAAACCTGTTGTCGCTTCCCAAAATTCCATTATTCCAGGCATGTTCGCCACCTTTATTGTAGGACTTGTTCGCCAGAGTTACTAATGTGGACTGATGACCTGTAGCCTTGTTTATAGTAAATGTTTTGTTCACCTCGTCAACCAGTATACCCTTATAAATTACGCCTGCATTTATTTCAGCATCTTTAGTTATGGTGATAGGTCCGGTGTATTTCAATGAATTAACGGTTGGATGAGATCCATCTGTAGTATAATATACATTGTAACCATTCGGAACACCTGCTAGCTGCGCCTTCACCAGTTTCGTTACCGAATCAATTGAAGTAGTCATTTGAATGTCGAACATATGGCGTGAGTAGTTGACGTGATAATAATCAAGCCGGTTGATGTAAGACAAAAGCCTGCTCAAAAATTGATCATAAGGCTGTTTATTGGTAGTCCATGCTACTTCAGCCAATGCTATAGCCCTCGGGAAATACATGTATTCGGCATGCTCTGGCGTTGGTACAGATTCTGTCCATAAATTACCCTGGGTTCCGATGATTAGCTTTGCCTGTTCCGGCGTTAAACCATCCGGCACTGGATGATAACCATAAACAGTGGACAAGGTTGTTAAACCCTCAAATGCGGGAGGTTCTGCGCTATCGGCAGACTGATAATGATCAAAGTAACAATAGTCGCCTGGTGTCATAATTACGTTATGCCCCAATTTGGCTGCATCAATTCCTCCTTGTTCGCCTCTCCAGCTCATAACTGTCGCATTGGGTGCTAAACCTCCTTCTAAAATTTCATCCCATCCAATTACGGTTCTGCCTTTTTCATTCACAAATTTCTCAATCCGCTTTATAAAATAACTTTGTAATTCATCTACCGAGTTTAGATGTTCATCTTTCATTCTTTTAAGGCATATCGGGCATTTACGCCAATTTTCCTTAGATGCTTCGTCCCCGGCTATATGGATATATTTAGATGGAAAAACATCCATCACTTCGGTTAGTATATCAGTCAGGAAAATAAATGTTGAATCCTTCGTACAAAATTCATTCTGTATTTGCGATGGATATGGGAATGCCTTGCCTGTGCTATCTAAACAAGCAAATTGGGGGTAAGCGGCAAGCGCAGCACTTGCATGCGCAGGCATTTCGATTTCGGGAATAATGGTAATAAATTTAGATTGCGCGTAGGCAACCAGTTTGCGCAACTGATCCTGCGTGTAGAAACCGCCGTAAAGCGTATCATTCGGCCGTGACGCATAATCATACGTGGTGTTGAAAGCCGTTCCTTTACGATAAGCGCCTATTGTGGTTAGCTTAGGATATTTCTTACTCTCAAAACGCCAGCCCTGGCTATCTGTTAAATGTAAGTGCAGGGTGTTCATTTTTTGCATGGCCATCAGGTCCACCATCTTTTTCAGGAAACTGAATGGCATAAAGTGCCGTGCAACATCAAGCATTAAACCACGGTAAGCAAACGCCGGAGCATCATCTATCACAAGTGCCTGAGCTTTCCATTGTACATTTTTCACCAGTGTAGGGCTCTCTATTTCTGTTGGGAGTAATTGCAATAGCGACTGAACCGCATAAAATACTCCGGTAGATGTTCCGGCTTCAATCTTAATACTATTTGGGCTGATTTTCAGGTGATAACCTTCCGGTTGAGTTATGCTATCCGTTAGCCTGACAAGAATATCATGGGTATGTAATTTGCCGGTAGCTTTTAGTTTGATGCCGGCAGCTTTTTGCAGTTTTAAAACCAATGGACTAATAGCTACGACCAGTTCTTTATCCTGATGATTATAAATGATACGCGTTGCTCTGGTTATAACAAACTCTCCGGGCATAGCCTTAACCGCATTGGGATACGGAATAATATTTATTGTTTGACTAAAAGCAGTTTGAGAAAAGTTGATGACAAGCAGCAGAGGAATAAGGGTAACAATCCGTTTTGATAAATTTACAATCACTTTAATACAAATTAGATTAAGATACCGCAAGTTAGCAATTAGGTTATAATGGTCAGTAAATTCGACTTATTAATCCTACGCAAACGTTTGTGTTTAAGTGTAGCAGCTATTTTGTGGTTAATGAGTATAAAAAAGTTAATTTCGTTTGTATAAAACTACGTATTACTAACATTGCTAAAATTAATATGAATAAAAGAGTTGTTTGCCTACTATTATGTTGTTTACTTGTTTCAAAAGGCTTTAGTCAGGTGAAACATACGTTTGAGGTTAGTGATGGCGCATTTAAATACGATGGAAAAACAATCCAGATACATTCAGGAGAGATGCATTTTGCACGTGTGCCTGCACCTTACTGGCGTCACCGGCTAAAAATGATGCGGGCCATGGGTCTTAATGCCGTTGCCACCTATGTTTTTTGGAATTATCAGGAAACAGCACCCGGCGTTTGGGACTTTAAGACAGGCAATCATAACATCAGGGAGTTTATAAAAATCGCCCAGCAGGAGGGCTTAATGGTGATACTCAGGCCAGGGCCATATGCCTGTGCCGAGTGGGAATTCGGAGGCTACCCGTGGTGGCTTCTTAAAAACAAAGATCTGGTGATCAGAAGTAATAATCGTCAATTTCTTGATTCATGCAAGGTGTATATAAATAAACTGGCTGATCAGGTAAGGGATCTTCAGATCACACATGGCGGGCCCGTGATTATGGTACAGGCAGAAAATGAGTTTGGATCATATGTAAGCCAGCGTAAGGATATTTCATTAGCAGATCATAAAGTTTACAGCGCGGCAATAAAAAAACTATTGATCGATGCAGGAATAGATGTCCCTTTATATACATCGGATGGTAGCGATGCATTTGAAGGGGGAACCATTACCGGTACACTACCTACTGCTAATGGCGAAACAGATGTACAACGTTTAAAAAAAGTGGTTAACCAATACCATGGCGGCAAGGGCCCTTACATGGTTGCCGAATACTATCCGGGTTGGCTGGACCACTGGGGTGAAAAATTTGAAAAAGTCCCGACAGAAGGTGTGATCAAAGCTTTAGAAGCTTACTTAAAAGATAGTGTATCATTTAATCTGTATATGGTACATGGAGGTACTGATTTTGGTTTTACAAGCGGTGCAAACTACAGCAAAGAACATCAGCTGCAACCCGACCTAACCAGTTATGACTATGATGCGCCAATTACAGAATCTGGCTGGGTAACACCTAAATTTACTGCCATACGTAACTTATTAAAAAGATATGTGAGTTATCCCGTTCCAGCTATTCCTGAACAGATTCCCGTTATACAAATTCCACCGGTTAAATTAACGGCAACTGTGAACCTACTGAATTTAGTAAATCATATGACTCCCGTGGTGGCTGATACACCCGAAACTTTTGAAAGCCTTAACCAGGGAAGCGGCTATATTTTATATAGCCGTAAATTTATCCAACCAATAAGTGGGTCACTGGATATTGAGGGATTGAGAGACTATGCGACCATCTATGTAAACGGAGAAAAAGTGGCGGAGCTTAATCGCCAGCAAAATAAATTCACCTGCGATATTAATATTCCGGCTAACGCCCGCCTTGACATTTTAGTGGAAAACATGGGCCGCATTAATTATGGCAGCGAAATCATCCATAATTCAAAAGGTATTATAAGCCCGGTTGTAATTAATGGCAAAAGCATCGCTGGGAACTGGAAAATGTACAAATTCCCTATGAACAAAGTGCCTGTTCTGAGCCATAGCACTGTAAACATCAAAGGAAGCCCGACATTTTACCAGGGCAAGTTTAAATTAGCTGGCACCGGCGATACGTTTTTGGACATGCATTCCTGGGGCAAAGGTATCGTATTTATAAATGGATACAACCTTGGAAGATACTGGAAAATCGGACCTCAGCAAACACTTTACTTACCCGGATGCTGGTTAAAAAAAGGCGAGAATATAATTACTGTTTTTGAACAGCAAAATGATAATCCACAACACGAAATTGTAACGGTTAAAGCACCGGTACTTGATGAACTGCGTTAAATAATTCAGCAACAAACCGGATGCTTTGACGCTGAAGGTTTGTTAAATTTTTGTTTGTTAGATATTTTTATCAATATTGCATTATGTTATACATAATGCAATATTGATAAAATGTATTCAAAGCCAGCTACCATAACAGAAATTGCCTCCATTCTAAACGTATCTCCATCTACTGTATCAAGGGCTCTTCATGATCATTCAAGCATTGGGCAGGCAACACGAGTAAAAGTAAGGAGTCTGGCAACGAAGCTTAATTATGAACCTAACTTATCGGCAATATCTTTTCAGAAAGGCAGAAACTATACCATTGGTGTCATATTGCCGGAACTTTCAGAATCATTCTTTTCTACCATAGTTAGTGCCATTGAAGATACTGCCGCAAAACAAAATTATACCGTATTAATAGCGCAGTCTCATGAAAATACGGACCATGAAAAACAATTGGTAAAAAGGATGAAAGATCAGCGTGTGGATGGATTGTTGGTTTCGATTGCCAAAAACACTACAAATATTGATCATTTTCAATGCCTTAAAAATTATAATATCCCGGTGGTGTTCTTTGATCGTGTGCCTCCAATTGCACAAACCCATTTTGTGGGCTGTAACATCAAAACCGGCACAATTGAGGCGATGAACTATTTATTGAAAAAAGGCCATCGCGTTATTGGAATGATTAACGGACCAAAGACATTATTTGCATGCGACGAAAGGCGGGAGGGATATATTGAAGCCATGACAAAGAATCGTTTAAAATTTGATCCATCAATGATTGTCAATTGCGACCTAACCGAGCAGGGAACACTCATGGCGTATCGTGAATTACTTGCCAATAAAAGGAAACCGACAGCCATCATAACATTTAATGATTACCTGGCTTTGTTCGCAATCAATTACTCGCGCCACTCCGACAACGAGGCGGATAAGGATATTGAATTTGTCAGCTATTCCAACCTCCCACTTGTTCACTATATGGATGTTATACCGGCCGCTTCTGTCGAACAGTTTCCATATTTACAAGGGCAGAAGGCTACAGACATTCTAATGCAGCTGCTGGATCAGAAAAATGAAAACAACCATGTGCCTCTGGGTTATTACAAAGTAAAAATAGAGTCACAGTTACTGGAATCCAGGAAATCGTCCGCAATAAAACCTGCTGCCATTGTCGGTTAACAATCCGCTAAATCAACGTTTTAGTGGGTTATTTTGTATCGACTATGATTTGTTTCGACAATATTGCCTTTTGCACCTTTAGCTGTAAGACCTGTACAATCAGTCACCTTGCCACCAGAAATTTTAACAGCAATCCCCTGTTTTGATATTGCCGAAATATTGGTTAAAGGTGTTTCCCCATTATTGGAAACTGCTATAGCAATTGAATCATCGCCGTTGGCAACCACATCCCCTTTAACATCCAATTCGTGTACAATTCCTCCCTCTACATGATAAGAGGTCACATTGTCACCATGAGTTGTAATGCCTCCTGAAACTTTCAATTGCTTGATCTCTCCCCCCGACTTAACACTAACAGCATCGGCAGGCAGGGTCATAATTACCCCTTTAACAAGCGATTGCCCTACAGATCCATTGGTAACAACTCCATTTTTCACTTCGATACTGCCTACCGCCTTACTAAATTGCATCCCGATAGAACCATTTCCATGTGTAATTATAGAATGGAAAACGGCCTTTTTAACCGTACCATCATACTGATTAAATCCTCGCGCGCCTGAACCAAATGTTTCAACTTTATCTTTGGCTTCAAACTCATCAACCGTACCAAAGTTTACAAAACCAATACCGCTTGGCCCGTACGATGTAATCGGTTTTTCGGCCACCCATTTTTCTACATATCCCCAGGTATCCAATACCATATCATTTACGCCGTAAGTGTTTATCGAGCCATGATGTGTCAGGTTTTTTACCTTAGTGCCATACACAATAAAAACGCCCGCGGTTATCATATCCGGTTGCCCAAAAGGTAGCATCCCGTTCGAGTAAATATCTCCCGTTGTTATTGTATCGGCAATTACCCAGCCGCCATTATCACCAAAGCCGCAAACAAATAAACCAGCACCAATTACCGGAGCACCTTTTCGGCCTAAGCTAATGTTGGTTAAAGTAGCATTAATCACACTATCCGGATCGCTGTTAAAGTTATAAACCGTAAAAGCGCCCTGGTAAACATTAACGCCATATTTTTGTGGCTGTTCTGAATATCTACGGGCATCGCAAGCAACAACATCAATGTTATCCGCAATCAGCTTTGTTTTATCGGTGCCAGATCTGGTCAATATCTGAACCTGGCCCGTAACCGTAAGATTTTTCAAGAATAAAGTTCCTAAATCGGGATGATTACTTAGCGTATAAATGGCCCGGTTATTAGGGTTCGTTTGAATGGTCAAATTACTAACTTCATTATCGGCAGTAAGGCCAATTCCATCGCCATTGTTAAAACTGATAATACAACTTTCTTTATTAACGCCGGTAATTTTAAAACCAACCGGTAAAATAATTGAGTACGGGCAAAGAATAGAAGTTTGTATTTCTAAATTTTGAGGCACATTGTTATTCAATGCAGCCATCAAATCGGCTAGTGAATTGATTGCTGTTTTCATGGTTTTCTATTGATTGGGGTGTTTTAATTAGTAAAGCAGATAACGCTTAAAGATATACAATGTTTCCTATTTCCATGGTGCAATTATCTTTTTCAAACAACCTATTCACAATATCGTTACATGTATAATTTGCACCTGAATAATATTAATTTAGTGATTAAATCAGATCTCATTTTATTAACCAAAAACTATAAGCCATGAGCAAACAAGTAGCAGATCAACTGGTAGAAATGCTGGTAGAAAACGGGGTAAAAAGAATTTATGCCGTTACCGGCGATAGCTTAAATCATTTGAATGATGCGGTAAGACGAAGTGGCAAAATAAAATGGATACACGTAAGGCATGAAGAGGTTGGCGCATACGCGGCGGCGGCGGAAGCAGAGCTGGAAGGACTGGCCTGTTGTGCGGGAAGCTGTGGCCCCGGGCATATACATCTCATCAACGGGCTTTATGATGCGCACCGTACTGGTGTGCCTGTAATTGCTATTGCCTCAACAATAAACACACCAGAATTTGGCCAGGATTATTTCCAGAGCACTAATACATAAAGCTATTTGACGATTGTAGTTGCTACAACCAGGTGGCCACTACCGCGACACAGGCTCCGCGTATGTTTCAGGCTGCTATTCAACATGCCATTCATCATAAAGGAGTGGCAGTATTTGGCCTGCCGGGCGATGTATCATCCATGCCGGCAGAAGAAAGCATTGCCTCCAGGCAAAATTTCAGCTGTGAAACAATTTTAAGGCCTGCCGATCATGAATTGCAAGGCTTGGCTGATATACTCAATAAACATCCAAAAATTACCATATTTTGCGGATACGGCGCACGTGAGGCACACGATGAAATAGTACAACTTGCGGCAGCGCTGCAAGCCCCTATAGGGTATTCTTTCCGCGGTAAAATGGGCATGCAATATGATAATCCTTACGAGGTGGGCATGACCGGCTTGTTGGGCTTACCGTCTGCATATCATAGCATGCACGAATCTGATGTTGTTTTATTGCTGGGTACCGATTTTCCTTACGTACCCTTTATGCCGACTAACAACAAGATCATACAAATTGATGAAAAACCAGAAAAACTGGGCAGGCGGGCAAAACTGGAGCTTGGGTTATGCGGTAAGATCACAGATACAGTCAAGGCGTTATTACCGTTGATCATAAAGAAAGAAGACGATAGTTTTTTAAAAGCGCAGCTGAGCTTGTATGATAAGGTAAAAGGCCATCTGCAAACCTACGTGGATAATGTTGGTGCAGAAGATATGATACAACCGGAGTATGTTGCTTCCGTAATAAATGAGCTGGCCGCAAAAGATGCCATTTTCACCCTTGATACGGGCATGAGCTGCGTATGGGGTGCCCGGTATATACATGCTACAGGGCAGCGAAAGTTTCTCGGTTCATTTAATCATGGCTCAATGGCTAATGCTATGCCTATGGCCATTGGTGCCGCATTATGCTATCCGGGCAGGCAGGTGGTTGCTTTGTGTGGCGATGGGGGCATCTCTATGTTACTTGGCGATTTGGCAACCATCAAACAATATAATCTTCCTATAAAGCTAATTGTATTTAATAACCGTGCGCTGGGGATGGTAAAACTGGAAATGGAAGTTGATGGATTACCTGATAATGAAACGGATATGGTTAACCCCGATTTTGCTCTTGTAGCCCAGGCTATGGGATTCAAAGGTATTACAGTTCATCACCAAAGCGAAGTTAAAGGCGCTATAGCACAAGCTATAAAGGAAGACGGACCGGTACTGGTAAATATACTAACCAACCCCAATGCCCTGGCAATGCCACCTAAAATAGAGTGGGAACAGGCAAAAGGATATGCCATAACCTTGGGCAAATTAATATTAGGTGGCAGGATGGATGAAGTGTTAGATATCATCAAATCCAACTATAAACACCTTTCGGATGTGATCTAACGCTGATTTTATTTACACCAATACTGTTTCAATAACAATAGGATGGGTTAATATTTTATGAATAGGACAGGCATTAGCAACAGCTA
This sequence comes from Bacteroidota bacterium, assembly GCA_026224775.1. Taxonomy (GTDB): domain Bacteria; phylum Bacteroidota; class Bacteroidia; order Sphingobacteriales; family Sphingobacteriaceae; genus Mucilaginibacter. The sequence goes on from JAMFRP010000040.1 coordinate 91,985, forward strand.
ACAGGCGGGTACGTTGTTCTTCGTCAAGATTGCCTATAATCTGCAGTTTCCTGATCAATTTGGTTTGCCCTTCTTCGTCGATAAGCTCAACTGATGCTTCTACTTTTTCCAGATCCCAGGCTTTGCGATCGGCATACATGCGCACGGTAGCGCAGGTGCATGCCCCCAGGGCCGATGCCAGCAGTTCTTTAGGCGAAAAGCCTTTGTCCTGTCCGCCTTTTGCAACAGGTTCATCAGCTATAACCACATTGCCGGTGGGCGATTCAATCTCAATCTTGTAAAGTTCTGTTCCGATACTTGCTTTAATTGCTGCCATGATTATTTTTTATTAAATGTTGGATAAGGTACAAATTCAGTTTCGTCCCCTTTTATTTTATCAAATGTTCGTGCGATCCATTTTTGTTTAGCTGTGTTGATGAGCTCTTTATCGGTAGCAACAAAATTCCAGTCAATAAAACGCTCCTCGGCAAAGGGCTCGCCACCAAACAGGTAAATGGTGCTGTCGGCCGCAATGGTAAACTCGCACAGGGCGCTTTCTTTGGCTACTAATAATTGCTTAGGGTGATAAATATTCCCTTCGCTTTCAATATTCCCTTCAAGTATGTACAATCCTACTTCTCCATAAAGCTCATGACCAATATTAACGGTTTGTTTAGTTTTGCTTTTAATCTCAACCATAAACAGCTTGCTGTAAACCGGAACAGGTGATTTATGGCCAAATGCTTCACCTGCTATCAGCTTAAATTGCAGATCATCGGATGCCCATGTCGGTAATTCCGCTCCATCAATATGATAAAACTCAGGCGCCATTTGTTCCAGGTCCTTTGGCAGTGCAACCCATATCTGCAAACCATGCATTATCTGATCTGCATGATGTATATATTCAGGTATCCGTTCAGAGTGGACTATTCCCCTACCGGCGGTCATCCAGTTTACAGCACCCGGTTTTATTTCAACAACATTCCCTAAGGTATCCCTGTGCATTATGCTGCCTTCAAATAAAAAGGTAAGTGTAGAAAGGCCGATATGCGGATGCGGCAGTACATCAAAACTTTGGCGCTCAATTAGTTTTACCGGCCCCATATGGTCAATAAAAATAAAAGGGCCAACCATTCTTTTCTCCCGGAATGGCAACAGGCGGCCAACCATAAAATTACCAATACTGACTGCTCTTTCTTCAATGATGAGATTCATATTTGACATAACCGTAATCTTTATTGCTTTAATTTTAACTGAACTGTTTGTTTTATTATTTTTATAATAATGGTGATCCAGGTAGCTAGTACAAAAGGAAATGTTAGCACTGGCAGGTTCAAATGTCCCATTTGGATCGTGATCAATACAGACAATACAACCGATACTAACGTCATTAAAATATCCTCCACTTTATTGCCCGCAAAGGTAATGGCACAAAGCACAGCGTTATAGCTAAGTAAGCCCAGATAAATATTGCTTATAGGTTCTTTTAACTGGTAGGCCAGCATAGTGCTTAATGCAATGCCAACAATAGCATAAATCGCGGCAACTGGCCGACTAATAAAAACACCAATCATAAACAGAATCCCGGCCCAAACATTATCTTGAAAAATAACCTGCCCAAAACCACGGGAAAATAATGCGATATAATTATTTACATAAGTAACAGGTGACGTAGGCTGCTGCTGTACTAAAGCCGGAAAGTAGTGGAAAACACATAATAGCAACCAGGTAACCAGGATGAACGGAAAAGTATAAGCAGGTGTTTTTTTTACGATAAATAAATGCTGTATGATAATTGCCAATGCCGAGCCAATAACAACAGCGATCCAAATAATAATAGTCGGCTGAAAAAAGCAGATTAGTGCAACCCCCACCAGTGTTGCACTGAAACCATAAAGCCCGCTATTGATTTCATCTTCATCATATTTTAATAGCCTTGCAGTAAAGGCTCCAGTAATTACTGCTATTGCTGCGGCAAGCCCCATCATTAATGAACCGCAGCATATTCCGGCAAGAAAAAACAGACCTGTCCATACGCTATTTTGCAACATAATTTGTCCAATACCTTTCAGGAAAGGGCTTATTATATCTGAAAAGTTTTGCTTTTGCTTAGTCATTGGCTGGTATTAGCATTTTAATGGGTCGTACTTGCTAAACACATTGACAATATCGTGATAAAGCCCGGTTCTTAAAAATTAATATCTGGCTTCTATTACAACAATAAAGATGGGAGGAATGTAAGCGTTCGCGGTTTAGGATAGCGCCAAGTATGTATTTTATAACAACGATTAATCCAAAAAAGGAGCTTACGCCTAATCTCATTAACTTAAGCCTAAAGCCCCGTGGGGGTTAAATGTTGGTAGAAGAAGATTAAACGAAATAGATACCGTGCCGTAGGTACGTAACTTTACCGTGTTACGTACCTACGGCACGCCAAATGGTTTAAAAATGACATGTGCTACCAACATTTTGCTCCTATGGAGCATTTTAATACCAGCCAATCTTCTTATTCGCTCCATGGCGAATGTAAAATACAATCGCAGAAATTTTTCTGATGAAAATTCGGTATCATGAAGGCACAAACATCGCTCTTAATATTACCAAATGTGGTTTCTGTTTTATGCTCAAAGCCCGAAAAGAAAGTCGGAATAATTTTCTTCTTAAAATCATTCCTTGGATAAGCCGTAATGATTTCATTCCGATTCAATTCACTTAGGCTTTCATAGCCCTCACCCATAACATCAAGCCCAACGCCCGAGTACATCAGCGCCACTTCAGCTTCTTTATGCTCGGCTATGCCGATAGTAGTGTGCAGTGCTATGGTATCCCAAACCAATTGCAGTGATTCTTTAGGCAATCCGTGGCTTTTTAAAAACTCGCGGGCAGCATTTGCGCCATCTACCTCAAATCTTTTGTCGGGACTGCTATAATGCGGCAACAGGCCAAGATCATGAAATACAGAACTTACATACAACAGCTCGGGATCATATTTCAAGTTATCGCGTTGTCCATTTAAAGAAGCAAACAGGAATACCCTTAATGAGTGATTATAAATAAATTCGGTGCCATGGGTTAAAAGCAATTCGGTGGCTTGCGTGGCTATGGTACTGTCGGGAATGGTAATTCCTGCAACTGATTTTAATTTGTTTACTGACATAATATTAGAAATTTAATTATGCCAAAATTAGGACAGCTAGCGGGTTCACAGAATGTCAATAAGGTTTGATCACCTGTCAGTATTTACGAAACGTTTGCGATAATCCTGCGGAGAAATCTGGGTATTCTTTTTAAAGAAATGACTAAATTGTTCGGGAGTGGAAAAGCTAAGATCAAAAGCAATTTCCTTTACCGGTTTGGAAGAGAACCGGAGCGATCTTTTAGCTTCAACAATCAGTTGGTCATTAATCAGCTCCTTGGCCCCCTTACCGCTGCACCGTTTGCATAAATCGCTTAGTTTACGTGGAGGAATATCAAGCTTACCGGCATAATCGGCAACCTCGTGCGAAAGCCGGTATTGCATTTTTACCAGTTCCATAAATTTCCGGTATACGTGTTTCTCATAATTATCAAAACCCACCAGCAATGCATTCACATTGGCCATCTTTATCATAATTATTTTGAGAAACGCAGCCAACGCATCCGGTTTGTTGATATAATTGGGTTTCAAATACTCCTTATACAACATTGTGAGAAAGAACTCCAATTCATCAAAATCGACTTCCTTAAGTGGCAGTAACTGGATTTGTGATGCATCATCAAATAAAATAGCTTTACAGTTATTGGCGCTCTCAGGCGATTTTTCCCAAAAAAAGTCGTCGAAGCGTAATTCAAAACCAGTTATGCTGCTGCCTTCGCTAAAATTATATACCTGCCCCTTAGATAGCAGAAATAAATCATGATCACAAATAGTGAAAACTTCGCTGTCAATCCGCAAATTACCCCTTCCGTTTTCAATACAAAGAATGCGGTGACAAGCCAACCTGCATGGAGGGATTAGCCCAAAAACCTGGTTCGTCCATTTAAATATTTGGAAGTAGTTTGTCAGTTCTTTTTCTACAGAAGCATCTGAATCGTCAAGCATTAGTATTCCCGCTAAAAAATTAAGTAGTGATTTTTACAATTTATAACTCCTGGCAAAACGGATAAACAATTCAGTTAACGACGAGGGCTGACCATAATGCTGTATAAAGTTAAAAGGGCGTTCAATAGTGAGGCCTTTTATATCAATAATACGGCATTCGTTGTTCTTTAATTCCTTTAATATAGAGTGGATGGATAAAAATGCCAGGCAATTGCTATGTAATAAATATGATTTTATACTTTCAGTACCGCCCAACTGCATTTCAATCTGAAGGTCGGATAATTTTAAATTGTGGGGCTTTAATGCATGAGCTATCACATCAAGCGTACCCGATCCCGGTTCGCGTAATAACAGTGGATAATTTGACAACTCTTCGGGTTTGATTACATCCTTCTTAATAACCGAGTTGCTAATAGCACTAACCAATACCAACTCATCATTTAAATATTCCTCGTACCTTATTTGCGGGTTACGGGCAATCCCTTCTATAATGCCAAATTCAATCTCCTTGTTTAATAACGCCAACTCAATCTCTTCCGTATTCCCGGTGATCAGCAAAACCTTTATATCCTTAAACTTTTTATGAAATTGCGCCAATATCGGCGGGATAATATACTGCGCTACCGTTGTACTGGCGCCAATGCGCAACACGCCGCTGTGCTGTTTAACCAGCAGATTCATATCATAATCCAGCTCGCGGTAAATTTCCAGTAACCGCCCTGCGTATTGCAGCAGCATTTCGCCGGCTGGGGTTAATAGAATTCTTTTGTTTCCGCTACGTTCAAATAAGGAAACTTTAAACTGCGCCTCTAGCTCTTTAATATGCTTGGTTACGGCAGGCTGACTAATATAAAGCTCGACAGAAGCCTTAGTGAAATTAAGCCTTTTGGCAACCGTGTAAAATACCTGCAAGCGAAAATCGAGCATAAAAGAGTATTAAATGATAAATGTAATAATTTATCAAGAAGATTAATTTTCAGAAATGATCTGTAATGTAGCCCCATCCTTTGCTCCATTAAAAAACTTATTCAAAACCAACTGGAATACAGGATTGGTTTTGGATAAAGCTGCAAATAATGTCATGGATGATTTAAGCTTTATGTCATCAGGACTGCCCAATATTTTGTTAGCATCGTTTTCTTTAAGATTGAGTAATGCCCTGCAAATGGCAACCAACCGCTCACCTAAAATAGGGTGATTCAAAAACGAGTGTGCCTCTGCAATATCTTTTATCGCGTAATACTTCGAGGTTTCACTAAAACCCAAACCATATATCTGCGGAAAAATATACCACATCCAATGGCTGCGTTTCCTGCCATTTTTTATCTCAGATAGTGCAATCGCATAGTCTGCTTTTTGGGCATCTAAGAATCTTTCGAGCATATTATCAAAAACCATACTATTTAAACTATTGTCTGATAGTATGGTTTTCTGAAAAATTATTTATGTCTGCTTCCCATAAAGAATGTGATCTCGCCGCCATTCATAATATCAGCATGGGTGATGAAATATCCATCCAATGGTTTTCCATTTAGCAGTATCTTTTGGATATAAACATTTTTAGGGCTTTGATTTTTCACGTTAATGGTAAACGTTTTGCCATCCTTCAAATTAATCACTGCCCCATCAACAGCCGGGCTGCCGATAGCATACTGATCCGATCCTGGCGCTACCGGGTAAAAACCCATCGCGCTGAATATATACCAGGCGCTCATTTGTCCGGTATCATCGTTACCACCTAAACCATCGGGTGTTGGTTTGTACATTTTAGGTAGGATCATGCGTATTTTATCCTGTGTTTTCCAGGGTTCATTTGTCCAATCGTACAAATAAGCATCATGATGCGACGGCTCGTTACCATGCACATAGTTTCCGATGATACCATCTTTGGTGATGTCTTCTGTTTCAGCAAAATATTTATCCGGTAGGTTATAACTGAATAAGCTGTCTTCATAAATAATAAAACGTTTATCTCCGCCCATGGCTTTTATCAAGCCTTTTGGATCTTGAGGCACATAAAGGGTATAGTTCCAGGCATTGCCTTCAATAAAACCCATTCCTATTGTGGTAAACGGATCGAACTTGGTTTTTCTCCAGGTGCCATCTGCTTCTTTAGGGTGCATAAAACCCGCTTGCGGATCAAATACATTTTTCCAGTTTTCGGAGTATTTGATAAAACGATCATACACATCCATACGGTTCAACTTTTTAGCCATTTGGGCTATACACCAATCATCATAAGCATATTCTAAGGTTGACGATACCGAGTTATCATCTTTTTCATCGGGGATATAACCCATATCCATAAATAATCCTGTGCTTTGATAATCGCGATGGGTAGCTGTAGCAATACAAGCATCTAGCGCTTTGTTTGCATCAAAAGGCGCATTGCCTTTAACCACAGCATCAGCAATTACCGATACACTGTGGAAACCGCTCATACACCAGTTCTCATTTGCTGAATTGCTCCAAACTGGTAGCATATGCTCAGGGCTTTGGTCATAATGGGCAAGCATTGATTTTATCATATCCGCATTGCGATCAGGCTCAATAATATTGAACAACGGATGCAGCGCGCGATGCGTATCCCACAAACTAAAAGTTGTGTAATTGGTAAAGCCATCCGCTTTATGAATGTTTTGGTCGAGGCCTTTGTATTGCCCGTCCTCATCCATATAAATGGTTGGATTGATCATGGCATGATACATCGAGGTATAAAAATTCACTTTATCATCATCACTCGCGTTGATCACAATTTTATGCAGTTCTTTTTCCCATAGCTCCTGCCCGTCATTCTTCACTTTGTCAAAATCCCAGCCCGGTATCTCGGCCTGCATGTTGTTTAATGCGCCATCCATGCTAACCGGCGATAGTGCCATTTTTATTTTGATCTTCTCCCCTTCTCCAGTTTTAAAATCGAACCAAAGTTTTAATTGCCTTGCTGCCGTTTCCGGAAAATTTTTCACGTGGTTAAACTTGCCCCAAAAGCCGCCATAAACCTCATGCTTCGAAAAGTTTTTGTAGCCCATTTGAATGAACGGCTTATTAAACGTCATAGCGAAATAGAGTGTACGGGTACGTGCCCAACCGTTGGTTTGGCGATAACCTACAATGGTACTATCGTTAACCATTCGCACATAAGTCCACACATTTTTGTCGGGATAGTTATAGATACCCGCCATCAGGTCGAGGATAATGTGCGCGTTATCCGATTTTGGGAAGGTGTATTGATGAAAACCAACTCTTGCGCTGGTCGTCACTTCGGCAATAATACCGCTGGCATCCAATTTTACTTTGTAATAGTTGGCTTCACTTACCTCATTGGCGTGTGAGTATGCCGAACGATAGCCACTACCCGGTTTATCTGCTGTACCGGGATTTAATTTTAATTCGCCTACAGTTGGCATCACCAAAAAATCCCCTAAATCTGAGTGCCCCGTACCGCTAAAGTGGGTATGACTAAAGCCTACGATGGTTTTATCTTCATACTGATAACCCGCGCAATATTTATATACATCGGGATTGTAGTGGCCGTTCAGATCATAACTCGGCGTATCCGTTTCCGGACTAAGCTGTACCATCCCAAAAGGTACAGTCGCGCCTGGGAAAGTATGCCCCATGCGTTCAGTACCGATAATAGGTTTTACGTATTGAACTAAGTCATTATCAGATTTTTTTTGCGCGTTAGCCATTAAAGCAGCGCAAGCGAAAAGTACGGTCAGTATTTTTTTCATTAGGGCAAAGTGGGTGTCAGTTAAAAAACAAATATAGAATGAAAACTATATCCATTTAGCTTTTGTATTGTAAAAGTGACTTTATCCCGGAAAACTAAATTTTCCCATCAAAACTGCAGGATTATTGCCAATTTTTATGGGCTCGCCACATAAAGACTCATTGCCTAATAGGGCAAACAGGATAGCTTCCTTTGCATCCGGATCAATCCCTAAAGCATCGGTATTTTTAATGGATGCTTGCGACAGATTTTTTTTTAGTTGTGCTGCGATAAATGGATTCCGGGCACCGCCCCCGCTAAGGAAAACCTGTAAGTTATCTACATTAAAATTAGCTTCAACAAATTGAGCAATTGATGTTGCCGTAAGTGTACTTAATGTACTTATTAAATCTTCGGGACTGATAGTTAATGTATCCGATCGCTTTTGCGCATATGCCACAAAATCCAGGTTGAATAATTCCGGGCCTGTTGTTTTGGGTGATGATTCTTTAAAAAATGGATTACTCAACAATTCATCAAGAAGAGCCTTGTGTACTTTACCCGAGTAAGCGATTTTCGAATCCTCATCATAGGGCTTATCAAAATATTTACGGCAAGCCGCGTCAATCAGCGTGTTGCCGGGGCCAATATCAGTACATAAAATATTTTGATAATTGCCATCGGCAGCCAGATAGGTTAAATTAGCAATACCACCAATGTTCAGTAATATTCTGTTCTCGCCTGTTTTACTACCTAATATTACATCGCCGTATAAAGCCAGTGGCGCGCCTTCGCCTCCGGCAGCAATATGTTTTTGCCTGAAATCGCTAATAGTCAGTATTCCGGTTTTTACCGCTATATGGTCGCCATCGCCAATTTGCAGGGTAGCATTGGGATAACCTACTTTTTGATGTAATCTTTTTGGCGCGTGGTAAATAGTTTGACCGTGGCTGGCTATAAAGTCAACCTCTTCCGGTTTTATATTCCAGTTGGCAAGGGCCTGTAAAACTAGTTCTGCATGATAAATTCCGATGTACTCATTCAGCAAAACAACCTTTTCCAGATTAACCGTTTTTTGGGCGAACACTTGCTGAACATCAGTTTTAAAATCAGCGGGATAGGGTATAGTTACAAAATTTTCCAGCTTAAATTTAGTTTCAAGTCCGTTACCACTAAACCGGCATAAAGCAATATCCAACCCATCAAGCGACGTACCCGACATTAAGCCGATGCCTATTTTTTCGTCTTTACAAGCAATGTCAGAAAGCTTTTGCAGGTTGTGGTTAAGCAGTAACATAGGCCTAAATTAGCTTAACTATTAGATTTTCTGCCACTATCGGCGTATTTTTTTTGTAATAACATGCCATAAGTTTATTAATAATTATAAATTTAATCGCTTTATAAATTTAAACTATTATAATGGAACCTGAAGTTAAAACCAAACAGCCGCGTTTACTCTCGCTCGACGTATTTAGGGGAGCCGCAATGGCGGCAATGGTTTTAGTAAATGATCCGGGAGATTGGGGACATATCTATCCACCGCTGGAACATTCCAAATGGAACGGCTGCACACCAACCGACCTTATCTTCCCATTCTTTTTATTTATGGTGGGAGTGTCCATCGTTTATGCTATGGAAAGCAAAAAAGCGCTTGTAGAAAATCATGGACAAATTATCCTGCATGCTTTCAGGCGTATGGTAACACTTATTTTTATTACGCTGCTAGTACAGCTTTTTTACCATCCGTTTCCCGGTACTATTCAATGTATTGGCATAATAGTGCTCATCGGGCTGGTATTGTATGTTAATACCACTCAAAAAACTTTAATATGGGGGTTAACCTTAGTTGTAATAAGTGTATTGGCGTGGTTATTCTATCATACACAGGTTGTAACACTGCGCCTTCCGGGTGTATTGCAACGGATAGCTATAGTTTACTTTATTGGCACTTTGCTTTATTTAAAAGCATCAGCCAAAACCATAAAATGGGTATTTATTGGCTCATTGGTGGGTTACTGGATAATTATGTGCTTTATACCTGTTCCGGGAATTGGTTACGCTAACCTTAACCCTGAAACAAATATGGGAGCACTTATAGATAGGCTTGTATTTACCACCAACCACCTGTGGAACGAGGCACATACCTGGGACCCTGAAGGGTTACTAGGCACATTACCCTCATTAGGTACCGGTTTGTTTGGGATGATGGTGGGCAGCTGGCTAAAACGTAAAGATCGTGATGATACAACCAAAGTTACCTGGATGTTTATTTATGGCCTTTTAGCCGTTACCGCTTCGCTGATATGGGATTTGTTTTTCCCGATTAACAAATCATTATGGACAAGCTCTTTTGTACTGTATACAGGCGGTTTAGCTACCATGACATTGGCTACACTATACTGGCTGATAGATGTACAGGGTTATAAAAAATACACTTCGTTTTTTGTGGCCTTTGGCATTAATGCCATAACAGCTTATATCTTGTCTGACATAGTACCGGGTACTATCGCTTTGATAAAGATAAATTCCGGCGGAAAAAGCATAGATGCTTACAGTTATATTTATCAAACAGTATTTGTACCGCACTTTACCCCGGTTAATGCTTCTTTAGCTGGCGCGATAGCCTTCACATTGCTTATATACCTAATGGTTTGGGTATTATATAAGCGTAAAATAATTATAAAAGTGTAAGCTTGCATAAGCTTAATATGTGCATTTTAAAACCTTATACTTTGAAACTAAAAAATACGTTTTGCATTTTAGCACTAAATATATTCCTATAATTTAAACTAATGAATTTTAACAAGAACATCTCCGTAGCGGCTTTGGCTTTGCTGATGGCTTCGGGCGGAGCATTTGCCCAGGTAAAGAAAAAGCCTCTTGCTCATAAACCAATTCCGTCTGCATCAACAAATGATGTCGACCTTTTGCCTGTCGATCATAATGTTATCATCGGTAAATTGCCAAACGGCTTAACCTATTACATCCGTGCTAATGCCGAACCTAAAAACAGAGCCCAATTATATTTAGTTAACAAAGTAGGCTCTGTTTTAGAAACCGATGCACAGCAGGGCCTGGCTCACTTTACCGAGCATATGTCATTTGATGGCACACGCGATTTCCCAAAGAACCAATTGGTTGATTATCTGCAAAAATCAGGTGTTAAATTTGGCGCGGATTTAAACGCTGCTACAACATTCGATGAAACAGTTTATGAACTGCCATTACCAACAGATAGCACAGCAGTATTTGAAAAAGGCTTTAACATATTAGCCAACTGGGCAGGATACGATACGTTTGACCCAGCCGAATTAGACAGAGAGCGTGGTGTTGTTTTGGAAGAAGCACGCCAGCGTGGCAAAAATGCACAAGAACGCCTGCAGCAGCAAATTTACCCGGTGATATTCAACAATTCAAGGTATGCTACCCGTTTGCCAATTGGCAAAGAAGAAATTATAAAAACGGTAAGCGCTGATGCTATCAGGGACTTCTATCATGACTGGTATCGCCCAGACTTACAGGCGGTAATAGTTGTTGGCGACTTTGACCCGAAACGGGTAGAGGAACTGATCAAACAAAACTTTTCAGCGCTTAAAAATCCACCTGTTGAAAAACCAAGGATCATATATAATGATCCGCCAAGCCCCGGAACCAGCATTGTTGTAGCAACCGACAAAGAATTCCCCTATACTTTGGCTGAGATAATAGTTAAACATCCCGAAACTGTTGTTAAAACCGGTTCACAATATTTACAAAGTGTTAGGGTGGCCTTATTTAACCAAATGCTAAATTCCCGCATAGGCGAACTTAGCCAAAAACGTAATCCGCCTTTCTTATATGGGCAGGCATCTTATGGCCCATTTTTGGGCAGGCAGGATGCTTTTATAACGGTTGCGGTATCCAAGTCGGATACGGATCTGGAAACCGCTGTTAAAGCAGTAGCAACAGAAACTGAGCGTGCCCGCAGATTCGGCTTTACAGCAACTGAGCTGGAGCGTGCCAAACAAAATGCCCTGCAGCAATTGCAAAACGAATATAAAGAAAGAGGTAAAACTGCATCATCAGATTACGTTCAGGAGTATGAGCAACACTTTTTAAAGGGTGATGCCATACCTGGGATTGATTTTGAATACAATTTTTATGTAAGCAACATTGGCAAAATCACCCTTGCCGAAATGAACGCGATGGCGGGTAAGTTTATCAGTGACCAAAATAGAGTGATTGTAATTGAAGGCCCTGATAAAGAAAAAACCACCCTGCCTAACCAGGCAACTATACTTAGTTGGTTAAGCGCCGCCGGCAATAATTTAACTCCCTATGTTGATAATGTTAGCACCAAGCCCCTACTAGACAAAATGCCGATACCAAGCGCGACTGTTAGGGCCATAAGTGACGACTCAATTTCTACAGCAACGCTTACCTTAAGTAACGGCGTAAAAATCATATTAAAGCCAACCGACTTTAAAAACGACCAGATACTGATAAGCGGTTACGCTTTTGGTGGTACATCATTGGCAAGCGATGATGACTTTACTTCAGCAAACCTGGCAGGTGATATTATTGGCAGCAGCGGTGTAGGTAATTTCAACCAAATACAGTTGGGAAAGATGCTGGCAGGTAAAAATGTTAGCTTGACGCCTTATATCAGCGAAAGTGCACAAGGAATAAACGGAAGTTCATCTCCGCAGGATTTCGAAACTGCCTTGCAATTGCTTTACCTGTATTTCACTCAGCCACGCAAAGATCCGGACATTTGGCAATCAACAATTACCCAGGCAAATGCATTTCTAAATAATCGTAATCTCGACCCCAATAATGTTTACAGGGATACCGTTGCTGCTGTTTTAAGCAACTACAATTTCCGCGGCATGACGACTACCCCAGGCAGACTAAATGCAGCCACCCTTGATAAAGCTTATAGCTTTTACAAAGACAGGTTTGCTGATGCAAGCGGGTTCACCTTTACTTTCGTAGGTAATTTTGATATCGGTAATATTAAGCCCTTATTGGAAACCTATTTGGGCGGGTTACCATCAACCAATAGTAAGGAAACTTATAAGAATTTAAACATTCACCCACCTGCGGGGCAAATAACCAAAACTGTTTATAAAGGCATTGGCGACAAAGCCACCGTAGAATTGGTATTTAGTGGCAATTATGATTATAACGATCTCAACAACGTGCAAATGGATGCGCTTGAGGCAATAATACAACTTAAGCTGATTGATCGCCTGCGCCAGGAAGAAAGCGGTGTTTATTCGCCGGGAGTTAGGGCCAGTTACGTAAAAATACCTGACGGCCGTTATAGCTTTATGATATACTTTACCTGCGCCCCTGCAAATGTTGACAAGTTGATTGCCGCAACCCTTGACGAGATCAATAAAATTAAACAAAACGGCGCCCAGCAAACAGACATACAGAAGTTTACATCTGAGGATACGCGCTCAACCGAGGTACAGATAAGACAGAATGTTTTTTGGGCAGGATATTTGGCGAGTGGCAGTCAAACCCAGGCTAATCCGCATCGTATTATAAATTATATTAAAAATTTAAATACAGTAACCGTACAAGGCACTAAGGATGCAGCTAACAAATACTTAAGCGGTAATAACTTTATAAAATTCATATTACTACCTGAGAAAAAATAAGCGCATTTTTATACGACAAAAAGCGTCTTTGTAATACTTACAAAGACGCTTTTTTTATGCTAATTAATTTTATTGAAACTTATATCACGAGCATCACTCGTTGAAAGTTCACAACCTACAACTTTATTTTTGAGGTCTCTTTTAAAAAGAATATTTATCCGTAAAGGATTAAGATCAGCATCTGATTTAACATTAAATTCAAAATCCTGGTTATATGTGGGTAATAAGTTTATATCTTTAATATTGTCCTTTTCTATCATCAGTTTACCATCTTTTAATACAACGGCGAAATTACTTTCAGTTTCTGATGAATAGTAATTACCGATAAAAGCCTGTAAATATTGGGTGGTTGTTTCACTGTTCTTTTCTTTGGTAAATAGCAAGTCCCTTTTATCTTCAGTATGTAAAACAAAACCTCCCGAGTTATTAAATCTCAGCAATGACGATCTATAACTAAACGATGAATCATTTATCGGTCTCAATGCGGTATCATTAAAATAAAGTGTGTCCTTATTTAATACAATTTCCCCACTCTGGTTTGTTTTGGTGTATCGATACCATCCCAAAAGTTCTTTAGCTTTTTCCAATTTCAGATGTGATGACTTTCCGGTTTCAACGTCCGTATTGGCTGGTATACTTTTAATAAAAATATTTTCAATTTGTTCTATTTCATCAAACAATCCGGATTTAAATTCGGTAGTATTACTAAGCCACGCTATCGATAAATGTAAAGCCGGAAAGCTTTCAACAATACCCACATAACCGGCAGTTTGCCCATCATGATAAATTTCTTTTACACCATTTAGTTTATCAATAAATAAGCCAGCTGCATAATGTGTTTCTGCCCCACCTATTACTGGTTCAATGGTTAATTGTTGTTCCAATAAGCCTGGGTTTCCCAATTTATTATTCAGGTAAAAATCATTCCATTTCAATAAATCTTCTGTTGTAGTTAATAAACCGCCAGGGCCATAAACGTTTTCATTGGGCATGTTTATGGTATAAATGCCATCATTTTTTGAGTAGGCTATAGCCCTGTTTGACACCACTTTTTTATAACTATCACGCCACAGGGTATGTGTCATCCCGGCAGGGTTAAATATATATTTTCGGGTAAAAGCAGGCAGCGTCATTCCGCTTACCTTTTCAACTATCATCGTCAACAATACGTAATTGGAATTGCTGTATATAAATTCCGTTCCGGGTATGTTATTTAACTTCTTTTGCCTGCAAAGCATCTTTAACACATCTTCGTTAGCGTACGCTTTAGTGGTTCTGGGCCATCCGGTTATCGCGGCTAAGTCGCTCCATTCGCGCAAGCCGCTAGTATGATGTAAAAGATTTTCCAATCTAATAACCGAACCGTAATTGGGTAATTGAGGAAAATACTTTCTTACATCATCGTTTAATGATAATTTACCCTGCTGAACTAACAATAAAATTGATGCCGCGGTGAATTGTTTAGATATAGAACCCGCTTCGCTTACCGTTACGGTTGTATATGGCACATGATGATCAAGATCAGCGAATCCCCAGGCTTTTGAAAAAATCAATTTCCCGTTTTGGCTGATGGATAATTGTCCGCCCGGATTTTCGGATTGATAACGATGGAATAGATTATTTATACGAGTTACGGTGTCACTTAAATTTTGTGCACAGGCAGGAAAATAAATTGCGACTAAGAGAATAAATAATAGCAGTCTTTTCATTGCTTAAATATGATGTTTTATCATAATACAAGCTATATGCTAATTCATTTATTAACAATTAATAACACTCTATTATTTATGAATATCTAAATGCGCAGCTGAACTATCACCGGGAGCGTGTATATATACCGCCAAACATTTACCAGTTGAGTCAACCTCAAACCCTATACCTTCCTGATAATTATCATACAACCAAAGTTTTTTATTGCCGGGAGCAGGATGCTTTTCCAGCTTATATAATTTCATCACATCTTTAATTTCCGAACCTGCTCCACCATAATCGGCAGTTTTAAAGCTGGGCGATGTTTCGCGTATTTCTTTTATATAGTTTACCTTTTCATCCGCGGCACCCATATTACGGTGGGCATAAATACTGGTTTTATGTACGTTTTTACCCTTTTTATCAAACCAGGCCATAAATGACGCCCCCATTGCAGCATCACTCCAATTGGGTTTGCCTAATTTTGCCACCACGCTATCGGCGTTTTCATTAATATAAATATTGCCTATCCGCTTACCCGGCACTATCAGTTTGGCAGGTGCAATGGTTTTTAAAGGGGTATCCACAGCATGTATACTATCGGCTAAACTTTTGTGTGTCGACAAGGAGTCGCAACCAAGTATCAATACGGCAATGGCTGGGATAATGAGGTATTTAAACATGACTATATTAAATATTTTATACTATAACTAAATCTATTCAATTTTGTTACTTGCAATATGATTTCTGTTGGGCAGCAAGTTATTCGCCGTTGGTACAAGCAAAAAAACTGGGAGCAATTCGCATTTCAGAGCGAGATGGAAGCAGCTTATTTGAGCGGATTCTCGGGCCTGTTAAATGCTCCAACCGGCAGTGGTAAAACATTCGCTTTATTTTTGCCTTTTTTAGCAGATTACATCAACAAATATCCGGATAGTTATACGAAAAATAAAAACAATGGTTTGCTAATGCTGTGGATAACACCATTGCGGGCACTAACCAATGATATAAAAAAAGCAATGCAGGAAGTTTGCGATGAAATTGGCATCCCCTGGAAAATAGCTACCCGCACCGGCGATACCCCCGCCGCCGAAAAAGCAGCCCTAAAGAAGAAGCTCCCTGAGGTACTTTTAACAACTCCCGAAAGCCTGCACTTAATGCTCGCCCAAAAAGAATACCCTAAAATATTCAGCGGCCTGCAAGTGGTGGTAATTGACGAGTGGCACGAGTTATTAGGTACCAAAAGAGGTGTGCAGGTGGAGTTGGGGTTATCGAGGTTGAAAGTCTTGAGTCTTAAGTCAGAAGTCAACAGTCCTATTAACGACTATGGGCTATCGACTATGAACTATCGGCTAAGAATCTGGGGTATCTCCGCAACCATCGGCAATCTGGAGCAAGCCGCGGAAGTTTTGTTGGGTAATGATTTTCCGGCGGATAGGGTAACCATGGTTCGTGCCAATTTGGAAAAGAAACTGCTTATCAAATCCATCATTCCTGAAAATATTGAAAGCTACTCGTGGTCGGGTCACATCGGGATAAAGTTATTGCCGCAGGTGATGGAGATCGTCGCCAAAAGCAAAACAACCTTAATATTTACCAATACCCGTTCGCAATCGGAGATTTGGTATCATGCTATTTTAGATAATTACCCAGAGTATGCTGGTGTTATGGCTATGCACCACGGGTCATTAGATAATGAGCTACGTAATTGGGTAGAAGCTGCCTTACATGCCGAAGC
>JAMFRP010000041.1 GCA_026224775.1 Bacteroidota bacterium
GGTATGTATTTTCGGCAATTGGTTTTTACCCGGTATGCCCGGTTAGTACGCAATATGTATTAGGTGCACCTTTGTTTAAAAAAATAACAGTTAATTTGGAGAATGGTAAAAAGATTATCATCAACTCACCAAAAAACAGCGTAGATAATAAATACGTTAATAACATGACCTATAATGGTAAGCCTTATGACTTAAATTGGGTTAGTCATCTGGCTTTAATGCAGGGAGCTGTTATTAATATGGACATGACAGCTAAGCCAAATAAACAAAGAGGCATAAAAGCAGCGGATGTTCCTTATTCTTTATCAAATGAAAAATAAAAAGAAATATATAAAATCATTAATAAACAAAAAAAGCTTGCTGATTCAGCAAGCTTTTTTTGTTTAGCAGATATTATAAGTTAATTATAAACAGGATTTACCTCTGATGGTGCTAATTGTATCTCGGGTATTCTGCTTGCTTTTTCAGCCGGTTCTTCTTTATCAATATCAATCCGTACAACTGGCCCATCTGCAGCAAGTTCGCTACCGGGTACTTTTGATTTAAATATAGGCCAAAGCAATTGCGCATACCATTGATCGCCTTCGTAATGAGAGATGCCGTAAGCTTTTGGATATTGGCGTGAGATTAATGCAGTACCGAAGGTAATATCCCATAAGAAAAACATATTGCCAAAATTGCCTTTATAATAGCCTACGCCATCATCAGTAGTTGCCGCGTGATGGGCATGATGTGTAGCCGGAGTTGATATTAAACGCTCCAGCACCCAGGCAATTGGATGTAATACTTTGTATTTGTAGAAAGGTTTATCCCACGGAATACTAGAGTGGGCAAGCGTAGTAATAGTTGATTTAATAACCCTTACCGCGATAGCAGGTATACCCAAACCAAGGTAAACTAACGCCGCTGTTAAATACGTCTGCGAAAAAAAGAGCGTATAAATAAGATTTTGACGGCTTGCCATTGCCATACCCATATAGTTAGCGGAGTGATGGGTACGGTGAAAACGCCATAACCAAGGGATTTCATGATGCAGGCGGTGGTACCAGTATTGGGTTAAATCGTCGGCAACAGCAATAATGGCGAAACCCCATAAAAATGGTACCCAGCCAAATACATTTTTAAACCCGGGTAAAGCATACGGTAAAAATTGCAGCGCGTAGTAAGCGAAAGCAGGTCGTATAACCAGCCGTGGCAGGGTAAAGCAGGTAATATCTACCCATCTTTCGTTTTTAGGCCACTTCCTTTTATATAATCCGAATGAAAATTCGAGTACTCCGATAAAAAACACCAGGAATGGAAATCCAAAACCATTCAGATTATCCACTATTTTTTTGATGAACTCAATCGTTGCTTCCATTGTTTAAATTGATTTTGTTGGTTACTGATTTTGTGTTAGCTGCTTTTTGGGTTTTCTTTTCCCATGGTCTTTGGCCGGTTATGGTAAATGTTAAAAACATTAATGCAATCGGCAGCAGATAGATAAATAGGCTCAAAGCCACGTTTCTTACTATCCGTTCTTTAGTAGCTTGTTCAATTTTCATGGTTATTAGTTTTATTAGTTTTTGAAATTTGTTGCTGTGGCTTTGGATCGCCGCCTAACGCTTTTTGTGTGACCCATAGGCCACCCGCGATAATGATAAAAGGCACCAGGGTGATAATAATACCAACCAGGATTTTTTTGCCTAAAATGGATACATCTGATAGTGTCATATATAAATTAGTTTTAATGGTTTATGATTTAGTTATAGCCGGGATTTTGTTTCAACTTAGAATTTTGTTGTATTTCTACCAGTGGAATTGGGAACAAAGTATTTTTTGAAGTAGCTGCTGATTTTGCAGAAATTTTATGCAAGGCATCAACCAATACAGTACCGCCCTGGCGCACCAGGTCGAACCAGCGGTGGCCTTCTTGTATAAACTCTTTTCTTCTTTCAAGAAAGATCGAATCCCTAAAATCAGATTGGTTTAATCCTGGCGTTAAGTTGGCTATTTGGGCACGTGTCCGTACTTGGTTTATCGCGTTATAAGCATCGCTGGTTGGTCCACCATTTATTTCATTTAAGGCCTCTGCTTTCATTAGCAATACATCCGCATAGCGCAAAACAGGGTAGTTAATACCGCTAAGGGATTGTGATGATAAAGGAGATAGGCTATAATCAACAAACTTGTTTAAGTATGGGGTGTATGCGTTATTAAATACTACATTTTGCCCTGTAGCGGCATTATAAACGGTATTGTAAAAAGTAACGGCCCTGCGGGTATCATTAGCACTAAATAATTTATATAAGCTACTATCTACAGGTATATCAATAGGGAAGGTACCGGTATTGAATGAGGTGAAACTCTCACTTAGGTATTGTGTGCTGTTTGCTTCGCCTAAATTGGTTTCAAACTGTACCGAAAAGATGTGTTCAACACCATTCTTGGTCGCTTTTTGAAAAGCATCATAATAATTAGTGAATAAGGCATAGCCATATCCACCGTTTATAACCAGATTCAGTTGGGTAAGGGCATCCGGCCAATCCTGTTGTGTTAAGTATACCTTAGCTAATAAAGTGTGCGCGGCACCCGAGGTTGCACGGCCTAAATCGGTAGTACTATATGATTTTGGCAGATTGGTAGCGTCTTCTAAATCGGCAATAATCTGCGAGTAAACCTGAGCAGCAGGCGTGCGTGCGATTAATAAATTATCAATATTGGTACTGTTAGGGTTGTGTAATACTAAAGGCACATCGCCATACAGACGTACAAGATCAAAATATAGTAAGGCCCTGATAAATTTAGATTCTCTCACTAAACGCGCACGTAAAGTAGTGTCCATTTGTATTGTCGGCACATTATCTATAGCGATATTGGCGCGGTTAATGCCATAATATAATTGCTGCCAAACCTTTTGTATACGACTGTTTGATGATATATAAGTTTCAGTCCCCAATGCTCTTACATCGGGGTTGGTATTACTTGGGCTATATAACTGGTTATCGCTGGCATTTTCAACCAACAGGTTTAATTGTCTGCCGTATAGCGGAAAGTCGCCTGCGGGATCGCTGTTTAGTGTGCTGTAAACAGCATTTACAGCCGATGTAGCGTCGGAGGTTGTTTGGTAAAATTGAGAGGATACGATTACCGATTTAGGGTCCTCCGATAACTTATTGCAGGATGTTAGCCCAACGACTACACCTGCCAGTAATAATATAATTTTATATGATGATATATTTTTCATTTTGTTGTGTTATGGATTTAATTAAAAAGTGACG
Organism: Bacteroidota bacterium; assembly: GCA_026224775.1. GTDB lineage: Bacteria > Bacteroidota > Bacteroidia > Sphingobacteriales > Sphingobacteriaceae > Mucilaginibacter. Next base: position 3,261 of record JAMFRP010000041.1, read on the forward strand.
TCGACTCCTGCTAAAAATGTGCGCACAGCAGGGTAGGTGCCATAGTCAATTCCCTGTTTGGTGTTGTCATTGTCGTAAAAGTTTACTTCCGGATCTAACCCGCTGTATTTGGTTATGGTTAACAGGTTTTGGCCCGATACATAAATCCTTAATTTTTTAGCGCCAATTTTTGAAGCAAGGTTATTGGTAAATGTGTAGCCTAATGATGCATTTTTAAGTTTTAAATATGATCCATTTTCTACATAGCGGTCGGTTACCTGCGGTACCGGCGAATCAGTAGCGCGTGCAACTGTGCCATTTGGATTTGACGGGCTCCATCTGTTTAATAAAGTGGCTGATGCATTTTGGGTAAGTGTTGGGCGCTCTAAAGTTTGCTGCAACAGGTTAAATATTTTATTGCCATATGATCCCTGGAAGAATACTGAAAGATCAAATTGGTTGTAACTAAACGTGTTGGTAATGCTACCTGTAAACTTAGGCTGGGCGCTGCCAAGACTGTGTTTATCGGCTGTGGTTATTTGTCCGTCTTTGTTGTAATCAACATATTTGGTATCACCTACTTTTTGCGGTACACCATTCAAAAGTGGTACGCCTTTAGCAATATCAGCAGCGGTTAACAATCCCTGGGTTGAGTATCCCCAAAATGTACCAACCGGTAAACCAACCTGTACAATTACCGGTGATACCTGCCCTGTTGGTGCTACCGGGAAATAACTGCTAACACCTGGGCCCAGGCTTAATACCTTGTTACGGTTTTCGGCAAACTCTATATTAGTTTTCCATGAAAAATGATCCGTTTTTACGTTATCAGTGTTAATACCCAGCTCAATACCTTTATTTTCAACACTACCCACGTTTTCTAACTCACTTGCATAGCCTGAGTATAAAGGCAATGGCACGTTAAGCAACAGATCGCTGGTTTTTTTATAATAAGCATCGAACGTAAGGTTAACCCGGTTATTGAACAAACCAAGATCAAGACCTGCATCATATTGCGTAGTAGTTTCCCATTTAAGGTTGGGGTTATCTATTTGTACTGGCGATATACCGGTTACCAACTTGCTGCCAAAATAATAATTGGTTGGTGCCAATGCGGCTAATGAGCTATATGGCGGTACTTCTGAATTACCGGTTTGCCCCGCACTTACTCTTAGTTTTAAACTGCTGATGTCTTGCGCCAGTGGTTTAAAAAAGTCGTTCTTATCAATATTCCATGAAAAGCCTGCTGATGGGAAATAGCCCCATTTATTGTTAGCCCCTAACTTAGATGAACCATCCGCACGTGCAGAAACGGTTAGGTTATAAATATGCAGATAAGAGTAATTCACCCTCGCCAAATAAGAATCCAAAGCCTGGCTGGCGAAGCTTGATGTTGGCAAGTTGGCCACACCTGCATAAGAAAGATTATTGTAAGAGGTTAAATCATTCGGGAACTTTTGAGCAGATGCTGTTGATGATGAAAAGCGAGTATATTGAGTGGTATAACCCGCCAGTATGTTTAAAAAGTTGGTGTTGTTAAAGGCATGGTCATAAGTAAGCGTGTTCTCATTCAACCAGCTTAACTCATTACCATTCCCTATTGACGCGTAACCTTGGTCGGCATATCCACCGGATGTATTCGATGGCGCATAATAATCCTGAACGGTATTTAATATATCAACTCCGGCGGTTACTTTTAAAGTTAGGTCGGTTAATATCTTATATTCACCGGCAACATTACCTAATATACGTGTTAATGTGGTAGTGTTAGTTGTGGCGGTTATGTCCTGTAATGGATTGGTTGGTGTGGCAATATAGGGGCTATTAGTATAATAGCTACCATCTGGATTTGTTATTGGAGATGTGGGTGGGGTTAGCAATAAAGTTGCAAATGCATTGCTAAAGTTGATGCTGTTGTACGCGCTGCCTACAAGCTTGTTTTCTATCGATTGGCTGCCGAATACGTTAGTTGATATTTTAAACTTGTCGGTTACATTTTTTTCATAATTAACCCGTGCAGAATACCTTTTGAACCCGGTATTTAAAATAGTACCTTGTTGATCGAAATAATTACCCGATATCAGGTAACGGGATTTTTCATCACCGCCAGATATGGATAGCTCTCCATTATATTCAGGTGCATTCCTAAGCGCGGCATTTTGCCAGTTTGAACCCGTTCCTAAAGCAGCTAATTGTGCAGAGGTATAAGTTGGTGCAACACCATCGCTTAAGTTTATATCATTTACTAATGATCCCCATTGTGTGGCATTTAACAGGTCAAGTTTTTTAGCGATGGTCTGATCGCCAAAATAGCTGCTGAAGTTAACATTGTTGGTGCCTTTTTTTCCTTTTTTGGTGGTGATGATAACCACACCATTGGCACCATGCGAACCGTAAATAGCAGTTGCCGAAGCATCTTTTAATACTTCTATGGATTCAATATCACTCGGGTTGATGGTAGATAACGCATTAACACTGGTTCCGTTTGAGCCTACGTTCGCATAGTCGTTATCATTATAAATAATAAAACCGTCTATCACATAGAGCGGGGCATTGCCAAAAGATATAGAGTTACCACCACGCACCCTAATGGTAGCGCTACTACCCGGCTGACCGGAATTTTGTGTAACCGCTACGCCGGATACTGCTCCCTGTAGCAAATTATCAAATGACGCGGCAGGTTGATTTAAGATGTTTTTGGGTACAGACCCGATAGCGCCTGTTAAATCACTTTTTTTCTGTGTACCATAACCTACTACAACCACATCGTTCAATTGGGCAATGTTTTCGGCAAGTTGTATGTTAACCGGGCTGCCATCGGCAACAACTTCTTTTGTTTTATAACCAATAAAGCTTACTACTAAAGTGTAAGGTAACTTTTGGCCGGTAACAAATATAAAGTGACCATTTGAACCTGTAGTTACCTCATGGGTTACGTTTTTTATACGTAGGGTAACACCTGCAATTGGTTGCCGGGTAACGCTATCAACCACGGTACCTTCAATCCTGGAGTTAATAACAGGTACATCTTTTTGCTGCGCAAAGGCTGAGAAGGGTATAATTAAGAATAAAAGAGCTTTTAAAAACTTATTTAGTACGTGTTTTGCATGGATATATATTTCCATATATTTAAATGTTTTATGTTAATGATTCAATTCGTTCGTAAAACTTTGATGATCAGTGTGTGATTCGCAGTCGTTGCTGATCCATCATGTAATTAACCGGCAAGGCTTCCTTGCCGGTTTGTTTTTATAGGTATAAATTTAAAGGGCCATTTGTATTTTTTTTAATTGTAAGGGATATAAATCGCACATGACATTGCCTATGCAAATCGCACTCATGTAACAATCAATAAATTTCAAGGTGAAGGTTGGTTGTTTTAGCAACAACAACACGCACAACACATTCGCTGTACCGGGGCGGTACTTAAAGCGGTTAATGTATTCATGTGAAAATGTAAAAAAGCTTTCATTGCGTTTGTTCTACGCAGCAAATATATAAAATAATTTATATATACTACTAAATATGTAGATTTTATAGAATATTTAATGTGCAAAGTTGAAATAGCGTGTAAAATCAAGCTAACAACAAAAGCCAATCGTTGTTGCGGGGATTGCCACGCTATAGCTCGCAATAACGATATTGAAAAATAGCTACTTTAAAATGAAAAATCATTTAATAATTGTTTTATATACAATTATAATTTATACTTTTACCTTGCAAGCCAATTGTAATATGAAACCAAAATTATACCTGTTATCACTATTGTTGATATTTTCCTGTATTAAATCACAGGCCCAAACAAACGTTAGCGTAAACTTTCCTGCCGATTCAGGATCAGTTAGAATAAGTAAATACATCTATAGCCATTTTGCCGAGCATTTAGGCCGGGGAGTATATGATGGCTTTTATGTTGGCGATACCTCTAAAATACCCAATACCCATGGCGTTAGGAATGATGTTATCGCGGCATTAAAAAAAATGAAGATCCCGGCACTTAGATGGCCCGGTGGCTGTTTTGCCGACACTTATCATTGGAAAGACGGCGTTGGCCCTAAAGATAAAAGGCCTTCCATTGTAAACCGTTGGTGGGGTGGTACTGTTGAAGACAATAGTTTTGGCACTAACGAGTTTTTAGATATGTGCGAGCTGCTGGGTGCAGATCCTTACATCTCCGGCAATGTAGGCAGCGGTACTGTTCAGGAACTATCCGACTGGGTTTCTTATGTAAGTTCTGATAATAAAAATCCGATGTCGGACCTACGCCGTGCCAATGGACGCGATAAACCATGGAACGTAAAATTTTGGGGTATAGGCAACGAGGCCTGGGGCTGCGGAGGCAATATGGCGCCTGATTATTACGCAAACGAATTCAGGAAATACTCCACATTTATGCCGGGTTCTGACAATACCACCAAAATTTACCGGATCGCTTCCGGAGCAAATGCTGATGATTATAACTGGACCGAAACCCTTATGAAACAGATCCCGCTAAACCTGATTGAAGGGATCGCGCTGCACTATTATGCTGTTATTGATTGGGATCACAAAAGTTCGGCAACCAAATTCAACGAACAACAATATTTCACCACCATGAAGCGCGCCTTGTTTATGGATAGTCTGATCACCAAACATTCCCGTATTTTGGATAAGTATGATCCAAAGAAAAAAGTCGGCTTGGTAGTAGATGAGTGGGGTGGTTGGTACGACGTAGAGCCGGGCACTAATCCGGGTTTTCTGTTTCAGCAAAACAGCATGCGCGATGCCATGCTCGCGGGTGTGACACTAAATATATTTAACAACCATTGCGATAGGGTGCGTATGGCCAACCTTGCGCAATGCATTAATGTATTGCAGGCGGTTATCCTCACCAGTGGCAATAAGTTAATACTTACGCCAACCTATTATGTAATGGAAATGTATAACGTGCATCAGGACGCTACCTTATTGCCCATAACCATTAACAGCGATGATTATGTGTTAGGCAATGAAAAATTATCGGCTATTTCTGTATCTGCCTCAAAAGATAAAAATGGCGTGGTCCATATATCACTTGTGAATATTGATCCTGATCATGTGCATAAAATAAAGCTTAACCTTAACGGCAAAAAATTTGCTGCCGTTACCGGAGAAATACTTGCCTCAGCCAAAGTGCAGGATTATAATTCCTTCGATAATCCCGAAAAAATAAAGACTGTAACCTTTAACGGAGCAGCTTTAAAAGGCGATGACATAAATGTGAGCTTGCCGGGTGCATCAGTAGTAGTACTTACGTTAAATTGATGGTTGTTATCTGATTTTAGCTAATTTCGATCATTTATAAAAAGATGAAACTGATCAGATATGTAATGCTATTGGTTATGCTGTTTGTGGTGCAAATAACAATGGCGCAAACCGATAACACATGGAATGGCAAAAAATGCGCGGTTGTATTAACCTATGATGATGCGATTAACGTTGATTTAGACAATGTTATTCCTGCGCTTGACTCGTTGGATTTGAAAGCGACATTTTACCTGATCGGTTCATCGCCAGTGGTGAATTTAAGAGTGAACGAATGGCGGGCCGCAGCAATGCATGGGCACGAATTGGGTAATCATTCTCTTTTTCACCCATGTGATGGTAGCTTGCCGGGGCGTGGGTTTGTAACCGCGGATAACGATTTAAGCAAGTACACCGTAACCCGGGCCGTGAACGAAATTAGGGTGAATAATACCTTGCTGAAAGCTATTGATGGTAAGGACCTGAGGACATTCGCTTACCCATGTGGGGATCTGACTGCAGGCGGGCAATATTTCTACGACCAACTGGCAAACGAGTTTGCCGGTGCGCGTGGCGTAATGCCGGGACTGCAAACCATAGATGAGGTAAACCTAACGAATATTGAATGTTATGGCATCAACGGGCAATCTGCCGGGTATATGATTGATTTGGTAAAAAAGGCCATGCAAACACATACACTACTTGTTTTCCTTTTTCATGGCGTTGGTGGTGGGCATAGTATAAATGTTTCCCTTAGTGCTCACAGTGCGCTCCTGCATTATCTGGATCAAAATAAGAAAAACATATGGATAGCGCCTATGGTACAGGTAGCGTCATATATAAAAAGCCATCAAACTGTCGCCTCGGGCAAAACAAAATAGATGTTTTAATTATTATATTATTAGCTAATAATAAGGACATAAAATTCTTATATTAGTATATACCAATTATAACATACTATGACTACGCTCGAGAAAATAAAATTTTGGGGTGATCATCATAATCCCAAATGGCTGGTGTTTTTTAGAATTGCACTTGGCCTGGCGCTTGTTTGGAAAGGCATCGCGTTTATATTAAATTTAAATGTGCTGGCCGATTTTCTGCACGATACCGGCTTAACGGAGAGTATAAGCGCTTCGGTATCTATCTCAGTATTAGCGGATCTGATTATCGCGCTGCACCTAATTGGAGGTATTTGTATTGCTTTCGGTTTGCGTACCCGCTTGTTCTGCTTGCTTAATTTACCTGTTTTATTAGGAGCTGTATTTTTGATCGACTTAAAACAAAGCGTTTTAAAACCCTACTCCGAAATATGGTTATCCATAATAGTGCTTATAGCAATTATTGGATTTCTAATTGAAGGTAACGGGCAAATTGCGGTTGAACACGAGGCGCGGGAAACAATCAGCTAGGTTACCGTCTTAAACCCGGTAATTTCCACCCATTTTGCAAGGTCTTTTTCGCAAGAATAGGGCCTTTTTTATGTCCCTAAATTCCAACCCATGCTGTACTGTACCACGGTACAAGTGAAACAGGTGGTACACTTGGTACACTTTTCGCCCCAAAAATGCCCGAAATGACACTAAAAAGGTGGTTTTTAGATTCGTTTTAGAGCGATTTTTGACTTAAAAAGCTTCAATTTAGGCTTGAAAACGATTAAAAAGTGCTGTTTTTTGATTGTTTTTCGCCAATTTTTGATGAAAAAATACGTGTTTTTATAGCTTTTGGATTGCGTTTTGGCACAGATTGAAACAGCAGTACATGTCATTTTTACTGGTTTAAGAGTTAGCGCAGCGCTCTTAAATCAAATTGTAAAATGAAGGACTCCGTCCGGGTAAAGACCGCGATAGCTATTGCACCGTAAAGCTTTTCGTTTCGTACGCCAGACGGAGTCTTTGTTTTTCATGCCGGGTTTAAGAGTGCGATGCTAACTCTTAAACCAGTGGGAGATTGAAACAGTTTGAATATGGTAAATGCATAGGTTTTAAATGTGTTAAACTAATCTCTCATCAACCATTTTGCTTATGGTCGGTGTTTTTACCGCACCATCGTTTGGTTAGCGTAACACAGCAAGTTATTTAGCTATTCTGCAGTGGTGCGGTGAAAACACCGACCACAGGCTGAATACCATTATTTGTTTACTATCTTAGCAACTAGTCTTTAGTAAACCTTAAAGTTACGCGAAAACATGAATTTGTTTGATAATGAAGAAAGTCAAATAGAAAAAGATCCGGCTGATATAAGTGAAGTTGGCTATCCTTTGAAGACGTTTGATCCAAGAGAAATAGACATCACTGTCGAACAGCAAAATATCGATTTCCTTTTGTATAAAATGGAATATGATCTAGACAAACTAGATGACGATTCTACCTTTGATCCCAACGCGGGAGTTATAGATTTGAATACCGAGTTTCAACGTTCCAATGACCTTTGGAGCCAAATTCAAATGAGTAGGTTGATAGAATCTATATTGATACGATTCCCTTTACCCGCGTTTTATTTCGATACAACAACAAAAAATAAATGGCAAATCATTGATGGTTTACAACGGCTATCTACATTAAGGAGATTTATTATTGATAAAAAAGATCCTTTGAAATTAAAAGGACTTGAATTCTTAGATAAAGATAAGTTTGAAGATATAACTTTTGACAAACTTCCTGAGCCGATGCAAAGGACAATACGTAATACACAAGTTATTCTAATTCTTATCAGACCTGGAACCCCCAAAGAGGTAAAATATCGCATTTTCGAAAGAGTTAACACCGGGGGGCTAAAGTTAAACAAACAGGAAATCAGGCATGCTATAAATCAAGGTATCCCATCTAATTATGTCAAAGAACTTGCCGAAAGTAAAGAATTTAAGAAATTGACCCGAATTAATAACCGGAGAATGGAAGACCGGGAGTTATGTTTACGATATATCGCGTTTAAGTTAAAGACCTATGATCTTTACCAACCTCCAATGTATAATTTTTTAGATTCGGCCATGGAGGACATTGGCAAAATTGATACAGTGAAGCGAAAATTATTGAAAAAAGAGTTTATAGCTGGGCTAAATACTATTGAAAAATTGCTTGGCATAAATGCATTTTCGAGCAAGGTATTTGAGCTGACGACTAAAGTTTCTCAAGTTAATAAAGCAATTTTTGAATGCTTACTGACTTGCATTTCAAATCTGACCGACAAGCAGATGAGTGACTTAATATTAAAAAAAGAAGAATTCTTGGCGGGTTATGAGAATGTATTACAAAATGTTGATTTCATCGACTCGATTACCTTGCATACATCTGATAAATTATCTATAAAAAATAGATTCGATTTAGTAATTGGACTACTAGCAGAGGTGTTGAAATGATAAAAAATATAAAAATTCAGAAATTCAAAACCATTGGTGATGAGAGTTTTGATCTTTCAAATTTGAATCTATTTACTGGTTTAAATGGGATGGGAAAATCCACCGTATTTCAATCTTTATTATTGGTTCGGCAATCTTATTTGAATTCTCCAAGAGGTTATGATAACACAATATTGTTAAATGCGGGGCTAGTCAGACTGGGCTTCGATACGGATGTTTTTGCCCAATATGCCGATGGCGAAAAGAAAATAGTTTTTGAATTTACTATCGATAATGAAATTGGTAAGTGGGAGATGTCATTGGATGATAAAATAGAACGAACCGACACTATAAAAGCCTTCAGAACCAGCACAGATCATTTTTTTAATACCAATTTATTTAATGATAACTTCATTTATCTAAGCGCTGATCGGGTTGGCCCTCAACTTTCTTATCTAATGGGAAGTTTAGAATCTGTTGAAAAAAAAAGGCTCGGTAATAGGGGGGAATTTGCATTACAGTATTTGAGTTTGCTTGCGGATGACGAATTATTTATACCCGAACTTAAACATCCAGAATCGAAGTCTTTAGATATTTTGTCGAACATCAACAGTTGGTTGGGTGAAATAAGTCCGGGTGTCAAAATCAACGCAATATCTAATTTAGATTTCGAAGCAATGCGTTTATCTATTCAATTTGATTCTGGGCCAGATAACGTTTTTACGAATGAATACCGACCTATAAATGTAGGTTTTGGTTTGACATATATTTTGTCAATTATCATCGCTTTGATTACAGCAAAAAAGGATGACATATTAATTTTGGAAAATCCAGAAGCTCATCTTCATCCTAGAGGCCAAAGTCAAATCGCTAAACTAATATCACTTGCTTGTGGTAATGGTGTTCAATGTTTTATAGAAACCCATAGTGATCACATTATAAATGGAGTGAGGCTTAGTGTCAAAAATGAAATAATAAACCACGAAAACATCAAAATTTTCTTTTTTGACCGAGAAAAAGGTAACCCTAAGCACACTTCAACTGTCCATAAAATAAAAATTCAAAAAGATGCTAAACTCACGAAATTTCCGGATGGCTTTTTTGATGAATGGAATAAATCACTTGTTAAATTAGTTTCACCCAAAAAATGAAATTGATTCTAAACGAATTATCAGTACCTGAAAACATTGATGATTTAAAAGCTCTTGTGAAAGATGTTTTAAATCTGATCATCCAAATCTCTGAAAATAAATTTGACAAGGAGCAACCGAAGTTTCATATTCATGATTCATTTTTAGCATCCGAATTTGGCAATCAATTTTACACGCATATTTACAGCGATTATGATTTAGATGATTTTAGTTTATTTAATTCATTTATAGATTGCCCGCCAGTCGAATCTATTATTACTGATTTTGAATCAAGTAAAAAGCCTCTATATAAGGTCACTATATCTTTTAATAACCAGGAGCTTGAAGGAATAGGGCTTAAAGCATCTACTTATCACTTAAATACTAGCGCGCTATATAGTTTCAATAGTAATTCTTATTGGAGAGATTCAATTTTAAAAACCAAAGCCTACACGAGTGAGGAGCGATTTGATCACAATGAATTAACTAATTTTTCATTACCACGATTATTTTCAATTGGACACCGGAGAATGATCAATATTTTTTTAAATAATCAAGGGTGGAAACCGTCAATTACCAAGTTTCCTTTCGCTAAAGAAGCGAGTGATTGTTATAAGGAAAGCTGTAAAACAGAACTGGACAAGTGTAAGGGAGGGCAAGAAAAGATAGAAATATACAGGCAATTTGGAGAGCTATTTGCTACTATGAATGGCTATACATTTGAAGAGGAACTGAGTAAATGGAATACAGACAACGAACACATCAGGGACATTTATTGGGCCGGCAATTCGAATCATAAACGTTTTATAAGCATTGATGTTGAAAATGGAGGGTTTGAGTTTTGCGACTATGATGGAACCCATTTAGGTGCATTTGGTTGGTTAGGAAATCAAATCTCAAATCCTAAAATAGAAACGCATTCTATTAAACTGCATAAATAAGATTTTCGTTTCCCCTTCGCTGGCGCACGTGTACCGCGTGTGCTGTCTTCAGCTTTAATCGGAATGCAATTCAAACTCGTACACCCCTAACCATTTTGCTTATGGTCGGTCTTTTCCTTCTTTACTTATCGTATGTTTTGCCCATGGCATATTCTATACCACCCAAAATATGTTTCAGGTAAAGCGGATCGGTGTATGATTCGTCAGTATGGCCCAATTCAGTATAAAAAGCCCGGCCGCCATCATAATTATGATACCAGGCCATAGGGTGGTTATCACCCATTTTAGCAGGCCCGGCATCATAACTCTTTTCATCAATTTTAATCAGCACATGCAAGTCATTTGCCATCCACTTAAAATTGTACCACTCATCTTTTCGTTTCCAGTGCCGGGGCAAATGCCTGGTAGCTATATTGGTCGAATCTACCACATCCAACACGGCCTCCTGCTGGGATGGATGGGCACTAAAATATGCGCCGGATAGGTTGCCGTACCACTGCCAGTCGTAACAACAATCGGTAGCGGCGTGAATGCCCACATAGCCGCCACCATGTTCAATGTATTGCACAAACGCATTTTTTTCGTCTTCTGTAAACAACGCGGAGGCTTTGCCGGTGGTGCTTAAAAAAATAATAGCGGCATACTGTTTTAAGTTAGCCTGTGTGAATTTTGAGGCATCCGATGTGGTATCAACACCAAACTGATTTTCAAGCCCCAATTTTTGTATGGCAATATTGCCTGCGGCGATACTTTGATGATGATAACCCGCGGTTTTGCTGAATACCAATACTTTTAACTGCTTATGCAGATCAAGCCGCCCGGAATGAGCGTGAAAATTGATCGCGTGCGAATCATGAGTTGTTGCCACCTTAATAGGCCAGGCGTACAGCAGGCCACTCCATGTCAGCATAAGCGCAAGTAGTATCGGCCTTAAGTTTTTCTTGTTCATAAATTGATTCTGGTTATAAACGGTAAGCCGTCGGTTACTGATTTTACGCAAATCAATAAAAGACGATTAAAAATTCATTAACAGATGATTAACATCAGATTTGCTAAGTTGTGAAAATTAACAATATTGATGATTTCTCGCTGGCTTTAAAAATAACCAATTCTTAGCTAAGAAAAATGCAATGCCATAAACAAATATACCCCGCAAGCGTTCACAATAGTAAGATACTCCGTTACACCGTTTTTTGTATCACATTGCATTTTACACCAATATTAACCTAAATAAAGCTTTATGAACAATTTTAAGCGCATCGGTATAGCCATTGCCGGGGTTGTACTACAAATTGCACTGGGTTCGGTATATGCATGGAGCGTGTTCCGGGTACCGCTGGCCAAACAATTTCACTGGACAAACACACAAGTTACTTTAACCTTTACCATTGCCATAATGGCTTTGGGCTTCGCCTCGTTTTTTGGCGGATTATGGCTTAAAAAAGTCGGCCCGCGGGTTGTTGCCATAACGGGTGGTTTCCTTTATGGGGCCGGTGTATTCTTAGCCAGCTTTTCCGGTCACGGATTGTGGTGGCTTTATATAAGCTATGGGGTAATTGGCGGTATAGGACTGGGCTTTTCATATATTATTCCTATTTCAGTTTTGGTAAAATGGTTCCCTGATAAACGCGGATTGATGACCGGAATTGCCGTTGGCGGCTTTGGCATTGGGGCACTAATTACTGCGCCCGTTGCAACGCGCCTTATTCAAAGTGTGGGTGTTTTACACACATTTGCCTACCTGGGTATAGCCTACATGATTGCAGCTGTAGCAGCCGCGTACTTTATGCAAAACCCACCCGACGGATGGGTGCCTGTGGGCTGGGATAAAGGTGCTGCCCAAAAAACACAAAAAATCACTGCGGACTTTACGCTGAAGCAGTCCTTAAAAACCTGGCAATGGTGGGGCTTATGGCTATTGCTTTTCCTTAACACCACTGCTGGTATTTCCATCATTTCGCAAGAAGCACCAATGTTTCAGGAGTTTGCTAAAGTAAACGCTATTGTAGCCGCCGGTATGGTGGGAATAGTGAGCATAGGGAATGCGCTTGGACGTGTTTTCTGGGCATGGACATCGGATTTTTTAGGCCGTAAGGGAACTTTTGCCACAATGTTTATTGTGCAGATTTTACTATTCTGGCTGTTGCCTAATTTTCATACAACCACAAGCATTACCGTATTGGTATTCCTGATATTGATGTGCTATGGGGGTGGTTTCGGAACCATGCCTGCCTTCGCCGCCGATTACTTTGGCTCGGCGAATGTTGGCTCAATTTATGGTTTAATATTAACCGCCTGGGGCTTTGCAAGTGCATTCGGGCCATTGCTTATCGCCAATTTAAGGCAGTCGAGCGGTTCATTTGCGGGCGGCCTGCATATTATTGCCATACTAATGGCCGTATCAGTGATATTGCCACTGCTGCTCAAAAAGCCTTCAGCACCAGCCACTCATTAAAATATAGCGTTTTCAGTCCCCGCAGGGTCTTCTGAAAGAGATCCTGCGGAAACAAGGCCTCAACTCCATTGGCTTAAAAACTTACCAAAAGGTTCTTTATACTGTTCACCCACCGGGATAGTTATGGTGTCGATTTGAACGGTGTTCCGGGTAATGGATTTAATTTTATCAAGCGAAACTATAAATGAACGGTGTATACGCATGAAACGTTTCGGGGGTAATTTTTCCTCTAGCGCTTTAAGGCTGGTAAGTGAAAGTATTGGCTTTTCACTGGTCGTTAACCACACCTTTACATAGTCCTTTAACGATTCTATATAAATAATATCATTTAGCGCTATGCGTACCAGGTGATATTCAACCTTTAAAAATAAGTACTCATTTTCAACTGTATTATTTTCCGCTGTTAGTTTGGTGTCGGGGCGGTTAACCAATTCATAATAGGCCAGCGCTTTGTTGGCTGCCCGCGAAAACTCTTCGTAATTAAACGGTTTTAACAGGTAATCCAGGGCATCAACTTTATAACCTTCTAAAGCAAACTGGTTGTAAGCGGTGGTAAATATTACACGTGGCTTATGGCTATTGCTGTGGTCCAATATACGGGCTAGCTCAATGCCGTTTAAATCCGGCATTTGGATATCTAAAAATATCAAATCAATTTTTTGCAGATGCAGATCCTTCAAAGCAGCTATTGAGCTTGAATATTTACCAACCAGGTTTAAAAATGGTGTTTGTTCAATAAATGAGCAAACCAAGCCAAGTGCCAGCGGTTCATCATCTACGGCTATGCAATTCAATATCATTACAGGTGGAGCGTTAGGTGAATAATATATTCTTTAGTTTCAGTGGAGGTATTGATCAGCAATTCGTGCTTTCCCGGGTAGAGGATTTCCAACCTGCGACGGGTGTTCTCAAGTCCGATGCCTCCATATTCATCAACCGGGATATTGGGGTTCTTAATTATAGTATTTTTCACCTTCAGTTTTAGCTGGTTGTGGTATTGGGTAATCTCAATATCTATTTCACTCGGTTCGTTTACACTGGTGCCGTGTTTAAAGGCATTTTCTACAAAAGGTAAAAAAATCATTGGCGCAACAGGTGTATCAACCAGGTTTTCAGGTTGTTCAAATTTAATTGTTACCATGTCGGTAAGCCGTAATTGCATCAGGTTTATAAAATCTTTAATAAAGTTAATCTCCTGGCTTAATAACGTATGTGATTGCTGGGCTTCGTATAATAAATAGCGCATCATTCGTGATAGCTGGTGAATAGCCGCGCGCGAAGTTTCTGCATCAACATAAGTTAGCGCGTAAATATTATTAAGGGTATTGAAAAAAAAATGTGGATTGATTTGGGCCTTCAAAAAAGAGAGTTCCGATGATATTTTCTCCTGCTGCAGCAATAGGTTCGATTGCTTATCGGCCTGCCATTTTTGTATGGCAGTTATACTGGTACCGATGCCCAAAACCAGGGCAATAATGATGAAATCCACCAGATCAAAACGGGAATGCTCATCAGGCCGGTGATGCCCCTGGTGCCTGAAAGCTGCCTGCATTAGTCGCGGAAGATCAAGCCATTGGTCTGAATACTTATTAAGGAGTAAAAAGGCAGTTATAGTCAGCGCAATGAAAAAGAAATAATAGCCCGTGCGATTTTTAAGTAAAAAGTTGGGCATCAGGATGCCTGAATTAATATAATATGCACCTGCCAGCAGGCATAGGGCAATTACTTGCTTTATCCACAATTGATAAGGCACAGGAATATCGCCTGTTAAAGGCTGGTAAAAAAATATAGCCAGGCCGAATACGCCCCATACCAGCACATGGATGATAATGGCGATAAGCCGGCTATTGTTTTTTTGAATGATCATGGGGACAATAGTACAAATGATTGTGACTTACAGCAATTAAAACCGATAAGGACTTATTCTTCACCGATAAAGGCAAAAAACTAATCTATAAAACGTTGCTGCTCATAAATATAAAACTTTAAAAGTATACAAAGCGTGCTCCGTCTATGTTTTAGCGGTGCCCGTCTATTTGATTCTTTGCCTTAAAAACAAACAGGCTTTTTTGCAGCATGAAGATCAGATACTTTTTATTTGCCCTGCTGCTATTAGCTTTAACACAAGCTGATGCCCAAACTGGTGGCCGATTAATTAAGGGTACAGTAACCGATTCAACTAAACTTCCGGTTATCGGCGCTACGGTTAAATTATTAACAGGTACGGATAGCCTGGTAACTACTACTGATGCTAACGGAGTTTTCGCTTTCGCCGCTATAAATGCAAGCCAGATCAGCTTGGTGGTAACCTCAATCGGCTATGATCCTATCCGTCGCCGCATCATGCTGGATAATGCCACCACGCCGGTTTATCTAAAGCCTATCGTACTCAATTTTTCCAACAATACATTAAATACGGTAAACATCACTGCCATTAACCCGGTAAAAATTAAGGAAGATACCGTGGAGTTTAATGCTGCCGCATACCCGGTAAGGGATGGCGCCATGGTTGAGGATGTAATTAAAAAACTACCCGGTGCCGATGTGGACAAGGATGGCAATGTAACCTTCCAGGGTAAAACAGTAAGCAAAGTAAGGGTAAATGGTAAGGACTTTTTTGGGGGCGATATCAAAACAGCTACGCAGAATTTACCCGCCAACGCGGTATCAAGCATACAAATGGTAAACGATTATGGCGACCAGGCAAACATCACCGGCATCAAATCCGGCGAGCCTGAAACGGTGCTAAACATCAACGTAAAACCCAGCTTGAACAACGGTTATTTTGGCCAGGTGAGTGGCGGGGATGGCCGGGACGCGATACCGCAGATTGACGGTACCAAAGACGACAACCGCTACATAGGCCAGGCAAACTTGTTTAGTTTCAGTGGGGATAGGCAGATAGCGGTTTTGAGCAATTTTAATAATACCAACACCAGCCTGTTTAATTTCGGCCCTCCGGGAAGCCAAACGCCTACTAACGGTATTACCACCGCGCAGTCTATTGGCCTTAACTACCGCGATTCCTGGGGTAAAAAAATTACTGTTTATGGTAGCTATAGCTACTCCAATAATTCGGTGAACCAGGTAACATCTACCATACAAAATAATATCTCGGTAACTGACCCTACTACTAATACCTCCAGCAGTACCGAGCATGATTCGAAAAAGAATCACCGTTTTACTTTCAACATGGAGTACAAACCCGATACCCTTAACTATATAAAAATAAGCCCGTCTTTCTCCTACGCGGGCGTTAATACCACAGCCAGTGGCTCAAATATGCTGGCGAATGATACGGCTACATTATCCAACTACAACTATAAAACGTTAAGTAATTCATCAGCGCCTAATTATGGCATAAATGTATTGTATAACCACCGCTTTAATAGCCACGGCAGAAACTTTAGCGTTGATGTAGGTGCAGGCAGGTCGACAAGTGAAGCCTATGATAATCCGGTTTATACCTACATCAATACCGCCGCGACCGCACCTTTAGATCAGTTCATTAATACAAACAGCCACACTGATACCATCGGAACATCGGTTTCTTATATCGAACCTTTAGGTAAACATTCTTACTTTGAGGCCAACTATAAATATCACCGTGCCTATACCGCTGCCGATAAAGAAACGGATACCCTTACCGATGCCGGTATTCAAAATAATTATCCCCTATTAAGTAACGATTATAATTTTACGCTTACCACTAACCGGTTTGGATTAAACTACCGGTACATTCAAAAAAAGTTTAACTATGTTGTAGGCGTGGTTGCACAGCCAACATTATTGCAGGGTTATTCGCCTACCACCGGTTTGCTAACCAGTAACAGTACATTTAATTTTACGCCTGATGCGCATTTTGTTTATAATTTCTCTCGCTCGCAAACCTTAAGCGCTAACTACACTGGTACCAGTAACGCCCCAACCTATAGTGAGCTGCAACCCGTAACCGATTTTTCAAATGCGTCATATCCTATCACCGGTAACCCGTATTTAAAACCGGAGTTTAACAACACCTTCTCGCTGCGTTACAATAAGTTTAATTTTGAGAGCGGTAATGTGTTTTTCAGTAATCTGTCTTTTACCCAAACCGATAATAAGATCGTATCTAACACCATTACTTACCCGGCTAATTACACGCCCGATACAAAGTTATCCAACACCGTAGCAACACAATATTTAAATGCCGCGGGTTATTATTCAGCATCAGGCTTTTATGTGTTTGCTAAACCTTTTGATAACCGTAAGTACAACTTATTCTTTATCGGTAACATTGCCTACAATAACAACATCTCCTACATCAGCAGTGTTGATCCTACAACGTTTGAGGAAACAACTGAAAAAAATATCGCTAAAAACCTGGTATATACCCAGGGTGTGCGTTTCCGGATTGATATTACCGATGTGATTGATGCGGAACCAAATACCAGTTACAGCATCAATTCCTCTAAAAATTCACTAAATCAACCGGGTATCAATGACAATTTCAGGACCTGGAGCCTTGGCCTTACCGGCAAAAACTATTTTTGGAAGGACTGGACATTTAGCTACGATTATACTAAAACATTATACTACGGGTACCAGGGCTCAACCAACCCCAACATCCTGAATACTTACATAGAGCGTAGATTCCTGAAAAACAAGTTAGCCTCATTCCGTCTATCAGCATTCGATCTTTTCAACCAGAATACAGGTTATACCAGCACACAGAGCGGTAACTATATTACCCAAACCAACGTGAACAGGTTAGGGCGTTATTACCTGCTGACATTTACGCTGCGTTTACAAAAGAATGCCGGCAAAGGTCAGGGTGATCACGGTCCTGGCGGCCCTCCGCCGGGAGGTGGTCCAGGGGGACCGGGCGGCCCTTCGGCTGATTAGGGAGAAACAAGAAGTTAAATCTATTGGAACATGATGCGGTGAAAACATCATTGGAGTTCAGGAGATTATGTAATTTTAATTGTGCTTAAATACACTGCGTGTGGTGGGTGCCATCCTGAGCATAGGAGTGCATGGGTACCGCGTGTGTTGCCTTCTGATAGATTCGCCCCTCACACCTTTGTACCCAGCGCCGGAGTCGAACCGATGTTGTAGTTAATCTTCGCGCTCCCGCAGGGGGCTTCTGAAAGAGATCCTGCGAAACCAACAAATGGTTCGATCTCATTATTTCAATTTAAGTTTCATTCCTTCATGAGTAGGGCTGAAGCCTATAGATTGATAAAACCGGATCGCATCACTTCTTTTCTTGTCGGTAGTAAGCTGAACTAAATCGCAATCTTGTTCTTTTGCACGGTTAATAATGTATTGAAAAACTTGTGTGCCGATACCCCGGCCACGGTATTTGGAATCCGTTCTTACCGCCTCAACCTGGGCTCTGAGGCCGCCACTATGATTCAGGTACTGGATAAAAGTCAGGTGAAATGTTGCCACTTTTTCGCCGTTTAATTCAACTATAGTCAACTCCTGGTTAGGGTCGCTATCAATCCGTTTAAAAGCATGCAAAATTTTTTCAGACAGCATGCCCTGTATATTTTCACGCTTCGCACCAAGCACATCATCGGCAAGCATTCTTATAATGTCATGAAGATCGTCTTGAGTAGCCAGTCTGAATTTAAGTTCTGAGTTCATTGGTTATTTATGGAAATTATAAAGAGCTGACTATACTCTGTCCAACTATTTTTCCCGAAAACAAGCATCCTCCCAGGAATGTTCCTTCTAATGCGCTATAGCCATGCATACCACCGCCCCCAAATCCCGCTGCCTCAACCGCGGCAAATAAACCCTCAATTACCTGCCCTTCCGCATTTAGCACACGTCCTTGTAAATCCGTTTCTATCCCGCCAAGCGTTTTACGGGTAAGAATACGCAGCCTTACCGCTATCAGCGGGCCCGCTGAAGGGTCGAGTAGTTTATGTACAGGAGCGGTGCGTATCAGTTTGTCTCCCCAATATTTTCTTGCGCCGCGAATAGCCGTAATCTGCAAATCCTTGCTAAATGTATTTTCTGTTTCCCTGTCCCGTGCTGTAACTTCCTGGCGGATAACCTCAAAATCAAGAAGTGGTTTTGCCGTAATTGCATTCATCCCATCTACCAGGTCTTTCAGGTTATCCTTTACAATAAAATCTTCGCCATACTGTTTAAATGCCTCAACAGGAGCAGTTGCTTTGCTCCCTACTGCCCTCCCTAGTACCATACGCCAGTCCTTACCGGTAAGGTCGGGGTTTTGTTCTGAACCAGATAGGGCGAATTCTTTACGAATAATCTTTTGGTTTAAAATAAACCAAGTGTAATCATACCCAGTATGCATGATATAATCAAGCGTTCCCAGCGTATCAAAACTCGGGAACAATGGTACAGGCAGCCGCCTGCCCGCTGCATCGAGCCATAAAGATGAAGGGCCTGGCAAAATTCGGATGCCATGGTTTTTCCATATAGGGTTCCAGTTTTTTATTCCTTCGGTATAATGCCACATCCGGTCAGGATTAATCACACTACCCCCAGCATCTTTTACAATACCTATCATACGCCCATCCACATGCTCAGGAACCCCTGAAAGCATATCGTCAGGAGCCTTTCCTAAACGTTCCGGCCAGTTTTTCTTGACCAATTCATGGTTAGCGCCAATACCGCCTGAAGTTACAACTACTACCGGAGCGTTAATTGTAAAATCACCTATAACACTATCGCTGCTTTTCTCCCCTCGCTGCACACTACTTGCCGCTAAAACCTCACCGCTAACTCCCTTTACAGATCCATTTATTACTGTCAATTCTTTAACCCTGTGCCTGAACTTTAACTGCACCAAATCCGCCGAAGATGCTGCCTTTATCCTGTCTGTAAAAGGCTGTAAAACACCTGGCCCGGTACCCCAGGTAATATGAAAGCGGGGGACTGAATTTCCGTGCCCTATAGCTCCATAGCCGCCACGTTCGGCCCATCCAACTACAGGAAAGAATTTGATGCCCAACTGTTTTAGCCACATGTATTTTTCACCTGCTGCCCATGCCACATATGCTTCTGCCCATTTTTTGGGCCAATGATCCTCTTGCCTGTCAAACTGTGCGGTGCCCATCCAATCTTGCAGGGCAAGTTCATAACTATCTTTGATGCCCATTCGCCTTTGTAAGGGCGAATCGACCAGGAATAAGCCACCTAATGACCAGAATGCCTGGCCCCCCAGATTTTGCTCCGGCTCCTGGTCGAGGATTATGACGCGCGAGCCTTTATTGATTAATTCATTTGCCGCGACAAGACCCGCAAGGCCAGCACCTATAATGACAACATCAGCATCTATAATCATGGGAATAAATATAGTTATATAATGCGGTGAAAACACCGACCATGGGCTGAAAGAATGACCGGTAATAATTTTTTGGAATTTGTGTTTGCAGATCTGAATTGAACCGAAAATTTGGAAACATCAAAAAACCATTCCACTATTTTGCCACGCCGCTGTTATGCGCTGCTTTTACTCATTTGTTACCAATTTCTTCTGCCAGCCCAATAAGAAGTCCTTCGGTTCCTCGAATGTAGCATAGTCGGTACGAGTTCTCATACTGAACCACCTCTCCAACGAGTTGAGCACCATGTTTGGTTAGTCTGGATACCATTTCGTCAATGTCTTCAACGGCGAACATGACACGTAAATAACCGAGGGCGTTCACAGGTGCAGTCCGGTGATCTGATATAGTAGGAGGTTTAATGAATTTCGAAAGTTCGAGCCGACTATGACCATCTGGAGTAACCATCATAGCAATCTCTACGCACTGAGAACCAAGTCCGGTAACACGACCAGCCCATTCCCCTTCTATAGTCGCCCGCCCTTCAAGCTTCAAACCTATCTCTGAGAAAAACGAAATAGCGTCATCAATTGATTCAACAACGATGCCGACATTGTCCATTCTTAGTAATTTGTTTTTTGTCATTGTTTTAGTCTTTATTAATAGTTCCCTCTTATTTTTTCGCCTCTGTCAAAACCTCCGTATTTAAGCGAACATATTCGGGAACTTTAGCTGCTTGCGCTGCCGCGATGCCTTCCTGTGCTGCCTTTATGGCGGCAGCTTTATCGCCCAGTCGTAATTCCACTCTTGCCAGCCATAATTTAACAACCATCGGCGGGAAACCCGGTGCTGTTTGCAGTGCCTGTGCCCATGGTAAGGCTTTATTCATATCCTTATTATTGTTCCAGTAATAAATAATGGCGTCATAATAAGGTTTTTTGTCGGTTTGCATGGCCGAGTCTATCCTGGCCATCACCTTTGCATCAATATCCGTTGTCAGGTGTATTACAAGTGCGGTATGCTCCCACAAAAGGTTTAAATCGGCGCTGGTTGGGGATACATTGGTGAATTGCAGGGTAAGGGTTTCCACGTTCTCCTGTATTTTTATTGCTTTTATCGTAAAACGCAGGTAATCATCAGCCGCGTTATAATCATAAGCACCCCACTGTTTAGCGGTTTTGCTCAGGATGATAGTCCACTCATCCTCACCTGGGATACTGAAGAGGCCATAAGTGCCGGCGGAAACTTGGTGCCCCTCTAGTGTTACGTCATCGGTAAAAGTGATGGTGGTGGCTGCGTTTGCGCCGGTGCGCCATACCGCGTTGTAAGGCTCAGTATAGCCAAATATCTTACGGCCTTTTACATTAGGGCGCGAATAGGTTAAGGTAATTTTACCCAGACCAAAATCCTGTATAATGGTTTGGGTGGAGCTTGGCGCAGGTGTAAGCTGGGCAAAACTATTATAGCTGAATAGCAGGCATAATAGCATAAAAAGTAGCAATAGGTTCTTTTTCATCTTGAAAAGGTTTTGTGATTTCTAAATAAAATTACGGTTTTACTAATTTAAAAATGCCTATTCATATCACGAAGTAAAAAATCCATTTAAATATAACTCCCGCCCCTCAATAGCAAATAAATACTCTTAAAAAGAGTAAATTGTCAGATTAACATATCATTAACAACATTTACTATTTTTGCTGCGTACAAAACTGTCGATATGAAAAAAACATTGGTAATCATATGGCTAATAGTGTTGCTTGGGGCAATCGGGGCATTATTTTGGTATAACGAACTTCAATATCAATTACCTACCCCCATACCGCAAAATTACAAGGCGGTAAATCCCGGTGAGCTGATTAAATTAAATGCTAAGCTGAAAACAAATGGCACCAAGCCGCTCTTTTTGCATTTTTTTAATCCAGTGTGCCCGTGTTCACGGTTTAATATCAAAATGTTTAAATCGTTGGTTGCCCAATACGGCCAAAAAGTAAATTTTGTAATTGTAGTAATCAGCGATAGAACTTATACTGCAAAGGAAGTTCAGGATAAATTTGACCTGGATATCCCCGTAACATTTGATCAATCCATAGCACTGGCATGCGGGGTATACTCCACGCCGCAGGTAGCCCTTATTGATAATAAAGGAAAGTTATATTACCGTGGTAATTACAATATCAGCCGTTATTGTACCGACGAAAAAACAAATTATGCTCAGCAGGCAATCAACGGGTTGCTTGATAATAACAAAAAACTGTTTTTCAGTAAGCTGGCGCTCACCTCCTATGGTTGCCGGTTAGCAAACTGTAACTATTAAATGCCGATCTAATTCAATATCATTTGCAAGCAACATTAACACAAAACCTGATATTTCAATCCGAAGTTAAGGAACGTTCTGATAAGCTCATAAACTACTTCCTGGTTTTTTATTTTTTGGTAGGCCTGGCCCTGGCACCTTTTTATGATACCTGGTTAATTGCTGTTGGCGTAGGTGGTATTTGCGTATTGGCTTATTATTCTACTAAGCTATTACTGCCTGCATCATCGCTGTATCAGTATGTATTGAGTGCCGTACTGGGTATATTTATGGCCCAGTTTATTTACCAGATGCATGGCCTGTTCGAGATGCACTTTTTTGCATTTATAAGCAGCGCCATACTCATTACTTATCAAAAATGGAAGCTGCAATTACCCTTGCTTATCGTAGTGGTTATACACCACGCTACATTTAGTTATTTGCAGAATATAGGTTTCGGCGGTATTTATTTTACGCAGTTAAATTACTTCGATCTGCAAACATTTATCATACACGTTTTACTAACCGGTGTAATCATGTTTATTTGTGGTTTATGGTCATACCAGCTCCGGAAATATAGCGAACAGCAGGTTGTGCAAACCATGAAAATGGCCGAACTACAGCAGGAAGCCATGCTCTCATCAGAGCGCAAACGGAACCAGGAACTGCTGGAACATTCCAACCAACAATTGCTGTTATCAAATAAAGAATTGCAGGAAGCCAGACAGGCTGCCGATCAGGCCAACCAGGAAAAAAGCATCTTCCTGGCCACCATGAGCCACGAGATCCGCACACCTATGAACGGGGTTATCGGTATGTCGTCGCTTCTTAACGAAACTGCTTTGAATGATGAGCAGCGTATGTTTACCGATACCATAATTAATTGTGGTGAAACATTGATCCATGTGATTAACAACATACTTGATTTCTCCAAGATAGAATCAGGAAATCTGGAGTTGGAGAACGACGACTTTAGCCTGCGCCAATGTATTGAGGATGTATTGGATATGTTCGCTGTTAAAGCCGCCCAGCTAAAGCTGGACCTGGTTTATGAAATTGCTGAAGGTGTACCGCCAAACATCATGGGCGACCCATTACGGCTTAAGCAGGTGCTGATAAACCTGCTGAGCAATGCTATTAAGTTTACCGAAAAAGGCGAAATTGGTATAAAGGTAGATATTCATAAAATTGGTGTAGGCGGGAACATGACATTGCGTTTTGATGTTTGGGACACCGGTATCGGCATACCGCAAGATAAATTACACAGGCTTTTCAAAGCATTCTCGCAGGTTGATTCTTCCACTACACGTAAATACGGTGGTACAGGCTTAGGCCTTGCCATTTGCGAAAAATTGGTACACCTGATGAATGGCGAAATTGATGTGGAAAGCAAAGATGGCGAAGGGTCGTCATTCTATTTCACCATTAATACCATGGCTGGTATAAACAATGCTGTTGCAGCAAATAATTTTAATATAGACGACCTGAAAGGCAAAAAAATATTGGTAGTGGATGATAATCAAACTAACCTTGCCATTTTAAAGCGCCAGTTCGAAAACTGGAACCTCCGCCCAATACTTACCAGCTCAGGCGCTGAAGCACTCGTGGCCTTACAAAAAGACAAACAAGTCGACCTGGTAATTACAGATATGGAGATGCCGGTAATGGATGGCATGATGCTGGCTAAACTAATAAAGGAAAGCTATCCGCAGTTGCCAATTATCTTGCTTAGTTCCATTGGCGAAGAGTTTAAAAGCGATGAGCGCAAGATGTTTATCTCCATTATGAACAAACCGATAAAACAGCAGGTACTAAGTAAGCAGGTATTTACAGCTTTAAGAAACAGATCAGCAAAACAGGAAGAGGTAACAGTAAAGAGTAAGCTCTCGGTAGATTTTTGTGATCAATACCCTTTCAATATTTTAATTGCCGAAGACAACGAGGTAAACCAGCATGTTATAAAACACATACTCAACAAAATGGGTTACCAGCCGCATATAGTTAACAACGGTAAAGAAGCCGTTAGAGTGATGCAGGAAGGGCTGTATAGTCTGATACTAATGGATATGCAAATGCCGATAATAGATGGCCTTGAAGCCACAAAAATGATCAGGGCGATAAATATAAAGCAACCCGTAATTATAGCCCTTACCGCAAATGCTATGGATACCGATCAGCAACTATGCCTGCAAGCTGGTATGGATGATTACATCTGCAAACCGGTAAAACTGGATGAACTGATGAATAAACTAAGCAAGTGGCATACCATTAGTTTAAAACCGATTTACGACTGATTTTATAGTATAGTTCACTTTTTTCCGTCTTAACAGGGTCTCTCGAAGAGGACCCTGCGTTTAGTAAAAGGTAAACGCATTCCTCTACACAGTATAGAGATTGCTTCGTTCCTCACAATGACGTGCGGAGAAGAAGATTTCATCCCAATCCCTAATTCATCTGCCTGTACTCGCTCGGCGATTTTCCTGTTTTGGATTTGAATATTTTTGTAAAGTGAGAGGGGTGCTCAAACCCAAGCCCATAAGCTATCTCGCTAATCGAATTATTCGTACCCCACAACAATGATTTTGCTTTATCTATCAGTTCCAGGTGGATATGTTCCTGCGTGGTTTTGCCCGTAAATTTGCTTAAAAGATCAGATAAATAATTAGGCGATAGGTTGAGCCGCGAAGCAAAATATTTAACATTTGGCAAGCCTGTTTCAATCAGGGTGCTTTGCGAAAAATAGTCTTTCAAAAGCTTCTCAAATTGTTGCAGTACATCTGAATTAACTTTTGCACGGGTGTAAAATTGCCTGTCGTAAAAGCGGCTGCAGTAATTAAGCAACAGCTCAATATTGCTAACAATGAGGCCTTGCGAGTGCTTGTCTATATTTTGGGAGTACTCCCTTTCAATCTTAGCCACACAATCTTTAATGATGATTTTCTCTTCTTCCGAAATATGCAGGGCTTCGTTAACCTCATAATTGAAAAACGTATACTGATGTATCTTCTTACCCAAATCAGTACCATGTATCAAATCTGGATGAATAAACAGTGCCCAACCCTCCTCAACAATTACATCCAACCCGGGCGCTATAACTTGCTCAGGCGCGGTAAATAAAAGGGAGCCTTCACTAAAATCGTAATATCCTTTACCATATTTTAACAGGCCCTCAAATTTTTTGCAGGAAATGGTATAAAAACCAAAGCGATATAAAACATTCTCCTTTGGTCGTTTCTGATAAAAGTCGGCATGGTCTATTACGCTTACCAGTGGGTGTTTTGGCGGGGCATAGTTTACCAGCTTGTGCAAATCACTGATAGACTGAAGATCGATATATTTATCCGGCATGTTTTTCCTTTGTTATAAAGTTACCAATAAAACTAAAGGCTGCCCAACTTTCGGGCAGCCTTTAGTTTTTAGATACTCATTTGGGTAAGCATCATTTTTTTGAAATCCACATCAGTCATTTGCAGCCTGGTTTCTACCAGGTGAACAGCGTCATGCCCTACTGGGTAGCGTAATTTTTCAGTACCATCTGTCGCGGCTTCGTAAATTACATCGGCTACTTCACCAATATTCTCAGACATTGGCCAATTATCCAACATACCGATGAATTTATCAAATGAATGTTTATAATCATCCAAACCATCAGCTTGTAAAAGCGTTAGCGATCGGCCCGCGAATTCTGTTTTATACCCACCTGGTTCAACTATTTTTAAGTTGATCCCCAATGGGTTTAACTCATACTGCAATGATTCCGTCAAACCCTCTACCGCGAATTTAGTAGCATGATAAAGTGAGGAGAACGGAAATGTAATCCTCCCGCCAACAGAAGAAACATTAATAATAGTGCCCGATTTTTGTTGACGCATACCCGGCAATACCGCCTTTGTCACTTCTATCAACCCGAAAAAATTAACATCGAACTGTTGTTTAATCTGTTCTTCAGTAGCGGCTTCCAATGCGCCCAATGCGCCATAACCCGCATTATTTACCAATACGTCAATTTTGCCAAATTTCTCGATGCCTGCGGCCACAGCATTTTGTATACTTTGTTTATCTGTCACATCTAATTTGGTGATGAAAACATTGTTCAGGGTAGATAGTTCAGTTTCTTTCTCAGGAGAACGCATGGTAGCAATTACGTTCCAATCTTTGGTGTGGAATAATTTTGCTGCCACTTTTCCGAATCCGGATGAAGCACCTGTTATTAATACTGTCTTTTTCATTGCTTTATATTTTTAATTTCTAAAGCAAAGATCTGCTAAAGGGTGCGGCCCGATTTATATTTTTCAACTGATCCCTTATACATTTCAAGGATGAGGACAAGCAGCAAAATATTAACGGATAATAAATAGTATTTATAAGCTCAAAAAAATGTCTACTAAATTTGTAGAGTATTTAAAAGTTCTTACATTTGTACCATGATTACTACCCAAAAAAAATGTTATTGTTGCCTTTAAGCCATTCCTCGCTTATACAACTTCATTTTTTTAAAGCCCATGAACTTTCGATTTAACTTCCTTTTTCTTATTGTACTGATTACTTGCCTTTTTGCCCGAACAGCTTTAGCGCAATCGCCTGTTTATTTAACGGCGGTTAATGATCAGCATCGGCACACCACTAGCGTTATCGGAGCGGAAATAAAGGTAAATACGGAGTTAAGCAAGGCAGAGCAAAGAAAAGAGCTTATTGATTATCTGAAGGAGGTGGAGACTGGTGATGTCAATTATAATTCGGCAAGAATTAAACGGCTGTATTATTTAGCCAATTTATTAACCCGACTGAGGCTTTACCCGCTGGCAATGAAATGCTTTTTTAAAACGATGCGCCCGGAGATCGACAGCATAGGTACAACTGATCTGCCTATTACTCCAAATGATGATTCGTTGCTTGTAAAACAAGAAAAACTGCTTGGCGCCGATACGGATAAAGAAATCAACAGCAAGCCCATCAGCAATGAAAGAATCAGTGCAACATTTGATGATGGTAAAACCGCTATCGCTTATGCGCTTGTTTTCCATGTTAAACAGCCTGTTCGCGGCAAACCCAAAATTTTCAAACTGGCTAATACGGGGCACACCTTTATTACCCTTATCAAATATAATTCCGACTCTACCTATGCGGCCATTTCCTATGGATTTTATCCTAAAAAGGATAATCCGCTTTCTGCCACGCCCCTAATACCTTCAACGTCTTCAACATTCAAAGATGACTCAGAGCATGCCTGGGATGAGGTTTTAGGTAAGTTTATTTCCAAACGCCGGTTTAATAAAATATTGGCACTTACCCGGCAATATCATAACATCGCCTATCACCTTAGCAAAAATAACTGTACCGACTTTGGCTTAAAAGCGGCTGCGCTAGCAGGGCTAAAGGTTTGGGATACCAAAGGCAGCTGGCCATTGGGTAGTGGTAATAATCCCGGCGTCACCGGCCAAAGCCTGCTCGAAGGCAAGTTTGATAATACCGATACAGGTGACAGACAAAATTTATTGATCACCAACAGGAATTAGCTATTTATCCGTTTAGCTTAAGTATAACTAATAATAGAACATATGGAAAATTATAATAATTTAAAGGAGTTGATAGCGTTAGCTGATAAAGATGCGGTCGCGTTTTTTGAAAAAGGCAACAGTACGGCCGGAATCCGTTTGCGCCGTACACTGCAACAGGTTAAAATTTCGGCAACAGCTGTGCGCCAGGAAATATCAGAAAAAAAGAAGAGGAAGTAATGGATAGCGATTTTTTTGACATCCTTTTTGAAAAATACTGGCAACAGGTATACACTTCTGCATTTAAGCGTGTAGCTAATGCGGACACGGCTACGGAAGTAACACAGGAAGCATTTTTTCAGTTATGGTTAAATAAAGATCAGGCGAACAAGGAAAATGTCTTAGACTTTCTACTGGCCGCTATACACGATGAAATATTTAAACTAATTGAGAAAGAATGCCTTGATATTGTTAATCCACCTGGGAAAATATTTGAGCATATGGAGTTTCCCGGAGCTAATTAAAAGAGGAATTTTAGATAGACTAAATTAACAGATATGTTTATTGGAAAAAACGATTTATTAAATGATATTTTTCTGGCTGTATATCAGTGTTTTGTAGAGGTGGAAGAATACTAATTACAAATATTCTATTAAATCGATAGATTTAATAGAATATTTTATATATTTGCATCAGGTAATTGAAAATTTTTATTTGACTGACCTCATAATAATTGTCTTCTCATCTAGGTTTATAATTGGTTGTAAAGAGTTCCTGCCCATCAGGAGCTCTTTCTTTTTTTATACTGATAACGCTCACTAAGCTTTGTCCGTTAGCTTTAATCTCCTTAAAATTAAAATATAAAAATGCGGCTTTGTGCGATACCTTTCCCTGGTATAGGGAAAGGAGGATGATAGGGTAGAAATTCAATTCTTTTATATTCTATAATTCCTATATATATTATAGAATATAAAAAGAAATTATATATTTGCGATGTAAAAACAAACGCAATGAAAGCTTTTTTACGTCACCACATTTCCTTTGTACACGTTGCTGGCAAGAACTGCTGCATCTGTTGTTGTTAATTAACAACACGCTCCCCACTGACCTTTAACGAATTGGTATCTACAGGTATTAGGTAATCCTCATACTGTTGAACCAGCAATATTAAAACCCCTAATTAATTTATACTTATGAAATTATAACAAGCAGAAAAAGCAAACCGGCAAGGAAGCCTTGCCGGTAAATTACTTGATGGATCAGCAACGACTGCGAATCACACACTGATCATCAAAGTTTTACGAACGAATTGAATCATTAACATAAAACGCTTAAATATATATGGAAATATATATCCATACTAAACGGTTTCTTTCCGGGATTATTGGCACCCTGTTATTTTCCGCTATCCCGATTACGGTCTTCGCCGAAACAGAAGTTCCGCCTATCAACCCCACACTCAGGGGTATTGTCACCGCCAGTAATAGAACTAATCATTAATTAAATAAAAATCTATGATCAAATACATTGAAACTTTAGCACATGGGATAAACACCTGGGGATTCCCGGCCATAATCCTGCTACTCGGCGTAATAGAATTTTCGCTGGGCCTTTATGAAAAAAAATGGACAAAAAATGAGAGCCTGCTTAATATTTTCAGCTTTGTTTTCCCTCCCATTATTCTTTATCCGGTTATAGCATACCTGGGCCTTAAATTTTTACCGGGTGTAATACCACAGTATAAAAACATATTCGCGTGGGTGCCTTTTATATGGGGCTTTATTACTATAGCCATCGCTGATGATCTTACACAATACTGGTATCACCGGTTGCATCATCAAATACCATTTTTATGGCGTTTCCACCGCACACATCACTCGGCGCCGTACATGGGTATGGCAATGGCCAGCAGGCAAAATATCATTTATACCTTCCTGTTTTCGCAGATCTACCTCACCACTATTTTAATATATCTGGGGTTAGGCTACCCTGCAATATTCGTTAGCGCTTTAAAAATACTCATCACCGTTTTTGCTCACTCGAGCATTAAGTGGGATAAGCCTTTGTATAAATATAAAGTACTGCATCCGGTAGCATGGGTGCTGGAGAGGTTCATATCCACCCCGGCAACGCATCATGCCCATCACTCAAGTTCTACAGATGATGGTGTGGGTTATTACAAAGGCAACTTTGGCAATATGTTTTTTTTATGGGATGTGATTTTCGGTACCGCGCATATATCAAGGCAATACCCCGAAGCATATGGCATCTCGCATTACGAGGGCGATGAATGGTATGCGCAACTATTCTGGCCCATATTCAAATCCAGCCGGGAAGGCAGCGAACTGGCTAAAAGCGGCCCCGCTGTACGCGAAGATATACCAGTAAAAAAAACGTCGTTGGATGACTATAAGATCAAACCGATAAAATCGCAGCGACTGATCTATTCACTTACCAAAGAATCTATTTCAAACCCAAATAGATGAAGCATATCACAATTTCAAGTAGGAAGATAGTCTTCCTTACCGCTACGCTATTCATATTGGCACAGGCTGCATTTGCGCAGCATGACCCCAAACCGGTATTCCAGGGTAAGATCGGGAAAACAGTAGATGAAACCACAGAATGGTATCCGGAAGCAAAAAAAGCACCCAAAGGCGCACCGAACGTAATTTGGCTTTTGCTGGATGATGTAGGCTTTGGCGCGTCCAGTACCTTCGGCGGTTTAATCAGCACGCCAACGTTTGATAGTTTGGCGGCAAATGGTTTGCGCTATACCAACTTTCATACTACTGGTATTTGCGCGCCGTCGCGTGCTGCACTGCTTACCGGCCGTAACCACCATGCGGTACATATGGGGCTGTTTACCTTCACGGCTATCGGCACACCGGGTTACGATGGCAGGATCCCATTTGAAACAGGTACAGTTGCTGAAATACTCAAAGAAAACGGTTACAATACTTTTGCTGTTGGCAAATGGAACTTAACACCAACCGCTGAAGAAACCCAGGCTGGGCCATTTAACCGCTGGCCTACAGGCCGTGGGTTTGAGCATTTCTACGGATTCTTAGAAGCGGAAACCGATGAATGGCACCCACAATTATGGGAAGAGAACCAAAAAATTGAACGGGATACAAACCCCAAACATTTAAATGAGCTTTTAATTGATAAAACGATCAATTACATTGCCAATCAAAAATCGAGTCAACCTGACAAACCATTTTTCATATACCTGGCACCGGGAGCAACGCATGACCCCCATCAGGCACCAAAAGAATGGATAGATAAATATAAAGGTAAATTTGATGGCGGATGGGATAAATACAGAGCTGAAGTTTTCGCGAATCAACAAAAACTGGGTTTGATCCCAAAAGGCACTGTGTTGCCTCCGCGTGACCCAAGAGTAAAAGCATGGGACTCGCTATCAGTTGATGAGAAGCATATATTTTCCCGCTTTATGGAAGTGTACGCAGGCTACCTGAGTTATACCGATGATCAGATTGCGCGTCTTATTCATTATTTGAAAGACATTGGTCAATTGGATAATACGGTGATCTATGTAATGATTGGCGACAACGGAGCCAGCAAAGAAGGTTCTGACAGGGGTAGCAGCATTGGGGATAAAGTGCTTATTGATGGCAAACAGGACCTGAGCTATCTAATCAAACAATACGACAAGCTAGGATCGGAATATGCTGCTTCAAACTATCCATTAGGCTGGGCGCAGGCAGCAAATACACCCTTCAGGGAGTGGAAGCAGGATGCGAATGCCGAAGGCGGAACGCATAACCCACTCATTCTTTTTTATCCCAACGGGATTAAAGATAAAGGCGGCGTACGTTTTCAATACACGCACCTTATTGACCTCTTACCCACAACTATTGATTTAACAGGAGCTAAGTTACCTGATACCATTAATGGGTATAAACAAGAACCTTTACAGGGAACAAGCTTTGCTTATTCTATTGATAATGCAAAGGCAGCATCCAAACACACATTGCAGTATTATGAGATTGCCGGTAGCCGGTCTATCTACAAAGACGGATGGAAAGCAGAGGCTTACCACAACTTGGGCGGGGATTTTGACAAAGATGAATGGGAACTATATCATTTAGATAAGGACTGGACAGAATCAAAAAATCTGGCCGTTGCTAATCCACAAAAACTAAACGACCTAAAAGAGGTATTTGACTCCATTGCCATTAAATACAATGTGTATCCGCTAAAGGAGTTGATGGGTAAAACTAATAAGCTCATACCATCATCTGCAAAAAAAAGCGTGACAATATATAACGGGATTTCACAATTAGTTACAGCACCTATTAACCTGGCCTTTCAATCTTTTACCGCGATAGCTTATACGACTATACCACAGAATGGGGCAGAGGGTGTATTATTCGCCGGTGGAGGAAGATTTGGCGGGATAAGCTTCTTTATCCAAAACAACAAATTGCATTTTGTTCAAAATGACGGTGTCTCAGATCCAATAGATGTAGTAAGCGAAAATCCGTTAAAACCGGGCAAGGCAATATTAAAAGCCGAGTTTATTCGCAAAGGGGTATTTGGCCCTACCGGAACTATCAACCTGTATGTAAACGATGAGAAAGTTGCCACGGGCGAATTAAAATTAAAAAGGGGAATCCTTTATTTTAATCTGAATGATGGCTTTGATGTTGGCAAGGATTCTAATACAGAAGTTAGCCCCACTTACAAAGTACCCTTCACGTTTACCGGCGATTTAACTAAAGTAACATTTGAAACGCATTAAAAATAAAACCTTAGAAAAATGAAAAAAACAATTGTAGCATTCCTGCTGATTACGGGATCCGTATCGCAGTTAGCCAGGGCTCAAAACATCACGCAGCAACAACAACCCTTTAAAGGTGTTATTGGCAGAACATTGGCGGAGTCCAAAGAATCTTGGACAGATCAAATCAAAGCGCCAAAAGGCGCGCCCAATGTAGTTTGGATAATTCTTGACGATGTGGGCTTTGGCGCATCAAGCACATTTGGCGGGGTAATAAATACGCCCACATTTGATAGTTTGGCAAATAATGGCTTACGCTATACCAATTTTCATACCGCCGCTATATGCGCCCCAACCAGGGCCGCTTTGCTTACAGGCCGTAACCATCATTACGTGCATATGGGTGGCTTTGCGCATACTGTCATGTCAGCCGGATTCCCGGGTTGGGACGGCCGCATACCATCAGACAAAGGAACCGTTGCGGAGATTTTACGCGAGAATGGTTATAACACCTTTGCTGTTGGCAAATACGGATTAACTCCCGACGAAGATGCTACCGATGCAGGGCCGTTTGACCGCTGGCCGAGCGGCAAGGGCTTTGATCATTTCTTCGGTTTCCTGGGCTCACAAACCGACCAATATAAACCAGATCTGGTTGAGGACAATGCCCATGTTAAGCCTGACGGCAGGCACTTAAATGAGCAAATAACCGATAAAGCAATTTCATACATAACCCGTCAGCACCAGGTAGCGCCCAACAAACCGTTCTTCCTGTACTATGCGCCGGGAGCAACCCACGCGCCACACCAGGTATCAACAGAATGGAGCGACTTGTATAAAGGTAAATTTGATGGCGGCTGGGACGTGTTCAGAGAGCAGGTTTTTGAAAGACAGAAAAAGTTGGGTATTATTCCGGCTAACGCGGTATTGCCTGCCCGCAATCCCGACATAAAAGCTTGGAATACTTTAAGCCCTGACGAAAAGAAGCTTTATTCCCGTTTTATGGAAGTTTACGCGGGTTATTTAACCTATACCGATCATGAAGTTGGGCGTTTAATTGATTACCTAAAACAAAGCGGCCAGTTAGATAACACGCTGGTATTTGTGATCATCGGTGATAACGGCGCAAGTAAAGAAGGTACCCTTAACGGGGATATTGATCGCCCGCTTTTTGGTAAGCCACTTAACGAGCAAGAAAATATCCAACATAATTTAGATAGGATAGGCGAAATAGGTACTCCGGAAGCCACACAAGGTAACTACCCATTAGGCTGGGCGCAGGCAGCGAATACCCCGTTTAAATACTGGAAACAAGATGCCAACGCCGAAGGCGGTACACGCAACCCGCTGATCGTATTTTATCCAAAAGGGATTAAAGATAAAGGAGGCATCCGCACCCAATACGGACACGTTAATGATGTATTGCCTACAACTTTAGAGTACCTGGGTATTACACCGCCTGAATATATCAGGGGCATTAAGCAGGATACTTTACAAGGCACATCACTGGTTTATTCTTTTGATCATCCTGATGCACCTTCGCGTCACCGTGTACAGTACTATTATATTTTCGGATCAAGATCAATTTACAAAGATGGCTGGAAGGCTGAGGTTTACCACCACCCAAATACAATTGATGAAGGAAACAACACTAGTGGTGCTGCAACCAAGCCTTCTGCCGGTTTTGACAATGAGGTTTGGGAACTATATGACCTGAAAACCGATTTTAACGAGCGTATCGACCTTGCAAAAAAATACCCTGAAAAACTAAAAGAATTACAGGCATTATTTGATGAGCAGGCCAAAATAAACAATATTTATCCTTTTATTGATTGGGATGATGTACTTAAACAAAGGATCCATAGAAAGGCAGGTGTTACCCCATCATTCAACATTGGTACACCTCCCGCTGCTACATCGCCAAAAACAAATGATTAATATTTAAGATAGATTATAATTATAATGCTGCCAGTCTTTATTTTTATAGGCTGGCAGCATTTAATTTTCAAAATTAAGAAGCTGTTTAAAAACATAAACAAATTGTCATTGCGAGGAACGAAGCAATCGCGAACTTGCAAGACCGTTGTTCTACGTGCGATTGCTTCGTTCCTCGCAATGACATGGTTTTTTAAACAGTTGCTAAATAACTATCCAAGTCGAACGTTGTATTCAATATCGGCTAATAAAAACAAAACGATGGTGATTAAAAAAACCTTAATACTTAGTCTTTTTCTTAGCGGGATGCTATGGTCTGCTTGTAATCATAAGCAACAGTCCGTTAGTACTACAGTGAGTAAACCACCGGTTGTGCTTAAAAAAGCCATTTGCTGTGAATCGGGCATCCCTAAACGTTTTGCATCTCTGGAGACGCATCAAGTTAATGTGCCCGATTTAAATCATGATAATTCTCATAAAGGAATGATCTGGATAAAAACAGGAACTTTTTTAATGGGAGCCGATAACAAACAGGCTGCGGCAGACGAGTACCCAAAGCATAAAGTTACTGTTGATGGTTTTTGGATGGATGCTACGGAGGTTACCAATGCCCAATTTGCCCAGTTTGTGAAGGCAACCGGCTATGTAACCACCGCCGAACATAAGCCGGATTGGAACGAGCTGAAGAAGCAATTACCGCCCGGAACACCAAAACCAGACGATAGCCTATTGGTTGCGGCCTCATTGGTTTTTGATCCGCCTAAACACGCTGTTGATTTAAATGATTATAGCCAATGGTGGGCCTGGAAAAAAGGCGCAAACTGGCGACATCCGCAAGGGCCACGGAGCAATATTAAGGGGAAAGATAATTACCCGGTAGTGCAAATTTCGTGGTATGATGCGGTAGCCTACTCCAAATGGGCAGGCAAGCGTTTACCTACTGAAGCGGAGTGGGAGTGGGCGGCACGTGGCGGCTTGCAAAATAACATATACCCGTGGGGAAATGAAGCCATTGATAAGGGCAAACCCAAAGCAAATACCTGGGAAGGCCATTTCCCGGATCAGAATACGCTCCACGATAAATTTTATGGGCTTGCGCCGGTAGCATCATTCCCTGCAAATGGTTATGGGCTGTATGATATGGCAGGCAACGTATGGGAATGGTGCGCCGATAACTATGATAGCAATTACTACAATACCATAGCCAATAATCCGGGTATAAAAAATCCGCAAGGCCCGGCTAAAAGTTATGATCCTGATGAACCCTATGCTAAAAAGCGGGTGATACGTGGCGGCTCATTTCTGTGTAACAATAGCTATTGCTCAGGCTTTAGGGTAGCCCGGCGCATGAAAAGCTCTGAAGACAGCAGCCTGGAACATTTAGGATTTAGATGTGTGGCGAATTAAACATGATTAATTCATAAATTTATTGCTGAAAATAAGTTTCAGTTATGACAAAATTAGCCCAGGCATTTAAAGCGTTTGATAATTATAACCAGAAAGACCCCCATGTATTTGTATGGGGTGATCTTTCTTATCCGCAGGAATACTTTTTAGCGCTAAAACTATATGAGTGGGTGCTGAAATTAGATCCTAATGCGGATGAAGAGCTTTTGTTAGCATCGCGCAGCCAGCATATCGGTAGATGGGAGATTCCCCGTGAAACTTATCCCGATGGCAGGGAAGCTTATTTAAAATGGCGCAAAGACCTTGCCTTGTTTCATGCCGAAAAAGCATCATCAATTATGAAAGAAGCAGGATATGATGATGAGCAAATTGCCCGAGTAAAACAAATTATACTAAAACAAAAGCTAAAGGTTGATGCCGACGTTCAAACGATAGAAAACGCGCTCTGTTTAGTATTTCTTGAATTTCAATATGAAGATTTCTACCCCAAACATTCGTCCGAAAAAGTAGTAAACATATTGAGGAAATCGTTACTGAAAATGGATAGCCATGGCCATCAGTTTGCACTCGGTTTAAAATATTCAGAACAAGGCCTGGCCTATATCAGCGAAGCCTTAAATAACATCAAATAAAACAAATAATTAAAAACTATTTCGTCAACCACCGCGTCATTGCGAGCGAAGCGTGGCAATCCCAAGCTATGCAGAGCCGCTCTGTAATTAGGGGATTGCCACGCTTCGCTCGCAATGACGCTTTGTTTTTGTGTTTATCTAAAACAGCTTTACGCCTTTTGTAGATTATCCTACATTCCACAAAATAAAGATGCAGGGCCCTGCGCGATACCTTTCCCTAGTATAGAGAAAGGAGGAGGATAGCGTTAAAACTACGCTGCATTTGCAATTGGCGCTTTCTGCTGATACACTCCTTTATAACTATATACGGTATAACTGCAAATAAGCTTTGCTGAGTATTTAGCTATAAAACATGCAAAAATTATTGGTATAAAAAGCACAAAGCCCCCTGTAACCAAGCTGCAGGTTAAAAATACAGATGTTAAAGGCCCGTGTATGGCAGCGCTCAACGCAGCGGCAGCCCCCACCAACGCGAAGTTTAAAACAATAAGCTGGGTATTGAAAAAGTGATTTAACATTACGGCAAACAGCATTCCCAATATCGCCCCTACAACTATGCTTGGCGCAAATACACCGCCATCTCCGCCTGCTCCTAATGTAAGCGAAGCTACAAGCGGTTTCAGTATAACCAATGCGGCTAACAACAGCGCCAGGCCTAGGGTAAACGTTTGATGATGGATTTGATTTAATAGCTCAGGTATGGCACTATAACTATCCCCATATAATTGTGGGAAGCACATAATGGATAGTCCCACCAAAATAGCGCCTGCGTTTACTCTTATAAAGTTGTTGTTGATCTTTCCAAACCGGTCTTTAAGAAAAATTACTGTTTTAGTAAAATAAACAGAAACGAAGCCTGCTGCTATACTTAGTACAATTAAGTATGGAACTGCATGAAAACTCCAATCGGTTGCCGTAAAATTGAATAATTTATTAGACTTAAACAGGAACATAAAGCCCCAGGCCACTAAAGCCGAACAGGCGCAGCTAATGAAGATGGTTTTTGTAAGTTTTTTAGCGATTACTTCAATAGCAAATAAGAAACCAGCCAGCGGACTACCAAATAAAGTGGCGACTCCGGCAGCAACACCTGCACAAATCAGTTCAGTTTTGTAAATATTTGCAATGGTTTTCTTGTTGTAAGCGGCTGCGCCAATAGCAGCGGTTGCTACAACCGTTGATACTTCTACACCGGTAGATCCACCAAAAATTACAGTTAAAAATCCGTTAAAATAATGCGAAGGGATTTTGTAAGCGGGTAGTTCATCGCGCCGGTTCTCTATCGTTTGGTATATTTCTTTAATACCCTTATTTGCCTTACCCATAAATAAATACTTTCTTAAAAAGTAGATCGCGGTAATACCTATAGTTGGAAGCAGAACAAATAACAATGGCATATGGCTGACTTTATGAAAAATTTGATCTTCATAAAGTCCGGTTATTTTCTTTAATGAGTCGGCAAGAAGCACGGAAAGGAAAGCAACGATGATAGATATAAGAATTAACTTAAAATAGTGAAAGCGAATGATGGCTTTTCTCATGATATTTAATAATTGCCGCAAAACTAATATAATTGCGAGTTTCTACAATCAAAATAGTGTAATAAATATTGCATGTGCAATGTTTTATTGTATTTTATTAGTAATATTGATATTATTGTATGTTGCTTGCAATTTTATACCGATACAAAATGATAAAAAAACAACACCTGTGCGATTTGAATACTTGTTTTCTGTGTACTAACTGTTTAAGCGACTGGAAACCTGCGATCGAATCAAACAAACAGAATATTCAGTTAAAAAAAGGACAGCAAATATTTAAGGAAGGGGACCCTGTAACAGGTATTTATTTTGTGTACGAAGGAAATATTAAAGCGCATAAAAGATGGGATAGTGAAAAGGAACTGATTGTTAGGTTTGCGAAAAAAGGAGATATTTTGGGCCATCTTGGGCTGGAAGGTGATAGGATTTACCCGGTAACGGCTACAGCGATGGAGGCGGCAACCGTTTGTTACCTGCCGATGGAGTTTTTTGAATCCTCGCTAAAAATAAATAACGGGTTTGCAATAAAGTTGATGCGATTTTTTGCCAGCGAATTACAAAAGTCAGAAAAAAGGATGCGCGATTTGGTGCATATGCCGGTTAAGGTACGTGTAGCGCAGGCAATCATTACCCTAAAAAATCAATTCGGTATCAACGCCGAAGGTTTTATTGATATTGAATTGGCGAGGCAAGATCTGGCCTCATTTTCAGGTGCAGCATACGAATCTCTATTCCGAACTATAAATGACTTTGTTGCTGAAAATATTATAGCAGTTTCCGGGAAAAGTATGACCATCAAAAATGAAAATGCGCTTTTACAGCTGATTGCCAAAAGCGAATATTAATAACGATTGCCATGCCGGCTAATGAACGCGATATTTCTCTGACAATCATTTATAAAGGTGAAAGCTACCCCATCCAAACCTATCTGAATGAGTATGGGAGTTTGATGACCCTGATCTCTGACCATTTGGCTATTCCCGGTTTTGGCTTGTGTTGTGGCATGGGAAGTTGCGGCACTTGTCTGGTGACTATTAATAATAAATATGCTTCGGCTTCCAGATATGTCATGGCATGTGATATGCAGATTAATGACGAATTATCCAATACACAAATTACTATTTCAGATCAGCGATATTAATATTGAAGTTTCACACTTAATTGTCATTCTTCGTTCCTCAGAATGACATTGGTGATTAAGGTGATTAAATAGAAAGATTTAAATGAAAGATATTGAAGACATAGCAGACATAAAGCTATTTGTAGATAAGTTTTATATTAAGGTGCGCGAAGATGAATTAATAGGCCCTGTATTTTCGGCAGCTATTACGGGCGATTGGCAACCACATTTGAATAGGATGTACGCGTTTTGGAATGCCGCATTGTTTAACGTCCCGGGGTTTAAAGGAAATCCTTTCGCTAAACACGTTCCCTTAGGAATTTCGCAGCAGCATTTTGACCGTTGGCTGATGCTGTTTGTTGCAACTATCAACAATCACTTTGAGGGGCCGATAGCGGAGGATGCAAAACATCGGGCTGAATTAATGGCCGCGATGTTTGTTTCTAAATTAGGAAGAATGAGCGGTAGCCCCGGAAATGTAATTGTTTAGGGATTGCGATTGAGTGCGAGTCAATAACGTCCGCCCCGAGGTTGGGGGAATGCCATTAAATTAAGGGTGAAAAAACTAAAAAAGAAAACTCCTTTTTTAGTTAGAATCCTCCTAACAATCAGTAAATAAAAACGTCTAAATAAGTCCTGTTTTCAGGCCAATTTATTAGCTTTTCTCAGCTAAATTTCGTATATTTAAGCTTATCAGCTATAGAATATAAATGCTCTTTAACACCCTCACTACCCACATCTTAACCGTTATTTTTATTGCTACAGTTTTCCGTTCAGCCTTTGGTTTTGGCGAATCATTGATAGCCGTTCCCTTGCTTGCACTATGGATGCCATTGAATGTTGCGGTGCCTCTATCCGTTCTGGTATCCATAACCATTGCCGGGATTGTAGTAATACAGGATTGGGATAAAATACATCTTAAAAGTGCTGGGGGCTTGATTGGATTTACGCTGATTGGGATACCTATTGGATTGCTGTTATTGGTAAAAACGGATGAGCGCATTGTGAAAGCAGCTCTTGGCCTTGTTGTGAGCCTGTTCTCTCTGTATCTTTTAACCGGCAAACAGCTTAAAGAATTAAAAAAAGACAGTCTTCCATGGCTTTTCGGCTGCGGATTACTTTCGGGAATTTTGGGTGGTGCTTACGGAATAAATGGTCCTCCGCTGGTGGTTTACGGCGCTAAAAGGCGATGGTCGGC
Source organism: Bacteroidota bacterium (assembly GCA_026224775.1). Classification (GTDB taxonomy): domain Bacteria; phylum Bacteroidota; class Bacteroidia; order Sphingobacteriales; family Sphingobacteriaceae; genus Mucilaginibacter. The sequence continues at coordinate 44,016 of JAMFRP010000041.1, forward strand.
CCAGCATTTCCGTGCTACGGTGCAAGGATATTTCCTTATAGCCAGCGCCGTTGGGATGATCGGTTACTGGCTAACCGGTTTATTAGTTACTGCTGTATTTCATTATTATTTGTTAAGTCTGCCGGTAATGGTTCCTGCAGTTTTTATCGGTAGATTGATTAATAATCGCCTTAACAGCGAAAGCTTTTTCAAATATGTTTACGTTGTGCTGTTAGGCATCGGACTATTTCTGCTCATTAAATCTATTGTAGGTTAATGATGCTTCTTTGACTGTAATAGTATTTGTTATCTGTTTCTGTTTTTTCTTTTTGAACGCAGCCACAGCGACCATAAAACTCAATGATAATATATCATAATATCCTGACAATCTTTCATCACAAACCCGCCCGGTATTGTAATAATTTTGGAATATCATCCTATGCGATGCCTTTTCGCAGGTGGGTGATTATAGGATATTGATTTTTCCTATAGTCCAATTTAACCAGTTTTTATAATACAGATGAGTAATAAAGCAACCTTAGGCGTAATTATTGGCAATCGCGATTTCTTCCCTGACCGATTAGTTTCAGAGTCACGTGCAGATCTTATTGAATTGTTCGGCAAATTGAACATCACACCTGTGATGCTTACCGAAACTGATTCCAAGCTTGGTGGCGTTGAAACCTTTAAAGATGCCCAAAAATGTGCTGACTTGTTTCGCAAACATCAGGACGAGATCACAGGCATATTGGTATTGCTGCCAAACTTTGGCGATGAAAAAGGTGTTGCCGAAACCATCAAATTATCAGGATTAAATGTGCCGGTATTGATACAAGCCTACCCTGATGAACTAAGCAAACTGGATGTTGCCCGTCGCCGTGATTCATGGTGTGGTAAAATATCGGTTTGTAATAATTTGTATCAGTACGGTATTAAATATACACTTACAAATAACCATGTAATCCATCCATCGGCACCGGCATTTACTGCCGACTTGCTGGATTTTGTGGCTGTTTGCCGTGTTGTTAAAGGTTTGCGCAAAGTGCGGATCGGGGCAGTAGGTGCCAGGCCGGGAGCATTTAATACTGTCCGCTACAGCGAAAAAATATTACAGCGCAACGGCATATCGGTAACCACGGTCGATCTATCCGAAATATTGGGCAACGCCAATAAGCTAACAAAAGATCATGCCGAGGTAAAAGCGCATCTCGATAAAATACTAGCTTACACACCCATCGGCAAAACGCCTGATGAGGCATTGATACAAATTGCCAAACTCGACGTAGTGCTCAACCATTTTATGGAAGAAAACGCGCTTGACGCCACAGCCATACAATGTTGGACATCGTTGCAAAAAAACTATGGTTGTAATGTATGTACCAGCATGAGTATGATGAGCGAAAATATGCTGCCAAGCGCCTGTGAGGTTGATGTTACCGGCACATTGACCATGTATGCCATGCAATTAGCATCAGGATCGCCGAGCGCGCTGGTTGACTGGAATAACAATTATGCTGACGATGAGAACAAATGCGTATTGTTCCATTGTGGTAACTGGGCAAAATCATTCTTGCCTGACATCGAGATCAGTACCGCGCCAATTTTAGGAACAAGCGTTGGCGAAGAAAATACCTATGGCGCTTTATCCGGAAGGACACCGGCATCACCGTTAACATTTGGCAGGATAAGCACCGATGATCCAAAAGGTATTATCAAAGCTTATTTTGGTGAAGGCGCATTAACTGATGATGCTTTAAACACCTTCGGTAACCGGGCTGTAGCACAGATACCGGATCTGCAGGGTTTAATGCAATATGTTTGTCGCAATGGTTTTGAACATCATGTGGTAATGAACGCGTCAAAAACAGCCGGTATTTTAAAAGAAGCTTTAGGTAACTACATGGGTTGGGAAATTTATAACCACGGATAAATTATGGTGATGACTGATAAGCAATTGGCAGAGCGATCAATAACCTATCGTAAAAAGATACTCAAATACATTGTGGGCGCTAAAGCCGGGCATACCGGCGGAAGCTTATCATGTATTGATATTTTAAATGTGTTATATAATGAGGTGATGAATGTTGGTCCGCAAAACTTTACCTCGCCGGATAGGGACAGGTATATCCAAAGTAAGGGCCATTGTGTGGAGGCTTTATATGTGGTTTTGGCAGATAAAGGTTTCTTCCCTGAAAAGGATTTGGAAACATTATGCAAATACAAATCGCATTATATAGGTCATCCCACTAAAAAAGTACACGGTGTTGAACAAAATACCGGGGCGCTTGGTCATGGTTTACCTATTGCGGCCGGAACTGCCCTGGCAGCCAAAATGGACAAAAAGAATTACCGCGTTTTTACCCTTTTGGGTGATGGTGAATTACCCGAAGGCTCAAATTGGGAAGCCGCGCTAACCGCTGCTCACTACAAGCTGGATAATTTATGCGCTATAATAGATAACAACAAATTACAAATAACCGGAACAAACGCCGAGGTATGTAATACCGACCCGATAGATGCCAAATTTGAAAGTTTTGGTTGGGCAGTGCGACATGTTGATGGTAATGATGTAAATGCTTTGAAAGAAGTTTTGAGTTCCGTGCCTTTTGAAAAAGGAAAGCCAAGCCTGGTTATTGCCCATACTATAAAAGGCAAAGGGGTAAGCTTTATGGAGAATAGTGTTAAATGGCATCACGGTGTGCCCGATAAAGACCAATATGAAACAGCCATAGCCGAACTGGATATGGAAATGGCGAACGTTTAAAATAGAATTGACTTGGGAGCAGTAATTGAAAATAATACAATAAACGGCAAGCCTAACCAGGATGTGTTTTCGGCTACATTATTGGAACTTGCTGATAAAGACAGGAATATAGTGGTAGTCACCAGCGATTCTCGTGGTTCGGGTAAACTGGTAGCTTACGGGCAACAACTGCCGGGGCAGATAGTGGAGATTGGCATTGCCGAACAAAATCTGGTTGGTGTAGCCGCGGGTCTGGCATCTGCCGGAAAAAGAACATTCGCGGTATCACCAGCCTGCTTTTTAACAGCAAGGGCCCTGGAGCAGATCAAAAATGATGTATGCTATTCTGACAATCCTGTACGCTTGATTGGGATTAGTGCGGGAGTAAGTTACGGGGCATTGGGTTCAACACACCACAGTCTGCATGATTTTGCCGTACTGCGCGCCATCAACAACATTACTATAGTAGCGCCTGCCGATAATTTTGAAACTACTGAAGCAGTAAAGCTTGCCGTAAAACTGAATAAGCCTTTGTACCTGCGTTTTGGTAAAAAAGCCATGCCTTTGCTAACCGATGATGAGCAGAATGGCTTTGAATTTGGTAAAGGGAGGATAATTAAAAAGGGCAGTGATGTAACCATTATAGCAACAGGCGAAACCGTTTATCCCGCTTTGCAAAGCGCTGAACAACTGGCACAGCAGGGCATCAGTGCAACCGTGGTTAGTATGCATACGATAAAACCATTAGATGCAGAGCTAATACTGCAATTAGCGAAAGATACCGGTGCGATATTAACAGTTGAAGAACACAGCGTAAATGGTGGTTTAGGCGAAGCCTGCGCATCGTTGTTACTGCAAAATAAATACAATAAACCATTTAAAATAATGGGTATACCCGATGAGTACACGGTTACTGGCTCGCAAACAGAAATATTTAATCATTACGGCTTATCTGCGGATGGGATCGCTCAGGCCGTTTTAACCTTATTGAAAACCTGATGTAATCCGTAAGCAACCAATTAAAACCTAATGATGAAGTACTTCAAAATATTACTGTTGGTGATGCTTGCTTTTGCGTCCTGCCAAAATCGGTCGGGTTCGGCAAAGCAAAAAAAGATAGCCATTATCGTGTCTACATTAAACAATCCCTGGTTTGTTTTTTTGGCGCAAACGGCAGCTGCACGGGCTAAAACATTAGGTTATGAGTCTAAAATATTCGATTCGCAAAATAATACCGCATTAGAAACTGATCATTTTGAGAATGCTATCGCGGATGGTTACAATGCTATTTTATTCAACCCAACAGATGCCAACGGATCAGTAGTAAACGTTCAGAAAGCAAAAAAAGCAGGTGTTCCTGTTTTCTGTATGGATAGGGAGGTTAACTCGCCCGATGCTACCTCGCAGATATTTTCCGATAGCTATTCAGGCTGTGTATCTCTGGCTAAAGATTTTGTACAAACCCTCAATAAAAAAGGCAATTACGTGGAGTTGTTGGGCCTCGTCGCCGATAATAATACCTGGGCGCGCTCTAAAGGTTTTCATAGTCTGGTTGATTATTATCCCAGCCTTAAGATGGTGGCACAGCAAAGTGCCGATTTCGACAGGAATAAAGGCCTCGAAGTAATGGAATCAATATTACAGGCGCATCCCAATATCGATGCCGTTTTTGCTGGTAATGATGCCATGGCCATGGGCGCTTACCAGGCCTTGGTTGCCGCAGGCAAAGCCGATCACGTTAAGGTATTTGGTTTTGATGGTGCTGAAGACGCCATACAGGCTATAAAAGATAAAAAGGTATCGGCCACCGCCATGCAATTCCCAAAAGTAATAGCGCAAACCGCAGCCGACGATGCTGATGCCTACTTTAAAGGAAAGCGCGATTTCCCTAAAAAATTACCAGTAGCGGTTGAATTGGTTACCTATGATAATGTTAACGATTATATAGCCTACGGAAAAAAATAGCCATGATGAAAAAAGCGGTAAAATACATATTGGCTATCATTCTGGTATTATTCATAGCCTCAAACTCCATCTACTTTAAAAAGCTGAGTGATGTTAAGGCATCTGCGGCAAAGCAATTTGATGCCGCGAAATATGCACGCAATTACTTAACTACCCAGCTAATACCGGCTGCGGATAAAGCGCCTCAAGCCGATGAATTATTAGCCCTGTTAAAAAGCAGCCCGGATACCGCATTTAAAATGTATTCGCATGGGTTGGATATTGGCAATATCCGTTTTTTTATGGTGCAGGGGCAAGGTACGGTTACAGCTGTAGATGAAAATGATATTTATATCCTGACCAAGGATAAGCAAGCCCTTAAAATTGCCATAGAATATGTTTTTGGGAATGCTTTACGCGATGCACCCGGGTTGATCAATATAAATGATTTTACCAATACCATGGATCTTAACAATATTGCTGCCGAGGTAGACAAGATAGTTAGGGCAGAAGTATTGCCACCCATCAAAAGCAAAGTGAAAACAGGCGATAAAATAACTTTCGCAGGCGCTTTCGAACTAAATCAGGAACATATTAACCTGGAGAAGATTGAGGTTATCTCGGTTGTGCTAAAGATTGATAAATAGGATGTTAGCGGCGCGCCATATTAGCAAAAAATTCTCGGGCGTTACCGCGCTTGATGATATTAACCTGGAGTTACTTGCCGGAAAAGTAACCGCTATTATTGGCGAGAATGGCGCGGGCAAATCTACACTGATGAAAATTCTATCGGGCGTGTACGATGACTACGAAGGCGATGTGATCTATAAAGGCAACAAGGTCCGGTTTAAAAATCCGAGGGAAGCACAAAACGCGGGTATTGCTATCATCCATCAGGAACTAAATCTTATACCTTATTTAAGTGTAACCGAAAATTTATTTTTAGGCCGGGAATTAAAAAACGCCATTGGCTTTTTGGATAAAAAGACCATGCGTTTAAAAGCTGAAACATTGCTGCAAAAATTAAAGCTATCTGTGCCTGCTGATACGATTATTGCTGACTTAAAAGTTGGCCAGCAACAAGTTGTTGAGATAGCTAAAGCCTTGCTTTATGATGCCGAGGTGATTATTATGGATGAGCCTACATCCGCCATCAGCGAAAGCGAGGTGGAAATATTGTACGGCATAATTACCGATCTGCGCAAAGAGAATAAAGCGGTAGTTTATATATCGCATAAGCTGAATGAGTTATTTAAAATAGCCGACAATTATATTGTGCTGCGCGATGGCAGAACAATTGAAAGCGGTGAGATGAAAGGCATGACCCATGATGGCATCATCCATAAAATGGTAGGCCGCGATATCGACATCATCCGCAATAGTAATGCTGTTAAAGAGAGAAATGTATTGCTTAAGGTGGATAAGCTCTGCCTGGGCAAAGCCGGAAATACACAAAAGAATATCCTCAACAATATTTGCTTTGAACTGTACAAAGGCGAAATATTAGGAATATTCGGCCTGATGGGGGCTGGCCGAACTGAGTTGATGGAGGTGCTCCTTGGTTTACATCCTGATCTTACAAAAGCGACCATCACACTTGATAAGAACATCGTAAGGTTTACATCTGCAAAGGATGCCATTCAAGCAGGTATGGCGCTGGTTCCCGAAGACCGGAAAAAAGATGGTCTGATTTTAGGTCTGGATATAAAAACCAATATCAGCCTAAGCTCAATAGATCAGCATGCATCCACAGGTCTGATCGATCATGGAGCCGAACTTACAAAAGCGCATCATTACATCAAGGCGCTGAGAATTAAAACCACATCCGAAAAGCAAACAGTTAAAAACCTGAGCGGTGGCAATCAACAAAAAGTTGTAATAGCCAAATGCCTTGCTACTAAACCTAAAGTTTTGATGTTGGATGAACCTACCCGTGGTATTGATATTAATGCTAAGAACGAGATCTATAAACTCATAAGTGAACTGGCGGCATCCGGCCTGGGTATTATCATGGTGTCATCAGAACTACCCGAAATACTGGCTATATCCGATAGGATATTGGTAATGGCCGAAGGATGCATGACCGGAGAGTTTGAAGCCGTGAATGCTACCGAAGATAATTTATTAAAAGCAGCCATACCGAAAACCATCTAAAAAACTGGATATGATACTATCACAATACCGTTCGCATTTGGTTAAATTTCAGTCGCTCATCGCGCTGGTGCTGCTTTGCATAGGAATAGGTTTGCTGTCGGATAAGTTTTTTACTGTTGATAACGGTTGGAACGTTATGCGCCAAATATCCGTTAATATTTGCATATCAGTTGGGATGACACTGGTTGTGCTAACCGGTGGTATAGACTTATCTGTTGGTTCAGTATTGGCAATAGGTGGCGCGATTGCCGCGGGCTTGCTCAAGTTCGGCATCGAGATACCATCCGGTAATTTATATATCGGGTTCACGCTTTTAGGCTCCATACTTGGCGGACTAGTTATTGGTTCGCTACTGGGTTTATTTAACGGGTGGGCGATCACAAAATTTAAAGTACCGCCCTTTGTGGCTACGCTGGCTATGCTTACCATCGCTCGTGGATTCACCATGTTGTACACCAAAGGCTTCCCAGTATCAAACCTGGGTGACAGCTTTGCCTACATTGGTACGGGTTGGTTTATAGGTATACCTGTTCCGGTTTGGATCTCGGCTATTGTTATTGTTGTCGCGATTATTATTACCCAAAAAACAGCATTGGGGAGATACATTTACGCTATCGGCGGCAACGAACACGCCTCCAAACTGTCGGGTATCAACATCAGCAAAGTAAAAATAATTGTATATGGCATCGCTGGGATGTTGGCCGCTGTAGGCGGTATAATAGTAACCTCAAGGCTCGATTCGGCCCAACCCAACGCGGGAATGAGTTACGAATTGGATGCCATAGCAGCAGTGGTTATTGGCGGTACATCGCTCTCAGGGGGGCGCGGTACCATTATGGGTACGGTGCTTGGCGCGTTAATTATCGGCGTGCTGAACAATGGTTTGGTGTTATTGAATGTATCACCATTTTGGCAGCAAGTGGTTAAGGGTGGTGTGATATTGTTAGCGGTTATTATTGATAAGGCTAACTCCAAAAACGATTAAACATGGGTAAGCAATATATATTGGCGATAGATCAGGGTACAAGCAGTACCAAAACTATTGTTTTTGATGATAAAGGAAATGTTATCGCGAAAGCTACCGAACCGCTTAAAACTTTTTATAATGATGGCGGATTTGTAGAGCAGGACCCTGAAGAAATTTATACCAATGTGCTCGCCTCGGTTGCCAATTGTTTAACCGAATTTAAGCAAGGAGGCGGCAATATTACCGATATAAAAACCTGTGGTATATCAAACCAGCGCGAAACTTTTGTGGTATGGGACGAGCACGGAACTCCTCTATATAATGCCGTAGTGTGGCAATGCAAGCGTTCTATTAGCATATGTAAAGAATTAGAGGAGCGTGGACTTGCAGCCGAGATTAACAGCAAAACCGGCCTCATTATCGATCCTTATTTTTCAGGTACGAAATTGATATGGCTATACGAAAACGAGCCACTAGTTAAGACTGCTATTGACGAAGGCAAGGCGTATTTCGGCACTATTGATACATGGTTATTGTATAAACTAACTAATGGAGTGCAATATTTAACCGACTATACCAACGCTTCGCGTACGTTGTTTTTTAATTTGCATATACTTACATGGGACAAGGAATTACTGCAAAAATTCAAGCTTTCAAACATCAATCTGCCGCAGCTAAAACCATCATCAAGTAATTTTGGTGTATCGGATATTGGCGGGCTTTTCCCTCAACAAATAGTTATCGGCAGCATGATAGGCGACTCACATGCCGCGGCTTTTGGCGAAGGTTGTTTTGATACCGGTACGGCAAAAGCTACGCTCGGCACAGGATGTTCTATATTGATGAATATTGGCAATAAACCCAAAGTATCCGGTAACGGCATGATCACCACCATCTGCTGGAGTATGGAGGGAAGAGTTGATTATGCCTTGGAAGGTGTTATCGTATCATGTGGTGCAACTATTGAGTGGTTAAAGAACGAATTGGGTTTATTTAAAGATAGCAAACAGACTGAAGCAATGGCAACCAGTGTTGCCGATAATAACGGTGTTTACCTGGTGCCTGCCTTTAGCGGACTTGGCGCACCGCACTGGGATATGAACCGCAAAGCAGAAATTAAAGGCCTAACATTTAACTGCAATAAGAATCACGTAGTACGGGCCGCGCTCGAATCTATCCCATACCAGGTTAAGGATGTAATTGTGGCTATGGAACAAGATACCGGTATACCCTTGCAGCAACTAATGGTCAACGGTGGTATTACCTCCAATCATTTTGTATTGCAGTTTATGGCTGATCTGCTCGACCGTTATCTTATAAACCGGGGAATTGCCGATGTATCTGCCCTCGGAGCTGCCTACCTTGCAGGTTTACAGGCCGGAATATTTAAAGACCTTGATCATTTAAAACAGCTAACCGGCAACCCATTTTCTTTTTCACCTATCGGACAAAAAGACAACGTGTTAGCATGGTATGAGGGTTGGAAGATCGCTTTAGCGCACTAACAGCAACTGCTGCTATATTAAACTTTTTCTGATCTTATATCCGCTCATACCAAAATACAATACCACTATAAAACATACCAAAGGTATGATGTAGCCAATCTGTATCTGGTCGCCATTTAGGTCGATAACCGTTGCCATAATGTATGGGATTATTGCTCCGCCAACAATCGACATGATGAGCCATGATGAACCGGATTTGGTATCGTCGCCAATACCATCAATCCCCAACGCGAATATGGTAGGGAACATAATCGACATGAAGAAACCTATCGCACCTAAACAATAAACAACGTAAGCACCTTTTCCCATAATTGCAATGGCGCAAAGTAAAACCGCAATCACGGAATAAATAGATAACAGTTTATATGATTTAATAAACTGTAAAAGGAACGTACCGATAAATCGTCCTCCCATAAAAAGGAATCCATAAATAGCCAAATAATAACCCGCCGTTTTTTCATCGAACCCTGCCCCTTGCTTAGCCATGCGGATAAAAAAGCTGGTTACACAAACCTGTGCGCCAACATAAAAAAACTGGGCCACTACTGCCATCGACAAATGCCGGTGCCGTAAAGCGCCAAATAAACTTCCGCCCGCACTGGGCTCTTTACTCACATTTTTAACTTCCGGAAGTTTTGCAAAGAAAAACAGCAACGCTATTACCGCAAGCGTGCCCGCCAGTACACCATAAGGCAACTTTACCGATGAGGCTTCATGTAACAAATAAGCTGATCGTGATGCATCCGGCATAGCCTTTAGTTGGGCGGCAGTATACTCTTTGCCTGACAATATAAAAATGGCTCCAACCAGCGGGCCAACAAATGCTGCCAATCCGTTAAACGCCGCTGCCAGGTTTAAGCGGGTTGTCGCCCCTGCTGGGTCGCCAAGTATGGCGGAGTAGGGGTTTGCCGCGGTTTCCAGTATAGCTATGCCACAGCCTAGAATAAATAAGGCACCCAAAAAACCGGTGTAGGCCATTGTATTTGCTGCCGGTATAAATAGCGCGGCGCCAATAGTTGCCAATAATAAACCAATAATAATGCTGTTTTTATAACCGAACTTTTTAAGCAGGATCCCTGCGGGGATAGCCATCAGGAAATAAGCCAGGAAAATGGCGGTATCAATCAGTGTGGATTGACGGTTATTTAACTGACAAGCCTTTTTTAAATGCGGTATCAGTATCCCGTCAAGGTTCTGCACCATTCCCCATAAAAAGAAGAGCGTACATATCAATATAAAAGGCAGCAGTAAAGTTTTGCCTTTTAACGAGCTTTCGGGTATTACTTCGGTGGGTTCAGGTGCTGTTTGCATGATGTTTTGCTAAGCTTGTTTTTTAACAAGTAATAAATGATCGCATACCTGCACCACTTCGCCGTGTTGGTTTATAATTTCCACGTGTTCAGTAACATTGCCGTATTCAGGTTTCTTTGCATCTTCTTTTGCCGAAATAACAATCTCGGAATGAATGGTATCACCAATAAAAACCGGTTTTATAAAACGCAGTTTATCATAACCTTTCGACATCGCTTCGGGATTGATCTCTGATGCAGTTAACCCAATGCCGATACTAAATATCATGGTGCCATGTGCTATGCGTTGTTTAAACGGCTGTGTTTTGCACCACTCGGCATCCATGTGGTGCGGGAAGAAATCGCCGGTATGACCCGCATGTACTACAAAATCGGTTTCGGTAATGGTACGGCCAAAGGTTACACGTTTATCACCAACGGTATAATCCTCAAAAAAAGTCGATTTAAAATACATAGTATTATAATTGTTTATCAATAAATCTGTCTGCTACAACCACACCGCCTGTGTCGCTGGAGATATAGGCACTCTCAACCACCGCCATGGTTTTTATCACATCTTCAACGTTGGTTGGTAAAATATCAACCTCGCCGTTTTGGTAGCGCATGAGGCTTGCCATGGTGCCAATAAAAGCATCAGGAAACCAGGAACCTTCCAGCTTAACTTCCGTCCATTCCGGTGCTTTACCTTCTTCAACTAGGCAGTACTCAAACTTGTCGGGCACGCCATGCGGGTAATCCATCAGTAAACCCATGCGGGCCTTGATCGCGCCTTTGGTGCCCTCCCATTTAATAAAACTTTCCTGGTTATGCGGCCCAAAGGAATGATCGTGATTGGTGTTGATAACTGCATGCATGGTATCGCCGTAATCAAACAAAATAGTTGACCGGGAGGAGGATAATGTTTTTGCCGGATGTTTCAGCGTTTTAGCCATTACGCTACGCGGATCACCCAAAAATGACCGCATCAAATCGATGTAATGAATGCTGTGGTATTGTATTTCCAACCGCGGATGGATCATCACATGCGGAAATAATTCCCAGGGTGTTTCTAAAGTAACCCTAACTTCCATATCGTATAACTCACCAATTAACCCCTGCTCAATTAAGTAGCGCGCGGCGCTTACAAATGGTGCAAACCGCAACTGGCAATTAATGGCAGCCACTAGCTTTTTACGGCGACAAACTTCCAGTATCTCCTTACTTTGCCAAAAGTAATCGCCCATAGGTTTTTGAATAAGTACACCGGCGCCATCAGGCAGTTTGTTTAATGTTTCTACAAATTGCTCGGGCATAATGGTAATGTCATAAACCGTATCAAGGGCTGAGTTGGCAACCGCTTCCTCAACCGTATCAAACACATTGGGAATATCAAACTGCGTGGCCAGTTTTTCGGCCCGGGCGCGGGTACGGTTGGTTATGCCTGTTACCTTGAAACCTGCCTTTTTATAAGCAGGTAAATGAGCATCGCCAACAATGCCGCCTGCCCCAATAATTACAATAGGTGGTGCATTCTTTGGCAATATGGGTTTATATGGTATCTGCATAATTTAGTGATGGTTTATCAATAGCAATTATTTTTTGCTGTCCCGCTTCAAGTAAGCGATCAATAGGAGCATCGGTATTAATGGCCTGCAGCACAACCTCGTCAATTATTTTAGCTATCTGCGACCAGTTTGCTTTTTGCGGTAACGATCGTGCGTTCTGATGCAGTTTTTCCAGTTTATGATAGTAGGGGATAATGGCATTAACGCCACTGTCTTTCCATGTTGAAATCCTGCAACCAATACCGCCTTCCATCGTTAATAATTTATCATTCCGCTGGTTTGTAGCAAAACGAAGAAAATCATAAGCCAAGTGTTTATGCCTGCTGCCCGAACCAATGGTATATAGCCAATACACATTCAATGAGGCTGATTCATTCCCTTTAGTGCATGGGATAGGGGCGATATCGACCTTGTCTTTAACTTTAGATTCATCGATTACCTCACACATTGATGCGAAACCGAACCAATTCACCATCATGGCAGCTTCGCCACGGGCAAAAGCCATACCTGTTTGTACCGACTCGTACTGCATGGAATTTGGATGGATCATGGTTTTATCACGCAAGGTATCCCGGTAAAAGGCAAGCCCATCAGCAGCAGCTTTTGTGTTGATTATTACCTGTCCGTTTCCGTCTGTCAGTTCGCCGCCGCGCGTCCATAGTTGCAAGCAAAAATCAAATACGGTATTATGCCCGTCAGGTAAACCGGCAAAAACCGTCCCATAGAGGTTGTCTTCAGGCCGGGTGAAAAACTGTGCAATATTTTTAAAATCATCCCAGGTTTGTGGTACCTGCAAAGTTTTGCCATACCTGTCGAAATACCTTTGCTGTTCATTGCTATCATCAAACAGATCTTTACGATAGATCAAACATTCCGGCCCATCATGGAATGGTAATCCCACTATTGAATCCCCAAATTGCTGCATCGATAATAAAGATTTGCTCCATCCATTAGGGAAATCATCCGGCGGATTATGATTAATGTAGGGTTGCAAGTCCTCAAGCGCACCGCTTGTCCAGGCTTCAAAAAGCCAATCAGTAACTACATGTGCAATATCCCAATCGCCATTTTTTAAACCTTGTTTGCCAATTATAGCTTCATGCAGGTCATCCAGGTCCATAGGCACCATTTCGGCTTTTAGCTTGCAGCCCGTTTCGGCGCAATAGCTATCCCACAGCTTTTGTAAAGCCGTTTCAAACGGGCCGAACTTGCGTACGGCTATTCTGAAGTGCTTATTACTTGCCATGTTGCCGGTTTATTAATTGAGATATTATATGCTCATTATCCTCGTCGAGTTTTGGCGAGCCTTTTGCTGATTTCAATACCTCGCCATCAATGCGGATGGGGGAGCGGGTGGTTTGATATTTAAATCCATCACTCATGTTTACCTCCTGCAACATATCCAGCACTTTAAATCCTTCTTGCTGCATCAACTGGTCCCATGCCAATACTTCAGCACACCAAATATCAGCTGCCTGCAAAATACCAAGCCATTGCTCATTGGTGCCTTTTAACAAATGCGCCGCAAGTATAGCTTTGATCTCATCACGTTTATTGAATGCTTCTGCACCATCAGCATAACCCAACAAATCATCACAGCTAAGCAATGCACCCAGTTGGGGTATAGAACCCATTGCAAGTGCGATATAGCCATTAGCGGTTTTGTATATCCCATAAGGGGCACCCAAATAAGCATGAGCATTATTATGTTCAGACCGCTCAGGCAACTTGCCATCATAATAATATGTCGTGATGGCTTCAAATTGAAAATCAATCGCCGATTCGAGCATACTTACCTGTACTAAAGCACCTTCGCCGCCAATTGTGCGGCGGAATAAACAAGCTAAAATTCCTTGTGCCAGATGATTACCGGCCAACATATCGATAATCGACAACCCCATCGGTACCGGCGAACCAGCATTACCCGTTAACCAGGTTAATCCCGATAATGATTGTAATAGCAGATCCTGACCCGGTTTATCTTTCCATGGCCCTTCATTTCCATAACCAGAAATTTCGCCATAAATGACAGATGGGTTTACTTGTTTCACATGCTCATAATCAAAGCCCAGGCGTTCTATCACTCCTGGGCGGAAATTGTGCATTACCACATCTGCCTGCTTAACTAAAGCCCAGATTTGCGCTTTATCAACCTCGCTTTTAATATCAGCAGCAAAGCTTTCTTTATTACGATTGATGGCGTGAAATACAGATGATTCGCCATTCATGATCACGTTAGAAGTATACAAATGGCGGCAAATATCGCCTGTACCGGGTTTCTCAATTTTAATTACTCGCGCACCCAAATCAGCAAGTTTTAAACTTGCAGATGGCCCTGAAAGAAACTGGCTGAAATCAATAATTAAATAGTCTTCAAGTGGCTTCATAGCAGGTTAAATTGATGGTTGATCATTTCTGTTTGTGCGCCCGGCTTAGGTGCAGCTACATCGCTATAAAGTTTATTATTATTAATACGGATGGGGCAGCGGGTAGTAGTCAGGCTTCCACCATCAGGCAGTTTAACTTCTTGCTGCATGCCCAAAACACGGTAACCTTCGTGTTGTAAAGTTTGCTCATAAGTAAAAACTTCCGAACACCAAATACCGTCGGCTTCCAGTTTGCTGAGCCATTCGCCGGTAGTTTTATCTTTTAGTTTTTCGGCTAGCAAGGCCATTATCTCGTCCCGTTGTTCAAACCACTGGTTTTTTTGGGTATATCGTTCCTCCAAATCACAACCTATCGCATTTCCAATATGGTGCAAGTCGCCCATGGCCAAGGCCAGGTAATTATCTTTTGTTTTATAAATGCCGTAAGGTGCACTCAAATAGGCATGTCCATTGCCTTTTACGCTGCTACGTTGCGGTAATTTGCCGCCATCGTTTAAATAGGTGGTCAACACTTCAAACTGCAAGTCGAGCACCGACTCGATGAGGCTTACTTCAACCAATGCGCCGGTATTTGTTTTGGCCCGTTTTATTAAAGCTGCCAGCAAACCTTGCACAAAATGCGCCCCGCAAATCATATCGGCGGTAGCCAAACCAAATGGTACAGGGCCAGCATCGGCGGTATCTGATAAATAAGTTAACCCCGATAATGATTGAACTAACAGATCCTGTCCAGGGCGTGAAGCCCATGGACCGCTGCTTCCATAGCCGGTAACCACGCCGTAAATGATGCGTGGGTTTATTGCTTGTACCGATGCGTAATCCAAACCGATCTTCTCCATCACACCAGGACGGAAATTATGGGTGATAATATCAGCTTTCTGAATTAATTTCTTAATACGTTCAAGATCTTCAGGATTTTTCAGATCGGCAGCATAACTTTCTTTATTGCGGTTAATGGTATGAAAAACCAAACTATCGCCATCGATAAATATATTGCGGATGGCAATTTGCCGTCCGGATTCACCCTTAATGGGCCGCTCAATCTTGATGACGCGGGCCCCCAGATCAGCTAAACGTAAACCCGCTGTCGGGGCAGCCATAAACTGTGCAAACTCAAGAACCAGCAAGCCTTCCAGTGGTTTCATAAGGTCTGTATTTTTAGCTTTGATTGTTGATAAAGGTCATTCAATTGCGATAGAATATTCTTTTCACCTCCGCCCTGCATCAGGTAATTACGAACCACATCACCGGCATGATCCTGGAAAAACATATGGCCGAAGTAACGGGGCCTTAAATAGGCACGTTGCAGGGCTGGTAAAGTATTATGGAAATAGTTGTGAGTTTTCTGATTGTTTTCTTCATCTGTCCAGGCCGATAAATGCCCGGGTTGGCCACCGTTATCGGTATATAATCTGCGCTGGCTATAATCAGAAGCAACATATGCTGCATACTGCATGGCAATATCCACATTTTTGCAATTTGACGAAACTGCCAAACCCGTACCACCCAATGAACTGCGTAGATTTGTTTTGCCATCAAGGGTTATCATATCATGAAAATGAAGCAGCTTGCGAGCATAGCCATTGCGCGAATAGTTGGAATAACCGTAGCCAAAAGGGCAATAAGCGACTTCATCCTCTAAAGTCATGGCTTCGTAGGTTTGTATGGGATTGCGATCAAAACAAGCCGGGTTAATATAAGACGCCAACTCGCGATACATTTGCAAAGCCTTTATCCCGATTGTTTCACTAATTACTTCATCGTGCTGTTGGCAAGGATCTTCCCCAAGTGAGCAACAAAAAGTATAAAACGTCATTAGTGAATCAATTGGAATGGCCGGAAAAGCAACTAATCCTTTTTTTGCTAATCGAAGCAGCTCATCGTAAGTTTTTGGTAATACAAGGCTATGCTTTTCAAGCAAGTCTGGCCGACTTGCTGCAACAGGGGTGGCGGCATCAATAGCCAGCGCCCATTGACGGCCGTTGTAATTATAACTTTCATAGGAATGACCAACTGTATTTGCCGCCTGATCGGCCAGAAATTCCTTTGGTAAATATTCATCAAACGGGAGTATACTTTTGGTTTTCGCGGCAAATCCAGCCCAGGGGTGGTCAATCACTAAAAGATCATAGCGTTCTGCCAATTGTTGGATAGACAGGTCAGCAAATTGCTGTAGCGAGCGTTTCTCCCAGCTAATAGTTACCGAAGGGTTTAACTCCGAAAAGCGTTGCGCGGTAGCGGTCATTGGCACAAAGCCACGACTGTGGTTCCAGGTTATCCCCTTTAAAAAAGTATTTTCGGCCATATATGATTATTATTCATCTCTGTTAAACAGTATGCACAACTTGCATGGATGTTATCTGCTATAACCCATGCAGGCATGGATTTAATTGGTTAGCGATAAATAGCAAATTTATTCGGAAAGCAGGTTGATGCCCTGTATAATCTGTGCAAGGCATTGTACGATGTTACCATAGAAGCCAGAATGCAAAATTAGCCTGTTTCTTATAGTAATGATTTATTGCAGGTTAGTATCGAAAGCTGAAATAAACGAAACAAAAAGAGGTTGTATCGAAAGGTACAGCCTCTTTTTTGAAGATTTTAATGTAATGTATTTTGGGTTGATACACTAACAGGATGCTTTTAAAGCTTTTTAAAAGCTGGCCCTTGTGGATTCCCTTTTTATTAGATTGGATTTCAATATAATAGTTTCATTAGGCTCATACCATCGCTTATTAAATATCTTAAATAAAATACCTGCAGCTTCCACACCTATTTCAAAAGCGGGCTGGTTAATTGTAGTAAGCGATGGATTTAGCAGTTCGGCATGGGCAAGGTTTGAGAAACTAATGAGTTTTAAATCATTTGGTATATTTAATTGCAGTTCCTTGCAGGCATAGTAACAAGGCATGGCAAGCTCCTCTATTGACGATAATATACCATCGGGTTTTTGTTCAGTGATAAGCTTTTTGATAAGCGCGTAATTCTCATCGCTGCTTGCACCACTTTCCATAATTAATTCTTTATCATCCGGGAACGCATTGTCTTTTAAAGCGTCAAGATAACCCCGTAACCGATTTTTGCCGGTTGATAAAGTGTTAAGAGCCAATAAATAGCCTATTTTTTTACACCCATTTTCAATAAGGTGTTGTACAGCATTATAGGCACTCTCATAATCGTCGGTAGTAATTTTTACCCCTTCAATGTCATCATGTACCCTGTCAAAGAAAATCACTGGTAGCTGACTGCTTATTTTTTTAAGATGTTCTTTATCAACATTTTCACAGGCAAGGGATATTAAAATGCCATCAACGCGCCCGCTTAAAAGGCGCATCAGAAAAGATGTTTCAATTTCGCTGCTCTCGTGCGTTTGGTAAATCAACACATGATAATCCCGCTCACGTGCTACTTCTTCAATACCATTAATGGCAAGTGAAAAAAAATTATTGGCTATTTCAGGTACTATTACCGCAATTGTTTTACTTTTTTGCTTGCGCAAACTGCTGGCAAATGGATTGGGTTCATAGTTTAGCTTTTTGGCCATTTCATGCACCCGAATCTTGGTTTCACGGCTAATCTCGTGACTATCGCGGAGAGCTCTTGAAACTGTTGCCGCTGATAAATTCAGTTCAAAGGCAAGCTTTTTTATGTTAACTGCTCCCATTTTTATAAGTATTATATATTGGTTTATTAGTGTGTAATATACTATTATTCCGTAAACGTTTACGTAAATAAATACTGCCAAATTGATAAAAGCGATTTCTAAAATTTTCACTTTTAGATAATCTTGTAATTTGAATGTCACAAAAAAAGCGAGTTTTTAAGCGACATTTATTTAACCAGACAACTTGTACTCAAGTAAACCTTTGCTACCAATTATAAATAATAATTCATTTATAAGTGTTTTTTGAACATTTATAAATGTTAAACTAATGTATTGTACCTAGCTTGTAATTAAGCTACAAAAAAGTCACCAATTAAATAAACCAATATGATAACAATTAGACACAAACTATTTATGGCAAGATATCTCTTTGGAATCTTGTCCGTGTTGATGCTCTTTTGCTTTAGCAATACGTGGGCACAAACCGGCCCTGTTAAGGGAACTGTAAAAGATGCGCAAGGCCGCCCCCTGCCTGGTGTAACTGTACAGATAAAGGGTGCCAACAAATCAACCTCAACCTCAATTAACGGAAAGTTTTCCATTGACGCTGCAAAAGGGAGCATATTACAGTTTCGTTTTATTGGCTATCAGTCAACTGAGATAACAGTAAGCGATGGAAACCCAATTAATGTAACGCTTACTGAAAACCAAAAAACGCTTAATGATGTTGTAGTAATAGGCTATGGCACCAGCAGTAAGAAGACCCTATCAAGTGCTATAACTACTGTTAAGCCGGAAGACTTGAACAAAGGCGCAATTGCTGATATTGGGCAATTACTACAAGGTAAGGTAGCAGGCTTGAATATAACCGCCAGCGGCGACCCTAATCAACCAGCTGCAGTGATCTTACGTGGTGCCTCTACAGTTAATAGCCCAGGAGCTCCGTTTTATGTTATAGATGGCATACCCGGCGCCGATATCACGGCGGTTGCACCTGCTGATATTCAGTCGATTGATGTATTGAAGGATGCTGCAGCTACAGCAATTTATGGCAACAGGGCTGCCAGTGGCGTTATCATGGTAACTACCAAACAGGGCAAAAAAGGCCAGTCGCAGGTGACCTATAGTGGTTATGTGGCACAGGAAAAAGTAGCGAGTAGCCTTGATTTAATGAACGCCACCCAGTTGCGCGCTTATGCTGCCGCGAATAAGCTGACATTTTCTCCTAATGATGATGTTAGCCCCGGCAATATTAACACAAACTGGATGAAAGCGATTGAGCGTTCTTCCGGCTTTACTCAAAATCACAACTTATCATTTAGCGGCGGAGATGATCATACTACTTATAGCGCCAGCCTCAACTATCTTGATAAACAAGGCATATTGTCGGCCAGTTCACTGCAGCGCGTTATTGGCCGTGTTAGTGTAGATCATTATACCTGGGATGATAAAATTAAATTCAGCCTTAATGTGTCTAATTCTGCAAGTACGTCAAACAATGAGCCATTGCAAAATATTGTGTTGTTGCAAGCTGCAAAGCACTTGCCAATTTCGCCTGTATACAATGCTAATGGCACGTACTTTGAAAATCTGAATACCACAGGATATTTTAACCCGGTGGCTATGGTTGACAACTCACAGGACCAAACTAAATACAATGTGTTAATGGGTAGTTTTAATACACAGGTAAAATTACCATTCAATTTAACCTACAATGTAAACTTATCCTACCAAAAGACATCGACCTTGCATGGCGAGTTTTATAGCAGCTATTTTAGCAATTATCCTACATCCAACTTTTACAATAACCCCGATCCTGGACTGGGCATTGCGCATACGCTTATTGGCTCGTTATTTGGAACCGATGGTTCAGCCTTACGCAGCGACTATTCAAATACTGATAAAACACTGGAAACTTTCCTGAGTTGGGATAAGCATTTTGGCGATCATAGATTCAATGCTGTTTTAGGGTATTCATACGAAGATAATATATATGGCGACGGGTTTGAGGCATCAAGCACTAACTTTCCTACCGATAATATTGGTTTTCAGAACCTAACCCTGGGTAATCCATATGCTATATCAGCATATCGTATCAACTTGGGTAATGACCTAACTTACGGCGAAACCCTGCTGATTTCTGATTTTTTCAGACTAAACTACAACTATAAAGAAAAATACTTATTACAGGGTTCGATACGACGCGACGGTAGTTCCGTATTTGGTGATAATCATCATTGGGGAACATTTCCATCGGCTAGTGCTGCCTGGCGCATCACTCAGGAAGATTTCATGAAAGATCAAACATTTTTTTCTGATCTTAAATTGCGCGCCAGTTATGGTGTTACCGGTAATTCGGCAGGTATTGGGGCTTATACTGCTAAATTGGTCTACGGTATCTCGGGCACTTATTACAACAATGGTGTGCAGGCCGCCGCATATGGGCCTGTACAAGGTTCAAATCCTAATTTACAGTGGGAAAAAACCGCTACTACTAACTTAGGCCTTGATTTTGGTATACTGAAAGGCAGGTTAACAGGTACACTTGATGTATACAACAAAAATACTACAGGTATGTTGTTTGACTATTCGGTGTCACAATCACTGGTGCCGGGTGGCAAAATATGGGCTAATGGTGGCAGCATCAATAACAAGGGTATCGAGTTCGCGTTGAGTGCTACGCCTATAGTCACCAGTAATTTCTCATGGGCATCGTCTTTTAACATCGCGTATAATAAAAATGAAATAACGAGTTTATCCGGCCCTTACGGTAATAGCGATCAGACACTTTATTCCGATCCGGAAGGCCCGGGCCAAACAGGTGCTACGTTGCAGATTTTAAAAGTTGGGCAACCACTTGGCGAGTTCTATTCCTTTAAATATGCCGGAAAGGACGCAAGCGGTAATTCACTATTTTACACTGCGAATGGTGGAACCACAACTTCACCGACAATAAAAACCGACTACTTTTATTTGGGTAGCCCTCAACCAAATATATTAACCGGTTGGAGTAATACATTCAAGTATAAAAACTTTGATTTAGGATTTTTCTTCAGAGGCACTTTTGGCAACAAAATATTTGATGCTACCCGCGCCGACTTATCTTATGTTGCGGCCGCTGCCACCAATAATATACTGGTTAGTGCAGCAAACGATAAAGCAACCGATACGAAAAATTCTTATTACTCAAGCAGGTACGTGGAAAATGGTTCCTACGTTCGTTTGGATAATGCGACATTCGGTTACACACTTAGGAATCCGTTTAAGAATATTAGTAGTCTGAGACTATACTTCACGGCAAACAATGTGTTCACAGTTACAGGTTACAAAGGCATCGACCCAGAGATTAGTCAGGGAGGCGTATCGCCAGGTATTGATTATAATAATTTCTACCCTAAAACGCGTACGTTGTTGCTTGGTTTTAATGTTTCATTTTAAATAGAATATACAAAAAATATGAAAAAGATAATTTTAGGGATTTTAGGCTTAATGTCTATCGCCTTGACAATCTCGTCATGTCAAAAAATTAATGTACCTGTTACAGCAGAAATAACGCCAGCAGTTTATCCGCTTACGCCTGCCCAGTTTACTTCGGCAGAAGGGCCTGCATATATTGCTATCCGTAATGATTTTTCAGTATCATATTGGTTTTTGCAAAGCTTGTCGAGCGATGAGGCTGTTCTGCCAACATTTGGTACAAACTGGCTTGACGGCAATAAATATGTAGAACTGCATCGTCATACATGGACACAAGATAATGCCTGGGTGAATTCAACATGGACTTATTTAACAGGGATTATTGGTACGTCGAATCAGATTATATCGATTTTTAGTACATCTGCTCCTGCGGGCGCTGCAAAAAATACATCGTTAGCAGAATTAAAAACCGTGAGAGCTTTGGCTTATTTTATGATGATGGATTCATATGGCAATGTTCCGCTTGACACTTTATATGGTTCTACTACCTTGAAAACAAATACGCCAAGGGCACAAGTGTTTACTTATGTAGAAAGCCAGCTTAAAGCGGCTCTTCCTTATCTCAAAAGTCCAAGTACTGCCACCTACGGGCTCGTTACCAAAGATCTTGCTTACTCTATTTTGGCTAAAATGTACTTAAATGCGGAAGTTTACACCGGAACCGCCCGTTATGACGACTGTATAGCTGCCTGCGACCAGATCATCAGTTCGGGTTACTATGCTTTGGAACCGATGAGTACCTACCTGCAACAATTTTACCCAACTAATGGGCCATCAGAGAAAGAGTTTATTTTTGCTATCCCCTTTGACGCGACAACCTCAAGTGGTACCATGTTCTATGCCCGTTATGATTTAAACCGCAACGAGGGTATCCGGTATTTATATTCCGGCTCGACCCCAGGCGGATATACTGACCCGGTCATGAATTTAAGTACAGGCAATGGACTGATCAATAGTCAGCCAAGCGGACCTCGCATGACAACTGCTGAGTACTATGCTAATTTTAACGATCCTAATGATGTGCGCAACAAACAATGGTTAACCGGAGCCCAGTACTGGCAGGATGGCACACCCATTATGGTGAAAACCACTAAGCTTGGATATAATCAGTTTTATACTGGATCAGACGGTGCTGCCTCCTATACATACCCTTTAGTACTCACTCCGCTTACTTCCAGTTCGGTTAGGGCAGGTACCAATTCATCATTTGATTTAGGTAATGACGAAATTGCCTGGAATATTGGGGTTCGCAATATTAAATTTTATCCGGATTATACCAATACGATTAGCAGGAATCAAAATAATGACGTTCCATTGTTCCGTTATTCAGATATCATCCTGATGAAAGCTGAAGCTATTTTACGTGGTGGTAGCCCAACGCTTGGCGCTACAGCTTTATCGCTGGTAAACCAAATTAAATCGGTTCGTACCACCACCGCTGCTTTAACCAGCGTTTCACTGACGGATATTTATAGCGAACGCTGTAAAGAGTTTGCATGGGAGACATGGCACAGAAATGATATGATTCGGTTTGGGCAATATGAAAATACTTATGGTTTAGGCAAAACTAATACAGATATCTATCGTCGTATATTCCCTATACCAACTGTTGCAATAATGACTAATTCAAAACTGGTACAAAATTCTGGTTATTAATAAAATTGGTTAGTGTTGATTATAGAATGTGGGCTACGGCCCATATTCTATTTATTTTTTGGTGATATTTAATAGCGTAATATCAATCCTATTACCAGGCTGTTTTATATCCTCTGTTTATGAAAAAAAATAACTACTATCTTAAATTCAGTATTAGTGTTTTGCTTGCAATTGTTGCAGGTAATACTAAAGTATTGGCACAACTTAATATTCCAGCATCCTATGCTCTTATTAAAAGGGTAATTCCTCAACGATCATCAGCCTTTGTGGTTGAACCGCTTACAGCCGGCGATAAAGATGGTTTTGAAATTGAAAGCAAACACAATAAAATTATCTTAAGAGGTAATAATGGTGTCGCGGTAGCTTCGGCGCTATATAACTATCTTACCCAATACTGCCATTGTCAGGTAACCTGGGATGGTACTAACCTGAACTTACCTAAAGTATTGCCGGTTGTTCCGTATAAAATTCATAAAGCAACCCCGTATAATTACCGCTATTACCTTAATTATTGCACCTTTAACTACAGCATGAGCTGGTGGGGATGGGGCAGGTGGCAAAAGGAAATTGACTGGATGGCTTTGCACGGCATCAACATGCCGCTGGCACTTACCGGGCAGGAATATACCTGGTACGAAGTTTATAAAAGCATGGGTTTTTCTGATGCTGATTTGAAGGATTTTTTCTGCGGACCCGCTTATTTTTCATGGTTTTGGATGGGTAACCTGGATGGCTGGGGTGGCCCGCTGCCTTTAAGTTGGATGCAAAGTCATCGCGATTTACAGCAAAAAATATTACGGAGCGAACGGGACTTGGGTATGAAACCAATTCTGCAATCTTTTACCGGACATGTACCGCCATCATTCCAGAAACATTTTCCGGCATCAAAACTTAAAAAAATTAACTGGAACAACGGCTTTGCCGATACTTATATATTAGATACCCAAGATTCGCTTTTCGCCGAAATAGGCCGCAGGTTTATTGAAATACAAACCAGGCTTTACGGAACAGATCATTTATATTCTGCCGATACCTTTAATGAAAACGAACCACCAACCAACGACACGAGCTACCTTTCGGCTTTAAGTGCACGGGTGTATCAGGCCATGAGCAATGCCGACCCAAAAGCAACCTGGGTAATGCAGGGATGGTTGTTTTACAATGACAGGAAATTTTGGAAGGCCCCTCAGATTAAGGCCTTGTTGGATGCTGTACCCAATGAGCACATGATAATTCTTGACCTTGCTGCCGAGATTGAACCGGTTTGGAAACGTACCGATGCTTTTTACGGCAAGCCCTGGATATGGAATATGCTGCACAACTTTGGAGGCAATATTGTGCTCTTTGGCCGCATGAGTGAAGTAGCCAATGGTCCGGCAACTGCGTTGAAAGATCCAAAGTCAAAGCAGATGGAGGGGATAGGCCTAACAATGGAAGCTATTGAACAAAATCCCGTACTTTATGAGCTCATGACCAGCAATACCTGGCAGGATGAACCCATTAAACTTGATGAATGGTTAAAACAGTACCAACTAAACCGGTATGGCCATATTAATAAATACACACAACAAGCCTGGAAGGTACTACGCAATACCGTTTATAACGGCGGAAACATTATAAGAGATGGGTCGGAATCTATTATTACCGGTAGGCCAACGCTTGATTCCAATACCGTTTGGACCCATACAACCCTTAATTATAAACCTCAGTATTTTTTGCCCGCATGGGATGCGATGATGAAAGCTATCCCAACTTGTAACAATAGTGATGGCTTCCGTTATGACCTGGTGGACGTAACCCGGCAGGCGCTGGCCAACTACGCGCTGCCATTGCAAAGCAAATGGGTAAATGCTTATCGCCAAAAAAACAGGGCCGATTTTGAAAAATACAGCAGGCAATATCTGCAACTCATCAGCGATATGGATGCGCTGTTAGCAACCCGTAAGGATTTTTTATTGGGCCCATGGTTGGCTGATGCCCGTAAACAAGGTAACACCGTAACCGAAAAGGATTTGTATGAAAGAAATGCCCGTGATCTGATTACACTTTGGGGTAATGCCAATAGTCCGTTGCATGAGTACTCGTGCAGGCAATGGAGTGGTTTGCTTAATGATTTCTATAAAGTTAGGTGGGAGAAGTTTTTCGCTTTGCTGGATGATGCGCTACGACAAGGGAAGGAAGCTGATATAACAGGCTTTGATAAATCAATCAGCCAATGGGAGTGGCAATGGGTAAACAACCATAAAAGTTACCCGTTGCAAGCCAGTGGCAACAGTGTAAGCCAGGCCAATGCTATTTATAATAAATATCGTAAAGTGATAGGGGCGGTTTATAAATAATGAAATATTAAAAAAAAATGACAACACCATCACCCATAGAACCAATTAAACGGCTGGTCTCTCTCGACGCCCTTCGTGGGTTTGATATGTTCTGGATCATGAGTGGTGAGCAGATCATCCATACGCTGGCAAAGGTTACGCAATGGCCGGTGCTTTTATGGTTCTCGGGTCAGCTGCACCACACGGTATGGAATGGCATCACTTTTTATGATATGATCTTTCCATTATTCCTGTTCATTGCCGGTGTATCTATGCCATACTCCATGGGTAATAAAATTGCAAAAGCGGGTGTCCAGTCAGCCAATCAACTATCGGGAAAAACTAAGCGGGGTATTTATCTTTCCATGTTACGACGCACATTGATACTTATACTACTGGGTATGGTGGTAAATGGCGCGCTTAAATTTAACGGGTATGAAAACACGCGTTTCGCAAGCGTATTGGGCCGTATAGGCCTAGCCTGGTTTTTTGCCGGCCTCATCTACCTTAATTTCAATCTGCGCGGACAAATAATATGGTTTGCAGGGATTTTGATCGGATATTGGGCGGCCATGTTATTTATCCCCGTGCCCGGATATGGGGCTGGTGTATTAACCATGCAGGGCTCGCTCGAATCATATGTAGACAGGTTATTGCTTCCCGGCAGACTGCATGATAAAATACACGACCCTGAAGGCATACTGTCCACTATACCCGCTATCGGCACCGCATTGCTGGGGGTATTTACCGGCAGCTTTTTAAAATGGCAATCGCCCCGTTGGCCTATGTATAAAAAGGGGCTGATGCTGTTTGGTGCGGGTTTAGTATTAATAGCCTTAGGCTTGTTGTGGAATGTGGAGTTCCCTGTTAATAAACGCTTGTGGTCAAGCTCCTTCGTGTTATATGTGGGCGGCTGGAGCCTGATCTTGTTATCAATATTTTACCTGATCATTGATGTCGCCGGTGTTAAAAAATGGGCCATCCCTTTTGTGTGGATAGGTACTAATTCTATATTGATATATCTGTGTTCAGAAGGTCTGGTTGATTTCGGGCATACCGCCGACTATCTGTTAGGTGGGCTTGTTCACTTAACCCCACTGGCATGGCAAGCAGTGTGGACGGCTGTAAGTGTTACCCTAATACAACTCCTGTTTTTATATCTGTTGTATCGCAATAAGTTGTTTTTAAAAGTTTAACCAATTATATCATCTATTTACATGAAATATTCTTTCAAAATAGTATTTACCGTTTTGTTATCCGGTTTTATCAGTATAACGGTATCAGCACAAATAAAAATCTATAATATCAAGCATTATGGAGCTATTGCTGACGGTAAAACTAATAACACAACAGCTATCCAAAAAGCTATCGATAAAGCATCAGCCAATGGTGGTGGGCGGGTTTTAGTTCCTGCCGGGAAGTTTGTTACCGGGGTGCTCAATCTTCAATCAAATGTTGAACTGCATCTTGATAGAAACGCATTTCTGTTGGGAAGCACGCTACGTACCGATTACGGTGCAGGCAAAGCTTCGGCACTAATTGTATCTAACCATCAGCACCATATTGCCATAACCGGGTACGGTACTATTGATGGACAGGGGCATGAGCTGTTAAAAGATATTTATCGCCGCTTAAATGCCGGTACTTTACAGGATACTGAATGGCGTAAGCCTAATCCCTGGCACCAGATGCGGCCAACGGAAGACAATCGCCCTAAACTTATTGAGTTTAAAAACTGTGACGACATACATATTAAAAACGTAACCATTAAAAATGGTTTATGCTGGACACAGAACTATAAAAGCTGCTCAAACCTGGTAATTGACAGCATAAAGGTGGAAAATGTTACCTATTGGAATAACGACGGGATTGATATTGTTGACTGTAAAAATGTAAAGTTGACCAATAGCTTTTTTAACGCGGCCGATGACGGTATCTGTCTTAAATCAGAAGACCCTAACGGTGCCTGCGAAAATGTTTACGTGGCAAATTGCAGGGTACGCTCAAGCGCGAGCGCGGTAAAGTTGGGTACGGGCTCATTAGGTGGATTTAAAAAGATCACCATCAGGCATATTACTGTTTATGATACCTACCGTTCTGCGATAGCTATTGAAGCGGTTGACGGTGGAGTGCTTGAGGATGTTGATATACGTAACATCGTAGCTAAAAATACCGGTAATGCCATTGTAATAAGGCTCGGTCATCGTAACAAAAAAGGGGCTGCCGGTGTATTGCGCAGGGTATATATTGGTAATGTAAAAGTTGATGTTCCTGCTAGTAAACCCGATGCAGGTTATGCTATGGAAGGGCCTATAGTTTCGATGCCGCATAATGTTTTCCCATCATCTGTTACAGGGATACCCGGTAGCCGCGTAGAGGATGTTACGCTTGAAAATATCACCATCAATTATGCCGGAGGGGCAAAAAAAGAGGTGGCTGATTTCGGCATAGATAGCCTTGAAAAAGTACCCGAAAGAATACCTAATTACCCGGAATTTTCGATGTTTGGCGAATTACCCGCATGGGGTTTTTACATCAGACATGCCGATGGTATCAAAATTAAAAACATGGTGTTAACCTGCAAAGGAACTGATTATCGCCCCGCTTTTATTGCAGATGATGTAAAAGGGCTCAGCTTAAATGTATTAAACATCCCACAGATAAAAACTAAACCGGTGGTATTACTCAATAAAGTAAGCGGTCTGGTTTTAAACGATATTAGAATACCGGGCAGCGCTAAACAAAATATACAGGTGCAATAGCCTGTGAATTAACCATTGTTACGTAATCGTTTACGTAAATAAAAGGCCGCGATAAATAATATATCGCTGTAAATTTTATCAACTTTAAATTATCCAATTAAAAAACCTTACTGTAAATGAACCATCTTTCGGGCTATGACTATACTGTTTTCTTCATTTACTTTATTGTAGTTACCAGTTATGGATATTGGGTGTATCGCAATAAAAGATCGATACATAGCAAAACAAAAGATTACTTTTTGGCCGAAGGTTCGCTCACCTGGTGGGCTATCGGGGCATCCATTATCGCGTCCAATATTTCAGCCGAACATTTTATTGGCATGTCAGGTTCTGGCTTTGCAATGGGTTTGGCCATAGCCAGCTATGAATGGATGGCCGCGGCTACGCTTATTATTGTGGCCATATTCTTTCTGCCCATCTACATTAAAAATCATATTTATACTATGCCACAGTTTCTTGCAAACAGGTATAATGATACGGTAAGTACTGTTCTGGCTGTTTTTTGGCTCTTGGTATATGTGTTTGTAAACCTTACTTCCATTTATTTTTTGGGCGCGGCCGCTATAGAAACCATTACCGGTATATCATTCAGCACGTGTATTGTGGCTTTGGGTATATTTTCCATCGTTATTACGCTTGGCGGAATGAAGGTGATTGGTTATACCGATGTGATACAGGTTTTTGTTTTAATTTTGGGTGGGTTAGTCACCTGTTATCTTTCATTGCATTTAATAGCAGATAAGCTTGGCGTAAAAACGGTGTTTGAAGCCCTGCCATTATTAAAAAA
Organism: Bacteroidota bacterium; assembly: GCA_026224775.1. Lineage (GTDB taxonomy): Bacteria > Bacteroidota > Bacteroidia > Sphingobacteriales > Sphingobacteriaceae > Mucilaginibacter. Next base: position 73,153 of record JAMFRP010000041.1, read on the forward strand.
GAACGCCGGTGATCATTTCCACATGATCTTTCCTCCCGGTCATAAATATTATAATGATTTGCCGGGTATAGCTGTTTTGGCCGGTGGCATGTGGATTAATAACCTTAACTATTGGGGCTGTAACCAGTATATTATACAACGCGCGTTGGGGGCCGATTTAAAAACCGGCCGTAACGGATTAATGTTTGCCGCCTTTTTAAAATTATTGGTGCCCGTTATTGTGGTAATACCGGGAATTGCTGTTTATGTGTTATACAATCATGGGTTCTATCACCATGAAATGACGGATGCAGCAGGCACCCTAAAACCCGACCACGCTTACCCGGTTTTGATGAACCTGCTGCCAACCGGACTGAAAGGATTGGCATTCGCGGCGCTTACTGCTGCCATAGTTGCTTCATTAGCGGGTAAGTGCAATAGTATTGCCACCATTTTTACGCTTGATATTTATAAAAAATTTTTAAACAAAGGAGCATCAGAGCAGCGCATGGTAAATGTGGGCAGGTGGGTTGTTATTGCAGCATCGCTTATTGCTATAGTTATAGCTCCCGCCTTACGCAGTTTTGACCAGGTTTATCAGTTTATACAGGAGTATGTAGGTTTTATATCGCCGGGAATACTGGCCATATTTTTACTCGGATTTTTCTGGAAACGAACAACTTCGCGGGCAGCGCTTGCCGGGGCTGTAATAACCATTCCACTTTCCATGTTGTTTAAGTTTTTACCACAGCTTACTAGTGGGTACATCGCCGCTATCCCGTTTTTAAACCGCATGACCTGGGTTTTCTTCATCGTCAGCGCTTTGATGGTGGTTATTACAATAGCTGATAGTAGCAGCAAACAAAGTAAACAAATGCTGCAAATTGATAGTAAAATGTTTAAGGTAACACCAGCTTTTACTATCTCAGCAGTGATTATCTGCGGCATACTGGCGGCATTGTATACGGTCTTTTGGTAAAATAATAACGATTAATAAAAATAGTATTCATTAAATAATAAAAAAGTTATGGCAAAACTAACTAAAGAGGAAATGTCGCCTTTACATAACCTTGACGATTGGGACGAAGATGTACTCAAAAGATACCCTGAGGCCGGACAACCAGCCAAAGAAAAAGACGGATTCAGAAACTATGACAGCCCGGAGATAGACGGAGTGCGTGAGTTTTATAGGCTTAATCACAAATATCAAACTTATGATAATGTTTTAGCCAAAAAGGCTAACTTTTTGAAGTTTGACAAGAAGGAAATGCCCTGGTGGTCGGCAATGGAGTATCTTAATACATTGATAGATGATTCGGATCCTGACCTGCAGCTTGACCAGTTACAACATTTGCTACAAACCGCCGAAGCCATACGCGCCGACGGGCACCCGGACTGGTTTGTGCTTACCGGTTTTATACATGACCTTGGTAAAGTGCTTTGCTTGTTTGGCGAGCCGCAATGGAATGTTGTGGGTGATTCATATCCGGTAGGATGTAAATTTTCGGACAAGATAGTTTATCCTGAATTCTTCGCGGATAACCCTGATGCGCATGACGAACGCTACAATACCAAATATGGTGTTTACTCACATCACTGTGGAATGGACAATGTGCATATATCATGGGGGCATGATGAATATCTATATCATTTAACAAAAGATTACCTGCCCGAACCTGCCCTGTACATGATCCGCTATCACTCGTTTTATTCGCAGCACCGTGAGCATGCTTATGATCATTTGCTTAGCGCGCATGACCATGAAATGTTTAAATGGGTAGATAAATTTAATCCGTATGACCTGTATTCAAAAAGCCCGGTACAACCGGTGGTTTCTGAGTTAAAGCCTTATTATGAGGATCTGATTGCTAAATACCTCCCGGCAACTGTTAAATTATAAATGTTATTCAACGCCGTTTTTTAATAAACGGCGTTGAATAAAAAATACATTAAAATCAATCTTAACCACGATTAATAAGAATGTTAAATGCGCGTGTGTTTTTTTTAATACTGTTATCTATAGCATACACAAGGGCATTTGCACAGGAGCCATCCGTGGTTAAATATGTTAATCCGTTGTCCGGTACGGCAAACAGTACTACGCCATCGGCTTTAAAACTAGGTTCGGCGCAGGAAAACTTTGCCAATACAATACCATCAGTATGTACCCCCTTTGCCATGACGCAATGGACGCCACAAACGCAAGCATCAGAATCAAAATGTATCCCGCCATATTATTATAAAGATGATTTTTTTAGCGGGTTTAGAGGCTCGCATTGGATAAGCGGTTCATGTATGCAGGATTATGGCAGCTTAACCATAATGCCAATAACCGGCAATTTGAAAACGGTAAACTATACTGCAAAATTTAATCACAAGGATGAGCAATCAACTCCTTACGTGTACCGCATTAAACTTTCGTCGTATAAAGTACATGCGGCTATTACCGCCACACCACGTTGTAGTATAATGGAGTTTACAGCCGATGCAGCGGATAGCCTGTACCTTTTAATTACACCAAATAGCGATTTTGGGGAGGGTTATATTAAAATCGATGCTAAAAAAGGGGAGATATATGGTTATAACCCTGTACATCGTATTTACCAGGGTTGGGGGAACCCCGCGGGTTTTAGCGGCTATTTTGTAATTAAAATAAATAAAGAACTGGCCAGTAAAGGCACATTTACCGGCGATAAAATTTTTATAAAAGACAGCATAGGCGCGCAAAAAAACATAGGCGCGTTTATAGGCTTTAAAATGCAAAAAGGCGAAAAATTGTATGTAAAGGTAGGCACTTCTTTTAGCAGCCCGCAAGGTGCCCGAAAGAATCTTGACGCAGAGTTACCAGGCTGGGATTTTGATAATACAGTAGCGCAATGCAGGCAAATATGGGAGCAGGCTTTAAAACAAATTACAGTTGTTACTGCAAACCAAACCAATAAGCGTGTTTTTTATACATCATTTTATCATGTTATGCAGCATCCTCGCTTGTATAATGATGTTGATGGTGTTTATCCCCGGTTTGCAAGCATTAACCGCTTAGAAAAGATCAGCAATGGTAATTATTATGATGATTTTTCATTATGGGATATTTACCGGGCGCAGATACCGCTTCTGGAAATCCTTCGTCCCCGGCTGGTTAATGATCTTGTTCAGTCGTTGATATTAAAGGGGGAACAAGGTGGCTGGCTACCAATTTTTCCGTGCTGGAATAACTATACCTGCGAGATGATTGGCGATCATACAACATCTATCATTACTTCAGCTTATTTAAAAGGCATTAGTACTGCTAATACTCCCGAGGCTTATCGTTTAATGCGGAGGAATGCTTTTGATTTGCCTGAAAAGCAGGATTACAAAGATGGAAAAGGCAGGCGGGCTTTAGCATCATATATAAAATACGGTTTTATACCATTGGAAGACAGTGTTAAGGATGCTTTTCATAAAATGGAGCAGGTAAGCCGTACTATGGAATATGCTTATGATGATTATGCCTTATCGCAATTATCGAAAAAGCTGAGCTTTGATGCAGATTATAAAACACTGATTAAGAGAGCAAAAAATTACAAGAATGTATTTGATCCGGTTGCTGGTTTTGTAAAAGGACGAATGCAAAATGGCGATTGGACTAAAACCTTTGACCCCGATGTACGGCAAACTTATATCACCGAAGGAACGCCCCGGCAATATACTTTTTATGTGCCGCAAGATGTACCCGGCCTTGCCCGGTTAATGGGAGGGCGCAAAATACTCGAAGCCGCACTTGATAGTATTTTTATTAAAAATGAGTATTGGCACGGTAATGAGCCGGGGCATCAGATTCCATTTATGTATAATTATACCAACAGTTGCTGGAAAACACAAAAAGAGGTAAGAACTATTTTAGCTACTGAATATAGTGATGGCCCCGGAGGACTTGGTGGTAATGACGATGCGGGGCAAATGTCGGCCTGGTATATGTTTGCTGCGATTGGCTTCTATCCGCTCAACCCAATCTCCGGCGAATATTTGTTATGCTCGCCTATATTTAAACAAGTATCAATTAATCTGCCGGGAGGCAAAACTTTATTGATCCGCACGCATAAAAAATCAACAAGCGCCATATACATTAATGCGGTTAAATGGAATGGGCGTATGTATGCAAAAAATTATATTAATTATAAAAGTCTGGTAAAAGGCGGCATACTTGACATATACTTACAGGATGCGCCCTGCAAAACCTGGGCGTCTAAAATCGAAGATCAACCTAACGGATTATAGTCTAATACGCAATCATAATTAGGATTAGCACCTCAATTGAACTGGGGAAAATGCCCTTATAAGTTTAATACATATTAGAATATTTCTAATATGTATTAGAATCTCCTAATGTCCACCGCAATAATATTAAGTCGGCCTATCTTTGAAGAACTGTTTTAGAACATATAAGCTATTATGCCAATTTGATGAATAGCTTATTATTACTTAAACATCTACCTATGAGATATTTGTACCAGCTGAAAAAGATAAAACTAATATTTTTGATACCCTTATTTGTAATAATTACAGCAAATAAGGGATTCGCGCAATTAATTTACCAACCCTATTCTTATCAGTTTTATCAAAAGCTTAATGCCGCGGAATATTCACCGACAACGAGTTTACATACATCCCTTAAACCCTATATTATTGCTGATTCAGGTATTGTTAGACAGGTGTATGATTCATTGATGATGTCAAATGTAGATAACGCCGGGAAAAACTGGATACATAAAGTGTTATTCAGCGGGCATTTAGCTGAGGTAAAAAATAAGAATTATACATTTTCTATTGATTATTTGCCTGATCTTCAGGCTGGTCGTGAGTTTGAGAGTAAGCAAACAACCGATTTAAATACACGAGGATACCAAATATCAGCTACAATTGGTTCAAATTTCTTCTTTTACACCAGTGGGTATGAAAACCAGGGAAAGTTTGCTAATTATGAGGCTAATTATATCAGCAAAACCGATATGATACCCGGTGAGGCTTATGACCGAAGTTTTCTTGGTTATAATGATTGGTCATATGCAACCACCCTAATGGGTTATAAACTCTCAAAAGCAGTCACTATTGTTTTGGGTGAAGATAAAACCTTTATTGGCGACGGTTACAGGTCAGTGTTATTGTCGGATTACGCTGCTAATTATCCATTACTGAGGCTAACTGCTGATTTGGGGCCAAATGTACAGTATATGGCGATGTGGGCCTATATGGAAGATCCAAGTGCTGTTCAATTCAATTCTTTTACAAATAACAGGCGAAAATGGGGCGCATTCCATTATATTGATTGGAGTATAAATAAAAGGGCATCAATTGGTTTTTTTAATGCATTGATAGCTGAGGAGGCCAACGACCAGGGAAAACTGCACGGTTTTGATGTGAATTATATTGATCCGTTATATTTTTCATCTTCTTTAGGGCCGTCCGGTGCTGGTACTATTCCTGATCATACCTTAGTGGGATTTAACGGCAAGTACAAATTTTTTAATAAAACTACGATTTATGGTCAATTGCTTTTTGATCAATCACTGTCCCCGGTTAATAATAGTGGCGGAAAAGCCTGGCAACTAGGTTTCAAAGGTTCCGATCTATTTAAGGTTAAGAGCTTAAACTATTTATTTGAATATAATACGGCTGCCCCTTACACCTATGCCAATCGAAACCCTATTGTTAATTATACAGAATTGGATGAGCCATTGGGTGATCCACTGGGCGCTAATTTTAAAGAACTACTGGGTATCGTCAATTATTCTATTGGCAGGTTTGATTTACAAGGTGAGATCGACTATGCCAAGACCGGTCTTAATATTGGTAGTATTAATTACGGGCAAGATATAACCCTTGCCGATAACATAAACCTTCCCCCGGCTACCACCGGAACTACCGGACAGGGCTTAGCTACAACCGTAAAGTATGCAGAGGGTACGGTTGCATATCTGCTTAACCCCAAATATAACTTCCGCTTAGAAGTTGGCGCACTCCTTCGCCAGGAAACAAATAGCGAAACCAGTTTAAAAACGGCTATGATAACTATTGGTTTAAGGAGTAGTTTCAGAGATCTGTATCACGATTTTTAAGCTATCTATACTATTTAACAAGAACAGATACCGGCATCATGAAATACATTTTCCAGCTAAAAAAATATAGATTTTTCTTTACCACAATACTATTAAGTTTTATTGCTAATACCAGTGCTGTAGCGCAAATGGAATATCAACCTTATTCCTTCCAGTTTTATCAAAAACTTAATTCGACACTATATTCAACAAGCACAGATATACATACCTCGTTAAAACCATACATTATAACTGATTCGTTATTAAAACATAAATACGATTCGCTAATGAATTATGGGTCAGACAGCGAACACCATAGTTGGGGCTACAGAAAACTGTTTAATGAGCATATGATAGATGTTAAGAGCACTGGCTCCACATTTTATGCTGATCTTTTACCCGATTTTGGAATAGGCCGGGATTTTTCGACCAAACAAACCACCAGTACAACATCTTTGGGCTTACAAGTTGGGGGAACCGTTGGCAATAAACTTTATTATAATATAAGTGGTTATCAAAGCAGCGCTATTTTTCCTGAGTATATGTCCACTTATATAAACCAGGTAGGCATTATCCCCGGACAGGCATACGCCAAAACGTATACCACTAACGGGTACGACTGGTCATATATCACTGCAACCGTATCCTATACCGTTAATGATTATTTTAATATTACCGCGGGGCGTGATAAAACATTTATTGGAGATGGATACCGGTCGATGTTATTGTCTGATTTTGCATCACCATATCCATTTTTCAGACTTACTGGGACTTTGGGAAACGTAACCTATATGGCTATGTGGAGCTATATGGATGATCCGGCTTCTACCTCCCAATATGGTATAAACAGGCATAAATTCGGGGTCTTTCATTATCTTGACTGGAATGTAAATAACAGGATTTCTTTAGGCTTTTTTGAAAATATTACCGGCTTCTTCACAGATGATAATGGGGTAAAGCGTCCTTTTGATTTTAATTATATAAACCCCATAATTTTCATGAAACCTATTAATAATTCGAGCGATGATCCTGATAAATCATTGCTTGGGTTTACCGGTAAATACAAAATCAGCAACGGGATAACCGCTTACGGGCAATTTGCATTAGACGAATTTCACGCCAAAGATTTTTTCTCTAATGATGGTGCCGTCGATAATAAATACGGCTGGCAATTAGGGGTCAGAGGGACCGATCTGTTTGCTATTCATAATTTGAATTTTCTATTAGAATATAATACAGCAAAGCCTTATACCTATTCTGCGCGCTCGGCAATTGAAAATTATTCAGAAAACGGCGAATCATTGGCACATCCCTGGGGCGCTAATTTCCGAGAACTCGTAAGCTTGCTAAATTACACGTATAAGAGATTTGATTTTAGTACCGAAGCTGATCTAGGCAGATATGGGTTAGATATGAACGGACTAAACTATGGGGGGGATATCTTCCAGCTTTACACCCAACCAGCGCGGCCGTATGGCAATTATACAGGGCAGGGCTTAACTACCAATATGGTTTATCTTGAAGGAAAAGTAGCTTATGTAATTAATCCTAAATATAACATGAGGCTTGAACTTGGCGGAATATTCAGGACAGAGCAAAATAGTGAGTTTCATGATAAAACAACTATGATAACTATTGGTTTACGCAGTTCGTTCCGTGATTTATATACTGATATTACCAGTTTTAAAACGCATTAATTAATGCAATGTAGCCTTCAAATAACAAGAAAACCGCTTATAAATGCGATTTTCTTGTTATTTGTAAAGCTACATCTTCAAATGCGCTTTCAGATTTATAAAGACTATTTGTACAATTGGTTAAGAGTTATAACCGCAAAGTGCAATGTCGGAAAATATATTACAGCAATTTAATTTTATAGTGAAACGCCTCTTTTCCAAGGTATAAAATCATCCTGGCCTAATTGGGTTGCTTTGGTTTCTAATTCACCACTTGCCACTTTTATAATAAAATTCAGGATTCGTTCACCTGCTTGTTGAATTGTTTCTTTGCCTTCAATAATAGTCCCGCAATTAATATCTATAATGTCGGGCATACGTTCAAATAGCGCTGTGTTTGAAGAAAGTTTAATAACGGGAGTTACAGGGTTACCGGTAGGTGTACCTAAACCGGTTGTAAATAGAACAATATTAGCGCCTGATCCTACTTCGGCCGTAGTGCTTTCTACATCACTACCTGGTGTACACAATAAGTTCAATCCTTTAGCTGTTACTTTCTCAGGATAATCAAGAACTGCAGTTATTGGAGATGTGCCTCCTTTTTTTGAGGCCCCGGCAGATTTAATTGCATCGGTAATGAGGCCATCTTTGATATTACCCGGTGATGGATTGGCATAAAAGCCAGAACCATCGCTCTCCGCCTTTTTATTATAAGTTATCATCAGGTCCATAAAACGATTTGCAGTTTGGTCATCAGCACAACGATTACTTAGTTCCTGTTCAACACCACAAAGCTCAGGAAACTCCGACAGGATCACCGAGCCATCTAAAGCAACCAACATATCAGAAACATAACCCAAAGCAGGATTAGCGGAAATGCCTGAAAATCCATCAGAACCGCCGCATTCTAACCCAATACAAAGTTTTGACAATGGCGCAGGTTGTCGGCTAATGTTGTTGGCCTCAATTAAACCTGCAAAGGTTTGTTTTAGCGCTTGTTGTAATAAATTATACTCTGTGCCCAGCTTTTGCTGTTCCAATATCACAAGGGGTTTGTTGAAAGCAGGGTCGCGTTTGGCAATTTCGGTTTGTAAAATACTCGCTTGGGCGTGCTGGCATCCCAAACTAAGCACTGTAGCTCCTGCTACATTAGGGTGAGTAATATACCCGGCTAATAATCCACATAAAGCCTCTGAATCCAGGCGCGTGCCTCCACAACCCAGTGTGTGATTCAGGAATTTAATCCCATCGATGTTTTTAAATAGGCGATTGCCTGCAGGGTTTTCTTTTGAATCCTGTAGGTCTGTATTTAAAATTGCTTCGGCTGTTTGCCCCGTGCTATAAAGATTTATGAGTTGATCAACTTCATTTTCATAGCTGGCGGCTTTTTTATAGCCCAGCTTTTTAGTTAAAGCTTCCTTAAGCACATCGATATTTCGGTTTTCACAAAATACCAGTGGGATAACTAACCAGTAATTTGCTGTACCTACTGAGCCGTCAGCCCTATGGAAACCATTAAAAGTTTTTCCGGTAAAATCGGTAACAATAGGTTTGTTCCAATCCAATTCACGTTTGCCTAGTGCAAAGTCACTTGTAGCATGTTCTAAATTATTTACAGATAACAAACCTCCCTGCGGGATAAATTGAGTTGCCTTGCCAACTAATATACCATACATATAAACTTCAGCACCGGGTTGCAATGGTTCTAATGCAAATTTGTGCTTCGCTTGTATGTCTTCAGAAATTATAAAGTTTAAATCATTTAAATTTATTTCTGTACCTGTTTTCAATTGCTGCAAAGCCACAGCTACATTATCATCAGGATGTATTTTTAAAAAAATGTCTGTATTTTCTTTAATCATTACTTTTGCGTTTTTAATATTTTCCCATTAAGCCCCATTTTTTTACCTTATTTCGGGCGATACATTTTATGCTATTTAGTGTATTCGGTAGTAAGTTAGGATCATCTTTCAGATCAAGGGTTAAACAGAAGTTTTATGTTGTTTATTAATGTCTTAATTCAGATTTGTAGAGGGATAAGTAGCGGATGATTGGTTTACAAATTAAGTATTTGTTTAATACTTAAAGTTTTATGCTATTGTCAAACTATTAAGTGATTTTGCATAAACTCAAACCGTTAGCTTTATTCCATAAGCCCGGTCGCCAATGTTTCAGTCTACAGCTCACCTCGTTTCGCAAAAAAAACTTCTTCTTCTAAAAAAGGATGTTTTAATGATCCATAGGGAAACTTTCGAACTTTATTAGCAGATTTGAGTTAATCGGTACTTAATAATAAAAATATAAACTGATTGTACCAATTTGAACAGGGTTTACCTGAAGTTATATACCTAAAAAATTATCATGACAATGCGGATTTTGCGCAAATAAATCTACCTTTGGTATTATCCTATTCTATTCCATTATTGACAGAATTAGAATTCAATAAAGATGTCAAGACATAATAAATACGTTTGATGAGAAATATATATGACCAGATACATGAGCTTGAGGGCATACCCAGGCTAACCAAGCACGAACAATTTGTACAGGGCATTATTAATGCGGTTGATAATAGAGTGGTTGCGGTGGGCGATCTGCTGCCGTCAGTCAACAAATTAATGAATGAGCTGGGTTTTGCCCGGGAAACTATCATGAAGGGCTACAAGGAGCTTATCAAACGTGGTATTGTAGAGTCTCGTAACCGTATGGGCTTTTTCATTGCCAGTGCAGATACAGGGCAGAGCCTGCGCGTAGCCCTGCTGCTTTACGCATTTGACACTTTCCAGGAAACATTCTATAAAACATTTAAGAAAAATCTTGAACCTGGAGTGCTTCTTGATGTATTTTTCCATCATAACAATATCGACATTCTGGATACCATTATCGGCAACATACGCGGCAAGTATGGTATGTATGTAGTGGCCCCTATCCCTAATCCGCGTACCAAGGATATTCTTAAAAGTATTCCCCTGAATAAATTCCTAATGATCGATCGTTTTGAGCAGATGGACGGAGACTTCTCTTATGTTACACAAGAATTTGAACAAGCGACTTACAGAGCTTTCTGCGAATTAAAAGACGTAGTAAAGCGCTATGATGAATTTGTTTTTTATTACCGCCCATCTACAGATACACCAATTGAAATTTTACGATCTTTTAAAAGATTTATTAAAGAATATGACATAAAGGGCACGATACAAACGGAATATACTGCGGGAGCAATCACCAAGGGAAAGGTATACTTTACGATTAATAATACAGAGTTGTGGGCCATGCTGAAAGACTGCATTGATAAAAATATCGACCTGGGTACCGACGTAGGCATTCTGTCGCACAACGATGATATGGTGAAAGAGATTATCTGCGGTGGTATTACCACTTATTCTACTGATTTCAGGTTGATGGCTGAAGAAGCGGCCACGTTTGTAATGTCAGGCAAAGCGATCAAAAAAATTATTCCCACAACGCTAATCAGGCGCAAATCATTATAGCGTCGATAAGTAGAGTGTATATCCGTATTCTAATCAATTTTATCATACCGTGTTAGTTTGCTATGCTGCTTAGTTTTATCATTTGTACTGGATTTGTAGCCTTGATTTCGTGGCTCAAAACAAGGCGGACACGGCTAAAAACGGTAAATGATTATTTTTTAAGCAATCGCAGCCTTGGTTTTGTGCTGGTTGGCTCTTCTATTTTTTTGACCAACCTGAGCGGTAACTTGCTCATTGGCGAAAACGAGTCGGTGTATATTAATAACATGTCTGTTATGGCCTGGGGGATGACATCTATCCTGGCCATGCTTGTTGTTTCGGAATTTTTGCTGCCGGTTTACCTGCGTATAGGTGCCATCACCACCCCCGATTTTTTAGAGCACCGTTTTGACGCGGTTACCAAGAGGATAGTATCTATTGTTTTTCTGGCCAGTTATGCAATCAATCTTATTCCCACCATTTTATACGGTGGTGCACTGGCTATGAACGGCATATTCCACGTTAGTGAGCGCACAGGGTGGGATTCAACCACTACTTGCTGTGTGCTTATTGTGATTATTGGTATTACGGGTAGTTTATACTCCATTCTTGGTGGCTTGCGGGCCATGAGTATTTCCGATACATTGTTAGGCCTGGGTATGATGACGGGGTGCCTGCTCATATCTTATTACGGGTTTAAATATCTCGGTCATGGCAATTTGCTAAATGGAGCGAGAGTTATATTACACCAAAAGAAAGAACATCTCAATGCCATCGGCTCAGCTACAGATGCGGTACCCTTCGGTACAATTTTTACCGGTATGCTGCTCATGAACCTTTATTACTGGGGTATGGAACAGTTTATAGTCCAGCAGGCGCTCGCTTCCAAAAACCTGAAAGAGTGTCAGAAAGGTATAGCGCTGGCTTGCGTAGGTAAATTACTCTCTCCGTTAATTTTGAATTTGCCGGGACTGATTGCCGTGCACATGTATCCTCATCTTAATAATACCCGGGAGGTGTTTCCAAGGCTAATTTCGGATATTCTGCCCGGTGTTTTCCAGGGTTTTATGGCATCCATCGTTTTAGGAGCAGTTTTCAGCACTTTTAACGCCGGCCTCAACAGTTCGGGGACGTTATTTATCATGAACATTTACAAGCCTTGGTTTGATAAAGCAGGCAAGCAGAAAAGCGATGAGCAATTGGTGCGGGGCAGTAAAATCTTTCAGGTGCTGCTCACGCTGATGGGATGTTGTATAGCGCCGTTCATTATCTTGTTTAAAGGTGGTTTTTATACTTATATCCAGATGCTGTCTGGCTTTTTTAGCGTGCCCATTTTTTCTGTTTTGCTTGTGGGTTTTCTAACTCGCAAAGTACCACCTGTGGCTGCAAAAATCGGGCTGGCCTTTTTTATATTGACCTATGCCAGCGTTATCTTGATATTTCATCCGCCAATGCATTACCTGCATGTACTGGCTATCCTGTTTGTAGTCACCGTTGGTATAATGTTGTTGATAGGGCGACTGTTCCCGCTCAAGGTGCCTTATCGGCCAGAAAAACATCCGGTAGTAAATGTTCAGCCCTGGCGTTACCGGCATTGGGTAAGTGCGTTACTCCTTATCCTGATGGTGCTCGTCTTTGTCTTGTTCTCGTCGATAGGCATTGCTGGGGGATAGGTACATGCAGTTGGCAATTGGTATAAATATTCGCAATCACTAACGACCAATCCTGTCGGTAACTTTTCATCTGTACTATTCTATACTTTATTTAAAAAACCATTTTCAAGTTTGTTGATTTTTCTCTGAAACAGGGTTGGCGGAAGGATCGTCAAGGAACTTTTAAAAATAAAACGGGTATCCAATAAAGTGTATCGCAAATGATTTTTGCTTTTTAAATTATATGATTAGTAACGATTTAGCTAATAATAAATTAGTTTATTGTAACGAACTAAACAAGAAGTTGCTACTATCGAAACACAAAGAATCTAATATTTAATAGCCTGCATTATGAAAAATGTAACGAAAAACTTGCAGAAGTCATTTTATATTTTCACTTTTGAATTATAGTATAGTATAGAATAGATATATAAACTATACTAGTTTACCAATTATTAACCAGTTGCTTAAAGATTAGTGTTTCCCATTATTATAATGTGCTGCTAGTAGCGCATGGTACAAATGGATGTTTGATATGTAGCCATAGCCAATTGTTTGCTGCGAAGTAAATAGAGGATTATGCGGCTGGCAACAGGAAACTATAGACAAGTAAACAACCAAATTTTAAACAATATAACTCCTCTCACATGAACCCAAAAAACAAACCACCGGAAGGTAAGGCCTAAGGACACGATGCTTAAATCAGCCTTAATTCATTCTACAATGTCTTTTACTATTCCATATTAAACGAAACCAACTTAACTTAAATTATGAAAATTTTTACTCATTCCATTTTAAAGGATCGCGATATGAGGCAAGCTTTTTCCGGCGGTTGCCTCAAAAGGCGGCTTGTTACCGGTAAGTACAAGCTTGCTTTGTTTCTTCTGATTCTTTTACCATTATTCTCGCTGAACGTCCACGCGCAAAGCGGTACAGTTAGCGGTACGGTATCTGATAACACCGGGGCATTACCGGGAGTTATCGTTACAATTAAAGGCACAAGCTCGGGAGTAAGCACGGATGTTAAAGGGCAGTACATGCTTAAAGCGCCCGGAAATGCTGTGCTTGAATTTAAACTGATCGGCTATAAAACACAAACGATTGATGTTAATAACCAGCAAACTATTAACATTAAACTGGAAACAGACAGCAAATCACTCGATGAAGTAGTGGTAGTTGGTTATGGCGCTCAAAAAAAGGTTAATTTGACTGGATCAGTCTCGAGCATATCAGGAGATGATATGATTAAAAGGCCGGTTGTGAACACAACCACTATGCTGGAAGGACTTGCCCCAGGCGTGGCGGTTGTTCAAGGCAGTGGCGAACCGGGAAATGAACAAGCTTCAATTACAATCCGGGGTGTAGGTACCTTTAGCGGCGCTGGCAGTGCACCTCTGGTATTGATTGATGATGTTCCCGGTAATCTGAACGATGTGAACCCTGTAGATATCGAAAACGTCTCTGTGTTGAAAGATGCTTCTTCCGCGGCCATCTACGGTTCAAGGGGGGCTAATGGGGTAATCCTGGTAACTACAAAGAAAGGTAAGGCTGGCAAACTTAAAATTGAATATGACGGCAATGTGGGTATCTACACGCCTACTAAAATGATTCAGGTGGTCACTAACTCTGTTCAGTACATGAATATGTATAACACAGCCCGTATCAACTCGGGGCTTACCGATACATCGCAATTGTATACTCCGGCTGAAATTAATGCTTTCGCGACGCATCCGAATGATCCTTTGTATCCAAACACCAATTGGTTAAGCTACCTGTTTAGGACAGCAGTAACACAAACGCATAACCTGACATTTAGCGGAGGTAATGATAGAACAACCTATAATATCAATTTCGGCTATGTAGACGAAAATGGCATCATGCGCGGGTTTGATTATAAAAAATATAATATTCGCACGAACCTGCAATCTAAAGTAAATGATCATATCACATTCGGTACCAATATTCTATTAAAATCGGGGATAACAGATGCTACTTCAAATGGATCCGAAGATATGTTCTTGTCGACGTTATCGCAAGCACCCACTTACGGACCTTATACTACAGATGGCAGCGGTGACTATACCTACAAAAGATATCCGTTTGAATATAATAATAAGAACCCTATTGCAGTACTGGGGGAAGGCCTATATAAGGACACCTATGATTATGAGGCAGATATTCAAGGTTGGGCGAATGTAAGTTTCAATAAAGATTTTTCGTGGTACACCAAGGCAGCCTTTAACGGAGAATTTGATAATTATAAGCAATATGTTGCGGATCTTCCGGAATATTACTATACAACCGATCAGTTGGCAACAACCCTTGATCTGGGAAAAGGACTGACCGTACAGGACGAGCACACCATTTATTCCAATTTATTCAGTTACCTTAAATATAACCACACTTTTGGTGAACATACTATTTCGGCACAAGCCGGGTGGAGTATTGAGCAAAACAATTATCAATACCTGCAAGCTTACAGACAAAATTTTGTGGACCCGAGCCTGCAAGAAATAAATGCGGGCAGCACAGATAATATTACCAATGCAGGTACGAGTAATTCATGGGCACTAGAGTCATGGTTCGGCCGTGTGGATTACAATTATAAAGAACGTTATTTATTGGAAAGTAATATTCGTTTTGATGGTAGTTCGAAATTCGCTCCTGGCCATGAATGGGGGACTTTTCCTTCCGCTTCTGCTGGTTGGAGAGTTACAGAGGAACCATTCGTTAAGAGCCTCAATTTAAACTGGCTCAACAATTTCAAAATCAGGGGATCATGGGGACAGGTTGGTAACCAAAATATAGTTGAAAATGGTTACAGTATTCTTTATCCTTATCAAGCGTTATTGAATTTTACCGGAGCTTACTCATTTGATAACCAAAACCTAAACACTGGCGTTGCGCAGACACAGTTAAATAACCCACAATTGCAATGGGAAACTACAACTATGACAGATATTGGCGCAGATATAACCCTCGTAAGGAATTTTGGTGTTACTTTTGATTGGTATAACCGGGTTACTTCCAATATTCTGAGACAATCTCAAATCACTGCCGTTGTCGGTCTGCAGGCGCCATATGTTAACGATGGAACGGTTGATAATAAAGGTGTTGAGCTTGGCCTTACCTATGGTAATTCTGTAAAAGGAGGCGCGCTTGAAGGACTGACCTACGGTTTTGGCCTGAATCTGGATCATAATACCAATAAATTGGTGAAGTATGGCGCACCTGATATTTACAGTAACAGTATTAATGAGCAGGGCTATCCAATCAATTCTTTTTATATGCTGAAGGTGGTGGGGATCTTCCAGAATGCACAAGAAGTTGCTAATTCACCCAAACAATATGGCGATAATACCCAGCCGGGCGACCTGAAATACCAGGATACTAACGGGGATGGAAAAATCGATGATAATGACAGGGTAATAATTCCAGGTGTTGTGCCTAAGTTAAACTACTCTTTTAGAGCGAATGCCAGCTGGAAAGGCTTTGATGTATCTGTGCTAATGCAAGGCGTTTATGGTGTTAAATATTTTGTTGATGATTGGGGAACAATCCCATTTGTTCAGGGCGCCCCACCAACCACCAACTGGTTGAATGCCTGGTCGCCAACAAATCCATCTACAACTATGCCTCGTCTTTACTGGGGATTCAATGCCCCACAAAGTCTGACCCGTCCGTCTACCTTCTTTTTACAGGACGGTTCATATCTTAGGGTAAAGAACCTGGTATTAGGCTACACTATTCCAGTAAGTGTTACCAAACATATAGGTATAGACCGTCTTAGGGTATACTTCTCAGGCGACAACCTGTTCACCTTTACGAAGTACCCTGGTCTTGATCCTGAACGGGCGGCAAGTGGCGACTTCCTGACCTACCCGCAAAATAAAATATATTCATTTGGTTTAAATGTGACCTTTTAAGAATTGATAAAATGAAAAAACGAATATATATAATCATATGCATGGCCATAGTTTCAACACTGGCAGCATGCAATAAAAAGCTCGATTTGAATCCGACGGATCAATTGGCAACTACAGATTTCTACAAACAGAAAAGCGACTTTGATGAAGCCCTGGCTGCGGTTTACGCATCCATGCAAACCGAGGAGTTTTCATATGGAATGGGTTTCCGGGATTGTCTTACTGATGATGCCTATAATCAGTTTAATTCTGGTTCGGTTACCAGTATTGACCAGGGTAACCTGAGCGCAACCATCGGCGGCTATCAACAGGCGATATATGATGATGCTTATACCGGCATTGCACGGGTAAATATCTTTCTGGCGGAATTGGCCGCTTATAAGGGAACAGATATTACCGATGCTATCAGAAAGCAATATACCGGCGAAGTGATGTTTGTAAGGGCATTCATGTACTATCAGTTGTATACCATTTACGGCGATGTACCCTTGGTTATCCAACCTCTTACTTTAGCAACCCAAAAGCAACCTAAAGCGCCGGCTGCGCAAATACTGACACAAATTGAAAGTGACCTGAATTTTGGTATAAATAATTTAGGTACCCAACCTTATATCAGTAACTACGGCCATGCTTGCGCATCATCAGCACAAGCATTACTGGCAAGGGTATTAATCTTTGCGGCATATCAGGGAACTGGTACCCCCGATCCGACGATTATGACACAGGTAAGGGATCTATGCAAGGCCGTTGTTCCGCAATATTCTTTAGATCCCACTTACATTAATGTCTTCAGGGATGCTACACAAGCGAGCAGCAAGGAAGTGATTTTTACAATAAATTTCCTGGCACCAAATGATACCGCTCCATGGGATTTATACTACGGTAATTATGATGCCTGTGCGCCTTATGAAAACATGGTTGATGATTATGAATGTACGGACGGCTTGACATGGGGCACCTCGCCTTTAACAGATAAAGTGAACACTTTTAACAATCGTGATCCGCGTTTATCTGTAACCATTTTTAAAGGATTTGTTAATTGGGGAAATGGAAATACTTATACTCCAGCGAACCCGGTTCCTACGGGTTATGGAACACAAAAATTCCTTGAACCGAAAAATATACCCTACGGCTTTTCAACGCTTAGTCAACAAGATGCTGTTATATTACGTGAAGCAGAGGTTATGTTAATGTATGCTGAAGCAGAAAACGAAATATCAGGACCGGATGCTACAGTATATCAGTTGACTACGGCTATCCGCGCCAGGTCTGGTATGCCAGCGTACCCGGCAGGTCTTTCACAAGCTGATATGCGTCAGCGCATTCGTCATGAGCGAAGGATTGAACTTGCATTTGAAGGGCTTCGTCATTTTGATCTTGTTCGTTGGCATATAGCCGGACCGACGTTAAACGGACTGAATACAGGTTTAATTACTTTTAACTGGCAGGATAAATTTTACAAATGGCCATTGCCACAAACAGAGATTGATAAAAGTGATGGTGTGTTGGTGCAAAATCCTGATTATAAATAAATTGGTTTAATTGATTATATAATGAGTGTAATAAGGTTCATTAATTTGAACCTTATTCATTTGTTATAATGGTTTTAGATTTAGCTTTTATGAGAAAAACGATAGTGTGTTTGTTTGGTTTATTGATGTTTTTTAATGCCGCTATCGCACAACAATCACTCCCTCGAAAGTCAGATTACTGGAAGGGTTTTGACCGGGTTAATTTTTTAATTGGCACGCATCCCGCTTACGTTGTTAAGCCCGCAAAGGCGCTTCCCGGAAACCCATGGGTCTGGCGCGCCTCCTTTCCGGACTGGCATACAGACATTGATAGCATATTGCTTCGGAAAGGTTTTTATGTGGCATATGTTAGCTTTGATAATCAATATGGTAGCCCCGCAGCGATGCAGATTTGGGATAAATTTTATAACCTGCTGACGGATTCCCTAAAGTTATCATGCCGCCCCGCTTTAGAGGCGGTAAGCCGAGGCAATCTCTACACTTTTGGCTGGGCCAAACGCAATCCGGATAAAGTAAGCTGCATCTACACAGAAACACCTATATACGATATGAAAAGTTGGCCAGGCGGTAAGGGAAAAGGTATAGGCGACCCTGAGTGCTGGAAACAGTTTAAGGAGGTTTATCATTTAACTGAAGAGCAGGCTATGGCTTATAAGGATAACCCGGTGGATAACCTGGAAGGATTGGCCGCTTTTAAAGTGCCCGTATTAAATGTAATAGGCTTGAATGATAAAATAGCCCCAAGGGAAGAGAATACAGATATATTTGTTCAACGATACACAGCGCTTGGTGGCCCGGCTGCAATCTATCCTGTTACTGAAAGTCCTCAGGAACTACAGGGGCACCATTTTCCGATCAGACACCCCGACTATTTTGCTGATTTTATTTTTTGGAACAGCTACCCTGTGAAAAATATATTGCCCTATATTAATTACATCAACACCAGGGGTGGGATCGCTAATTTATATAAAACGATACTTAAAAACAAAAAAGCGACCGTTGCTTTCCTGGGTGGGTCTATCACCTTTAACCCCGGATGGCGTCAAATGATCTGCGCTTATCTGCAGGAGCGTTTCCCTGATACACATTTTCACTTTATTGCAGCAGGTATTCCTTCACTAGGCAGCCTTGCCCATTCTTTTCGCCTGCAAAGGGATGTATTAGATTCAGGCAAGGTAGACCTAATGTTTGTTGAGGCCGCGGTAAATGACCGGGGCAGCGGTGTTGACAGCGCTACACAAATGCATTCCTTAGAAGGGATTGTACGGCATGCACGGAAAAGCAACCCGTCGATGGACATGATCTTTATGGAGTTTGCTGATACTTATAAAAATAACGACTATGACAAGGGGGTGGTGCCGGGTGAAGTCTTACGGCATGAGGCTGTAGCTATCCATTATAACTTACCCTCTATCAACCTGGCAGAAGAGGTGCATGACAAGATCCGAAACGGAGAATTTGACTGGAATAATGACTTCAAAGATATTCATCCTGCTCCCTTGGGGGAAGAATTGTATTTTGAAAATATCAAAAAATTTCTTGAGCTGAGCTTTAATCGTGTCCCTGCTGACCTGAAAATAACAGACCATGCCCTGGCTAAGCCCACCAGCAAATACAGCTTTGAGAATGGGAACTATGAGGACGTAACTCATGCTCAGCATGATGCCAACTGGACTTATAACAGCAACTGGACACCCTCCAACCATGAGTCCACACGCGACGGATTTGTAAACGTACCGATGCTAACGACAGAAACGATAGGCGCAACCCTTAAATTTCCATTTACGGGCAATGCTGTCGGCATTGCCGTCGTATCTGGCGATGATACGGGCATCATTTCTTACTCGATTGATAACGGCGCGCCGGAAAGGCTTGATTTATACACCGAGTTCAGCAACTGGCTGTATTTGCCATATTACCAGTTGCTGGGTAAAGATTTAAAAAATGGTAAGCATATCCTGATAATTAAAATGGAAAAGGACAAGAATCCAAACAGCAAGGGAAATGCTTGTCGGATTGTACATTTCCTTGTTAATGATTGATCATCAACAGTAAAATTTACCTGCAAAAAATAAAACAATATGTTCCGATCCTTATATAAAGCATTTTTAATTGCGATAATAGTCCAAAGCGTTTTTGGCCAGGAGCTAGCCAAAAAATTAACCGCTTACGTTAATCCGTTCATCGGGATAGATGCAGTAGCCTCCGGTTTATCGGGTAATAATTTAGCCTCACATATACTTTAAATAAATGATTGACCAACGGATTTTTAAGATTTTTATCGGGTTTACATTAATCTTTAATTACTGCTGTGCCCAGGAAAAGCCATTGCACTTATGGTATGACAAACCAGCGACTCACTGGGAAGAAACGCTGCCGCTGGGTAACGGCAGGCTTGGTATGATGCCTGATGGTGGGATAGACCAGGAGAATATAGTACTCAATGATATAACATTATGGTCCGGCGCACCGCAGGATGCCAATAACTATAATGCCTACAAAGTTTTACCGCAAATAAGAAAGCTGCTTGTTGAAGGCAAAAATGACGAAGCGCAAGATTTAATTAACAAGGATTTTGTGTGTACTGGCAAAGGCGGAGGTTCTGTGCCATTCGGTTGTTACCAGGTGCTTGGCAATCTCAGTATTAAATATAAATACAATGGCGCCGATAATACCGGCAGCCAGTTTAATAATTATGAGCGCGAACTATCATTAAACAAAGCCATTGCCAAAACCACTTTTAATGTAAATGGTGTTATTTATACAAGAGAATATTTTACCAGTTTTAATAATGATATCAGCATTATAAGGCTTATTGCCAATAAACCGGGACAACTAAATTGCGGTATTAGCATTAGTCGCCCGGAGCGGGGTAATGTAACCATAGCTGGTGGCGAACTCCAATTAAGTGGCCAATTGGATAATGGTATTGATGGTAAAGGAATGCAATACATAGCGCGTGTAAAGGCCAAATTGCAAGGAGGGACTATGAATCTTGCAAACAATACGCTGATCATCAAAAATGC
This sequence comes from Bacteroidota bacterium, assembly GCA_026224775.1. Lineage (GTDB taxonomy): Bacteria > Bacteroidota > Bacteroidia > Sphingobacteriales > Sphingobacteriaceae > Mucilaginibacter. The sequence continues at coordinate 94,491 of JAMFRP010000041.1, forward strand.
TACCGAGGCTATAATATATGTATCAGCCGAAACAGATTTTAGGGGTGCAACTTTCAAAAAAAATACTGAGACTATACTCAATGCTGCTATAAATACACCTTATAATATTGAAAGACAAAAACACATCAGCAATTACCAAAAACTTTTTAACAGGGTGAATATCAATTTGGGAGACGCCAATAATATTAAAGAAACAACGGATAAAAGGCTGATTTCTTTTCATAAAGATCCGGCATCAGATAATGGCCTGCCCGTTTTATTTTATCAGTTTGGTAGATACCTGAGCATTAGCAGCACAAGGGTAGGTTTGTTGCCACCAAACTTGCAAGGTTTATGGGCAAACCAGATCCAAACGCCATGGAACGGCGATTACCACCTGGATATTAACGTGCAAATGAATCATTGGCCGTTGGAGGTATCTAACCTGTCGGAACTTAATTTGCCATTGGTTGAGCTGGTGCGTGAAATGATCCCGCATGGCGAAAAAACAGCAAAAGCTTATTATAATGCTGATGGCTGGGTAGCACACGTAATAACCAATCCATGGCATTTTACCGAACCCGGGGAAAGTGCATCGTGGGGGGTAACTAAGGCCGGTTCAGGTTGGTTATGTAATAACATCTGGGAGCATTATACTTTTACTAACGATAAGAAATACCTGGCTAGCATTTACCCCATATTACGTGGCTCCGCATTATTTTACAATAGTATATTAGTTAAAGATCCTAAAACCGGCTGGCAGGTAACTTCGCCATCATCATCACCTGAAAATTCGTTTTATCTGCCAAACGGTAAAACTGCCAGTATTTGTATGGGTGCAACTATTGATAACCAGATCATCAGGGAGCTATTTAATAATGTGATTACCGCCTCGAAAATATTGGGCAAGGATGAAGTCTTCAGGGCACAGCTGAGCGCTAAATTAAAGGAATTGCCGCCTCCGGGCGTTATATCTAAAGATGGCCGTATACAGGAATGGCTGGAAGATTATAAGGAAACTGACCCTCAACATCGCCATGTTTCGCATCTGTATGGTTTATTTCCGGCATCATTAATAACGCCTGATGCCACACCTGAACTTGCTGAAGCCGCAAAAAAAACGCTTAACGTCCGTGGAGATGATGGACCAAGCTGGTCTATAGCCTACAAAATATTGTGGTGGGCAAGATTGCACGATGGTGATCGCGCTTTTAAACTCTACTGCCAATTAATGAGGCCTACTTTGCGTAACGATGTTAATTATGGTTCAGGCGGAGGTATTTACCCTAACCTGCTTTCCGCGGGCCCTCCCTTCCAGATCGATGGCAATTTTGGTGCAACAGCCGGGATTGCCGAAATGTTGATACAAAGCCATGCCGGTTATATCGAACTGATACCAGCAATCCCAAATGAATGGAAAGCAACTGGAGAAGTGACTGGCTTAAGGGCAAGGGGCAATTTTACGGTAAGTTTTACATGGAAAAATGGTAAGGTCACCAGCTATCATATCACCAACCCAGACGGAAAAAAAGTTCTGATAAAGGTGAATGGGGTGCTGAAAGCTGTAAGGTCAGAGAAAGCATAGGTATTAGTAACATTTATAACATAATAAAATTTGAAAAACAGTAGTATATTTTACAAAGGTTGGCGTACAATCCTTTGCATCTCTGGCTTAATAATAACAGGTAGGGCCGGTGCTCAAATGGTCACTATACCAGTTGAAACAGCCGAAACAGCTATCGTATTACAAGTAGCGGCAAATAAAGATGTGAACACAATTTATTTAGGAAAGAAGCTAAGCAACCCGGATGAATACGGTAGTATCCCGGGCGTATACCAACAGGGAAACAATTATTCGGGGATGTACAATTCCGCTTATACACCAGCAGGATCAAGGAACCTGCTGGAACCAGCAATAGCGGTAACGCATGCCGACGGTAATAACTCGCTCGATTTAAAATATGTAAACCACTCGGTTACGAAGGTAAGCGATGATGTATCGCTGTTGTCGA
>JAMFRP010000042.1 GCA_026224775.1 Bacteroidota bacterium
AACCTTGTAGGCGGCATTGAAGACGCTATTGAAAAAGGTAAAAAATTATTAGCAGAAGCTAATAACTAGTAGCAAGTACTTAGTATCAAGTAGCAAGACAAAAATTTGCTTTGCTACTTGATATTAGACCATTACTTGATACTTGATACTAAATACTTGATACCAAATAAAACATGACTTTAGAAATTCTTACTCCTGATAAAAAAGTATTTGAAGGCGAAGCTACTTCGGTAACCTTGCCGGGTACATTAGGCTCATTCGAGATATTGAACCACCACGCCCCTATCATCTCTACTTTGCAGGATGGTAAACTGGTAGTACGCAACTCGGGTAAAGAAGAAGTATTTCTGATCCAGGGTGGCGTTGTTGAAGCCTTGAACAATGTGGTTACCGTATTAGCCGAGGGCATCACTCACCGATAAAATATTTTTTTATAGATTTAAAAAAAAGCCTGCATATTGTTATGCAGGCTTTTTTATTATTGATCTATTTGATTTTTGGCATTCCCGCCTTTGCAGAATTCAGCAGCTTTTTCCGCCATTCCCCCATTTCAGGCAGAAAATTAGCCTATTGCTATGCATGCATAAATTATGTACCGAATACCGTTTTAAACTTTGGTATATTTATAAAAATATTATATATCTTTATAAATAAATTCATCAGAATTTAATTTCGTTTAAAATAGATTTAATAAAATATAATACTAAATCAAAATTTATTTTCTCAGCTATTGTTATTGGCAATAGCTATAACTAACTTTCAAATATTGATTCACTAATTATCAATACAACAACAGATCAGCATAAACCTGAAAGAAATTAAGATATAGTATGAGTACAACAGGCACTAATAACGTGGAATTAAACAAGTATAGCAAAACCTTTACCCAGGATGAAACCCAGCCTGCGGCAAAAGCGATGCTTTACGGCATTGGCCTAACCGATGACGACATGCAAAAACCACAAGTTGGGGTAGCAAGCATGGGCTATGATGGTAATACCTGTAACATGCACCTTAATGACTTGGCCAAACTGGTTAAACAAGGTATCTGGGATGATGACATGGTAGGGCTAATCTTTCATACCATTGGCGTAAGTGATGGCATGAGCAATGGTACCGAAGGTATGCGTTACTCGCTAGTTAGTCGCGACATTATAGCCGACTCGATAGAAGCGGTAACCGGCGCACAATACTATGACGGTTTAATTACCCTGCCAGGCTGCGATAAAAACATGCCGGGTTCTATTATGGCAATGGGCCGCTTAAACCGTCCATCTATAATGGTATATGGTGGTACTATTAAACCAGGCCACTGGAAAGGTGAAGATCTGAACATCGTATCAGCATTTGAAGCTTTAGGTAAAAAAATAGCCGGCCAGATAGCAGATGAAGATTTTATAGGCGTCATAAAAAATGCTTGCCCTAGCGCCGGAGCCTGCGGTGGTATATATACTGCCAACACTATGGCTGCAGCTATTGAGGCTTTGGGTATGAGCTTGCCTTACTCTTCTTCAAACCCTGCTTTAAGCGATGAAAAGAAAGCAGAATGTTTAGCAGCAGGTAAAGCCATCAGAATATTATTAGAGAAAGATATAAAACCATCAGATATCATGACCCGCGAGGCTTTCGAGAACGCGATAGTGGTAATTATGGTATTAGGTGGTTCAACAAACGCGGTATTGCACTTAATTGCCATGGCAAAAAGTGTTGGTGTAAAACTTACGCAGGATGATTTCCAGGCAGTAAGCAATCGTATCCCTGTCTTGGCCGATATGAAGCCAAGCGGTAAATACATGATGGAAGACCTGCACAATATTGGTGGTGTACCTGCTGTAATGAAATACCTTCTTGCAAAAGGCCTCCTAAATGGCAATTGCCTTACTGTTACAGGTAAAACCATTGCTGAAAACATGGAGGAAATTCCGGAAATAAACTTTGATACACAAAAAGTGATCTTCCCGGTTGAAAACCCGATAAAAGCCACCGGCCACTTACAGATATTATACGGAAATCTTGCCGAAGGTGGTAGCGTAGCTAAGATCACCGGTAAAGAAGGCACCAGCTTTGAAGGCCCCGCCCGTGTATTCGACGGTGAATTTGAGCTGATACATGGTATCCAAACCGGATTGGTAAAAAAAGGTGATGTTGTAGTTATCCGTAACGTTGGGCCGAAAGGCGCACCAGGCATGCCTGAGATGTTGAAACCAACATCCGCCATATTTGGCGCAGGTTTGGGTAGTTCGGTAGCGTTGATTACAGATGGTAGGTTCTCTGGTGGTACGCATGGTTTTGTCGTCGGTCATATCACGCCGGAAGCTTATGACGGCGGGGGTATTGCCTTTGTGAAGGATGAAGACAGGATATTTATTGATGCCATAAACCGCACCATTAATGTAATGATAAGCGATGAAGAATTTGCGGCCCGCAAAGCAGCCTGGAAACAACCGGCTTTAAAGGTAAGCAAAGGACTACTTTATAAATACGCGAAAACAGTTAGTACCGCAGCCGAAGGTTGTGTAACTGATGAGATGTAACCCCCTAAAGGGGGAGCGAGGGTTATCAATAAAAAAAAGAATTTAACACATTAAAAATTCCCCCTTTAGGGGGTTAGGGGGTACTATGGAAGTTGCAAATGAAACACTAACAACACCTGCTATTCAAGAGAAAGCAGTTGAACTCACAGGATCGGCAGCCTTGTTAGAGGCATTGATCATTGAGGGTGTGGATACCATTTTTGGTTATCCCGGTGGCGCTATTATGCCGATTTATGACGCTTTGTATGATTACAAAGAAAAATTAAATCACATACTGGTCCGCCACGAGCAAGGTGGCATACATGCAGGTCAGGGCTACGCACGCACTTCAGGTAAAGTGGGTGTGGTGTTTGCAACCAGCGGTCCGGGTGCTACTAACCTGGTTACCGGTTTGGCTGATGCACAGATCGACAGCACGCCGTTAGTGTGTATCACCGGGCAAGTGTTCGCGCATTTGTTAGGTACCGATGCTTTTCAGGAAACTGATGTGATCAACATTACAACCCCGGTTACAAAATGGAACTACCAGGTTACTGATGCAACTGAGATTCCTGAGGTTATCGCTAAAGCATTCTACATTGCAAAAAGCGGCAGACCAGGGCCGGTTTTGATCGATATTACCAAAAACGCGCAAATCCAGAAGTTCGATTATAAAGGTTATGTACAGTGCGATCATATTCGCAGTTACAGGCCGAAACCGATCGTTCGTCAGCAATATATTCAAGAGGCGGCAGCGTTGATCAATCAAGCTAAAAAACCATTTGTGCTATTCGGACAAGGTGTTATTTTAGGCAGCGCCGAGCAGGAGTTTAAAGCTTTCGTTGAGAAAAGCGGCATCCCATCTGCCTGGACCATCTTAGGTGCTGGCGCTATCCCAACAGATCACCCGCTTAACGTAGGTATGCTGGGTATGCACGGTAACTACGGGCCAAACGTATTAACTAATGATTGTGACGTTTTGATCGCTATTGGGATGCGTTTTGATGACCGTGTAACCGGTCGTTTAGACAAATACGCCAAACAGGCTCAAGTTATCCATTTGGATATTGACCCTGCCGAGATCGACAAAAATGTAAAAACCACCGTTCCGGTTTGGGGCGATTGCAAAGAAACTTTGCCTTTACTTACCGCATTGGTTGAAAAGAAAGAACATACAGAATGGCTTAAACTTTTTAATGAATACACCCAAAAAGAAGTTGATGCCGTAATACATGAGGAACTAAACCCAACATCTGGTGAAATGACCATGGGCGAAGTGATCAAACAACTAAATGAATTAACCAACGGTAATGCCGTTATTGTTAGTGATGTTGGTCAACACCAAATGGTGGCTTGCCGTTATGCTAAGCTTAACAAAACGCGCAGCAACGTTACCAGTGGCGGCTTAGGCACCATGGGCTTTGCTTTGCCTGCGGCGATAGGTGCTAAATTTGGCGCTCAGGAACGTGACGTAATTGCCATTATTGGTGATGGCGGTTTCCAAATGACTTTGCAGGAATTAGGCACCATCATGCAAACAGGCATCAACGTTAAAATAATCATATTGAACAATCGTTTTTTAGGTATGGTGCGCCAATGGCAGGAGTTATTTAATGAACGCCGTTACTCATTCGTTGATATTCAAAGCCCTGACTTTGTGATGGTAGCTAAAGGCTACGGCATCGAAGGCAAATGCATTAACGAGCGTGAAGAACTAGTTGACGCTTTAAAAACGATGATGAACCATAATGGCTCATACTTACTTGAAGTAATGGTTACTAAAGAGAATAACGTATTCCCAATGGTACCACAAGGATGCAGTGTAAGCGAAATCAGGTTAAAATAATTCACCCCCTAACCCCCTAAAGGGGGAACATTAAAAAAATTGACATGAGCGATCAAGCAATAGATAAACAGGAATTTAACATCACGGTTTATACGGAGAACCAGATTGGTCTTTTAAACCGGATAGCTATTATATTTACACGCCGTAAAATCAATATTGATAGCCTGAATACTTCTCCATCGGAGATCGACAGTATTCACCGATTCAACATTGTGATTACTGAATCTGAAGAAGTGGTACGTAAAGTATGCCGCCAGATTGAAAAACAGGTGGAAGTGCTAAAAGTATACTACCACACCAATGCAGATGTTATCTGGCAGGAAATGGCGTTATACAAGGTATCTACCGACGTAATTGCCGAGCAGGTAAGTGTGGAACGCTTATTGCGCGAAAATGGTGCACGTGTAGTAGTTTTGCGTAAGGATTATACCGTGTTTGAAACTACAGGTCACCGTGAAGAAACTGATGCGCTGATAAACATATTGCAGCCTTACGGTTTGATCGAGTTTGTTCGCAGCGCAAGGGTTGCTATTATTAAAGATAGCGATGGCTTCAACTCTAAATTAAGAGAGTTTGAAAGACTGGAACCGGGCGAAGATGTGATTGAAAATGAATACTTGAACCAGGGGCAGAAAGTATTCACCATGTAAACCCTATCCCGCAAGAGAATATAAATTAGTTAACTGATAAAATTTAAATAGAAAACAACACATCGGTGAAATCAAAAAGCATCGGTGAAATCAAAAATCAAAACAATGGCAAAATTAAATTTCGGCGGAACTGAAGAAAACGTAGTAACCCGCGAGGAGTTCCCTTTATCAAAAGCTCAGGAAGTATTAAAAAATGAAGTTGTAGCAGTAATTGGCTATGGCGTTCAAGGTCCGGGCCAGGCGTTAAATCAAAAAGACAACGGCATCAACGTAATTGTTGGTCAACGTAAAGGCACAAAAACATGGGATAAAGCTGTGAATGATGGCTTTGTACCGGGCGAAACCCTTTTTGAAATTGAAGAGGCACTTGAAAGAGGAACCGTTATTTGCTATTTATTAAGCGATGCTGCACAGATTGCTTTATGGCCAACAGTTAAAAAACACTTAACTCCGGGTAAAGCATTATATTTTTCTCATGGTTTCGGTATCACTTTTAACGAGCAAACCGGCATTATCCCACCTGCGGATGTTGACGTATTCTTAGTTGCTCCTAAAGGATCAGGTACTTCATTACGTCGTATGTTCCTACAAGGTCGTGGCTTAAACTCAAGCTACGCTATCTTCCAGGATGCTACAGGTAAAGCATTTGACCGTGTTATCGCTTTAGGTATCGCTGTTGGTAGCGGTTACTTATTCGAAACTAACTTCAAAAAAGAAGTTTATAGCGATTTAACTGGCGAGCGTGGTACTTTGATGGGTTGTATCCAGGGTATTTTTGCTGCTCAGTACGATGTATTGCGTGCAAATGGTCACTCTCCATCTGAAGCTTTCAACGAAACTGTTGAAGAGTTAACTCAATCATTAATGCCTTTAGTTGCAGAAAATGGTATGGATTGGATGTATGCTAATTGCTCAACTACTGCACAACGTGGTGCTTTAGATTGGTGGAAAAAATTCCGTGATGCTACTAAACCAGTATTTGAAGAATTATACAATAGCGTAGCAACTGGTAAAGAGTCACAACGCTCAATCGACTTAAACAGCCAACCAGATTACCGCGAAAAACTAGATGCAGAATTAAAAGAACTACGCGACAGCGAAATCTGGCAATCAGGTAAAACCGTACGCAGCCTTCGCCCTGAAAATCAGGTTGTAGAAGCGTAATTATTATGGTGAGTATTGTGTGATAAGCGCGTTTTTTTTAGCAACTTGCATAATTACTTACCAATTATAAAACTTAACTAATATTTAGTAATTCAGTCCCTCTGAATACTAAATATTAGTTATTTGATACTAAATAAGTTATGGGACAGACATTATTTGATAAGATCTGGGATGCACACGTCGTCAGTAGCAACGAGGGATTTCCGGATATACTTTACATCGATACACATTTTATTCACGAAGTAACCAGCCCACAGGCATTTGATGGCTTGCGCCAAAGAGGGTTACCGGTCTTCAGACCAAAACAAACAGTCGCAACAGCCGACCACAACGTTCCTACATGGAACCAGCACTTACCCATTAAAGAAGAACTTTCCCGTTACCAGGTTGACATGCTCACAAAAAATTGTGCAGAATTTGGTATTGAATTATATGGTTTGGGCCACCCCTTCCAAGGAATAGTCCACGTAATAGGCCCCGAGTTGGGTATTACCCGCCCGGGTGGTACTTATGTTTGCGGCGATAGCCACACCTCAACCCATGGTGCCTTTGGTGCTATAGCTTTTGGTATAGGCACATCGCAGGTTGAGCAGGTAATGGCAACACAATGCCTGTTACAGCAACGCCCAAAACGCATGAAAATTGAAGTTAACGGCAAATTACAAAAAGGCGTTGGCGCTAAAGATATTATCCTATACATCATCGCGCAGATCTCTGCCGCAGGTGGCACAGGTTACGCCGTTGAATATGCAGGTGATACCATCCGCTCATTAAGTATGGAAGGCCGTATGACCATCTGTAACATGAGCATCGAAATGGGCGCGCGTTGCGGATTGATCGCCCCGGATGAAACAACCATTAACTACGTAAAAGGCCGTGAATTTGCACCTAAAGGTGAAGAATGGGATAAAGCAGTAGCTTATTGGAAAACATTATATTCTGATGATGACGCAGCTTTCGATTCGGTATTAAGCTTTAGGGCTGAAGATATTGAGCCGATGATCACCTATGGTACTAACCCGGGTATGGGCATCGGTGTAACACAACACGTTCCTGAGACTGCATCATTTGAAGCTAAAGAACAGGGGTCATACAAAAAAGCCCTTGAATATATGGGTCTGCATGATGATGAGCAACTATTAGGCAAGCCTATTGATTATGTATTCATCGGCAGCTGTACCAATTCCCGTATTGAGGACTTGCGCCAGGTAGCTGAGTTTGTAAAAGGAAAACACAAAGCTGATAATGTTACGGTTTGGGTAGTTCCAGGATCAAAACAGGTACAGGAGCAAGCTATCCGCGAAGGCTTGGATAAAGTATTTGATGCAGCAGGTTTCCCGTTAAGAGAGCCCGGATGCAGCGCTTGCTTAGGCATGAATGAGGACAAGATCCCCGCAGGAAAATACTGCGTATCTACCTCAAACAGAAACTTTGAAGGCCGACAAGGACCAAACTCCCGCACGTTTTTGGCAAGCCCGCTTACCGCGGCAGCTTCGGCAATAACAGGGAAGGTTACAGATATAAGAGAGTTTTTGAAAGAGAAAGAATTAGTCTAACGCTAATTGTCATTGCGAGGAACGAAGCAAGCGCACGGAGAAAAGCGACTATACATGGTTCGCGATTGCTTCGTTCCTCGCAATGACAAAAAAACATACTAATAATAATGATACTCGAAGTAGCTATATTAAATGTGATACCAGGTTTGGAAGATGATTTCTTAAAAGCATTTTCACAGGCGCAAAATATCATATCAAAAATAAAGGGCTACATCTCGCATCAACTTAAAAGATGTATTGAAAACACAAGTCAATTCATTTTATTGGTTGAGTGGGAAACATTAACCGATCATACGGTTGGTTTCAGAGAATCAACAGAATACCAGGAGTGGAAAAGCCTGTTACATCATTTTTATGATCCTTTTCCAATTGTTCAACATTACGAAAATAGTTAATTGCTATGGCAACTAAAATATTCAAACACATACAAACCAGCGTGGTGCCTTTACCTATCGAGAACATCGATACGGATCAGATCATTCCGGCTCGTTTCTTAAAAGCCACTACCCGCGAAGGTTTTGGCAATAACTTATTCCGCGATTGGCGTTTTGACGGGAATGATAATCCTAAAGCGGATTTCGTTCTTAATAATCCAAACTTCGGCGGTAAAATATTGGTTGCAGGCAAAAACTTCGGTTGTGGAAGCAGTCGCGAGCATGCTGCATGGGCCCGTGCCGATTATGGTTTTGATGCCGTGGTAAGCAGTTTTTTTGCCGATATTTTTAAAGGTAATGCTTTAAACAATGGCTTGCTACCAGTACAGGTAAGTGAAGACTTTTTAAAGAAAATATTTGATGCTGTTTTTGCTGATGAGCATGCAGTTATTGAAATTGATTTAGTTGATCAATTCATTAAAATAGTAGCCACCGGCGAACAGGAAAGCTTTGAGGTTAATCCTTACAAAAAAGCCTGCATGACCAACGGCTATGATGATATTGATTATATATTGAGTAAAAAGGAATTAATAACGGAGTTTGAAACTTCTAAATAAATAACACATAAAAGCGTCATTGCGAGCGTAGCGTGGCAATCCCAAACTATACAGGTCGGATTTGCTAAGTCGGGGATTGCCACGCTACGCTCGCAATGACGGTCGGAAATACAATGGGACTAAAAAAACACATATTAGTAATACCCGGTGATGGCATCGGACCTGAGGTTACCACCTGGGGTAAGGCCATATTGGAACAAATTGGTAAAGATTTCGGTCATGAGTTTACTTTTGACGAAGCTTTAATGGGTCACGTTGCTATTGAAGCAACCGGCAACCCTCTACCTGATGAAACTTTGGCTAAAGCAAAAGCCAGCGATGCCATACTTTTTGGCGCGGTTGGCCATGCAAAATATGATAACGATCCTTCGGCAAAAGTAAGGCCAGAGCAGGGTTTATTAAAGATACGCAAGGAGCTTGGTTTGTATGCAAACCTACGCCCTATCATGTTATTTGATGAGTTGCTGGATGCATCGAGCCTAAAACCTGAGATCATTAAAGGAACAGATATTCTTTTCTTCCGTGAATTGACCGGTGATGTTTATTTCGGCGAGAAGAAACGCAGCGAAGACAGAGCTACAGCATCCGATCTGATGATCTATTCACGCTACGAAGTAGAGCGTATCGCCATAAAAGCATATGAAGCTGCACGCTTGCGTGGTAAGAAATTATGCTCGGTAGATAAGGCTAACGTTTTGGAAACCTCACGCCTATGGCGCGAAGTCGTTCAGGAAGTAGCCAAACAATATCCTGATGTAGAAACCGAGCACATGTTTATTGATAATGCAGCCATGCAATTGGTTAAAAACCCAAAAAAGTTCGATGTGGTATTAACCGCTAACCTTTTCGGTGATATTTTAACTGATGAGGCATCGCAAATCACAGGTTCAATGGGTATGCTGGCATCAGCATCTACCGGTGATGGCACAGGATTTTTTGAGCCGATACATGGTTCAGCGCATGATATTGCCGGGCAGGATAAAGCTAATCCGTTAGCCTCTATCCTATCGGTAGCATTGATGCTGGAAATTAGCTTTGGATTGAAGGAAGAAGCTAAAAAAATAACATCGGCAATTGATAAAACTTTAAAAAATGGTTTCCGTACAGGTGATATAGCGGATAGTAAGACAGCGAAAGACAAAATACTAGGCACTAAAGCAATGGGGCAAAAAGTACTGGAGTATTTATAGCCCCATCCAAACCTTCTCCGGTAGGGAGGGCTTAATAAAATTGACAATTTAAATTTCCTCTGCCGGGGGGGATTAGAGGGGATTGAACTATGCAATGGAACGCTGAACTGTATGACGATAAACATTCCTTCGTATTTGAATACGGCGAGAATGTACTGGAGTTATTGGATGTAAAACGCAAGGAACGTGTGCTGGATTTGGGTTGCGGAACAGGTCATTTAACGCAGCGCATAAAGGAGCGTGGCGGCATAGTTACCGGAATTGATTCCTCGCCGGAAATGATTAAATTAGCAAAGAAAACTTATCCTGATGTTGATTTTGAAGTAGCTAATGGCGCTGATTTCAGCTTTGAAAAACCTTTCGACGCGGTTTTTTCCAATGCTACCCTACACTGGATATTGAATCCTGACGCGGTTATTAAATGTGTGTACCAAAGCCTTAAACCTGGCGGCAGATTTGTTGCCGAGATGGGTGGTAAGGGAAACGTACAAAAGATGATAGCGGCAACACAGCAGGTATTAAAAAAACGTGGTCACGCTGCCATGTCAGAAAATAAGTTGTGGTATTTTCCTTCATTAGGCGAATATACTACTAAGCTGGAGGCACAAGGCTTTAGGGTAACGTTTGCGGCACATTTCGACAGAGAAACTCTGTTACAAGGCGAACGTGAAGGCGTTGCCAAATGGTTGAAAATGTTTGGTCCTACTTTTTTTAAAGGCGTAGATGAAACAGAAATTGACCCGATATTAGAAGAAATTACAGACTTGCTGGAAGCCGATTATAGCGATAACGATGGCAACTGGCATGCTGATTATAAGAGATTAAGATTTATAGCTATTAAAGAGTAGCAAGTAATTAGTATCAAGTAGTAAGACAAAAGATCAAACTTCATGTCTTACTACTTGATACTAGCTACTAAGTACTAAATAATGAATACTAAAAGATAAGAATATGTTACACGATCCCAACCGCGTTTATGTTTTTGATACTACGCTTCGCGACGGCGAGCAGGTACCGGGCTGCCAGCTGACAACCCCTGAGAAAGTTGAAATAGCCCGCGAGCTGGAGCTATTGGGTGTAGATATTATTGAGGCGGGATTTCCTATTTCAAGTCCGGGCGATTTTCAGAGCGTGGTTGAAATATCAAAAGCGGTAAAACATCCTACCATTTGCGCGTTAACCCGCGCGAATAAAGGTGATATTGATGCCGCGGTAGAATCATTAAAATTTGCCAAGCATCCGCGTATCCATACCGGTATCGGTTCATCAGATATGCACATCAAGCATAAATTTAACAGCACCCGCGAAGAGATTTTGGAGCGTGCCGTTGAAGCGGTAAAATATGCCAAGAAATCTGTTGAGGATATTGAGTTTTACGCTGAAGATGCCGGTCGTGCTGATGTAGTTTACTTAGCGCAAATGGTTGAAGCAGTTATTGCCGCAGGCGCTACGGTAGTAAATATCCCTGATACTAACGGTTATTGCCTGCCTGATCAATATGGCAGCAAGATCCGTTTCCTGAAGGAGAACGTTAAAAATATTGATAAAGCCATCATATCTGTGCATTGCCATAATGATTTAGGTTTGGCTACAGCTAACTCAATCGCAGGCTTGCAAAATGGTGCGCGTCAGATTGAAGGTACTATTAATGGCATCGGTGAACGTGCGGGCAATACTTCGATAGAAGAGGTTGTGATGATATTGAAAACACATGATATCGGCCTTTATACCAACATCAACCCAAAAAACTTTTATGAGCTGAGCCACATGGTTAGCACACAGATGCGTATGATTGTTCAGCCTAATAAAGCTATTGTGGGCGCTAATGCTTTCGCGCATAGTTCAGGTATACACCAGGATGGGTTCCTGAAAAATCGCGAGAATTACGAGATTATGCGCCCGGAAGATGTTGGTTTCCCGAGCGCCAGTATCGTACTTACTGCACGTAGCGGAAGGCATGCTTTAAAATATCATTTAGAGCGCCTTGGCATCAACTTAGATAAAAACGAGTTAAATACTGCCTACCATAATTTTTTAGCGCTTGCCGATAACAAACTGGATATTAATGATGACGACCTACTTAGTTTAGTTTCATTCAAATTGGAGAAACACTAATGATGGATACGGAAACTGAAAATAAGCTTGATTTTGAAGCAGCATCCGAACGCCTTAACGGGGTAGTAAGGAACACTCCGTTAGAATATAATGCCGGGCTGTCTGAAAAATACGATTGCGAGATCTATTTAAAACGCGAAGATTTACAGGTTGTACGCTCGTATAAACTACGTGGTGCTTACAACATGATCAGCCAGTTGACTAAAGAGCAGATGAGCCGCGGTGTGGTTTGCGCCAGTGCGGGTAATCATGCGCAGGGCGTAGCCTTTTCGTGTAAGAAATTAGGTACCCGTGGTGTAATTTTTATGCCCGAGATCACCCCAAAACAAAAAGTTAAACAAACAGAAATGTTTGGCAACGGCAACGTAGAGCTGGTTTTAACCGGCGATACTTTTGATGATTGCCTGCGCGAAGCTTTGGCTTATACCGAAGCGCATGATATGACCTTCATTCCACCTTTTGATCATCACAGGATTATTGAAGGTCAGGGAACAGTTGGCGTTGAGATCATGAATGATCTGCCGGATGTTGATGCGGTTATTATGCCTATTGGTGGCGGTGGCTTAGCAGCCGGAACGGGCAGTTATCTTAAACAGCAAAATCCTGATATTTTATTGATCGGCGTTGAACCTGAAGGTGCGCCATCAATGGTAAGCGCGCTTGAAAATAAAGGCCCGGTTACCTTAGAGCAGATTGATCGTTTTGTTGACGGCGCGGCAGTTAAACGCGTGGGATCACTTAACTTCCAGATATGCAGCGAGATATTAGATAATATGCTGCTGGTGCCCGAAGGTAAAGTTTGCACAACCATACTTAAGTTATACAACGAAGATGCTATTGTGGTTGAGCCTGCTGGTGCATTATCGGTAGCGGTTCTTGATTTATGCAAAGAGCAGATTAAGGGCAAAAAGGTTGTTTGCGTTATTAGCGGTGGCAATAATGATATTGAACGCATGCAGGAGATCAAAGAAAAATCTCTGCTATATGAAGGTTTGAAGCATTATTTCATTGTTCGCTTTCCCCAACGTCCGGGTGCATTAAAGCTTTTTGTGAATAATGTATTAGGCCCCGGAGATGATATTACCCGTTTTGAATTCATCAAAAAAACCTCTAAAGAAAACGGCCCTGCCCTGGTAGGTATCGAACTAAAAAATGCTGACGATTATCCTTCTTTATTACAACGGATGGTTGCCCATAGGTTTGAGGTGATCGAAATCAACAGTAATCAAACTTTGTTTGAATACCTGGTGTAATGAATAAGGACATCAAAAGGGATGGCGCTACCAGCACCAAATTATTTGATAACCGAAGTCTGCAAAAAGATTATTGTACATTAATACCCATCCTAAAATCCGGCATGCGGGTTTTAGATATTGGTTGCGGAACAGGTGCAATCTCTAAAGATATTGCCGCTATAGTTGGCCTACAAGGTTCCGTAACCGGGATTGACAACACATCGCATTTTATTAAAAGCGGTAAAGAGACCTACCAAACCGTAAAAAACTTAGAGCTTATTCACGCCGATGTATTTCAATTTGATATATCTGAGAAATTTGACCTGGTGGTATCTGCCCGGTTATTACAATGGCTGAATAACCCGGTTGAAGCATTAATTCGCTTTAAACGTTTTTTAAAACCCGGCGGACAGATCTCTGTACTAGATTATAACCATGAGTTTTTATCATGGATTCCCTCTCCACCCGAAAGCATGCTTCAGTTTTATGCTACTTTTTTAAGATGGCGGGCAGATGCTGGCATGAATAACCATATCGCAGAAGATTTACCAGACTATTTTGCAGAAGCAGGGCTTAAAAACATCCAGGTATTTAATGCTGATGAGGTTTATACGAAAGGTGAGGCTAATTTTATTCCACGGGTTGGCATATGGTCTAAAGTGGCCGTTTCAACTCAAATGGTAGAGGAAGGTTATATCTCCAATGATGACCGCCTAAAAGCTATCGAAGATTATGACAACTGGGTAAATAACGAAGCTGAAAGCATGACTATGGTGCTTAAGGAAGTGAGAGGAATGTTATAAATCCATCATTGATTTTTTAGCACAACCATCAGGAATATTTTATCAGCAATTAAGCCCAATATTTGGAATATATAATCAATGTATTGCGGTGAGCAGATGCTTAACTTTGTAGTTCATACACACATCCGTGTGATTGTGATAAGGTTTAGGTTAAAGCCTCCGAACAGCGAGTGTAAGGAGGCTTTTATTTTAATACTCTAAATACTTATTAACCTTTAAATTCACTTTTTGGCCTGCCGCATATTTTCTGGTAAAATGGATGCGCACCCTTAATTCCACCCCATCTTTCTCCACCATTATATCCTCGTAAAAACCCTTAAATAATATTGAGTTAATTGTCCACTCAGAAGTTTTAGCGGGGCTTATCTCGATCCATTCAGGATAGATAGCGACAGTTTTCTTTTTGGGTTTTAACGTTATACCACAAAGCTTAGCTTTTTCTTTATCTAAAATATTGCAATTGGCTAAAAGACTGGCAGTGTATAAAAATTGAGGATTTGAATACATTTCTACAGGATCACCAGATTCTAGTATCTCCCCGTCCTTCATCACAATCAACTCATCAGCCATAGAAAGTATTTCTGATGGGTCATGCGATACCATAATAACCGTAAGACCCGTTTCCTTAACTATGTTACGGATGTCCTGCTGCAAGTCTTCTCTAAAGGATGTATCAACCTGGTTAAATGGTTCATCCAATAGTAACACTTCTGGCCGGGTGATAATAGCCCTGGCTAAAGCTACGCGTTGTTTCTCGCCACCGCTTAAATCAAATACGCGCCTGGTTGCCAGATGTGACATGTTAAGAAGGCTTAATATTTGATTTACCTTTTCTTGCTTGGTTTGGATGTTGGTATTGGGTATTAGTACCGCAATGTTATCCCAAACCTTGGCAAACAGGTTAAGGTCATCAGTATGTTGGGTAACCATCTTCATGGCATCATGGCCGGGAATAAGTTTTTCAACCGGGCCCCAAACGCGCTCGCCCTTAAAATGGATAATTCCTTCATCCGGATCAAGCAAACCATATAGTAGCCGTAATAACGTACTCTTGCCGCTACCGCTCTCCCCTATTATGGCGGTAATTTTTCCTTGCTGAATAGTAAGACTGGTTTTTGAAACGCCCGAAATCCGTTCGCCGGGATATATTTTACTGATTGATGTTGCCTGTAAAAAAGTAGGATCTGCCATTGATTGTAAAGATACGTAAAACAGTAAATGGCGATGTTAAAAACCTAACATTATACCAAAGGAAAGATCTTTGAGCCCTTTTTGGTCGGGGCTATCGGCAAACATATCATTCATGTAATATTTAGCATAAACACCAAATGCCCCATAACCTACCCGCACAAACGGACCATAACGAAATTTCTGAAAATTATAATCACTGGTAAACTTTTGGGTACCGTGTTCAGCACTTACTTGTTTTAAACGGCCGTTAAGTAAAATGCCTCCTTCCGGACCAATAACAAAATGGAATGCTGCACCATCAGCGTCGTCATGTGTACGGAATTCAAACCCGAGCGGTAAACGCAGATACGTTGCTGAGAATCGGTTCTTGCTAAAATCTATATTATCATTTACATAGCTCAACTGCGGTTGATGTTGCAAAATAGTAACATTTTCGCGCAAGCGGATCAATGTCCAGTCGAAACCCGCCGACAGGTTGACTTTAAATGAACTACTAAAGCGATAACCAAACTGCAACACATCAAACCCTACATTGGTTGTTTTCCATGAGCGATAACGCAGGAATTGATTTTGTGGTGATAGCCTGAAACTACCATTATCAAGTAAGGTAGATAAACCAAAATCTATCCGTGAGAATGTTAATCCAAACCTAAAGCCCGGTGCTTTGGAGTGGGTACGGATGATGGTATCGCCAGCCGAATCAGAACCAGCATTGGCATAACCGTATTTAAGCGTTCTACCATCGGGATTATTGGTTGAATCAATGACCTGCTTTTTGCTTTGAGCAAACACGCTCATTGTCAGCATTAATAATATAATGGTAGAGGTTATAAATCTCATATTTAGAAGTATTTAGATTGAAAGGTTAAAGGTAAGATGAATTTTAAAGGGAAATGTTTGGCTATTGTTAAAATATTAGGGGAGTTTACATTTCATGTGTAACTTTAATAAAATTGATGTGTATTCACTTGGTAATATTAATGTTATCAAATGCCTACCAATCAAGATTAATATTACTTTTGACCCAAATAGGTATACATGCAATTTTCATTATTTCTTAAAAAACTGTTGACCGAATTTGTTGAGGTATATAAAAAATACTTTTCATCAACTGTAAAAGCGGCTTTGTTATGGACTATCCTTTGCTTCGCGATAACGCAGGTATTGGCAACCTATTGCAGTTATGATTCGGGCATACGAGCGCAACCGGTAAGTGTATTGAGCTTTTTTATATTAAAGTTCAGCGTAAATAGTACCTACAGTTTTGTCGACCTAACAAGAACACTCTTTATATTTTTTGTGGCGATATTTTCAGTTAATCTCACCCAAAAAGTAACTATAAAAAATGTTATTTATTTGGTTGGCACACTAGCAGTTTGTGCTTTGCTGGATTGCGCGTTGTTCAGACTGAATACTCAATTACAAACATTATTTTCGACTAATCCGCATGTCTTAATTTGGTTTAATGAGATAGTATTGCTGCTCAGAAACTATTTACCGTTAGTATTATTTGCTATAATGATACAGCTATGTATTGGTAAATTTAACACTAAGCACATTGGCTTTTTATTGATAGCACTTTGGTTGTTTAATGAGCTTGCCTACGAATTTATTATGCTGGTAAGGCCGGTATTATTTAGCCTGCTCATGATTACCTTAAAGCCAATGACCTGGCGCTACGTGATGGAAAGCGTTTTAGGAATACCGTTAATAGCCTTCATTTTTTTAGGATATTATTGTGCTATGACCGCGCCGTTTTATTTGCCTGAGGAAAAGAAATAGATTTACTTTTTTGTGCGATAGTACTTGTAAATTTTCACTGCCGACATCAGGATCAATGAAAGTAAGATAAGGCCTAGTAATCCGAATATCCAGCTAACAGCATTCTTCAGCACGGCCAGAAATACTATCGCGAATAAAAGAATGGTAGCTACCTCATTCCATATGCGGAGTTGGGTTGAAGTCCATTTGTAGATACCTTTTTGCATCTGTTTCATTTTATTTTGGCAAATAAAATGATAAACGATCAAACCGCCCACAAAAGCTAGTTTAATATGCAGCCAGGGTTGCTGTAACCATCCCGGTACCAAACATAACATAGTTATGCCCGCAGCCAACACCAAATACATAGATGGTGTAGCAATAATATACCACAGCTTACGCTCCATGATCTCAAACTGATCGGATAGTATTTTGCGGTCGGGTTCCGGTTTGGCTTGCGCCTCAGTATGGTAAATAAACAGGCGCACCATATAAAATAGCCCCGCCATCCAGCAGACTACAAAAATGATGTGTATGGCTAATATATATTGATACATGTTTATTTACATTGTCATTGCGAGGAACGAAGCAATCGCGAACATGCTTCCGTGCGATTGCTTCGTTCCTCGCAATGACATTTGGTATTAGTAGCTAAATTCCTTAATCACATCAACCGCGTATTTCACGTTATCAAACGGAATATCAGGCATAATGCCATGACCGAGATTGAATATAAATCCGTTCTCGCCTTTCATCCTGTCGAACAAGCGGTAAATACGTTCTTTGATCACCTTTTTATCAGCGTACAGAACATGCGGATCAAGGTTACCTTGTACCGCTATACCTTTCGGTAAACGTTGTTTAATATCTAACAGATCAACATTCCAGTCGATTGAAATTACATCCGGCTTTGCCTCTGCCATTAGCGGTGCGAAAACTGAGCTACCTTTACAGAAAGAGATCACCGGAATATCTTTCCTATTTAGTTTGCTGATGATCTCAACAATATAGCGATGAGAAAATTCTTTGTAATCATCCCAAGCCAAAGCCTGTGCCCAGCTGTCGAATATTTGCACAGCATTTACACCTGCTGCAATTTGCAGGTTTAAATAATCTGCCGTTACTGTTGCAATTTTTGATAGAAGCTGATGCGCTAATTCCGGCTCGTTATGGATCAGCAATTTGGTAAGCTTAAAGTCTTTTGATGACCCACCTTCAACCAAATAGCTCATTACGGTAAATGGTGCACCTGCAAAACCAATCAACGGGATGCTGCCATTCAACCTTTGCTGGATAACTTTGATAGCATCGGCAACATATTGCAATTTATCAACTACATCAGTTCGCAAATTATCAATATCAGCTTTGGTACGTATAGGGTTTGCAAACTTCGGACCAACGCCCTGGGTAAAGCTTAAATCGCCGCCCATGGCTTCGCCGGTAACCAATATATCCGAAAATAATATCGCTGCATCAATGCCTAATAAATCAACCGGTAGCATGGTAACATCGGCAGCAAGCTCCGGTGTTTTGCACATCTCCAGGAAGGAATATTTGTTTTTAATTTCCCAGTACTCGGGCATAAACCTACCGGCCTGGCGCATCATCCATACAGGTGGACGGTTTGTTTTCTCAGAAAATGCAGCTTTTATTAATAATGAATCTCTCATAATATCAGAGAGCCAAGAATTAGGAGCAAGAATCAGGATTAGTATACTTTTGCTTATCCGGCTCCTTGCTCCTAACTCCTCGCTCTATTTGTGTTGTTTTAGTTCCTGTTCCAGTTTTGCTATCACGTCCTTCATTTTGGCGTTGATCTTTTCCTGGTGTTTATTTGCCAGCTCAATGTAAGCGGCAGCTTTGTCGTAATTATGTTGCCTTATGCTGATGTTTACCACGTGCACTAATGCCGCCACATGATCATTAACTGAGCGTAGTGGAAATTGTGCGGCAAGTTCGTAATGCTTTTCGGCAGCGTCATAATCCTGTTTTTGCAGACTTATACCTCCCATAATGAACTCATAAAAACCACGGCGTTTTTTCGCGAGCCAGCCCGGGTTTGTTATTTGTTTTAGCAGTGCTTCCGATCTAACATAATCTTTTTTATGGAAGCTTTTGGCCGCCATAATAACAGTACCTTCTTTAAAATACCCCCAGATCAGCACCACTATAAACATTAACGATACCGCCATCAATTGGTACACATGTTCATAGCTAAAGAAAAGCCCCATAGCCAAAAATAGTCCTATCAAAAATATCCGTGCCGTATTGGTAAACATCTATCTCCTTTAGTGCTGATCAGTAAATTTATAACCTACACCGCGTATAGAATGGAAATAAACTGGATTCTTAGGGTCTGGTTCAAAGTATTTACGGAACGTAAGAATAAAGTTATCGATGGTACGGGTTGATGGATATACATCGTAGTTCCATACTGTTTCCAGTATTTGCTCACGCGATACGGCATCATTCCTACGCTCAATTAAAAGCTTTAACAGCATGGTTTCCTTTTTAGTTAAAGGAGTGATGGAGCCATCGCCATTAACCAATTCAAACGAGTTGAAGTGAATGGTTTTATCACCAATTTTATAGCTATTAAACTCTTTCAGGTCGTCGCCTTTTAAGCCACGCTTAACCAGATTATTAACCCGGAGAATCAATTCTTCCAGATTGAAAGGTTTGGTTAGATAATCGTCCGCGCCTTTTTTAAGGCCTGTGATCTTATCCTCATTGGTATTTTTAGCAGTAAGGAACATGATAGGCACCTCGGTATTTTCAAGTCTGATAGTTTCAGCAACTACAAAACCATCTATCTCGGGCATCATCACATCCAGTATCACTAAGTTAAAACGCTCTTCTTTAAAAAGCTGTAATGCTTTTTTACCGTTTTTAGCAGTTGATACTTTATAACCTTCCAGTTCAAGGTTAAGCTTGATGGCCTCTAATAAATGTTCTTCATCTTCGGCTAATAAAATTCTTTTCTTGTTTGGCATATCTTTACAATTTAGGTTAATGCAAATTCTACTTCAAAAATACTTCCGGCAGGGCGGTTATCTTTAACCCTGATGGTTGCTTCATGCTTATCCAGCACTTGTTTCACAATAAATAAACCCAGGCCGGTGCCTTTTGTGTTACGTGTATCTTCACTACCCACCCGATAAAACCTATCGAAAATACGGTTTTTTTCATTGTCAGCTATACCGATACCATGATCCGCAACCTGCAAATGGATCTTGCCTTCTTTCGAAAATAACTTTACAGCCACTGCTTCACAAGGGCTTGAATATTTGATGGCGTTTTCAACCAAGTTGGTTACAACCGACGTTAGCGCAAATTTATCACCGGTAATTTCAATCTTAGGTTCAATCTCTGCTTCGATAATCTGCTGGTTGCAATCGCATTTAGTGATCTGCAAACGATTGACAATACTATCAACCAAAACCGATAAGTTAAACTGGGCCTTAGGGAAAGTGTAGGAGCGGTTATCAATTTTTGATGCCAGCAACATATTCTCCACCATATCGTCCAAACGCTCAATGTCTAATAAAGATTTATCGATAAAATCCAATGCCTGATCCCTGGTAAGATTTCGCTTTTGAATAGTTTGCAGTAGAATTTTGATTGATGCCAGGGGCGATTTTAATTCGTGCGTTACCGAAAGCAGGAAGTTTTTCTTTTGTTCCTGTAATTTTTGCTCCTTATTGATGGAGGAGTGCAGATAATACGCTCCAACCGAAAATACGATCACAAACATCGAACCCTCGCTCAAAATCATTCCTATACGCTTAGGTTGGAGGCTCACCAATTGGTAACCCCACCAGATCAACTCGGCAACAGCGTAAATAATTACCGCGTAAAAAATAACTAACGAACGTTTTATCATAATGCCAGCCCCCTCTAAATCTCCCCCGGTAGGGGAGACTTAATTTTATTATCTAATATCTTAAGCCTCAAAATTTAAGCCCTCTCTACCGGAGAGGGTTTGGGAGAGGCTTTTATTTTTCGTTAAATACTAAGTCAAGACTCTCAAAGATAGCACGTTTAGCGGTTTCTAGGTCTGTTTTTGTATGTGCAGATGATATAAATCCAACTTCGTAACCTGATGGGCCTAAATAGATACCCCTGTTGATCAGTTCACGGTGCATTTTTTTAAATTTCTCCATGCTTGCCGGGTCAATATCGGCTGCTTTAGTGATATGCTCCTGATCAGTAAAAGCAAACCAAAATATAGAACCAATGGTGAATACTTTTAGTTTGTAGTTACGTTTGGTTGCATGGTTTTGGATGGTAGCCACAAACTCTTCCGTTTTGCTGTGCAATTCATCATAAAAACCTTTGGTCAGTAATTCACTTAATTGGGCAATACCCGCAGCCATAGCCACCGGGTTGCCTGATAATGTACCCGCCTGGTAAACTGAGCCTACAGGAGATATATGATCCATAATCTCGGCAGAAGCGCCATAACAGCCAACCGGCAAACCACCACCTATTATTTTACCATAAGTAAGAATATCAGGTTTAATTTTATAGTAACCTGCAGCACCTTCAAAACCGATGCGAAAACCCGAGATCACCTCATCAAAAATTAACAGCGTACCGTTTTCGGTGCATATATCGCGAAGCGCTTGTAAAAAATCACGGGTTTGTAATAGTAAGCCATTATTTGCCGGAACCGGCTCGATGATAACCGCAGCAATCTGACCTTTAAATTCGTTAAATGCTTCTTTCAGCGCTTCAACATCATTTAAAGCGACAACTATTGTTTCATCCGCAAATGATTTGGGTACACCGGCAGATGAGGTTTCGCCAAAAGTAACTAATCCTGAACCTGCTTTAACTAATAATGAATCTGAGTGACCATGGTAGCAGCCCTCAAACTTTAATATCTTATCGCGTTTGGTATAACCACGTGCCAGCCTTATGGCCGACATAACCGCTTCAGTACCTGAACTTACGAAACGTAGTTTTTCAATAAATTGATTGTTGTTAAGGATTAGTTCAGCCAGTTCGTTCTCCAAGGCAGTTGGCGCACCGAACGACATACCGTGCTGCATTACTTCGATCACTTTTTCACGAACCTTAACGTTGTTATGACCAAGGATAAGGGGCCCCCATGAGCAGCAAAAATCAATAAACTCGTTACCATCAGCATCCCAAATATGGCTACCATCGCCTTTGGCGATAAAAAGCGGGGTACCATATACCGATTTAAACGCCCGCACCGGCGAGTTAACCCCACCCGGAAAATATGTTTTAGCCTTAGCATATAACTCGGCAGATTTTTCCCTGCTGATATCAGGTTTACTTCCCTGCTTGGTACTTTTTTTACTCAATGAATCTAACATCTCTTATATCCTTTTCGTCATTGCGAACGCAGTGTGGCAATCCCCGATTTGCAAATCCGACCTGTATAGTTTGGGATTACCACGCTGCGCTCGCAATGACGCTTTGTTACTATTTTATCCTCTATCTTATTCTTACAACCACTTATTCTTCAAAACTTCTTTTGCATGATAGGTTAATATAGCGGTAGCACCTGCCCGGCGGATGCTGGTTAGCACCTCGGTAATGGCACGCTGCTCATTTAACCAGCCGTTTTGTATGGCGGCTTTTATCATAGCATATTCGCCGCTTACGTTGTAGGCAGCAACCGGTAGTTCGGTATTATCTTTTATTAATTTGATCACATCCAGGTATGGAAGGGCTGGTTTTACCATTAAGAAATCCGCGCCTTCTGCCTCATCAAGTCTTGATTCGATCAATGCTTCGCGCTGGTTAGCCGGGTTCATCTGATAAGTTTTTTTATCACCAAATTTGGGCGCTGAGTTTAACGCATCCCTAAACGGGCCATAAAACGCACTGGCATATTTAGCAGAGTACGACATGATAGAAACGCCGGTAAAGCCATTGTCATCCAATACTTTTCTAATATATCCAACACGACCGTCCATCATATCCGATGGGGCGATGATGTCGGCACCGCTACGCGCATGGGCTAAAGCCATTTTGCCTAAAACTTCCAGCGTTTCGTCGTTCAGTATCTCGCCGTTTTCGAAAATACCATCGTGGCCATCGCTACTGTATGGATCCATAGCTACATCGGTAACGACACATGACTCTGGAAATTCTTTTTTTACAGCGCTGATAGCACGCAGGTACAAACTTTCGTCGCGGTAGCTTTCGGTAGCGAATTTGTCTTTTAATGCTTCGTCGATATTGGGGAACAAATCAAAAGAAGTTAAGCCCAACTTCATGCAGCTCTCCACCTCGCGCAGCAAATTATCAATAGAATACCGATAAATGCCCGGCATGGATGCTACCTCGGTTTTCTGATTCTCGCCATCAATAATAAACAGCGGGAATATCAGGTTTGCCGCGGTAAAATGCGTTTCCTGCACCATTTGGCGTATCGCTGCGCTTTTCCTGTTTCTTCTTGGTCTTTGTAACATTAGCCCCTCCTAAATCCTCCCCGGCAGGGAGGACTTTAAAAATTAAAGTCATTATAGCCCTCCCTACCGGGGAGGGTTGGGTGGGGCCCTATAACCCAAACACTGCCTCAGCCAACCCAACTTCGTCGGGGGAGAAAGGTAGTGCGTATTTAACACCCATTTCGTCAAATTTTTTGCCGGTTGATTTGCCTATCGCTACCACTTTTTGGTATGGATCAAGCAAGTTTTCGGCAAAATAGGCATCCACGTTTGATGGGCTGGTAAATACCAACACCTCAGCGCCAGATGCTTCAACATCTTCTTCTATTACTGTTTCGTAAACAGGCAGATCGATCACTTTAGTATCGGCAGATAAACCTTGCTGAATACTTTTTAATGAACCTTCCGCGCCTGGGAATAATACCGTTTGTCCTCTTACCAGTTCCGCAAAATCAGCAGAAACTTCGGCGGTATCGGTGCTTTCGCCCACATACTCCGTAAAGTGACCTTTGCGGCGCAGCATCTCTTCCGATCCGCTTCCCATTACACCAAATTTTACATCTTTAGGTAATAAGGGTTTTAATTCGAAAAAATATTCAACTGCATTTTTACTGGAGAAAAATATCCAGTCGATATGCTTTAATATGTATGAATCTAACTTGGTGATCACCGGTACGGTACGTATCAATGATCTTGCTTCGATATTTATTTTATGTTTTTCTATCGCCCTGCGAAAATAGCTTTGCTCTGAAAGCTCGCGGGTGATGAAAACGCTTTGCGGTAATTTGCGGTCTTTAGCAAACTTGGCTACAATCTTTTCAGGCAAACCTTCTGTACTTTCCGCCTCTACAAATAACCTGTCGGGGAAATCATCACCTTCATCAGCCTTTGACGTAAACACCTGAAACAGCCCATCCTCCTTGCGGCAATAGCAGCCTAAAGGCAAATGACATCCGCCACCAAAAAGCTTAAGAACGGTACGCTCAACAGCTAGTTCTTCGGCAACATGTAAATGGTTTAATGCCTGTAAAGCGTTGAATAACTCGGTATCGCTTTCGCGTATTTGTATAGCTAATACACCTTGCGCTGGCGCGGGTATTAATTCATTAGGCGTTAAGGTTTCCACATGCAGATCGCTCAGATCCAAGCCTAAGCGGCTCACACCTGCTTTGGCAATCATAATGGCATCATAGCTTTCGTTACGCAATTTTTGGATGCGAGTTGGTACATTACCACGCAATTCCTGGATTTCCAGATCAGGGCGGTGAGCCAGTAATTGTGCTTTACGCCTGTTGGATGATGTACCTACTGTCGCTCCATATTTGAGTGACAATTTTTGATGAACATCCACACAATCTTTTAAGATTAACAATAATTCAGATGGATCTTCGCGCTCAGAAACGGCGGCGATAACCAATCCTGGCGGATTTTCGGTTGGCAAATCTTTATGGGAATGCACGGCAAGATCAATTGTTCCGGCTAAAAGCTCATCTTCCAATTCCTTGGTAAAAAAGCCTTTGCCCTCTAATTTGTCAAAACTCAGGTTCAAAATACGATCGCCTTGTGTTTTAATGATCTTTAATTCAGCCTTGATATTTATAGCTGCAAGGCTATCTTTAACAAAGTTAGCCTGCCATAAGGCTAGGTCGCTGCCGCGTGTTCCAATAGTAAGAGTTCTGTCCAATGGGGTTATGTGTTTGCAACCGCAAATTTAACGTTTTGCGCATATGAATATAGGATTAATTGAGGATATGAAAGTTGAGTGACTAAGAAGCTATTTAAGAATGATAAAACAAAGCGTCATTGCGAGCGAAGTGCGGCAATCCCCTACTTACAGAGCGGGTCTGCATAGCTTGGGATTGCCGCACTTCGCTCGCAATGGCGATAGTTTTATAATTTGCAAACAACATATAAGGAAAATCAAAAATGAATTTCTAAATGCAAGTTACGAAGGAAATTTTGTTTTGATGCTGACAGTGTTTTGTCAGTAGGAGGAGATTTTAGCTATTGATCAATATATCTTTTGCCATGATCATGGGCACGCTGATATATTTTTTCTCCATGTAGTTGATCACTTTTTCCAGGATCTCGCGAGATTGCTCATCCATGCCTTGTACTTCATCAACAAACACGGTATTCATAGCCATGTTGCGAATTTCTTTGATCTTTTCAGGCACCTGGCGCATGGCTAATTCAATACGGCGTTGTTTTAACATGGTTATAAACTCCGTAATATTTTGCTCGATGATCACTTCGGCGTGTACCAGTTCTTCGTAACGTTCCTGTAGGTTCTTTTTGGCAACCTCGTTTAGTGAATGTACCTCGATAAAATTTACCGGGAATTGCGCTAAAACTTCCGGCGCGGTATCGTTTGGTACGGCAAGGTCAACTATTGTTTTCTTGTCAGTTTCGCCGTTAAGTAGTATGCTGTATATTTCAGGGGTGATGATGGGCTCTGTAGCTGATGTACAGGTGATAATCGCATCAAAACCTTTATGGTAATTTTTCAGATCCTCCAGTTCAAAAGCCTCACCATTCAAGTCAGCCGCTAATTGCTTCGCTTTGGATATGGTACGGTTAAACACTGAGAAGTTTGAAAATTTATGTTTTTGAAGATATTTAGAGATATTAAAATTGGTTTCGCCTGCGCCGATGATCAGGACACGGGCATTGGTACACAATTTAAGATCGCGCAGTTTGCGGTAAGCAAGTGATACAACCGAAATAGGATTTTTAGAGATATTGGTATCAGTATAAACCTCCTTGGCTGTTTTTACCACACAGTTCATCACCATACGTAAAAAATCGCCGGTCAGACCAGCCTCGCGGCAGCAATCATAAGCCTTACGTAATTGTGGCAGGATTTCTTTTTCACCAACGATCAAACTTTCTAAAGAGCATGAGATACGCAGCAGATGGTTTAAGGCTTCCTGATCTTCATAAATAGAAGCGCCTTTTAAGAATACGCCCATGTAATGGTCGCAAACGCCAATATTTAATGAATCAATAAAACGTTCGGTGTAAGCCGCGTCAACAACCTGGTCGGTAACAATAACAAATTCAACACGGTTACAGGTCGCCAAATAAAAGATCTCGGAAATTTGAAATTGTTCTTTTACCTGGCGAAGCTTAACGGTAAGATCTTCCTGGCAAATCACCAATCTTCCCAATTCCTTCAGCTCGATCTGTTTGTGTGTAAAAGCGATTACCTTTAAGTACTTCAAAGCAGTATTTTAAATTTGACCCAACAAAAATAACAGGATAAACAGGATTCAATGTCAACACTTTGTCAAACACGAGTATTTAGAACGGTTATAAATTGAGTTCAAAAGGCACTAAAACACAGTCAATTAAACCTAGACGAAACTTTATTCGTACATAAAATATGTCAACACTAAAAAAAATCAGCTTAGCGCTGCTAATTATCGGTTACGTAGCCGCAGGTATAAATCATTTCAGGATACCGCAATTTTACATCGGCATTATACCAGCTTACCTGCCCTTCCCGAATATTTTAAATACCTTAGCAGGGGTGCTTGAGATAGCTTGTGGTCTGGGCCTTATTTTTAGATCGACCCGCAAATTTGCCGCATGGGGAATTGTGTTATTGCTGATCGCTTTTATACCGGTACATACCGCAATGCTGCCGGGCCATACGCAAATAGGCGCAACGCATGTACAACCGGTTTTGGCATGGGCGAGGTTGTTTTTTCAGCCGGTACTGATTGTATGGGCATGGTGGTATACGAGGGATTGATAAGTAACTAATATGAAAAGAGTATATACTTTATTGGTTTGTGTTTTATTGCTGCCTAAATTGGTGCGGGCGCAGTATTATATTGAGCTTAATACGGAGAATACTTTTCATTATGGAAATTCTTATTTAATTGATATACCTCTAAAACAAGCCCGGGGAAATTTGCTTATAAAGGATTCGGTTGGGGTGATTCCGCTTGTAGCCTATTCTAAACTATTACATGAAATAGATAACTTAACCTTTGTAAATAGATATAGTTTAAGCTCTATATCTATTATAAAACCACTAAAAAACAAAACGCCTGAATATGTTATCAAATATTACCCTGAAGGAGAGATTGACTCTTTAAATAGTGTTGATAATAAGTTAGCACAATACAAGCCACTTTTAAATTGGACGAATTGGACAAACGAGTTAAAAGTAGATTCCGTTTTAATTTATTATTCTGAATTCTATGGTTCGCATTGTTGCCCCCCAGATACCAGATATGCTAACAAAATTACACTGACAGATTTTATTAGTGAATTTGAAAAAAAACATCAAGTAAAAATTGGTGAATTATTCAGTATTGTAATGGGATACGAAGGTGAACACATTGTACATCTCACGCTTTCAGGTTTGACACCCGCACAGAAAATACAGTTTATAGATGAAAGGGCTAATTCATTACTTTCAAGTCGAAAAGAATTAAATCAACCTACAATTTATACTCCTTATTGGATTCCGATAAGCGGTCTAAAACATAGATAGAATAATAAGAATCAATCATTACTAATGATAAAAAAAGAAAACTACAACATACCCGGCGTTAAAGGCCGTGGCATGTTAATGGATATAACCTACGATGATGCCATCAGGAATGCACCATTGGTGATTTTTGTACATGGCTTTAAAGGCTTTAAGGATTGGGGTACCCATAACATGGTAGCTGACTATTTCGCGAGGAGTGGCTTCCGGTACTTAAAGTTCAACTTTTCGCATAACGGCACTACTGCAGATAAGCCGATTGATTTTGCTGATCTGATCGCTTTTAGCGAAAACACGTTTTCGATGGAGTTGGAGGAGCTGAATGATGTGATTGACTTTGTGTGTAATGGCTCATCAATGCCTCGGGTAACGGGTGTTTATCTGATAGGGCATAGCATGGGTGGTGGCATCAGCATTTTGCAAACCGCGGGTGATAACCGGGTTAAAAAGTTGGTTACCATGGCTTCGCTTGCCAGCTTTGCCAATTTATGGACAAAAGAAGCGGAAGAACAATGGAGGTTATCCGGCATTATGTATATGCCCAACTCGCGTACCGGGCAGGACATGCCGTTAAAGGTTTCTATTTTGGATGATTGGATGAATAGCCCCGCCAAGCTTGATATTTTAGAGAAAGCCACCCACATAAAACAGCCCTGGCTAATTGTGCATGGTGATGAAGACCCTACGGTTCCGTTAGCTCACGCGAAGCAATTAAAAAAAGCAGATAAACAGGCAGAGCTTGTAATTATAAAGGGCGGAGACCATACCTTTGGCGCATCGCACCCCTATGCGAAGGATAGTTTACCCAAGGACTTATTGGAGTTTTGTGATCTGTCGATAGAATTTTTCAAAAAATAATACCCCTGAGTTTAAATCCACGGCTATGCCGGGCAATTGATTAATAATATTTATGAGTTTAAGCGGGTCAACTAAAAAAGGTAAAAAGTATCAGAATACTATACCAACAGATGAAGCGGGTTTTGGTAAAATGATACCCATACTAAAAGAGTATATTAATAACAAAGCCGAAAATATACCTAAAAAACAATTAGGGCCATTTAAAACGGATGTAAGCATTTACCAAACACCGCCCGAAAGCGGTTTAAGGATAACCTGGGTTGGCCACTCCAGCTTGTTGATTGAAATTGACGGCAAGCGTATTTTAACCGATCCGGTTTGGAGCGACAGGGTATCGTTCTCCCAATCATTTGGGCCGAAGCGTTTTTTTCAACCGCCAATCGCATTGGATGATTTGCCACCTTTGGACGCGGTGATTGTGTCGCACGATCATTATGATCATTTGGATAAGAACACGATCAAATATTTCGCGGGTAAAAGCATTCCCTTTTATTGCTCACTGGGCGTTGGGCAATATTTGCAAAGCTGGGGCATATTAGAGAATTATATCTTCCAACTGGATTGGGGCGATAGCGCTATGATAGACCATGATGTAGTGTTGACAGCCGCACCTGCAAGGCATTTTTCGGGTAGAGGAATCCTGCATCGTAATGAAACACTTTGGTCGTCATTCGTTATCAAAGGACCAAAACATAATATTTTCTTTGGTGCTGATTCAGGATATTCTCCTGATTTTAAAGAAATCGGTGATGTTTACGGTCCATTCGATCTGGCGATGTTGGAGATTGGTGCCTATGGCAAATACTGGCCGGATATTCACATGGGCCCCGATAATGCGAGCAATGCCAATATCGGACTAAAAGGAAAACTAATGATGCCTTTGCATTGGGGGACATTCAGCCTTGCACCACATGCCTGGTTTGAACCGGTTGAACGTTTAGTGCAGTATGGTAAGGATAAAAATATTAAGTTATTTATACCTAAGCCTGGTGAGCCAACCGAGGTTAAGGAATACAATTCTGATTGGTGGAAGGTGTATTTGAGTTAGGCGGAAGAGTGTCATGCTGCGTAGTCGAAGCATGTGCGTAAAGGCCTGCCCGCACGCTTCAACTACGCTCCTGCATGACAGCCTCTTTAGCCTATTATTCTATCTCAATCCAATTACCATCTTCCCTGATAATACCGATCAATTCATCAAGCGCATTGTCACTTGTAATATTTTTCTTTACAGCTTCCTTACCTCGATATAAAGTAACCTTGCCGGGGCCAGAGCCTACGTAGCCATAATCAGCATCGGCCATTTCGCCGGGGCCATTTACGATGCAGCCCATGATACCAATTTTTAAACCTTTCAGGTGGCTTGTTCTGCTGCGGATCATTTGGGTAGTTTCCATCAGATCGAACAATGTACGGCCACAGCTTGGACAGGAGATATATTCAGTTTTGGATATGCGCGAACGGGTAGCCTGTAATATGCCGAATGCAGTAGAGGTAATAATATTTGCCGGTAGTTGTTGTGCATCTATCCAAATACCATCACCAAAACCATCAACCAATAAAGCACCAAGATCAGTTGCGGCGTAGAGTTGGAGAAGAGTAGCAGCCCCCTCTAAATCTCCCCCGGTAGAGGAGACTTTTTTGGCTTCTTCGTTATTAAAAGAATAGTCTCTCTTTATTATAACCGGAACATCCAAACCCAACTCTTCCATTTTGAAGAAGAATGAGCGTTGATCGGTCATGCCATTTAGGGCATCAGTTTCCAGTATAAAAACCAGGGTGTTGTTTAATGGCAACAGTCCGAATACTTCGGTATTAATGTCGGCTGGTTTTAACCTTACCAGATTTAATGCTGATGAACGGTCGGCGTCGCCAATATATTCTTGTAATGTAAATACGGGATGGCAAAGCGTTTTATTGGCAAGTTTTAGCCATGTATTGTAATTGTAAAGCTGTTTAAGGTTACCGGGCAAGGTGAAAGATGGCAACTCATCTGCCAAATAAACAAAATCAACCGACTGCTCTGCCATATTATATTTATCCAGCAATGGCGAATACATGTAACCTGCATCATTCAATACAGATGGATCTTTCAGATTAGCTTTCGACAAATCGATCACTACCCTTGGTACCATATGCCCGCCGATGAATGCGTTGGCCTCGTAGGTTTCGCGTTTTTTATAGATATAAGGGCTATGAGCCCCCTCTAAATCTCCCCCGGTTGGGGAGACTTCTATTTTGTTTGACTTTCGACTTCTTTCAACGTACCTGTTTACCAATGCAATCGCTACCGGTGCTTCGGCTTCGGGTTCTTCGGTTAGGGAAACGCGGACGGTATCGCCCAGACCATCTTCTAATAAAGTACCTATACCAACTGCAGATTTTATGCGGCCGTCTTCGCCGTCGCCGGCTTCGGTTACGCCTAAGTGCAGCGGGTAGTTCATACCTTCGGCTACCATCGTTTCTACCAGTAATCGATAAGCCTGCACCATTACCTGCGGGTTGCTGGATTTCATGGAGATCACCAGATTATAGTAATTCAGCGCCTCGCACATCCGCATAAATTCCATGGCAGATTCCACCATGCCTTGCGGGGTATCGCCGTAGCGGCTCATAATCCTGTCGGACAGTGAACCATGGTTGGTACCGATACGCATGGCAGTACCGTATTCCTTACAAATCTTAACTAGTGGCGCAAACTTTTTATTGATGCGTTCCAGTTCAGCCTGATATTCCAGATCGGTATAATCTATCTGATCGAATTTCTTTTTATCGGCGTAGTTGCCGGGATTCACACGTACTTTTTCAACTATACGGGCGGCAACTTCGGCGGCATTTGGGGTAAAATGTATGTCGGCAACCAACGGCGCGGTATAGCCACGCTGGCGTAATTGTTTTTTTATTTCTGCTAGATTCTGGGCTTCCTTAATGCTTGGCGCGGTGATACGCACATACTCGCAACCGGCTTCGATCATACGGATCGACTGCTCAACCGTACCGATGGTGTCCATGGTATCGGTGGTGGTCATGCTTTGTATGCGGATGGGGTTGTTACCGCCCATAGGCACATCGCCAATGTAAACCTCACGGGTTACAAAACGCGAATATTCAGTTAACGAATTACAATAACGGCCTTGCAGTAATTTAATGGCATCAGTACTCATGCATGAAATTTATAATGCAAAAATACGAAATAGGTTTTATGGTTTGATATGGAATAGTTTAGTGCTTGTAAAGTTTAGGTTAAGAAACTCATTAAAAACAATTACGCTCTTAAATAATTTAATTTTTTATTAAATTTGATTAATGACAACTCAATTCATCACGAACGATAAAGGCGAAAGAACAGCTGTAATTATTCCTATTGCTGAATATGAAAACCTGGTGCATCAACACCATGTAGATCTTGAGCTAACTGATGAATATAGAAACATGATTGATGATATGCTGCAACAGGAAGCATCTGGAAAAGCCAAATATGTAAGTTTGGATAGCATTAAAATCCGTTTTGCAGGTAAATGAGTTTCGAACTTATTTTCAGGGTTGAAGCCGAAACATATTTAACCGATATTCAGGACTATTACAACAAAATATCTCCTAAGATTACCGATAACTTTTTAAAGAGCTTTTTGCCACACTGAATTATATCGAGAATGAACCACAATTATTCCAGGTAAGGTATCGAGGAATCAGGATTGCCCCAATGTATCAATTTCCTTACGGGATACATTATATTCAAAGGAATGATCAAGTAATAATCTTCAGAGTATTGCATACCAAAAGGTATTTTAAATAACATCAAATCAACCTGTCCTTAATCACCAGCGTCCCCGCAACCACATCATGCAAGCATTGCTGCTTGGTATTAAAAAAACTATACAGGTATCCAATAAATAAAGTAAGCACTGATAAGATCTTCGCCAGGTTTCTTCCGATAGATTTTGCAATATCAATACGTTCTCCTTGCATATCGGTTACTTTTATTTTGAGTATCTGCTTGCCGTAAGTGCCTTGCTTAGCGGAGGCTTCCATTATAGCGTGATAGATAAAATTGACTATCGGAATTATGCCTAATACACTTGCCGCTATAATTATTTGTGTGGATTTTTCAGAAATGAACAGCAATGCTATCACCCCAAAAAATACAATTACCAGCGATACCATAAACCAATCCAGGGCCGAAGCCATCCAGCGCTGATCGAAACCGGCAAAGTATTGGGGAGCGGGGTGTTGTTTACTAAAGCCAAGAAGCCCACGAAGTTCTTCAACTTCATGAGCTTCCTTGTAATCATCCATAGTGGCTAATCTTACAAAATCGGTCGGTTTGATTTTGCGTTGTTTTAATTCATCTATACTAAACGGGCCTTCGGGTTTACCGTTTATGACTAGCAGGTATTTGTTTACCGAAATATTATCCGGCATATTAATATCGGTTCACTTTAAAGTCGGACATGCCCCCGTCTATACTGATATGTATTTTGTTTTTGGCATTTGCAAAGCCTGGTGTTTGATAATGGCCATCATCTGTTTTTGTGAAACCATCAAAATTATTGGAAGACAAGCCTGAATCAGTTTCAATTTCACAGGCGGCATTTTGCGGGATACTGATATTTACGCTGGCCATACCTGTTGAAACCTCCACGTCGGTACTTGCTAAAGGCTGCCCTAATTTTACTTTGAAGGATGCTGCACCTCCACTTAATTTAAGTTTTTGTACCTGATATTTACTTAAATCGAAGTCGATACCTGCTGCGCCTGCTTCTACATAAATACTCCATACTGGGTTATTATTTAATTCAAAGTTCACAGCGTTTTTATTATCATCATTTCCCCAGTTAAAGTGGCCACCTTTTTTTTGCTTCATATCAAAGTTAAGCACATAGTTTGAGCCGTTATTTGAATGCGAAAGTTCATAACTGCTGAAGTGCTCTTTGGTGTCAGCCTTAAATAACTGATTAGTTGTATCGGTTAAATTGTATTGGGTACCACCGCCGCTAATGTGCAATTCTGCAGTTTTTGCATCAGCGCTATAAGGTAAAACAAAATTGCTGCTGCCTGCTACTTTTACAATCCCCTTAACACCTGTGGTATCGTCGTCATCGTCGTCGTCATCATCATCGCTATCATTGTTGTTGCGGTTATGATTATGGTTGTAATCATGCCAGCTATAGCTGTACCAAGGCCAGTTGTATCTGTCGCCGAAATTGCCAAATAATAGTAAACCAAAGCCTAATATAATCACCCCGATTTTTGCTGCGTAAGCAATGGGAGTATTATTGTGTACAAACACTAGGTTAACACCGGCTATGATCAAAAATATTGGCCATAAGTGAAATATATTGCCCCAGTGGAAGTTGATATAGCCAAAGTTATCCAGTAGGAAAGCAAGCCCTATGAGTACCAGAACAAGTCCCGGAATTATTTTATCGTTTTTCATGATTATAGAGTTGGAGTGTTGTCAGTTGATGGATTAGTAGTATTTGTTGTTTCATCTGCCTTAGGCGTATCATTAACAGGGTTTTGCCAGTTAGGATCTTCCCATGGTTGTTTTTGCTGGCCTTTAATGATCAGCCCTATACCTATGGCAATTACAAATACCGGCCAAAGGCGATGAATATGAAAATCGGGGATTAGATCGAATTCGTGCATTAAATAAGCTCCGCCTAAAAATATCAGCACCACACCAATTACCAAACCCGCGTTTGAGCGTTGTTTTGGTGGGATAGTTCCAAATGGCAGGTTTGACGTTACAGGCGGAACAATATAATCAACCGTTGCCGGGTCGGATGGGGCGATAAATGGGTTGTAATATTTTTTTGGCAACACTATCCATAATATAATGTAAGGGATAAGGCCCACACCCACAATAAAGAATGCAAATGCGAATAACAAGCGGACAACGGTAATATCCATGTCCAAATATTCGGCTAAGCCTGCGCAAACACCACCAATCATTTTGTGGTAAGGGTCGCGATATAGTTTCTTTTCCATTTTGTTTGATATTAAATTTTTAAACCTGGCCGTTAACCGGCTTTATTACTATTTCATCTACATTAGCACCGGGGCTCATGTTGTAGATATTTACTACTGCTGAGGCAATGTCTTCTGGCATTACCATTACGTTTTTATTTACAGCAACACCATCCCACGAGCTGGTTAATGTTGAGCCCGGAATTACAGCCGTTACCTTAATATTGTGTGCCTGCAGTTCCAAACGCATTACTTTAGTTAGACCTAGCAACGCGAATTTTGTTACGCTGTAAGTGCCTGCTTCAACCACCGGATTTAGGGATGCAACAGAGCAAATATTGAAAATATGCCCTTCGCCTGCCGCTATCATTTTTTTACCAAAATAGCGATACAATTCATAAGCCGGTGCAAGGTTAGTATTGATGTTTTTTTGAAAGGTATCTTCGCCATCATCTAAAATACTGAAGGGTTCGTATATCCCTGCATTATTTACGATGATGTTAATGCCACCCAGCTCTTTCTCAGCAGCAGCGGCAAACTTTAGTATTTCAGCTTTTACACTTACATCGGTAGCAGCGGTAAATATTTTTATGTTTGGGTTGATGGTGAAAAGCTCGGCTTTTAAATCGGCAAGGTCTTTTTCACCGCGTGCACAAACAGCTACGTTGATGCCTTCTTTGGCTAATGCGATGGTAATTGCCCGGCCAATTCCTTTTGTTGCTGCGGTGATAAGTGCGTTTTTCATTTTTATAATTTATTCTTTGGTTTGTTATAACAATACAAATGTAATATGGATTATAAGCGCTTACCTATAGCTTTTGGCAAAGCGATTTAAAAAGTCGGTAAAATGCCATATAATTACGGTAAACAGAATAAATGTACCTGAAATACAACAAGCAGCAAGCCTTATTGTTAAAAAGATGTATTTTTAACCGATTTTTTAGTTTCACATGTTTCATAGCTTAGGAAAATATATACTCTTACTACGTTTAAGTTTCAGGAAGCCTGAAAAATTTAGCGTTTATTGGGCCGAAGTAATGCGCGAGATGGTTTCTGTAGGGGTGGGTTCGCTGGGCATTATATCTATCATTTCGGTATTTATCGGGGCAGCAACTACTATACAAGTGGCTTTTCAGTTATCAAGTCCGTTGGTGCCGCGCAGTATTGCAGGCAGTATCGCGCGGGATTCCACGATATTAGAGTTCAGTCCGACCATATCATCACTTGTATTGGCCGGGCGTGTAGGCTCCAGCATGGCATCACAAATTGGCACCATGCGTGTTACCGAGCAAATTGATGCATTGGAAATAATGGGCGTAAATGCACCGGGATATTTAATATCACCCAAAATTATCGCGGGTGTTACCATGTTCCCGATATTGGTTATTGCATCAATCGCTTTAGGTATTTTCGGAGGGTGGCTTGCCTGTGTACTTTCAGGTGACGTTTCTCCTGCTGATTACCTTAGCGGTGTACATGAAGGCTTTGAAGGTTTAACTATTAGAGTTGCCATAGTTAAGGCGATAGTTTTTGGATTTATTATTACCTCGATATGTGCTTACCAGGGTTTTTATACTAATGGCGGCGCACTGGAAGTTGGGCAATCTGCTACCAAGGGTGTGGTATACAGTTGCGTTATGGTTTTATTTGCCGATTTGGTTATAACCCGTGTAATGCTATGATCGAGATAAAAGGTATAACCAAAACTTTTGGCGATAATGATGTACTACGCGGCATAAGTGCGAAATTTAAACCTGGCAAAAACAACCTTATTATCGGCGGATCAGGCTCGGGAAAAACTACCTTGCTTAAATGCATTGTTGGCCTGCACGAACCCACAAAAGGCGATGTTATTTTTGATGGTGAGAATTTTACCGAAATGAACTTTGAGCAACGTGTGCCTATCCGTACACACATTGGTATGTTATTC
Organism: Bacteroidota bacterium; assembly: GCA_026224775.1. GTDB lineage: Bacteria > Bacteroidota > Bacteroidia > Sphingobacteriales > Sphingobacteriaceae > Mucilaginibacter. The sequence goes on from JAMFRP010000042.1 coordinate 36,703, forward strand.
CAAAATTCGGCTTTGTTTGATTCGATGACCGTTGAGGAAAACATTATGTTTCCTTTAAACCTGTTCACCAACCGTACCCATGCGGAAAAACTCGATCGTGCTAATTTTTGTTTAGAACGCGTTAATCTGAAAGGCAAAAACAAACTATATCCTTCGGAATTATCCGGCGGGATGAAAAAACGCGTAGGTATTGCCCGCGCCATATCCATGCAACCAAAGTATTTGTTTGTGGATGAACCCAACTCAGGCCTCGACCCAAAAACATCTATCTTGATTGATGAACTGATCAATGAGCTAACCGAAGAATACCAGATAACTACTGTAATTGTAACGCATGATATGAACTCGGTAATGGGTATTGGCGATCACATCATCTTTTTACATCAGGGCAAAAAATGGTGGGAAGGCACTAAAGACGAGATTGCTCATACTGATAATAAAGAACTAAACGACTTCGTGTTCGCCAGTAAGTTTATGCGGGCTGCAAAGGCACGCCTTTAGTGATTAGTTAATTAGTGAGTAGAGATTAGTTTTAGAACTGATATATTTGCAGAAAATTAACTAATCTCTATTCTTCAATCTCTAATCACTCTCCACCCACATGATCCAACTCCTCACACCTACGCACTGGAAAGATTACGAGCTGATTGATTGCGGCGATTTTGAAAAACTGGAGCGTCTTGGTACCGTAATTTTAATACGCCCCGAACCACAAGCGGTTTGGAGTAAAGCCTTGCCTGCGAGTGAATGGCAACGCCTACACCATATAAAATTTAAAGGCCGCTCTGCCACATCGGGCGACTGGGTGAAGAAGAACCCTAATATCCCCGACCGCTGGCATATTGAATATAAAAATAAGGATGCCGCTATAAAATTCAGGTTGGCAATGACGTCGTTTAAGCATCTGGGTATTTTCCCAGAGCAGGCGGTTAACTGGGATTATATCTCCAAAAATATCAAGCAATTTAAAACACCCGAGCCAAAAGTGCTTAACCTGTTTGCTTATACAGGAGGAGCATCATTAATTGCCGCCGCAGCAGGTGCTGATACTACGCATGTTGATTCCATCAAACAGGTGGTTACCTGGGCAAATGAAAATCAGGAAATATCAGGCATAAAAAATATCCGTTGGGTAGTTGAAGACGCGCTTAAGTTTGTGAAGCGTGAACTTAAACGCGGCAAAAAATATAACGGTATCATCCTTGATCCCCCGGCATATGGCCACGGCCCTAACGGTGAAAAATGGAAACTGGAAGATCATATCAATGAAATGATGCATGATGTAGTGGAACTACTAGACCCCGAAGAGCATTTCCTAATATTGAATACTTACTCGCTTGGCTTTTCATCTGTAATTATTGAGAACCTGATCAGAGGCGCTTATCCTAAGGTAGAAAACCTGGAGATTGGCGAGTTATATCTCCAGGCAACATCGGGCCCAAAACTGCCGCTGGGTGTGTTTGGCAAGTTTTATAAAAATAAAAATTAATTAGCCCGTTAAAAATTTATATTTACACGATAGTATTATTTTGATTATGGCTTATCAATCATAACCCCAATAATACATAATAACATTACAATTAGCTATTTATACATTACCCGCGTTTTATGAAATTGAAAAACATTATTTTTTCTGCCACTTTTCTGCTGTTACCCTTAATATTATTTACCAATTGCAGTCAAAGCAGTTCTTCGGCAAAAGATGCGGTTAAAACTACTGCGAAACCAACAGGTACAACAACTACCACTACTACAGAAACGGACACTACTGTAAGTCACGTAACTTATCCGCCGCTTAATAAAAAGCTGTACGATTCGTTAATGAAAAAACTTGCCCATGGCGATACTACAGGAAAATGGCCGGTAAAAAATGCACCTTACCCATTGCCGGGAGCAATTTTACCGTTTAAACGTGTGGTTGCTTATTATGGTAACTTATATTCAAAAAAGATGGGCATTTTGGGCGAACTTCCGCCAAATGAAATGCTTGCGCGTTTACACCAGGCAGTACAAGAATGGCAAAAAGCTGATCCATCAACACCGGTACAACCTGCGTTACATTATATAGCCGTTGTTGCCAGTGGCGACCCGGGTAAGGATGGTAAATACCGCCACCGCATGCCATTTAAACAAATTGATACTGTATTGTATCTGGCCAAAAAAGCACATGCTATTGTGTTTTTAGATATCCAGGTATCATTAAGTAATATCCGTGCTGAGTTGCCTTTGTTAGAAAAATACATTGAAATGCCACAAGTTCACATCGGCATCGACCCTGAATTCTCCATGAAAGACGGAACTTTACCAGGTAAAAAAATAGGCACTTTTGACGCGGCTGATATTAACTATGTATCCGATTATTTGGCTAATGTTGTTCGCAAATATAACCTGCCTCCGAAAATTTTAATTGTACATCGTTTTACCAGGAAGATGGTAACCAATTACAAAGAAATTAAATTACATAAAGAAATACAATTTGTAATGAACATGGATGGATGGGGCGAACCTGATTTGAAAACAGGCACCTACCGTAACTTTATTTATCCTGAGCCTGTTCAATTTACCGGCTTCAAATTGTTCTACAAAAACGATATTAAAAAAGCACCACACCACATGCTAACCCCGCAGGAGGTGTTAAAATACAAGCCTTACCCTATTTACATACAATACCAATAGGTTTATCTGTTATAAACAAAAAAGTCTCATCCTTAACCGGGTGAGACTTTTTTGTTTAGTTAAAGTAAAGCCATCTCAAACTAATATTACAAACTTAATATCAGCGTGTAAGGCATAATTATTATTTTCGCCGATTATAATATATTCTCTAATAATACAGATCTGTTAATTACTTACCATCCTTAATGAAGTTTCATTTTGTTTTTAGTGCATTTATTATTGCCATGTTTATTGGCCTGGATAGTTATGCGCAGCAAAATCAATCATCAGGTATTCCTATAACAAAACTATCCCCTACCGGCGCTAAGCCCGGCTCAAAGGATACCACAGTTATGGTTAAGGGTACAAAGCAACAGGATATAGGCGACGTTCTACATAAGCTATTCCACAGCAAAATCACTCCCGAAATTGATTCTATCACCTCAAAACCACAAGTTTCAGTAGTACCGGCAATTGGGTATACACTGGTAACCAGCTTTGCGGTTGTAGTATCGGGTAATATAGCATTTCGTAACGGGCCTCAATCCAGAATATCAACTGTGGTAGCAAGCGCGTCATATACTGAAAATAAACAGTTTATTATGCCAATACAAACTAACTTTTGGACCAAGGATAACAGTTATGAGTTTGTTGGCAATTACAGCTATTTAAAGTATCCGCAAAGCACTTATGGACTAGGCAGCAATTCAAAAATATCTGCCGATGATCCGATGGATTACTCCTTAATACAGTTTTATGAAACTATATTAAGGCATGTTGCCGGGAATTTCTATGCAGGCTTAGGTTATGATTTTGATGACCATTGGGATATATCCGAAAGAGGTAATCCTGATGGATCTGAATCTGACTATGCTAAATACGGTACAGCAACACGTACTATATCGTCAGGTTTTACAATTAATGGTCAGTTCGATTCGCGTGATAACGCGATTAACCCATCAAAAGGAACATACGTAGGGCTACAATTGCGTAATAGCGACAAAAATTTCGGCGCCACAAAAAATTGGCAATCTTTGATTATTGACGTACGTAAATACATTAACTTCCCGGAAGGATCGGATAATACACTCGCATTATGGAGTTATGATTGGCTCATTGTGGGTGGAAAACCGCCATATCTTGATCTGCCTGCAACAGGCTGGGATGCGAATTTCGCTACCGGCCGTGGTTACATCCAGGGTAGGTTTCGTGGTAATGATATGCTATATGGCGAGGCAGAATATCGCTACAGAATTACGGCTGATGGCGTGCTTGGCGGTACTGTATTTTTAAATGGTGAAACCTTTAATGCGGAACGGGGTACAAGCTTACAATCCATACAGCCAGGCTTCGGGCCGGGCTTACGTGTAAAGCTAAACAAGGTATCCAATACCAATATCTCCATCAATTACGGCTTTGGTAACGAAGGCTCGCGCGGACTATTTATTTCGGTAGGCGAAGCGTTTTAATCTTTATTCACAGGTGGCATATAGGCCAGCTTCCAACTTAGATTTACCTGCTTATTACGTGGAATAAATATCGGGGTGGCACGGTGAAAACACCGGCCACAAGCTAATGACGGGCTGGTGCGGTAATAACGCCGACCAGAGGCTGGATATGTATCAGCCATAAGGTGTTTATTTTATATTTTTTAAAGAAAACTTACCATTACGTTGCACATTGATCAATAGAACTTTATTAATACCGGTTCTTTCTTCATCCGATCCAGCAGTAAATATTTCTATGGTTTTGTCTTTATCAATATAAAAAAATCGCCATTCATAATCAATGTCTTCTGTAAGGTAGTAACTACTATAAATATTTAAGATATTTGCTGTACGTGTTTTTGGGTCAATAAATACAATATTTGAAAATGTATCATAGTGAATAGGTATTTTTTTAGTTGTGACTGATTTAAGTTTGGGGCCACTATAACATTGATAATAACATTGATAAGGTCCAAAATCAGGCAATCGAAATTTAAAACCTTCTTTTAAATATATTTTACGATTTAGTAGAAGTGAATCATCCAAAATATTTATATAATTAACTTTTCCGATATCTGGTGTCGAATAAGATTTCCGCAAGTTCAAGTAGTTAAAGTCAATTTCATTGAATTTTTTTGTATATTCTTCACCATTTTTGTCGTTTTTTGTTTTTTCACTATCAGGTATATCAAAATAGGTATTCTTATCCCAACCATCCTTTGGAAATCTATAGTTTTTCAACACCGACGGCCCAAGTGGTAATTCTTTATAGGGCATACTATTTGCAACTTTCCTTGTAACGAAGTTATTAGAAAGTTTCTTATTTTTTAGGGGTTGTGTTTTTAAACCGTTACCAGTTTTATTATTACAACTTGCTAATAAGTATAATGATAAAGCGGTTGTTAAAATAGCTTTAAATTGTATTTTCATTTTACCTTTCATCCTATGGTCGGTGTTCCCCTGCACCATTACCTAAGTTATTATATACTAAGTAAGCGAATTAAATCGAATGTTACGAATGTAATTTGCACCTTGAATACCCGGCTACGCTTCGCTGCGCGACAAAGAGGTGAAACACATAGGGGCATGTTTTATACTCCTTGTCATTTCGACCAAAGGGAGAAATCTTCTACAGGCAGCATAGCGACAATGCAAGGCGAAGAAGATTTCTCCCTTTGGTCGAAATGACAATGGCTTTTTAGCCTATGGTCGGTGTTTTCCCGCACCACTTAGAGATACTTTTAATCCTGGTTCACAGGCGGCATATAAGTCAGCTTTTTATCAAAATAAGCATTCCAGCTGGCTTGTTGTACACGGTTTACCATGTGTTCGGTATCCGCATCATAATCCAAATTCAATTGTTTATACTTCGCATCAATACGGTCAAATATTTCCTGGGCTTGTTGCCGGTAGTTAGCATAGAATACCGTTTTGCCTACCGTGCGCAATAATTCCTGTTGCTCCATATAAGCAATTGTATAATGACCCTGCTCATGTCTCAGAATTTCGGCAAGTTGATCTTGTGACTTAATCATTCTGCGATTCATCCATGACCTGTTCCTGTTCATGGTTACCTTAATATCGAACTTCAGCAGGTAGTAATTATCTTTTGGATTGGCTTCGTAATGAAAATCAATAGTACAGTTTGTATAAGCAACCACCCCATCTCCATTAGTTCGTGGCATACCCTGAAAATCGTTGGGCGTTAATTTTTGATAAGAATCACCTTGTGCCGATGCTTTTTGCAAAGCAGGCAAACTCAAAACAACAGCACAAATCAACCCCGGTAAATTAATTTTCATTTAATTATTTAGCGCTTTTCCCTTTCGACTGCTCGTTATGCAAAAGGTTTAGGCTCATCATCTCTTTCATGGTTTGCTGCATAGCATCAGTTGATCCATCAAGGAAGATCACATTGCCCTGCGAGTTTTCCGCGAAGTGTTTGATAGATTCAGTCCACATAGTGAAAAGAATAACGGAAGTATCCATATGCGCATCCTGCATTTCTTTAGCAGCTACACTCATACCTTTGGCCACTTCCTGGCGGAATAGGGCCACACCCTGTCCGCGTAGTTGTGAAGCCTGACGTTCAGCTTCAGCAGAAATCTTAATCGCGTTACCTTCGGCTTCAGCAGCTTTGGTTTTGGTGATCAATAGTGCTTGTCCTTCGTTCTCAGCCGCCGCTTTCAGGTTGTTTGAGGCAACCACCTGGCTCATGGATTTCATGATAATATCATCAAAAGTAATATCATTCAATTGCAGATCCTGCAAATGGTAACCCCAGTTTTCTAAAATCACATCCAGTTGCTCTTTTACATGTTCCACAATATCACGGCGAAGCACCAATACCTCGGCTTGGCGTTTGGTAGCCACAAAAGCACGGATAGAGCCTTCAACAGTACGAATGAGCGCCTGCATCAGGTTACGCTCATCAACAAACTTAAATGCTACGTTCACTATGCTTTCTTCGGATTGATTGAGTACCGAATAAAGCAACATGGCTTTGAAATATACATTAGCCTGATCGAATGTTACTGCTTGGAACTCCAGTTCGACAGAGCGGTTTTGGATAGAGATGCGTGAATACACGTTTTCGATGAGCGGAAGTTTAAAGTTTAAACCCGGTGACATGATACGGCGGTATTTTCCGAATACCGTAATTACGGCAATAGTGCCCTGTTTTACAGTCACAAAGCATGACGATAAAATGATCAGCACAATAAAAATAATAACAAATAATACAATTATTGAAGTTGACATGGATGATAAAATTTATAATCTAATATAGAACTAATTATTGGTGTGTTATTTGTTTTTAATAAAACAATCGCAACAAAAAATTCAACCATGAACTTAAAACGTACTTTCGGCGCTATCCTTACTGTATTAGGAATTATAGGGCTTATTTATGCCGGCATTGGTATTATTAACCACACCACTGGCGCAACCACACTTATTGTAGTTGGCTTAATTGCATTGTTATTTTTCTTTTCGGGGATAAGCCTGGTAAAAAATACGAGGGACGAATCGTAGTATATTGACGATTTATAGAAATTAATGCTCAAAAAAAAATCCTTTCGGCTGAAAGGATTTTCATATTTAGGTTTAGAATTAGTTAGTACTGCTGGTGCTGCCCGTGCCTGCATCGGGCGAATCATCTATCTGGCTTTTAAATGAGCTGAGTAAGCGACCTCCTTTATAAAAGTATCTGCTGTAGTAAGCATCATCCAAACTACTGATGGCTACACCCTTTGATGAAGCGTGTGCAAAACGGTTATTGCCAAGGTATATACCAATATGCGATATACGGCGGCTATGTATTTTAAAGAAAACCAGGTCTCCTTCTTTTAATTCGTCTTTACCAACCGGGCTAACCATGCTAAAAATATCACGTGAGTTACGTTTGATATCCAGGTTAAAAACCTCGCTGTATAATTCTTTTGTAAACGCGGAACAATCGATACCTCTTTTTGAGCTTCCACCGAAACGGTAAGGGGTGCCGATCCAATCATATACAAAATGAAAAAGTTTCATGTTTGAGGTTGCGGATAAAGCAACTCCCATAATTTGTGACAGATAATCTTTTGCTAAACTTTCGTCGTCATCCTGTGTTTTTGCAACAGGCTGATCTGGTGTTATTTTTGTTTGAGCTTGAGTAGCTAAAACACTGAAAAATAAGACAATAACAATTAACGTTTTCTTCATTTAATCCTTAGTTTGTTGTTATTAGGTCAACAAAATGTTTATTAAATTATACAATGTGTACATCGTAGGATACAAAACTATCCATATTTTTCAATTATGCAAATAAAAAGGGGCATTTTTTAAAAAAAACACAATGCCAATAAACTTTCCATTTGCTATAACCTATTAACTATTAGTAAACAATTGTGAATTATAACAATTATTCTTACGCTTTTTGTAGCAAAATAGTTACAGAAATGTCAATTCAACATTTTCCGGGAGGGACATTATTATTATATAGTGTAATAATTAAGAAATCTTTTTGAAGAAATGCATAGTAGTTTCGATAATTTGCAGGATATAATTAGATTTGCGCTTTACTCAGAAAAAAATAGGTTGTTTACAAATGAGTTCGATCGAAATAAATAAAGATACCTACCTTAAGTGGTACGAGTGGATGCTGCTAATGCGCAGGTTCGAAGAGAAAACCGGGCAATTATACGGACAACAGAAAATAAGAGGCTTTTGCCACTTATATATAGGCCAGGAGGCTGTGTTAGCCGGAGCCATGTCGGTTATAAGACAAGAGGATAGTATGATCACCGCATATCGTGATCACGCGCACGCTCTTGCTAAAGGCGTAACGCCAAATGCGATAATGGCCGAAATGTACGGTAAAGCTACCGGATGCTCAAAAGGCAAAGGTGGTAGTATGCACATGTTCAGCAAGGAAAAGCATTTTTACGGTGGCCACGGTATAGTAGGCGGCCAGATCCCTTTGGGAGCAGGCGTCGCTTTTGCTGAAAAATATAAAGGTACCGACAATGTGAACATTGCCTACATGGGCGATGGAGCTGTTCGTCAGGGTGCGTTAAACGAAACCTTTAACATGGCTGCTTTATGGCAATTGCCTGTAATTTTTGTTTGCGAAAACAATGGTTACGCCATGGGTACTTCAGTTGCACGTACTACCATACAAACAGACATCTACAAATTAGGCTTACCTTACGGTATACCATCATCGGCTGTTGACGGTATGGATCCTGTTGCGGTACATAACGCGATGGACGAGGCTGTACAACGTGCGCGCCGTGGTGAAGGACCAACATTTTTAGAAATGCGTACTTATCGTTATAAAGGCCACTCAATGTCCGATCCGCAAAAGTATCGTACTAAAGAGGAGCTGGAAAGCTACAAAGAAAAAGACCCGATTGAAATGGTTAAAGAAACTATTGAAAAAGAAGGTTATGCTGATGAAAAATGGTTTGAAGAAATAGCTGCCAAAATTAAAGCTGAGGTTGAAGAAGCAGTAAAATTTGCTGAAGAATCACCATGGCCTGAAGCATCAGAGCTTTATACTGATGTTTACGTGCAAGCAGATTACCCTTACATTAGGGACTAGTTATATAATACACAGAATTTAAACTATTCAAAAACAGAATGGCTGAAGTAATTAAAATGCCCAAAATGAGCGACACCATGACTGATGGTGTTTTAGCGAAGTGGCATAAAAAAGTTGGCGATAAAATAAAATCAGGCGATGTAATTGCCGAGATCGAAACAGATAAGGCCACTATGGACTTTGAATCATACCAGGATGGCACTTTGCTATTTATCGGTATCGAAGAAGGACAAGGTGCACCTGTTGATTCTGTTATTGCTGTGATAGGAAAAGAAGGAGAAGATTACAAAGCCGCTTTAAGCGCGGCTCCTGAAGCAGCTCCTGCAAAACCCGCTGAGGCCGCCCCGGCTGCTGAAGCACCAAAAGCTGCTACCCCAAAAGTGGATACATCAAGCATACCGGCAACTGTAATACGCATGCCTGCGCTGAGTGATACCATGACCGAGGGTGTTATAAACAAATGGAACTTTAAAGTTGGTGATAAAGTAAAATCTGATGACTCATTAGCTGATGTGGAAACCGATAAGGCTACCATGGAAGTTGTAGGTTACGAAGATGGCACCTTATTATACATAGGCCCTAAAGAAGGCGAAGCTGCACCGGTAAATGGCATTATTGCCATTGTTGGTAAAGAAGGTACTGATATTACTCCTTTATTACAAGATACAGGATCAGCACCTGCGGCTAAAGTAACTGAGGCTGCCCCTGCTGCGACATCAGCACCTGCCGAAGCTGCTCCTCCTGCTGAACCACAATTCAGCGCGGATGACAGCCGTGTTAAGGCATCTCCGTTAGCGCGTAAAATTGCTAAGGAAAAAGGCATCAACCTTAACCAGTTAAAAGGTTCTGCTGAAGGTGGCCGGATTGTTAAAAAAGATATAGAATCATTTGTACCATCGGCTGCGCCTGCTGCAAAACCAGCTGCTGCACCTGCTGCCTCAGCGCCTGCACCATCAGCTCCGGCCGCTGTTGTTGCTGCACCTTATGTTGGTGTTGAGAAATTCACCGAGAAACCGGTTAGCCAAATGCGTAAGGTTATTGCCAAGCGTTTGTCTGAAAGTTTATTTACCGCACCGCATTTCTACGTTACCATGTCGATTGATATGGACCAGGCGATTGCTGCTCGTGGTAAGATAAACGAGGTTGCTCCGGTCAAAATATCATTTAACGATTTTGTATTGAAAGCTTGCGCTGTTGCCTTAAAACAACATCCTGCTATCAACTCATCATGGCAAGGAGATAAGATCCGTTTTAATGAGCATATCAATATAGGTGTTGCAGTAGCTATCGAAGATGGTCTATTGGTACCTGTAGTTCGTTTTGCCGATGGAAAATCATTAAGCCAAATTTCAGCAGAAGTAAAAGACTTTGCACAACGTGCAAAAGCTAAAAAGCTACAACCATCTGATTGGGAAGGTTCAACATTCACCATATCAAACTTAGGTATGTTTGGTGTTGATGAATTTACCGCTATTATTAACACCCCTGATGCTTGTATTTTAGCAGTAAGCGGTATACAACAAGTTCCGGTTGTTAAAAACGGCGCTGTTGTACCGGGTAACGTAATGAAAGTAACCTTAAGCTCTGACCATCGTGTGGTTGATGGCGCTACGGCATCTGCATTCTTGTTAACTTTAAAATCTTTATTAGAAGAACCGGTTAGGTTGTTGGTGTAAAGAATCAAGTATTACATATAAAAGAGCGACTGATCAAATGATCAGTCGCTCTTTTTGTTACTTCTTACTTGGTTTCTATATGGATCAAATTATTCAAATACAAACCATAGGAAGCTGCGTCTAAATAAATCTCTTTGCTCATTAGATATTCTGAGGAAGATGAAGTGAAAGTCCCACCCCCACCTGATACATTTGTTATAACAGAGGCAAGTTTCCATCCGTAGGCACTCATTAATAAAAGTGTGTGATTTGATTTTTTAATCCCGTACTGCGTTCTGGGATCAACCAATAGCTTGGCGTTTGTACTATCAGGTAAAAGCTTTTTCAGATCGCCGTAATCTATTTTCCCATTTGAAGAAATAGTACAGTAAACCGTTATCTTTTGAGCATCGGCCGATAAAGCAAATCCTCCAATGCAAAACAATAAGGCAAGTAGTAATTTTTTCATTTTTATTTTAAAAGTACAACTTATAACTCGTTAACAAATACCTACTTGGTGAATTATTGGTTACCTATTGTGCTTTAATGGAAGCATTAATACACCTTCCGGCCCTGATCTGCAAAAGAGAACACCTTACGCATCAATGGGGTTGAACGGGCATTCAGGTTTCTGCGAATATTGAGCTCTTCCTTCGCTATCTCAATAAAAATACCGTTAATGGCTTGTTGGGTAGCATAGTCGGTTAAATCAGGATTAATGTGCGAAACAAAGGGTAGTTTATTATAGGTTTTAGCTACATCGCCATAATACTTTGTTGCACCCACTTTATTTAGGCTGGCTTGTATAATGGGCCTAAATTGTACAGCAAGTTGCACACTGGTTGTGCGGCGAAAATATTGGGTAGCAGCATCAGGCTGGCCTAATAGTATGCTTGCGGCATCATCAACACTCATATGCCTTATGGCATCAACAAAAATTGGTTCAGCCTGGGCAACAGCATCTTCGGCAGCGCGGTTTAGTGATAATATTACCTGATCGCATTGCTTACCAAGGCCTAAGCCACGTAAAGTATGTTCAGCTTTTTGCGCCTGCGGCGGGAAAAGTATTTTTACTGATGGATTGCCAAAAAATCCGTTAAGGGCAGATAATTGACTGGTACTTTTGCTGGTTCCCTGCAACAGGGCATCTTTAATACCGGCAGACATGTCAAATATTGACGGCTGTTGTTGTGCACAAGCCTGCGCGCTATGCGTAATGGTTTGCAAACCTGTTATTGCGAAAAATACAAAAGGGATTGATAGTAAGAATTTCTTCATTAGGGGTAAAATTAAATGATCAGGAGGCCGATGGTAATTGAGTTTATGCAACAAACCTTAGCAGCATAAAAACTATTCCTGCAATTAACGCAGAAATCGGAATAGTTATTATCCATGCCCAAATTAGATTGATAGTTACCCCCCAACGTACGGCAGATACACGCTTAGTTAAACCCACGCCGATGATTGAACCGGTAATGGTGTGCGTGGTGGATACCGGGATACCAAAGTGCTCGGTGATCAATAATGTTACAGCACCGGCAGTTTCAGCACTTACGCCTTCAAGCGGGGTAATTTTGGTAATTTTAGAACCCATGGTCTTTACGATCTTCCAACCGCCAGACATAGTGCCTAATGCGATGGCCGAGTAACAAGCCAACGGAATCCAATCGGGCATTGCTGCACCGGGTACTATTATTTTTGAAGCGATAAGTGTTACGTATAAAATACCCATCACCTTTTGCGCATCATTAGTGCCGTGTGAAAAGCTTAACGCTGCTGATGAAACCAGTTGCAGCCTTTTAAACCATCTTTCAGCTGTTGAGGGCCGCGATCGTTTGCAGATATGCAGGATGATTATCGTTACAATATAGGCTATCACCAAACCAATTACGGGGGCCAGTACTATGTAAGCGATTGTGGTAAGGATCAGTTTTACGTTGATGGCTGTGATACCGTTAGCACCCATGTAAAATGCATTAGTTATACCCGCACCTGCAAAACCACCTATTAAAGTATGTGATGAACTTGATGGGATACCAAACCACCAGGTAGTTAAATTCCAGGTGATAGCGGCAACTAAACCTGCCAGGATAACGTGCATAGTTACAAAATGCTCGTTAACTATTTTTGATATCGTGTTGGCTACCTTATGATCTTTTACAATAAAATAAGCCAGGAAGTTAAATGCAGCGGCCCAAACCACAGCCTGAAACGGTGTTAATACTTTGGTTGATACGATGGTGGCAATAGAGTTTGCCGCGTCGTGAAAACCATTGGTGTAATCAAATATTAATGCCAGCGCAACTACAATTACCAGTAATGATGTTACCATTTACGAATATAATTATAAATTGCTTAAGCGTTTTTAACTAATATTGATTCCATTACATTAGCGGCATCTTCGCACATATCGGTGGCGTTTTCAAGAGCAGCTAATATTTCTTTGTATTTAATAAGCTTGATCGCATCGGTTTCATATAAAAACAAATCGGCAACCGCACGGTCAAATACATAATCGGCCTGGTTTTCAATACTGTTTATCCTGATGCATGAATCGGCAATGGCACGTATATTACGCAAATCTTTTAGTTCGCGTACGGCCTTTTCCAGATCAACACTCCCCTGCAATATCAGGTCGGATAGTTTGCGGATATGCTCATTGTATTCGTCGATACGGTAAAGGCTCATGCGGTTTGCCGCGCCTTGTATATTATCAGCAACATCATCAATCGCGGTTGCAAGTGCATGTATGTCTTCGCGGTCAAATGGGGTAATAAAATTCTTTCCTAACTCTAAGTAGATTTGGTGGGTAAGCTCGTCACCTTTGTTTTCCAGCTTATCAATTTGCTTAAATAACTCCTCGCGGGTTACAGGGTTTGCTGAGTTTACTGCCTCAACAAGTATGGTAGCTATAGCTACAACATTGCTGGCTGCCTGCTCAAATAAAGGGAAAAATATCTTCTTCTCTTTTGGTACAAAGTACTGGAATATGCTGTTTAATGACATACTTTTTGATGGAATTTTAACAAATGTACGCTAACTATGTTAAGTTAATGTTAACTTTTTAAAACAGGAATGTTAGGGAATTGTAAAGCCGGTTTATTTTTCTGCAAAGTGAAGCCAAAAGTAGAACCTAAACCCTCGGTACTACGCACATTAATGGTTTGCTGATGGGCCTCCACAATATGCTTTACAATGGCCAACCCTAATCCCGAGCCGCCTATTTGCCTTGAACGACTGGTATCTGTTCTGAAAAAGCGTTCAAACAAACGTGGTAAATACTTTTCCTCGATACCGATACCATCATCGGTTACTTCAACCAAAACCTGATCGTGCAATTCGAATAAACTTATAGAGGTGCTTCCACCCTCTTTACCATATTTTAAGGAGTTATCAATCAGGTTAACCAATACCTGCACCATCTTTTCCCTATCAGCATAAACAGGAATTGGCTCATCATATTTTTGTTTGAATACCAGTTTGATATGATGCTGTGAAGCCTTCATCTCCATCGATTCAAAAACCTCTTTAATCAAATCATTTATTTTAAACTTGGTGTAGTTAATGGCCATTTCACCGGTTTCCAATTTTGAAATCTCGTCCAGGTCTTTGATCAGATAGCTTAAGCGATCAACATTACGGGCCGCTTTGGTTAAAAAGTCTTTGGCCATAACCAGATCATCAAATTCATCATCCTGTATGGCTTCGATATATCCCTGAATAGCAAATAGCGGCGTTTTAAACTCATGAGAGATATTAGATAAAAAATCCCTGCGGAATTTCTCCTGCGTACGCAGTTCATCAATCTCCGTTTTCTTTTGTTTGGCCCACTCCTTTACCTCATTCTCTACATCATTTATAGGGTCTGCACTTACGTGCTCGCCTAAGGCATCGCGCAGGTCGCGGCCTAATTTAAGGTTGTGGATTAGTTTGTAAATGAGCTTTATTTTGGAGTAGATGTATTTTTCTATCAGCCAATAAAAAATCAAAAAACTGGTAATTATGGTAACCCCAAAGGTTATTGCCACATCATACCAATTATGCCTGAAATAATAGTTGAGTGCGGATAAGGTAACGGCAACCGCTGCCGCGTTTATTAAAACAAGTACGCGCAATTTCATGCGCTAATTTACAATTTGTAAATGATTAGCTTACAGCGCAAAGGTTATATTTATGTTAATAGCGTATCCTCTATGCCAATAATGATGGCCCCCGTATAAATAGCTTTGTCATTCCGAGGAACGAATAATCTGTACGGTGTAAACTACTTTATAGATTCTTCGTTCCTCAGAATGACAAGGTGTATAAACTTTAAGACTTACGAAGTTTTAAAAACTTCGTAAGTCTGCCTGATATATTTTATTTACTGGCTTCCACATCAATATTTACCGTAACATCATTTGACATTACCATACTGCTGCCCCCCAGGCCGAAGTCGGAACGTTTTAGTTTTAAGATGCCATTAAAATCGGCTGTACTACCGCTCTCGGTATAGGTAAAAGGCACATCCAATAGCTGGGTTTTATTTTTTATGGTGACATTAAACTGCCCCACATAGTTATTGCCACTTTTGTGTTTTATAGCAACAGATTTCATGGTGATTTTGGGGTATGTAGCAACATCAAAATAGTCGGCGCTTTTAAGGTGTTCATCTTTCATATCATTACCTGTGCTCAGGCTTTTCGTATCGGCAGATGCTTCAATACTGCTCGAACTTAAGTTGGTGGCATCAAACAGGATATTAGTATGCACATCATTTATATTACCACCGGTATTAAAGCCCATATTTTTTATCTGGAAGGTGACGGTTGCTTTAGTTAATGTATATTTTACCTGTGCTATGGCACAATTCATTGCGAACAGTAAAAACAATAAGGGAAGATATTTTTTATTCATAGGCTATATAACGCAGATTTGGCACGTTATGATTTAAGTACCAGTATTTTTAATTTCGCGGATATAAACAACCAATTTATAACATCTAACTGTAATGAAAGTAAAACTAATATTATTTTTTCTGCTGCTTGCATTTACCCGGCAATCATTCGCACAACAAGATTTTCCTTTTGCAAATGAAATACGCGCTTTTAAACACCAGGATAGCCTAAGTTTCCCAAAGCCTGATGGCATTTTGTTTATAGGCAGTTCATCAATCCGCAAATGGACCGATCTGGAACAGCGTTTCCAGAGTGAACCCATTATCCGCCGTGGTGTTGGTGGTTGCGAACTGTGGCAGATTGTTGATTATTATACGCCCTATATTTTATTCCCCTATCATCCGCGCAAAATATTTATTTATGCAGGCGAAAATGATATTGCGGCAGGCAAATCGGCAACATTTATTGCAGATGAGTTTACCAAACTATACTTAATGATAAGAGAGAAATTACCTATGGCCGAGATCTATTTTATGTCGATAAAACCAAGCCCAAGCCGGGTTAGGTATTTTACCGAAGTTTATAAAGCCAACGCCCTTGTAAAAGCATATTTAAGCGACAAACCTAAAGCCCATTATATTGATTTGGTAGATGCTATTGATAAACCGGGCACAACTGCCCCTGATTCAAGCCTTTTCCAGGGTGACTATTTACATTTAAACAGCAAGGGCTATGATAAATGGCAGAAAGTGCTGCAACCGTATGTAAACTAAACAAAAAAGCCCCCATCCTGGATGGGGGCAACTCATATACTACTAAACGTAATTCAATCAAATTAATAACCTGACATACGTTTATGCTCTTTTAGCATTGCGATATTAAGCAAGCCTACATCTATCAGACGCACAAAAAAAATACATGTTACAGTAAGTTAATTAAAAATTAAATAAAATGTTTACCACACGTTTAGCCGTTAACGCCGATATATCTACCCTACAAAAACTAATCGCTGCTTCGGTACGCGGGCTTAGCAACGGTTATTACTCCGCAAAGCAAATAGAAAGTTCAATAAAATACATTTTCGGAGTTGATACACAGTTATTGACTGACGGCACCTATTATGTAATTGAAGAAGACGGTAACATTATAGCCTGCGGTGGATGGAGTAAAAGAAAAACCCTTTACGGTGGCGATCAACACAAAAGTATAGCCGACCCACTGCTTGACCCAAATACTGAGGCGGCCCGGATACGTGCGTTTTTTGTTGACCCCGCGTGGGCACGGCAAGGTATTGGTAAAATGATGATACAACATTGTGAAACACAAGCAATGAATAATGGCTTTACCGCGATGGAACTGGGCGCTACCTTACCCGGTGAACCATTATACAAAGCGATGGGCTATAAAAGCATCTCGAACATAATTGTTGATATGCCTGATGGTGAAAAATTGGAAGTGGTTAAAATGCGTAAACAGTTAAATTCAAAATAAAAAAGGCCTTCGGTTACCAACCGAAAGCCCCTAATAAACAATAAACATAAACCTAATTTCTTAACTAAAAGTACTATCTACATTAGCTATTTTCCAGCCGGAAGATTTGGTTAGGGTAATCTCGTCAACACGGGTATAACCATCATATTTAAATTCAACCTTTACTCGGGCAGCATTCCCATCATCGGTCAATACGGTAGTAGTTGTATTGACAACAGTATTAGCTACCGTATTATTCTGTAGATAATCAAGCAATTGTGCTTTATTAAGCGTGTTAACATTCTCTCCGCGCTTTAAGTTAAATTGCATATCGCTGTTCAATATCTTGGTCAAATCAGTTGTAGTTCCCGTTTTTATCGCGTTGATGTACATATTTACAACATCGCCTTGTGAAGGTTCATTTTTTGCTGATTTAACAGCAGCATTAGCAGCTACGCTGGTAAAAAGTAAGGCTATACCGGCAAGCATTAATTTTAGTGTTTTCATGATTTTGTGAGTTAGATTATTTCTTAAATTTATAACCATATGACACCATCAACTGGCAATGTGTTACAACAAATCGATATTAAAATTCAGATTTAACAGATATTTAACACAAGAAACAATTGATTAATAAATCTGAAACAAACACAAACAGTACCATCAATATGGTTGAGTTTAATACCATTATTTTACAATTTGCTGAACAGGGCGAAAAAACCGGCTGGAGCTATATCGAAATTTCCGCTGATTTGGCCTGCCAGTTATTGCCCAACAATAAAAAATCGTTCAGGGTAAAGGGCATGTTGGATGGATTTGCTTTCGCAGGATTAGCTTTAATACCAATGGGTGAAGGCAATTTTATTTTACCGCTGAAAGCGGATATAAGGAAAGCGATACACAAAAATGCAGGCGCTATGCTGCAGGTTAAAATGGAATATGACAAAGATTTTAAGGTAGATATTCCTGATGATTTGCAGGAGTGTTTTGATTTTGAACCGGAAGCTGCCGATTTTTTTAACAGCCTGCCTAAATCGCACCGCAATTATTTTATTAAATGGATAACTGATGCTAAAACCAGCGAAACCAGAGCCAAAAGAATTGTAAATACGGTTAATGCCATGTTACGCAAATGGCATTATAATGTAATGATAAGAGAGATGAGGAAGGATGTTTGATGATTGGATGTGCGAATATGCGGATGTGCAAATTTACAGATGTTGGAATCTGACTATTTGTTCAAAAAATCTGCACATCTGAAATCCGCACATCTGCACATTATACATATCTTTACCCATCCATATTTTTTATAGCTAATAATGAGCGAAGATTTAAACCCGAACGATATACCTGCTAATAGCGAAGAAAAATTACACACCATTACCTCCCTTGACGGATTGTACGAAAACTGGTTCCTGGATTACGCATCGTATGTAATTCTTGACCGGGCCGTGCCTCACATAAATGACGGATTAAAACCTGTACAACGACGTATACTTCACTCCCTTAAGGAAATGGATGACGGGCGTTTTAACAAGGCCGCCAACGTTATTGGTAACACCATGAAATATCACCCGCATGGGGATGCTTCAATTGGTGATGCCATGGTGCAGATAGGGCAAAAAAACCTGATGATAGATTGCCAGGGTAACTGGGGTGACCCGGTAACCGGCGACTCGGCAGCAGCGCCCAGGTATATTGAGGCCCGTTTATCAAAGTTCGCGCTTGAGGTTGCCTTTAATCCTGAAACAACTACCTGGCAAGCCAGCTATGATGGGCGTAACCGTGAGCCGATAACTTTGCCTATAAAGTTCCCTTTACTGTTAGCACAGGGCGCTGAGGGTATCGCCGTAGGTTTGGCTACCAAAATATTGCCACACAATTTTAATGAGTTACTGGATGCATCCATCGAGGTGCTTAAAGGGAACAAACCAAATTTACTGCCCGATTTCCCTACCGGTGGTATGGCTGATGCTTCCAATTATAATGATGGGCAGCGTGGTGGCCGTGTGCGGGTGCGGGCTAAGATCATCGAAAAGGATAAGAAGACGCTTGCCATTACCGAGATACCTTTTACCACTACAACAGGCGGTTTAATTGACAGTATTATATCTGCCAATGATAAAGGTAAGATCAAGATAAAAAAGATTGAGGATAACACCGCTAAGGATGTAGAGATCGTGATTCATTTAGCGCCGGGTATTTCGCCGGATGTTACTATTGACGCGCTTTATGCTTTTACCGATTGCGAAGTATCTATATCACCCAACACTTGCGTAATACAGGATGATAAGCCACGCTTTATGAGCGTGAATGATATGCTTAGCGAAAGCACCCACTTTACCCGCGAATTGCTTAAACAGGAGTTGCAGATAAAGCTGAAGGACCTGATGGAGAAGATATTTTTCAGCTCGTTGCTGAAAATATTTATTTCTGAAGGGATGTACAAGCACCCGGATTATGAAAGCTCGGCCAATTTTGAGCAGGTACTGGAGGTATTGAACAAATTGTTTGAGCCATTCTTTCCGCAGTTTTACAGGGAGATTTTGCCAGAGGACTATAAGAAGCTAATCGACAAACCGATGAGCAGCATTACCCGTTTCGACTTAAAGAAAACGGATGAGCAGATCAAAAACCTTGAAAGTGAAATAAAAACGGTTAAACATCACCTTAAGCATCTTACCGAGTACACCATAGATTGGTTCACCCGACTGAAAGAAAAATATGGCAAAGAGCGCGGACGTAAAACGGAGCTGCGCACCTTTGATAAGGTTGAGGCGGCACAAGTTGCGCTGGCAAATGTTAAGCTGTATGTAAACCGTGAGGATGGTTTCATCGGCTTAGGGTTGAAGAAAGATGAGTTTGTTTGCGATTGCTCGGATATTGACGAGATCATTGTTTTTCGTGGTGATGGGCAATGTGTAATAACCAAAGTACAGGAAAAGGTATTTGTTGGTAAGGACATTATTCACATAGCGGTATTTAAGAAAAACGATGAGCGTACCATTTATAACATGATTTATAAAGATGGCGCGAGTGGCGTAAGTTACATCAAACGCTTTGCCGTTACCGGTGTTACCCGCGATAAGGAATATGACCTGACAAAAGGTTCTAAAGGATCAAAAGTATTATACTTCAGTGCTAACCCTAACGGTGAGGCGGAGATCATCAACATACAGTTAAAACCACACTCTAAGCTTAAAAAGCTACAGTTTGACGAAGATTTTGCAGCCATAGCTATTAAAGGCCGCGGCTCAATGGGTAATATCGTAACCAAATACCCAGTTAAGAAAATATTATTGAAAAGCAAAGGTGTATCCACCCTGTCTGGTCGTAAGATATGGTATGATGATATATTGAAACGTTTGAATATTGATGGACGTGGTAAATATTTAGGTGAGTTTGATGGTGATGACCGCATCCTATCGGTATTAAGTACAGGTATATATGAGTTAACCGGTTTCGACCTGAATAATCACTTTTTTGATACCATGATCCTGATCGAAAAATATAATCCGGAGAAGGTATTTACAGTGGTTCATTTTGACGGTAAATCAAAAAACTACCTGGTTAAACGTTTCGCGTTTGAGAACACGCCGCCGGGTAAGGAAACAAGTATCATCAGCGATGAGAATGGTTCGAAATTGATATTTATATCCGGGGTGGCGCAACCTGTTGCCAAGCTCGATCAGCTCAAAGGAAAAACACAAACCCCTGAAACTATTGAGGTGAACCTTGCCGAACTGATTGATGTTAAAGGCATGAAAGCCATGGGTAACCGGGTAAGTCAGCATACTATACAAGCAATAGAACTGATAGCCGTAGAAGAACCACAGGAGGCAGATGTGGAACCGGAAGAGATTGCCGAAATGGAAGAAACACCATCGCCGGAAATAGAAGAAGCATCAGAAGCCCCGGAGCCGGAAGCTGCTGAGGAACCAACTGCCCCACCCGCGAAAAAAATAGATTTTGAGATCACCAACCCTGATGATATTGATATAGATGATAAAGGGCAGATAGGGTTATTTTAATGGAGAAAGCCAATGATAGGATTAAGAATACTCGACCTGTTATTGACTTTACTTCACTTTGTAATTATCGGCTTCAACTTACTCGGCTGGATATGGAAGCGTACCCGTAAACTGCATTTTATTGTAGTTTGCGCAACAGCCACATGCTGGTTTATTTTAGGTATTTGGTTCGGCATTGGTTATTGCCCCATCACCGATTGGGACTGGCAGATCAAAGAAAAATTAGGCGAGCATAACCTGCCGGATTCCTTTATTAAGTATTATGCGGATATAATCGTGGGCCATTCGGTTAACGCATCACTTATAGATACATTAACGGCAGCAGGCTTTTTTATAGCGGCTTTGCTGGCTGTGTATTTTAATTTTATTCAGAAGAGAGTGGCAAGAAATTAATGCGATTTGTCATGCTGAGGAACGAAGCATCTATCCGCTAATCTATAAGCGGTGAGTCTATCGATAGATTCTTCACTCCGTTCAGAATGACAAGGAGTAGAAAAATCAACTACGCTAGTATGACAGCCAGTCGCGCACTAAACCTTTCCTAAATAAATCTATGTTAGCTTATGGTCGGTGTTTTTACAGTACCATAGTTTCCGTAGCGGTGCGGTGAAAACACCGACCACAGGCTACAAGAGGCAACAGATTAAACAGTATTGTCATGCTGAGGAACGAAGCATCTATCCGCTGATCTGCAAATGATGAGTCTATCGATAGATTCTTCACTGCGTTCAGAATGACAAAGATCAAAAAGCGCTGTCATGCGTAGTCGAAGCATGTGGGCAGGCCTTTACGCACATGCTTCGACTACGCATGACAGCCAATATTATTAAACTTCGCCTAAATAAATCTCTGTTTGGTAATGAAAACTGATTTTGCCGTTCTCATTGTATTTGACAAACAACTCCTTCAGTAATTTTAAAAACACATTTCCTTTATCGGTGTCTTGCGGTGGTACGTAAGATGATGAAAACGCACGGCCTATCAATCCTTCTTCGTCAAAAACCTGTACGTTGGGGAATTTTTTAACCTCGTATTTACCATTTTTAAAAAATACTTTAAAGTCGAGGTCCTTAATGTTTTGATGATTTACTTTATTGTAATCAACCGAATCATTCTTTAGCAACGCATCATATTCAATAGAAAATTTATCGGTATTAGTGGCACGGTTATTCCAGACCAGTGCGGCTTTGTGGCCGGGTTTTAGTATCCGGTTAAATTCTACCCTTGTATTATCATTACTAAACCAATGGAAGGCCTGTGCACAGGTTATCATATCAATGCTATGATCAGGTAAGGTAGTGCCTCCGGCGGTACCGGCAACAGGGATGAAATTTCGGTTACCTGATAATTGCTCAATAGCCGCATCAAGCATGGGTTGGTTAGGCTCAACAGCGAAAACTTTATAGCCTTTCTCCAGCAATAATTTAGTAAAAATACCAGTGCCTGCACCAACATCAGCAATAACTGAACTGGTTGTTAAATTGCATTCAGCTTTCAGATAATCCAATACCTCCGGTGGGTAGGTTGGGCGATATTTAACGTAGTTATCAACGCGATCTGAGAATCTTTTGGTAGGATCGGCTTCCATGTATTATATGCTTATAAAAAACGCGGCCTCGAAAACGTGACCTACGCTTAATTTTTGTATATTTTCTTTTTTACTGATGTTTTTAGGCTCACCTTCGGTATCGGCACAACCTAACCATGGTTCAATACAAACAAATGGTGCTCCCGGTTTGGCCCATAAACCTAAGTAGTTAAAATGCGGGAACTCTACCGATAGGGTTTCGCTATGATTCTTACTTTTAATCGTCACCTCGCGCGATTGCAGGTTTTTAAACACCAATGCATCGTTTTTAAAGAGATCTTTAGTAAGCCACAATTTCTTGCCATCTAAAGGCACGTTGGCAGTAGTTCCGTTAAAATACCCTTCGGATGATAGGAGGTGGGAGGTCAGCTTTTCTTCGGTTTCAAACTCCAGATAATAATCTTCGTATTTTTCATCTTTATGGAAAGGTACATTAAAAGCAGGGTGTCCTCCAACCGAAAAATAAATTGTTTTTTTGTCCAGATTGATGACTTTGTAGGTAATGCGTAGCGCGTTATCTATCAGCATATACATCACCTCGAAATCAAATTTATAAGGATATATATCCTTGAATTTTTCGGCGCCGGGTAATGAAAATACAGCCTGCAAATCATCACTTTTCAACAATACAAACTCCGACTGCCTTGCAAAACCATGTCGGCCCATTGGGTGGGGCTGACCGTCAATCAGTAATTCGTTATTGATCAAACCACCTACAATAGGGAATAAATTTGGTGCGTGCCATGGCCAAATGCTGGCATCGGCCTGCCATAATTGTTCAACACCGGTTGTTTTATTGTAGATAGAAGTGAGTTGTGCCCCCTGATTATCAATAGTAACTTTTAGTTGGTCGTTTTCTAAAACTGTCATAGTGGTTGATGGTTTAAACGAAGGTATCAGTTTTAACAAATCAATCATCATCCTGTTTCTTTTTTTGTTCCAAAATCACAAATGCGCTACGCTTTGGTGCAGGTAAAATCGCGTTTTCGCCCTTTACCGATTTCCATATCACTTCGTTCAACTCCAGGTCGGGAACTTTATCTTCTTCGGCGAAATTAAATTTATCAGATTTTTTGCTGCTTTCATTTACGGCAATGTTGCGTTGCTCTAAATCAACCTGCGCGGATTTTAACACGTAGGGCTCTATATTGGGTGTATCAGAAAAGCAGTCATATAACGGTAATGCAGCGGCATCGTATTGGCTCATCGGCGGTAAGTTTAATATTAGCTCAATGGTGCGTAACACGCCTGATGTAGAGTACATATGATGGATAACGGCATCGTGCTTAACATAGGGGCCGGCAATTAATACCGGCGAACGGTGCGCATCGACATGATCCGGGCCGTTTTGAGCATCATCTTCCAATATAAAGACTACAGATTCTTTCCAAATCGAACTTTTTGAAAGATGGGCAATCAGCATACCTATACCCTGATCATTATCAGCAACTGCCGCTATTGGCGATATGGCACCATGGCGTTGTCCACTGGTATGATCGTTGCCCATCCGTATCGAATTAAATTGAGGCACTTTGTGTATACTTACTAATGAATCAAAATCATGTTCCCATATTTTTTCTCTTTCGATGTCTTTTATATTCAAATCAAAGCCCGGTGATTGCGGACAAAGATGGCCTTCAATTGATTTTAAAGTCGCTTTCCCGTTTGCCGCAAATTCGCCATAGGTGCGGTAACTTACACCTGCTCGCTGGCAGTAATCCCAAATGTATCCATCGCGGGGGCGGCATGCTTTGCGTGTGCCTTCAAAATCATAGTTACCTCCACGGCCACCGTAGCTTGTGGGCCATGTTTTTTCGGTAAAATCGGTGGAATAGGCCGCGGTACTCCAGTCGTGGCCATCGGCACTAACTTCGGCATCTACATAAAAGTTATCCAGCAACGCAAACTGATCAGCTACGGCATGTTCATTAGGTGTAACCTTTTCGCCAAAAATACAGAGTGATGTATCGCCGTTTCCCTTGGTCATATCACCTAACACCTGGTCGTAAGTACGGTTCTCCTTGATAATATAAAAAACATACTTTATAGGTGATTTGCCGTTGCGGGTACGTGGTATTGGGTTGCCGGTTTCGCCGGGCGCGCGCTTTTCACGCTCATTATTGAAAGGCGTGTTGGCATAAACCTGTTTAGTGTAAATAATTAATTGAGCAGCGGTTGGTTTATTAATAATAGAGAGCGTACCTTTAAACAAGCCACCAATATATTGCTCATGCGAGTTTATCGCCCCTGTTTGATAACCACTATTATCCGTTTTTCGTACCGGCTGCGGGCCGAGCGGGTTAGCCATAGAGGTAAAGCCTTTACCATTAGCTACCAATATTTTATTACCCAAAACTTTAACATTTGTAGGATACCATCCTACTGGTATAAAGCCCATGCTTTTGCTATTGCCCGGCTTGCTAACATCAAATACCGCCAAGCAATTGTTATCGGCATTGGCAATGTATAAGGTTTTTTCATCAGCAGATAAAGCGAGTCCGTTAGTTGTTGATCCGGTTAAACGGGTTGGGTAAAGTGCAGTAGCTACGGTTTCAACTATTTTTTGGGTTGTTGTGTTGATAATGGAAACCGAATTATCGTTCGCGTTAGCAACAAATAACCAGGTGCCCTTTTTATTGAGCAATAATTCGTTGGGGTGACTACCACAATTGATAGTGTTTAATTCCTTTGTTTCGGTGTGATATACCGCTACCTGTTCACCGCCCCATAAAGAAATATAAACCGTTTTTTCATCCGGTGATAATATGCAGCTATAAGCTTCGCCAGTTAATTTGATTTTTGAGAGGATTTGGTGAGACTGCGGATTGATTACGTATAAAGCGCTATCCTCTTTGGTAACCGTATATAAAATGGTATTGCTTTTATTAACCGCGATGCCGGTTGTACATATTTTGTTCTTTGGCCAGGGTTTGCCTAATTTAATGGTATCGGCTGCTCCTATTTTATTATTACTGATGTTAAATGTCAAAACAATATTATCGTTACCACCAGAAACATACAGCGTCTTCTCATCGTGACTAAAAGCCAAACCGTACCATGATTTGCCTAATATCTTTTCATCCAATAGTTTTTCATTTACCGGGTCGATGAGTTGTACCGACTGTGTACTTTGCCCATTATTAGTTACGGCAAGCAATTTGCCGGATGCGGACAGCTGCATATTTAGCGGGAGGTCGCCTAATTGCAGATGGCGGCCAGCAGGGCTAAGCTTCCAGCCGTTGGGTAATAAAACCTGTTGGGTTTGTTCAATTTTGCCCGGTAACTGGGCGTGTACAGCAAAAACTGTTAACAATAAAAACAGACTGAAAATATATTTGAGTTTCATGGGCAGATCAATTAAACAAATCAAAAATAAGTAATGTTAAGCAGCTAAAGCAGTTGTTAACAGAAACTTAATATGGGTTTAATCAATCAGGTAAAACCTCTTATTTTTCCAGTTTTAACTGCGCTTTAATGATAGAGTCTTTTTGCGCGTCAGTCAGTTTATAATTAAAGTTGAAGAGGGAGCTTTCCCAATCGCCATATTCCGGATTTGGCAACACAATATATCGGCTACCAAATTCCTGCATTAATGTTTGGGTTGATGCTGTTCTGTTTTCTTCCGATGGTTTGTTATCATACAGTGCGTCAAAATCAGCCAGGTTATCACCACAAAGCAGGATAACATTATGTATTTTTAATACATCCTGACGGCGGCTTTCTTTGCTCGATCCTGTTTTACGCATAATCAGGTGGGCATCATCGGCGTAAGGCAAACCATATAGTTGCAGGTTTTTTAGTGTACCTGCACGCTCGTCCTCATCGCGGTTGGTGATATAAAATACCTCCACATTTTTTGCTGCCGCGTATTTAAAAAATGCGGGGGCACCGGGTACGGTATCGGCTATGGCTTTGGCTGTCCATACTTTCCAGCTTTTACTATCGTAGCCTAAATTATTCAGGGCCATTTTGGCATCGTAGGGGCTGTTATCTAACAGGGTTTCGTCAATATCGGTAATTACAGCGTAGGGTTTTGCGGATGGTTGTTGGGTTGCGGCATCCAAACGTAGCTTAGCAATGTTATATGCCTGAAAACATAGGGCTTTATATTCTGCTGCTTGTTGTTGATAGATGGATGCCCAAACTTTGCCATTATTAACAAGACTGGTATTGATTACTTTTTTTGAACATGCGGCAAGCAATACTATGCCTATAAACAAACAGCTATAAATTTTCTTCATGGTGAGCAATAAGCCGGAATTATTGCAATAATTCCGGCTTTATTTTTTGGGTGAATTCCTTTGCAAACTTATTTAATTTAGGCTGTATCACAAAAGAACAATATGGCTGCGAGGGATTATCATTAAAATAATTCTGATGATAATCTTCGGCTATATAAAATTTGCTGGCCGGGGTTATTTCGGTAACTATCGGGTCATCAAAAACACCTTCGGCGGTTAGCTTTTTAATCATTTCTTCTGCCTGTTGTTTTTGCTCCTCGGTATAATAAAATATAGCCGACCGGTATTGCGTACCCACATCATTTCCCTGGCGGTTAAGCGTGGTTGGGTTATGTGTGCGGAAAAATATCAGCAACAATTCGTTAAAAGTAATTTGATCAGCGTCATACTCAACTTCGGTTACTTCGGCATGGCCGGTATTCCCCATGCAAATTTGCTTATAGGTGGGATGATCGGTTTTGCCGCCCATATACCCTGAAGTAACCTTTTTCACACCTCTAACAGTTTGAAATATAGCTTCGGTACACCAAAAGCAACCGTTGCCAAATGTTATTTTCTGTATGTTCATATATTAATAACGAATGTAGAATGTTTTTGATTTATTAAAGCTACGCATAATTTGAATATGTCAATATTATTACTAAATTCAAATGTTTAAACATTCATTAAAACCAAAATCATGAAAATTGCAGTATTAATTACCCGATCGTTATTGGGTCTTGTTTATTTAGTATTTGGCCTTGAGTTTTTCCTACATTTTTTACACATGTCGCCCCCTCCTATGTCAAAAGCAGCGGCTGGTTTTGAAGGTGGACTATTTGGCGCAGGCTATTTTTTCCCGCTATTAAAAGTGGTTGAAATTGTAAGCTGCATATTTTTATTGATCAATAAATACACTGCGTTGTTTTTGTTAATCATTTTCCCAATAACGCTTAATATCTTTTTATTCCATGCGTTTTTGGTGCCTTCAGGTTTAACTATGGCAGCGCCGATGATAATAATTAATCTATTTTTAGGTTATGCTTACCGCAAGTACTATACAAGCATATTTACTGCTTCGCCAACAGTTTAAGCTAATCTTTATTTAATATTATGAAATGCCACGGTAACGTTACCGTGGCATTTTTATTTATTTATTTGTGATTTAAATATATTAATTACATTTACTGTCGTTTATACATTAATTCCAATTAAACCAATTATACCGGCTATGCAATTATTAAAAAAGTTAGGAGTGCCAATCATAGTACTGTTGTTAGTATTATTTACATCAACCATTTTCGCACAAGGCAGAACTGTTGCCGATTTTGATAAAGGATGGCATTTCCATTTAGGCGATGTGAATGGCGCTGAGCTAACCACCTTTAACGATGCTAACTGGCGTAATCTTAATTTACCGCATGATTGGAGTGTTGAAGGAAAATTTAGTAAAGATAACCCCGCAACACCCGAAGGCGGCGCCTTACCAGGCGGCATAGGCTGGTACCGCAAAACATTTATTGAGCCTGCATCAGCCAAAAGCAAAAAGATTTATGTTGATTTTGATGGCGTTTACCAGAAAAGCACGGTTTGGATAAACGGGCACCAATTAGGTTTCAGGCCAAATGGTTATATCTCATTCAGATATGAGTTAACGCCTTATTTAAATTTCGGCGGCAAAAACACCATTGTTGTTAAGGTTGATAATTCGGTACAGCCAAATTCACGCTGGTATTCAGGATCAGGAATTTATAGAAATGTTTGGTTGGTGACTACTAATAAAACAGCAGTAAGTCATTGGGGTACTTATGTGACTACTCCGCAGGTGAGCGATCATTCGGCACAAATCAATATCAAAACAAGTTTATTAAAAGCAACCCAGGATAAAGTTGATTTGGAAACAAGTATAGTTGACGAATCGGGCAAAACAATTAAAAGCATTATATCCGAAGTAAAAGATGCAGGTGATATTGCAGCTGTTATAAATCAAAATATTGAGGTAACAAATCCAATCCTTTGGTCGGTTGAGCGCCCTTACCTTTATAAGGTTGTAAGTAAAGTTTTATCGGGTGGTAGTGTTTTAGATACCTATACCACCCCGTTAGGCATCCGTTATTTTAATTTTAATGCAGATAAAGGTTTCTTATTAAATGGCAAGCCAGTAAAGATATTAGGTGTGTGTGATCACCACGATTTGGGCAGCCTGGGCTCAGCAATAAATACCCGCGCTTTAGAACGCCAACTGCAAATATTGAAAGCGATGGGTTGTAACGGCATCCGCACCTCGCATAACCCACCTGCCCCTGAATTATTGGACCTATGCGATAAAATGGGCTTTATTGTGATGGACGAAGCATTTGATTGCTGGGA
Organism: Bacteroidota bacterium; assembly: GCA_026224775.1. Lineage (GTDB taxonomy): Bacteria > Bacteroidota > Bacteroidia > Sphingobacteriales > Sphingobacteriaceae > Mucilaginibacter. The sequence continues at coordinate 66,142 of JAMFRP010000042.1, forward strand.
ATGGGAGAAGGTTAAGTATGATTATCACCTTTACTTTAAGGAATGGCATAAACGGGATCTGGAAGATCAAATCCTTCGCGACCGTAACCACCCGAGTGTTTTTATATGGAGTATTGGCAACGAAATTCCGCAGCAAGGCGATACCAGCGCATTGCGCATAGCGCCTGAACTTGCGGCTATTGTTCATAGTTTAGATCTTACCAGGCCTATTACTACAGCAAATAATCGCCCGGACACATCCAACAAAATTATTAAATCCGGTGCTATTGATTTAATCGGGTATAACTACCATCAGAATGATTACGCGGCTTTTCATGACAGGTATCCGGGCAAAAAATTCATCGCTACAGAAACAACTTCGGGATTAGAAACCCGTGGATATTATGATATGCCATCTGACAGCATAAGAGTTTGGCCATCTAATTTAAACTTTGTGGGTAACCCCGACCATACTGTATCAGCTTATGATAACGTGAGACCACCATGGGGTTCAACGCATGAAGCAACCTGGAAACAGATAAAGAAATATGATTTTCTTTCAGGACTTTTTATCTGGACAGGATTTGATTATTTAGGCGAGCCTACACCGTATAGCTGGCCATCGCGCAGCTCGTATTTCGGTATTGTTGATCTGGCTGGTTTCCCTAAGGATATTTACTACATGTATCAAAGTGAATGGACTAATAAACCGGTGCTGCATATCTTTCCGCATTGGAACTGGCAGCCGGGTAAAGTGGTTGACGTTTGGGCATTTTATAACCATGCCGATGAGGTGGAATTATATCTGAATGGTAAATCACTTGGCATCAAAAAGAAAACCGGCGACGACCTGCATGTAATGTGGCGCGTAAAGTATGTACCGGGTACATTAAAAGCGGTATCGCGTAAGGATGGCAAAGCTGTTTTAACACAAGAGATCCATACTGCCGGCGCACCTGCTAAAATTGAACTGATTGCTGATAGAAAAGTGATTAATGCTGATGGCAAGGATCTATCGTTCATCACGGTTAAGATATTGGACAAGGATGGCAACGTAGTACCTGAGGCTGATAATTTGGTAAACTTTAAACTAAACGGCAATGCCTTTATAGCCAGTGTTGATAATGGCGACCCGGTTAATCATGATTCTTTTAAAGTGAACTATCGCAAGGCATTCCATGGTTTGGCATTGGCAATTGTGCAGAGTAAAGAAACACCGGGTGTTATTAATTTCACAGCTACATCACAAGGATTGCAAAGTGCTGCTTTAACTATAAAGGCAAAATAGGTTTGAAAGGATAAACAACATTTTTACCTTTACCGCATGCATCATCCTGAAGATAACCCATGGAAAGTAACTGCGGAAAAGGTTGTTTATGACAACCCCTGGATAAATTTAACCGAGTACCAGGTGATCAATCCATCGGGCAACCCGGGTATTTATGGTAAGGTTCATTTTAAAAATGTAGCCATAGGTATTATCCCTTTGGATGATGATTTGAACACTTACCTGGTTGGGCAATATCGCTTTGCGCTGGATCAATATAGCTGGGAGATACCCGAAGGTGGAGGCATTATTGGCATAGACACCCTAGATTCAGCTAAACGGGAGCTATTGGAAGAAACGGGGCTGAAGGCTGATAATTGGACTGAAATTCAACGCATGCATTTGTCGAACTCGGTTAGTGATGAGCTATGTATTATTTATTTAGCCCGCGGTTTAAAACAATTTGAGGCCGAACCAGAGGATACCGAACAGCTAATAGTAAATAAAGTCCCCTTTGAAACTGTTTACCAAATGGTTTGCAATGGCGAAATAACCGACTCAGTTGCTGTCGCCAGTATATTGAAGGTTAAATTGATGATACTGGAAGGGAAGTTGTGAAATCAGGAAAATCGCTTTTAAAATTACGGGGCTTAGTTCTATAATAGAAGGCCAGTTTGGGCTAAAGCCCGTCTAGAATTGCAACCTTAGCCCGTTGGCTGAAGCCAACGGCAATGAAAGACGATTTTATTATCATTGCCGTCACATTTATGTGACGGACTGGTAAAAAAACAGGCATTGGCTTTAGCCCAAAAACGCTACTACAGATAATGACTTGTTTGGAACAGTCAATATTTAAAAGCGATTTCCCTGATTGTAAAATCGGAGCTTTAGATTTCCTCATCTAAAATTTATAATTTAGCGACATCAAACATTCATGAAAAAGGTTTTCGGCTATATTTTAACCCCCATTGTTGCAGTAGTTTTCTTTCTGACACTGTGCATTTTTCATCCTTTACAGTGGTTAGCTTATAAGTTGGGAGGCTACTCGGCACATAAAAAAGTAGTTGATGTTTTAAACCTGTGCTTGATGCGCAGCCTGTATCTATCTGGCAATACTACAAAGTTTACTAATAATCAGCATTTACCGGAAGGGCGTCCGATTATCTTTATATCCAATCATCAGAGTATGTTTGATATTCCACCGCTGATTTGGTATCTGCGTAAATATCATGCAAAATTTATCTCGAAAATTGAATTGACCCGGGGAATCCAATCTATATCCTTCAACCTAAAATATGGTGGCGCAGCGAATATCGATCGTAAGGATCAGCGTCAATCCATTATGGAGATTGTGAAACTGGGACAACGGATGAAAGAGAATAAATGGTCGGCAGTGATATTCCCTGAAGGTACGAGATCAAAAAATGGCAAGGTTAAACCGTTCCGCGCTGCCGGGATTGCTACCCTTTTAAAAAAATGCCCCGAAGCTTTGTTAGTACCTATTGTGATTAAGAACTCGTGGGCCGTTATAAAATATGGTTATTACCCGGTTAACGCTTTTACCCAAATGCAGGTTGAGGTTTTAACACCGATTGAACCAGGCAAAACACCCGCTGAGGAATTGGTATTAACTGCTGAAAACAACATACGTGCTGCTTTAGGGCAGGCTCCTGCAAAACCTTATGAGGTGAAATAATAGTTTGTCATTGCGAGGAACGAAGCAATCGCGAACCTTGCAAGGCAGTTTTTCTACGTGCGATTGCTTCGTTCCTCGCAATAACAATTTAAAATTATTTCACGCTTTTCTTCAGCACGATAAAATATCCGGCAACAAATACTACCGCGGCTATAATCAGGCTTATATAAATTTCCCGGGTGAATATATCAACACTGATTGGGTTGCTACCTGCGGCATGGTTATGGTGCTGAGGTAATGCGCTTAACGCCAGCATGGGATGTGAGTATGGGAACAGGTAATCATATGTCCACTGGTTTGCAACCAGGATTACACCCGTTATAGTGGCCACAAAACCAATACCCATCGGCTTTAAAAAATCGCGAAACAGAACCCTCAATAAAAACTGTATGGATAATATGCCTAATGACGAAAGGAATAATTTAAAGTATAACTGCGATAGAACACCGGACATGTTATAGTCGTGAAATTTTAACCCGGGCTTTACAGTACCTAATAAATTGCCAAAACCAACGGTAAACAATACAAATAATGCCAGGCATAAAAACACCAGGAACATGGCATAAAAATACTTAGCGCTATAAACAGCAAATTTGGATATCGGCAATGAGAATAATGTTTTCCAGGTATCGGCTTTATGCTCGATGCTATTTACAGAGTAGCCTATAAACACAATGAGCATGGGTAATAACAACGATCCCATCACCCCTAAAATAGCACCTGAAAACTGAACCCAAAGCATCATGCCGGGTTCCATAACCATTTTATCACTTCGGCTGTAAAAACCGGCAAATATTAGCAGACAAAGCAACAACGGCAGTATAACGGCGCTCCAAAAACCGGCTGTTTTACGGCTCTTATAAAACTCCGAGCGGAATGATAGTATAAATCCTTTCATAGTTTTACGCGTTTTGGGTAATGTCTAAAAATAGTTTTTCCAGATCCTTGTGCTGCTTAATGATGCTATATACGTTATAGCCCATATCATTAAGCAGCTTATTGATGTTGCCCATTTGTTGTTTGGTAGTGTAGGGTACAAATATGTGGGTGTCGGTAATTTCGGTAACGGTATAGTTATTACGGGTTAAATAATTTGCGGCATCAACAGTGTTATCGGTTTCGATCTGTACGGCAGGTTTGCTCATCGCTTCAAGGTCGTGTATACTACCCTGGAATAATAATTCGCCATGATTGATAATACCTACATGTGTAGCCATCCGCTCAATCTCGGCTAATAAATGGCTTGATATAAAAACTGTTTTTTTGTGCTCACTCACCAGTTTCATCAATAGCTCACGTACTTCAATAATCCCATTAGGGTCGAGCCCGTTAGTAGGTTCATCCAGTATCAGTAATTTAGGATCGGATAGTAAAGCCAATGCAATACCCAGGCGTTGTTTCATCCCTAAAGAATACTGCCCAGCTTTTTTATGGGCGGCATCGGTTAGGTGAACAATTTTTAAAACTTCATTAACCCTGGCTTCAGATATTTGCAGGAGTAAGGCGCGGTTGAGCAGATTTTCTTTTCCGCTTAGATGTAGATAGATGGCGGGTTGCTCAATAAGTGAACCTATTTGTGCCAATATTTCCAACCGGTTACTTTTAAGCTCCTTGCCGAAAATTTGGATGCTGCCCTGCTGGGTTTGCAGTAAATTGAGTAGTAATTTTATGGTAGTGGTTTTACCGGCACCATTGGGGCCTAAAAAACCATAGATGCTTCCCTCAGGTACCTGGAGCGATAATGATTTAACAACGGTTTGGTTGCCAAAATCAAAGGTTAACCCATCGGTGCTTATTACCACACGTTTTCTTTACTAACAGAACAAACCATTTTTACCAGGCTTACTCCTTTAAAAAAAAGTGACGTTGCATGTTTGGTGGTACCCGCTATTTCGCTCCTTTTTTGTTGGAACTGATAACTTACCCCCATAATGAGTGCAAATAGTACCGGCACCAGCAATAAGATGAATGGGTTTGAATTGTTAATTAATTTTTTCATTGTGAGTGATTTGTTAAACAAAGGTTTAATTTTTATTTTATCATATATAAAGATTTATACCAAGTACCCCTTATTATAGACGAACGCTCATTTACGCCTATAAACCCGTTGATAGGTTAAAAATGCCGGTTCATCGGTAAAAGGTATTTCTATATATAAATTGTAGCTATAAACACGGCCAAAATATTACATTTGGTTATGAAGAAAAGCTGGCAAATATTTTGGCATGTATTTTTTTGGCTAAGCATAATCTCAGTGTTTTTGCTGTTGGCACAAGGCGAGATGCGATTGGGGTCAGAGGGTATGTTTGTGGTGTTTTTTTTATACCCGGCTATTAACATTAGCCTGTTTTATCTCAATTATTTAGTTTACATCCCTAAGTTTCTCGATAAAAAAAAATATGCCGCCTATGCTATCATAATAGTTATAACCCTTGTACTTTTTGGTTTAGGAAAATATGGCATTGGTTTATTTTTTAAGCCCTATGTGCTTGTAAGGATGCACGAAACCATTGGCTTTTGGCAATACTTTATCAGCACCATATTCGCCAGTCTGACATTCGTTTTTTTAAGTACCGTACTTAAGTTTACTACCGATTGGTTTTTGAATGAACGCATACAACGCGACCTGGAAAACCAACGCCTTAGCGCGGAGCTGTCCTTTTTAAAATCACAAATAAACCCGCACTTCTTATTCAACTCCCTAAATAGTATCTATTCGTTAGCTTACCAGCGATCGGAGACTACACCGGATGCCATTTTAAAGCTATCGGAAATTATGCGCTACATGCTTTATGAATGCAATGATAACGAGGTGTCGTTGGAGAAAGAGTTACAATATTTACAAAACTACATCGACCTGCAAAAAATACGTTTTGGTAAAAAGGCTTATATAGATTTCAAAATAAATGGAAAGGTAGACGGGCAGCAGATAGTGCCTTTACTGTTGATTGCTTTTATTGAAAACGCCTTTAAACATGGCGTGGCAAATGACCCGGGATCGGCCATCAGGTTATTGATAGAAGTTGATGAAAGCCACCTGTACTTTTTTATCCAAAACAGGAAACATAATAACAACAAAGATAATTTAGGTGGAATAGGCCTTATAAATGTTAAACGGCGGCTTGATTTATTATACCCCGGCAGATACAAGCTTGATATTATTGATGGTAAAGAAACCTATACCTGCGAACTTACCCTTGATCTATAAATATTTCCGATAGTCGCAGTTAAAGTTTTCATTAAACGAAACTTTGGTTTATCGATTTTAATCGAAACATATAAATCGATTAAAAAATCCCATTAAATATTTTAATTGCCCTTATATTGGATTATATTAGTGAACCATAAAATCTTAAATACTACTCATCATAATGCGTTTTGCTTGTTTAATTGTTACTTATACTTCGGCAAAACAAACGCTAAGGCTAATACAAAAGCTTAATAATGGCGATTTTGACTTTTATATCCATCTGGATAAAAAGGTAGATATAGAAACCCACCATGAGCTGTTTGATATACCTAATGTGTTTTTTATAAAAGACCGTATCAACATTAAATGGGCAGGTTTTACCGTTGTTGAAGCCAGCTTTAACGGGCTAAAGGAGATAAGGGCATCGGGCAAAGAATATGCTTTTATTAACTTGTTAAGCGGGCAGGATTATCCGCTAAAATCAGCAGATTATATCAGTGATTTTTTGAAGTCGCAAGTAGGCAACCAATTAATAAAGCACTGGGATTTTGAAACAGAATGGGATGAGGCCTTTGCGCGCATATACAAATATCATTTTACCGACCGGGTGTTTAAAGGCCGGTATTTGGTACAACGGTTAATTAACGCGATAGTTAGGCAAAGAAAAGTGCCTACCACCATGCACTTTCATGGTACCAGCTCAACGTTTTGGACATTGAGCCCCGATTGTGCCTATTACGTAATGGATAGGATTGAGAACGATCATAAATTAGTTCGTTTTTTGAGGTACACATGGGGGAGTGATGAATTTGTATTTCAAACTGTTATCATGAATTCGCACTATAAAGACAGTGTATTGAATAATAATTTCAGGTATATTGATTGGAGCGCAGGCGGCAGCCACCCCAAATTGCTACTTACCGAAGATTATGAAAAGATAATAGCGACTGATAATATAATTGGCCGGAAATTCAATATGGATGTTGACGGAAACATATTGGATCTACTTGATAAACACAACAGCGTAGTGACTGATGGCATACTTTATTGAATTAAAAACTTATACTGATGAACGTGGCTCTTTAAATTCTATTGACCGCGCCCTTCCTTTTGACATCAAAAGGATCTATTACATATATAACGTCAACGAATCACTTAACCGGGGTGGGCATCGCCATTTTGAAACCGTTGAAGGCTTAATTTGTATGAACGGCACTTTTACTGTTTTGATTGATAATGGCAGGGACAAGAAAGAGTATTATTTATCCGATCCATCAAAAATCCTGATAATGGAAATTGGCGACTGGCATGTGATGTATGATCTTAGTCCGGATGCGGTATTAATGGGTATTGCATCAACCAATTACGACCCTAGTGATTACGCTTACGAACCTTTAAGTATTAGCTAAAATGATCCCTTACGAAAATCTGAAACGGCTAAATACCCCTTTCGAAGATAAATTCAGGGAAAAGTTTAATTCAGTAATTAACAATGGGCATTATATTTTAGGCCCTGAGCTGGAGGTATTTGAAAAGGCTTATGCTAAATGGCACAATGTAAATTACTGCATCGGCGTATCTAACGGGCTGGATGCTTTAATACTTTCATTAAAAGCCTGTAATTTCTCCGAAGGGAGCGAGGTTATTGTACCCTCCAATACTTATATAGCCAGCATTTTAGCCATATTGGCCTGCCAACTAATACCCGTTTTGGTTGAGCCCGATATTGCTACCTACAACATCGACCCAAACAAAATAGAGGATGCGATAACGCCAAAAACTAAAGCTATAATGGTAGTGCATTTATATGGAAAATGCTGCCAGATGGATAAAATAATGGCTATTAAAGCCAGGCATAATCTTGTTTTGGTTGAGGATTGCGCGCAGGCACATGGCGCAACTTTTAAGGGGCAGCTTTCGGGCACTTTTGGCGAGTTTGGCGCTTTTAGCTTTTATCCCACAAAAAATTTAGGTGCTTTGGGTGATGCAGGAGCTATTATTTGTAATGATGAATCGCATAAAAAAACGCTGACCCAACTGCGTAATTATGGGTCGGAACGTAAATATTATAATGATATAATTGGCTACAATAATCGTCTTGATGAAATGCAGGCTGCTTTTTTGAGCATTAAATTGAAGTACTTAAAAGAGATGAACTCGCATCGTAATGAGCTGGCGCAATTGTATTTTGACAATTTAAAAGCTGATTTTATTTTACCTGTACGGGATGTTGACTTTTACGATGTGTTCCACATTTTTAGCATCAGGCACAAAAAGCGCGATGAGTTGCAGCAATATCTTACCAATAACGGTATTGGCACGGTAATACATTACCCGGTGCCGCCGCATAAGCAAAAAGCGTTAGATGGCGTTAAAGGAATAAAAAACGCCTACCCTATTGCCGATGAAATACATGATACCACGCTAAGTATCCCGTGCTCCTTTTCCCATACCGAAGATGAGATTATGCAGGTAATTGAGGCCTTAAATAAATTTAATTAATGGAGCCTGCTGATCTGGTTATTATTGGCAGCGGTATAGCATGCACATCAACGCTAATTGAGGTTTTTAACCGATTGATAGAAAGACCCGCCGACCATAAATTTTCCATCACTGTTATTGAAAAGAACCGGGAGTTTTGGTTGGGAGTACCTTATGGCTCACGGTCTTCGATAAACGCGCTTACCATTACCTCCATCTACGATTTTTTTACCAGCAAGCATGAGCGAACCCTCTTTTTAGACTGGTTCAACCAAAATAAAATTGAACTACTAGACTGGTACCAGCAAAACGGCGGCACAACTGCGGAACAATGGTTGCAAAGGAACACCGAAGCTATTGAAGCAGAGGATTGGAAAAACGTTTATCTGCCGCGATACATTTGCGGCAAATACCAGCAACAGAAGTTAAATACATTGCTGCGGATTGTTGAAGAAAAAGGACTTGCTGAGCTTACATTAATTAATGCCGAGGTTACCGATATTCATCCTAAAGAGAATGACTACGCGGTTAGCTATGAATTGACTGATAAAACCAATCTTTCATTATCGGCAGCCAAGGTTGTAATAGCAACAGGGTCGGCACCGGTAAGGAATATTGATTTGCCAGCAGATAACAACACCGTTGTAATTAATAATCTTTATGATCCCGCTACTGAGGAAAATATACAAAAATTGACAACCGCGCTTTCATTTACAAAAAATCATGATGAAAGAAATGTGCTTGTCATTGGATCAAATGCAAGTAGTATTGAATTTTTGTATTTGCTTGCAGGCCTGCCACAAGTAACCGAACTAATAAATAAATTGGTGGTAATATCAAAAAGTGGATTGCTGCCTTACCATATTATTAATGAATCAACAAGCGAGCATTTGACCGACAATTTAGATGAGCTTAAAAAAGAGGGTAATTATACCATTGAAACTTTGGTTGATGCCGCAAAAAAAGATATTAGCATCGCGGTAAAGGATGGTGTTATTGTACCTCACATTGATAAAATAATAGGTTTTACTTTCGAGTTATTACAGCCATTGGATGAAGATGCTAAGAAAGCCTTTATTGGCATTTATGGTATGCAGCTAAGCAATCTTTTCCGCAGATCGGGTACTGATTACAAAACAGGCAGCGGCTTGCTGCATGAACTGGAAAAGCTGGTTTTACTGAAAGGTTCGTTTGATAAAATTGAGTGTACTGATAATGGCGGCGAATTACATTATACTACTACTGATTCCCAGCAAAAGCTGACTTATCCCGAAAAATTTAAAATGGTTGTTAACTGCACCGGATCTGAGGACTTGAGCCAATCATCAAGCAAACTAATTTACAATTTGGTGCATAATGGTATCGCTGCTGTAAACCTATCAGGCAAAGGTTTTTGGGTGAACGAGTATTTTGAGGCTGCGCCGAATTTATATGTGATTGGCCCACTGCTTGGCGGTAATAAAAATGAGCGTATACACTTTTGGCACCTGGAAAACGCATCCAGAATTATGTACCTGGCGCCTTATTTGGCGGAGTGTTTGGTGCCTTAGCCCCACCCAACCCTCCCCGGAAGGGAGGACTTAAAAAAACGAAGTAAAGTCTCCCCTACCGGGGGAGATTTAGAGGGGCTAAAATTACTCTAGCCCGTACTCCTTTAATTTTCTATATAAAGTAGCAATCCCGATATTTAGTAAACGGGCCGTTTCGGCACGGTTGCCCTGAGTATGTTTTAGTACACGCTGGATATGTTGCTGCTCTATAGCTGCCAGATCGAAGGTGGAGGTGTTTGATGCGATGGGTGAAGAATCAAATTCATAAGGCAATACTGAAGTATCCAACTCTGTTCCGTCACACATAATAACAGCCCGCTCGATGATATTTTTCAGTTCACGCACATTGCCGGGCCAGTTGTAGGCTTCGAGTTTGTTGTAGAAGTCTGTCGTAGCCCCTGTTATCTGGGTATTTACTTTTGAGGCGTATTGATGAATAAACATTTTGGCCAGTACGGGTATATCTTTCCTTCGATCCCGCAAGGATGGCAGAGTGATCTGGAATACCGATAAACGATAAAAAAGATCGGAGCGAAACTGATCTTTTGCCACTTCGTCCTGCAGGTTACGGTTGGTAGCCGCCAATATGCGTACACTTACTTTGGTAACTTTGGTATCGCCAATTTTGATAAACTGTTGAGATTCCAATACGCGTAATAACTTGGCTTGCAATTCATGATCCATTTCACCGATCTCATCCAGGAAAATAGTACCGCCGTTTGCTTCTTCAAACAAACCCTTTTTATCTTTAATCGCTCCGGTAAATGAACCGGCTTTGTGTCCAAATAATTCGCTTTCCAATAATTCTTTACCAAAAGCACTGCAATTAATAGCCACAAAAGGTTTGGCACTGCGCGGACTAGCCTGGTGAATAGCTTCAGCAAAAACTTCCTTGCCGGTACCGGTTTCGCCTAAGATAAGTACGGTGGTATCAGTCCCCGCGACACGGCGGGCAAGATTTATGGCTGTCGTGATGGCTGGCGAAGTGCCTACAATACGGTCAAACCCAAAGCGTGAACTTAACTTGGTTTCCAACTCAGATACGCGGCGTTGCAAAACGGCCTTATCCATTGCCTTATTGACCAGCGGGATTATTTTTTCGTTATCATCGCCTTTGGTAATATAGTCGAACGCGCCGTTTTTGATGGCGGTTACACCATCGCCTATGGTGCCGTAAGCGGTAAGTACAATAATTTCGATAGCAGGATAAGCAGCTTTGATAGTTTTGGTAAGTTCGATGCCATTAATATCCGGCAGTTTTACATCGCTGATGATCACATCAACTACCTCATGTTCTAGTTTACGCAGGCCATCTTTGGCAGTGGCAGCCTCAATCACGTCAAAACCTTCTAACTGTAAAATACGGGTGAGCAGTTTGCGCAAACGCTCCTCATCATCAATAACCAGTAGTTTACCTTTCGACATGCGGATACAAAGGTGGGGATTTTATGGGAGATTTTGATGGGTGGACTACTATCAGACTTATATCATGTCATTGCGAGGTACGAAGCAATCGCAAACTTTGCAAGATAGCTTTTCTACGTGCGATTGCTTCGTACCTCGCAATGACAATTAGAGTTGTACATATATCATCCGTACTATCCCCAAACCGTATCAAAACCATGAGACTTTAAAACATCAGCAGGCACGCCTGTCCAGATGGTAGGTGAGTTACCCACGTAGCCTATGTCTTTCACACCCATTTCGGAGGTAAAGAAACCCGTTGCGGTTAAGTCCCTCATTCGGCTGAAGAAGGCTACACCCTGGGCCATTTCGGGTTTGGCTTTTTTGGGGTAGGCTATCATTTTCACCATATCAATTTGCTGTTGAGTGCTTGCTTCCCTAAAAGTGGTATTGTAGCGGTTAAGGCATTGTACATCAAGCCAGCGTAGGCCGCCCCGCAAAGGGGTTTGGTGCTCGGGCATATCGTTTACAATAAACGCTATAAACTCGGGTACTTTTGCATCTGATGCACTGCCTGATTTTTCATCCTTAGGGATAATAATATCAACCAAAACAGTAATGGTGGCCATTTCGTGCTCGGTGAAAAACTTTTCTTCGCTTAGTTTTTTATCACGGGCAATCTCATTCGGCAGGCGACTGGGATCTGGAACACCTTCTTTTGGTGGAGTTACTTCGGCTACTTTTTGGGTGCCTGGTTTGCAGGAGGCATCAAGCAATAGGCTGGTTGCTGCCGCGCCTATGGCTAGTGTTCTGAGGGATTCACGTCTGTTCATAATTTTAATATATGAGTTATTAAACGTTCAGTTTTTTTCTTTGAGCCAATATGTATTCTGCGGTACGCATGGATAGGGCCAGGATTGTCCAGGTGGCATTTTTATCGCCCTGCTGCACAAATGGCGCGGCATCAACCACAAATAAATTATTACAATCGTGCGCCTGGTTATATTTATTTAGGGCTGATTTTTTAGGATCATCGCCCATGCGCACAGTACCTACTTCGTGGATTATCACGCCCGGCGCTTTAAGGCCGTACATTGTTTCAGGACCTTCAGGCGGGTCGGCTATCGCTCCCATCTGGTGCATAATCTCCTGAAATGTATCCTGCATGTGTTTGGCTTGCTTAATTTCCTCCGCCGCCCATTTGTAGTGGAAACGCAGTACAGGGATGCCATATTTATCAACCACTTCGGGGTCTATCTCACAATAATTATCCTCACGGGCTATAGCAGTACCACGACCAGCCATGCCGAAACTCGCACCATAAAAACGACGGTAATCATTTTTTAGATCGGCACCAAAACCACCGGCATCCTTCATTTTGCCATCACGACCCGGAACTAAACCATTTTTGGCTTCGATGCCATCCATAAAACCATAGCCGGGCATGTGTAAACCACCGCCATATTCTATGTGGTATCCGCGTGGAAAATCTAACTTTTTATTACCTAACCACCACGGCGAATAAATGTGGATAGCACCTACGCCATCTTCGTTATAACGCTTGCGATCCATTAGCTGAGGCAACCAACCACTGGCTCCTGAGCCAGTTGAATCGTGCAGATATTTACCCACCACACCGCTGCTATTTGCCAAACCACCGGGATGTGCCGATGATTTTGAATTAAGCAGCAAACGTGCCGATTCGCAGGCACTGGCGCCCAGTATTACTATTTTACCTTTTACCTGGTATTCCTGCATATCATCTTTATTGATGTAGGAGATACCGGTGGCAAGGCCTTTATCATCTGTTAAAACTTCACGCGCCATAGCGTTGGCAATAACGGTTAGGTTGCCTGTTTTTATAGCTGGGATAACCAGGCATGATGATGAAGAAAAGTCACCATATACCTTACAGCTGCGGTTACATTGTCCGCAGTAAAAGCATGCGCCACGGTCTTTATTATTTGGTAGTGCTTGTGTTAAAATTGAACCACGACTGGCAATGGTAGTAACACCAGCTTTTTTAGCTCCTTTTTTAATGTAGAGCTCATTTAAGCGTGGAGGTGGTGGTGGCAGGAAGATACCATCGGGCTCGTTTTCCAAACCTTCAACAGTGCCGAAGATACCTATCAGGCGGTCGACTTTATCGTAGAATGGTTTTACATCATCATAAGTAATGGGCCACGCTGTTGTTAATCCATCTTTAGGCTGAAAATCATACGGCCCCATACGCAGGGATATACGCCCCCAGTGATTGGTACGGCCGCCCAGCATCCGTGAGCGGAACCATTGAAAGTCGGTGCCATTTTTGGTGGTATAGGGCTCACCATCCAAGCTCCATCCGCCGAAGGCAGCATCAAAATCGCCGAAATTGCGGGTATTGGTGCTTGCACCACGGCGTGGTGACTCCCATGGAAATTTTAGCTGCGCTGAGTTTTTTGCAGGATCGAAAAACGGGCCTGCTTCCAGCATTAAAACCTTTAAACCGGCATGGGCCAGCACGTAAGCAGCCATACCGCCACCTGCGCCCGAGCCTACAATAACCGCATCATATAGTGTTGATGTTTTTTTGATTTGCAAATCACTCATAAGTTTAACTGTGTATTAGTTAATGGCCTGAGGTTAAATTATGTAATTGGTTACGCTAAATATACTTAAGCAAATGTTATACTGACAATTTTAAATAAAAAACATTACAGTTGCTTTATGCGTATATCGCGAAACTCCACTTCGGCACCATGATCCTGCAAAGAAATATGCCCTTTAGGATAGGTTGCAAAAGCAGGCCAATTATGGAATTTGCTTTTTTGAACAAGCGCTTTCCATTCCGGGCTGCCCATTTGTGTTTCAACAACTTTTTGTCCGTTAAGCCAAAAGGTAAGGTGACCGTTTAGTTTGCGGATAATAACCGAATTCCATTCGCCGGCAGGTTTTGCGGGATGCGATGGGGCGATCATATCATATAAGGATCCGGCTAAATGGTTTGGTCGCTTATTGTCTTCGGCCAGTTTATCATCCAAAACCTGCATTTCCATACCGGTTAAATAAGTATAGTGAAAGCTGGTATCCTCGTGTATACCGAAAATAATGCCGCTGTTACCACCGGCAGCTATTTTCCAATCGATCCTTAATTCATAGTTGGTGTATTCTTTATCGGTTACTAAATCACCCTGGCCTTTCGCGGTGGGATCTAATACTAAAGCGCCGTGTTCAGCATGCCATGCTCCGGCATCGGTACCTAAATAAACATGCCAGCCGTCGGTGTTTTTGCCATCGAATAAAAGCTTGTAGCCGTCCTGTTTTTCTTTAGGGGTTAGCTTATTTAAGGTTTGTGCTGATAATGAAAAGCTGATGGCCATAAAAGCCATTGCAGATAGAAGGATTTTTTTCATGTAGGTAGATGTTAATAATAGGTCTATTCAATAAGGCTAATATATACATTATTACAAACACCGCATCCGGGTAATAAAAATTATACGTAGATGCTTTCTAATTTGAAAAATTGATTTGTATATTTATAAAACCCAATGTAACCCAAACAATTACCTGTGTATTATGAAAAAAGTTTCTGACATACTCAATCGAAAAGGTCGCAACGTTGTTACTATTGATGCCGCAACTACCGTGCTTGATGCATTAAAACTGATGGCCGATAAAAACATAGGTGCGGTAGTAATATCAGAACATGGCAAATACCTGGGCCTGATGACTGAACGTGATTATGCCCGTAAAGTTATTTTACAGGGCCGTTCATCACACGAAACACCGGTACGGGAAATTATGAGTACAGGATTGCCACGCATTGTACCTGAAAGCTCGATTGAGACTTGTATGCATATTATGAGCGAAAGCAATATCCGTTATTTGCCTGTTTTTGTGGATGACGAGTTATCTGGGATTATATCAATTAATGATTTGGTTACTGAAACGATACTTTCGCATTTGGAAACCATTGAGCATTTGAAGACTTATATACAGTCGTAGTGTTCGTTCTTTTGTCTTGAAAGGAGACTATATACGTGTTAGACCAACTACCTTAATAGTGATTAAAAAACAAAACTTTACAAACCAAATAAATGCCACATATAGTAGCAAATATACCCAACACAAGCCCGTTAATTCTATATCCAAAACGGTCTTTATAACTCGGGTCTTTTTTATAGTTAGTTAAAATAGCAGCAATACCTACAATGAGCATTACTAACGACCACAATATATCGCTCGTCTGCTTGCTCATTTCTTACCCTTTGGCTTAACTTCTTTATTTTCAGTTTCTTTACTGCCAGTCGCTTTAGGAGACACAGATGCTTTCATTATTTTATGGAATAGGTCGGATGCCTCTTTTGGGGTTTTTTCGTCTTGCTTTGCCATGAATAACAAATTTACTAATTTTTCGTATATTCGTATAAACAAGAAAGCCTCATAAACAACTTGCGCCTAATGAGAGACAACTCATGAGATTGCTTGTTTAAGAGGTTCGGAGCGTATAAAATGACAATAACTAGTTCCAGTTTATAACTGAAACTCCGGATAATGACAGTTTTTAACTGTCACACCCAATCACTTACAATTTTAGCGGATAACAAGCACAACGGTATCCCACCTCCGGGATGGACACTACCACCACAGAAATAGAGGTTGTTTATTTTGGATGATTTATTGGCGTGACGCAAAAATGCAGCGAACTGGTTGTTGGAGCTGGTGCCATAGATAGAACCTTGATAGGATGAGGTGCGGCTTTCGATACCCCGGGGATCAAGGATGCTTTCGCTGATAATGAGTTGGCTAATATCTTCACCTAAGCTTTTATTGAGTTTGGCTATGATATTTTTGCGGGCATTGGCAATCAGTTTATTCCAATCCTGACCGCTATTGGACGGTACATTGATCATTACAAACCAGTTTTCACACCCGACAGGTGCATCATCTGTTTTGTATTTGGAGCTGATGTTGAGATAGACTGTCGGATCATGATAAATATCTTTCTGCTGCCAAATATGGTCGAATTCTGTTTCGTAATCGGCACTGAAAAATATGTTATGCAGATCGAGCTGGGGGAACTGTTTGTTTATCCCCCAATAAAAAATCAAAGCCGAACTGCTGCGTTCCTGGCTGAGTATCTTTTTGGGGAATAGTGCCGGGTGCGTTCTTAATAATTGATGATAGGTGAACCACACATCCATGTTGGATATTATAATATCTGCTTCTATCAATTGATCTTTAACTCTTATTCCTTTCGCCACTTGTCGCGCCAATACAATCTCATCCACACGCGAATTATAATTGAACTTTACGCCTAACGATTCAGCCAATTTAACCAAACTGGTGGTGATGCTGTACATACCATCTTTTGGGAAATAAGCACCGAAATGCTGTTCGATATGTGGGATAACATTAAGCGTTGCAGGTGCATCGTATGGGTTTGAACCATTATAGGTAGCGTACCGGTCATAAAACTGTACCATCCGCTCATCTTTAAAAAAACTTTGGTTTGCTTTATGCATGGTGCGCATAGCATCGATCTGCCTTATCCGGAAAATAGATTTTAATGTGGACCAGCTTAAAAATGTTTTGATACGGTGCAACGATTTTTCGAGAAATACGTGATTGGTGATGTTATAAATCTTGCTGCTATTCTCTGTGTATTTTTTTATGGCTGATGCTTCTTCGCCAATGTTTTTTGATACTTCTTGTTCGAACTTGTCGGTATCCTTATAAGCGGTTAGTTTAGTGCCATCGGTATAAAAGTATTTACATAATACATCCAGCTTTTGGTATTGGAAATAGTCGGATGGATTTTTGCCTGCCAGTTTAAACAACTCATCCACATATTGCGGCATGGTGAACAGACTGGGCCCGGCATCAAATCGAAAACCATCCTTTTCAAATTCGGATAGTTTGCCACCGGGGTAATTATTCGCCTCGAAAACTTCAACATCATAGCCTTTTACCGCTAAGCGAATGGCGGTAGCGATTCCGGCAATTCCAGCACCGATGATTAAAGCTTTTTTTGGCATGGGGGTAAAGATAATGGCTTTTCTGTTGTCATTAAATTAAGGATTTTTTTTGCCCGCTTACCGGCTTGCCGAAGAGAGGGCCGAACAGCGCAGCGCATTCGGGGTGAGTCGACTGTGCGCCGGGCATTTGCGCTAATATCGCTCGTATAGTTTACTCACCCGGTCGTTGCTTCGCTCGACCACCCTCTCTTCGCCTGCGGCGGAAAGAGGGTAAAAAGCATTGAAAATAGCTCCCTTTTATGCTATTTGCAAATAAAAGCCGGGGCAGTGCGATTCCTTCCTCGGGGAAGGAGGAGGAAGGGGTTACACAAAGCGATGAACCCCACCCTGCACCCGCCCAAGGGTGGGAATCGCACAGGCCAGCGCTTTTTTGCTTATGTTTTTTATCTTTGCCTCATGGCACGCAAAATATTCATAGTGTATTTGGTTTACACGGTAATCGTATTTCTGTTTTACAACTATATTATGAAAGCGGATTATGCCGATGCCATCTTAAAGGCTGTACTTTCGGGCGTGGTTTTTACGGCTGTATACACCATCCTATTATCCCGCGCAGCCAAAAGGGAAGACGAAAAAAAGAAGTAGCTATTTTACTTTCTCGAAGTATTGGCCGGTGAATTTGTAGGTGATAGATTTATCAGTCATTTTTCCATTCTCATCAATAAGTGGTAAGTTTATCGTTTTTTTCGCCGCGTCAAATCCCGGACTGGATCCACCATCTCTATCATGAATAGAGTAACTTAATCGACTATGTACACCACTTGCCGTTCTTATAAGCTTCACATTATCATTTAGCTTTCCATTTTCAATAGCAAATACTTGTATACCATAATCAAAATCCATGGTAGAACCAACTATGCTATATATCGCCAGATAATAAGTATATCCATTAACCTTGAGTGTATGAATTTCATAATAATCAGGTCTACTTTGCCCGCTTTTACCTAAGTCATAAAAGACGGCATTCGTCTTTTTCCCTATTTTATACTGTATTACATTATAAAAAAATTGTTCTGTCCCTCCTTGAGAGCCTCCCCATGAATAAATTCGGAATAAACTATCGTCAGAAGTAATTATTCCCGGACCGTTAGATAGCCTACTAAATGAGTATTTAATCGTGGAAGGATAATTCGAAGCATAATGTGTTAATTTTTCACCAAATGTCTCATTGGCTTTCCACATGGCTTCTAATCCATTGCCTGTAGTGTCATCGACAATTTTGCCAGACCAATAATCTACCTTAGCATATAATTTCACCAAATCCGCCTCAATCGCCTTCGGCGTTTGCGCAAAAGCATCAACGCCAATAAAGCAACTAACTATCAACAAGCCTATTTTCAATTTCATTATGGATTCAGGATTTCTACCAAATAAAAATAGGGATAATCTTTCGACCATCCCTATCCATCTTATAATTTAGGTTTTGTTATACTTCTACAGCCTGACCGATCAGGTTTTTAGATGCCAGATACTCAGCAATCTGTACCGCGTTAGTCGCAGCACCTTTACGCAGGTTGTCTGATACTATCCAGCAGTTTAAGGTATTTGGCTGGCTCTCATCACGACGGATACGGCCTACAAAT
The DNA here is from genome assembly GCA_026224775.1 of Bacteroidota bacterium. GTDB lineage: Bacteria > Bacteroidota > Bacteroidia > Sphingobacteriales > Sphingobacteriaceae > Mucilaginibacter. The sequence goes on from JAMFRP010000042.1 coordinate 85,309, forward strand.
ACTTCGTCTTTATCATGCGCGTCAAGCGGCATTGGGTATTTTAGGTTGGCGGTGTCATCAGTTACAATGATGCCCGGCGCTTTCTCTAAAATTGAACGCACTTCAGCCAGATCAAAATCCTCAGCAAACTCAATGTTAACTGATTCTGAGTGGCCACCCATAACCGGGATACGTACAGTGGTAGCGGTTACCTTAATACTGTCGTCGCCCATTATTTTTTGGGTTTCCAGTATCATTTTCATTTCTTCTTTGGTATAACCATTTGCGGTGAACACATCAATTTGCGGTATAACATTCAGGTCGATGGTGTACGGATAAGCCATAACGCCTTCAATACCTTTACGCTCGTTAAACAACTGTTCAACAGCTTTAACGCCTGTACCTGTTACCGACTGGTAAGTTGATACTACTACGCGTTTAATTTTATACCTGTCGTGCAATGGTTTTAAGGCCACTACCATTTGTATAGTTGAGCAATTTGGGTTAGCGATGATCTTATCTTCGGCGGTTAACACATCTGCGTTAACTTCGGGCACAACCAGTTTTTTGGTTGGATCCATGCGCCATGCTGATGAGTTATCAATAACAGTTGTGCCTGCTGCTGCAAAAAGCGGCGCCTGCTCTAATGAAGTGCTGCCCCCTGCCGAAAATATGGCAACATCGGGCTTAAGCTTTATCGCATCCTCTACAGAAACTATCTTGTACTGCTTACCCTTAAATGTGATTTCTTTACCAACACTCTTAGCTGAAGCTACCGGAATTAATTCTGTTACGGGGAAGTTGCGTTCTGTTAGAACCTGCAACATTTTGGTGCCCACCAATCCTGTGGCACCCACTACTGCGACTTTCATTCTGTTAAATTGTTAAATAATTAAATTAAACTTCAAATATGCGATTTTTTTTGCTTTTTTAGGTTAAAAAGGGTTCATTTTGATGCAAAAATCATTCATTTTAAGGTAAAAATTGCTTTTTTTAGGCCGATTTCGACCTGAAAAATGATTAAAACAATCTCGTTTAGGTTACTTCTTGAGCAATTTTTAACCATTTACAAAAGCCTGTTTGTTTGCCGAAATTGTAATTGATTTCGCTCAAATTTTTACCTTTGCATCTTAACTGACTTTCATGACCGAAAAGATTTTAGTGATTGGAGCTAACGGCCAAATTGGTACCGAGCTGGTAAACGCCCTGCGTAATGTTTATGGTGCCGGGCAGGTTATCGCTTCGGATATTCACGACCCTGCAGATGCTATTAGAGATACCGGTCCGTTTGAGTTTGCGAATGTGCTGGATAAGGATAACCTGCACCACATCTTCCAAAAGCATCAACCCACACAGGTTTATTTGCTGGCGGCCATACTATCTGCCGTAGGCGAACAAAAACCCAAAATGGCATGGGACCTGAATATGACCGGCCTGATACATGTATTGGATTTAGCGGTTGAATTTAAGACAGCTAAAGTATTCTGGCCGAGCTCGATAGCTGTTTTCGGTCCACATTCACCGCAATTTGATACCCCGCAGTATTGTGTGATGGATCCAAACACGGTTTATGGTTTCAGCAAACTAGCTGGCGAGCGCTGGTGCGAATATTATTTTGCCAAACATGGTTTGGATGTACGTAGTATACGTTATCCCGGCTTGATCGGCTGGCGGGCAAACCCGGGAGGTGGCACTACTGATTACGCGGTGCATATATTTCATGAAGCTTTGAAAACAGGAAAGTATGAAAGCTTTCTTTCTGCCGATACGGCTTTGCCAATGATGTATATGGATGATGCCATACGCGCCACACTTGATTTAATGAATGCGCCTGCGGAAAGCTTAACTATCCGTTCTGCATATAATTTGGCTGGTATTAGTTTTACACCGACACAACTTGCTGAAGAGATCAAAAAAATAATGCCAAATTTTGAGATCAGTTATGCTGAAAATGACCCGCGACAGGCGATTGCCGACAGCTGGCCAAAATCAATTGATGACAGCTATGCGCAGAAAGATTGGGGCTGGAAACTGGAATATGACCTGCCCGCAATAACTGCCGATATGCTTACAAACCTAAAAAAGATCATTTAAAAGAAAACAAATATTATATTTATCCGATCTGCAATTACAGGCAGTGACTATTACACCCTGATTGATGCCATTAACCATAGGCTATCAACCATGAAATAAAGAACATATGGGAAGAGCATTTGAATTCCGTAAAGAGAGAAAATTTAAGCGTTGGGCCAAAATGGCCGTTCAGTTTACCCGTTTAGGTAAAGAAATTGTAATGGCTGTTAAAGCTGGTGGTGGCGATATAAACACTAACTCCCGCCTGCGTACCGCTGTTCAAAACTCTAAGGCTGTTAATATGCCTAAGGACCGTGTTGAGGCTGCTATAAAGAGAGCTATCAGCAGGGATGAAAAAGATTACGAAGAATTAGTATACGAAGGTTATGCGCCTTACGGTGTTGCTGTTTTGGTTGAAACCGCTACCGATAATACCAACCGTACCGTTGCAAACGTACGCAGCTACTTTACTAAATATGGCGGCGCGCTGGGCAAAACCGGATCATTGGATTTTATTTTTACCCGTAAATCGGTATTCACTTTTATACCCGGTGAGCGTGATTTGGAAGAACTGGAATTTGAATTGATAGATGCCGGTTTAGAAGATTTGTTTGTGGAGGCTGATGAAGAAGGAAACGATATAGGTGTGATCCATACCGCTTTTGAGGATTTCGGCAAAATGCAGAAAACGCTTGAAGAGTTAGGTATCGAGGTTAGATCGGCCAAATTAGAGCGTGTTGCCCAATCATTCCACGAAGTTACCGAAGAGCAGGTTGTTGATATTATGAAACTGATAGACAGGCTTGAGGAAGATGATGACGTACAAGCGGTTTATCATAATATGGCGGAGTAAAAGCCCCACCCAAACCCTCCCCGGTAGGGAGGGCTTTATATTAATAAACATTTAAAAGTCTCCCCTACCGGGGGAGATTTAGAGGGGGTTTATATGCCACTATTCACATCGCGTAAGCAAGGAAAAAAAGTTAAGGTAACATTTGCCGATGGCCTGCTTTTTGTTGAAAAAGAAAATGGTAAACAACAGGCATTCCCGTTGGAATGGTACCCTGCTTTACAAAACGCGACTGAGGAAGAGCTACAAGATTGGGACCAAACCGACAAAAGCATCCATTTTAATGCCCTTGATGTGGATATACCATTATAGATGTGAGATTGGAGATGTGAGATTGGAGATTAAAAACTACCTGTCTCATATCTCAAATCTCATATCTCAAATCTGAGAATATGGAATTTGAAGAGTTTTTCAAAAAGAAGAGAATTGACATGATTGCGCTGAAACAGGTGCAGTCTGCTTTATTTTCTGAATTTGAAACGCACTTTACCCAGATGGGCGAAAAAAGCTTTGATCATACCAAAAAATACTGGTTCAATAAATTAAGGCGCGAATTCCCCTTAGCTGTTGAGCCAAAAACCGAAAAGGTTAGAATTGATAACCCATTAGCGGAACAAACCATAACCGAAAGCCTGATTGAGGAAACCGCACCGGCACCAAAATTAGGTTTTACACCAAAATTCCGAGCATCTGCGCCACCAAAACCGGCAACTGAAACTCCCGTTGAAGAAAAAACACCAGAGGATGTACCAGTTACACCTGCACCTAAACTAGGTTTCACACCAAAATTTAGAGCGGCATCACCACCGAAATCGGCAACCGAACCATTGGCAGAAGAAAAACCTGCAGAAGCGACAAATACACCTGCACCAAAATTAGGTTTTACGCCTAAGTTTAAAGCGGCTTCTCCACCAAAATCTGTTACGGAGGAAATGCCTGTCAACGAAAAACCAGCTGAACCAGTTGCGGCTCCTGTACCAAAACTAGGTTTCACGCCTAAATTTAAAGCATCTGCACCACCAAAACCGATAATGGAGGAAGAAACATCCGCCGGGGAAAAACCAGCTGAGCCTATTTCGGCTCCTGCACCTAAATTAGGTTTTACGCCTAAATTTAAAGCGGCTAATATGCCTAAGTCTGAGGCAAATGATGTTCCAGCGCCCGAACCAACAACTGAAGAAAATACCCCACAACCGCCTGCTGAGGAAACTGCACCAAAACCAGCTTACCAGCCACGTTTTAAAATGCAGAACCTTCCGAAAAAAAAAGAGGAAGAATAGTACTTACTTCCAATAACCATTTGTCATTCTGAACGCAGTGAAGAATCTATCCGCCAATACAAAACGGTGAGCAAAGTTCTGAGATTCTTCACTGCGTTCAGAATGACAATTATAGATAAGTAGACTTACCAGGTTTAACCATACCTCCCATGTGCAAATAAAGCTTTATTCACCCCCAAAAAAACTTTAACTTTATTGTAAGGATTCTATTCTACTGCCGACTAACCAATAATTCTAAATCAGATTAAAATGAAGTCGATCAAAATATTAACCATGACCGCAACAGTGGTTATTTTAGCGTTAAGCTCGTTTACTTATAAACACAACAACAAACTAAGCGTTACCGATAAGGGCTTTGCGGTTGTGGAGCTATTCACTTCCGAAGGCTGCTCCAGCTGCCCGCCTGCTGATGCGGTGGTTGCAAAAATTGAGAAAGAAAGCGTTGGCAAACCTATTTATATTCTTGCTTTTCATGTTGATTATTGGAACCGTTTGGGATGGAAGGATGCTTTTAGCAGCGCTGCTTATTCACAAAGGCAAAACCAGTACGCGCGTTGGTTAAACTTATCGTCGGTTTATACTCCACAAATTGTTGTAAATGGCCGCACCGAGTTTGTAGGTTCAGAAGAAGGTACTTTGCGTAACGCTATTAAAACAAATCTGACCAGGAATGCCTTAGCTCAAATTAGCATAAGCGATATCAAGATCAACCAAAATAAAGCTGAATTACAGTATCAAACACAAGGGGAAACCGCTAATTCTGTTTTATTGCTGGCTGTGGTGCAAAAATCGGCACAAACCAAGGTTGAGCGTGGCGAAAATGCTGGCCATACACTTTCACATGTGCAGATTGTACGCGGCATAGAAAGCATATCCTTAAAAGGCGATAAAGGTTCAGCAAGCATTGAACTACCAAGGGGTTTTGATATGCACGAATCGGAGATTATTGCTTTTGTGCAGAACACATCAAACGGAGAGATTACCGGGGCAACAAAAACAGCATTTAATTAATCCTTTTAAGGTATTTTATCGTAATTAACATCAAGCGTTAATGAAAACCATCAAAGAAAAACACTCCTTAGTTATGCGGTGGACGCATTGGGTCAACTTTCCGATACTGACCGTGATGATATGGAGCGGCATGCTGATCTATTGGGCTAATGATGAATATAAGATCACCATTTTCGGGCATACTTATGTGCGTTTTTTTCCGGATTGGTATTATAACCTGCTGCATATCCCGGCACGGTTAGCGGAGGGTATGGCATTCCACTTTTTATTTATGTGGTTTTTTACACTGAACGGGATATTTTACGTGGCATACACTATCATTTCAGGTGCGTGGCGCGAGTTGGTTCCGCAGAAAAAATCATGGAAAGAGGCATGGCTGGTTTTATTGCACGATCTGCACATCCGCAAAATGGCGCCTCCGCAAAATAAATATAACGCCGCGCAACGCATAGCTTATACCGCTATAATTGTGATGGGTATCGGATCGGTAGTTACAGGCCTGGCCATTTACAAACCTGTACAGTTTTATTATTTAACGTGGATTTGCGGCGGTTATCATTTTGCCAGGATCATCCATTTCGCCTTGACATTGGGCTATGTATTTTTCTTTTTGATACATGTAGTGCAGGTAGTTATAGCCGGATGGAATAACTTCAGGTCGGTAATTTCCGGCTTTGAGGTAGTGAATGAAGAACCTAAAACAGTAACAAAAGAATGAGCAATCCGGAAAAAAATAAACAACCAGATACCGGGGCAGCTGTACAAAAGCAGATCAACCGGCGTAATTTTATTTCCTTTGGCACCTTCGCGGTTTTAGGCGTGGCCGCTTTTGGCGGATGGAAATCGCTTTACAACTCAGCCATTGAAACTACAGGTATTACCGGCGGCGCGCATAAACCTTTGCGCCGCGCGCTGAATAAGAGTGAATTATTTTTCAGGAATTTCTTCAGCAATAATCACCTGGTTAAAACCTATCCAAAATCAATGGCAGCCAAAAAGGTGCGGCAGAATACCAGCATAGGTGCCGATAGTAAACTTGATGCTGATAACTGGAGATTGCAGGTTAAAAAGCTATCGGGCGAGCTGTTAGCAATAACCCTTGACGAGATAAAAGCCCTACCTAAAACTGAGCTTATTTTCGATTTTAAATGTGTTGAAGGCTGGGATCAGATACAACATTGGGGCGGTGTGCGCTTTGTTGATTTTGTAGAGCACTTTGGACTACAGCCAGAAACAAGACTGAACTATGTGGGCATGGAAACACCCGACAAAGGCTACTACATTGGTTTGGATATGGATAGCGCCATGCATCCTCAAACCATACTGGCATATGAGATGAATGACATGCCCTTGCCTGTAGGCCACGGTGCACCTTTGCGGTTAATTATACCGGTAAAATACGGTATCAAAAATTTAAAACGTATAGGCAGCATCAACTTTAGCAACCATCGCCCGCATGATTACTGGGCCGAGCAGGGCTATGATTATTATTCGGGCTTGTAAGAAGCTATCATCAAAATTATATAAGAGTCAAAACATCAATTTCCTTAAAGTGCTGATCCGATGTAAATAGTGGTAAATTATGTTGTGCTGCAATTGCTGCAATCCAAATATCGTTTTCGGGTATTGGGCGGCCCTTAGCTTTTAACGCTGTTTTAATTTTTCCGTAAAAATCTGCTGTTTCATAATCCACAGATATTACAATACAGTTTTCAAGGAATTGATTAATTTGCTTAATATGCTTGGGGGAATTTGATGAGCGATAAGCTCCGAAATATAATTCACCAACAGCAATTGATGGGATAAAGATTTCTGAGTATTTAGAAAGGCGCGTTGATGTATCGTTATCCTTAAATGTATTTATAATGATACTTGTATCTAACAAACAATTATTTCCAATCATCATCATTTATCTGTTCACAACCTTCTTCGATATTGCGTTCAAGTTCATCAACTTCTTCAGTTGATAGAATCCCAACAAAATTTTTGAAATTGTGGCTACGTAATTTCGACTTAGACAAAACAGTTTCAAGCTCAGCTAATATGGCATCACTATCCACTTTTAACAGCGCTTCAATTAAATGAAGTTTTTTAGCTTCTGCATACATATCATTATCTTTTAATCAAAAATACAAAATTACTACCAGTTTTAAAACTATGGATTCGGGCTTGTAGCATTCTATCATCAAAATTTCACCATAAATTTCGCATATTGCGGTGAATGCCTGCAGAATACTTCCCTTTCAGAAAACAGCTAGCTTATGCCTGCGGCATGATCGGGTGGAGCATCATGACGAATATTATCATTGTTATGCTGCCTTACTTTTACCTGCCGCCAAGCAATGCGGGTTTAAGGCCGCTTATTCCGCAATTAATGTTGTTTGGGGTATTAAATATCCTGTCGGTTATCGCAGCATCCGGGCGTTTTGTTGATGCTCTTTTTGATCCTTTTATCGCATCATTAAGTGATAAAAGCGAGAACCCCAAAGGCCGCCGTATCCCGTTTATGAAATGGGCCATACTGCCTGCCATGATCTTTTGTTTCCTCACCTTTTGTCCGGTTGAAAAAGGTGAAAGTTCCAGAAACGCGATATGGTTAACCTGCACGCTCATTTTGTTTTTCATGAGCGTTACCTCCTACATCATCCCTTACAACGCGCTTTTACCGGAACTAACCGAAACCGCATCTGAAAAAGTAAAGCTGTCATCGTTTCAACAAGTTGGTTTTGTATTGGGAATGGTAATATCCGGCTTCGTAAATAACTATGCCGATTTGGTGCAGAAAATTTTGCATATCATCAGCCGCGATTCAGCGGTTCAGTACACCATTGGCGGTTTAAGTTTAGTAGCCGGTTTTTTTATGCTGATACCTGTCTTACTTATCGACGAAAAAAAGTACTCAACCAGCAAGCCGTCTCATTTGCCGCTTTTGCCTGCTATACGCAAAACATTCAGCAACCGGAACTTTAAGTATTATCTAATTTCGGATTTCTCTTACTACATGGCGTTGAGTATTATATCCAGCGGCTTGTTATACTTCGTAACGGTATTGCTTGGCTTGCCTGAATCAGACGGCGGCCCGCTATTAGGCGTAATGGTTTTGGTATCGCTGATGTTTTATCCGCTCATCAATTACTTGTCTAAAAAGATCGGTAAAAAACCCATTGTGCTTTTTTCCTTTTTCCTGCTATGCATCGCATTTATAGCAATCTATTTCCTTGGAAAATTCCCCATATCGCCTACGGCGCAAATTTATTGCTTATTGCTTTTAGCGAGTTTCCCGTTAGCATCTTTGGGTATTTTACCAAACGCCATACTTGCCGAAATAGCCCAGGATGACGCCATCAAAACCAAAGAAAACCGTGAAGGGATGTTCTTCGCTGTAAAATACCTGTTTGTGAAATTTGGACAAACACTGGGTATAGCCTTATTTGCTTTCCTTACCGTTTACGGTAAAGATCCCGGCAATGATTACGGCCTGCGCCTGAATGGTTTATGCGGGTTTGTGCTATGCCTGCTGGCAATGATGTTTTTTAGTAGATTTAAAGAGAAACGGCGGGTTTAGTGCGTAACAATTAACCGAAAACTAATCGTAATGAAAAAAGCTATAGGTATACTTTGCACTTGTATATATTTATTAATTGCAGTTGTAGTTACAGGTTGCAATCAACAACAAACCCAAACTAAACTTACAACAAATACAGCAGCCAAATTAACGGTAAAAAGTATGCAGAGTGATCTTTTTATCCTATGGTCGGCTATTAAGGAAATGCATCCCGGATATGGCTTATATACCTCTGTAGATAGTTTACAAACAACCTACAACCAGACTTATCAAACTATAACCCAGCCGCTATCTGAAAATGAATTTATAGCCCATATTTATCCGTTAATATGTAAACTTAGGTGCGGCCATACACAAATACGCCATTCTGATAACTATAAACTATCACCATCTGATCCAAAAGAACCGCATTTGCCTTTCGAGGTGCTGGTTCGTAATCACCATGCCTGGGTTACCACACATGCTACCCAGCAGTTTTCCACCGGGGACGAAATAATAAGTATTAATGATGTACCGGTAACCCAAATAATAAATAACGGCTACGACTTATATTGTGGCGATGGCTATATACAAACATTTAAAGAATTATTTTTAAGTGAATACGATGGTTTTGAAGATGCCTGCTTTAAATATTATCATTGGCAAGGGCCATACCGAATTAAATTGCTTAACAAACAGGGGGCGATAAAATCGGTTACAGAGAACGCAGCAGCAACAGGTGGCCCATGGCAAAGCTTACCTGAAAAGCCAATAGATAATTATGCCGGATGGACATTAGCGAAAAATACAGGTTACCTGCCGCTACGGTTTTTGAAAAACACCTCAATAGCATTGTTTGAAGCTAAAACATTTCAATATGCTGATACGACTATTTATAAGGAGGCTTTTAAACAGATACAACAACGCGGTGTAAAAAACTTAATTATTGACCTGCGCCATAATACCGGTGGCGACATCAGGATAGCGGAAAAACTCCTTTCATTTTTGGCAGATTCATCCTTTTATATTGTGAAAGATGTAAAATCAAGAGTAGCAGATCCAACCACAACCCGTTTTGAGCAATATTTTGATACCTCCCGTACAGCAAGTTTTAGAAATGGATTTGCTCCGGGGAATAAAGAAGGTAATTGGTACCATATTAATATAAAACCGGTATTCGGACAATTATATGGCAGGCTACCGCTTGCAAAAAAATACCACTACCATGGCAATGTATATGCTTTAATTGATGGTGCTACTTTTTCATCGGCGGCGCTATTTACAGCAGCTTTTAAGGCCCAATGCAAAAACGTGAAATTTATTGGCCGGGAAACTGCCGGTAACAAAGAAGGCTGTAACGGCGGTACACTTCAACGATTAACGTTACCTAACACTAAAATTGTAGTCGACTTCCCATGGATGCACCTGGTATCGGTAGCAAACAATCCCATACATGGGCGCGGTATTATGCCCAACTATTATGTGGATTATACCGCAGAGGACGTCGTGAGTAAAAAAGACCTTGATTTGCAAAAAGCGATAAGCCTGATTAAATAGTCAAACAACCACTCTCTCGAAGTATTACTTATTGAATTGTAACGAACAGATTACATCGGTGCATTATGCTTAATTAGCTATAAATCATTTTGTGCTCTAATCATAATTTCATCTATATTTATGGCAACTTAAACTTTATCATCATGTCATTTAAACCACAGCCTAATCAGCTTTATTACCTGATTCCAAAAGGCAAAACTATCGACGTAGTCGGAGCACCAAATTCAAACATTCCGGTGCAAATTGAAGAACAATCCTATCAAAAAGACAATGAACACCAGCGATTTAAATTTGACCCTGCCGGAAACAAAGCATGGTGGTTCCTGCTACCGCCGTTTAAGGAGCGTTATCTAGCCATTGATGGTAGTTCGCAGGGAGATGGGGCCAGGGTAATTCAATGGCAATTTGAACCACCTAAAAAAACTAATTTGCATTTTCAGTTTTTACCGGCTGGCAATGGCTATTATCGTATAATGGCCATACACAGTGGTAAATTTTGGGAAATTATTGATCGGTCGGCCACACAAAAAGGGCGGCTTGTACAAAAGTCTTATAACAAGAATGATGGTCAGCTTTTTTCCTTAACTCCAGTACCAAATGTGGCTTCGGATATTCCCCCGGTAGCGTTCGACCAGAAAAGTGACATTGAAAGAACAGGCACCTTAGCCATACTTGGCAAAATACCAGAGGTTGGTGCAGGCTTATCTTTTGTGGTTGGCTTATTTTGGAAAGCAAATGACCCGCTGGCTGACCTTTGGAACCAAATGAAAACTTATGTTGATGCACGCATCCGCACCTTGTTAATGGAAGATACCATGAATAAGATGAGTTTGCAATTGAGGGGCCATATAACTACCATTGAGGAAATATCAAGAGCCGATGAAAATAAGGGCATTCGCTTAGCTACTAAAGTTGATGCGATTAAATCTCTTCGATTAGAATATATAGAAGTTGCAAAAACGGCATTGCCTTATTTAGTTGCTTTGGGAAATGTAGAGTTATCCTTACGTCGTACCTTATATACTGATTATGATGCATTATTCCCGCCAAAAGCGCATGATCCCGCTGATGGCCCAAAATTGCTAAAAAGCAAAAGTCAAAACCTTCAGGAATTAAAAACAGCGATTAGTGAATACAAAATTGCCTTCGATGCCGCTATTACAACACTGGTGGCTAATCGTATGGATAAGATCCATTGGAGAACCGAGACCCAGATGCGAAGACCCCGTAGTCCATATGAAGTAAAAGGCGCGCGTGCTTATGATGATTTTGACGGTTGGTCTTTAGCCTTTTGGGATTATGATGATACGGCAAATTACGGCGTTAGAAATTATAAAGAATGGGCTGAGTTTGCCTATAATCAACGGAAATTACAGATCCAGGTCCAGTATGATACCGAGATGAAAGATTTAGGGAAATCAGCTTTATTATGGGAATATTTCGATCAAATAACGCCATTACCGGCTCCTGTAACTTATCGTGTTAAAGTAGGTGCAATTGGTGGATTGAACCACTATAATCCCTTTAATGGGGTTGATAATTCAATCATTACTGCGATTGAGGTTTTCTCTCAAAATGGCGACCTTTGCGGTCTGGAAGTTTTTTATAATGGCAGAGGAAATGGCTTACAAGGTAAAAAAGGTAACAAGACGGATAGGCTTGATTTAGCAAAAGGTGCAACCCGTGAAGATGATGAATTTATAACTAGTGTTTACGGTTATTATGCCGACCATATAGATGCTTTATGGTTTGTAACAAGCCACGGCAAAATTGTAGGTGCCGGCAAAGAACAGTATTCGTTCTTCAGTGCTGATATTGCAGACGGCTTAAAAGGGCGTCTGGAAAAAATAAGCGGCTATAATGATGTGCACACATTACAGCAACTCAACTTCCACTGGAAGTATAACGAAGTACCGCCAAAAACGCCAACTACCTAATGAAGTTAAGGCCGTAATAAAACTATTACGGCCTTATTATTGCTATTTTTAGCACGTTACTTAGTAACCGTATTTAAAAATTGTAAAACTGTGTAGGTTGATAATTGTCCACCAGGGCCGTTCAAATTAAAATCGAACCCATGGGTTGCCCAGGGTAGTTGCAGGTAGAAGTGTTTAACACCGCTATTTTGCAAAGCGCCATTTAATCGGTGACTATGTTCCGGCGAAACCAATACATCGTTACTGCCGTGTATAATCAATGTCGGTACAGTTTGTTTATCTACGTAAATCAACGGCGAACAATCGAAATACTTTTGAGGCACTTGCGAATACGCCCCCCCAATATATTGTTCCATAACCTTGCGCGAATCCATAACCAGCGGACTTGCAGGGGCAGAATAACCCCAAACCATATCGGCAGGGCCATAAAAATCAATTACACCTTTCAAATCTTTCTCGTGCATGGTATAGGCTGCCAGCAACGCGATCTGCGCACCGGCTGAGCGGCCTATTAATACAAACTGTGTTGTATCGATATGTAGTTCTTCGGCATGCTCGCGGATGTATTTAATGGAATTAACAATATCCTCAACTGGTGCAGGTGTTTGCCATTTAGGCGCCAGACGATAGTTGACAGATGCTACATTATAACCTTTAGTTGCCAGGTAGCTATTCAGCTCCGGCAATTGCTGACTATCACCGCCCGCCCATGAACCGCCATGAACCACAATTACACAAGGCTTTTTACCCAAAATTTGCGATGGATAAAAATCAAGACTCAAGCTGGTATCGGCATATTTTACATAGGTGATTTTTTTGTAGGAGATGCTTACCGGCTTTTTAAACATCTTTAAAAAACTGAATGGCGCGCTGGTGCTGTCAGTATTGGTAACGCCGAAGCTTTTATCAAAATCTGCCCTTACACTACCGGCTACTATATAAGCCCTTGCAATTGGTGATAAGAATAACACTAAAGCAACCAAACCTATGATGGTGCCCGGAAATACGTATCTACCTCCAAAAAATCCTGTCAGCAATACAATAATAGTAATTGCTGAGAACAACCACGGGAACTCAGTTACCGCTATACCCAGCAACCATACATGATATTCAAAGGCTTTAAAAACTGCTAATAGGGAAAGAAGAAATAATAGTGCAATAAGTATTAAACGGATCATGTGTTAATTTTAGGAATAATAATGACTTACAACACGCCAAAAGTCGTTTTAACGAAAATTGACAATCAATCTTATTTTTTAGCCGCTTTTATAAAAGCCAGTGCATCATCTGCATGCTCCTTGCCTTGCATCATTGCCTCGTGCATGTAAACTACTTTACCATGCAGATCAATAACGTAAGTTACACGGCCGGGGATGAACATTTTACTTTTGATACCAAACAGGTTATAAACTTTATTGTCCTGATCGCTCAATAAAGTAAAGGGTAATTTATAGTGCTGCTGGAATTCTTTATGACTGGCAACCGTACCACCGTTAATACCTATAACTATTGCCCCTGCTTTGGTAAACGAATCAAATTCATCACGAAAAGCACATGCCTCTTTAGTACAAACCATGCTTTCATCCTTCGGATAAAAATAAAGTACCAATACTTTCTTACCGATATAATCGCGTACGTTAAACAGTTTGCCGTCCTGATCGTGCAAGGTGAACGAGGGTACATTCTCGCCTACTTGTAATTCTGTGCCGCGTTTTTGCGCATGGCTGGTTTTACAAAAACCTATCAGCATAAAAGCCAATAGCAGTGTATTTTTTAGGGTGATGCTTTTCATGTATACAATATACGTTAGTTATATTCCTAAGCGATTTTATTGCGGAAAATATTATTAGTAGCAAGTATATAGTATCAAGTAGCAAGACAAAAGCTGGCTTCTTCTCACCCCATAAAAACAGATTTACGAAGTTTTTAAAACTTCATAAATCTTAGAAACGCTACCGTCATTGCGAGCGAAGCGCGGCAATCCCCCACTTACAGAGCTGCTCTACATAGTTTGGGATTGCCGCGCTTCGCTCGCAATGACGCTTTGTTTTTGTGTTTATATAAAACAGCTGAAAAATAATCCAATATTTAAAAAATCCTACTGACATAGGGCTGTCATTAGCGTATAGTTTATTTGTATTACAAACTAAAAAACAAAAAGCTATGCAAATCATCCCAATGTTTTTAAAGGAACTTGAGCAGGAAGCTCAGGCCACCCGTAACATGCTGCAACGTGTACCAAACGATAAATTCAGTTGGCAGCCACACCCAAAAAGCATGACCATTAGCAAATTGGTAAACCATATTGCCGAACTACCTTCGTGGATAACAATAGCGCTTACTACCGACGAACTGGATTTTGCCACTGTGCCTTATAATACTGATGGGCCAAATACTATTGAAGAGGTATTAGCGCTTTTAGAGAAAAATGTAGCCGACGCGCGCGCGCAGCTTGAAGCAACTAATGAGGATATACTAGAAGAAAACTGGACCATGCGTAACGGCGACCAAATATACATGGTAAGAACAAAAGCAGAAGTGATACGGGTATCTTTTAGCCAAACCTCGCATCACCGTGCACAATTAGGGGTATTTTTAAGATTATTAAATATCCCAATCCCCGGCAGTTATGGCCCAAGCGCCGATGAGCAGGAATTTAAATTGATGGAGCAAGAGTAAGTGTAGAAGATTTAAGGCTGTATCGAACGCAAGTTCTTAAAAGCTGTTTAAGAATGATTGAATATTATTTTTATCTAAAACAAATCGTCATTGCGAGCGCAGCGTGGCAATGACGATAGTTTTATCGTTTTCAAATAGCTTCTAAAAAACAAAAAGGCCAATTTTCTTGATGAAAATTAGCCTTTTTAACTTCTTATTTGAAGCCTTTAATTATTAGATGTGTATAAACAACTCTTCTTTAGGTCTTCTTACTTTTTCCATTTTGCTGTAAACATCTTCGTCTGAGCGGTAACCTACCGGCGCGATAACTACGGCAGATAAACCAAGTTTTTTCAGACCTAATATCTCGTCGAATTTACCGGCATCAAAACCTTCCATTGGGCAGGCATCAATATCCATTTCGGCAGCAGCTGTTAACAATACACCCAAAGCAATGTAAGTTTGTTTAGTTGCCCAGTTAATTTTCTGTTCTTCGCTCAAGCTGGCAATAGTGCCTTGTACCATTTGCTCAAACCCAGCTAAATGTTCGCGACCGATACCACGTGTTTTTGCAATCAGATCAAGGTAATAGTTACCATAATCTTTATCTATTTCTTTCTCAATAGCAAATATGATCACTTGTGAACTTTGCGTTAACTGCGCCTGGCCATGTGCCGCTTCCCGCAATTTTTCGCGGGTCTCAGGATCTTCAACCACCAAAATACGGTAAGCTTGCAAACCCATTGATGACGGTGCTAAGCGAACAGTATCTAATAACTGATCTAACTGTGCCTTAGTTAATTTTTTTGTAGCATCGAAGTTTTTAATAGCCGCGCGCTTTTGTAATTTTTCTATTAATGACATGTTGTTTTTTTTTTTCCTTTTACAACACAAATTTAGATGTTGTAACACTTAAAATGGTCACGAGGAAGTAAATCTGGAAATTAGATTGTAATAGCTGATCACTACCTCTTTTTAGTGCCGCCTTGCCTTCTGTTGTTCCCCCTGTTATTGCCGCCTCTGCCACCACCATCGCGTTTTAGTGGTGCCATTTTAATCAGCGTTGGGTCGCCTAAAACTTCCGGTAATAATATGCGCCTGATCTGTCGATCCATCATTTCCTCGATGTTTTTTAGCTTGCGCTGATCGCGGTCGTTAACAAAAGTGATAGCGGTACCTGTTGTTTCGGCACGCGCGGTACGGCCAATACGGTGGATGTAATCTTCAGGATCTGATGGAGCGTCGTAATTCACTACCAGGTCAATCCCTTCCACATCAATGCCACGCGAAAGCGCATCAGTACCAATAATAATAGGCACTTGTTTATTTTTGAATTTCAGCAGGATCTCTTCACGCTCATTCTGCTCCAGATCGGAGTGGAAGGCGTTGATTTTTAGATGCGCCGCTTTTAATTGCTTATGAACTTCTTTAACCTTGTCTTTTGTTGATGCAAAAATGATGATGCTTACAAAGCCACCTTCTTTTAATATCAGCTGCAACAGACCCGATTTCTGATGATCGTTAACTAAATAAACCTGCTGATCGATACCTACAGCAGGTTGCGATATAGCGATATTGATTTGCTGCGGGTTATGTAATACGGTTTTAGCCATATTGCGGATGCGCCCCGGCATAGTGGCCGAAAATAGCATGGTTTGCCTTTGTTTGGGCAAATAGCTGATGATGCGCATAATATCATCTGAGAAACCCATATCCAGCATGCGGTCGGCTTCATCCAGGATCAAATATTTGATATGGTTCAGCTTTAACACACCCGATGTAAGGTGGGCGATAAGCCTGCCCGGTGTGGCTATAATAATATTGACGTTATTTTGTATGCCACGGCGCTGCTGCTCGTAAACAATACCATCACCACCGCCGAAAACCGCTATGGAGCTGATGCCGGTAAAGTAGGCTAATCCTTCTACCTGCTGGTCGATTTGCTGGGCAAGTTCGCGGGTTGGGGTTAGTATAAGCGTGCTGGTTTTTTCCTCGTGGTTTTGGGTGATCAGGTCTAAAACAGGCAGCAAAAATGCACCTGTTTTACCTGTACCTGTTTGCGCGCAGGCTATAAGGTCGTCGCCCTGTAAAATAGCCGGGATGGCCATTTCCTGTATAGGGGTTGGGTTAGTGTAACCCATGCTTAGTACGCCTTCTAATAAATGTTCGTTGAAATTGAAATCTTGAAAAGTCACTTGTATCTGTAAGATGAAGTAGGCAAGTTAATAAAAAATGTTGTGTTACAGCAATTTCGAGTTTTTTAGGGCTAAACCCATTGTATAAATTCAGCGGAAATATCGGTCAGTAAATTGCTGTTTGGGCAATAAATATCCAATCCCCGATCATCATAAGGGTTGATCAAAACAGCATTTTGAAAATCCATAAAAAAGCAAGTAATACTTAAAGTTGGAGATTCTCCCAAGTCGTAATTTATAATTAGAGTATTAATTGAGTCGATAATCAATTTAGGAAATATCTCGTAGTAGAAATACAGTATGGTGATTTCGATTTCCTCAATAATGATTGCTTGTTTAAAGTAAACATCACATTCTTCTATATTGATATGTGATTTCTCAAAAAACTCAGCCTCATTATTATCCCATAAAATAACCCTGAACCATATTTGATTTTTGAAGCAATAGTCCAATACCTGACTACTTCTATATAATGCCTGTCTAATTCTATCCGAAGTAGACTTGTTTTCACCACCAAGCTCAAGTCTTATCCTATTATTTTTAATTGCGGATAGAGTTGCCATGTCAACATTACCAAATATCTTGACAAAAGTACTTTCGAAATCAACGGGATTATTTATCATGATTGCCTTTAGGTTATTAATTTGATTGAATTCAATCTTCCACTATTTCCACCTCTGCAACCGGACTAAATAAATAAATTCTTTTACTCTTGATCTCGGTGCATTTAAAGCGTTTTCGCAGTTTCTCGTCCTTGCGGAAAACCCTGCCGTCCTTTAGTTTAAATAATGCTTTTAATGGTATTTTTTCAACCGTAGTGATTGATTCATGGTGCGCATCGTAACTGCGGAGGGCACGATACAAACTCAAATCAGAACAACTGGAGGCTGCCGGATTATTTAAATAATTAACAATGGTATGTTTAATATCCGCAGGGAAAATATCTTTTTCAAAAAAAGGCTGCATCATTTTTTTGAAATTATTTTTCCATTCCGTGCCATGCGGTTTGGCTTTGTGCTTGTGCTCGTTCCAGGTATGCAGGTGGGCAAACTCGTGTACGGTGGTTACCAAAAATGCGTAGGGGTTCAAATCGAAATTAACGGAGATGCGATGCCCTTTATCACCATGTGGTGAACGGTAGTCGCCAAACTTTGTGTTGCGGTTGCGCGATATTTTAAATTCGCACTTAAAGTAGTCGATCCAGCGGCCGATAAGCGGTGCCGCTTCGGGTGGAAGATACTTTTCTAAAACTTTTACTTTATCCAATTTTACCTCGGATGCAAAATTAAGGTTAAAAGCTGAAAGGTAAAAGGATAAAGGTTTTTTATATGCACTTTGTCATTCTGAGCGGAGCGAAGAATCTCAGAACTTTGCTCGTCATTTAGCATGGTGAAGTGCATTGGCGGATAGATTCTTCATTGCATCCAAAATGGAAGTAAGAAGAATCTTAACCACCTTGTCATGCTGAGGTACGAAGCATCTATCCGTTAATCTGCACGCGGTGATCCTATAGATAGATTCTTCGCTGCGCTCAGAATGACAAATAGGACAGAATAGCAAAAGAGAATTACTTCAACACCACATATGCTATAAAACTCGCGGCGTAAGCCAGCACCGTCATATAGGCGAATTGGATAACGGGCCAGCGCCAGTTCTTAGTTTCGCGGAAAACGATGGCCACCGTACTGGCGCATTGCATAGCGAAGGCATAAAACATCATGAGCGAGAATGCGACCGCTAGTGTAAATACCGGCTGCCCTGTATCAGGGTTTTTGGCTTCCTTCATTTTTTCGTAGACGGACTGCATTTTCTCGGCACTACCATTTACACTGTAGATGGTTGCCATGGTGCCTACAAAAACTTCGCGGGCAGCAAAGGAGGTTATTAATGCGATGCCGATCTTCCAATCAAAACCAAGCGGACGGATAACCGGCTCAATGGCATGACCTAGAACACCTGCGTAAGAGTTCTCTAATTTGGCGGAGGATATTGTCCTGCTCAAACTATCGGGCGTCATGTGCTGGGTGTATTGTGGCTTGCTAAACTTTTGATCAATTTTCGCAAAGCGGTCGCCGGGGCCATAGGATGCCAGCACCCAAAGGATAATGGATATAGCGATGATCACCTTACCTGCTTGAAAAACAAAGGCTTTGGATCTGTCGTACATCGAGAAGATAACGTTGTTCCACCTCGGCATGCGGTAAACGGGCAGCTCCATAATAAAGTAGCCGCGTTCCTTACCTTTCAGTATAAATTTAAATACCCAGGCAACCACAATGGCCGAGATCAGGCTAAAAACGTACATCCCCGTTAGGGCCAAACCCTGCATGTTAAATACCCACCAAACATTGCGGTTGGGTACAACAAGAGCAATTAATAAAGTATAAATTGGTAAACGAGCGGAACAAGTCACTAACGGGGTAACCATGATGGTGATCATTCGGTCTTTCCAGTTTTCGATAGTACGCGTACCCATAATGGAGGGTACGGCGCAGGCAAAACCACCAATCAGTGGCACTACCGATTTGCCGTTTAAGCCAACTTTGCGCATCAGTTTATCCATCATAAACGTAACACGCGACATGTAGCCGGTATCTTCCAATATCGATATAAAGGCGAAAAGTATGGCAATCTGCGGGATGAAAACCATTACACCGCTTAATCCGGCTATAATGCCATCAACCAATAAACTGGTTAACGGACCGGGGGGCAAAGTGTGATGCAGTGAATCCTGCACCCATACAAAGGCATCGCCAATTAACTCCATCGGGTATGACGACCACGAGAAGATCGCCTGGAATATAAACATCAGGATCGCGAAGAATATCACGAAGCCAAAGAATTTATGTGTTAATATTTTATCTATTTTATTGCTGTGCGTTTCCCCTTGCGCGGTTACCGGTTTTTTAACGGTATCGTACAGCAAGTCGTTTATAAAAGCGTAGCGGGCAATGGTTTCAGCACCCTGTGCTTTTTGTGAGTTAAAGGAAAATTCTTTTTCCAGGTCCTCAATCCTATCGCTTTGCTCAGGCGTTAAAAATTTTAATGTTTCGTGCTGATGGGCAAGCTGTAAAGCAAGATACGGATTATCTATATTTAACTCACGGCCAATGGCTTCCACCAATTCCGGGGCGATGGTGTTTACATCGATACTATCTTCCTGAAAAGCGAATTTATTAGCAAATGATATAGCATTTTTTAAAGCAGCCGTTCCTTCATTTTTCCTTGCGGAGATGGGAACCACCGGTACGCCCAGTTTTTTGGCGAACAGGTTTACATCGATGTCGATATCGGCTTTTTTAGCCATATCCATCATATTCAGGGCAACTACAACCGGAATCTTAAGGTCGGCTACCTGCGAGTAGAGTAGTAAATTTCTTTTTAAGTTAGATGCATCCAGGATGACCACCACCAAATCGGGTGTATGCGCATTATGTCTATCTGCCAAAACAGAAAACACAATGGATTCATCCTGACTTTTTGGGTAGATGCTGTATGTACCGGGCAGATCGATAATCTCAGCTGTGCGGCCATCGGGCAGAGTGGTATAACCTACCTTTTTATCAACGGTAACGCCGGGAAAATTTCCTATTTTTTGATTAAGACCGGTTAAAACATTAAAAAGCGTTGATTTTCCGGTGTTGGGGTTCCCTACAAGTGCGACTCTTATATCAGCTTTCAATGCCTAAAAAACTATTGAAGCACTATGGTATATGCTTCGCGCTTGCGTAAACTTAACTGATAACCTGCAACATTTATGGCAATCGGATCGCCCAGGGGGGCAACGCGTTCAATTCTGACCTCTTCACCCGGCAGACAACCCATTTCCATCAACTTTACCGACATTTCTAAGTCAGTAAATTCTTTTACAATTCCGGTTTCGCCTACTTCAAGTTGTGAGAGCCTCATATGTTTGTGCTTATGAACTAAGCAAATGTACGCTTATTTAAATTAAATCCAAATAAGGTTAGTGGGAATTTGTTGGTGGTTTGTAAGATTTTGGATAGACTTATTTTCAGACCGTCATTGCGAGGAGTGTAACGACGTGGCAATCCCCGACTATGCAGCTGCACCTTGCAATTGCCTCTGTATAGTTTGGGATTGCCGCGCTATCGCTCGCAATGACGATGGTAAAGAAGAGTGCTTTACCCTCCCAAACGTGGGGCAACCGCATCCCTTGCTAAATATCCCGCAGGAAGAAAAACTTACCACAACTAATAAAGCTGCAAAAAGGAATAAACTATTTTTTTTCATGATTAAACGCTGCCGATAAAATTAACACACTAAACATCCCCATACAGGCTCCAACAGAATCAGCAAATACATCGTTCCATTCAAAGTCGCGCCAGGTGAAAACATATTTTTGTAATAGCTCAATGCTATAGCCGTATAAAATGGCTATTACCACAATCAATATCGCATACTTATACGGGAAACGGGTTAATTTATGTTTCCGAACCAACCCCTGGCTGTAAAAAATGACAAACACAAAAAAGAAACCGCAATGCACCAGCTTATCAAACCCCGGGAAAAATAACGGCGACTGCGTTATAGTACCCAAATGAATACTACAAAGGGTAAAAACAAATAAGGCCCACAAAATTGTGGGCCAGTAATATTTTAGGTTTGCTTGCATTAATTATTCGCCTATAATGGCTTTGTATGCATCGGCAGATAATAAACCTTCTACATCAGCAGCATCAACAGTAACCTTAACCATCCAGCCTGCGCCGTAGGGGTCGCTGTTTACC
>JAMFRP010000002.1 GCA_026224775.1 Bacteroidota bacterium
AAGCTACCGGCAATACCGCTACCAATAGCCGCGATAACATACAGGATGGAGGTTACAATCATAAGGTTTTTGCGTCCGTATTTATCGGCCAAATAACCGGCAAATAGTGCGCCCGGTATACAACCTATTGAGGCTGCGGCTACCACCAGCCCGAGTTCAGCATCATTCAGATGGAAATAAGGTTTTAAATATTGCAGGGCGCCGGCTATTACTGCCGTATCAAACCCAAATAGTAGCCCCCCTAAGGCGGCTACTATTGATATTAGTACTGTGTAACTTTTCATTTATATATTAGTAATTAATTAGGGCTTTCCATTATGTACAAGGAATTAACCTCGGTAGCACTCAATACGGTGTTGTATAAACGCACATCATCTATCGAGCCCTGAAAATAACTTGCCCCATAGAAATAATTCGGGCTTGAAGTGTCTGTAAGGCTATAAGCTGATTTTGGCAATTCGTTTCCAATACAAACATTCACAATAGTTTTTGGAGGGATAAGATTACCTACAATAGCCACAGTTTTCACTAATTTTCCATTGATATAAAAAGTAACCGCGCCACTGGTAAATGAAGCTACTATCTGGCTCCAGGTGTTTAACTGCACGCTTCCGGGATTATCATCAACATCATGGATACCCGTATCCGTTGAAACCGTAAGGAATGGAAAGTTATTAGATTGTAATTGAAATTTATACCCGTAATAATGATCTACAGAAAAAATGTAATTACCATTACTTGCCGTTTGCGGGTTAACCCAGCAGCTTATAGTAAAATTACTTGGGTATAATGATGAATTGTATGGAATTTCGATATATGCGCCATTATTAAAATAGTAAGCGCTATTTGCGTTACCATATCTATCCTTTGTAAGAACAGGCAAAGTGCCACCATCCACAGCAGTTGTGGCCGTTGCTCCTACATAATTAGTCTTCAATGTGCCATTGTTTCCGTTACCTGAAGAATCATTAGCGTTCCCGGTAAACTTCCAGTAGGCCACCAAATTGGCTGCTGATATTTGCTGAATAAGGTTAGTTTCAAACGTGGCTTCAGCACGTGCAAGATTCGCGGTGGCGTTATTAACCTGTTGCTGCGTATAACTTCCGGTTGTAACATTGGTAGCCAACGTAATAGCTATTTTTAATATCGCTTTCGATCCCACAGAATATTGCCCCGCTTGTTTACCTTCCGTAGCTGAATTATATAGTGTAGTTGCTGAATCAATTTGTAATGTAAGCTTTGATTTATCTGAATTGTAATCAGCAGCAGTATTATTTTTTTTACACGATTGGAATATGGTTATAACAGCCACCAACATGATTAGTGCCGTTACTATTTTTTTAATTTGTTTCATTTTGAATAATTTAAAAAGTTCACTACTATAAGCCTAACTTCAAATTGGTTTGCCTTTCGCTTTCCGGTATCGGGAAAAACTTATTAGTATTGTAATTAAACAATGGCTGGCTTGCCAGCGCTGTAGCCGCATAAGCCTGCCCATAACGAATGATATCAAAGAAACGATGAAACTCTAAGGCTAATTCAGAACGTCGCTCCCGCTGGATGATAGCACGTAACTGGGTTTGGTCGGTAACCGTAATATCAGGCAATAAACCCGCAGGTACTGTACTATTATAACCCGGTAGCGTGGTATCATATAAATAACTTTCGCGTGCACGTTTACGAACTCTGTTTAGCGGACCCAAAGCAGCTGCGCTATTACCTGATTCATTCAATCCTTCTGCTTCTATCAACAACACTTCGGCAAAACGGATAGCTTGGTAATTTAAGTTACCGTCGCCTTTTGTGGCTTCAGGAACTTCTGATAAGGGCTGACAGTGTTTTTTGCTTAGATATCCGGTAGTACTCCAGGTAGTATCATAAGCACTATCGAAATACGGATGACCTGCACGCGCTATGGAGTAATCCAAACGTGGATCAACTACACCTGACGGTGAAGTCTCAAAATTATTAACCAGGCTTTGTGTTGGATAAAAGAACCCGTAGCCATTTAATGTGCGTGGCGCGAACCATTGGTTTAACGAATTGCCCTGTACAGGTGTTAAGCCGCTTTGATGCTGTATGGAAAATACACCTTCAGCATTGTTCTTTGTCGCAGCTCTAAAGTTATCTGCAAAAACAGGTAACAGACTATATACACCTAATGAATCCACACCTTTTGCTTCGCTTGCTGCAAGCGCCCATTTTTGTTCAAAAAGATAGGTCTTGGCTAACAGCGCCATTGCAGCACCTTTAGTTGCACGGCCTACATCAGCGCCGGTCCAAGTGGTTGGTAAAGCCGGTATTGCCGCGTTTAGATCTTTTTCTATCTGTGCGTATATCACAGTTTGGGCAGAGATGGGCTTTTGTTCTTCTGTTGGCGTCTCAACAGCCAAATGTAATGGGATTGCTCCGTAAGCTACTGTCAAGTTAAAATAGTAATATGCCCTTAAAAATTCAGCCTGACCTAAAACGGAGGTGCGGGTAGCTTCATCAATACCTGCAACAGGTGCAGCTAAACCGGTGGTAACAACGTTGCATCTGAAAACACCATCATAGTATCTCTTCCAAACCGCTTCTACGGCAGAGTTTGATGGCAAAATATTGAATTCGTTTACCAGTTGATAATCATTTTGATCACCCGCGTTTCCGCCTTTTATGGCATCATCAGATGCCAGATCACCTAACACCCAAATGGCGTTTGATGATGCATCGGTAAATGAAAGAAAACTGTATGCCGCATTTACGCCCAATATGGCGTTGGCATCCGAAGTGAAAAAGTTGGTTGACTGATACTGACCAAGCACTGGCTGATCCAGTAGCTTTTTGCATCCTGCAGTAGTGAAAAACAGGACGGCTATAAAATATATTGTTAAATTTTTTGCTTTCATCTTTTTACTATTTAAGATTTAGAAATTAGCCGTTACACCTACAGTAACTACGCGCGCTGATGGATAGGTTCCATAGTCGATACCTACGGCCCTAACACCATCGGCAGCATCATCATTATTCATATACTGCTCAGGATCCAAGCCTGTATATTTGGTAATGGTCAGCAGGTTTTGAGCACTTACATATACCCTTAGCGCAGAGAAGCCCAGACTGTTTAATACACTTTTGCCAAGTTTATAACCTAGCTGTACGTTTTTAAGCCTCATGTATGATCCGCTTTCCAGGAACCGTGTTGAATTCTGCGTATTGTTCGCGGCATCTGCCCATGATAGTATTGGGTAAGTATTGGTTGATCCCGGACCTGTCCATGCGTTTTGGGCAATGCGTTGTGTTATGTTAAACGGACGGTAGAAACCTTCAATATCTGTAAGCACCTGGTTGTATATTTTGTTGCCGTATACACCTTGTAAGAAGATATTCAGATCGAAGTTTTTGTATTGAAAGTGAGCCGTAAAACCATAAGTAAACTTAGGTATTGGGCTACCGGCAAATACACGGTCGTTATCATCAATTACGCCATCGCCATTTACATCTTTATACATTACATCACCCGGCCTAATACCAGGGCCCTGGTATGCATGTGTGAAAATTTGTTGTTGATTCTGGAAAATCCCTTCCTGCTGTAACAAATAAAACGATCCGATAGGATGGCCTACTTCTGTAAGCGTTGAGTAATATGAACTTCCACCGATACGGCCACCGGCAATTGGCGCACCACCATCAAGCGATACAACATCATTATTTACCGTAGCGAAGTTACCGCTAAGGCTGTAGCTCCAATCACTGTTTATCGTGTGGTGGTAGCTTAATTCCAGTTCTAAACCGCTGTTACGTACTTTACCGGCATTAACCGCAGGGGTTGTAAACCCTCCTGTTTCAGCACCACCAGCACTTGGCGGCTCGGTTAAATTTAACAACACATTTGAAGTGTTTTTCACATAATAATCCGCAGTAAACATAATGGCGTTCTGGAATAACCCAAGATCCATACCTACATCCCACTGTGTACTGGTTTCCCATTTGATGTTTGGGTTACCTAATGATGTTATACTATACCCTTGCGTACTGGTGCCGCCAAAAGGATAATAAAAACTACCATTTAAAAGAGAAGTGTAGGGATAGGTTCCGATTTGTGAGTTACCTAACTGACCAATGCTAGCCCTTAGTTTTAAGGTAGATATTTGTTTAACACTCTGCATGAAATCTTCCTGATCAATTCTCCATCCCAATGAGCCTGAATAGAAGTTCTCATATTGAGCATCAGGGTCAAGTTGTGATGAACCATCACGCCTGAAATTTACACTCGCCAGGTATTTGTTATTGTATTGGTAGTTAATACGGCCAAATAATGACGCATAAGCTAAATGCGTTTCGCCGCCGCCATTTTGCTGACTGGCTGATGCGCCCTGATCTAAATACTGAAAATCAGGCGATTGATTGGCAAATGTGTTACGATACTCTGATTCATAAGTATCATTGTTTTTAATGATCTCGGTACCTACTAAAAAGCTTAAAACATGTTTTTGTAATGTAAGATCATAAGTAGCTGTGTTTGTCCAGTTATAACTTAAATTGTTATCCTGTGCTTGTGAAAGCACATTTGGTGAGTTTATTGTTTGTGTTTGACCTGTTTCATTCGTACCACCAAAAGTCGCATCGAATTGTTTGTTATCGGTCATGATCATATTTATGCCGAAGTCGGATTTTATTTTTAATCCTTTAATAGGCGTTAATTCAGCATATGCATCACCCAGGATAGTATATCCATCGGTATTGTTATCTGTATTATCCGCTAATTGTACAGGATTGTATCCATCACCTAAAAAGTTACCCCATGGTTCAGGTTCTTTCGGCAGAGCCTCAAACTGGCCGTTAGCCATATAAACCGGTGTACCCGAGGTACGGAATAATGCATAACGAATAATACTTGCCGCCCCGTTAAAACCATCGCCGGAAGTACCAACTGAACGTGTTTTAGAATAGCTTAAGTTTACATTAGTACCTATTTTAAAATATTTGGATATTTCGCCGCTTATAGCAGTGCGCAAGTTAAAACGATCAAATGCCGAATTCTGAATTAAACCGTCCTGTGTAAAATAATTACCTGAAACGATGTATTGCGAAGTCTCGTTACCACCGCTTATTGATAAATTACCATTACTTATAGGTGCAGGCTTTAACACCTGTTTAAGCCAGTTTACATTTGATAATGTAGCTGCCAAACTATCTGTTATTAAAGGCCTTGCGGATGATGTCCCAATATCATTGGTAGCAGCTGTATTATATGCTTTTACATATTGAGCTGTATTAGCCATTTTGATCAGGTTTTCGGCAACCTGTACGCCTGTGTAGGCATTAAAACTTAATTTAGTTTTGCCCGCAGCGCCACGCTTGGTGGTTACAATAACAACACCACCTGCAGCCCTGGCACCGTAGATAGCTGCTGAAGATGCATCCTTAAGTATGTTAATGCTTTCTATATCATCCGGGGATATTTCATTGATGCCGCCTTGAGTTGGTACACCATCAACAACATAAAGCGGACTATTATTATTTAATGTACCGATACCGCGTATAGTAACCGCGATCGCGTCACCCGGCGCGCCTGTATTTTGAGTTACGGTTACACCAGCTGCTTTACCCTGCATAATCTGATCGACACCACCAACCGGGATCGCGTCAATATCTTTGCTGCTGATTAATGATACAGCGCCGGTTAAATCCTTCTTACGTTGTGTTCCATAACCAACAACAACTACTTCATTCAGGTTGCTGTTATCATCTTTAAGGGTAACTAAAATTTCGGTTTTACCCGCCACAGCAACTTCCTGCGATTGATAACCAATAAATGATACAATTAATACGGTATTCTCCGGGACAGTTACTTTAAAAGCACCGTTCTGATCGGAAACCGTTAGGCTCCTGCCCTGTTTTATGCTGATAGTTGCACCCGGTAATGGTAAACCAGTAGCATCGGTAACTTTACCGGTAACAGTTATATCAGCCGCTTTTGGGTTGACTGTTTGGGTTATAACTATCAATTTTTGTGATAATATCCTGAATGATAGCCCTGTATTTGCCAGTGCATCGCTCAAAATCTGTGGTACGCTTACGTTTTTCACGTCTACGTTTACTGTTCCGCTAGGGATAGCCTGGTTGTTGTATAAAAAAGTGTAATTGCTTTTTTTCTCCAGGAGGTCAAATAACTTATCAAAACTAACGTTTTTAACGTTGAGGTTAATTTTGTCTTGCGAGTGCACCTTTGCCGAAACATGCAATAGGGTAAGCAAGAACAAAGCAAATGTTAATTTCACGTACAATAGTGTTTTTTTGACAATAGGTTGCTTAATGAAAGAACTAAAAGTTTTTTTCATACTTTTGAAAATTGAGGTTAATAAAAAACTAATAAAGCCTGAGATCCAGCCAGAAATTCGGTTGTATTGGATTAGCCTTAATTGAGGAAGTGTTCCCGCACTTCCTTATTTTTTTTAGGGCTAATAAAACTTGGCGTTGAAGTATTGTTATGTCATAGAGTTTCTTCCTTTCTTCCTGTTAATTTATTTGGTTTATACAGTTGGTTACCATATATGTATTTGGTTATTGGTTATTGCGTAATGGAAAGGCTGCGTAAATTGTAATGCACGCATCACCTCATTTATATCCTGGTTTTTAAATGTACCGGTGAACTGTTTTGCTGAATAGGTATCATTATCAAAAACTATTTCAACATTATACCAGCGTTCCAGTTGCTTGGCAAGGTCTGTAAAGTCTTCTTTACTAAAGCTTAAACTATTAGTAACCCAACTTGTTTCAGTTATATTTTCATCAGGTAAAGTTGACGGGGTATTTTTTTCAGACGATACAGAATCAACAACCAGTGCCTTGGTAACCAGCTTAACTTCTTTTACCTCGTTTTCATTAGTGTTTACACTAACCTTTTCGTTTGGATATAGCACAATTTTCGAGTCTGGCTTGTTGTCGTTTAATATTTCAACCTTGCCTCTTATTAATGTTGTTTCAATATATTTATCACCTGTATAAGCTTTTACATCGAAAGCGGTACCCAATACAACTATATTAAGCTTACCGGCATGCACAATAAATGGATGCTTTGCATCGTGCTTTATATCAAAATAGCCTTCACCTGTTAATAAAACCTCTCTTTTGCCATTTACAACTAGGTTGTTAGCATATTTTATTGATGAGCCTGAGTTAAGCCATACTGATGAACCATCAGGAAGTATAGTATGTATACGCTTACCATATTGGGCAGCCAATACCTGTTGATTTGAGGTTATATTTTTATGGTGAGCTAATGTATATACACCTACAAACAACACCGTTATAACCGATGCCGCAACCATCCATATTTCGCTGCGTTTGCGCCTTAGTGGTTTTAGTTGATGAGTACCAAAAAGCGGTACATCATTAAATCCATCTTCTTCATTTATGGAGAGCTTAAATTTCTCTATTCCTCTTTCAAGCGCACGGCGTTCTTCCAGCGATATAATGCCTCTTGGTTCAATCCTGATTTTTTTCAAATCTTCGTAATCAGCACGCAGTTCAGGCTGTGTCTGGAAAATATTTTCCAATTCTTCGATCTCGGGCTCGGTAATATCGCCCGAAATCGATCTTGAAATTAATACCCAAACTCTGTCTTCTGATGCCATATATAACTAAAGACACCTATAAATCATAAAACCCCCAAGCCGAAATGAAATATTTACTAAATCATTTTAGTAAAATGATTTATTTTGCGGTAAAGGCTTGTTTTATGATTAAAAATTCTACCTTTATTTCACAATTATAAACTACCGTCTCTGGTATGCAAGTAATACTTCAGGAAAGTTTTGAGCGGACCACCCTTGTGGATGAACAGGTTTTTACAGACATGTACAGGCAATACTTTGTAAAGTTGTACCGGTTCGCAATATCTGTAACACATTGCAAAGAAGCATCTGAAGAGATAGTACATGATGTACTTATTAACCTTTGGAAAAAGCGGAACGTAGTTAATGAAATAGAGAATCTTAATACTTACTTATACGTTTCGGTAAAAAACCTGTCGTTAAATTATTTAAGGAGCGAGGGGAAGCATATTTATGTAGATGCTGAAATGCTGTGCAATGAAAAAAGCTATATATCCATTGACCCTGAAAGTGTATTGATTGGCAAAGAGCGGATAAATAACCTGAACTTATTAATTAACAACCTACCTGTAAAATGCCGGATGGTATTCAGGTTGATTAAAGAGGATGGCTTAAAGTATAAGGAAGCTGCCGCGCTGCTTAACATATCTGTTAAAACAGTAGAGAATCAATTGGCTATAGCCTTAAAAAAGATAGCTTTAGCGCTCAAGACAAGCAATTAATAGCGTTTATCCTGCTGCCCTCTTCTGGGGCGTTTCCCTTTTACTACCGGCCTTTGGGGTTGATATACAGGCTTTACAGGCTCGGGCTTTGCATCAGCAATCCTAACACTAATTTTCCTGTCGTCTATTTC
This sequence comes from Bacteroidota bacterium, assembly GCA_026224775.1. GTDB lineage: Bacteria > Bacteroidota > Bacteroidia > Sphingobacteriales > Sphingobacteriaceae > Mucilaginibacter. Next base: position 8,452 of record JAMFRP010000002.1, read on the forward strand.
AGCGCCATCTAGTGCAGCTATTGCCCTATCGGCACCGGCCTCATCATTCATATGAATAAAACCATAGCCCTGACTTACACCGGTTTCTTTATCGGTAATAACAGTAACCAGATCAACCAAACCATGTAAGCTAAACAGCTCCAACAGTTCGGTTTTATCCATATCACGGGGAAATCCTACAACAAATAGTTTGGTCATATATTAAGCTACAAAGGGTTTAACCAAATTTACCTGACCAATATGGTAGGCTACATGATTAGCACGGTTTAACAACACACTCAGCCTGTTTCTGGATGGATCATTTTCAAAATCTTCATCCGTCATGGCGTTGTGGCGCTTAAACCATTCCGTTGCTGGTAAATTTACAAAAAGTTCGTTTAATTCGGCATGTACTGATTGCCAGAAATTTTTCAGTTCAGTTAATGAAGGAGATTCAGCGTTGCCATTATCAGCATTTTTCAAAAAAACTTCGTAAAGTTCAGGACTGGATGCTTTCCCCAAACCCAACGTTTCCTTCAGGGCATCATGGTAAGCGGCTAAGTGCCCGTATAAATAAATTATCCGGTTTTTACCTGGCGCTATCGCTGTATAAAATTGTTCGTCGGTAAAAGCATTAAACACTTTTTCGGCCCGTGCAATTTGAGTATTCCAATTCGCAAGTCCCATTTTAACAAAAAGCTGTTGTTGATCCATGCGCAAAGATGTATATACAGTGTGTTATAGCAATACGTTCAAAAGAAATTTACGCATTGCTGACGCTGTGCTTATCATTAAGATTCCATGCTCAATAATGATGCTCCAAGTGTAGATTCCCGGGCAATAATATCAGCAATGGTGGTTTCAGCCAAAATTTTCAGGGTTGCATCCCTAATGTCAATAAACATTGCTCTTATACCGCAGGTAACTTCGTCCTTACATTCATCACATTTATGATAAAAATTAAGGCTGGCACAGGGTACCATAGCTATTGGGCCGTCAGTAAGACGCAAAATTTCCGAAAGATAAATCTCTTTAGGATCTTTATTGAGTGCATATCCCCCACCCGATCCTTTCTTGCTATATAAAAAGCCGTGATTACGCATTTCGAGCAGGATAGATTCGAGAAACTTCTTGGGTATTCTTTCCAGCTCAGCTATCTGAGCGATTTGCATGGGCGGTTTATCTACATTTTTACCCATGATAATAAGAGCCTTAATGGCGTATTTGGTTTTTTTGGACAGCATAAAACAAATTAACTCTCAAAAATAAGAATAATTTGGTAAACAACGAGACATGTATTATCTGCCCATTAAATATCACGCTAATAGCGATATAAGCTTAAATAAAAACACGTTTACCAACGAAGTTTTCCATGGATTTTATTGGTATTAGGACTTCCTTATTTTTTAAATGTACGGTTAAAATTAGCCATATTATTAAATCCGCACCGTAAGCCATTTCAGATATAGACCTGTTGTATCAACCATCATTAATTATTCTTATAAATCAAAAATTTTAATTATAGCTACAAGCTATCATTAAAAATAAATATCAAACCGGTGTTGATTTTTTGAATTAGCAATTCTCTTTTATATATATTTAGACAGTATTAAATTATTTTTTGTTTGGGTTATAATATTAATCAGATGTTAATTAATAATTATTAGGATTAAACATTCTTATTGATTTAGACGTATAACCCAGCAACTTAGCCTTCGGGATTTAACTGACTACATAGAGAGATAAATTTAACATTGAAATTTTTTCTAATTTTTATTTTTTCGCTTTTTTACCTGTCGAGTTTTGCTAACGTAAGAGTTGGAGAAATTGACAGTGTTAAAAATTTACTGGCAAACTCAGGTGGCACACCAGATACTTCAGTTATTAATAAACTGAATAAGCTGGCTGAGGATTATTTCCGCATAAACCCGGATAGTTGTTATTATTACGGAAACAAAAGCATACAATTATCTAAACAAATAAACTACAGTGCGGGTATTGCTAGCGGGTTACTACAGGTAGGCCATGTAAAATACTTTAAAGGCCGTTCTGAAGAAGCGAAACTGGACTTTGATACGGCTATAGCTATATATAAAAAACTAAACAATAAAAAGGGGCTTGCTGCCTGTTATGTTTTATATGGCCGTATGTATAATTTGCTGGCAAATTATACGCTCGCGCTTTATTACTTAAACTTAGCCCAACAAATAAACATACAAATCGATAATCAGTTAGGGCTTACTGATACTTATAAAAACATAGGTATAGTTTATTACAGCGAAGGGATAATTCCCAAAGCGCTCGACTTTTACTATAAAGGGCTTTTTATAGCACTTAAAAATCATTACAAAGCTTTATCATCTGAAATATACAATGATTTGGGTGTAATACTGCAAAGCACAGAGGTTTATCCAAATGCTTTAGAATATTTCAACAAGGCAATAAAAATTTCTTTACAGATAAACGATCAGCAGGTTATTGGAACTGTTAATGAAAACATTGGTGAGATTTTATTAGCCGAGGGCAAATATGCCGATGCAATTATTCATTTAAAAACTGCTTTAATAACAGCCCGCAAACAAGACGACAAAGATGGTTTAGGTTCGATATATACTGATTTGGGCTTATGCTATGGTCATTTAAATAAGATTAAGACTGCTGCCAATTACCTGGACACCTCATTACAAATTGCTGCTGATTACAAGTTTGTTAATAACCAGGCAAACGCTGTTATTGGACTTGCCACTGTTTATAATTTGCAAAAGGATTATGCCAGCGCCTACAAGTATGCTATGCAGGGGCATCAATATGCTATTAAACTGGGCGATTTATCGGTAAGGGCCAAATCTGCCATGCAATTAAACCAACCACTGGCTGGTTTAGGTAATTTTACACAAGCCTATAAATACCTGCTTGAATATGTCGACTTAAAAAATCAGTTAAAAAGTGACGAAAGTATTCAAAAGTTAACGTCCTATAATTTTGAGCTGAATTTTGCTGCTAAAGAACATCAGGAACAACAACAGCAACAAGAAAAAGAATTACTTTACAAGCAAAGGTTGCACAATCAACGTTTGTTAAACACCATATTTATTATAATAATTATAGGGATGATTGGCACCCTGGTTGTTTATTATAATCAAAAGCGCAAGCAGCAAAAAATAAACTTAATGCTTGAGGAAAAAAATGATGAGGTGCTAAGCCAAAAGGAGAACATTGACGAACAAGCCTATAAACTTAATGAGCTTAATGTTTTAAAAGACAGGCTAATTTCCGTTCTCGCGCATGATTTACGTGCTCCCCTAAGCACATTACGTGGCTTGTTCGGTTTACTACAGGATGATACGATAACACACCAGGAATTGGTTGAAATGATACCGAGTGTGTTAAAAAAACTTGAATATACATCGGATTTTCTTGATACCCTCTTGTTTTGGATAAACAGCCAGATGGAAAATTTTGAAAGCTCGGTAAAAAGCTTCTCCATAAAAGATATTGTTGAGTATGAGATGGAAAATTACCAGGAACAAGCTACCTTAAAAGGTATAACATTGATTGATAATGTTCCGGATAGTACCATGGCCTCGGCAGACCCAAACTCAATTCGCATTGTGATACGCAATCTGATAACTAATGCCATAAAATTCTCGGGCGAAAAAGACACTATCGAAGTTGTAGCATCTACCAATAATGAAATGATTGAGATAAAAGTTAAGGATACTGGAACAGGCATCCCACCCGAGAAACTTAAAAAGCTTTTCAAAAGCAAAGTTGATAGCAGTGCCGGTACCCATCAGGAATCAGGTACCGGGATGGGTTTACTTTTTTGTAAAGATCTGGTTGAAAAATGTAATGGCAAAATATGGGTTACCAGTCAGCAAGACGTTGGAACCGAGTTTTCATTTACTGTACCTGCCTATATCGCTTAACTTATTCTTTGTGATCTGAAATTCTACTTTCAATTCTCCGGTCAGGTATAAACCAGATACAGGCCACAAGAAAGTATAGGCTAAAACTAATACAAGGGTTTACCCACGCCAATAGAATAGCCACAGCATAAATAACAATAGATAACTTGCCTTTACGATCATTACCTATCGCCTTCGTAAAAAGCGAATCGGGGCCTTCATGCTTCTTTAAAACTAACACTAGTATTGCATAAGCTACCGCGCACATAATTAATGATATGCCATACATGATAGTCGGCCATTTGGTGAAGTTGTTTTCTCCCATCCATTCCGTAACCAACGGCACTACCGAGAGCCAGAATAACAGGTGCAAATTTGCCCAAAGCGTCGCCCCGTTTACAGATTTTACTGCCTGCATTAAATGGTGATGGTTGTTCCAATAAATCCCTACATAAATAAAACTAATTACATAGCAAATAAATACCGGGTAAAGCGGAACAAGCGACTGAAGCGTATCATGGTGAGCACCGGGCATTTTAATCTCTAAAACCATTATGGTGATGATGATGGCTATTACACCATCACTAAATGCTTCTAAGCGTCCCTTTTCCATAGAACCGAAAATAATAAATATTATGGATATAGTTTAGAACAGGTTATGTGGCAAATATATCTTTAAGCACTTTTTGGGCAACATTGTATCCGCACATCCCATGCACGCCCCCGCCGGGCGGTGTAGATGCGGAGCAGATATAGATACCTTTAGCCGACGTTTTATAAGGCGACCAACGCAATGCAGGCCGTGTAAACAATTGGCCTATATCAATCACGCCGCCATTGATATCGCCACCGATATAGTTGGGATTATATTCTTCCATTTGCGTGGGGCTCATGGTGTGTTTAGCTAAAATGAGGCCTTTAAAACCAGGGGCGAAGCGCTCTATTTGGCTTTCAATAGCGTTAGTCATATTCACCTTTGATCCGTTGGGAACATGGCAATAGGCCCAGGCTGTGTGCTTGCCCTCAGGGGCTCTTGATGAATCAAAAACACTTTGTTGAGCTAACAGCACAAATGGCTTTTCAGGGTGCTGACCGTCCCAGGTTTGCTGCTCGGATTTTGTAATTTCTGCCATAGTATTACCAATATGGATGGTACCTGCATTTTTGCAATCTTGTGCTTTAAAAGGGATTGGCCCATCCAACGCCCAGTCGACCTTAAAAACACCCATGCCATAGCGGTAACGTTCCAATTGCCATTTATACAATGAAGAAAACTTATGTCCTGCTATTTGCAATAACTGTTTGGGCGATACATCGAACAACACTGCATGAGCAGACGGCAATTGCTCAAGTGACTTTACATAGGTGTTAGTTTCAATCTTCCCGCCTATTGATATAAAATAAGATGCTAAGGCATTCGCTATCCCGTTTGACCCACCCCTGGGAATCGGCCAGCCTTTTAAATGACCATTAACCATTAAAACTAATGCAGCGGCAGAAGTTGTGATTTTAGATAGTGGTTGCATAGAGTGTGCTGCCATTCCTGCCAATAACCCTTTTGCTTCTTCAGTTTTAAAACGTTTTGATAGATACATGGCCGATGTTAATGCTGACAACCCAAACCTTGCCATAGCAAGCGGATGTTTAGGATAATGCAACGGACCTAAAACATCGGTAGCAATATTTGGCCAATCTGTTACGATGGGTTGAATCAGCTTTAAATAAGCGTGTTCATCATTACCCAACAATTTTGCTGTTTCGGTAATTGATTGTTTAAGCACAGCGGCGGTGCCATTATCAAAAGGATGCGCGGCAGCGATTTCGGGATAGATATATTCCAATCCATGATCTGCCAGCGGTAGTTGCTGAAAAAATGGTGAACCCACTGCCAATGGATGTATGGCTGAACAAATATCGTGTATAAATCCCGGCAACGTCAATTCAGCAGATCGAAGGCCTCCCCCTATTTCACTTTTCGCTTCGAGTATTAATGCTGATAATCCGTTTTGCTGCAAATAAATAGCTGCTGCCAATCCATTAGGACCGGAGCCAACTATTACCGCATCAAAATCACGTTTTTCAAGCTTCATTAAAATATCAGCTCAAATATTATACCCTGTGATAATCGCTTTTCCAGTTTTTGATCGCTTTCTTAATATCATCCGGCGATAGGTTTTCCGCGATGACACGTTCTACAAGGGGGATCAATTCATCATCAGGTGCAAAACGTAAAGCTGCAACCTGCCGGATAGTAATTTTGCTATCGATTGGTTTACGGGTGAGTATAAAATAACGCAGGCCTTCTTCCGCACGTATGGCTCTGTCCTGTGCTTTTAAAGGAAAGGTGCGTAGAAAGCCCCATATCAAAGCTGCACATACAAACAATAACAAAATGAGTATTGAACTTACAAAACCACCCTGGTAAGTTTTATGCCGAAATATATTTATAATAGAAGTTAGTAAACCGATGACAAGCAAACCGCTTAAAACATAATGATACCCTGCCGCATAACGGCGATGATTGGCGTAATTCTGATCTTCCATAATCAATTTATTTGATGCAATATACACTATTAATGTTACCAGTTGCGCCATCTAAAATGACATTGCTATTGTTTTAATATTGAACAAAACAGCTAAAATTGAGTTCTACTTAAAAACAAATCATCATGGCTGACACAAAAATATCATTTAAAAAAACGTTCACTTTAGGTGGCGATCTTACTATAAACCGTTTGGGCTACGGTGCTATGCGTATTACCGGTAAAGGCATTTGGGGGCCACCAAAAGATCACGACGAATCAGTACGGGTATTGAAACGCGCTGTTGAATTAGGGGTGAATTTTATTGACACCGCGGATAGCTATGGGCCGCACGTATCTGAGGAATTGATTGCTGAAGCATTATATCCATACAAATCAGACCTGGTTATTGGCACCAAAGGTGGCTTGCTTCGCACAGGACCAGATCAGTGGCCGGTTGATTCAAGTCCGGAGCATTTGAAAGAAGCTTTGGAAGGTAGTTTAAAGCGACTTAAACTGGATCAAATTGACCTTTATCAGTTACACCGTATCGATCCAAAAGTACCTGCTGAAAAAACCTTTGAGTTTTTACAAAAAGTACAAAAAGAAGGTAAAGTAAAACATATCGGCTTATCAGAAGTAAGTGTAGACGATATTAAGAAGGCACAACAATTTTTTGAGGTAGTATCGGTACAAAACATGTATAGCGTTGATAACCGTAAATGGGAATCGGTATTGAATTATACCAAGGAAAATAATATTGCCTTTATCCCGTGGTTCCCGCTAAACGCGGCCAATGTGGCGAGCCAGGAGAAGCTGCAAAAAGTTGCCGATAAGTACAGCGCGAGCGTTTACCAGGTAGCATTAAGCTGGTTACTGCACCATGCCGATAATATTTTGCTGATCCCGGGAACATCAAGTGTAAAACATCTGGAAGAAAACATGAAGACCATTGATGTACCCCTTACAACAGAAGACATGCAAGCACTGGAAGGCATCAGCGCTTCATAAAATGTAAAATTTAAAGCGATGGTTAAACCTTTACGATATTGTTTTATCTAACACGAAACAATATTGTAAACTTTAACCATTGCTATTATGAAAACACTCAAATCATTTGCGTTTATAGGTTTGATTGCAGGTACGCTACTTTCTTGTAACAAGAATAGCAGCACTAAACCTAACGCTAACTCTACAGATGAAGCTGCTGATTTAGTTGTAGCTTCGGTATCAACCAACACACAAGGCGCTTTGGGCGGGTTTAACGATGTAACCGTTTCATCTGAGGCTAGGATAAATATTGATTCATTATGCGGGACTGTTTGGACGGATAGTGTAAATCGCAGCAAACCACACGTACCGGGAATCACCGGTAGCTATTCTTACAAAGCTAATTATAGCTATGCGTTAAATTGCACCAATGGCATATTTAACAACAGCGCGACTATTACATCCAGTTACAGCGGATCATTCGCTGATGCTTCTCTTTCCTCTACATTTTCCGGAAGTTCTAATTTTACAATTGCGGGCCTAGGCAAGTCTTTCACCGCCTATACTATCAACGGCGAATACAAACGCAGCGGTTCTTTCCAATCACTAACAGATACAAGTTACCACGGCACCCATAGCGTGGATATAACATTCACCAACTTTACATTAGTTAAACCACTTGGCGTTATTAAAAGCGGCAGTACTGCTTCGTTTACAATTAGTGGTAATATGCCATCGAAGGGATCATTTAACTATACTGGCACCATTGTATTTAATGGCGGCAATAATGCCACTTTAAAAATAAATGGTACTGTTTACCTGATAAACCTGGCAACAGGACAAAAAACGAAACAATAACCCTATTATATATATGAACAAAAACCCCGCAATTAAATGTGGGGTTTTTATTTTCCTTTATACTTTTGCAACACGATAAGGTTTTATATCAACCGTTTCCCATATTTTCTGGGTGATATAAATTTCGCTTTGTTTCCAGGTTTCAAGCCCTTCTTCGGTTTCAAACTGAAGAATCATTACTGATCCAATCATTTTGCCTTCTTCATTCAATATAGCGCCGCCAATAACGTAGTTGCCGTTATCTTTTAAATGCTTTGCGCCATCTAAATGATGCTGGCGAACGGCCATCCGCCGATCAAATGTACCTTCATCTGTGTAATCGTATCCTGTAATAATGTACTGGTTCATTTTAGGGAAGTTTTAGTTATATCCTGAACAAGATAGAATATATTCTGTTTCGTTTATCAATAAATTGACACCATTCAGAGACAAGTTTTTTGTGTTAAAATAATAACTGTAAATTTTACATTAAATAATGAAAATATTTACAATATTTGTGATTCATACCTCTCTTTACATTTATGAATGACCAATTAAAACAAGAATTTGCTAAATTTTATAATCAACCTGCTCAAAATGGCTGGTTTTCTCCGGGAAGGGTAAACTTAATAGGCGAACATATCGACTATAATGGCGGCCTTGTAATGCCTTGCGCCATAACGTTTGGCACTTATCTGTTAACATCTCCTAATGAGGATAATGTTTTCCGTTTCAGGAGTACAAGTTTTGATGCTTACCTGGAAATCCCTGTTCAATCAGATTATAAAAAAGATGGCCAGGGCTGGTTTAATTATCCTTTAGGTGTTATTGAACATTTTGTAAAAGCCGGTCACAAATTAGGTGGCCTGGATATGCTTTTTTATGGCGATATACCTATAGGCTCGGGCTTATCTTCTTCAGCATCAATAGAAGTGGTAACCGCTTTTGCATTAAATAAACTTTTTAACGCGACTTACTCTAAACTGGATCTTGTTAAACTAGCGAAATCTGTAGAAAATAACTTCATAGGCCTTAATTGCGGTATAATGGATCAGTTTGCTGTTGCCTTTGGCGAAAAGGACAAAGCGCTTATGTTAAACTGCGATACACTGGAATACCAGGCCGTAGACAGCAACCTTGGCGACCATGTATTAGCCGTAATCAACACCAATAAACCACGTAAACTGGCAGAATCTAAATATAACGAGCGTGTGCAGGAATGCGCAACCGCTTTAAAACAACTGCAGCAGCTATTGGATATTAACAACTTGTGTGATATTGATACCGATACGTTCAAGCAATACGAGCATTTAATTACTGATGAAACCGTTAAGAAACGTGCAACGCATGTAATTGAAGAAAATGACCGCGTTAAGCTAGCAGCAAAAGCATTGGCTGCTAATAATCTTACTGAGTTTGGTAGATTGATGTATGCTTCGCATAATTCATTACGTGACCTTTACGAAGTGAGTGGTAAAGAATTGGATGCTGTGGTTGAATATGCCAAAACAGATAAAAATGTTGCTGGTGCACGTATGACAGGTGCTGGTTTTGGAGGATGCGCTATTGCGTTGGTTGAAGCAAAAGCATTTGATGAGTTTAGTTCAGCCGTTACCAAGTATTACACCGACAAGATAGGTTACGCGCCATCGGTATATAGCTCGCTAATTGGTGATGGGGTTGGGATTTTATTTTAAAGGGAGTCAGGAATCAAGATGTTATATTTGCATCGATGACTGAGAACACCAACCACCGTAAGCTTAAATTGGATGAACTGAACCGTGTCTCGATAGATGAGTTTAAGGCACAGGATAAATTACCGGTTGCCGTAGTACTGGATAATGTGCGCAGTATGAACAATATTGGCTCCATTTTCCGTACTTCGGATGGTTTTGCTGTTGAACAGGTTTGCCTTTGCGGAATAACCGCCCAGCCACCGCATCGTGATATTGAAAAAACTGCATTAGGTGCCACGCAATCCATAGCGTGGACCTATTATGAAACCCCAGTAGCGGCAATTGAGCAGTTGCGTAAAGATGGTTACAAGATCATCGCTATTGAGCAGGCGAAAAATAGCCTGATGTTAAACACCTTCATCCCGCAAAAGACTGAAAAATACGCCTTGATATTTGGGAATGAAGTAAATGGTGTAAGCGATGAAGCGATGGAGTTGATTGACGCTTGTATCGAAATCCCGCAGTTTGGCACTAAACACTCCTTTAATATTGTAGTTTCTGCAGGTATTGTGCTTTGGGACTTTTTTGTGAAGATGGTTGATTTACCTGCATAAATTTCTATTCAAAAAAATAATACCGAATCTATTGTGTAACCAAATGGTTACTTATATATTTGTAACCGAACGGTTACTCATATACTATGCGCAGAGATGTTTTCCAGGCAATTGCCGACCCTACCCGACGTGAGATCATAAACTTGATTGCTCATCAATCATTAAATCTTAATACTATTGCGGATAATTTCCCGGTGAGCAGGCCTGCCATATCAAAGCATATCAAAATTTTAACGGAATGCGGTTTAGTGACCATCACCCAGCAAGGGCGTGAGCATTATTGCGAGGCTAACTTTAAACAGTTTAAAGAAGTATCGGACTGGATAGAACAGTACCGGGTATTCTGGACGCAAAAATTGGATGCTTTGGGAGATTTTTTGGAAAAGGAAGAAAAACAAAATAAGATCAAACCTAAAAAATAAGATTATGGAAACACAACCATTTGTAATAGAAAGAGTGTACAATGCCCCCATCGCCAAAGTATGGGAAGCTATTACCGACAACAACAAAATGAAGGAGTGGTATTTTCAGCTTGAGGATTTCAAACCTGAAGTTGGTTTTACCTTTACTTTTAATGGAGGATCGAAGGAAAAAACTTATGTCCACCTTTGTGAGGTGACAGAGGTTATCCCCGGCAAAAAGCTTAAGCATAGTTGGAAATACCAGGATTATCCGGGTGAATCCTTCGTAACATGGGAGTTATTTGACGAGGGTGGTAAGACATGCTTAAAACTAACTCATGCCGGTTTGGAGACCTTTCCACAGGACACTAAAGATTTCTCAAGAGAGAGCTTTACAAAAGGTTGGACTCATATTACGGGTACATCGCTGGCTAATTATCTGGAGAAAGTATAAAACCACTACCCCACTACTGGCTTCAGTCTGTGACTGAAGCCTAGCAGATCAGGAAAGTTTATAACTTTCCTGATTTCGCATTTCTTCTCCAAACAAGACTTGCGTCAGTTAGGTATTGTCAGGCACAGACTGACTTTATCTGCGAGCTTCAGTTGCAAACTGAAGCCAGTTAATGAATCTATAAAAACAAAAGCCGGGCTGCGTACGCGGCCCGGCTAGGTTGGTTTATAATTGGTTGGTAAAGGTTCTTATTAAAAAACTTGCTCAAATTCGTTAACCGCGTCCTTGCTTTCCAGGGTAGAGTGTCCCATCAGGAACTCATCTACTTTGCGGGCAGCTTCACGGCCTTCGGATATTGCCCAAACAACCAGTGATTGCCCACGGCGCATATCGCCTGCTGCAAACACTTTGCTTACGTTGGTACGGTAGGTTTTGTCGTTGGCATTTACGTTTTTGCGTACATCCAGTTCAACACCTAACTTTTTAAGCATGCCTTCGTGCTGTGGGTTAACAAAGCCCATAGCAAGGAACACACGCTGACAAGCGATCTCACGCTCAGAGCCTTCAACCTCACTAAATTTGATCGGGCGACCTAAAACGTCAACCTCCCAGCTTACATCGGTTACTTTAATAGCTCTTAACTCACCATTTTCGTCGCCTAAAAATTCCTTGGTGTTAATTCCCCAATAACGATCAGCACCTTCCTCATGCGAGCTAGTCACTTTTAATACCATTGGGTAAGTTGGCCACGGCATATGCGCGGTACGTGCCTCTGGCGGGCGGAACATCACTTCAAACTGCTTAACTGAAGCAGCACCTTGACGGTTTGATGTACCCACACAATCTGAACCAGTATCACCCCCACCTATAACTACAACATCTTTACCAGTCGCGAAAATATCGTCGGCCTCAAATTTAGTATCGCTTACACGTTTGTTTTGTTGTTTTAAAAAATCCATCGCAAAGTGGATGCCTTTAAGCTCCCTGCCAGGGATAGGCAGATCACGAGGGATAGTTGAACCACCGCTTAAAACTACTGCATCGTGGGTACGTACCACTTCGTCAGCAGCAAGATTTTTGCCTACTTCAACATTGTATTTAAACTCTACACCGTCTTCTTCCATGATCTTAATACGGCGATCAATAACCCATTTTTCTAATTTAAAATCGGGAATACCATAACGCAGCAAACCACCTGCCTTATCATCACGCTCAAAAACAGTAACCGAGTGACCGGCCTTGCTTAATTGCGCGGCAGCAGCTAATCCCGCAGGACCAGAGCCTATTACGGCAACTTTTTTACCTGTTTTCACTAACGGTGCTACCGGCTTAACCAGGTTTTTAGCGTATGCTATCTCGATGATATGTTTTTCAATCTCTTCGATAGCTACAGCAGGTTTATTGATACCTAACACACATGCTGATTCACATGGTGCAGGGCAAATTCTACCTGTAAACTCCGGAAAGTTATTGGTTGATGATAATATCTGGTATGCTTCTTCCCAGTTTTTACGATATACGGCATCATTAAACTCAGGTATGATGTTACCCAGCGGGCAACCTGAGTGGCAAAACGGTATACCGCAATTCATGCAGCGTGCCGATTGCTGGTTTAGCTTTTCATCCGGATATAAGCCAACAAACTCGTTATAATTTTTTATACGTTCAGCTACCGGTGCTTTTTGAGGAAGTTCCCTGTCAAACTCCTGAAATCCTGTTACTTTTCCCATATGATTAGCTTACAGCCTGATATTCTAATTTTTCTAAAACTTTTTTATACTCTTTTGGATAAACCTTAACAAACTTGCCCGAAGCTTCTTTCCAGCCGTTTAATAGCTCTTTGGCTACTTTACTGTCTGTTAATTGAATATGCTTGCGTAACAAAGTAAGGATCTCCTCTTCGTCTTTTATTGACAATGGATCAAGGTCGACCATCTCGGTGTTGCAGTTTTCAGCAAACTTACCATCCGGGTTATAAACCCAGGCAATACCGCCGCTCATACCTGCCGCGAAGTTTCTGCCTGTTTGGCCCAGGATCAATGCACGACCGCCGGTCATGTATTCGCAACCGTGATCGCCGATACCTTCAACAACGGTGGTAGCACCAGAGTTACGAACCGCGAAACGCTCGCCAGCCATACCATGGATAAATACCTCGCCCGAAGTAGCTCCATAAAGCGCAACGTTACCTACGATGATGTTATCAGCGGCAGCAAAAGTTGCGTTCTCAGCCGGATAGATGGCCAATTGAGCACCTGATAAACCTTTACCTACATAATCATTCGCTTCGCCTTCCAATTCAAAAGAAATTCCTTTTGTGGTGAAAGCACCGAAACTTTGCCCGGCAGAGCCTTTGAATTTAATGTTGATGGTATTATCTGGCAATGCTGCAGAACCGTAGATCTTAGAGATCTCGTTTGATAGCAAAGTACCTATTGTACGATCGGTGTTTTTAACGTCGTAGCTTGCAAATACCGGCGTTTTATCCTCAAGCGCAGCTTTAGAAGCTTCCAGTAATTTCCAATCCAGTATTTCATCCATGCCGTGGTCTTGTTTCTCGCTGTTATAAAGCGTTAAGCCTTTGGCATTGGTTACCGGGTGTAATAAACCTGAAAGATCAACTTTCTTCGCTTTCCAGTTAGTCAGGTTATCTTTTACTTTCAGGAATTGTACACGGCCAACCATTTCGTTGATGGTACGGAAACCTAATTCCGCCATGATCTCGCGTAATTCCTCAGCCATAAACCTAAACAGGTTTACTACGTGCTCCGGTTTACCGCTAAACAATTTCCTTAATTCAGGATCTTGCGTAGCAACACCTACCGGGCAGGTATTTAAATGGCATTTACGCATCATGATACATCCGCCTGCGACTAAAGCTGCTGTGGCAACGCCCCATTCTTCGGCACCTAATAAAGCTGCGATAGCCAAATCACGACCGGTTTTAAGCTGACCATCAGTTTGTAGCACTACCCTGCTGCGCAGTTTATTGCGTACCAGTGTTTGGTGTGCTTCTGACAAACCAAGCTCCCAGGGTAAGCCCGCGTGTTTAACAGAGCTTATTGGCGATGCGCCTGTACCACCATCATAACCTGCTATCAGGATCACATCGGCATGTGCTTTTGCAACACCTGCGGCAATGGTACCTACACCTGCTTTTGATACCAATTTAACATTGATACGTGCGGCACGGTTAGCATTTTTAAGGTCGAATATTAGCTGTGCTAAATCTTCAATTGAGTAAATATCGTGGTGTGGTGGCGGTGATATTAAGCCAACACCCGGTGTTGAGTGACGTGTTTTAGCGATCCAGTCATCTACCTTATGGCCCGGTAACTGACCACCTTCACCCGGTTTTGCACCCTGAGCCATTTTAATTTGCAGCTCATCAGCATTGGTCAAGTAGTTTGAAGTAACCCCAAAACGTGCAGATGCTACTTGTTTAATAGCTGAACGCATTGAGTCGCCATTTTCCATTATTTGGTAGCGCATTTCATCCTCACCACCTTCACCGGTATTGCTTTTGCCGCCGATGCGGTTCATAGCGATAGCCATGGTACTGTGTGCCTCATGAGAGATTGACCCGAAAGACATGGCGCCTGTTGCGAAGCGTTTCATGATGTTTTCAGCCGGCTCAACTTCATCTATGCTGATAGATTCACGGTGATGGGTAAAATCAAGCAAACCACGGATGGTGAAATGCTTTTCGCCCTGCTCGTTAATTATCCTGGCGTAGTTTTTATAAACGTTATAATCATTGCTCCGTGTAGCGTGCTGCAACAAGTGAACGGTAGTTGGGTTAAATAAGTGAGCTTCGCCACGGCGTTTCCATTGGTAGATACCGCCTTCAGTTAGCAATTGGTTATCGGCATTATTAGAGTTGCCGAAACCAATTTTGTGTTTACAAAGTGATTCGCGGGCAATTTCATCTAAGCCTAAGCCTTCGATACGGGTTACAGCTCCGCAGAAATACTTGTCAACTACAGCTTTATTTAAGCCTAATATCTCGAAGATCTGTGATCCATGATAAGACTGTAAAGTTGATATACCCATTTTTGAGAATATCTTTAACAAGCCATCATTAACAGATTTTACATAGTTCTTTATTAAATATTTTTCATCCAGATTGGTCTCCAGGCTACCATTACGTTTGATGGTTTCGATGGTCGACATGGCCAGATATGGATTGATCGCAGTAGCGCCAAATGCCAGTAAACAAGCAAAGTGGTGAACTTCCCAAACATCCCCTGCTTCAACAACCAAACCTACTGAACCACGACGGCCCTTTTTAATCAGGTGGTGATGTACGGCAGATACCGCCAATAATGATGGTATAGGTGCATGCTCAGAATCAATAGCACGATCTGACAAGATCAATACTTCAAATCCGTCATCAACCGCATCCTCAGCATAACGACAAAGGCGTTCGATACCTCTTTGCAGGGATCCAGGCAGGCCATCAGCCTTAAAGTAAGTTTGCAGTGTTTTAGCATGGAACATGCCGGTATCAATACTACGTAGTTTCTCCAGCTGATTGTTTTTTAATATCGGATGTTTAAGCGTTACGCAATGGCAATGCATTTTATCTTCATCCAATAAATTACCGTTGTTACCTATAAAGGTAGCTAAACTCATTACCAAACGCTCACGAATCGGATCGATAGGCGGGTTGGTAACCTGTGCGAAGTATTGTTTAAAGTAGCTTGATAGATGCTGAGGCCTGTCGGACAAAATCGCCAAAGGCACATCGGTACCCATTGAGCCAATTGGTTCTTTACCATCAAGCGCCATTGGTTTGATTATGGTATCAATATCCTCGCGGCTGTAACCGAATACCTGTTGGTAACGGAAAACTGAATTTGGAGAAAGACTGGCGAAAGCCAAACGTGGCTCAGCCAGATCCTCTAAACGGATCTTATAATTTTCCAGCCAGCGGCCATAAGGTTGGCGAGATGCTATCTGGTGTTTAATTTCATCATCAGTAATGATCTTACCTTTTTCGGTATCGATCAATAACATTTTGCCCGGCTGCAAGCGGCCTTTTTTGATAACTGTTGATTCGTCGATTGTTAATACACCAGCTTCTGATGCTGCTATTACACGACCATCATTGGTAATTACGTAACGTAAAGGGCGTAAACCGTTTCTATCCAACAAAGCACCTACTAATTTACCATCGGTAAAAGTGATTGCAGCAGGGCCATCCCAGGGCTCCATTAAAGTAGCATGATACTCGTAAAATGCTTTCTTAATCGGGTCCATTTGTTCGTTACCGTCCCATGCTTCAGGCACCAGCATCATCATTACGTGAGGTAATGAGCGGCCAGAGTGAAGCAGGATTTCAATAATGTTATCCAAACAAGCTGAATCGGATTGGTTGTTATCAATTACAGGCAAAAGCATATCCATTTCTTCAGCAGTGAAATAAGAAGAAACGTATGATTTTAAACCTGAGTAGAACCAGTTAAGGTTACCTGTTAAGGTATTGATCTCGCCATTGTGAGCTATTAACCTAAAAGGTTGAGCCAGTTTCCATGACGGGAATGTATTGGTTGAGAAACGCGAGTGGATCATGGCAAAGCCAGACGCGATACGCGGATCTGCAAGATCAGCGAAATATTTACGTAGCTGGTAAGTAGTTACTTGCCCTTTGTAAACTATGGTTTTACAAGAGAAAGAGGTAAAGTAAAAATGCTCCCCTGCTCCCGGTATTGTTTCAGTAATTGTTTTATTGATATATCTTCTTAGCACATAAAGTTTGCGCTCAAAGTCATCGGCATTAGTAATATTGTGTGGCCTTGACACGAAAATCTGCTCACAATCAGGTTCAGCCTGGCGAGCTGTTTCACCAATTACGGATGAATCAACTACCAGCTTACGATAACCTAAATTGTGTAAACCCAGCTTCTCAATCGCATTGCCAATTACAGTGCGACAAGCTTTTTTTAATGCAGAATCCTTGGGGAAAAATATCATACCTACGCCGTATTCGCCGGGTTCAGGTAAGCTCATTTCAAGGTTTGAGCATTCTTCCATCAAAAGCTCATGTGGCAGTTGAATCAAAATACCGGCGCCATCGCCGCTATCCGGATCACATCCGCACGCACCTCTATGCTCCATGTTTTCCAACATGGTTAAAGCGTTATCAATAATTTGGTTGGACTTGTGTCCGTTTATATTGGTTATAAATCCCGTCCCGCAGGAGTCGTGTTCAAATTCTGGCCTATAGAGACCCTGGTGGCTGTCATCTTGGTTCATCGTAAAATTGCCCTTATTAACTCAGGTGTAACCACGAAGATACAAAAACTGAAAAAAAAATTACGATATTTTCTTAATTTTTGGGATAGTATTAAAATAACGGCCTGATAAAATGCAAAAATTTAGAATTTCATAAATTTTTGCTCATTCTTATTGAAATTATCATAATTAAAGATTGTATTAATAAACAAAATTAAATTTCAATAAGTACTTATCTAACCAAATTTGAGCCATTTTAAACCGCTAAAACGAGATATAACGTTATTTTATTTGCTTCAGAATAGGATTAAAAATCCAAATAACTAAATAGGTTTTAAGAGTTAAAAGCACTATTAATTTAACTTAATTGGTATAATAAGTTAACAATTGGAAGTTAGCTATATCATGAACTTTGCAATATTCAGGGAAATCGCTTTTTAAATTACAAGGGGCCTTAATTCAATAATAGAAAGGCCGGTTTGGGCTAATGCCGTCTTGAATTGCAACCTTTGCCCGTTGGCTGAAGCCAACGGCAATGAAAAGACCATTTTATTATCATTGCCGTCACATTTATGTGACGGACTGGTAAAAAATCAGCATTGGCTTTAGCCAAAGAACGCTACTACGGATACGATTTGTTTGGAACATTCAATATTTAAAAAGCGATTTCCTGTCTCAATATTATTAAAAGAATAAGATTTATTATTAAATACTATTTTTGCGCAAATACAATAAAGCAGATGCCAGATAAAAATAAAGCAGTTTTTTTAGATCGTGATGGTGTGTTAAACCAGGAAATGGGTGACTATATAAGGTATATGAAGGACTTTCATATCCTTGATAATTTTGCAGCACTTAAAACTTTACAGGATAAAGGTTACATGCTGATCATAGCTACTAACCAGGGCGGTCTTGCTAAAGGCTGGTATACTGAAGAAGGTTTGGCCGAAATGCACAACGAGCTAAAAAAACAATATAAGGCACATGGTGTTGAGTTTACAGATGTTTATTATTGCCCACATCACCCCGATTTTACCGGCCCTTGCGATTGCCGCAAGCCTAAACCAGGATTATTGTTGCGTGGTATAGCGGAGTATAATATTGATCCGGCGCAATCCTATTTTATTGGTGACAGGGAGCGCGATGTGGAAGCAGGAACAGCCGCAGGTGTAAAAGGAATTTTAATTGACAGTGACCAACCTATAAGTACTATTTTAGATTTGATTGCTTAATAAATGCAGCGACATCCATATTTAAAAAACCTTGATTCACTTATTGCTGCCGTAATTGGCTTTATCGCGATACATATATATACTGCATATAGCGGTGCGGGAATCTCGCCGGACTCCATCATGTACGCCAGTACGGCGAAGAATATTTATGAGCATGGCTCATTGCTAACATTTAATGGTTCGCCGCTGGTTTTTTTTCCGGTGTTTTATCCCTTCTTTTTAAGTGTTATTCTATTTATTTCGAGGGTTGATACAATTACGGCCGCACCTATAATTAATGGATTGCTATTTGCTGCTGTTGTATTTACCAGTGGGTATATTATCTCAAAATTCAAATCATTTTCACTTATTTATAAATGGCTTATCCTGGTTGGCATTATATTAAGCCCTGGGCTGTTGGAGATATATACCTATTTATGGTCTGAAACGCTGTTTATACTGGAGATTATGCTGTTTGTGCTGGCATATTATAATTATATGCAAAAGCATACGATTGCAAGTTTGATTATGGTAAGCGTATTGATTGCCATCAGTTGCATCACCCGTTATGCGGGGGTTACCTTAATTGGCGCCGGGGGATTAATGTTGTTATTGGATAACCAACTGGCAATCGGTAAAAAAATAGTGCATGTTTTAACTTTTGGGTTTATATCTATATCGCTGCTAATTGGCAATCTTATTTTAAACCGGCTATCTACAGGTTTAAGTACAGGCACCCGCGAACCTGCTGTAACACCATTAAGCAAGAACCTGTATTATTCAGGCAACGTGATGTGTGACTGGATGGGATTGCCACATTCGGCTTACCCTTATTCTATATTGATTATTTGTACGCTCTTATTGTTTTTGGTCGCGTTGATAGTTTGGAGGGCTTTTACCGGGAAGATCAATTCCATCGAAAATATTGTGATCATGTTTGCCGCGTTTTATGGCATTTTCATACCAGTACTGGCGAGTGTTTCTCGTTTTGAAACACTTAACAGCAGGTTGTTATCTCCTATGTTCATCTGCTTGTTGATAGGCCTTACCTGTTGGGTGCCGGATATGTTACGAGGGTTGAATATTAAGAAACAGATTATTTTCGCTATTCCTTTCGTCGCATTGATGCTGTTTTCTGAATATTCTATAGCGATGACGGACTATCAGCGATATGATGATGAAAATGATTATGGCGTGCCGGGTTATTCTGATGATGATTGGAATAAATCGCAATTTGTTCCATTTTTAAAATCGCATAAAGCTATTTATAAGGCCGGTATACCAATATATACGGATGCTGATGAGGCTGTTTACTTTTTTACGGGAGCAACATCCAAACTACTGCCCCATCGCTATTTTAAAAATACGGTAGACCAGTTTTTTGGGGTAAAACATTATTACCTGATATGGTTCAACGACTTGAATAATCCGGAATTAATCGGCTTGCAGGATATTGTTAAACGCGAAAAGTTGCACTTGCTTTATCAGTTTCCGGAAGGTGGGGTTTATGAATATACAGGCGATAGCAAGTAATTTTTTTGTTCGTTGGGTATAATCAGCTACAATCCAGTAAACTAATTTAACCTTTCCTATTTTCTCAACAAATGGAGCAAAATCTGAAAATTTTGTTACTTTTGTATCCCGTACACAAACAATTTGTTCCGACTTAAAAACGGAGCAAAATTTCACTCAGATCATGACTAAATATATATTTGTTACGGGCGGCGTTACCTCGTCGTTAGGGAAAGGCATTATTTCAGCTTCGCTGGCTAAGCTTCTCCAATCTCGCGGTTACCGTGTAACCATTCAAAAGTTCGACCCTTATATTAACATCGATCCAGGAACGCTTAATCCATACGAGCACGGCGAATGTTATGTTACCGAGGATGGTGCCGAAACCGATCTGGATCTTGGCCACTACGAGCGTTTTTTAAACACGCCTACTTCAAAAGCCAACAACATTACCACTGGGCGTATCTATCAAAATGTGATCAACCGTGAGCGTGAAGGTGCATTTTTAGGCAAAACCGTACAGGTAGTTCCGCACATTACCGATGAGATCAAAAGAAACATCAGGATTTTAGGTGAAAGCGGCGAATATGATATCGTGATCACTGAATTAGGTGGTACCGTAGGTGATATTGAGTCGTTACCATACATCGAGGCTGTTCGTCAGTTTAAGTGGGAAGTTGGATCGGGTAATTCAATAGTTATTCACTTAACTTTGATTCCTTTCCTTGCCGCAGCGGGTGAATTAAAAACCAAACCGACACAACACTCTGTTAAAATGCTGCTGGAGTATGGTATCCAGCCAGATATTTTGGTTTGCCGTACCGAGCATCACATTAATATGGATATTCGTAAAAAGATAGCGCAATTTTGTAATGTGAACATCAACGCGGTTATCGAATCAATAGATGCATCAACCATTTATGATGTGCCTTTGCTAATGCTGAAAGAGCAGTTGGATAAAACAGTGTTAACCAAATTAAAATTATCGCATAAACATGAACCTGATTTAGAAAGCTGGAAAGACTTTTTAGGCAGATTGAAAAATCCTACATCCGAAGTTAGAATCGGCTTAGTGGGTAAATATGTGGAGCTGCCGGATGCTTATAAATCAATAACAGAAGCATTTATTCACGCAGGCTCAAAAAATGAATGCAAGGTAAAGGTTGACTTTATCCATTCAGAACAGTTAACACCAGAGAATGCGGTTGAGCGCCTTAAAGGCTTGCACGGCGTTTTGGTTGCACCAGGCTTTGGTGAGCGTGGTTTTGAAGGTAAAATTGAGGCGATACGTTACGTTCGTGAGAATAATATCCCATTCTTCGGTATTTGCTTAGGCATGCAATGCGCTGTTGTTGAATACGGCCGGAATGTTTTGGGCTTAAAAGATGCCAACAGTACTGAAATGAACCCGGATACCGCTAACCCGGTGATCAATATGATGGAAGATCAGAAAAAGATTGTTAATAAAGGAGGCACCATGCGTTTGGGTGCTTACCCATGCGATCTAAAAAAAGGCAGTAAGGCATTAGCTATATATGGCAAGGCACACATTACTGAACGCCACAGACATCGCTTTGAGTTTAATAACACCTACCTAAAAGACTATGAAAATGCAGGTTTAACACCATCAGGCATCAACCCGGAAAACAATCTGGTAGAGATAGTTGAGCTTAAAAACCACCCGTTTTTTGTGGGCGCGCAATTTCACCCAGAATTAAAATCAACAGTTGCTAATCCGCATCCACTTTTTATTAACTTTGTCGCCGCTTCGATGGCTTACGCCCGGAAGAACTAATTACGTTTAATAGATAATGGATAGAAATACATTTACAGGATTATTCCTGATCATGCTGATCGTTTTCGGATCGTTTTATTTAATGAAACCATCTGCAGAGCAAATTAAAAAAGAACAGCTAGCCCAGCATCAGGATTCAATAAAAAGGCATCAGATAAAAGAGGCCGAAGTAGTAGCAGTTAAAAAAGCAGCGGATACTTCCAAAACTGTTGCACAACAAGCCGATACCTCACATTTAAAGGGTTTTGATGCCGCTACTGTTGGCGCTCAAAAACTTGTGACTATTGAAAATGAGGATCTACGTATCCAATTAACTACGCAAGGTGGTAGGATATACTCCGTTCAATTAAAGAAGTTTAAAACCTTTAACGGGCAGCCATTGGTGTTATTTACCGGCGACCAAAATCGTTTCGGATTAAGCTTTATAGCTGACAATAAAAACATCAATACCAATAATCTGTTTTTTGCGCCAAGCGCGCCACAACTAAGCGTTGCGGCTAAGGATTCAGGTTCGGTTACCATGCGTTTAAGCTACAGCCCTACCCAATACCTGGATTATGTTTACACATTGAACGGTACAGGTTATAAAGTTGGTTTTACGGTTAAACAAACAGGATTAGCTAGTGTAATACCTAATAGCAATACCATTAATATCGACTGGTCGGCAAGTTTGCCTAATCAGGAAAAAGATATTGAACAGGAGCGCCGTTATTCAGAGGCTTACTATAAGACTGCAGATAATACTGTTGACTACCTGAGCTCGACTAAAGATGATAGCTTAACTATTGCTGATAAAAAAACACAATGGGTATCGTTTAAAGCACACTTTTTCTCGAGTGTACTTTTAGCTAAAGATTTATTCAGTAAAGCGAGTGTTTCTTCGACTACTGATACGAGTGAGCATAACATTGTTAAGGAAATGAAGACCAGGGTAACGCTTGCACAAAGCAGCGATGGCACTTTCCCGATGAACTTTTATTTCCAGCCGAACGAGTTTCACATGCTTCAGGCAGAAGGCTACGGTCTTGAAAAACAGATAGACTTAGGTTTTGGCCCGTTAAAATACATCAACAGGTTTGCCACATTACCGGTATTTGATTTCTTAAAACAATTCAACTGGAATTACGGCCTTATCATCCTGGCTTTAACTGTGATACTGAAATTGGTTTTATCGCCATTAACTTATAAGTCATACTTATCTATGGCTAAAATGAGGGTGTTAAAACCTGAGATGGATGAGATAAAAGCTAAAGTTGGAGAAGACAACCCTACCCTTTTACAGCAGGAATATTTAAAGCTCTATAAAAAGGCTGGTGTAAACCCACTAGGTGGTTGTTTACCATTGCTGATACAAATGCCGATAGTATTTGCATTCTTCCGCTTCTTCCCGAGTTTATTTGAGCTGCGCGGACAGAGCTTTTTATGGATGCATGATCTTTCGACTTATGATTCGGTAGTCACGTTCGCACATATACCTGTACTTGGCGACCACATCAGTTTAATGTGTTTGTTGATGACGATATCAACTTTAATATATACTTACTTCAATAACCAGATATCAGGTGCTACAGGGCAAATGAAATACATAGGATACATTACTCCTATCATCTTCCTTGCTACACTGAACAGCTACCCATCAGGTTTGAACTATTATTACTTTTTGGCAAACATGTTAACTTTCTTACAACAATACCTGATCAGGTTTATGGTTGATGATAAAAAGATACATGCCCAGATCCAGGAAAACAAAAAGAAACCTGAAGATACCAAAAAGAAAAAATCAGGTTTCCAGGCTCGTATGGATGAGATGATGAAACAAAAGCAATTAGCTACTGCTCCTAATAAAAAGAAATAGAGATTAGTTACCTTGATATTTAAAAAGCCACAACTTGCGTTGTGGCTTTTTTGATTTCCCCCCTTGTCATTTCAACCGGAGGGAGAAATCTTCTACATCATACAAAGCGTAAATGCAGGTCGAAGAAGATTTCTCCCTCCGGTCGAAATGACAATGGAGAGAATAAATTTTTAATAATTTAACTAAATATATTAGCAATATTTTCTACATTTACATCCATGTATGCGATTGTGGATATTGAGACGACCGGGGGACATGCCAGCGCGAATGGTATAACTGAAATTGCTATTTGTATCCACAATGGCAAAAAGGTAATTGAGCGATATGAAACGCTTGTAAATCCGCAACGCGATATCCCGATATACATCCGTGCTTTAACCGGCATTAGCAATGAAATGGTGAGCGAAGCACCTTTATTTAAAGATGTTGCGCATGATATTTACCACCTGCTTCATGGCAAAATATTTGTAGCCCACAACGTTAACTTCGATCACTCTTTTGTTCGCCACCATTTGGCTTCGGTTGGATATGATCTGCAATGCAGTAAATTATGTACCGTAAGGCTCGGACGTAAAATACTGCCGGGACTGCCATCCTATAGCTTAGGCAAATTGTGCCATCACTTAGGTATCGAAAATGGCAACCGCCACCGTGCAGGCGGAGATGCTGAGGCAACAGCAAAATTGTTTACTATGCTGTTGCAAAACGACAAGGAAAACCACATAACCAAGGCTTTAAAGCAAAACTCAAAGGAACAGGTATTGCCGCCCAACCTACCAAAAGCTGATATTGAGAAACTACCGATGCTGCCAGGTGTTTACTATTTTCATGATGATAAAGGTAAAGTGATATATGTTGGCAAGGCGAAGAATATCAAAAAACGGGTTTGCAGTCATTTTACGGGTAACAATACCGGTCAGCAGCGACAGGAATTTATGCGTAATATTCACCATGTGAGTTTCCAGGAATGCGGTACTGAACTGATCGCTTTTGTATTGGAAGCGGTGGAAATTAAACGACTATGGCCTAAATATAACCGTTCACTAAAACGCTTTGAGCAAGCCTATGCCTTATATGATTATATAGACCAGCGTGGCTATGTGCGGTTGGCGGTGGATAAACACCATAAATTTCAATTACCTGTATATACCTGTAATACTTTTTTTGAAGGCTATAGTTTATTGAATAAGCTGATAGATACCTTTGAGCTTTGCCCTAAACTATGTTTTATCCAAAAGAATAATGCGGAATGTATTGGGGCACATAAAGAAAACTGCGCCTGTACAGGTAGCATGTCGCCTGATGAATATAACCAGCGGGTGAACGTGGCGATTGAATCCTTAAACGAAGCATTGCCAACTTTCGCTATCCGAGATGAGGGCCGCAGCGCTGATGAGCATAGCTGTATATTGATAGAGAAAGGTCGCTTTTATGGGATGGGTTATGTGTCGCATCATTTTAAGGTTGATGATATGCAGCAGCTTAAACAGCACCTTACAGCCTATCCAGGTAATGATTACATCAGGAATATTGTGACAGGCTATGCAAATAAGTTTCCGGAGCGGAAAGTTGTATTTGCGCAGAGTTAAACTTACGAAGTTTTTAAAACTTCGTAAGTTTAACTCTGCGCAATGATACTTTTTATATAATTCCAGCCTTTTCTAACTCCACCTGCATTTCCTGCTGTATTTTCAAGGCCTCTGCACGTGCTGCATCGGCAAAATCTTCGCCGTTGGTGGCGTAGATGATGGAGCGGGATGCGTTAACTATTAAACCGCAATCTTTGGTCATTCCGTATTGGCAAACCTCTTGTAGATTACCGCCTTGGGCGCCCACTCCCGGTACTAATAAAAAGTTATCGGGCGCGAATTTGCGGATATTGGTAAACTCGGTGCTTTTTGTTGCCCCTACCACATACATAATACGATCTGCACCCGCCCAGGTGTTGGCTTTTTGAATTACAGATTCATATAATGTACCGTTTTCGGTAGTTAGATATTGGAAATCTTTGCTACCTACAGATGAAGTTAAGGCTAGGATAATTACCCATTTTCCTTCGAAGGCTAAAAATGGCGTTACGCTATCGTTGCCCATGTAAGGTGCAACGGTTATGGCGTCAAAGCTCATTCCACTGGCTTCTTTGTCGAAAAAGGCTTTGGCGTACATGCTGGATGTGTTACCTATATCTCCTCTTTTAGCGTCTATGATGTTTAAAGTTTCAGCGGGTAAATAGTTTTCAGTTGCTATTAGGCTTTGCAAACCTTTAACGCCACGGCTCTCATAAAAAGCAGCGTTTGGTTTGTAGGATATGCATAGATCCTTAGTAGCATCTATTATGCGCTTGTTAAATTCAAAAACAGGATCGTGATAGGATTTTAGAAAAGATGGTATCTTTTCAATATCCGTATCGAGGCCTACGCATAAAAATGATTTTTTTTGTTTTATTTGCTCTATTAGCTGCTGACGAGAGATCATGAACGGGAGGATTATTTATTTAATCATCAAAAAAACTAAAAATTAGCTTAACAGTTATAGGTATATGTAATATTTATTTAAAAAATTTGTAATCTGAAATAAATTGTCTACAATTGCATCGTTTTCCTTTGAATTTTTCTTGCGCTAAAGAAACAATTTAAAAATCCACGTTATATATTTTAGTACATGGTTTTAGATGTTGCATAGCAAATTTGCAGGGTAAATTTCTCTCAGATAGATACTTCCGGGTTTAAACTTATAAAACACAGGAAATATTTATTGTTGCAAAACAAATAAACAATAACAATCTTTTTTGAACTATAATCCATCTCATGTCTGATACAATTGAATTGAACGACAAACTCGTTTCGGAGTTGCGCGAAATTGCAAAAAGTTTAGGTATTGCTGAAGCTGATGACCTTAGAAAGGCACAGTTAGTTACAGCCATAGTTGAGCAGCAAAATCTGATAGAAGCCGCCCGGGCTCAGCAAAGTACTGTTGACAGTAACTACGCACCGAAACAGGATGAAACTACTGCATCAACCCCTGAAAAAAGTGATAAAGCCGATAAGGCTGATAAAAACCGTAAAAGAGTACGCACTATAAAAAACTCCAACGAGCCACGTGTTGAGGTTCCGTTAGATGATACCAACCTGTTTGATTTACAGGATGATGAGCCACAACAGGAAGAAGAGCCTGAATTGACTCCTGCACCCGTTGCTGAGGCTGAGCCTGAACAAGCTAATCAAAGCGATGAAACGCCAGCTAAAACAGAAGAAGCAGCGCCTGAAGCACGCCCTCAAAAATTTGAGCGCCGCATTAATCAAAATAATGTGCAGGCTAAAAATCAGGAACCCGCTATTAATCTTGATTTTGATAACGTTATTATAAACGAAGGTGTATTGGAGATTATGCCTGATGGCTACGGCTTCCTGCGTTCATCTGATTATAACTACCTTACCTCTCCGGATGATATTTACGTATCGCAATCACAAATAAAATTATTCGGCCTTAAAACCGGTGATACTGTTCGCGGAAGCATCAGACCACCGAAAGAGGGTGAAAAATATTTCCCTTTGGTACGTGTGGAAGCCATTAATGGCCGTATACCTGCCGAAGTGCGTGACCGTGTACCATTTGATCACTTAACACCACTTTTCCCATCGGAAAAACTGAGCTTGTTTACCGATCCGGGTAATTATTCAACCCGTATTATGGATTTGTTCTCGCCTATTGGTAAAGGACAGCGTGGTTTGATCGTGGCGCAACCTAAAACAGGTAAAACCATGTTGCTTAAGGATGTGGCTAATGCTATCGCGAAGAACCACCCTGAAGTTTATTTGATCATCTTACTGATTGACGAACGCCCTGAGGAGGTAACAGATATGGCACGTAGCGTACGCGCTGAGGTTGTTTCATCAACATTTGATGAGCCTGCTGAACGCCATGTTAAAATTGCCAACATCGTGTTGGAGAAGGCTAAACGTATGGTTGAGTGTGGTCATGATGTAGTTATCCTTTTGGATTCTATCACCCGCCTTGCACGTGCTTATAACACCGTTGCTCCGGCATCTGGTAAAATATTATCTGGTGGTGTTGATGCTAATGCATTGCACAAACCAAAACGTTTCTTCGGTGCTGCACGTAATATTGAGGATGGTGGTTCATTAACCATTATCGCTACTGCTTTAACTGAAACCGGATCGAAAATGGACGAGGTTATTTTTGAAGAGTTTAAAGGTACGGGTAATATGGAGTTACAATTGGATCGTAAATTATCTAACAAACGCATATTCCCTGCTATTGATATTACAGCATCAAGCACCCGCCGTGATGATCTGTTGCTTGACCGAGACACTTTACAGCGCATCTGGATATTACGTAACCACCTGGCTGACATGAACTCGCAGGAATCAATGGAGTTTTTACAGGCACAAATAAGGGGTACAAAAACTAACGAAGAGTTTTTGATATCTATGAATTCATAATATTTTTATATTTATGAAGTTATATTTTAATAATAAGTTAACTTATAACTTCATAAATATTTAAAATAATCCTGATACCTTCATCTTTAAATGAAGAAGCGAGTGAAAAAGCATCTCCCAAACGCCATTACATGTTGTAACCTCTTCAGTGGTTGTGTTGGTATCGTTTTTACGTTTCAGGAAAATCTGATCTATGCTGCTTATGCTATATTTTTGGCTGCTATTTTTGATTTTTTTGATGGATTTGCCTCGCGTGTACTTCAATCATACTCAGGCATAGGTAAAGACCTTGATTCTTTAGCTGATATGGTAAGCTTTGGTGTATTACCATCAGCTATTATGTATGAATTATTTTTACAGGCCCCTCCTGTTCATAACTTTAGTCCGTACTTAAACTTTATAGCCTTTTTAATACCGGTGTTCTCGGCGTTAAGGCTGGCTAAATTTAATGTTGACGCTCGCCAGGCTGAAAGCTTTATTGGCTTACCAACCCCGGCTAACGCTATTTTGATCGCATCCTTCCCGCTTATTATGGAACAGCATAGTAATTTGTCGAGATATATTCTCAACTCGTACGGGCTTTCTATTTTTACGGTGGTTATGTGTGGGCTTTTAGTAGCGGAATTACCGCTAATGTCGCTCAAATTTAAGAATCGTGATTTCCAGGAGAATATTTATCGTTATTTACTGCTGTTATTTTCGGCTATATTGATACTATTTTTTAAATTCGCAGCAGTTCCGGTGGTGATACTGTTTTACATCGGCCTATCAATAATTCAATTCAAAAAACTAACACATGACCAAATTCCAGGCTGAAATAGATGTAATGCCAAAGAAAGAAATTCTTGATCCACAGGGTAAAGCTGTAACAGGAAGCATGAAAAACCTTGGCTTATCCGAAATTCAAAATATTCGTATAGGGAAACACATCTCACTTGAAATTGAGGCTGCTAATGCTGAAATAGCGCATGCTAAGGTTGAAGAAGCTTGTAAAAATTTATTGGCTAACCTGATTATGGAAAGCTACAGCTTTAAAATAGAGCAGATTTAAAGGTTAACTTCTTTTTCTGCTTTAATTTTTTCCAGCGCTAATAAGCTGGCATTTATAATTCCGCTTACTTCGTTAAATTTTGCTGTAACTTCTGCAGGGTTTGGATTTCCTGCTTTACAGGTATGTTCAATACCCTGAATTATTGCCTGAGAATTAAGCATACCAAAAAAACCAAGGTTCGCTTTTATTTTATGAGCTGCCGCTGATGCGGTAACCCAATCCTGTGCTTTTATAGCAGTGTCTATTTCCTGCATTATTTGTGGCGACTGATCTAAAAACATTGTAATTGATTCTACGATGAACTCATCGCTGCCATCAGCAATCTCATATAGAAAAGTCAGGTCGATATCGTTATTGTTCTCTGGCATAAAGGTTTACTGTTTCAAAAGTATATTTTTTTTACAACTAAATCATCGTTAAGCTCATTTTTTAGCTGTAAAATAGCTTTCTTAAAACCTGTGTGTTTAAAATTGGGCGCTATCTCGCTCAATGGCTCCAAAGTAAACCTCCTTTTATGCAATTCGGGATGCGGAATTTGTAAATCGACTTCGTCAATTATCGCATCGCCATAAAATAAAATATCAATATCAATAGTTCTTGATCCCCACTTCTCTTCCCTTTTCCTGCCTAAAACAATTTCTATAGCTAATATTTTTTCGAGTATTAAACGGGCCGGCATATCTGTTTGCAGTAATATTACCTGGTTAAGGTAATCAGGAGCATCACTTTTACCCCACGACTCTGTTTCATAAACCGACGATTTGTTGGTAATGGGAGCAATTTGCTCCTCAATAAGTTTTATAGCCTGCTGCATAAACAAGTACCTATCGCCCAGATTGCTGCCTAATAGTAAATAAACATCATTCATGTTGTAACAAATATTATGGACAAAGCTCTTAATATTATACCATATTGAATTAGTAAATTTGCATAGTTACTTACATTTATAATTTTTAATGAAACAATTTTTCAAATATGTACTGGCTACCATTGTCGGACTTGTATTTACCTCAATTATAATAGTGATAATAGGCATTGCCATTATAGCCTCGGCAAGCAGCGATAAAGGTTCGCATGTAGATGCAAACTCAGTATTACATATTTCCTTTAACGGCACTATACCTGAACGTACACCTAATAACCCATTATCCGGATTACCATTTTTAGGTTTAGATGATAATAAAGATGTTGGCTTAAATGATATTTTGGCTGACATTAAAAAGGCTAAAACTGATAACAACATCAAAGGGATATTTTTGGATGAAAGCTACATAGAATCGCAACAGGCCACTGTTGAAGAAATACGTAACGCGCTTATCGACTTTAAAAAATCGGGCAAATTTATTATTGCTTATGCTGAGGTTTATACCCAAAGCTTTTATTACTTAGCGTCCGTAGCTGATAAAGTATACATAAACCCGAAAGGCATATTTGAATTTAAAGGTTTCAGCTCACAAATCACTTTTTTAAAAGGCGCTTTGGATAAATTAGGAATTGAGGCGCAAATTATAAAAGTAGGCACTTACAAAAGCGCAGTTGAACCGCTCTTCCTTACCAAAATGAGCGATGCTAATCGCCTACAGGTTACTTCCTATCTCGGTTCGCTTTACGATCATTTTTTAACCAATATTGGCAAAAGCCGTAATATCAGTAAAGACTCGCTATTTAACTACGCTAATAATTTGGCTATACAATTCCCCGAGGATGCGTTGAAATACAAATTGGTTGACGGTTTAAAATATAAGGACGAAATTTTAGATGAGTTAAGGGCCCGTACTGGAACCGAGAAAAAAGCGACCATACCAAGTATAGAATTAAAAGATTACACCAAGAGTGATGCAGATAAAGCCGACGATAGTAATGATAAAAACAGTTCATCAAAAAACAGGATCGCTATTATTTATGCATCAGGTGAAATAAGCGGCGGCGATGGTGATGATAATACTATTGGCTCCGAGAGAATATCAAAAGCTTTGCGCAAAGCAAGATTAGATAGTAAAGTTAAAGCAGTTGTTTTACGCGTAAACTCACCGGGTGGCAGTTCATTGGCATCAGATGTGATATGGCGCGAGGTAATGCTGACAAAAAAGGAAAAACCTATTATTGTTTCGATGGGTGATTTGGCTGCATCTGGTGGTTATTATATATCATGTGCTGCGGATTCTATTATTGCTGAGCCAAATACCATTACCGGATCGATAGGCATATTTGCTATTTTACCCAACATGCAAAAGCTGTTTAATGACAAGCTGGGTATCACCTTTGATGGCGTGACGACAGGTAAATACGCTGATTTGGGCGATATAAGCAAGCCGCTTTCACCTGATGAGCGTGCTATACTGCAAAACCAGGTAAACCATGGTTACGATGATTTCACCAAAGCGGTAGCAGCTGGTCGACACAAAACACAGGCTTATATAAATAGTATTGGCCAGGGCCGTGTGTGGACAGGCGAACAAGCGATTAAGAATGGCTTAGTTGACCGCTTGGGCAATATAAATGACGCGATAACCAGCGCGGCAAAAATGGCTAAGTTGAGTGATTATAAACTAATTGAATACCCCGAGCAAAAAAGTATATTGGATAAATTCGGATCGAGCTTTAATGTAGAAATGAAAACCCGCGCTATTAAATCAGAACTGGGTGATAATTATAGATACTATGAACAAATTAAAGGTGTAACACAGATGATGCGTACCCCGCAAACCAGGTTACCATATGATATTGTGATCAATTAACCTCACAACATTAACTTAAGAGGGGCTAAATTCAAAATACTCCGCACAGACTTCTTCGCCCAACCCTCCCCGGAAGGGAGGACTTTAAAAAAGAGCGAAGTCAAAAGTCTCCCCTACAGGGGAGATTTAGAGGGGGCTAAACCAAAATATATTTTGAAAAGCTGCTTTTACGAGCGGCTTTTTTTATTTTTACTGTTGTAAATCTACCATGGAAAATAAACCAATAGCCCGCAGACTTCGTCTTTTATCGCAACTCATGGAACTGCATGAGGTTAACCCGTTTAAAATAAAATCGGTAGCTAATGCATCTTTTAAGGTTGATAAACTGCCTTTTCCTGTCGCCGGAAAAACAGTGACTGAACTGGAAAAAGTTGATGGAATTGGCAAGAGTATGGCTGCTAAAATACACGAATTAGTAGAAACCGGCACCATGACCGACCTGGAAGACCTGTTAGCTGCTACCCCGGAAGGTGTGGTGGAGATAATGGGGATAAAAGGCATCGGCCCCAAAAAAGTAGCTATTATTTGGAAAGACCTGGGTATTGAGAACACCGGGGAACTATATTATGCCTGTAACGAGAACCGTTTGATTGAGGCTAAAGGCTTCGGGTTAAAAACGCAGGAGGAAATCAGGAAGGCTATTGAGTTTAGGATGGCCAGTAATGGCAAATTCTTATATGCGCAGGTAGCACAAGAAGCTAACGATTTGTTGGATGAAATTAAGAGTGTTTTTGTTGGTGCACTGGTAGAATTTGCAGGCGAATATCGCAGGCTTTGCGAAATAATAAGCGAACTGGTTATTGTTTTAGGCAGCAGGGATCAACAATTGGCCGTTGATAGTTTTTCAGCATCCAATATATTACAAAATATAAATCTGAATGGTAATCATATAAACGGTGAACTGGCGAACGGTTTACTGGTTGATATTGTATGTGTTGAGAAACGCGATTTTTATAAAGAACTTTTCCTGCAAACAGGAAGTGAGGAGCATATTACAGCGGTTTTAGATAGAACTACCGGCGAAATTGATCAGCCCGCGAGCGAAGAACTCATCTATACTAAAGCTGGTTTGGAATTTATGAAGCCGGAGTTACGTGAGGGTGATACTTTTATTGACAAGGCTGAAAATAATATCCTCCCTCAGCTGATCAGCTATAATGACCTTAAGGGAACTTTACACAACCATAGTACCTGGAGTGATGGCGTAAATACCATTGAAGAAATGGCATTATACTGTCGCGATACCTTAAAATTGGAATATCTGGGTATGTGCGATCATAGCAAAAGTGCATTCTACGCCAAGGGATTGAGTATTGAGCGCGTGTTGCAACAGCAGGAAGAGATAGATCATCTGAATAAAAAACTCGGTGGTTTTAAGATATTTAAAGGGATAGAATCCGATATTTTGAATGATGGTTCGCTGGATTACCCGGACGAGATATTGAAAAAATTTGATTTTATAGTAGCATCAGTGCACTCTAACCTAAAAATGGATGAGGAAAAAGCTACCGCGAGAATTATTAAGGCTGTTGAAAATCCATATACTACCATCTTAGGGCACCCAACCGGGAGGTTATTATTGAGCCGTAAAGGTTATCCTATCAATTACAAAAAGGTAATAGATGCCTGTGCCGCGAATAATGTGGTTATTGAGATAAACGCGAACCCTTTACGCCTTGATCTGGACTGGCGCTGGCACCAATACGCGCTTGAAAAAGGCGTTTGGCTGTCTGTAAACCCTGATGCTCACCGCAATGAAGGCTTTTTGGATATGCGTTTCGGGATATTGGTGGCGCGTAAAGGTGGTTTATCAAAAGATAAGTGTTTAAATGCTTTGTCGCTCCCGTCAATAACACAGGTTTTTGAAAAGAAAAGAGGCTAAATCCGGAAGCGGCAGAATAAAATAAACCATTACCTTTGCAACCATGATTAGTGCGCAATGCAACCGTATTTTTGAGCAGGTGGTTTCTGATTATCATCAGTACAACGAGATTTTCAAGGCAATTGATAGCCCATACGCTGCCGGTACAATAGACCATATTTTGTATACCAAATGCTGGATTGATACCGCTCAATGGCATATGGAAGATGAGATACGTAACCCAAATATCGATTCATCTGAAGTGATAAAATGGAAACGCAGTATTGATAAATCCAACCAGGACCGCACGGATATTGTAGAAGTGATAGACTCGTACTTTCACGATAAGTTCAAGGATATTGTAGCGTTGCCAACGGCAAAGATCAATACTGAGAGCCCTGCCTGGGCTATTGACAGGCTATCTATTTTAGCGCTGAAGGTTTACCATATGCAGGAAGAAAGCATCCGCAGTGATGCCAGCGAATACCATTTATTGCAATGCAGCGAGAAGCTATCGGTGTTGTTACAGCAGCAGGTTGACCTATCATTAGCCATCGACGAGCTATTAGAAGATATTGAAAAGGGCGATAAATACATGAAGGTATATCGCCAAATGAAGATGTATAATGACCCCAATTTGAACCCGGTTTTGTACAACAACAAGAAATAATGCCGGAGCCGAAGCACATACTGGTATCGCGTTTTTCGTCGATGGGCGATGTGGCGATGACAGCACCTGTTATAAAAGCGCTTTTGGATCAGCATCCAGATATTGAAATCACCTACGTATCAAGGCCACAGTTTGCCGGTTTCTTTAACGATATTACCCGTTTAACTTATTTCCCTGCCAATCTGGATAAGGAATATAAGGGATTTGGTGGGATAATAAAGCTACACAATCAACTTAAAAAACAAGGAAAATTTACCGGTTTTGCTGATTTGCATGGTAGTTTGCGCACTAAAGTATTGCGCAGGTTATTCCGCCTTGCGGGTGTGCCTTACGCTTATATTAATAAAGGCAGGGAAGAAAAAAAGCTGCTGACACGTTTCCCCAATAAGATACTTAAACCCTTAAAACGTACTACCGAACGCTATGCGGATGTATTCCGCGAACTTGGTTTTTCGTTATCGCTCAACTATGAATTGATTAAAGATTTGAGGCTTTTAACTGCAGATATTATCAAAATCACAGGTAATAAAACTAATACATGGATAGGCATAAGTCCGTTTGCCAAGCATACAGGTAAGATCTTCCCTTTGGAGAAAATGGAAGATGTAATTAGCGAGTTGAGTAAACAGGATGTTACTGTTTTTTTATTCGGGGGATCGGATTCGGAACTATTGATTTGTAATGAGTGGGCGCTGAAATATCCCCATGTAGTATCCGTGGTGAGGCAATTGAATATAGAACAGGAGCTCGCGCTGATCAGCCAGCTTGAGGTGATGTTGAGTATGGATTCAGCGGGAATGCATATGGCTTCGCTGGTGGGTACACCTGCGGTTTCAATATGGGGCGCGACACATCATTATGCGGGTTTTTTAGGGTATGGTCAATCAGAGGATGGTATTGTGGCTGATAGTATTGAATGTCGACCTTGTTCGGTGTATGGCGATAAGCCTTGTTTCAGAGGGGATTATGCTTGTTTGCATCGCATCGAAACAAAAACAGTAATTGAGCACTTAAGTAAGTATACCACAAAGCCATGAAGAGATTATTGCTGATACGCCACGCGAAAGCCGAACATGAAAACAAGTATTCGGATTTTGAACGACCTTTGACAGAAAGAGGCATGGAGGATGCTACTGTAATGGCACAACGCCTTGTTGCTGAAGACATTAAACCAGCATTAATTATAGCCAGTCCTGCCCTACGAACGCATACTACTGCCAACATATTTTCGGAACATCTTTTAAGTCACGAGATTGAAACCGATAAAAGGATATATGATGCTAGTGAGAATGCTTTGCTGCATATTATCAACCACTTACCTGAAGGCCGTGATTTTGTGGCGATAGTTGGCCATAACCCGGGGATTAGCCAGATATTGTATTATTTAACCGGTAAAATTAAGGACGTACCTACCTGTGCAGTCGCGTTAGTTGAGTTTGATGAGGAAGAATGGCGGGCACTAAGTATGGAAATGGGTGAGTTGACTTATTATGACGAACCAAATCGCTAACCGTTGATTTATTGATTACGCGGATTCTTTTCACATTTTAGAGCCTGTGGTCAGTGTTATTTTTATATAAACATAAAAGCAACATGTCATTGCGAGGAACGAAGCAATCGCGAACTATTCAAGACCGCTTTTCTACGTGCGATTGCTTCGTTCCTCGCAATGACAATATCTTTATCATTTTTAGACAACGGTCTTAGTTCACTAAATAAGTTTTTCCGGGTAGTGATCTGATATAGCCCTGCATCTCCATATTCAATAAAGTCATGGCTAACTGGCTCATCGGGATATTGGCTTTTATAGTCAAATCATCAATTGCTAAAGGCGATTTATGCTGACGGATGAGGTCGAAAATTAGTAATTCTTCTGTTGACAAATCTATAGGTAAGGTCAGTTGATGATCTGTATTTGATAAACTTTCCGCTTTTTCCCAGCCTAAGCTGTTGGCCAAATCAGCCGGATTGGTAAGAAGAGCCGCTTTGTTATGACGGATCAGGAAGTTACAACCTTCGGAAAACTCATCGCCTACCCTGCCCGGGAATGTAAATACATCACGGTTATAGGAGTTAGCTATCTCAGCAGTAATTAATGCACCACCTTTTACACTTGCTTCAATAACTACAGTAGCATCGGCCATCCCGGCAACTATACGGTTGCGTTGCGGAAAGTTTTCCCTGTCGGGGATAGTGCCTGAGGGATATTCTGTTAATAAGCCGCCATTTTCTATCATCTTTTCAGCGATTATCCGGTTTTGGCTGGGGTATAATTTATCAAGACCATGCGCCAGTACCCCTATTGTTGGCACATTCAATTTAACGCATTCTTTATGGGCGCAAACATCAATACCATAGGCTAAACCACTTACAATTAATACGTTGTATGGCTGCAATTCCTCTACCAATTGCTGGCATAGTTGCTTACCGTACTCGGTGGCGTTGCGGGTGCCGACTACGCTAATAATACGCTGATTGTTTAAATCGGCATTCCCTTTTGAGAACAATAAAACCGGCGAATCATTGCATATTTTCAAGCGTTTTGGATAGCGTGGATCGGTATAAAAAATCACATCTATACCATTCTTCTCTATAAATTTCAGTTCTACTTCGGCTTGTCGTATGGCATCCCCCAGGTTGAGTAGTTCGAATGTTTTTGGGCCGATACCGGGCACGCCCAGCAATTTACCTTTCGGTACGGTGAATATTCGTTCGGCACTACCAAAATGGCTAATCATTGATTTTGCTATTGTTGGGCCAACATTTTTTAAATAAGTAAGGGCAACCTGGTGAAGTATAGACATAAGGATAAGTACCCCTAAAATAGAAAATCATATCTATTTAACAGCAAAAAATAAAAAACTATAAAAATAGTTTGCAAACTATGAATATAGTTAATACCTTTATCGAACTATAAAAATAGTTTACATGAAAATAAAAGAGCTGACTAAAGCGGAAGAGCAAGTAATGCAGATACTTTGGCAACTAAATGAGGCCATTGTAAAAGATATAATTGAGCAAATACCGGAACCAAAGCCGGCATATAACACGGTATCAACCGTGGTAAGAGTATTGGAGGGTAAGGGATTTGCGGATCATAAAGCCTACGGGAATTCGCACGTATACTTCCCTATCATCAGCGAAGCGGAATATAAAAAATTCACTTTTGATAAAATGATGAATAGCTATTTCAACAACTCCTACAAAAGCCTGGTATCGTTTATTGCCGATGAAAAGAAGCTGGATATAAATGAACTGGATGAATTAACCAAGCTAATTGATAACCTTAAAACCAAAAAGAAATGAACTGGCTGCATTATTTAGTAGAGGCAAATTTATACCTGGCTGTATTTTATGCCATATACTACCTGTTTTTAAGGACCGATACCCATTACGCGCTGAGCCGGATTTACTTGTTGGCAACCTCCGTAATTTCCTTTGTTATTCCTTTGCTGCAACTGGGATTTTTGAAATCTGCTGAGCCAAAACCAATAGCTATTACCCTAATCCCTTTGCCGCAGTCTGCCGTAATTCATTATACTAATGCGCCTGTTGAAGTGGTTCATTTTACCTGGCAAGACGGGTTAATTGGGGCCTATTTTTTAGGTGTTGCTGTATTGCTTATTATATTTTCGATAAAAATTTATCAATTATTTAAGTTGACGAGAGCGTCAAATGCTGAGACAGATGCTTCTTATAAATTGATCTATGTTGATGATTCAAACACCGCTTTTTCCTTTTTCAACTTTCTTTTTATCGGCACAAAAGCAAGCGGAGCTGATACTATTATTCAGCACGAGTTGGTACATATCCGGCAAAAACACTCAGTCGACATTATTTTTATTGAGCTTCTAAAGATCGTCAACTGGTTTAATCCGTTCATCTATTTGCTTCAAGCCAGCTTGAAAACCTTGCATGAATACATCGCCGATGAGCAAACCGCTACCGAAGGGAACGATGTAATAGCTTATTCAACATTCCTGGTTAATAATGCTTATGGGCTTAGCGGATCATCCATTACGCATTCATTTTTCAATTATAACCTGTTAAAAAAAAGGATTATTATGTTAAACCAACAACGTTCAGGTAATTTGGCAAGGCTAAAGTACCTGCTGGCAGTACCCATTTGCGGCGGGCTGCTATGTGTATCAACACTCGCATTCAGTAAAAACTACGGGTTCATTGATATTGCGCCGCACCGTATAAACAAGAATAATAAAAGCCCCCAAGTTGCAGAGCCGATGAGACGTTTGTTGGTTACTCAACACGGTGTATCGGTTATAACGGATAAGTTCAGTCACCAATATCCTAATGGTTCAGTTAAGTATTACACTGCTCATAACTTGAGTAATAAAGCCATCGAAGATCTAAAGAAAGAGGGCGTTGTGGTTAATATTATATCAGGCGATGAAGTTGATACGCCTAAACGCGTGCATTTTACAGCTAACAATAATGTTATTAATTACAATTATACCTATACAACTACTAAAGGATACAATGTGGTCGAAGATATTCATAATAGCAATGGTGGTGGTAATCTATCTAAAAAGGTAATTATAACTGATAAAGATGGCAGTAAACACACTTATTATGATGAAAAAATTTCAACTGATGAGCGAAAAATGTTGCTTGACAAATACGGCTATAAATTTCCAAGCGGAAAACTGTTGACTGTAAAGCTTTTGCCTCCCCCCCTACCATCAGCCCCGTCGGCAAAAAAGTTAAAACTTGCACCGCCACCACCACCTGTTCCTACGCAACCTAAAGTTTACAACCGCCCGCCATCGCCTGCACCAACGCTATTAAAAAATTTCACGCTTGTGCGTCCTGGTGTA
Source organism: Bacteroidota bacterium (assembly GCA_026224775.1). Lineage (GTDB taxonomy): Bacteria > Bacteroidota > Bacteroidia > Sphingobacteriales > Sphingobacteriaceae > Mucilaginibacter. Next base: position 48,061 of record JAMFRP010000002.1, read on the forward strand.
CATAAACTACCACCGTCGCCACCAACCGTTGCGCCCATTAAAACGACAAAGCTGCTGCCGCTGCTGCCACCCATCCCCGGTTTCTTCACAAAATCAGAAAAAGCCTGTTAACCAGGGCGACTTCCTGGCTTTGTACAGAATTTATAAATACAAGTAATGAGGATATAAAGGCAGCGTAATTGATTTACCCGATTAGCTAAGCTTTTACGTAGATAACCTGTTTCGTCTCAAAAAACTCCTCCTCAAAGTAATTTTTGAGGTGATATTGCTGAACGGCTAAACCCGATTCGGCAATTTCTTCTTCCAGATCTCCACCTTTTAAATAAAAGATGCCGCTGGATAATGTATTTTTTGATTGTTTACTGAACTTTCCTTTTACCCAAGGGTAAAACTCCTTTAACCTGGTTACAGCCCGCGATACCACAAAATCGAATTTTTCATCAACTTGTTCAGCGCGTAAGTGTTCCGCTTTAAGGTTTTGAAGGCCAAGTGCTGAGGCTACCTCCTTAACCACTTTTATTTTTTTGCCGATAGAATCTACCAAAAAAAACTGTGTTTCGGGGAATAAAATAGCCAGAGGAATACCGGGAAAACCGCCGCCGGTACCTACGTCAAGCACTTTTTCGCCGGGCAAAAAATTTATCACTTTGGCTATACCGAGTGAATGCAGTATATGGCGTTCGTAAAGCTGATCAATATCCTTCCGCGAAATAACGTTGATCTGGTTATTCCAAAAGTTGTACAACTCGGGCAATTGTTCAAACTGCTGCTGTTGCTGCGGAGTAATGTTGGGGAAATATTTTAGGAGAATATTAGATGTCATCCCTGTTTAATCGGTTAAGGATATTTCCTAATAAGTAACGAGCTCTGAATAATTGCGCTTTCACTGTACCCAAAGGTAAATCAAGCTGCTGAGCGATCTCCTCGTAAGATAATTCATCAAAGTATCTCAGTGTGATCAGGTTGCGGTATCGTAACGGTAAGTTTTCTATCAATAACTTTAACTCTTCAGTTTGTTGTTTTTTGATAGATGTTTCTTCCGGATTTAACACATCAGCCTTAATTTGTAAAGTCTTATCCTCGCCATCATCATCCATCATACCATGTATGGAGGTAGTATTTAGCTTCTTTTTACGGATAAAATCGATACAATTGTTAGTAGCCACACGGAAAAGCCATGTACTAAAGGCGTAATCTGGCTGGTATTTTTCCAGTTTTTCAAAGGCTTTGGCAAAGGTTTCAACAGTGAGGTCCATAGCGTCCTCCTTGTTGTTAACCATTTTCAATACCATAAAATAGATGGAATCTTTATAGCGATGCATCAGGTCGGCGTAGGCTTTTTGGTTGCCTTCGCGCGCCTTCACCACCAGGTGAAAATCATTCTTCGCGTTCTCGGTAAAGTTTGCGTTTATTTCCATTGGGTGGTCTTAATAAAAGTGGCTAGTAGTCCGAATGTGTTTATATATATGTAATAACAAAAATCAAGCCCGGGCAAATACCATAGCAAATCATTGGCTTCCAGCTTCTTAAAAGTTTTGCTATAAATCACTATTTGCAGTATCAGCCTGAATATAAATACCCCCAAAACAAGCATGGGCTCGAAGCTAAATATAAGGCATATAATCAGTAAAACATAAAACAAATAGCCGCTAATCGCATCAATACTTAGCATTCTGCGGTGCCTATCTTTGTAATATTTACCTACCCCAAAATGGCGTTTTTTCTGTTTATACCATGATGACAAAGTGCTTTTGGCATCGGTATAAGTAAAAGCTTCGGGGTGTAATTCAATTGTTGTATTATCTTCTGTAGCGTGTTGATTCACAAATAAATCATCATCACCGGCTATCAAATGCATATGCGAAGCGAAACCTTTAGCACTAAAAAACAGTGTTTTGGTATAGGCTAAATTACGCCCAACACCCATGTAAGGGTTGCCATTTAGTGCTGCTGAGAAATAATTAATAGCGGCTTTCACAGCTTCAAACCTGATAAGAGAGTTCAAAAAAGCCTTACGCTTATTATAAGGTGCATAACCTAAAACAATTTGCGCGGATGGGCTAAAATTCGCGGCCATGCGGGTTATCCAGTTAGCTGACCCGGGCATACAATCAGCATCGGTGAATAACAAATGCTCATTTTTTGCAGCCTTGATACCGAGGGTTAATGCAAACTTTTTGCCGGTTTTAAAACGATCATGCTCGGCAATAGTAACCACTTTTAGGTGAGGATATTTCTCCTGAAAAACCTCTAATACAGTATCGGACGAATCGTGAGAACAATCGTTTATTACTACAACTTCATAGTCGGGGTAATTTTGCTCCAGGATAAATGGCAGGTAATGTTGTAAATTTTTAGCCTCGTTTCGGGCACTGATAATTACCGAAACGGGGATAGTTACGGGCATCAAATCCTCCAGCGGTTTATAGCCGGCAAGCCTGCTATAATTGTTAATCAGATAATACAGCTGAATAATAAAACAGAACTGAAAAAGCAGAAATAAGGCTTCCTTTATATACGTTTCCAAACAATGATACAATAAGGAACAAATTTGTTAAAAATCAGCGGATTTATAGTGTTTATAAGTGGGTTAAGTTTCCACATTATTGTCTGAACCATGATTAAATGGATTAAAGGATTCGCCTAACTTCAGATCCTTTCTTTACCTGTCTTATAATTCGTGTGGGAAACACCTATTAAGGCTTAGAGAATGTTTAATTAGTGCGTATTTTTTGGTACATTCTGGATCAAAATGAGGGTAAAACGGGCAAAATTTGATCAAAAATGATTAAAAAATAGGCCTTTTTAGGTCTTTTTTAGGCTAAAAACGGTTGTTTTGTAGCTAAAAGTAGGGTAATTTGGCCTATAAAATCGCTCTTTTTAATGCTATTTAGGGCGTTTTTGGGCCAAAAAGTGTACCATTTGTACCAAGTGTTTCATGTGTTTCGTGGTACAGTACACCCCTGACGTGGTTGGCTCATTTGCATCCTTACATCCACAAATTGCACATTCGCACATCCTGATAAATTTGTTAATTTTGCACACTTACATGAAATTTAATTTAACAGCCAAGGATCCGCATTCAAAAGCCCGCGCGGGCGAGATCACTACCGATCACGGAACCATACAAACGCCTATTTTTATGCCTGTTGGTACCGCAGGCACCGTAAAAGCCGTTCATCAGCACGAGCTAAAGAACGATATTAAGGCGCAAATTATACTAGGAAACACCTACCATTTATACTTAAGGCCAGGGCTTAATACCATTGAGCAAGCCGGTGGCCTGCATAAATTTAACGGCTGGGATGGCCCTATTTTAACCGATAGCGGCGGCTACCAGGTGTATTCACTTACCGAAGTACGTAAAATAAAGGAGGAAGGCGTTACTTTCCGCTCGCATATTGATGGATCAAAACATTTGTTTACGCCTGAGAATGTGATGGATATACAGCGCACCATTGGCGCGGACATTATCATGGCTTTTGATGAGTGTACGCCCTACCCTTGCGACTATAACTACGCCAAACGTTCTATAGAAATGACCCATCGCTGGCTTAAACGTTGCTGCGACAGGTTTGACAGTACCGAACCTAAGTATGGCTATAGTCAGACATTTTTTCCTATAGTACAGGGCTCGGTTTATAAGGATCTGAGGGTAAGATCGGCAGAAGTTATCGCTTCATTCGAGCGCGAGGGCAATGCCATAGGTGGACTTTCAGTAGGCGAACCCTCTGAAGAAATGTACGCCATGACAGAAATTGTGTGTAATATATTACCGGAGCAAAAACCACGTTATTTGATGGGTGTAGGCACACCCATCAATATTTTGGAGAATATAGCGTTAGGTATTGATATGTTTGACTGCGTAATGCCTACCCGCAATGCCCGTAACGGTATGTTGTTTACAAAAAATGGCATCATCAATATTAAAAACGAGAAGTGGAAGAACGATTTTTCGCCAATTGAAGCTGATAGTGACCTATTTGCAGATAAAGCATATACAAAAGCCTATTTAAGGCACCTGATACATAGCGGCGAAATGCTTGGGGCACAAATAGCTACCTTGCACAACCTGCACTTTTACCTGTGGCTGGTACAGGAAGCACGTGAAAAGATAATAAGCGGCGAGTTTTATAACTGGAAACAGGTAATGGTAAAAAAGCTGGGCGAAAGGCTATAAGCCCCACCCAACCCTCCCCGGTAGGGAGGGCTATTAAAAAAATCACAATAAAGTCTCCCCTACCGGGAGAGATTTAGAGGGGGTTTATGAAGGAATTATATAACAGATACGTTAAAGTAATTGATAGATACATCATCAATAAATACCTGGGTACATTCGTGTTTACCCTGGGTATGTTTATAGTGATATCTGTTGTGTTTGATATATCTGAACACCTTGATAACTTCCTTTCCAAACACGCTACCTTATACCAAATTGCCTTCCAATATTACGCCGGGTTTATACCATTTTACATCAACATGTTATCGCCTCTTATTAACTTTTTGGCGGTAATTTTCTTCACCGCGAAGATGGCTAACCAAACAGAAATCGTTCCGATACTGAGTGGAAAAGCCAGCTTTAATCGTTTTTTAAGGCCCTATTTTATTGCCGCTACACTCATATTTATCGTATCATTTTTTGCCAATGTTTACCTTATTCCATATACCAATAAGCTAAAAATCGACTTCGAAAATACACATGGTTTCAATGGCGACCAGGACCCTACCAAGAGCCAGGTGCATTTAAAATTGGATACCCATACCTTCGTTTATCTGGAATCATACCAGCAGGATGTGCATACTGGCTATACTTTTATTCTGGAGAAATTCAATGGTGATGACCTTAAAGAAAAATTATATGCTCCTACCATTACCTACGATTCCCTTAAAAGACAATGGAGGCTAAACAACTGTACCATACGTTATGTGAACGGTTTACATGAGCGCCAATTGACGGGCGTAACTAAAGATACGACACTGGATATGATACCAAGCGACTTTAATGTATTGCATGATGATAGCTACGATGCGATGAGTTTAAAGACATTAAACATAGCCATAGCTAAAGAAAAAATACGCGGATCTGGGGTTTTAAATAACATGCTTTATCAAAAATACAGACGTTTTATTTATCCTTTTTCAACGTTTGTATTAATGCTTATTGGTGTCGCATTATCATCACAAAAGGTGCGCGGCGGTATAGGCTTACCGCTGGGCATAGGTATAATACTGTGTTTTTCGTTTATTATAGTAGATAAATTCGCCTTTGTCTTTGCCGAAAAAGGCACCATGTCGTCACTAATGGCGGCATTTATACCCAACATATTATTTGGCTTATTAGGCTTATATTTGCTGTATAAAGCGCCTAAATAATGCCCGAAAATTCTCCTACCACAGGTATAGATAAAAACCTTTTAATCCTTCATTTTACTGTCTTCATCTGGGGGTTTACCAGTATTCTGGGTAAATTAATCACCATAGAGGCAGTACAATTGGTATGGTATAGAGTTGTAATAGCTGCTATTTCCTTGTTTTTATATTTCAAATTCAACAAAAACACCATCAAAATTGATAGAAATACCTTGTTAAAACTGATGTTTACGGGTGCTTTAGTAGGCGGTCACTGGATATTATTTTTCGCTTCTATCAAAGTTTCTACCGTCTCGGTAACGTTGGTTTGTCTGTCATCCATCACACTTTTCACTGCTATATTTGAGCCAATAATCAATAATAACCGCATCTCAAAACTCGAGATAATCGCCGGTATTTTTATCGTTGTTGGGATATTACTGATATTTAAATTTGAAACACAATACACTAAGGGCATCATCCTAGGCTTACTTAGCGCCATATGCGCAAGCCTTTTCTCTATCATAAACGCACGGCAGGTAAAGCAAATAGAAGCACCCGTTATTGCTTTTTACGAGCTTTCAGGAGCCTTTGTATGGATCACAGTTTACCTATTTTTCACTCACGGATTCGGACAGGGCATGGTTTTGCAGAATTCAGATATTGGCTATTTAGTGATTCTTGGCACCATCTGCACCTCGCTTGCCTACGTCGCCGGGGTATCGGTAATGAAAGAATTTTCGGCTTTCAAGGTAGCGCTTATCACCAACCTCGAGCCGGTATATGGCATCATCCTGGCCTTCATTTTTTTTGGTGAACTGCATAAATTAAAGCCTGGTTTCTGGCTTGGTGCAATGGTTATTTTATCTACTATCTTTCTTTACCCTGTAGCCCAAAAGCAAATCACAAAACGCAAGGCACGTTAATTTCCATCTTTTCTGCGTTAATTTTCCTGCTCTGAATCCTCCCATTTTCTCAATAATGTATACGAATATCCTGATAGGGGATAGGAAACTCGTATACATCCGGCGCATTTTAAGACCTTCTAAGCGCTTCATTTCACCAGCATAGGTTTATACCATTCCGCTCAAAATAATCGATTTAAGGGTAATTATCAAAAATTGTTAGTGTATCTAAATTCAATATCATTACTAGCCGATTTTTAAGCTAAATCAGGTTATATTTTCATTTAAATAAACAATAAAATTATAAAAATTACAACAAGTAAATAACATATATAGCTTAAAATCAGTATATATATAAATTACAATGAAATAAAAAGTTTAACAAAAACAAGTTATCATAATAATGTAATTACTATCTTTTTTAGCAAAAATCATTTATTTGATAGTTTAAAAACTATAAACACTATAATAATCAACGTTTTAAATAGTTAAATATAAAGTTAAAGTGGAGACTCTATAATTTGATTATATGAACAGACCATAGTGTATTGAACTTAAACAAATAAGAAATGGATAAATTGACGGCAGGGAGAAAAAAATCGATCCAAACAAAAAATGGATTCAAATTCGATCATTTTTTCAAGACCAGTTTTTGAAATTCTGGTCGATCAATCACCATTCTGTCGATCACCACCAGTTATCAGTCAATAACATCAATTGACCTTTTGCAACAATGACACCGCGTTAATCAGAATGAGAATTATTCAACATGATATTTTTTCCAGGAGAAGAGCAGCCAACATTTAAAAAACACATTTTTAAAACACCATTAAAAAAGCGGATATTGTAAATAATAGAACATCAAAAAATCATGAGAATTAAAACCATTGTTATAATCCTGATCACGGTAATGCTGACCATTGTGTTGATGCAAAATACCGAGCCTGTAACCTTTTCATTTTTGTGGGCAACTTTCCGAATATCTAAACTGGTTATGATGGTCGCCGTCGGTGTCGTCGCGTTTATTCTAGGCGTTTTAGTTGGCAGGCCTTCACGGGTAAAAAAACTGGGAGGAACTTATATTGAGGGCGAACATCAACGCGAAGATTCCAATACACTAAGCGACGAGGACAAGGAATATATAAACTAACATCATGGAAAAGAAAATAGGATTTATCGGACTTGGTAACATGGGTTTACCCATGGCAAAAAACCTGATAGAGGCGGGTTATCATTTACAGGTTTACAACCGCACTACATCAAAGGCGGAGGAGCTGAACGCGTCATCTATCACCATTTGCAAAACACCGGCGCAAGCCGCCGACGGTGTAAAAATATTGATCACCATGCTTTCGGAAGATGAAGTGCTTAAAGAGACCGTTAGCGGCGAGAATGGCATTTTAACAACCTTCCCAGCTGGTGCGGTGCATATCTCTACGAGCACCATCGCCCCAGATACCTCTGAGGAGCTTTATAAGCTTCACAAAAATTCCGGCAGCATTATGTCGCCTCGCCCGTATTTGGCCGCCCTGACGCAGCCGCAGCGAGGAAATTATTTATCTGCATCTCCGGCGATCTGGAAGCCAAAGAAATTGCCAAACCAGTTTTGGAATGCCTAGGCCAGCGCATCATTGATTTCGGCGAAAAAGTAAGCGGCGCCAATGTGGTTAAAGTAGCGGGGAATTTCATGATTACCGCATCTATGGAAATGATGGCCGAGGCCTACACCCTCGCCGAAAAAAACGGCTTAGATCGTGCGCAGGTTGCCGACTTTTTTGGCACTACCCTTTTCAGCGCACCCATCTTTCAGAACTATGGCAAGCTCATCGCCAACAAACAATTTCAACCAGTAGGCTTCAAAACTAAACTGGGCTTTAAGGATGCCCGCCTTACCCTCAAAATTGCGCAGGCAAGCCTCACCCCCATGCCAACCGCGATGTTGGTTCATAACAGGCTGCAAGCTGCCGTAGCCAAGGGTTGGGGCGAGAGTGATTGGGTGGAAGGCGTGTCCCGCGGTGTTAGTGAGGATGCGGGCGTGTAATTGATTCATTTTTCCTTTGTCATTCTGAGCGGAGCGAAGAATCTGCACGAGCGTTAACCAGCTTACAGATTCTTCGCTCCGCTCAGAATGACAAAAGTTCATTAATTATACCATGTACAATGCTGGGTGTCGCGCAGGATGACAATCAAAAATCTAAATATCATAAAACACCTGATTCTCTTCTTCCAGGTGCGATAGATCGGGTGTGTTTTCAAATATCCCAAAAACCGATGCCCCACTCCCGCTCATGCTGGCGAACAATGCGCCTGCTTCGTAAAGAGCAGCCTTCACGCCGCGTATCATAATATGGTTTTTAAATATCGATTCCTCGAAATCATTTTTGACATGCTTTCTCCACTGGGCAACCGGCAGGTCTATTAGTTCATACAAAGTGGTTTTAATAGGAGAAGGCTTCACCCCACGATAAGCTTCCGCAGTTGACACTTGGGTTGGCGGCATCACCAGTACAATTTTATATTTCGACAGATCGAGTTTGATCGGTTCAAATTCATCGCCCAGCTCAAAAGCAAACACCGGCTTGCTCTCGACAAAAAAAGCGCAATCGGCTCCCAGTTTGCGGGCGTAATCCTGCATTTGGTCAACACTCAATTTTAAATCAAATTGCTGGCTCATCAGTTTAATAAAAAACGCCGCATCACTTGACCCACCACCAAGCCCCGCGCCTATCGGAATATTTTTATGCAGATGAATTTTTACCGGCGATATATCATAATCCTTTTTCAGTAAGTGGTAAGCTCTGATGCAAAGGTTGTCTTCCAACCTGCCCGGTATTTCCAACCCTGATGATTCAAAGCTCAATTCATCAGCCGGAATGATCTCGAGCACATCATTTATCTTTACCGGGTAAAAAACAGTTTCAAGGTTGTGATAGCCATCGGCGCGGCGCTCGATCACGTTAAGGCCGATATTTATTTTAGCATTCGGAAAAATTACCATACAAAAGATTAACAACGGCATGTATTTTTGCACATCCGTAGGATGGTAAAATTAGAATATTTTTATTTGTGTTTGTTAGTGAGTGGTTGATTGTGTTAAGTGGTTGATTAGTTTATTTAAAATGAGAATCTTCAAAAACTTAATCAACTCAATCAACCTAACAAACCCAATCAACTAAAACAACATGAAACAATACCTGGATTTAATGCGCCATGTGATGGATACCGGAACGCAAAAACACGACCGTACCGGAACGGGGACGATAAGCGTATTCGGATACCAGATGCGGTTTAACCTGCTGGACGGCTTCCCACTTGTGACCACCAAAAAACTACACCTCAAATCTATCATACACGAGTTGATATGGTTTTTGAGCGGCGATACCAATATTGCCTATCTTAAAGAAAATGGCGTGCGCATATGGGACGAATGGGCAGATGCCGACGGTAACCTCGGTCCGGTGTATGGCTACCAATGGCGGTCGTGGCCAACGCCTGATGGTGGCCACATCGATCAGATTAGCCAGGTGGTAAACCAAATCAAAAACAATCCTGATTCCCGCCGCATGATCGTATCGGCATGGAATGTAGCAGATGTCAACCAAATGGCGCTTCCACCCTGCCATAGTCTATTTCAGTTTTATGTGCTCGATGGTAAATTATCGTGCCAGCTCTATCAGCGCAGCGCCGATATATTTTTGGGTGTACCTTTCAATATCGCATCCTATGCCTTACTTACCATGATGATGGCGCAGGTATGTGGTTTAGAATACGGCGACTTCATCCACACCTTTGGCGATGCCCACATCTACAACAATCATCTGGAACAAGCCAAACTACAATTAAGTCGAGATCCGAGGCCATTACCCACGATGAAGATCAACCCGGACGTGAAAGATATATTCTCATTTAAATATGAAGACTTCACTTTGGAGAACTATGATCCGCATCCGCACATAAAAGGTATTGTTGCGGTATGATCATTGTGTCATTAGGTCATTGAGTATGGTTAACTTTCCCAACTGTCATTTCGAACCCAGCGGGCTGGCTTGTGAAAGGCGGGTGAGAAATCTTCTACGCCCATAAATCATCAAACCCCATGTGGAACCATAGTTACTTTGTAGAGATCCCACCTTTATTGCGTAGAAGATTTCTCCTCCCTCCTACACTCAAGGCCAATGCGATTCGTTGAAATGACAGTTGTGGTTAAACATATTTTGTATTACCAAAAAACTTCCCGATAATTAGATCCATTCAATTAACAAATGACAGTATCCATCATAGTCGCCATAGGCGAAAACCATGCCATCGGCAAAAACAACCAACTGTTATGGCACATGCCTAACGACCTTAAACACTTTAAGGACATCACCTCAGGACGCACCATCATTATGGGGCGCAAAACTTTTGATTCCGTTGGCAAGCCGCTGCCACGCCGCAGAAATATTGTAGTTACCCGTCAGGATATTACCATTCCCGGCTGCGAGGTGGTAAAATCCATCGAAGATGGATTAGCGCTATGCAAAGATGAAGACGAAGTTTTCATTGGTGGTGGCGCCGAGATATACAAACTGGCAATGCATCTTACTAATCGCATCTACCTAACCATAATCCACAAAAGCTTTGATGCCGATACATTTTTCCCGGAGATAGACCAAACCGAATGGAAAGAAGTTAAACGGGAAGACTTCGAACCGGACGAGAAAAACCCGCTTCCGTATTCATTCATAACACTGGAACGGCTGTAACAATTTTTGTCATTTTTTTGTTTTAATTTAAAATTTCTTGATAGCGAAATTTTATTAGATTTGCCGTCTATTTTAAAAAGGCTTATAAACTAAATAATTACATATATAATTTAAGATGCAAGGTAAAGGGGTTGTTAAATTTTTCGCCATATTGCTGGCGGTGGTGTGTTTGTACCAGCTTTCATTTACATGGGTAACACGCAAAGTTGAAAGTGATGCAAAAGCTTATGCCAAGGGCGATATGCTTAAAGAAAAGGAATATCTGGATTCTATGTCCACTATTCCGGTATATCCAATATTAGGTCACGATTACCAATACTGCAAAAATAACGAGTTAGCTTTAGGTCTCGACCTTGAAGGCGGGATGAGCGTTACCATGCAGATCTCGTTAAAAGAACTGGTACAAAAATTATCAGACAAGAATCCTGATCCTGCATTTAATCAGGCATTGAACAATGCCGAAGCAGACAGTAAAACCAGCCAAAATGATTTCATATCGCTATTTGTAAGTGAATATGAAAAATTAAACCCTAACGGCAAGTTAGCGGCTATCTTCTCAACCAGAGACAACCAGTCGCACATTAAATTTGATGCTTCAAATGCCGAGGTTGAAACTTACCTGAAAGATCAGGGTAAAGCAGCGGTTAAACAATCATACACGGTTTTAAATACCCGTATCGATCAGTTTGGCGTAACTTCACCTAGCATCCAGTTACAGGAAGGCTCAAACCGTATCCTTATCGAATTACCAGGTGTAAAAGATGAAGACCGTGTTCGTAAGCTGTTAAGCGGTACTGCTAAGTTGGAGTTTTATCAAACTTTTGAAAACGGCCAGGCTTACCAGGTATTAGCAGGTGTAAACAAAATCTTAGCCGATACTAAAAAATCTACTGCCGCTGATACAACTAAAGCACTTGCTAATAATGCATCTGCTAAAAAAGATACTACTACTGCTGCTCCTGCTAAAGGCGGCTTATCTTTATTAAATAAAGTTCAAAAAACTGCGTCTAAAGATACTTCTGGCCTATCAGGTAAAAGTAAGTTAGCCGAGCAAAACCCTTTATTCGCTATTCTTGCTCCGGTTACTTACCAGGATCAAACAGGCCAGCAAAAACTTAGGCCAGGCCCAACCGTTGGTTGGTGTGCTGTGAAAGATACTGCAACCGTTAATGCTTATTTAAACAATCCGGCAGTAAAATCGGCTATCCCTAGCAACATGAAATTTTTATGGGGCGTAAAACCGATTGATAAAACAAAAATATTTGAATTATACGCTATTAAATTAGTAGGTGCCGATGGCGCTGTACTTACAGGTGATGTAATTAACGATGCCCGTGCAGATGTTGACCAAAAAGGCAGCCCTGATGTAGTAATGGATATGAATTCACAAGGTGCGCAGAAATGGGCAACCGTTACTCGTGAAGCATCAGCTGATCCAAATAACAAACAAGCCATTGCTATTGTACTGGATAACAATGTTTATTCAGCCCCTACAGTTCAGGATGAAATTTCAGGTGGTACGTCTTCTATCTCAGGCAGCTTTACTGTAGAGGATACAAAAGATTTAGCCAACATATTAAAAGCCGGCCGTTTACCTGCTCCTGCGCGTATAGTTGACGAAAGCGTAGTAGGCCCGTCATTAGGTCAGGAAGCTATCAACGCTGGTTTATTATCAGAAGGCTTGGGCTTATTGGTAGTATTGATATTCATGGTTGCTTATTACAATCGTGCAGGTACCGTTGCGGTAGTTGCGGTAATTGTAAACATGTTCTTCCTGATGGGTGTACTTACAGGCTTACATGCGGTATTAACCATGCCGGGTGTTGCAGGTATCGTATTAACCTTAGGTATAGCAGTGGATGCTAACGTATTGATCTATGAGCGTGTCCGTGAGGAAATGGCTTTAGGTAAATCCGTTCGTATTGCTATCTCCGACGGCTTTAAACATGCTTTATCATCAATTCTCGATTCAAACATCAGTACATTCTTAACTGGTTTAATCCTGTTCATATTTGGTTCAGGCCCTATCCAGGGTTTCGCTACAACCTTGATGATCGGTATCATAACTTCATTGTTCTGTTCATTGTTAATCTCGAGATTAATATTTGAGTGGATGCTTACTAAAGGCTGGGATATTAAATTCTCAAACCCATGGAGTTCACATACCTTCAAAAACGCTAATTACGCTTTCGTAAAAAACCGTTTTAAATTTTACGCTTTCTCTGGCTTGTTTATACTTGCTGGTTTAATATCAATGGCTACCCGTGGTTTTAACTATGGTGTTGATTTTGAAGGTGGCCGTACTTATGTTGTTCGCTTTGAAAACAAGAATGTAACTACCGAGGATGTACACAGCGCGGTTGATGCAACATTGGGCCGTGGTACCGAAGTAAAAACATTTGGTTCTGATATCAGCATCACTACAAACTACTTAATTGATGATACCTCTGCAAACGCTGAGAATAAAGTAAAAAGCACTTTAATCTCGTCATTAAACGCAGGTGCAACAACTCACGTAGGCAAGGATGCTATTTTAAGCTCACATAAAGTAAGTGCTACCATTGCCGATGAGTTGAAAAAATCAGCCATCTGGACCGTAGTATTCGCTATCTTAATTATATCAGCATACATCCTGGTAAGGTTCCGCAAATGGCAGTTCAGTTTAGGTGCGATGGTTGCAACCGCGCATGATGCCTTAATGGTACTATCCTTCTTCTCTTTGTTTAAGGATGTGCTTCCGTTCTCGCTTGATATTGACCAGGCTTTTATAGCGGCCATATTAACAGTTATCGGTTACTCAATTAATGATACCGTGGTGGTATTTGACAGGATACGTGAATTCCTTGAATTACACCATTCAAAAACTGATGATCCGAAAACAGTTATCAACAATGCGATTAACAATACATTAAGCCGTACAATTATTACCGCTTTAACAGTATTCTTCGTATTGATAATATTATTCATATTCGGTGGTGATGTTATTAGAGGATTCTCGTTCGCTTTATTGATTGGTGTATGCTTTGGTACATACTCGTCAATCTGTATCGCTACTCCGGTAATCGTAGACTTTGGAAAGAAAGACTTGAAATAACATAATAACTCATATTTTCAAAAGGCTCCAAAGAACATTTGGAGCCTTTTTTGTTTATAAGATAATCTGATTTTAAATAGCGAACCATGAACACTACAGACCAATCAAAATTCCCATTAGTTGTAATAGTTGGCGGAGGCTTTGGTGGGCTTGAAGTTGCCCTGAGGCTTAAGGATGCGCCTGTAGAGATATTAATGCTCGACAAGCATAATTACCATACTTTTCAACCTTTGCTGTACCAGGTGGCTTTAGGTAGCCTCGAATCAGAATCAATCGCGTTCTCCTTCCGCAAAAACTTCAGCGGTCAAAAAAACTTCCGTTTTCGCATTGCCGAGGTAAAAAAAATGAATGCGGAAAAGAACACTATTGAAACCACTATTGGCGAAATAGCCTATGATTATTTGGTGATAGCAACCGGTTCAACAACAAATTTCTTTGGGAATAAAGATGTAGAGCATTATGCCATGCCGATGAAATCAATTCCGGAAGCATTGAATCTTCGTTATTTGATATTTCAGCATTTAGAAGACGCGGTTTTAAAAAAGGTAAAGGAAGAACGCATTCCGTATCTCACCTTTGTTTTGGTGGGTGCGGGTCCTACCGGTGTTGAGCTGGCGGGAGCTATCGCGGAGTTCCGCAATCATGTACTGGAACAGGACTACCCCGAGCTTAAAAAAGAAGACGTTAAAATATATCTCGCCGACTTTTTACCAAGGGTTTTAGGCCCAATGTCCGAACAGGCATCAAGCGCAGCGCATGATTACCTAAAAAGTTTAGGTGTTGAACTTTTATTAAACGCGAAAGTGGAAAGCTACGATGGTCATCAAATCACTTTTGAAGGCGGGAAAGCGATCGAAACTAAGAATGTGATCTGGTCGGCAGGTGTAACGGGTGTAGTACCACATGGCATTGATAAAAACATACTGGAGCGCGGCAACCGCATCCGTACTGATAATATTTGTCGTGTAGACGGCTCATCAAATATATTTGCTATTGGTGACGTAGCTGCCATGATAACACCCGAAACCCCTAAAGGCCACCCTGGCGTAGCACAGGTGGCTATACAAATGGGCGATAATGTGGGTAAGAACATAGTTCATTTAGTAAGAGGCGAAGCAACAGAACCATTTATATATAACGACAAAGGCTCATTAGCCACCATCGGTCGTAATAAAGCCGTGGCCGATTTGGGCAAGATCAAATTCCAGGGATTTTTCGCCTGGTTGGTATGGATATTTGTGCATTTATTCTCGCTGTTGGGCACACGCAACAAGCTTATTGTATTTTTGAACTGGATAGGTAATTATATGACCTATAATGGCGGTAGCAGGCTGATTATACGTAGATTTGTGCGTGGCGAAGTTAAATACAATGCCGAAGAAGTAACCAAAGGTGAATAATACTGACCAAACTATAAAAATTACCGAGTGCCCGCGTGATGCCATGCAGGGTATCCATGACTTTATCCCTACCGACATTAAAGCCGAATACATTAATTTATTACTGCAAGTTGGTTTTGATACTATTGACTTTGGCAGCTTTGTATCGCCTAAAGCCATACCCCAAATGCGGGATACTGCCGAAGTGTTAAAAAAGCTCGACCTAAGCGCTACCCGATCCAAACTATTAGCCATCATAGCTAACTATCGCGGTGCCGAAGACGTGGCTCTACACGATGAAATAACATATTTGGGCTATCCTTTTTCCATTTCTGAAACATTCCAGCAACGGAATGCCAATACATCAATAAACGATGCTTTTGATACTGTAAAGCGCATCAATGAACTTTGCGCTATTAAGAATAAGGAATTATTGGTATACCTTTCAATGGGTTTCGGTAATCCGTATGGCGATGAATGGAATGTGGAGATCGTACAAAAATGGACAGAGAAATTAGTTGGCGAAGGCATCAACATCATTGCTTTATCTGATACCGTTGGCGTGGCAACATCCGCTCAGATCAACGAAATTTACCCGGCCCTATGTAATACATTCCCCGATACTGAATTTGGGCTGCACCTGCATGCCACCCCGGATAACTGGCAACCAAAGATTGAAGCAGCCTATAAAAGCGGCTGTAAACGTTTTGATGCTGCACTTAAAGGATACGGTGGCTGTCCAATGGCCAAAGATGAGCTTACAGGCAACATCGCTACAGAAAACTTAATCTCATACCTTCAATCAAAAAAAGAGCTTCTGGGGCTTGATTTGGATAAATTTGATGAAGCTATGATGTTTGCTGGTCAGGTTTTTAAATAGGCTTAGAAGCTGTCTAAAAACGATTCAATATTATTTTTCAATAAACACAGAAACAAAGCGTCATTGCGAGGAACGAATCAATCTCTACATAGGTAAGGTGATCAGAAAGGTATTGAACCTGTAGAGCCGCTCTGTAAAGTATAGAGATTGCTTCGTTCCTCGCAATGACGCTGGTTCTATTATTTTAGATAGCTTCTTAGAATTAACAAATATTAACACTCATTTCTAAGTATCATTCATAGCTTTATTAAATCAAATTCCTATTCATGAAAAAAGCGATAGTTACCCTCCTGATTCTTTTTGCTTTCGGCAAATGCTTTGCCCAGGGTACAGGCTATTCGTTGCCGTTACCTGAAAAGTGGAAATCAGAAACTATCCCCTTTCCTATCGACTTTGCACCAGGCATACCCTATCAGGGCATAGAAGAGCTTCGATTTACACCCGGCTGGAGTGATGCAAACAGCAATGAATATTGGACTTATACTTTCTTATGGTTTGTTGACGGTTCACCACAAGTAAATGCTGACCTTTTAAACACCTATCTGACAACTTATTTTAATGGACTATATCATAGCAATAGTAAGACATCTACAGACAGTACCGGCTTCACCAAAACAACTATTGAAAAAATCGCAACCGCTACCGGAGATCAGGAAACTTATTCAGGTAAAATATCAACCCTGAACTTTTTAAATAAAAAACCTATTGTGTTTTTCGCCACGATCCATATTCAACCCTACACCAATGCCAAAGCATCGGCGATCTTCTTTGAGATCTCGCCAAAACCTTATAATAACCCGGTATGGCAGGAGTTAGATAGCATTGTACAAGGTTTTCAAATACAACAGTAATTGGGTTTTACTGCTTCACCATTTTATAATGTCTTATACCCGCTTCGGTAAACTCGGGGCCTTCCTTTACAAAGCCAAACTTCTCATATAAGCCCACCGCATCCAGCTGCGAATTCAGGTAGATGTATTCAGCATCCTTTGGCAAATCATCTAAAACAGTCTTAACCATCTGTTGCCCTACACCCATTCCTCTAAAATCATTTAACACCGCGAAACGCTCCAACTTATAACCATTCTCAGTTTTACGCCAACGGCATGCACCGGCAGGTACGCCATCAACCGTAGCCAAAAAGTGTACCGACTCATCCTCGTTCGCGTATTCCAACTCAGCAGGACAATTTTGCCCATCTACAAAAACCTCATAGCGTATCGCGTGAACTATTTTCAAGCGATCATCATCACTTACCTTATTTACTTCCACTTTCTTGTTTATCGACATGATTACAATTTTCCTTTCAATAAAAAAGCGCTAATGTTTATCACATTAGCGCTTCCAAATATAATTATCAGCAATTATAATTTACTGGTAGCATCAATACAATTTAAATCAGCAAATGCTTCTGTAAGCCTTTTTACAAAGTTCTCTTCGCCTTTACGTAACCATACACGTGGGTCATAGTATTTTTTGTTTGGAGAATCCTCACCTGTCGGGTTACCGATTTGGGTTTGCAGGTAGCCTTCGTTAGCCTGGTAAAAATCTTTAATACCTTCCCAGTATGCCCATTGCATATCGGTATCAATATTCATTTTGATAGCACCATAAGAAATCGCCTCACGAATTTCTTCCTGAGTTGAACCTGATCCAC
The DNA here is from genome assembly GCA_026224775.1 of Bacteroidota bacterium. Taxonomy (GTDB): domain Bacteria; phylum Bacteroidota; class Bacteroidia; order Sphingobacteriales; family Sphingobacteriaceae; genus Mucilaginibacter. The sequence goes on from JAMFRP010000002.1 coordinate 66,070, forward strand.
CATGGAATACAAAGTTGATAGGTTTTTCAGCAGCAAGATTAAATTTCTTTTTCACATACTCTTGTGAGTTATGCAAAATAACTGGTTGTAACTTAACGTTACCTGGTTTGTAAACACCGTGCACGTTACCAAAAGCAGCTGCAACTGTAAAACGAGGGCTTACTTTAGATAATTCTTCGTATGAGTAAGCAACATCCTCTGGCTGAGTATATAAACGTGAGCTGTCAACATCAGAGTTGTCAACACCGTCTTCTTCACCACCGGTTACACCTAATTCAATCTCTAAGGTCATACCTAATTTAGCCATGCGGGCTAAATATTTGGCAGATATTTCAATATTTTCTTCGATTGGTTCTTCAGAAAGATCCAACATATGTGATGAAAACAATGGTTTGCCTGTTTTAGCGAAGAATTTTTCGCCTGCATCTAACAAACCGTCTATCCAGGGCAATAATTTTTTAGCGCAATGGTCGGTATGTAAAATTACAGCAATACCATAATGCTCAGCCAATAAATGCACATGCTCAGCTGCAGATGTTGCACCTAATATACAAGCCTGTAATTTTGAGTTATCTAATGATTTTCCTGCATAAAATTGCGCTCCACCGTGCGACAATTGAATAATAACAGGTGATTTAACCGCGGCTGCAGTTTCCATCACAGCGTTTATAGTGTTTGTACCTATAACGTTAACAGCTGGCAACGCGAACTGGTGCTTTTTAGCTGCTTCAAATAGCTCCTGCACCTGATCTCCGTGCAATACGCCTTTATAATTTTTTAAGTCCATTTACTTTGTTTTGGGCCTCGAAGTTATAAAAATTTTGAATATACGGTATCGATTTTTTAGATATAGCTGCTTCGGTATTAGATTTTTGGGGCAAAATTGATAAAAACTATAGAATTAAGCTATATTTTGCCATAAACGTAGTTTTTCAGGCTAAAACGCTCCAATTTATGTTCAGGATGTAAATTATCAAAAATCCTATATCTAAATAAAAATTCGTTTCTTTGCATCATATTGAAAGAGCTAGATATTGATATGGCCTGGTTTAAACGCGAGATAAAAGGAATAATTACGACCACTGAGGAAAAGAAGGAAGCACCAGACGGGATATGGAATAAATGCCCTGAATGCAAAAAACCCCTTCACTACTCTGAGCAGGTTGAAAATCAATACGTTTGTCACTACTGCGGTTATCATTTAAGAATAGGATCGAAGGAATATTTCTCCATCCTGTTTGATAATAATGAGTTTACTGAACTATTTAATAACCTGCAATCCGGCGACCCGCTGCAGTTTGAGGATACCAAAAAATATACCGACAGGATTAAAGAAACCATGAAGAAAACCGGTTTAAAGGATGCTATACGCTCCGCAACCGGCAAAATGAATGGCGAAGATTTAGTTATAGCCTGTATGGATTTCAACTTCATCGGCGGTTCAATGGGATCTGTTGTTGGTGAAAAGATCGCGAGATCTATTGATTACAGTATCGCCAATAAAATCCCGTTTTTGATGATCTCAAAATCAGGCGGCGCACGTATGATGGAAGCAGCTTATTCGCTTATGCAAATGGCTAAAACATCTGCTAAACTGGCCTTACTATCGCAAGCTAAAATACCTTACATATCCTTATTAACCGATCCTACTACAGGTGGTGTAACTGCATCATATGCTATGTTGGGCGATATTAACATTGCTGAGCCAGGTTCATTAATTGGATTTGCAGGCCCGCGTGTTATTAAGGAAACCATCAAAAAAGACCTACCTAAAGGATTCCAGACTGCTGAGTTTGTACAAGAGCATGGCTTTTTAGACTTTATTGTAGACAGAAGAGAAATGAAAGAGAAACTGTCATCATTCTTAAAAATGATAGCTGCTTAAAAAAATATTATCCAACAAAAAGAGACCGTTCTTAATAGAACAGCCTCTTTTTGTTTAGAAGAATTCCAGCCAACTTGCCTGCTTATATTTTCAATCCTCCAAAAATACTGAACAACATTACGCTTAATACTATAGCAGTAATGATGATATAAAGCCTGTCTTTCTCCAATATAAAACCAACTAACGAGAACGCGATACGAAGGATTGGTGTAGCGATCAATACTACCACCCCCATCTGAACAATACCTTTGGCCTGACCTGCCCCAATACCTTTAACTATTTGCGAAAGGCTGGTGTATCCGGCACTTTCGCCCAAAAAGGTACGATAAGGAGGAATAGCTCCTTGACCTTGCTGAACTAAATATAAAACCCCTCCTATTAAAACGATAAGGCTGGCAATCACTACGCCATATCTTAACTGCAAGCCGATAATTTTTTCAATATCTGCATCGGCCAAAAAACTTTTGCTGATTACTTTTTTCATTTTTTTTATTTTAATAAGATTAAAATTTGTGGTTATAACCGTTGAATATCATCTCAGCAGCTACAAAAGTTATGGCGACACAGAATATATACTTCAGTACTTTAGGGTCCATACGGGTCAGTAATTTTGATCCGGTAAATGCACCGCCTAAAACACCCAGCATCACCGGGAAAGCTATCCCGGCATCCATATAACCTCTTTGTAGATAAACTACCGCGCTGGCTGCCGCTGTAACCCCTATCATAAAATTACTGGTGGTGGTACTCACCTTAAAAGGGATGTGCATGGTTGAATCCATAGCCAATACCTTTAATGCCCCTGAACCAATACCCAACAAACCTGATAAAACCCCGGCAAGCGCCATGATCGAAAAACCTGCACCTACGTTTTTTAGCTTGTAGCTTACTTCACCATCTTTGGTTGGATAACTGCTATTCAGCTTTAATTTATAGGATAATGGGCTGCCTTCGGTACTAACTTCCTGATTCTTTTTACGGATGGTCATAGCGGCTGAAAACAAAAGTATCGCGCCGAATAATATAGCAATAGTATTAGTTGGCGTATAAACGGCTATTACAGCCCCTCCTACAGCACCTATGGTGGTAGCTATTTCCAAAAACATACCTAAGCGGATATTGGTGATACCTTCCTTAACATAAGCGCTCGCTGCTCCTGATGAGTTCGCGATTGAGGCAAGCAGCGCAGCACCTATTGCGTAACGAATATCTACGTGAAACACTAATGTTAGTAAGGGGATTACAACAACGCCGCCACCAAGGCCGGTAAGCGAGCCAACTAAACCTGCCAGATAAGCGCCTGCAAGCAATATTAATGTGAATGTGAGTATAGTCATGATATATTAATTATTAATAGTTATTATCCAATATTTCTTTGATGATGGTTTGAGCCTGCTTAATTTTTTGCGCCCTGATGGCTTTATACAAAGCCTCATGCAAATGGTGACTCATAGCAAAATGGCTTACGCCTTTAACTTCTCGTTTCGAGAAGAAGTCGCGAATAGTTAAGGTAAAACTTTGATACAGATCGGCCAGCACTGTATTTAGCGACGCCCTGGCAATAGACATATGGAAAGCGATATCAGCCTCAACACAGGCATTTTGTTGTTCAGATAGAATGGCTAGCCGCCTATCCTCCAGGCATCGTTCAATCTCATCAATATGTAGTGTGGAGTGATTTTCGGTGGCAAGTTTAACAATCTCAGTTTCGAGTAACTTTCGCACCGCGTTGATCTCATCAAAATCAGCATTCCTTAAACGCTGGTCAATGGTTTGTTCACTAACAGCTGAGTTAACGATAGTACCAAACCCTTGCTGAACTTTCAATATTCCCGAAGTAGCCAGCGTTTTGATCGCTTCTCTTATGGTTGATCGCCCTACACCATATAGCTTCATCAACTCGGGTTCAGCGGGTATCTTTTCATTTATTTTATAAGTACCTCTTGTTATATCCGCCCTGATTTGGTTTACAATACGATCCCCAAGTTTTTCTTTAACGTTCATATCATCTTAATTAACGATACAAACATATGATGTTTATTTAAATAAACATCATATGTTTAAAGGATTATTTTTAGTATGACGATAATCTTACAAATTGAGGTTTTGTAAGAAGCTGATTTAAATGATAAGAATCATGTCATTGCGAGTGATAGAGCGATAATCTTCGACTTTGCAGATGTAAAACTATGTCATTGCGAGGAACGAAGCAATCGCGAACTTTGCATATCCGACTTTCTCCATGCGATTGCTTCGTTCCTCGCAATGACACCTTATTTTATTTTGTGCTTATTTAAAAATGATAAAAAAATGCTTAAAAAACAAAAAGGCCCTGATTTCTCAGAGCCTTTTCTATTACCGGTGTTGTGAGCAAATGGGATATTTTATCCCGGTTTAGCCGGTAACTATAGCATAGGTTTTCGAGGGCTTTTTATAGCAGACTTGCCTGCATGTTTCTTATGTAATGCCCTTAATGTGCTCGCTCCATTATCAAAACCATCTTCGGAGCCTATACTTCCCGAGCTTATCTCGTTGTTATAGTCGTTGCTGTGGTTTGGTGATTTTGTTTCGCGATTATTGCCCGCGTTTGTGTTTTCGCTTTTCATAATTGTAATTATAGATTGTTTTCTGTTCCTGGTTCATGGCCTACCATACGGCCTGTGGTGCGGCCATTAGGGCGGCTAACAAAATCTGTTTCTGCCGGGCCAACTGATGGAAACTCCTTTTTATTTGGAGGAGTAACATCATTTTTTTCGCTATATGACGCATCACTACCTTCTGCTGGTTCAGAAAAATTCATTCTCGTGCGGATAAATTGTTTTGTCTTTTTCCGGCTGCTTTCTCTCAGGTGCCTGACCAGGTTTGATGTTTTTACTCTTTTCCATGATTAGTATTTATTGTGCAGATGCAATTACAACATCTGCGGCTTTCATAACTTAATTATTAACTGATAACTAACTAAAAGCCATTATCATGCCAACAATTTAACTAACCAGGGGATAATTAAACTCAATACACTAAGGTACCTATTTTACAACAAGTTACAATTAAATAAAAAAACTTTCTACAAAAAAATATTAAGCGCTAACCAAACACAGCTCGCGCACTTTGGCTACTGTATAGTCTATCTCATCTTTTGTAGTGCTTTTTGAAAAGGAAAATCTTACCGACGGCCTTGAAGGGCTGGCGCCAATTGCGGTAAGCACATGCGATCCAATGTCGCTACCTGAACTGCAGGCACTACCACCTGATGCAGAAATCCCGGCAATGTCCAGATTGAACAATAACATATCAGCCATTTCCATTTCTGGGAAGGAAACGTTTAAAACAGTATATAAGCTTCTATCAGACTCTATCTCGCCATTAAATTCAATACCAGTGATGCTTTCCTTCAACTGGTTGATCATGTAGGTTTTTAAGCCTTGTATGTACTGCTGATGCTGCTCCATCTCGGCATAAGCCATTTCCAATGCTTTGGCCAGGCCAACAATGCCATAAATATTTTCGGTACCACCACGCATATTACGCTCCTGCGCGCCGCCATAAATAAGTGGTTTAATTTTTATGCGGTGATTAATATGCAAAAACCCAACACCTTTCGGCCCATGCAACTTATGTGCTGAACAAACTACGAAGTGAGCTTTTAACTTACTCAAATCATGTTTGTAATGCCCCATAGTTTGTACAGTATCACAATGATAGATAGCATTATGAGTTTCGCACAAATCACCGATACGTTCTATATCTGACAGGGTACCTATCTCATTATTAGCATGCATAATCGACACAAAACTACGCTCGTTATCCTTCAATAAAGTTTCAAGATGTTCGTAGTCGATGTTTCCTTTTGAATCAAGGTTGACGAAGCTTAGTTTAATAGCACCAGCTTTTTCAAGCGCTTCAAAAGTATGTATAACCGCATGGTGCTCGATACGGCTGGTAATGGCATGTTTAATATTATGATCAACAATACCACATCTGATGGCCATATTATCAGCCTCAGTACCGCTCGAAGTAAAGAATATCTCTGATGGTGATGTACCCAGCAAATTAGCAACCGTTTTGCGTGAACGTTCAATAAGCGTACGTGCCTCCCGGCCATGTGAGTGGATTGATGATGGATTACCATAGGTATTTTCCATCACTTTACACATTTCCTTCATCACTTCAGGATCCAAAGGAGTAGTAGCAGCATTATCTAAGTAAACACGCATAGTTCTTATTTGTGAATGAGTGATTTAGTGAATGAATGATTTATTTTATTTGTTTGATACTGACTTGCGTGCAGTTGAAACAACTTTTAATATTTCATTAGCTTCATTCATTAAACCGTTTATCTCACCCGGTTTTACAATATTGGAGTCAATTAAAATTTCCATCCAAAAAACACTTTCGTCAGCTTCTTCTACAACGATGGAAAGTTTAGAATGAAACTCTGCCTGTAATCTTGCCCGGCAAGCAGCCCGGTAATTTGAACCAACCGAAGAAGAGCATCTTAATAATTGTCGGCCTATTATTTTTGCTTCTTCTGTTTTGGGTAATGATCTAAATAAATCTATATTATCAACAACAAATTTCTTAGTTCTCTTTCTAAAGTATTCAGCAAATTCAGATTTTTCTATTCTTTCCATAAAGTGAATATAATTTATTCACCTAATAAATCAACAATCACTCAATCGCTCATTCACTAAATCACTAAATGCTTCAATTCAAGTTCAATATTTCTTTTATATCGGCAATAATCTTGTTTGCCAAACTATTCGCAACCGTTTCTGAACTTGCTTCCGAATAAATACGGATAATTGGCTCAGTGTTCGATTTGCGCAAATGTACCCATTCTTTATCAAATTCTATTTTCAACCCATCAATTGTGCTGTGTGGTTGTTTTTTATATTTCTCTTCAACCTTTAACAAAAGCGCGTCAATATCCATCTCAGGCGTTAACGTTATTTTATTTTTCGAGATGAAATAGTTTGGATACGATGCCCTTAAAGCAGATACTGTTTTGGCCGATTTAGCCAAATGTGTTAAAAATAAAGCAATACCCACCAAAGCATCACGACCGTAATGCAATTCAGGATAGATCACCCCGCCATTACCTTCGCCGCCAATAACTGCGCTGGTTTCCTTCATTTTGTTAACTACATTCACCTCTCCCACTGCCGCAGCGTTGTATTCGCCACCTGCTTTCTCGGTCACATCGCGCAAAGCACGTGTTGATGATAGGTTTGATACCGTATTGCCTTTATTATGCTTCAACACATAATCAGCCACAGCCACCAATGTATATTCTTCGCCAAACATACTGCCATCTTCACAAACAAAGCAAAGGCGGTCAACGTCAGGATCAACGGCTATACCTATATCGGCACGTTTGCTCAATACTTCTTTCGATAAAGCCACCAAATTTTCGGGTAAAGGCTCCGGGTTATGTGGAAACTTACCATCTGGCTCACAATACAATTCATGCACCGTTTTAACACCCAATGCCTTTAATAAAGCCGGTACAAATATTCCTCCTGTGGAATTAACACAATCTATAACCGCCTTAAAATCTGCTGCGGCTATGGCTTTAACATCAACCAGCGGCAAAGCCAGTATTACATCTATATGTTTTTGCAGATAGCTATCATCCAACACCACTTTACCCAAATCATCTACTGCAGCATAGCTAAAATCACTGTTCTCAGCAATTTCAAGCACCGCTTGGCCATTAGCATCGCTGATAAACTCACCGTTACTATTTAATAATTTAAGCGCATTCCACTGTTTGGGGTTATGGCTTGCAGTGATAATGATACCACCCGCAGCCTCTTCAGCAGGAACAGCTATCTCAACCGTTGGTGTGGTTGACAAACCCAGATCAACTACATCAATACCTAAACCCTGTAATGTGCCAATAACCAAATTATTCACCATGCTACCCGATATACGCGCATCACGACCAATAACTATCTTTTTAAGTCCGGATTGTTGGATGGCCCATGTACCAAATGCCGAAGTGAACTTTACAATATCCACAGGTGTTAAACCATCGCCCGCTGCACCGCCTATGGTGCCCCTAATGCCCGAAATTGATTTTATGAGTGTCAAAGCTGTTGTATTATTTTGATACAAAATTAAAACAATTAACCAATAGCCACTCCATTTATTGGTTATATTTGGCAATATAAATTATGCCCGAGCAGCTTTTACAATTCGATCGTCACCTGTTCCATATCATTAACTATGGTATGACCAATCCTTTTTTCGATTGGATAATGCCATGGTTGCGTAACCCTAAATCATGGATACCGCTTTATGTATTCATTGCAGGTTTTTGTTTGTGGCGATATAAAAAAAAAGGAATTGTAATTATTTTATTTATAGTCCTTACATTCGGATTTGCCGATCAAACCAGCGCAGGAATAGTTAAACACTTAGTACATCGCCTAAGACCTTGCAGAGATCCGATTACTTCCCTTACTGATGTGGAGCGAATTGGTTGCGGAACGGGCTACAGTTTCCCATCAGCTCACGCTACCAATCATTTCGCCATGGCAATATTCATGGTATTACTATGGTGCAAACGCTGGCGCTGGATTTGGTTTTGGGGGGTATTATGGGCAGGGATCATTAGTTTTGCCCAGGTTTACGTAGGCGTGCATTACCCAATTGATGTTTTTTGCGGAGCCCTATACGGCTCTTTTGTAGGATGGCTGTTTTATACTTTATTTAAAAAGCTTCAACCCAAATTCCCGGAATGGATGCCGGTAATTTAGCCTCTCAACTTATCTAAAAGATCACTTAATTTACCAGCTTCTTCTTCGGTAAGGTTATTTTTAATGAGGTCTTTGGTCTTAAATTCAACCTCTATTTTAGACAATATTTCGAGGCCCTTATCACTGATACGAATATCAACAGCCCTACGGTCGCAAGTATTGGTACATCGCGAAACAAGTTCCTTTTGAACCAAACGATCAACAATACGTGATGCATCCGACATTTTATCCAGCATGCGCTCTTTAAGTAAATTTACTGTAGCGGGTTTTGGATACTGCCCTCTTAATATGCGCAAAATATTAAACTGCTGCATAGTAAGATTGAACTTATCAAACTCACCACGCAAATGATTACTAAGCCAGTTCTGGGTATAATTTATATTAATTACCGCTTTTTGGTAATTATCCTCAAACTTAGTGCTTTGTATTTCGTCTTCTATTCGCATTGGTTGTGTTAAATACAAATATCCTTATTATTTTTTAATTTGTTTGTCCTCTTCAGCTTTTCCGTATTTCCATGGGCAGTGCAGGCATTTGTTTTTGCAACAATAGCCCCGTTTTAAATGGTAAGCTTCGGTAAAAACGAAATTACCATCCTCGTTGATATAATAATCTATATTTTCTTCGAGCATCAATTCAATAGTTTCACAACAATATCATTCCCAAAGTGTTCTTTCAAATGCTTTCCGTTGCCATGTAAGGTCCATAATTGCTTGGGCTCAACCTGCTTTACAGCCTCCAGAATATCATTCCAGTCCACATGATCTGATATAAACAGCGTATCGTTCAAATTCACCTGTAAATTCTTCCATCCCGAAGCAAACAGGCGCTTCACCCCTTTTGCATTAATATAGCTATCAAACGTAAAAGGTGGCACAATATATACATACTCCTTTTGCTCTTTCATCAATTTACGCCCGTACATCTGGTATTTACCCGGTGAATAACCCAGTTTTTCATAAATGGAGTTTATTGGCATAATACGATGATGTACGAGTATCGTTTTCTGTGGAGCATGTTCATTAATCATCTGTATCAACCGCTGACTTTTACCCAAACCATAAGCACCCAGTAAAATATTAATCTTAATATCATTCAGCTTTTTGATCTCTTCCACCGGGTCGGGGTGCAAAACATCAGGATCAGCAAAAGTACTTTCGGTAATCAGCACATCGGCCTTACCCCACTCAATTGGTTCACAGGTAGCGTCAGGCTGTATTTTATAGTCGCCGGTATAAAGGTATTTTACGCCCTCGTATTCCATCAATACCTGCACCGAACCCAACATATGCCCTGCAGATATAAAAGTAATTTTAACGCCTCTAATATCAAACGGTTGATGATATCCAACTATATTAAAAACCCTAGCCGAGTTTTTGCCATAACGCAGCTGCATAAAAGCAGCAGTAGCTTCAGTACAAAATACCTCATTATTCCCGCTAATTGCATGATCCGCATGGGCATGTGATATTACCGCCTTTTCTACAGGCTGTTTAGGATCGAGATAAAAATCGCCGTATTTACAGTAAATACCGTTTATATTGATAGAAAGGAAATCGTCTTTGATATTCATTAGATATTTTATTTCTGATGAATAAACATCAGTTATTTACAACTCCAAGAAAGGAATTGCACAAAAGCCATCGTTTTTGCTTTATTTAATATTTAGAAACTGCTCATGCAAAGCCAGCACCTGCGGTATTACCAACTCCGTATTATCATTCTTTATAGCGTAATCTGCAAGCTCCAATTTCTTCTCTTCAGAAAACTGCCTTGCCTCTCTGTTTAGTATCTCATCTCTACTTAGCCCGTCACGCAACATCACCCGTGCTATACGTAATTCCAATGGCGCTGTAACCATAATGCTTTTGTCGCATATCTTATAGGAGCTACTTTCAAATAGTACTGCTGCTTCTTTTAACACATAGGGCGCATTTTTAAATTGAGGTACCCAGTTATCAAAAGCCCTAAAAACGGCAGGGTGTACAATAGCGTTTAGCGTTTTCAGTTCCGCTTCGTTATTAAAAACTATACCTGCTATATGCTTACGATTTAGTGAGCCGTCTTCAAAATACGATTGCTCACCAAAGGCCTGTTTAAGTTCAACTATCAATATAGCATCATTAACCATTACTTTTTTAGCCTCATCATCAGCATAAAAAACAGGGATGCCCAATACTTCAAATATCTTGCTCACCGTAGTTTTGCCGCTACCTATATTACCGGTTATACCTATTTTCAGCATTTATTTTTTTACTATAAAATCAATACTCTGTGGTTCTACGCTTATTACTTTGCAAAATGGTGGTACCCGGGTAAGTTTTACCGGCAGGGTACTGTAACCTTGGTTTTTCCATAAGTTCAGATCAGCCTCGGCCTCAAAAAAATCTTCATCAGTTTCGGCATACCTTCGTAACGATGTCATAAACGTAACCGTTACCTTTTCCGGAAAAATCTTCACATTGTAAAAGTCGCTGTTATTAATCAGTTTCACAGGTATTTCCAGGGTTTTCTCTGTAAACTCATCTACAGGAAAAACCACATCCACCGCTTTAGGATATATGGTAATATTACCCTCGTTAACCGGCTGCAAATTCAACTTGGTGCGGACAGTTTCGTTAACTTTTTTCACGATGAGCGAATCCGTATCCCATTCAGTTATGTTATTCAACCTCTCTGTTGGGCCAACAATAGTGATATAAGATGGCCTCAAAGTTGGATTATTCGCCTGCGAAAACTGCTGCTGATATGTAACATCGCTCAATAACTTTATAGGCACCCTTTTCACCATCCGGTTTAAAAAGTCAAAATAAAGAGTATCGGGATTAAATGATACCACATCATGGTTCACTTCACCATCTGTAATTTGCATTTCCTGTGAGCTCAACACTACATAATTCCCTGTATTTAAGGGCCGCAGGTCTACAACTAAATTATTGCTGCTATAATGCATCATGGCGTAAAGCATTTGCCATCCGGTGCCTTTAATTGTGATATCAACTGTGTCCGATTGCAGGGAGTGAAATGCTCTTTTTTGAGGAGTGTTTCTATAACTCAGCACACGCTTAACCGTGTAATTGTAAGGGTTTGACAATGTAATACATAACCACGCCAACGCGGCCAATACCAAGCATGTAAAAAATGCCGATAAGCGCCTTTGTTCTGTTGCCGATAGTTTTATGATTGCCATTTATTACAAATGTTAAAAGGTAAAAGTTGAAAGTTAAAAGCCATCTAACGCTTTAATCTCCATCTTTTACCTTTTATATTTTCTTATTTGAATGTTACTTTCAACGTTGAACATTCAACTTTTAACTTAAATTAAGCCTTTGGCGGTGTGTTTAATGCCTTTGAAGCATCTAACGATATAGCCGATTTATCATAACGGGTTTTGTGGCCGCTTTCATGCTCAATTAAAAAAGTAGTATCACCAACTTCGGCTATTTTGCCGTGTGCGCCTGCGGTGGTAACTACTTTATCGCCCTTTTTTAAATCGTTAACAAAGTTTTTTTGATCTTTTTGTTTTTTAACCTGCGGACGGATCATAAAGAAGTAAAATACTACTACGATCAATACCAACATTACAATTTGCTGTGTAGCCATGATTATTTTATATTATTTTTTGTTTTAATTTTCATTTTTCGAGTTGAGAGTTACTAGAAGAAGCCATTTTTTTATCTCCTATCTCTAATCTCCTGTCTAATTTATTTCTTTTCCAAAACTTCACCTACCAGGTGTACAACCGTTTGTGCAGGATTTGTATTAGCAGTAATGGTTACCATCTTGTCTTGCAAGCCAACCTTACCAGTACTATTAAATACAACCGTTATTTGGCCGATCTGCCCCGGAGTAATCGGAGTTTTTGGCCAGTTTGGTGTAGTACAGCCACAGCTTGCCACAGCGCTGGTAATAATTAATGGCGATTTACCGGTATTGGTGAATTTAAAATCATACTTAACCTTATCACCTCGGGTTATTTTACCAAAGTCGTATGATGATTTATCAAAATTCATCACCGGGGCATTGACCTGATTAGCGGCTGTCATACTGCCTGCCGATGTTGCTGATGCACCCGCTTCTGCCGGTTGTGTTGCTGCTGAATCAGCAGTTTTAGCGGTTTTGGCCGATTGGTTGCAGGCTGATAAAAGTATCCCTGCAGCAAGTATGCTTAAAATAACTTTTTTCATGTTGTTTATTCTATTAAACCTCTTCCTATTTTTTTAATTTTTTGCTGAGCTTTTAGCTCAATTAAAATCTTGTCCAAGATACCGTTTAAAAACGAATTACTTTTAGGTGTACTAAATTCCTTTGATATTTCCAGGTACTCATTAATAGTAACCTTTACCGGCACCGATGTAAAGTTAATAAACTCGGTAATAGCCATCTTCATTAGTAAAGTATCCATCATTGCAATACGTTCCGGCTCCCAGTTCTGGGTTTTTTCAGCTATCATGGTCTGATATTCTTTATCATGCCTTATGTTTTGCTCAAATAAGGTTACAATAAACTCCCTATCCTCTTCCCAGTTTCCGGTAATTTCTGCCAATTTGTTTTCTTTGGCATCTTCAGAAGTAAAGTTTTTAAAGGTTTTAGCTATCAAAGCCTGCAATACATCTTTATCAACCGGCCAAAAAATAAATTTGTCTTCAAAAACCTGTTCGGCTAATGACGATTTTAAAATTACTTTCTTGAAAATGAATTTGATAATGTCCTTATCAGTCTGGATGGTATCACCTGTATGTTTCAGGTATTCCGCATACTCAGGAGAGTTTTTAAGGACAATGAAAAGTGTTTTTATCAGCTCTGGTTCAAAGCTCCATTCTACCTTGTATTTCTTTGCAGAAACAAGAAACTCTTTGTTATCATTTAACGTGGTGATGAACCGGTTACTTAATATTTTAAGATCTGGATTTTTGTCTTCTTCGGTTTTGATGTGTTTGTTCGCTCGCTCAATGGCGTCAGTTTCGGCATAGTTAGCTACTTCCGAAATTAAGGATAGCATCCAGATATACATTTCGTAAACCTTGTCGATACTTTGCAGCAGGTTTTTTTCCTGGGCCTTGATATCCCCGCCTGTCTGATGAAAGGCATATAATGCCTGTAATACTTTTACCCGTAGGTGCCTTCTGTTTAACATGATTGTAAGAACGATTTTTTGCCGGCTATACCCGGCGGGTTATTATTAATTTATTAGTATGACGATTTTACTTTTTTAATGTCCGCGATTCTTTTCTCTGCAATTTTATTCGCTGCTTCTATTGATGAAATGTTTTCGGCTTTAGAAAGTTTTAAAACATTTCGGGTTGCTTCATAAATATTTTCAGTTAACTGCATAGTGCGCTTTTTGGTAAAGCCCATCAGCTCTGAATAACAATTAATTAAGCCACCTGCATTAATTACGTAATCAGGTGCAAATAAAATTCCTCTTTCGCGCAGCATTTGCCCGTGTACCTGCTCATCCTCCAACTGGTTATTAGCCGATCCGGCGATAATAGCGCAATTAAGCTTGTTGATGGTTTGCGTATTAACCGTTGCCCCCATGGCGCACGGCGAATAAATATCAGCATCAATATCAAAAATATTATTGTGCGCTATAGCTTCTGCGCCATATTTTTTGGCAACCTGCCTTAGCAGGTCTTCGTTAATATCACTGACGTAAACTTTCGCTTTTTCATCACGCAGTATCTTAACCAAATTCTCGCCTACATGACCTATCCCTTGTACAATGATTGATTTTCCGGCGAGGCTGTCGTTACCATAAAGTTCCTTCACAGCAGCTTTCATCCCCATAAAAACACCTTGCGCAGCTACAGGAGCCGGATCGCCGCTACCACCTATGCTTTCAGGCATACCGGTAACATATTGAGTTTCCATGCGGATGTATTCCATGTCCTTAGGATTGGTACCTACATCTTCGGCAGTAATAAATTCACCATTTTGGTTTTTAATAAACCTGCCAAACTTACGCAGCAAAGCTTCATTTTTATCCCGGTGAGAATCACCAATAATAATGGCTTTACCTCCACCCAGGTTTAAACCATTGATAGATGCTTTATAAGTCATGGCTTTTGACAGCCTTAACACATCGCTTAACGCGTCGGCTTCAGATTTGTAGGCCCACATACGTGTACCTCCCAAAGCTGGGCCCAATGTGGTATCATGAATAGCAATAATTGCTCTTAGCCCTGTCTCGGGGTCGCTGCAAAACACAATTTTCTTATGTCCCAACGCCTCCAACTGGCTAAATATCGATTCGGTTGAGTTTTGAAGAGGCATTTTATTAAGCATAAGGCTTCCGTGCAAAAGTAGATGTTTTTTTCGGTGTGGCAAAATGGAATACTTGTTCATTATTGATAAGTGCAATAAAAACAAGCATAAAATATGATCATTCTATGAACTATCACTCATTAATTATGAACCAAATAATCTATTTTTGTAAAGGCTATGAAACATCTCGCATACCTCAATAAATTTCTTCTTAAATATCGCTGGCGGTTAATACCGGGTATACTTTTCGTGGTGATATCCAATATATTCAGCGTGTTGCTTGCTCCTGTTGTGCGTATGGCTTTTGATATGGTAGCCGACAATATCAGCATCTACGAGCTTTTTAATGGATTCAACAGGCAGGCTATCATCTATAAAATATTTGGCTCAGGTTTATTGTTATTTGGCTTAGTGGTACTGGGTCTATCATTAGTACGTGGCTTATTCCTGTTCTTCATGCGGCAGACAATCATCCTGATGTCGCGTCATATTGAATATGATCTTAAAAACGAGATATACGCCCATTACCAGGTGCTATCGCTTGCTTTCTATCGCCGCCATAACACTGGCGATTTGATGAACCGCGTAACCGAGGATGTTTCCCGTGTACGCATGTACCTGGGTCCCGGTATCATGTATAGCTTAAATACCATCATCCTGTTTATAATGGTTATTTACCTGATGCTAACAGTAAACATGCGCCTCGCCATATTTTCTATATTACCATTACCAATATTGGTGTTGATTATATTTTATATCAACAATGTCATCAACTTTCGCAGCGAGAAGATACAGGAACGCTTATCTATCCTGTCCAGCTTTGTTCAGGAGAACTTTTCAGGCATCAGGGTAATAAAATCATATGTTCGCGAAAACTATGTCCGTAAAAACTTCGCGACTGAAAGCGAGCATTATAAAGAACACTCCATGGCTTTGGTAAAGGTGCAGGCTTTATTCTACCCTACCATGCTCTTATTAGTTGGTATCAGTAACGTAATTATTATTTATGTTGGTGGTGTGGAGGTAATGAAAGGCAATATCAGCGCGGGTAATGTGGCTGAGTTTATCGTTTATCTTAATATGCTTACCTTCCCGGTAATGTCATTAGGCTGGGTAACCTCCCTTATTCAGCGTGCATCCGCGTCGCAAAAACGTATTAATGAATTCCTGCACGAGCAACCCGAAATTGTATCACCCAAAGTTCCAAAAGAAAATATTAGCGGTAAAATCAAATTTGATAATGTTTCCTTCATTTATCCTGATACCGGCATACAAGCATTAAATTCAGTATCATTCACCATACATCCCGGCGAAATGGTGGCTATCATTGGGCGCACCGGTTCCGGCAAATCAACTATTGCCAACTTATTAATGCGCATGTACGATACTACAGGTGGCGAGGTGCTGATTGATGGCAAACCATTACCTCAGTACAACCTGGAAGGCTATCGTTCCCAAATTGGTTTTGTACCACAGGAAGTTTTCCTGTTTTCAGATACCATTGCTAACAACATTGCCTTTAGTGCTGATGTTTTAGATATGCCGATTGTTGAGCAAGCCGCGAAAGATGCAGCCGTTTATAAAAACATTATGGAGTTGGAAAAAGGCTTCGAAACGTTAATTGGTGAGCGTGGTGTTACGCTATCAGGCGGCCAAAAACAACGTGTATCTATTGCCCGTGCCATTGTAAAGCATCCCCAAATATTGGTGTTTGATGATTGTCTCTCAGCCGTTGATACCCGCACCGAAGAAGAAATATTAAACAACCTGGGTAATGTAATGAAGGGCAAAACCAGCATTATTATAGCCCATCGTATATCAACCATAAAAAATGCTGATAAGATTTTAGTGATGGATAACGGCCAGATTATTGAGCAAGGTAACCACGAATACCTGATGCAGCAAAAAGGCACCTACTTTGAACTATACGAAAAGCAATTGTTGGAAGAAGAAGAAAATGCCTGATGAAATAATTCGTGAGCGGATTTTATCAAATTATTTGCTTACTTAGTAGCACGTATTTATATTAAACCTTTTACCAATTATGAAAAAAGTATCAATATTTATATTGCTATTAGTCCCCTTATTAGCCAAAGCTCAAAAAATAACATCATATAAAGCGGCTAACGGCATCACCTATCATTTAAATGATACGGTTAGGCTTGGTAAAGGGTCAGGTAATAATGGTTCATTTTTATATATTGAGCAAAGGGGTATCCCAATTCCTTCGCCGCACCCATCACCCGGTTTACCCAAAGCGTTTACCAATAGCGGTGTAATAATCAAAAACATTATAAAAGACCATTTAAACGGGATAGACAAATACCTGTTTATAGTGGGTGCAGGCGGCCCATTTCGTTTCTCTGTTTATATAGACGATGCGATTCTGGCCTGTGAGGTTGTACCATGCCAGGCGAGCCCCTCCACCCCATCGGGATCTGTTGCCGATGAAATTAAAAAGTTAAAGGAACTACTTGATTCGGGAGCGCTAACTCAGGCAGAATTTGATGCGCAAAAAAAGAAACTTTTAAACGAGTAATTAGCATACGTTCCTGGAAAAATAAAAAAACACTAAAATATTCGAAATAAACCTATACTTAAATCACAATATTATTTACATAAATACTTGTAGATTGAAATTTTATTTATATTTATGCCAATCAAAACTAATTACAATTGATTTTATATGGGAGACTTTGACAACAGAGAACGTGAAGAGGTATTTTCAAAGAAGGTAAGAGCAGGCAAAAGAACTTATTTTTTTGATGTAAAAGCGACACGATCAAACGACTATTATGTTACTATTACCGAAAGCAAAAAGCGTTTAGAGGACGGCGTTTTCATTAAACACAAGATCTTTTTATATAAAGAAGATTTCGAAAAGTTTGCAGAGGGGTTAAAAGAAACCATTGAATATATAAAAGACAACCAGGAAGTAGTAGAGAAACGCTACGAATTTAGCGAAACCCCTGAGGCGGCCAAAACATCGGCTGATGAGGATTTCTCATTCGAAATATAGGCCCAAACTAAACTTATTATAATTTATGTAACCTCCTGCTGTAATAGCAGGAGGTTTTTTGTTTAGTAACAGATATTGTACACGCTACATCATACTTAACTTTTCAAATTACAAGGTGATTTTTTCTGTTATCTTTGCGCCCGAAAAGAATATAACAATATAAGAGTTAGGAGATCTTGATACTAACTACTTGATACTAAAATAAAAATATGGGACTACAATGTGGTATAGTAGGTTTGCCAAACGTGGGTAAATCAACACTTTTTAACAGCTTATCAAACGCTAAAGCACAGGCGGCAAACTTTCCTTTTTGTACAATTGAACCAAATGTTGGTGTAATAACCGTACCCGACGAGCGCCTGACTAAATTAACGGAAATAGTAAATCCAAAAAGCATTGTACCCAATGTTATTGAGATTGTTGATATAGCGGGCCTGGTTAAAGGCGCCAGCAAAGGAGAAGGATTGGGTAACCAATTTTTAGCCAATATACGCTCAACCAATGCTATTATACACGTATTACGTTGTTTTGATAATGATAATGTGATCCACGTAGATGGTTCGGTTAATCCTATCCGCGATAAAGAGATCATTGACACAGAACTTCAATTAAAAGATCTCGATTCGATAGAAAAGAAAATACAGAAAGTTGAAAAGGCAGCCAAAGTTGGGAATGATAAAGAGGCAAAAAAAACTTTTGATGTTTTAACCGTATACAAAAACCATTTACTATCTGGCAAATCTGCCCGAACAGCGCCTGTTGCCGAAGAGGATCAAGAGTATATTGCCGACATATGGTTGTTGACAGCCAAACCGGTAATGTATGTATGTAACGTTGCCGAAGGCGATGTAAACACTGGTAATGCCTATGTTGACCGTGTCAAAGAAGCCGTGAAAGATGAAAACGCGCAGGTATTGGTCATTTCTGCACAGATCGAATCTGAAATAGCCGAATTAGAATCATACGAAGAGCGTCAAATGTTTTTGGATGATTTGGGGTTAACCGAATCAGGTGTAAATAAACTGATTAAATCGGCTTACAGCTTACTTAACCTGGCTACTTATTTTACCGCAGGTGTACAGGAAGTTCGAGCATGGACTATCACGAAAGGTTTTACAGCACCACAAGCTGCAGGTGTAATTCATACTGACTTTGAAAAAGGGTTTATCCGTGCCGAAGTAATTAAGTACGAAGACTTTGTAAAATTCAACGGGTCAGAAGCTGTTATTAAAGAAAATGGTAAACTATCTGTTGAAGGCAAGACCTACGTAGTTGAGGACGGTGACATTATGCATTTCAGGTTTAATGTATAAGACAAATCAATCTTAAAATTTGATTAAAGTAATGCACTTACCTAACTTAAACTAAAGTCAGGTAAGTACATTATTGACAACTGCATTAAGGGCGTATAGTAATGTAGGGGTCGAAATAGAAACATCCGATTAAATCTTTAGGCTTTCTGTTAGTATCCTTTGTATATATTTCGAAATAAAACGATAACCTCGCCATTCCAATCCCAGATACTTGGAATTCAATCGAACCCTCCTTCGTTTTCTCCATATTATTAAATACACGATCTCCGCCATTATCTCCTATACGGTAAATATTTGCAGCATATGTGGAGCTATCCGGTGCTATTGTGGAATTAAATGAAACTACATCACCTGCATATGCACTAAGCCCGAGATCTGTGCTGCCCTGGCCATTTACATCACCGCGAGAATCGGTACAGGTCATAGATACCTCATTCGGGTCTATTCCTGTTGGATATTGTTTGTTAGTACTTGGGTTTTGATAATTTTTATGATCTTTTCCGGGTCAATAACGATTGCAATTTGAATTAAGGCGACGCCTTTTGTTGTTAAATCCATTGTGATAAGGTTAGTTTTTTTACCTACTCTATTTTTGGCTTTTCGGTTTAGGCCATGTCATTCTTTATTTTTGACAACAGCAATCTCGCTAAAAAAAACGGATTCCATACAATACATTATTCAAGAAAGCATATTAAATCAAAACACTGAATGCAGAATTATCGGCTCATTTTAGTTATAATGTAACCTTTAATTGTTATTATTGATACTGTAGCTTATAATTCGTAAAGCAGTTCTATAAATACTTTACCAATTTTCTATATTTGCGCAACATTGCTCCCGTAGTTCAACGGATAGAATTATGGTTTCCGGTACCATCGATATGAGTTCGAATCTCGTCGGGAGCACATGAGGGAAAACGCTGTTTTCCCTCTTTTTCTTTGTAAGAAATTGATGATCAATTTCTTACAAAGAAACTCATTGACACGTCAAAAAGTTTTCTAACTACACATAAAACACTGCTTTTAAATAGCTTATAAAAAATAGTTCAAAAATCCAGTTAGATCAACCCGGCGAAATTCGAACTATTTTTATTTACTGATACACAGTATCTTACAATTTAATTTTCAGCCATTTTAGGCAACTTACACCCTTATTTTTTAATGAACATTATAAGTTCCAAACGGTGGTAGGAGTTATCGAACTCTTCTAACCTATAAACAAATCATCATGCCGCACATATATTCAGCTATAAAAACAAGATGGCTGTTTATAAACTACAGAAGGGTTCTTCATTTTCAAAATAGGTACCGCTTACTTAATTCTTTGCGAAAAGCCAGCCAGATTATAACTTACCGGAACTGTGCTGCTGCCTAAACGGTAAATACCAAATTTAAAATAATAGCCATTATCGTCATTACGGCCAACTAATATCTGCTGATTATCAACAATGTGTTTTTTCACCGCTTTACCATTGTCTGTATAAGCCATTTGTATATCCAGCTTACCAGGTTTAATAATAGTTTGCGCTTCACGTCCGTATGTAGCCCATGTAACGTTAACATTAAAGGTTATCCATTGGCCTTTAGGGAAATCTTCAAAAGGCAGTTTGTAGGCAATAGTTGATGCTTTATATGTCGATTTAATCGGTTGCATAATTGGAGTACGTTCTACATTGGCATTGGTGCGGTCGGAGTTATCAGTCATCCAACTGCTTTCCGAATTAGCCTTTATATAAAAATAGCCATCGGAAAAGCCAAAAGCTAAAGGAGGGTATCCGCCTTGCTCTACCCGCCATCCGTTGGGTTTATCAGCAACTTTGTAAGTGATGCTTCTATCTTTGTTTACTGATTTTATTTTGTCGTAGCCCTTATCATTCTTAAATGTCATTCTCTTGCATAATTCCACAAAATCATCTACAGATAATTTGGTTGCTTTACCGCCGAGGGGAGTTACCACCGTTCTGTCGGGCATGCCATGCCATTGTGCAAATATTGTGTTGGTATTGGATGGGAAATCGGCAGGTAAGTAAAAAGAAAAAGTATAACTATCGGATGAGCCCTGCGGCACCATACCTTTACCATGCAGATAAACGCCTTTCATTATCAAATCATCATGATAAGTTCGTTCGGGGAGGTTTTTAAAATCATCATGTGTAGCATAGGCATAAGAAAGTTCTGCCCGTCCTTTAGTGCCTTTTCCACCGTAGTCAGCTAATGTATTATCCTCTTCTTCTAATGAAAACCGGTAAGACGGTTTCCCGTTAAACAGGTTATTATAATCATACTGAATAGCATTAGGTTTTTTAATGCCTATTGCCACCCATTGGCCATCAATAATATCACTTTTTTTTGCGCTGTCCTCTTCTACAGATACCCGTGTAGGAATGGGTACTAATCTGAGCTGTTGAGCCAACGCATTTTGAGCCAGTGCCCAAATAATGCCGGTCAATAATAATAAGGTGTGTATTTTTTTCATAGTCTTTTTAAGCATACTTCCAGTTCCGGGGTTAAATCGGAGACTCTACTAATGTTAATCACCCCTCCAGAAATGGTAAATTTAGTACGCAACATTTTGGCTTAATTTACCTTCGACTTATAATCAAGTTTCGCAACATCTGGCAATTCATCAACGACTTCTTTCCTGATTACTTTTCCCTGCTGCATCTCCAAAAGCATTGAACTGCCTGGTATTTCTGGCTTATAGTTTTTGCCAGCCATATTTACAGGTAACATACCATAATTAAACAGCGACCCTACCTGGCTATTTGTAACTTGTAGTGCCGCAGGTTGATTGCCGTCAAGTTGCGCCTGTATTTCCCATTGACCAATTTTAAGATGAATTATCGAATTGGTATCGGTTAGTGTTTGCAAAACTTCAGGTTTACCGTCTTTAACTTGAATCAATGTCAAAAATCGAAACTTTTGAGCTGGCGTAGAAGTGACCCCCGCGTGCCATTGAGGTTTAAAATCTTTGATCTGCCCCTCGTCGTCGGTGACTTTGGCCCAGTTTACTGCAGGCTCTGTAAATTGATCATGTACAACCATCTTCAAAGGTGAATTGGCAAACACGCTCGCATTTACTTTGCCGAGATCGGTTTCGACTTCTAAATTTTGCTGATTCGCATTGTTTGTTGGCTGGGCGACAATTTTATAGTAAGGCGCATGAAACTGGGTTGTCCACTTAACAGGCTTTGCGGCCTCGAGTTCATCATATAAAACAATGTACTCGCCATCTAATTGCAGCATGTGCCTGCGATATAGCTTTACGCCAGCATCGCCATAACCATTTTCTTTGTCTGGGATAACGTTGATCTGTTTAAAGCGATCGAGCCAAAACTCACTTTTAATATCGCCGTAAGCATTTGATGCATCACCTAAGGCATATTGTATATGATCCCCACTGATAGCGCGTGGTATCCAACCGTAACCCTCCTCACCTAGTTTTTGGCCAAGACTATCAGCCAATATGGTACAATACGCCCGCGATGTACGGTAATACAATAAGTTGTGCCTGTCGCTAAAATTACTGTAATAGCCGCTGCCGCCAAATATTGTTTTCCCCTTATAATTAACGGTGAACGCATTTTGTGAAGCATGGCCATGCCCCGAAGAACCAAAGGGGCTGCTAAAAAGGTAACTGCTCAGACTCTTAGAAGCGTTAGCTAAATCCTGATGCATGGCCACTACGCCTACGTCAGGGAATATCCTACTTTTTGGAAGTGTTGCTGGTGATAAAACAGGAAGCCTTCTGCTGGGATCATAATTTAGTAAACGAAACAGCAGAAACACATCCGTACCTCTAAAAAAATCCGGATTATCCTTTTTGATCTGCGACACGTACCAATTTAAATAAGGATTATTGATCTTGTAAGTCAACGCATCGGCAAACCAGGCCTGCCCTTTGTTCATATTGGGTATATTTTCCCACATATCGCCAATGGCTGTTGATGCTGAATTTGGCGGATAAGTGTAAAGCATATAGTATGGCAGATTCTGCATCCACGGCTCCTGGAAATAATCAACACCGCTAAAATCGCCGAACATTTGCGACAGGTATATAAACGATTGAAAATTTACCCTGAAATAACCATTACCCTCGTGCCACCCGCCATCGGTAGTTCCCAGGATCGGGAAGCGCGCCGACCACACTTCGTACATGTAAGTCAACCATTCTTTCGCTTCAGGCACTTCGTTTACAACAGCAACGGTACCGATAGCCAGGTTGCGCATTGTAATTTGCCATACGTGGTTATCGCATACATGCAATTCAAACCGGTTAGGTAAATGATCGTACACTCTTTTGGCCCTTATCCGGATAACATTTCTTATCAGTTCCTTTTCATCGTTATTCAAAAAGGCATAACCTGCATCATAAAACCAGCCCAGAGCCTCTAAAACTGCCCCGCTGGTAAAATCATCACTGGTGGCCAAGCCATCAGGATCCATGCGGGCAATAATTAAGGCTCTTTTCTTGGCATCCTGGATGAAGCGTTCATCATTGGTTAGTTGGTAGGCGATACAAAGATTATGCACAGGTGTTCCTACAAAATCGCCAAAGCCGTGATACATCCGCTCGATGATCAGCTTCTTTTCCAAAGGAGTTTTATTGGTTGTATCAATTTCACGCATCGGCTTTTCGCTTGGCAGCGGCGTATTCATGATCCTCTCCGCAAAGGCAATAAATTTTTTAGCCTCGGGGTTCTGCAGGTTATTACGATAAAACTTTTCACCTATCTGGCTCATATTCCAAAGACGCGGATGCGGGCCTTCGTTTCTGGCTAAAACAACATCTACCGGGGGTGGTATTTTTTCATCAGTATTGTTTTGCCCAACCACAAAATCATAAACATCCGACCAGGTCCATTTGCCATTATTTACCGAATACCCATATTTCCAATACCAATGCCCTGGTTTAAGGGCCTGGTGCAATGGATACATTGCCCAGCGTTGGGCATCGCTGGTAATAACCGCGTTTTTAAAGGCTTTATCATGCGACAGCATTACTTTGTAAGTCACACCGCTGATCACATTACTTGCCGAATCACTACTGCCGCTTTCCATAGGCAATATCATTTTTTTGCCATTTGTACCCGGCCAAAGTAAAGCGGGGTGATTATTTGGCACTGTAATGCCATTTGCTGGATAAGGCCACTCACGCACCCGGGCATGTAGTTTTTCGGCATTTAATTTAATAAATGCTGATTTTATGGGTATTTGCTGGCCATAAGCTGCCAAACATGTTAAACTTATACTTAGAAATAATAACTTGGTTTTCATAATTATCAAGGCTTGTTAAACTTAAAGCCACATCTGGCGCTAGTAGTTATTTAATAAAATTATCCTTGTTTTTGATACACCATTGTTTTAAATAGGCTCTCATATCTTCAAGGTTCTTTTTATAGGCAGGCTTTATCGCCAGGTTATCCATTTCTCCGGGATCTTTTTTCAAATCGAAAAGTTGTTCCCTATTACTACCCTTGTTATACACGATGTATTTGAGATCCGGTGTGATTACCGCCCTGCCGCTTATACCCAGTAAAACCTCATTGTCGGCAAAGTCGGTTTCTATTACCAATGTATCACGAAGTTTGACGCTTGGATTAGCGATTCTCTTACCAATATCGTCTCCTTTTAGGTTGGAAGGTTTAGGTATGCCTGCAAACCCGCAGATGGTTGGAATAATATCGATACCATTACATACCAACATATTATCTGTACGACCTTTCCATTGGCCTAATTTTGAAACAATAAAGGGTACGTTAGCTGATTCTTCGTACAGCACTTGCTTTTGGTTCCATTTATGTGCGCCATAACCGTCGCCATGATCTGCAGTAAAAATGATAATCGTATTGTTTTCCACTCCATACTTTTTCAGTGAGGCCAAAACCATCCCAATATAATTATCTGCCTTTTCTATTAGGCGGTTATAAGCCCAACGGTATTGCCGCCATTGTCCAGCATTCCAATTTATTGAAGGATAGGTACCGGAGCTTACTTCTTTCTGTTGTTCGCGGATAACGGAAGGTTCATCTGCCGGGATATTCCAGTTAGAGGGTAACAAGGGGCATTTAGAAGGATCAGGTGGTATATCTAACAAATCCATTTTCAGCGCATCTCCTCTTGCCCATTCACATATATCATGCGGGTTTAAAAACGAAGCAACAAGTAGAAAAGGATGATCCTTATTTTCCTTAATAAACCTGGCGCAGAATGAGGGTGTAGCAGCATCATTATAATCCAAAAAGTCGCTGTTTTGAACCGTCTGAAAACCGTGCTGACTAATCTTGCTAACTGGAACTGGTAAATGCCATTTACCTATATATCCGGTTTTATAACCTGCGTTTTGAAATATCTTACCCATCATTATCAAGCTGTCTGGCCATTGGCCATCCTTTTCCTCGGCATTGGCTTTGAATCCGGTTTGATAAGGCATTTTCCCGCTGAATATCGAAGTACGCGAAGGCGTACACAGGGGTTGGGCACAGTAAGCCCGGGTGAAACGCACGCCATTTGCAGCCAACTTATCCATTGATGGGGTATACAGGTCTTTATTACCTGCATTACTCATGGCGTTTGCCGTTTGCTGATCGGTTATAATGATCAGGATATTTGGGCGTTGTGTAGTTTGTGCAAATGCAATTTTTGTAAACATTGCAATAGCAACTACGAGAATTAGTTTTTTTATCATTTAAACTTAAAAATTAGTAGCCGTTATTTTGCCCAATGTTTGGATTTATATCCCTTTCATTAGCTGGAATAGGATACAATTCACTCTTTCCTTCAACATAATTGGTTGATGCCGTGTAATTAAAGTTACTTCTTATGGCAAGTGTAGCCTGCTTGGTAGCTAATAACGTTGGGCCCAATATATTCCATCTAATTAAATCAGATCGCCGCTCTCCTT
Organism: Bacteroidota bacterium; assembly: GCA_026224775.1. Taxonomy (GTDB): domain Bacteria; phylum Bacteroidota; class Bacteroidia; order Sphingobacteriales; family Sphingobacteriaceae; genus Mucilaginibacter. Next base: position 92,218 of record JAMFRP010000002.1, read on the forward strand.
CAAAACATAATTCCCATGCTCTCTCATTTTGTACTGCAGTAAAAAAACTGGTGTAATTCAATCCTGCTAAATCTACAGCTGGGTCTGCCGTGCCTACTGGTTGACCATAAGCCCGTCGTCTAACCATATTAATGGCATCATACGCTAGTTGATCCGGCCCTCCATTTAATTCGTTTTCTACCTCTGCGCGAAGTAGCAACAAATCTGAGTAACGCATTATTACGGTGTTAATGTTTGTAGAAGCACGCTCCAATATATCATTAACCTGATATTGTCTGGCCCATTTTGCAGCGGTCCATGTTTCATCACTTCTGGTATTTATAGCCAATGGTACTTGCGCGCCGGTTGCATTTATGGTATAAGTGGCTATTGAGAAATCTCTTCTCAGATCTCCGGTCGCAAAAGTTTGCCAAAAAGGCCTGAGGGCTAATTCCCTACCATTGGTTACAGCGTAAATACCTGCCGCGGTAAGTGGTGTACCATAAATTACACCCAACCAATTGCCGCCGCTTGCACTGCCCGCAGCGTTATAAAACGCAACCTCGAACATGCTTTCTGTAGGCTCTAAAACGCCTTGGCATTGATTTTTAAAAACCTGGGCATAACTGGGATTAAGCTTATAGAGGTTTTGAGCCATTATATCATTGATCTCTGTTTGGGCCAATTTGTAATAATCCAGATAATTGGCAGGCCGTAACATTTGTCCGGTTTGGCTTTCAGAATAACCACCCGCGCTTAATGCAACACGAGCCAAAATTGCTTCTGCACCCCATTTACATATCCGTTCATCTGTTGGCAATGAAGTAGGCAGAACGGCTGCCGCATCTTGCATATCTTTAATTATTTGAGTATAAATTGTGTAGCGATTTGTCCTTGGAAGTTTAAAATCCTCACCAGTTTGTGACGGGGTTAATTTAAAAGGGACATCACCCCATAGGCGTACCAATTCTGAATAGTAAAAGCCCCTAAGAAATTTCGCTTCGCCCAACATTCTATTGAGGTCAGTTTTTTGGGCTGCTGTTCCGGATGTATAAAGTGCCATTGCCGGTATTTGTTGAATCACCAGATTTGCCCGGTCTATGCCAGCATAAAGCGCACTCCACATGGTATAAAATCCGGGTGTTTGAGCAGTACCCTGGTAATGGCAGATTACCCGATAATCTGTAACTAAATCAATACCAGATGTTTGGCTAATATCGGTATCATTATCGGTGATAAAAGACAGATAAGCCCCATAAGCATTCTGGCTGGACATTGCGTCGTATACACCCAACGTAGCTGCATAGGCTTCACTTTCATCTGAAAAATAATTGGCAGTAGTAAAAAGAGAATACGGTTTAGGCAGCAAAGATTTTTTACACGAAACTAGTGGCATTATAATAAAAAATGCGCCTGTTAACCAAAAATATTTTTGAGTGGAATTGATAAAATTTTTCATCTTATTAGTTTAATTAAAATGATACGTTAACACCTGCTACGAATGATCTGGCCCTTGGATAAGCACTGAAATCTACTCCTGGGGTTAAGGGGTTGCTAAGAGTACTTACTTCAGGATCAAAACCCGAGTAACTGTCAAATACATATAAGTTATATCCGGTAACATAAACACGTGCGCTTGCGATTTTTATCCTACTTAACCATTTTTGGGGTAAAGTGTAGCCGAGGCTTACATTATTAACACGTAAAAAAGATCCATTTTCAATTGCATTATTGTATGCGAGTACGCTAGATACGCCATTATAAGCAGGAATAGTTTTACCCTTATTTAAAGCAGCAAGTTCAATCGGGCTGGTTATCAATTGGCCCTGATTATTTATAGTTGTCCAACGATTAGCGAAATAAGCGAATGTATTTTGGTAGCCTAAACTCAGGTTAGAGTTATTAAGCAGGTTGGCATTGTAGATGCTGTTGCCATAAGTAAAATTCAAGAAAATGCTTAAATCAAAACCTTTATAGCTAAATGTATTATTTATGCCACCGGTAAATTTGGGGTTTGCATTACCTATATCAGTACGATCATCGTCATTGATAATTCCATCGGGAACTCCATTTGGCCCGCTTATATCTTTGAATTTGATGGAACCTGGTTGTACGGTTGTACCGCTTTGTACCACGCCCGGTTTAAGGGTGTAAACATTTGTTGTTGGATTATAATTAAAATCGCTAACCTGGTAAAGGCCATTCGATACATAGCCATACATAATTCCAACAGGCTTGCCAACTTGCAAAATATAGTCATTTGAAGTAGTATAACTGGGAATCAATAATGATGTTTGGCCAGGGCCTAAGCTCAATACTTTTGTGCTGTTAAACGCGATATTGAAGTTTGTGCGCCAATTAAAATTGGTGGTTCGAACGTTTATAGTGTTCAATGTAAATTCCAACCCCTTGCTTGATGTTGTACCGATGTTTTGTAACTGAGTTGTAAAGCCTGAACTTGCCGGAATAGGGCTATTGTAAAGCAAATCTTTCGATCTGTTATCGTAATACTCGGTTGTTAAAGTTATTCTCTGTTTAAGAAGGCCTAAGTCCAAACCTATGTTACGTGATTGAACGGTTTCCCACTTTAACGTTGGGTTAGCTAGGGTATTTTGATATGTAGTTGTTACTGGTTGGTTGTTTAGCGGATAACTACCTGTTGTAAGAACCCCAAGTGCCGCATAATTTGGTATGCGGTTATTTCCTGCCTCGCCATAGCTGACGCGTAATTTAAGATCGGAGATCAGCGGTACATTTTCCATGAATTTTTCCTGAATAATTCTCCATGCAACTGCAGCAGACGGAAAATAACCCCACAGATTATCACTGCCAAACTTTGAAGAACCATCTGCTCTTAAACTTGTGGTAAGCAAATATTTATCTTTATAAGAGTAGTTAGCTCGACCAAAGAAGGAAATCACCTTATCATCCTCGGCAGACGAAGTAGGGAAGCCGGCAACTGTTCCTTGCTGTAAGCTATTATAACCCAAATTATCAGCCGGGAAACCAGATGCTGAAGCAGTTACCGCATCATCATAATCATAAATATATTCCTGCCCTACCGTTATATCAAGTTTATGATCTTGTTTAAATACATTATTGTAAGAAAGTGTATTGCTATAGTCGACATGTCTTACAGTATTATCACCAATACTACCATATGCCCCATCGCTACGAATGGCTAATATAGAAGCAGCAGTGTTAAATTCTTTATCAACGTTGCCGCCTGTGGTATAACTAATCAATCCCCTATAACTTAAATGGCTATTTATGGTGTATTGAAGAGTGCCGCTTGCATTTAAAGATTGTATGATATTTTGACGAGGTTCGTTAGCTATAGTAACGAGCGGACTTTGAAACGCCGGCGAACCCGGATTAGGGTCTAAAGGGTCAGTAACCTCCGTCAGCAGGGTGGCATCACTAACGTTAGCTCCTGCAACGGGGCGCATTTGCAATAACGTTTGCAACATGCTTAGTCTTGCATTACCACCTGTTTGTGTACTTAATCCTGTTATTTGTTGATTGGAATAGTTTACAATAGCATTTAACGTTAGCTTGTCGTTAATTTTATGGTTCATCATTATCTTACCAATATTTACGGTTGAGCCACTGCCTACCATAACTCCCTGATCATAATTACGAGAATAAAAAATATTGAACGTGGATCCATTGTCACCTCCGCTAATACTAACTTTGTTGTATTGGCTCATTGCTGTTTGGCCGAAAACTTCTTGTTGCCAATTAATTCCAGGCCTGTTTCCATAACGTTGCTGCAACGAATCAAAAGAACCATAAACACTTGTAAAAGCAGACAATAAGGCGGGGGTAGTTAATGCTTTTTCATACTGTAAAACAGTATATTGATATGGGTTTAACAACGGAATATCACGGGTTACTTTTTTTGCACCTACATACCCATCATAGTTAATTCTAATTTGCCCCGGTTTTATTTGTTTGGTGGTTACCAGGATAACTCCGTTTGCACCCCGTGCACCGTAAATAGCTGTGGCAGATGCATCTTTCAATACATCAACAGATTCAATATCCATTGGGTCTAAAAAACTTAACCCATCAGTTTGAGGTACGCCATCTACAACATATAATGGTTGGTTACTTTGGGTGATTGACGTACCGCCCCTGATTACAATGGAAGGTGTTGAACCAGGTGTACCATCGGAGGTGGTTACCTGCACCCCCGCCAGGCGTCCTTCCAGTGCCTCTGCAACATTTTGAACCGGTACTTTCGCAATTTCGCTACCACTTACAGACGATATTGCACCTGTTAAATCTTTGCGCTTTACCTTTTGGCCGTAACCAGTTATTACCACCTCGTCAAGGTTATTTTTTGCATCTAATAATTTTGCATCAATGGTAGTTCTTCCATTTAGCTTTTCTTCTACGGTCTGAGTACCAATAAAAGAAAAAGATATGGTGGCATTAGGCTGTACCTTAATTTGATAGGAACCATCGTTTGCCGAAACTGTTCCGTTCGTAGTTCCTTTTTCACGGATTGTTGCCCCGGGAATAGGCTTGTCATCACCACCCCTCACTATACCTTTTATAGTAATAACGTTCTGTGCATACAACACGTTAACTACCGTTAACAAAAATAATATAAGTATGATTTTTTTCATTTTACTTCCATTTTAGGTTTTTCTAAAGCTTATATTGTTTATAGTTTCAGGGTTAGGTTAACTGATATGGTTGTTTAATATATAGTGCATTGGCTATTGTTTTAACAGTAGCTGTTTCCAGATACTCATCAAAGGACTGGGCTGCTGCGTTTGCTGTAACATCGATAAAGCCGTTAATACCTGTCAACAAAATCCCTGCTTGTGTTACTTTATTCTCAGCATTGAGCAAGGTTGCATTATCTTGATAATAAACAGTGCTAAGGGCTCCAATTGCCGAGTCGTTATAATTGGTGGGATCCACTACACCAGCGTCTGTTGCGCGGTCGCTAAGCCAGGGGCGAAGATTTATTAAATTGGTTATCTGTAAATCGTATATCATTTTACGCAATTGGGCCGAATGACGCGCCTCTACTGAATGGATTTGAGCGGCGGCAGCTAATACAGATTGGTTGGAAACTAAGCTTGGCAATTGTCCCTTATAAGCTCTAACACCAAAATCTTCGATAGACATGGCTGTACGTAAAAATGTATCATAATTTGTAGTAACGTTAGTACTAATCGTGGTATAGTTAAATGCGGCATAAGGCATCGGTGCTTGTGGCACACCTCCCAATTGAGTGATCGTTGCTATCAAAAGATTAATATGCGCCTGTTCATGGGCTCTTATAGTTGTAATGATCGGCACTGCCGCAGCCGGGATTAGTGTAGGGGTAGCTGTTAATGCATTATCGTAAAGATTAAATTCCAAATATTCTAATGCCAAAGCCAGGTTTAAGGCGCTTACCACAGTTGTATTAACGGTCGTTTGCCCATAGGCTTTCTGAAACATGCCAGTCAGTGCAACCGGTAGCGCGGCCATAGACAGTTTTTTTCCGATATTGAAAAAATTGCTCATCGCTTTTCGTCTGGGATCTAATCTTTCATAAATCTCTCCATCAATCTTTCCTATTTCGTCAATTATGTTTAAAATATCCATATAAAATTAATGTTAGAGATTTATTACTTTGAGTGGAGTTTTAATGTATTTACTAACCTGTGCCAATACCTTATCTGGCGTTAATGCAACATCCAAACCATTCGCGTCAACGGCACCCAATGTAGATAGGGCATTCAAGTCTGCAAAATCGTTAGTTATTACCTGCCCCCGCACCCATGCTGCATGGCGTGCTTCTACCGAAGCTATCTGGCTTAAAATAATTAGTGTAAAACTTTGTTGGGCTCTGGCTAAAACTCCGTTATAGGCAGCTACGCCAAGATCTTCAAAGGTTTTAGCAGCAGTAAGCACTGCTGTAGCATTAGTAAAATCTATGGACGAAAAATCAAAATCAAGATTACCAATTCCGGCTTCTACTAAAAAATCTTTAAGAAACTCCCGATGAGCAATTTCGTGCAAACTAATATCGTTAAAAAAACTTGTTTGGGTAGCTGTAAAAGCGGAGGGATAGGCTGCACTAACTTTAATATAAAACGCTGCTTCGAGTTGCTCCAAAATATATATATAGTTGAATATCCCCGTGTCATCTTTAAAATCTATCGTACTCCCATCGTTAATCTGGGGTTTACCGCTCGGTCTTTCGCTTTTTCTACAACCAAGCACTCCCGTTGTCAATACAACAGCCCCTGTGAATTTCAAAAAATGCCTTCGCTGTAATTTACCTGCGGAGAAGCTAGTTTTGCTTTCCGCTGTTTCATAATTACTTATTTCCATAATCTTTAGTTTATCTTAATTATTAGTAGTTCTATATGAATCAAATCACTTTTTGCTTTTGGCGGCATAATGTTGTTAACTGGTTCTTCGTAGCTTAATACCACAAAACTAAAAACCAGTGTGGTTCTATATTTACTTCAATAGAGTAATTACCGCTGTTATCGATAGTCTCTCAATCGGTTATGTCTTTTAATAATTGGGTTGCTTTAAAAAGCGTAGCATTTGGTATTAGCGAATGTAGGAACGTGCATTAAGAAACTATTTTGAATTTATCCAAAATGCTATCAGTTTTGATGAATTACAAAAAAAACAAATCAACTGTTCGTAACAAACTGCCCCTTCCTCAATAAACGGTACTGAGTACTCACAGACTTAATAGGTATTCAACATTATTGAAACATTTCGACTGAAAATTAAAAGCCTTCCCGAGTGATCAAGCTTACCTTCACATTGCTTTAAAATAGCTGAAATCACCAAATTACAAACACGATCTGGCCCATGAGAAAAAAAATCATCCTGTCATTTACCATCCTTGCTTTTACCCTTCATTGTTGTGCCCAAAAAAAATCGCTCGCCGAACCTGAACAATGGTTAAAAAAAACCAATGAAGCGATCCATTACCAATTAGTTAAAGCTGCCGAAATTTACAAACCCGGCTTTGACCCGCGTTCTGTTAATCCTGATGGTACGGTTCGATTGGCACCTCTGCCTGATTGGACCGCGGGTTTCTTTCCGGGAAGCCTTTGGTATGGCTATGAGCTTTCGGGAGACAAAAAACTGGAGGAACAAGCGCAACGATTCACGCTTTCGTTGGATAGCGCCAGGTATATCACAAACACGCATGACCTTGGCTTCCTGTTGTTTTGTTCCTATGGCAACGCTTATCGTATTACCGGCGATAAACAATATCTGCCCGCACTTGCTGATGGCGCTAAGAATCTTTTCGCTCGCTTTAATCCCAAGGTTGGCGTGATCCGCTCATGGGATTTTGGTGACTGGCATTACCCGGTAATCATTGATAATATGATAAATCTCGAATACCTTTACTGGGCAGCTAAAGCATTTAATCAGCCCCTCTATACTAATGCCGCCAGCACTCACGCCATGACAACGCTTAAAAACCATTTTAGAAAGGATTATAGTTCGTACCATCTTGTTGATTATGATCCGGCAACTGGTAAAGTGCTAAAAAAGATGACTCACCAAGGGTTGTCTGATGAATCATCCTGGGCAAGAGGACAAGCTTGGGGATTATATGGTTATACGATGTGTTATCAAAACACAAAAAATCCAAAATTTATTGAGCAGGCCGTACATATTGCAAGCTTTATTATGAATAATCCGCACATGCCTAAAGATAAAATACCAGCCTGGGATTTTGATGTTCATAATGCGCTTGAAACAGATCTGCCTGCCATTAAAGATGCGTCGGCTGCGGCTGTAATAGCTTCTGCTTTGCTTGAACTTAGTACACAGGTAAAAGATGGCCAAAAATATTTTGATTATGCCGCTTCAATACTCAAAACGCTTTCCTCTGATGAATATTTAGCCAAACCCGGCGAAAACCATTTCTTTATTCTAAAGCATAGCGTTGGCGCATTTTTATACGACTCTGAAATTGATACCCCACTTGATTATGCCGACTATTATTATCTGGAGGCTATAAAACGATATATGGAAATTAAACACATCAATCTGAAAAAAGGTTAAAAACTAAGATTAATTTTAAAGATATAAGCAATGAAGAAGTCAGTCATATTAATAGGTTTTATACTTAGTTTTTTAGCCACACAGGCTCAGGAAACAAAACTGAATAAAACAAGCTTTAATGCTCTTAATCTTACTTATCCTGGCCTTGAACAGGTTAATAAATCGGTAAATAGTGGAGATTATGAAAAGGCAGCGCAACAATTATTGCAATATTACAGGAACCGCACTAAGGTAAAACTTACCGAGTATAATCCTGATGATAAGATTAAATATGCCAATAAACAACTTCCCAAAGCTACCATGGAAGCGGCTGACAAAGCGTTGCGGCATCAGTTTCAGCCACACAAAGGCTATGGTTACTTTGATTATGGAAAAGACATCAACTGGCAGTTATGGCCGGTGAAAGACAACGAAGTACGGTGGCAACTGCACCGGGTTTATTGGTGGCAATCCATGGGATTGGCCTACTGGTCAACCGGCGATGAGAAATATGCTAAAGAATGGGTATTTCAGTTTAGGGATTGGGTGAGAAAAAATCCACTGGGCCTTTCGGTAGATAATGATATTTATGCATGGCGCTCTTTAGAGGTATCCGAAAGGGTACAAAGCTTGCCGGGCACTTTTAACATGCTTCTTTATTCACCCAACTTCACACCGCAATTCCTTTTGGAATTTTTGAACAGTTATAATGAGCAGGCAAATTATATACAGTCGCATTACTCTGAAGTTGGCAACCACCTACTTTTTGAAGCACAGCGGGTAATTACCGCAGGCTGTTTTTTCCCGGAATTTAAAAATGCTGAAAACTGGCGAAAAAGTGGCGTAAGTGTACTTAACAGGGAGATAACAAAGCAGGTTTACCCCGATGGCATGCAGTTTGAACTTGCTCCTGACTATCATAACGCTGCTATAAATATTTTTTTAAATGCGCTACGTACTACACAACTGGCAGGCGAAGACAACGATTTCCCCGCTAGTTATAAAAAAACAGTAGAAAGCATGATCCTCGCCACGATCAATTTTTCTTTTCCGGATTACACATTCCCTATGTTTGGCGATTCGTGGCTTACTACCAAGCAAGCCATGTTAAAACAATATCAACCCTGGGCGGCGGCATTTCCTGATAACCAAATCATTCGTTATTTTGCTACTGATCACAAACAAGGATCAGCTCCCCCCTATTTGTCGCATGCACTTACAACCGCTGGTTTTTATACATTCAGGAACGGCTGGGAAAATAATGCGACAGTGATGGTGTTAAAAGCCAGCCCCCCGGGAGAATTTCATGCGCAACCTGACAATGGCACATTTGAACTATGGGTAAAAGGTCGTGATTTTACGCCCGATGCAGGTGTTTACGTTTACAGCGGGGATAGTGCGATTAATAAACTGAGAGAGTCCTTCAGGCAAACCCGGGTACACCAAACCCTTACGCTCAACAATCAGAATATGGTAATTACCAAAGCCACGCTTAATAAATGGGAAACCGGCAAATATCTGGATATACTTACCTACACCAACCCAAGCTACAAGGGTCTGAATCACAAGCGTAGTGTGTTATTTATCGATCAAAAATATTTCGTGATTATTGACCAGGCTATAGGCAATGCTACAGGAAACCTGGGCATTCATTTCCAGCTCAAAGAAGATAGCCAACCCGTTTTTGATACAAAAAGCAACTCCGTACATACTTCTTATGCTGATGGTAATAACCTTTTAATACAATCATTGACCGGCAATCTAAAAGTAGAACCGGGAAAGGTATCCTACGCGTATCATACTGAAGTATCTCGCCCGGCTTTTGTGTTTGAGAAACCAAAAGATGATAATAAACCTCAATATTTTATTACTCTTGTTTATCCTTATGATGGTTTAAAAGCACCAGAAGTTAGTATAAAAGAAAATAAGGGATTTAATTTGGAGAAAGGGCAGTTAAATATGACGATCACAATCGATGGGAAAAAGAAAGTAATCGCCACACAGCTGAATTAATAGGTTTTATATCATGAACGCTTTTGCTGCACAACCTAACAAGCCCGCCTGATTACCTAATTTTGCGGCAACAATAGAAGTGTGGTTTGAGGAAACTGGGATGGTTTTAAGCTTTACCCGGTTTCCTATTTCTTTAATATAAAAGCTGCCGGCTTCGCAGATACCACCCCCAATCACCACTTTTTGCGAACTGAAAATATTAACGAACCCGGCAATACCCGACGATAGGTAATCAAAATGCTCATGCATGGCCGTTATGGCCTGTGGTTCGGCGGCCAGGTAGTTTTTCACGATAAGCTGCCCCGTAAATTCATCACTGTAGCTTACCCTGTGTAGCTCTGTATACCTACTTACGAGCGCCTTTACAGAAGCATAAGCCTCCAGCCAGCCCAACGCACCACAGGCACAACGTTTTCCACCATGGCTTATAGTAGTGTGACCCATTTCGGCACCACGGTTTTTATAACCGCCATAGGGCTGTCCATTGATGATAAGACTGCCACCGACACCCGTTCCCATCATATTCACATCATTATCAACAGTTACATTCAGATGAGTAGAAGCGGTAATGATGTTTCCCAGCTCAACGTCTATAAAATCCGGCAGGTTATCAGCACCGCCAATAACAATATTATTATCTATAATACCCGGAAAACCTATACCAACACCTGCAACTTTAGCAGGGGCTTGCGCGGCACATTTTCTTACAGCCGCGATAATCAACGCCATTATTTCGCCTTGGGTGTACGTTTGGTCAATAGGGAAACGGAAAGAGTATAACAACTTGCCTCCATCATCCACAACTCCGCATTTTAGGGATGAACCGCCTATATCGATTCCGATTGCATAAGATCTTTTCAATTTTTTTGAATTTATTTATTCAAAAATCGATTTAGAGTGGATATTCTGATTTAGAAAACGGGTTTTTATGTTTTGAATTTGTGTAATCCTTAGTTTTTTTCCAGATCCTTTTTGGCAAGATATTCAGTAGGCATGCAATCGTAGTATTGTTTGAAAGCCGTAGAGAAATATGATGGCGAATTAAAGCCCGACATATAAGCAACCTGCGCTATTGTATATTGACGCTGCTCCATTAGTTCAACAGCTTTTTTAAACCTTATTCGTTTAATAAAATCCGTTACCGATTCGCCCGTGATTGCTCTTAACTTTAAATAGAGATTTGAACGGCTCATGCCTATCTCACGACTGAATTTATCGACCGAAAAATCGGATTCGGAGAGATTTAATTCAATTAAAGAGATCGCCTTTCTTAAAAAATCTTCATCAAGAGTATTAAAAGCAATGTTTTCTGGAACTATTTCTTTTGATGAGGAATAAAACTCTTTTAATCTTTTACGGGAGCGTAATATGTTTTGCACCTTGGCCTCAAGCAAACTCATCGAGAATGGCTTGGTTACGTAATCATCTGCTCCCATCTCCAGGCCCTTAATTTGCTGTTGAGTGTCTGCCTTCGCCGTTAACAACAACACCGGTATATGGCAAGTTTGGATATTTTGTTTCACCCGCTTACAAAAATGAAGTCCATCCAGTTCAGGCATCATTACATCACAGATGATCAAATCCATCTGTTGGTCATCCAGTACATTCAAGGCTTGTTCGCCATTGTAAGCTGTATATGTTTCGTAAAACTGGCTAAACCGGTCCGAAAGATAACTTACAATCTCATCATTATCATCCACTATCAATAACCTCTCCCGTTCCGACATGTTGTTATGGTCTTGCAATCCATCGGTAGAGCTATTGACAGCTGATAGGTCGGCTGCTATTTCAGCAAGGTCGTCGGTTAGCTCGTTATTTTTATCTGAGTTAGATGACAGGTCATAAATAGGTAACCGGGAACGGACATCATTACGGTATCGTTCGTCGTCAAGCGGTAATGTAACCGTAAAAATACTACCCATGCCCAAACGGCTCTCAACCGTTATAGTGCCATGATGCAGCTCCACCAGCCGACGGGTAAAAGCAAGCCCGACCCCAGAACCAAGGTTCATTTCCTGGTTATTTACTTGATAAAAACGGTCAAATATTTTTTCCAGATGTTCTTTTTTAATACCTTTTCCTGTATCAGTGATCTTGATAATGACGTCCTTTGTCGATTTTGATAATTCGATACCGACCTGCCCTTCTGCTGGTGTGTATTTAAACGCGTTTGATAGCAGGTTGAAAAAAATCTTTTCAACCGCATCCTTATCAAATAAAGATGACAGTTTAGCCTCAGTGCTTATGTAGTTATACCCGATATGGTTTCGGTCTGACAGGGGTTGAAAAGAACTATATATCTCATGTATAAAACTTACAATTTCACCTTTGGTTACCTGAAGTTTCCTGGTACCTGATTCCGCTTTTCTAAATTCAAATAGCTGATCAACCAATTGATAAAGTCGCCTGGCATTCAATAACATAATTTTGTACTGCTTGCTTAGTTGTTTATCGGTAACTGGCTTACTCATAATTTCTTCCAAAGGAGCCAGTATTAACGTCAACGGTGTACGTAGTTCATGCGAAACGTTGGTAAAAAAATCTGTTTTTACCTGGTTTATATAATTAACCTTGTCGCGCTCCATCCGCTCTGTTTTCAATTGCTGCAACGTTCTTATTCGCTCAGATATAACCCGGTAAACAACATAGGAGCCTATACCTAAAGCAATAACTACCAATAAGTAAAACCATGTACTGCCATACCATGGTGGCAATACTTCAATATTAATGGTTCTGATAGGGCTACTCTCCCCATTCGGTCCGATAGCTTTTACCTGAAACAGATAATCGCCTGGCGAAAGATTACTATAGCTTGCTTTAGACAGATGATCTGTTTGCTGCCAAACAGCGTCAATTCCATTTAATTTATACAAAAACCGGGTTCTATTGGCAGAGATATAATTAAAAGTGTTAAAGAAAATTGTAAACTGGCGTTGATCGTGCTTAAATTCCAGCTTGAGTGTTTTATCGATATGTTTGGTCAGAATATCGGTACCATCATCAGGGGTAACCTCCTTATTCAAAACTTCCAGCCCAGTAAAAGTTACCTTTAATGCTAGTGGTTGTTGCCTGATCGCTGCGGGATAGAAATACGAAATCCCGTTAATTCCGCCGAAAAGCAACATGCCATCGCTGGCTTTACAAAACGCATATAGATTAAACTGGTTGCTTTGTAAACCGTCCCTGCTATCAAACCATTGCGATTGGTGTGTATCGGGGTTAAAACATACCAATCCGTTATTGGTCGAGATCCATAAATCCCCTTCATCATCCGGCACTATACCATTAATTGTACCTCTTAAAAACTCGCTGTGGTTCTTGTAAGTTATAAAAGTATGATTGTCTTCATCATATAAGTTCAATCCGTTTCTGGTGCCTACCCATATCCTGTGCTTTTGGTCTTCAGTAATACAGTTCACTACCTCGTTGCTCAACATTGAGCCGGGGAATACTTCAAAAAGCCTATTATCTGGATAAAACTCATTTACACCATTGGTTGTACCGATCCAGATACGCCCTTTTGAATCCTCCATCAAATACGCGATCTCATCTGAACTAAGGCGCTTGCCTGCCGCATCAAAGTATACATGATCGAATGATTGACTTGCAGGGTTGTATAGATCTAAACCAGTGCGTGTTCCTACCCATAAGCGGTCTTTTCCGTCTCTTAATAAGGCATAAACCATATCGCCGGATATGCTTTTGCTATCCTTTTCATCGTGCCTAAAAACCTTTACCTGCCCGGTGCCCTGATCTAATATATCCAAACCGGCATTGTGCGTCCCCAGGAATACTTTGCCTTTTCCATCAAAAGCAATTGATTTGATGTTATTGGAGCTTAAACCGTTATTGCCTGATTCTTTGTAACTATAATAGGTAATAGCGTTTGTTTTATTATTCCAATGGTTAAGCCCTTTATCATTTGTGCCTATCCAAAAGTTAGCCTGATCGTCTTGTTTAATCACATTGATAACTTGGTCATTGAGCGACAGTTTACCAGTATTTTGATTAACAAGATTAAATTTAATATCGTTTTTATGGTAGTAGTTAACGCCACCATAATAGGTGCCAAGCCACATGCCTTGCTGCCGGTCGCGGTACACGCAACGCACAGAGTTTTGACTAATAGTATACGGAATGGTTGCCTGGTGATAATAGTTCTCAAATTTGCCTGTGTGAGGATCAAATATGGATAAGCCCATAAAAGTGCCGGCCCATATATGGCCCTGATCATCCTCACTAATGCCACGGACGTCATTATCGGCAACGCTCGAAGCCTGCCCGGGCAAATGGACATAGTGCCGGACGACAGAATTATGCATATTATAACAGAACAAACCACTACCCTCTGTACCAATCCATAACAACGATCCATCAATAAATACTTCGTTAATGGATGGATCGGTAACACCTAATTTTAATTTCTGTAGACGGTTATCGCCATTTGTCAGTTTAAACAATCCAACATCTGTTCCTACAAGCAAAGTTTGTTGAACATAGGACAAGCTGGTAATACTTTTTACACCATTGGCGGTCCCATCGATATTAAAAAGTTTAAACTCGCCGTTGCCCTGGTCAAGCCTGAATATTTCACCTGCACTTGTGCCGGCCCAAATAATATGATTAGCATCCTCCGTTATTGCCGAGATGTACCACTCGCCCGGTTTACGTGCATGTTGATAATTAAGAAACTTATTGGTGGAATAGTCATATCGGCTGAGACCCTGATCGCCACCTATCCATAGTTGACCATTGTGGTCTAGATAGAGCGCTTTAATATAGTTTGAACGCAGGCTGTTCGGGTCATTATCAACCGGACGATAAACCATAAAGCTCTCCCCGTCATACCGGTTCAGCCCGTCTTGGGTAGCCATCCACATAAAGCCCAGCTTGTCTTGTATAATCGCATAAACCGTACTTTGCGACAAGCCTTTATCTACCGAAATTGTTCTGAAGTTACGCGGCGGGGTTTGAGCAAACACATTACCGATGATCACAAACAATAAAGTTGCTGTGAAAAATGACCGTAATACTTTATTCATAATACTTTTACTTAGACTCTCCCCTGCCTTTTAATGTAAGTTATCAATCTTTTTTAATAATTCCAATCCAACGGATCAAACCAATTTTGTTGATGGGTTATTATGTTTTTCCAGCCCGTTAAAGCAAGCAATATAAAGACCCTCAAAAGAATACTATTTAGAAATAGGTTTTTTTAGTTTTAATTTTGATGAATAAGTTATCCCCGGTAACATTGCCACGTATCTTTATTTTGATTTAAACATCATCAAAACACAAAAGGTGATTTTTGAAATCCCGTTCGCTGTTACAGAGATAGTTTTGCCTAAACTTTAATACAAACAATTACTGCAAATCCATGGCAAGACTAAATTTACTGGAGGAAACCCGTTATGAAAAACTGGCGGTAACGGTTTATCCCGATCAGTGTACCGCATCAAAAAAAGTGGCTCAACACATAGCCTCTGTAATCAAGAACAAACAGAAAAAAGGCGAAAAAGCTGTTCTGGGTTTGGCCACTGGTGTAACTCCAATTGGCGTTTACAATGAATTGGTGCGTCTGCACCATGAAGAGGGCCTATCCTTTAAGAATGTTATCACCTTTAATTTGGATGAATACTACCCTATGAAACACGATGCTGCACAGAGCTACGTAAGTTTCATGAATGAAAATTTATTTAACCATATTGATATAAACAAAAGTAACATCCACATACCCGATGGTAGTTTAAAAGAAGAATACGTACAGGCTTATTGTTACGAGTATGAACAAAAAATAAATGACCTTGGCGGGCTCGATTTGCAAATACTAGGTATTGGCCGTACCGGCCATATTGGGTTTAACGAGCCCGGTTCGGCCCCCAACAGTGGCACCCGCCTGGTTACGCTTGCCGATTTGACACGCAGCGATGCCGCCCGCGATTTTGGCGGAAAAGCCAACGTGCCCACCAAAGCTATTACTATGGGTGTGGGTACCATCTTTAAAGCCCGCAAGATTATTTTGATGGCATGGAGCAAAAAGAAAGCGCCTATTATTAAGAAAGCTATTGAAGGTGAAATATCGGGTGATGTGCCGGCCACTTATCTGCAATTGAGCGATAATGTAGAATTTGTACTGGATGCAGATGCCGCAAGCGACCTGACCCGCTTTAATACACCATGGCTGGTAAAGGATTGTGTGTGGGACAACCAACTAAAAAAGAAAGCCGTAATATGGCTGGCGAACGAACTTAAAAAGCCCATACTAAAACTAACCGAGGAGGATTATAATACTCACGGTATGGCACAGCTGGCCGTGGAACAAGGCCCAGTGTACAATATTAATATTGATATTTTTAACCAGATACAACATACCATTACCGGCTGGCCCGGCGGCAAACCAAATGCCGACGACAGTCAGCGCCCTGAGCGGGCGCAACCGGCTAAAAAGCGTTCCATTATTTTCTCGCCGCATCCGGATGATGATGTGATCTCGATGGGCGGAACTTTCATTCGTTTGGTTGACCAAGGGCATGATGTACATGTGGCCTATCAAACCTCGGGCAATACCGCGGTATGGGATGATGATGTGCTGCGCTTTGTGGAGTTTGCTATTGACTTTAATAACAGCCAGGATGTTGATGCCGCTAAGCTTAGTAAAACTTATGAGGATATGCGTGCCTTTATTAAAGCCAAGCAGCCTAATCAGGTAGATACGCACGCAATACGCGATGTAAAAGGCTTCATCCGCAAAACCGAGGCGATCAGCGGCGCACGCTATGCCGGTTTAGCCGATGATCATATTCATTTTATGGCACTACCATTTTATGAAACGGGAAAGACCCAAAAAAATCCAGTAAGTGAAGACGATATAAAACTCACCATGGAGTTACTACAGCAAGTTAAGCCGCACCAGGTATTTACCGCCGGCGACTTTGCTGATCCGCATGGCACACACCTCGTTTGTTTCAATATCATTATTACCGCGCTACAGCGGCTCAAAGCCACCGAAGATTGGGTAAAAGATTGCTGGGTATGGATGTACCGTGGTGCCTGGCATGAGTTTGAAACGCACGAAATAGAAATGGCCGTCCCACTGTCACCGCAAGAAGTGATGCGAAAGCGTGAAGCCATCTTCAAACATCAATCGCAAAAAGACCGGCCAGTATTCCCGGGTGACGATGCCCGTGAGTTTTGGGTACGCGCCGAAGACCGCAATTGGGAAACTGCCTGCCAGTACGACTTTTTAGGCATGGCTGAATATGAGTCTATGGAAGCCTTTGTCAGGTTTTATTATTGAGCAGATGTGATTGTTTTAAACCAGGGGATACAGATTCTATTTTTAAATATACCCAAATGGGCAAGTACATTAAACCAGTAACTTGCCCATTTAACTTATCCGTTTTATGATACCAATATTTAATCGGCATCCGACATGCTGTCTTTGTGTATGTCAATGATCAAAATCATCCACTTTAAAACGGTTTCGCTATTCAAAATATTGAACCATTCCATTGCAGACAATATCATGATCATTTAAGGCAATGGCAACACCTGACCATAGACCTGGAAATCGTTAACTCCAACAAGCATGGTGCCGCTGGTTGCCGTAGCCCCATAGGGATATAACCTGAAGGTAACGCCAGTAGTGATATTGACAAGTGTCGATGCATTGAATGATATAGCAGTAGGTATAGTGGTACCGGTGATGCTGACCGGGGTTGAAATATTGGTGGCAAAATTATCAACGCTGGAGCGCAACACAAATATATTAGGCTGTGTACTACTACCGCGAAGCACTGTAAAATTAATACTGCTAAAGTTAAAATAGCAGCCACTTTTAGGATCTAAATGGAACTGGTAGTATCTTGTAGAATCGAAAGCGGATGGCACGCTTACCGATGGCGCATTTGCCCAACCTGCCAACAAATACCGCCCAGCCGGGCCAGGTGCGCCGCCAGAGATACCTGATGCAGATAGTGTTGATCGTGAAAAATCGGACCAGGGCGTACCAACTACGTTATCGCTGGGATTTGGCGCAGGGTTGGTACTGTTAATATACACAATATTTTGAGCCGCCTGATATTTTATATAAGGGTGTTTGTAAACTTGATTGGTATTGTTATAATTTGCGGGATTGGTAGTGGTAGGCGCATTGGTGTAGGGGCCGTCCAGATAGGCTGGGTTAGCATCAGGAATGCTGTTTCCCCAAATCAGGCCCGTTGCCGTAGGAGCCTGATTCAAACTAATGATCCGGATATCGTCATGATAGGCGATACGGGTAGCGTTTACCGGTGTTACATATAGCCCCCATTTAATATACCCAAATTCTGTACCTGTGCCGGTATAGGTTAAATAATTTGTTTTCTGGTCTGCCAAAACGTAATCGCTTTGTCCTGGCAGCTTCATATAGGTATTCATATACCCTATAGCGGTATTAGCCCACAATACGTCTATTCTAAATTGGATCCATTGATTTACATAGGGCTGGAAATTGGTTAGAATATCATTCACTGATTCGTCCTGGTACCTGGTTCTCAGTGCATTTCTTTGTACTCTTATCTGAAGTGGAACCAGTGCTCCATTAGTTACCTTTAGTTGAAAAATATTTGTTTCATTGGTCGAATCGCCGGTATTCCAAACGGGCCAATCTTTCAGCAGCACACTAAATTCATAGCGGCGCTCATCTCCGGGAGAGTAACAGGCGATAGGAATACTTTGGGCATCGCTCTCACTTCTCCAATTACCATCAGAATAATATGCAGAATCACCCTGTACAATTTTGTGTGCTATTGCATAGTTTCCGGTTGCACCTGGCGATACAATATAAGCGGCGTCAGCTGCCGTGGCATGTGTGGCGGTTATGCCCACGATTCCGGAGTTGGTAGTGCCACTTTCGTAGGTTACATTCAGGAGAGTATCTTCATTATCTAGGCTTGCTAGTGATGAAGTAAAGTTCTTTCCTACGAATTGGCCGGTTTTAACATTTTTAACTTTACTACAGGCGGATAGGCCTAATAATATGGCAATGGCCATATATAGGTAAACTGTTTTTCTTTTCATTTGATTTTGGCGTTGGTTAAATGTAAATGATTGATTGTTTTTCTTATTTTATTATTTTGTGTTATAATCAAGCTTTAAGATTGAATTTGATAGATATTGATATTATCAGAGTAAATGATCCTGGTAATTACATCACCATTAGCAACAGATACGTTCGGGCGGGTATAATCCCCACTTCAATAAACCGTTCGGTATTTGAGCTCTTAGCCTTGAAACTATTTTTTTTGTGGTGGCTCTATTGTTTGATTGATCTGAGACGGCTGCCTCCTTCTTGCTGCATGCAGAAATGGGAAGGTGCACTGCTAACATGCAGCCGATCGATGATCTGAGTTTGAGTTTTGATTGATTCTTCATAAATAATTTTAATGGTTGATACTGATTGCTTTAAGCACTTAAATGAGCACAACAACGATATTAATTGTGACGATGGAAATTGTATCGTAATGCAAATTAAAAGACATCCCGAAGACCGACTTTTGAAATAGATTTTATTGGTTTAAGATTTGACGAATTTTTTATTATTTTTTCTTTCATCTGGCAACAGTTTAGACCTGGCTGAAAAAATGATAATGTTAATTTCGATCTCTCGCAGTGAAATTATGCGGCAGACGCATATAGGCAGTATGGTGACATGCCATAAGTGTATCCAGTAATTGCGGGACTTTGGTTATATTATCTATGCACCTTCTTACAACCCGTTTACCCTGAGCTATGTGAGTTTATTGGTGCCCGCAAATAGGAATGCGCCGACGCCATAAACTTCGGTACTATCAGAGGTCACACTATCAGGCGCAACGCCAATAGACTGCACAAAACCAAGCATACCATTTGGATGCACAGAATCATTTAACGAAGCCCATCCCTTTTTAACAACGGGCCAGTAAGTTTTCTGATCTAAAAGACCATGATTAAGTCCCCATAGCAAAGCATAGCAGTAAAAACCTGTTCCGCTGGTTTCTTTAACAGGGTAGCTTTCCGGGTCGAGCAGGGAAGCATGCCAGCTGCCATCGGGTTGCTGCAACGAGGCTATCCTGGCCGACATATTTTTATACAGCTTTTCAAACTTTGCTTTATCCGGATAGCTAGCTGTCTCGTTTTTCTGCACCCACAATCCACTAGTTTACAATAGGTTAAATCCAATCAGGGCAACGAAACTTAGTTCGAGCTTTTCTGTAGCTTTTAGTGTGGATTAAGAATACATGTCATTGGATCACTTAAACGGCGATTTTTCAGTTCGAATCTCCTCTGGTCTTTTTTCTTTATAACCCTTTGCAAGTAAATAAAGGAAGCTTAAAATTGAGCTCGCTTAGTCTTCGGTAACCTTAGAGGAATCGAACTCTTTTAAATGATTAATAATGAATGATCGAAAGAAACTTCATGATCGGTTTAAATCATTCTAATAATTAATTGACGCTAAGCTTTGCAATACCCTTAATAATTGGAAGGATTAATCGGGTAGTGAGGTTCTAATGACTATAAATATTGAATCGGCCAGTCATAACTCTTAATAGCTATCAGCTAATAACTTTCCCTGTAGTACGACCTATCACATCTTTATAATTTTCACTGTAAGGAATTTCCGCCCCATCCAATTTAATACGACCTTTTCGAATCGATTGCACATAATTTAAATTAATAATAAAAGATTTATGCGTACGGAAAAACTGCCCGGCAGGTAATTGCTCCTCCAGTGATTTGATCGTAATGCGTGACAATAAAGGCCTGGCCTGCCCATTTCGGTATAATTTAACATAATCCTTAAGTCCTTCAATGTGGGTTATATCATTATGATTTAACCTCACCAGCGTATAATCAGAATAAACGAATAGGTAATCATTCACGGGAACAGAAGAGTGAATCAAAGTACTTTTCTGTAGATCATATTGACTGATCGCCTTATTGCATGCTTTCAGAAAGCGTTCCAGAGATACTGGTTTCAACAGGTAATCAATCACATCCAGCTCAAATCCATCAACAGCAAACTCCTGGTAAGCGGTAATAAATATGAACATCGGTTTCCTGCTTAAGCTTTTAACTAATTGCAGACCAGTAATACCTGGCATTTGTATATCAGAAAACACAAGATCAATTTCCTGATCCTGTATAATTTGAAGCGCTTGTGCAGCGGAACGGCAACTTGCGACCAATTCTAATCTTGTGATATTCCTGATATTATCTTCCAATAATTCCAAGGCAAGCGGTTCATCGTCAACTATTATACAGCGCATATTTATTAGGGCAAGCTTATATTTTCTTTCCAATCCAAAATACTGAATTTTAGAGGCCCCCAATTTATTTTAACACTATTTAACGCGTTCGTCATCACATTCAGCCATTTCATCTCATTAATTTTCCGCTTTAAATATTTAATATTTATTTTGACAGATGAGGAAAATTCTTTTCAAATCATGGTTCCATATTATTATTCCTTTACCTATTTGGTTTTTGCTATTTATATCGCCATTAATCTCGTCGACAACAAACATTCCTGGACTTGAACACTCTAGTTTCTTATTGCATGTTTTTATTTCCATTTTTTTGCTCCTAACCATATTTTATGTTCATTCCTATCTTCTTTACCCCCTTTTTAAACAGAAACACTTCATAGGTTATACTGCAGCAATTACTTTACTTGTTCTATTATATTACAGCTATTTTCTTTTCTTTAGATTTGGCCCTTTAAATGGCCCACCCATTGGTTTTCGTAATTTTAAGGGAGAGCCTCCTTTTGCTGCCGGATCACATTTAAAGGGCCCTGGGAATTTCATCCCCATACTATTACTGATAATCACCTTATTGTGCAGCTTTTGCTACCGGGTTATCATTGACAATGCCTCGCGTGAGCAATTATTAAAGGAAAAGGAAACTATTTATTTACGTACTGAACTCAACTTTTTGCGTTCGCAGATCAATCCGCACTTCCTGTTTAATGTATTAAATAATATGACATCACTTGCCCGCAAAAAATCAGATATACTGGAACCAACTATCATAAACCTGGCGCAGTTGATGCGTTATATGTTATATGAAAGCGCGGATAATAAGGTATATCTTGTTAAAGAAGTTGAGTATTTAAAAAGCTATATTAATCTGCAATTGCTGCGCTTTGACGATGAAGTGAGCGTAAAAACTGAATTTACAGGAATTTACGAAACCTATGTTATTCATCCGATGCTATTGATACCAATTGTTGAAAATGCCTTTAAGTATGGAACAAACAGTGAGGACAATAACCTTATTATTATCACATTGGATGTTAATCAGGCTGGTACTGAATTATACTTTAAAGTAGTCAATTTTTTCGATGTACAATACCAACCAGGCCTTAGTGATTCTGGAATAGGCCTCAGTAATATACAGCGGCGGCTTGATATTGTATATCCCGGGATGCATGAATTTAAAACATCTGTGACCAACAATATTTTTAACGCCGAGCTTACGATTAATCTATTGTAGTTTTTTATGAAAGCTACAATAATCCATTTGGTCTACACTTTACCCATCGTCATCTCATTTATTTTTTACCAGGCTTAATATGCTGCACTTTCGGTTTTATAAGCAAATAAAACTGGATGAAGAAACTTTTACTGCTGCTCGCTATCCTGGGCATTACTACTTTGGCTTTTGCCCAGCATACAGAAACCATATTAAAAAAAACGATTATAAATAAGCTATTTACCTGCCCGCTTGATAAAATGCTGGATACTATAGGACAGAAATATCGTTTGAACATTGTTTTTGAGCGTGACTCCTTAAATAAGTTTGATGTTGTTGAACACTTTTTTGAGGAACCGCTAAAAAATGTATTCGAAAGGGTTTGTTCCCAAAACAACTTGCACTATTGGATCGAATCTGACGGAACAATATATATTTTACAAAATACGGACGACCTGGAAAGACTTAAAAAACTAAATGCAACTAACCATCTCTTCCAGGGTAAAGCAAAACTAAATATCGAACCCGCAAAAGGGCCGCCAACCCATTTTTTATTTAGCATTAATGGGCGGGTGATTGACCAAAGCACAGGCGAATCATTGCCCTCAGCTACTGTAAGCGTTCGTAATACCCACCTGTCAACCTCTACAAATACCGATGGCAATTTTACCATCTTTAACGTGCCTTCGGATACCTGCGTAGTTGAAGTAAGTTATTCAGGATATCAGCCAGATGATATGAGACTGGATGCCAAAAAGATAAATACTACATTAGTCTTTGGATTATTCAAAGCGCTAAACACCCTCAATGAAGTGACCATTTTGGGTAAAAAAAGTGGTGTAATGACTACCGATACCAAGAAAGTAGGTGTATTGCAGCTTACGCCAGAAAGTTTAGATAAACTGCCGAATCTTGGTGAAAAAGATATATTAAGAGCTTTTCAATTAATGCCAGGAGTTGGCGCCACCAACGAATCATCATCTGGTGCTTATGTTCGCGGGGGAACACCAGATCAGAATTTAGTTGTGTTTGACGGTTTTACCGTTTACCAGGTTGATCATTTATATGGTTTTTTTAGTGCTTTTAACAGCAATGCGGTTAAAGACGTACAATTATATAAAGGCGGATTTTCGTCCATATATGGAGGCCGACTATCAAGTGTTACTGAGATAAATGGAAAAGATGGCAACAAAAACCAACCAAGCTTTGGAGTTGACCTAAGTTTACTTAGTCTGAATGCCTTTGCAGAAATACCTATAAACGACAACTCATCTTTATTGGTAGCATTTAGAAGATCCTATCAGGGCCCCCTATATGATAAGATATTTAAACAATTTAATACCTCCACTGTTGACGCTGGCAATGGTGGAAGCGGTGGCCGCCCTAGCGGTGGTGGTTTTAATGAATCCACAACTCCTGCATCACATTTTTATGATGCCGATGCCAGGTATAACTACAAACTGGATGCAAATAATATATTTACATGGAGTCTGTATACAGGCGAAGATGTAACAGATAATAGCAGGGCATTACAAATACCGTCATTTATCAGTACCGGTGGCAATATCAATATAACCGATTATACCAAATATGGTAACCTTGGAAGCAGCATTAAATGGTTCCGGCAATGGAATAAGCATATTCATTCAAATACTTATATTACTTACTCTTCCTATTTTAATAATCGTGATGACTCTAATTCGGGTACGACTATAGATAGTTATGGCGATGCCGAAAGTTTCGACCGCGGCACGCTTGAAACCAACAACCTGAAAGATATAGGATTTAAATCTGAATGGGAATGGGAACTGAGTAACAAAATAAAAATATTGTACGGCGGTTTCGGCAATTATCAAAAAATTAATTATGATTATATACAAAACGATACCACTTCACTAATCAGTCAGCATAATCAGGCTTTTTTAGGGGGAGGATATGTGGAAACAGAAATAGACCCCGACAATAAACTGCACCTACAACCTGGGCTGCGAACTACCTGGTTTGAACCTACCGGTAAAATTTATCTGGAGCCCCGTTTTTCAGCAAGTTATGTTGTTAACGAAAACTACACACTTAAAGCAGCAACAGGCCAATTTTATCAGTTTATCAACGATGTAACTCGTGAAGACATTGCTGACGGCAACCGAAACTTTTGGGTCCTTTCAAATAATACCAATATACCTGTGAGCGAAGCCAGGCATTATATGGCTGGTATTAGTTATGAAAATGATCAGTTTCTAATAGATGTGGAAGGTTATTATAAAACCCTATCAGGGCTAACGCAATATACGATAAGTCAATCACAGATAACACCCGGCAGTACCACAAACACAATTGAACAAGATTTTTATAATGGAAGCGGACAGGCAGAAGGTATAGAAATACTCTTGCAGAAAAAACTAGGCCGATATACCGGTTGGATTGGCTATACACTCGCTAATGCAGAGGATAAATTTGCTGTTTATGGTAATAGTTTTTACCCAGCTGATCAGGATATTAGAGATGAATTTAAATCTATTAATATGTATCACTATTATCGTTGGAATTTTGCTGCAGTATTTATATTTAGTACAGGGCATCCTTATACATCGCCATTATCAACTTATACCATTACGTCTGTTGATGGGAATACATTAACTTCCTATAACGTAAGTAAAATAAATTCGGAACGACTTCCTGATTATCATCGTCTTGACTTATCTGCTACTTATGACCTGTTAAAGCTCAGCAGTCAAAAAATTGGCAGTATTGGCTTATCTCTTTTTAATGTATACAATCATGCAAATATATGGTATCGGGAATACCAGGTGGTAAATAATCAGGTAATTACCACTAATGTCAAATACCTTGGTTTTACACCTAACATTACGCTTAGCTTAAGATGGAAATAAAAAACAGTTTATTAAAAGTAGCCTTCAGTCTGACACTCTCAATGCTTTTCCTGTCATGCCAAAAGGAAAATACAGGTAGTACAAGCGTTAACCTACCAGTTGTAGAAAGTTACCTTACACCCGGGCACCCAATTATTGTAAAGATTTCTGAACAGAAATCTTTAACCGATACGGCCGAATATGGCAAACCCATAACCGGTTTACAAGTATTTGTGTCTGACGGCACTACGAATGTACAGCTGGCTGAAGCTTCAGCTGGTAGTTATACCTATACCGATCTCAATTTTTTGGTTACAGGCAAAACTTATACGCTGCAATTCAAATATCAGTCGCTTACGGTATCTGCTAAAACTATTATCCCTGCTAAACCCGTAAATTTCGTCACCCAATATGATACGGTATCCATTGGGTCGTCCGGTTTCTCTGATATTAGTACGATAGACCGGTTAAGCTGGGATAATCCCAGTTCATTGAACCATGTACTGGTCTTTGATTGCTTGGATGGCAGTGCTTTCCCTGTTAATGTTAATTCGTTCAATTCCGCGGCGAATACGTCATTTGAAGAAAATACTACTGCCGCTTCCTATTACAACTTAAATCAAAAGACTTTTCCTTATTTGGGAAATTATCTGGTAACACTTTTAAGTGTTAACCAGGAATATATTAACCTTATAACAAGCAGCACTAATAATGCTACATCACAAAACCTATCAAATGTACCTACCAATATAGTCAATGGCTTCGGGATATTTACGGCAATGCAGGCAGACACGCTAAAGATGGAAGTAAACGAATAGTTTGTTTGAAAACAGGTAATTCAAAATAATTCAATGATTAAAAAAGCCATAACAACATTAATCTTACTCCTACTATTTGTAAATAATTTATTTGCGACTGACATAAAAGGACATTGGACCGGAAGATTCGATGATCAATATGATATTGCTTTCGATTTCAAAGTATATGGGGAAATATTAAACGGATATACTACAGATTCCGAGGGAAAAACCCATCACCTTTATTATGGTATATTCAAAGATGATGAATTGTCTTTTACTGTTGATATGATGGGTGACCCCATCAAAGTAACTGGAAAAATCAAAGATGATGTAATTACATTAATCTTTAACATGCCGGACCATCCGGTTAGAGTTGAATTAATAAGGACTAATTAAAACAGGGACGATTTATTTTGAAAATAACCTGATGAATACTTCTTAACCTAGCCATTACATTAATTGGCGAGGGCGGGATAAGACCTTATTACCTTGTAACTTGCCCAACATTCGGGGATAGGTTATCCTATTTCGGACAAGTTATTTATTATTCATCATAAGAGTATTTAAATAAAAATAAGAATGCATCTTTATCCCGGATTGTTTAAAGCAGTTTAAATGTTATCGATTTACGATATTTTCCTTAAGTCTTCAATAAAACAGTTCGTAAAGTGTATCGTCGGGAGCACTTAAGGAAATGGACTTAATTGGACATTTTCTTTTCTAACAAGCACAACAACCTGATTAATAGACATATAAAACTTATTTTTAATCACAGAATTTGAGTCCGAACTTTATCTTACATTCTTACTTAAAATAGAAAAAGTGATTTTAAATCATTTAAACCAGATTTAGGTGTTCAAATCTCGTTATGGTGTTGAGCCTATGTGACCTTGTTTTTTAGGTCTAATTACAATTTCTTCGAAATTGCTTTATTCAAATTAAACAATTTGTTTTGCTTTTGACTTTCGTTATATAATAGTCCTTCTAATCGCTTGTCCTGATGATAAACATCGTGATAATTGATTACCATACCTTCCCTTACAATCAATGTAAGGTGTACTCTTTTACCAATTGTGCTCACCCAACGCAAACGCTCCATATTAATAGCCATTTTACGAATTAATCCCTGAGGGATTACGTAACAATCCCCGCTACGTTGACCAACCAGCAACCGCATATGATCCTGAAGATCAAAATACAATTTAGATTTTGGCTGCACGTTGTTTATCACGCTATCAAAATCATTACTATTTAACGCCAGCATCAATTCTGCGTAGGCTTTAAATTTTAAGCCCCGATCAACTTTTCCTGCGGTATAAACTGGGTTCAGTTTCCCATAATGTAAATCATTAATAAACCTGATTATGGCATTTGTTAAAAAAACATCATACAAAGCAACTGCTTCAGCTTTCTTGTTTTGTTGGAGGAGTTTATGTAATTCACGATACAATAACTGTTTGGGATAATAGTCTTCGTGATTTAAACCGTATTGTCTTGCGCAATCCAATAATAGCATGGCATCCCATACATGAGTTTTAATAGTATCGGCTGCTATCCAAGCTAATTTATAACCATTTGCTTTATAAAATCGCTCAACAGAAAGCGGATAATATAAATTTCCCCTGCTCTTTTTTAGGGCATGGTAAATTGTTGTATCGCTGGCTGCCTTTAATTTAAAAGGTGCCAGCAACATAACAAATAACATTAGCTTAACCACGGTGATAGTGTTGCGGCTCTGCTATTTCAAGCACAACCCGCCCTTCAATCTCGCCTTTTTTCATTTCGTCAAATACAGCGTTGATGTCTTCCAGTTTAGTTGGACGTACTGTTGCTTTAACTTTACCTTCCAATGCAAACTCTATGGCTTCCTGCATATCTTTTCGTGTACCAACTATTGAACCACGAACGGTATAAGCATTAATAACAGTTTCAAATATCGGCAGATCAAAACTTCCTTTGGGTAATCCATTTAAAGCGATAGTACCTTTGCGTCTTAGTGCTGATATTCCCTGTTTAAATGCTATTGGTGATGGTGCCGTTACTAATACACCATGCATCCCTCCTATTTGCTTCTTTAAAAATTCTCCCGGATCTTGCTCTTTAGCATTTACTACCAGTTCTGCTCCCAGCCTTTTAGCCAGCTCCAATTTATCATTTGATATATCAATAGCAGCTACATGCAGCCCCATTGCCTTAGCATATTGAACCGCCAAATGCCCTAAGCCTCCGATGCCTGATATGGCAATCCATTCTCCAGGTTTAGCTTCTGTTTGTTTTATGCCTTTATAAACCGTTACACCAGCACAGATAATTGGCGCCATTTCAGTAAAGTTGATATTTGGGGGGAAATGCGCCACGTATCTGGAATCAGCCACCACATATTCGGCAAAGCCACCATCAGCACTGTAGCCGCCGTTTTGCTGTGTATCGCAAAGGGTCTCCCAACCGGTGATACAAAACTCGCAGCAACCGCAGGCACTGTATAACCATGGTACACCAACAATATCACCTTCTTTAACATTTTTAACGCCACGACCTAAAGCAACCACATATCCCAAAGCTTCGTGACCCGGTATTAGCGGCATTTTCGGTTGCACCGGCCAGTCGCCTTGTACGGCATGCAAATCGGTGTGACAAACTCCACAGGCAATTACTTTTACCAATATTTGGTTTTCGCCTGGTTCTTTAACCGGCATTTCTTCGATGGTTAGCTGGCCTCCAAATTCATGGACAACAGCGGCTTTCATAGTTTTAGGTATCATAATATATTTTTCATTTTAAGATGGAAAGAAACGGTTAATTGGTCTTTTGTTTTTATCATACCGCCCAGTTTATGGGGTGGGATCAAATCGAAATCAGAAAAATTCAACTGTTGTGATCCGATTAAGTGCACAACTTTAGCTGTGTCAGAAATCTGATAGTTAACAGTATATAACTTCTTCACTCCTGCTATTTCAATTTCAACCTGCCCGGTAATTTTAACCGGCCTAAGAGAAAGTTTTGGCAATTCGCTTAAAGACAAAAAGCGAATATGAAGCCTTGGGTATTGTTTAGCTTTTAATGTTTTTCGCAAATCATGCGTCATCATAGCTTTGTGGCAATCAAAACTCAATACAGTCGGGTTAATACTCCCTGTAAGGTTAATGCCTTTTTCGTTTTCCAAAACTGTTAATGTATCTGCCTGATCGCAACTCGAGATGTCACAGGAAAACTTGTTGACATTGGTACTACCGTTTACACTAAGGCTGCTGCTTTCGCTAATGAGCCATTTAGTTTGGGGCCTTGCACCAAGGCCTATTAAAGCGAGTATGATCATTATCTTGCAGTACATGATTAAAATCCTATAGAAGCTTCTAACACTGCACCATGAAAGTTGCCACCGTTCAAAATATTAGCGGCAGGATAACCTTCATAATTTTGGTTTACATATTCGGCTTTAGCCATTATGTTTTTGGTGATGAACCAACCTAATGAACCAGCTTCGCGATTAATGGTAATGTTGGATGTATAACCCTGTAGTAAAGCAGTTACGGTATTGTATCTAAAGCCTACCCAAAAGTTCTCTTTACCCTTTGGGAAACGATAGATAAGATCTGCCGCATATTGTGTGGCTTTACGTTCCTTTACTTCTGTTATCGCACGCCCTTTAGCATCTTCGGCTGTGCCAAAAAACTCAAGGCCTTTATATTTCAGCAATACGTTACCCATAACGGTGTTTACTTCTTCAGTAAAGCCGGGGTTTAACCTACCTGAAAATGGACTGTAATCATTTTCATCAGATAGCGTTGTGCCATTGGCTATATTTTGATTCTCCATTACATTGAAATAATGAGACCCTGTACGATCACCGCCAAAAAGTGTACTGCTGTTAGCGCTGTGCACGGTATAGCCTGAACCGGTAATCCTTACCCTTAAATCTTTATTTACCTGTTTATCAAATCCTATTTTCCCGTGGAAGGCAGGATCAAATTGGTTGGGTTGATTCGTGGCAGAATCAATTTTAGTACCTGCAACAACCGTAGCATCTAATTCGCCATTGGTCATACCGCCCATTACAAAGAAGCCAGAATTGGTATGGATGTAAACCTCGGCACCTATTTCGGTAGCAAACTCATCCATGATGTAGTTTTCTACAAAAGGATTGTAAATGGTGTTGCCCCCGTCTGATCTCCTGAAATGCTGATCGCCGTAATCCACATCAAACTGGCCTACTTTGATAGTGATATTTTTCATCAGCATGTTAACAATATCACTTTTCAGAAACAGCAGTTTATCAAACTGGATATAACCACCCTTTACCCAAGTATCTTCATGGTGACGAGATGCCAGGTACATAGTGATATTCATTCGGATACCATCCGCTAACTGGGCATCTACATTAAGATTAGCCATCGGCAAATCGAAGCCATTGGTTAATTTTTCGAGGTTATTAACGTTGCCTGTAAATCCTGTTTTTGTTAATGGTGTAGCGGTATTAAAGTTTCTTAAAGCCTGGAAAGCCATTTCGAAATTGCCGCCAACTTTTACTTTTAAACCGTCAAATGGAATAGTATCAATTTTTGGGGTTTCAAATACATTCACGCCCTGTTGGTTATTGGGACGAAAGAATTGCATTTCCTGTGCCTTAAGGGGTACAGGTAATAATGCCGCGGCTAATAATATATATAAGATTTTCATGATTACTTTTTGTAAATAAGATTAAACTGAATAGTAAGATCATTGGTCACCTTCATGGTGCCTAACATAAAAGTGGGTGGTTTAATGCTGTAATCGGTTAACTGTATTTTCTTGGCTCCTACACATATTATAGTATTATCAGCACCAATAGTTGCAGTAATCTCCATGCTAATTGGCTGAGTAGCACCTGCTATGGTTAAGTCACCTTTGGTTTTAATCAGGTACTTGTTTCCGGCTACAGGTGTAACTATTGCCGAGGTAAGTTTATAGCTGATGTTTGGATACTTGCTGGCGTTAACAGATTTATAAGTTCTGTCATCCATAGAAGCATGGTCGCTGTGGAGGCTTTTTACTGCCAGGCGAAAGCTAAAAGATTGCAACCCTTGTAGTTTATCTC
Source organism: Bacteroidota bacterium (assembly GCA_026224775.1). Lineage (GTDB taxonomy): Bacteria > Bacteroidota > Bacteroidia > Sphingobacteriales > Sphingobacteriaceae > Mucilaginibacter. The sequence continues at coordinate 123,480 of JAMFRP010000002.1, forward strand.
CATCAACAATAAAATTGCCCTGGCTTTCCATTGCAATGGATGCCATCGTCCAATCATGTACGTTTGAGGAACCAAGTACCTTAATGGTTACATCAGGACTTTGAGCCAATTTGTAAGTTGCTTGTGCTGTTACTAATTGCGGCACAGCTAAAAAAAAGATTGCCGCTATGATAAGCTTGACAGCGGCAAATGAGTGGGTTAATTTTTTCATAGTATGTTTTTGTTTAGGTCAAATGTATTGCTGATAGCACGTGTAAATAGTGACAAGGATTACTACGAAATATGATGTAAATCAATTAATTACATAAAGTGATGATTAACACGCCTGGCTGATAAAAAAAATGCCCAGCCTCATAATTGAGGATGGGCATTTGATTAAATTAATATTCTTTTTTAAAATACGGTAAGTGTTTCTTTTACTGTTGAACAAGGGAAAATAAGTAATGGCTTACCGGGATGCTCAGCCAATTTTTGGGTTACGCTCCTGTTAAACACTTTTTGAAAAATACTGCGCCTTTGGTGAACCAGTACCAACAAATCAATGCCTATATGTGCAGTGAGCCACTTTAAGCTTCGGGTTACATTATCACCTTTTATATTATGGTAGATAATTTTTGGATAAGTTATTTTTGAAGGGATCTGGTTAAAAAACTGCCTGATCATATTTTCTTCTTTTTTATCGTCTGAATTTTCATCAGCAACGTGGGTAAGCAATATTTCCGAATCAGAATATTTAGCCAAACCGGACAAAGATTCCAGAACATTTATATCCGAATAATTCATGGCACTAGCAAAAGCTATCAGCTTGTAATCTTTAAACCTCACCTGATACGGGATAACCATAACCGGGAAAGCGGCATTTTCAATAATGCTCCAGGCATGATTAGTTTCTAAAAAATTGGTTAGGTTATTAGCGCTGTGCATACTAATTACAGCTAATAACACTTCGTGATTCGCGGCTAACTCATTCAATTTTTCGCCAACCAAACCTTCTTCGCTGCATTGTTCAATATCGGGCTTAAATTTAGTATCCCCTTCCTCGCTATCTAACTCTGCTTTTAAACGCATAGCAAGTTCGCTCAAATCGTTTATGCTGTTCTCCTCGCAAGCACTCATTGGCCATTGGTTATGGTATGTATTTTGTTCATCAGCAGGTGCTTCATATATATTGCATAGTAGCAGGTTCGCCTCTATTTTTTGCGCTAGCTTTAAGGCATAGTGTGCAACATAGTCAGCATTGATAGAAAAGTCGGTTAATACTAATATGGTTTTCATGCTGTAAAACTCCTGTTAAAATACGGTAGACCGAGTGACGAGCGTCAGTATTTATGCTGACATTGATCACCTGTTAAACTAAAAAGTGACCACCATCACTTTTTTGCCTGAAATTGATCATTTATTACAGTTTTGCAATGCTCATATTTGATATATGGAAAATGCTGCGCTATTAGTTGCTATTATTGAGAACGCTATCGACGGTATTATTACCATTGATGAACGCGGAAGAATTGAAACCATCAATCCGGCAGCATGTAAACTGTTTGAATATATTCCTGAAGAAGTGATTGGCAAAAACGTATCGATGCTGATGCCGCCACCCGATAAGGAACAGCACGACGAATACCTTCACCGTTACCAGCAAACCGGGCATGCGCATATTATAGGTATTGGCCGCGAAGTAAAAGGATTAAAAAAAAATGGTTCGGTATTTCCTTTCCGTTTAGGGATAAGCCAGGTGCAGTATTCCGGCCGGAAAATATATACCGGTTTTATCCATGATTTGAGCCGTGAAAAAGAAGCTGAGAATCAGCTAAAAGAATATGCCGCGCATTTGGAAGAGTTGGTTGTAGAGAGAACACAATCGCTAAATGCTACAGTAGATGCCTTATTAGTAGCAAAAGAAGAAGTTAGTTTATCGCTCGAAAAAGAAAAAGAACTGGGACTGTTAAAAAGCAGGTTTGTGTCGATCGCATCGCATGAGTTTCGGACACCTTTAACATCTATTCAGTTATCGGTATCCTTAATTGAAAAATATGCAGAACCTTTCAACAGCAGCAATATTGTTAAACATGTTGGCAAGATTAAAAGTGCGGTTGGAAATTTAACATCTATATTGAATGATTTTCTTTCCCTTGAAAAGCTGGAATCTGGCAAACAGGAACCTTCCTACCATGATTTTGATCTGGTGAAATTTGCTGAAACTATTACTGAAGAAATGCAGGTACTGGCTAAGCAAAATCAAAATATTATCTACCAGCATACGGGTACAAGAAGTACGATGCGGTTAGATCAAAACCTATTGAAGAACTGTATTGTCAATTTGATTAATAATGCCATCAAATATTCCGGCGAAAACTCTTTTATAGGTTTTACTACCGAGATAAATGAACGTGAATGTGTTATTACCATTAGTGATAACGGCATTGGTATACCCGAAGCCGACCAAAGGCATTTATTTGAAGCATTTTTCCGTGCGCACAATACGGGGAATATTCCCGGTACCGGACTCGGATTAAACATTGTTGCCCGATATACCCATTTAATGAACGGTACAATCGCTTTTAAGAGCGAAGTAAGTCAAGGCACGTTATTTACTATAACCTTCCCAATATCATGAGCAAAAAAGTACTGATCATTGAAGACAATGACGATATACGTGAAAACGTTATAGAAATATTAGAGCTCGCAGGTTATCAAGTTTTCAGTGCGGCTAATGGCAAAACCGGCGTCGAACTGGCTTTACATGATACCCCGGATATTATACTTTGTGATATTATGATGCCCGAGATGGATGGTTACGGTGTTTTATACCTGCTATCCAAACGCCCTGAAACTGTTGCTGTACCATTTATATTTTTAACAGCAAAGGCTGAACATTTCGATCGCCGCAAGGGCATGGAAATGGGTGCTGATGACTACCTTACCAAGCCATTTGATGATATGGAGCTTTTAAGCGCTATTGAAAGCAGGCTAAAAAAGAAAGAAGGGCAACAGGCTTTTTATAGTAAATCATTAGACCGGTTAAACTCGTTAGTTGCTAAAAATGGTGGCTTAGATGCTTTAAAAAAGATTATCGAGGAACGTAAAGCACGCTCTTTTAAAAAGAGCCAGGTAATATATTATGAGGGTGATAAGGGAAATGGCCTTTACCTTGTTATCAGCGGGAAAGTAAAAAGTGTTAAACTGGCCCAGGATGGTCGTGAATTAATAACCGGTATTTATTCGGCTGATGACTATTTGGGGATTAACGCCATGCTATCCAACGAACCTTATGCCGATACAGCCACTGCGTTGGAAGATAGTTTATTGTGTTTGATACCAAGAGAACAACTGGAACAATTGTTAAACATGTATCCTGAAGTCGCGAGGGAATTCATCAAGTTATTGGCCAATGATATTCGCGAAAAGGAAGAACAATTGTTGCAGATGGCTTATCATTCTGTAAGGAAAAAAATGGCGGAAGCATTGTTGAGATTACATCGCCAGCCGGGCAGTGCAGAAGATACATTTAAAGTTGCCCGCGAAGACCTTGCCGCTATGGCCGCTATGGCTACCGAAACGGTTAGCCGTACCCTATCCGATTTTAAAGAAGAAGGCCTGATAGAAAAAAAAGGCAGCGCCATTACCATCCTCGACCTGAACAAACTGACTAAAATGAAAAATTGACAAAAATCATTTTTCTGTTTGACCACGCTCATGGCGCAGGAATGCCTGTAACACTACTATTGCAGCATGAAAGTAGTAGCTTATAGTGTAAAACCTTTTGAAAAGGAACACCTGGCCAAGGCCAATCAAAAAAAACATGATATTACGTTAATTTTTAATTCGCTGAGTTTAGAGACGGCAGTTTTTGCCGCAGGCAAGCAGGCGGTCATCGTCTTTTCTACCGATGACCTTTCAGCCGAAGTGATCAATAAGCTGGCGGAATTAGGGGTTAAGTACATTACTACCCGTTCTGCCTATACTGCTAACATTGACCGGGTTGCTGCAAGCATACACGGTATCAAACTGGCCAATGCACCTAACGAGCTGGATATAGCCGGCCAGACAATCAGGAACCTGGATATGTGGGAAATGAATAAATGTGTAGGCAAAGCCTGTATTTGCGCAAAGGCTTGTAAGTAATAATCAAGACATAAAAAAGCCTCCGGACAATATTGTCCGGAGGCTTTTTTATGTATATGTAAGAATCTGTCAAAAATGATAAATAAGCGTCATTTCAGACAGATTCTAAGGGTATTAAAAGATGTATAGCGCTAACATGAATAAATTTACCAATATGGTAAACATGAAAAACCCAATCACCATCCTGATGCCTGAACCACCCATGCCCACAATTATATTAGCCAGGTACAAGCCAAATGTTATTGGCAGCACAATGATTGATGCATTGTAATAATACATCAACACGGCAGGTATCGGCAGAAAAAGCACACCCTGAAAAATTAATGAGAATAGGAACCAAACAGTTTTATGCTCGGCCTGGCTATCTAATTTGGCCATTAGGTTTGCCCACACATGGATTTCTTTAACAGTTAACCAGGTGTGATCTTCTTTTACGATTGATGTGTTTATTGCAGTTTCCATTTTGATTTGTTTTTGTACTACAAATCTCCTGTAAATGAATAGCTTAAAGCATGACCGCTATCATTCTAAAAATGATTTTCGACACTAATTAAATGGATTATGAGTTCTATAATAACGCTTAACTTTTATCCTGTAAACATCTGATAGTAAAGTAAAAGCTAAAATGAAAAGCGGAATAAAAAAGGAATGAAAACTAAAGTACCGAAACAAATACGCACCACACAAAGCGCCGCACATAAAGAAAAAGATAATAGCCGAACGCAATTTGATCCGTGCTTTTAAAGCTGGTTTATCAGCTGTGTTTTGCTGAAACACTTGTCCTAACTCAATCCCAAGATCGGTAAAAGTCCCCGTAAGGTGTGTTGTTCTGACTACTGAACCTGATACAATAGATACAAGGGAATTTTGCAGTCCCATTGCAAATAATAAACTTCCGGCGAAGATCTCTTTTGCAACAAGGCTATGATTGTATTGATACCCCAATATAGATACACCGAGCAATACAGTCATTTCAATCAATATTGGAATAACATAGGAAAAACGCTGGTTTCGGCCTATAAAAGAAACTATTAAACTCGACGCAAAAGCTCCCGCCAAAAACAGGAACATCCACAATGCTACCACCCTGGCAGTTTTCCAATCCTGCATGGCAATTCGTTCAGCAAATAGCGCGGCATGCCCGGTTACGTTTGTAGTTAATACCGAAAAACCTAAAAACCCTGCTGCATTCACAAAGCCCGCAGTTATACAAAGCAGCGAAGCTAATTTAACATTATGCGCATAAGTGCGTTTAGTACCAAGATGCCTTAACATGCTGTTAACCTAATTTATTAAGTTAACAGTGTTTTTGCCGCATCAAACAAAACCCTCAAATGTTGTTCTCCTTTATATAGTGGAGTTGGTTGTTTATCTAATCCTAATAAGGTATAAACCGCGGTTTGCGCTGTTCGTACAGAATACTCAACGGTAAAAACAACATCTTCGGGCACTTCGGCGAATTGGCCGATAAACGCTATGTTGTGTGATACTTCCGGCACTACCAATGGGCGGTCGCCTTTCTCACGTACTAAAAACTGGCTGGTGATATATGGCAGCATACAAGGAATACAATTACTCGTTTTTAGTACTTGATCTGCCACATTATTAAAGCGCAGATGGGATAATAATTCGGTCATTATCTCGGCACCGGTACAGTCTGCCATTCGTTTTTTCACAAAGTTGCCTTCCTTATTAGGGAATAATCCATAACCCCAGAATACCGTTACATCATTTGGCTGCCCAATAAAATACGGTTGATGCGGCAGCACAACCGACATTAGCCAGTTAGCATCTTTAAATGTTACCAGACCACCTGTACCGGCAGTATTTCCTGTAAACTTTTCCATCAGGTCGAAAAATTCTGTTCCCCGGCAGGTTACGGTAAACGATTCCCATTTTGATTTGTCAACATGGCTATCAAAAACTACAGGATTTCCAAATTGAGCATTACGTTCAGCAACGTAATGCCATAACTTCCAGCTGCCACCTACTTTGTTTAAAATTACATCGGGCGGGGTTTGCATCGACCCTAAACTGGAATCCGCTGTCATGGAACCAACAGTTACTAATATCAAATCATGGGTACTAAGCTCCAGCTCTTTTTTGGTATTGTTTTGTTTGTAATGGATGCGTTCAACTCTCTCCTTATCATCCAAGCGCCTGAAATCAAGATTGGTTACCTCCGCTCCCGTTTCAAATTTAACACCTTGCACTTGCAGCCATTTTATTAATGGTTTCACTAATGAATCATATTGATTGTACGGCGTGCGATCAACTCCTGCAAGGGTATTTATCCGTTCAAATTCATGAATAAAGCGATGCAGGTAACGCTTAAACTCTACCGCGCTATGCCAAGGCTGAAAAGCGAACATGGTATCCCACATATACCAAAAATTGGTTTCGAAAAAGCGCGGATCAAACCATTCATCTATTTGTTTTGCCCCCAGGTATTCTTCACTAACGGCCATCATTTCAACCAAGTCTAAACGGTCTTTGTAACTAAAATCCATCGAGGTAACATCAATTACATTTCCATTTGAGATTACGCGGGCATTGGCATGTGTTTTTATTTTTTTGTTGAAGGCTATGATCTCGTCATAAACCGTTACGGCAGGATCGGTAAGTGAGGGAATAAAAGAGAAGAGATCATAAGTGCATACATAGCTAAAATTAAGCATCCGCCCTCCTCTTAAAACATAACCATCTTCCGGACAACCGGAGCCATCGAGACTACCACCCATAAGCGGATGTTCTTCAAATATGGTTATTTGATCTCCCGGTATTTTCCCATCTCTGATAAAATATGCGGCGCTGGCTAATGAGGCTATGCCACCACCAACCAAATAAATATTGCGATAGGGATTTGTTGTGTTTGAAGTTTTCATGATAATTTAATTTGAAGGGAAAACAAGTAATGGAATAGCAATATGCTTAGCCATTTTTTTGGTATGGCTACCGTTAACAAATTCATTGAAAAAATTATGTGAACGATGAACCATTGCCATTATGTCTATGGTTCCATGGTCGCACAGCCAGTTCAAGCCCTTATTGGTGTGCTTTGCATTAACCACACGGTAGTAGATGTGCGGATAATTAACTTTATCGCTTACGCCAACCATAAATTCATCAACACGGTGTTGAAATTCAGCATCATGTCCGCCTTCATCAACTATATGTGTGATTAGTATCTCGGCATTTAACGGCCGGGCAAGCGCTATTAATGTTAAAATACATTGCAGGTCATGATCCGGGTTTTTAAAATCTGTAGCGAAAGCTATTTTCTTAATCGGAATAATATCGGCTGATGGTGGGATCAATAATAATGGCCTTTTTACAAAGTCGATTATCTTATTGGCATGGTTACCTAATAACAAAGTTCCTAAACCGCTATTGTCATGCGTACCTGCTATTACAAGTCCGATATTATGACTGTGGCTTACATTATTAATGACATCGGTTACAACCCCGGCTTCACTTATGCAGCTAATGGCGGGATTAAAACTTATGGTTTCCTCTTTATTTTCCAGATATTCTTTTAAAATATCCAGTTCATGTTTGCTATCTTTTGCCAGTAGATCCGACTCTTCCATTGGCCAGCTCACCATTCCGGTTTGTGGAATTTCTGCAGGCTCAATTATCGCATTACAAATTATAACATTGGCTTTTACTTGCCTGGCGAGGCTATAGCCATAAGCCATTACATGTTTTGCATTGGCTGAGAAATCGGTGAGAAAAAGGAATGTTTTCATGCTGATACAAAGCTGCCTATAGCTGCTTGTCTAAGAAATGATTACCGTCACTTTTTAAGGTGTTTATCATCATTGCCTTGTGTATTGATATTGCAGAAGTTTGATACCATGTTAGGAGAATTGAATACAGAACAGATTGAGTGTTTGTTAAAGGAGTTACCTGTTGGCCGCATTGGCTGCCACGCGGATGGTATTACCTACATTGTACCCATAAATTATGCATATGATGGCATTAATATCTATGCCCACTCTGCAAAGGGAACGAAAATAGACATGATGCGTAAAAACCCTGAAGTATGTTTTCAAGCAGATGCCATTACCAATTTGCAAAACTGGGAGAGCGTAATTTGCTGGGGAAAATTTGAAGAAATAACCGATATGCTGGAGCGTGAGCATGCTATGCAGAAGATAATTAATAAACTTATGCCACTAATGCAAGGTGTAAATGCGCAACCATCACATGGGTTTACCTCAGCTGCAAGTGACGTGGGATTTGATTTTGAACTGATATTGTATAAGATTGTTTTGAGTAAGAAGACGGGGAGGCTTGAGAAGGATTATGAAGGAGATAATCAAAAATCGACTATTTCATTAAGGTCAAAATATTAAAGCTGCTTATATTAACCCGAACGTATAAATAAGCTGATTTCATATGGATAAGATTTATTTCATATCCAATTTAAACTATTTACTTTATAGTTATCAATACAATTCATTATAATACTTTAGCCTCCAGAGCCTAACACCATAATCTTATAAATTAATTACGCTAAACTGTAAACTTAAAAATCACGGCTAAAGTAAATTTGTATTACATTAAATGATTTATCATGAGCGTAATTACAAATATCATATCGCAACTGGCCCACATGGTATGGGACATCTATTGGGGGCTGGCGCTCGGTTTTATTCTGTCATCATTGATACGGGCTTTTGTATCTACTGAAAGCATATCTGCAAGATTGGGTAAAGATTCTATAACAGCCATCGGTCTTTCTACGCTTTTTGGGGCCATATCCTCATCCTGCTCTTATGCGGCAGCTTCAATGGCAAGAACATTAATGATAAAGGGTTCTACGTGGTCAAATGCTGTCGCCTTTATGGTGGCAAGCACCAACCTGGTTTTTGAAATATTTATAGTGATCGTATCGCTTTTGGGCTGGGTATTTTTTGGCGGAGAAGTGATCGGCGGTCTAGTTTTCATTATTATTTCGGCGATATTGATTAGCTGGATTTTTCCATCAAAAGTAAAGGAGGAAGCCAAAGAATATATCGCTACATCTGAAGGCAAAAAATCAGATGATGCACATCACCAAACGGAAAAATCCTGCTGTCATCATGATATGAAGATGGATACCAAGGATGAGCATGCAGATAAACCAAGCTTGCTTATTAAACTAAAAGAAGCCAGCGGCCACTATTATATGGATGTAACAATGGTGGGCACAGATATTTTGATCGGACTTGCCGTATCGGCTATTTTAATGGTTGTGGTTCCTGACGGATTTTGGAAAGGTTTATTTTTATCAGGGAACAGCAGTTTGCCACATTTCCTGATACTAAGCTGGAACGCTATAATTGGAATTTTCATTGCCATAATTGCTTTTGTTTGTTCGGTAGGTAATATCGTTATGGCCGTTGTATTATGGCAGGGCGGTATATCCTTTGGCGGGGTGATCGCCTTTATACTTTCCGACCTGGTAACTATTCCGATGCTGATGGTATTCCGCAAATATTATGGTAACAGAACGATGTGGTATTTGCTGAGTATTTTGATTGTGAGTATTTTCTTTACTTCCTTGTTTTTGGATTACTCTTTTGCCGCATTGCATTGGATACCCAAAGCACATATTGGCGGCATGCAAATGGCAAATAAACATTTTAGCTGGAACTATCAAACCTGGCTGAACCTGTTCTTTGTTCCTGTATCCCTGGTGTATTTTTATTGGGGCAGAAAAAGCATGAAATAATACTAAATTTGAGAAAGAAGATATTCATGCTGCTACATATTAAAAATATGGTCTGCGACCGCTGCCAGATGATCGTCCGGCAGCAGTTGGAGAACCTCGGCTTTGCAGTTAAGCAGGTCGCTTTAGGCCATGCAGAAATTGCTCCTGAACCTGGCGACGAGCAAATGCAACTCATCTCTGCGGCGCTAAAAGTTCCGGGTTTTGAACTGATCAATAAGGAAACAGATAAGACGGTAGAAGCTATAAAAAATGCAGTCATTGAGCTGGTGCACCATTCCGATTTGTCCGAACTCAATATATCTTTTTCGGATCTGATCGCAAAACGAATTGGCAAAGATTATGCATATTTGAGCCGCTTATTTTCCAGCGCACAGGATACGACCATTGAGCGTTTCATTATCGAGCAAAAAGTAGAAAAGATCAAAGAGTTGATGGAATACGGCGAATTAAACCTGAACGAAATTGCTTATCAAATGGGTTATAGCAGCAGCGCGCATTTATCCACACAGTTTAAAAGCGTTACTGGTATCACACCCAGCCAGTTCAAAGCTTCAGAAAAAAAAGGCAGGAAAGCGATAGATAAAATTTGAGCGCAATAGGATATAAATTTTTGACGGAATTATATAAAAATATAAGAACGAAGGGCTGCTATCTTAGCGGTGTACAATATTTTAAGCAATAAGCGTTTTAATAATAACATGAAGTCTATCGCTGTTTTCCTCATATTGAATGTACTGCTTTTATCCTCCTTTACGGGTGTGGCGAAAATTCCTCATGGACCACTGTCATGTTGTGCCTCAAAAACACAAAAAGATCGCTGCACAAAGCAAAAGAAATCGGCTGATAGCAATTGTGGCAAAGATGTCTGTAACGCGATGCTGTCATGCGGGACATGTGGGTTTGTCGTTGTTTTACCCGTTTCTCTGTCACCGGTAGTGATCGATCTAAATCGGCAACCTGTTCATCATTTTATAATGGGTGAATTATCCGCTTATCACAGTAACGACTGGAACCCTCCGAAAGCTTAATAGTTAACTCGTTTGACGGTCATTCTTTGACCGTATTAAATTATTTAATTATTAATCTTTAAATTCAAAATCATGAAAAAGTTTCTTTTCATCACTATGGTGATGCTATTATCTGCTATATCCATTACTTATGCCAATACGCCTTGTTGCAACAGTAAGATGAACCATTGTTCAACCTGCATACAAGGTTGCGGGCCAAACTGCAAAGACTATTGCAGCAAAGCCTGCAAGGCAGATGGTAATTGTAAGACGATATGTAAATTGTAATTAATAACAAGCCGCCCCCTAACCGGGGCGGCTTTATAAACTATTTTCTGGCATAAAACGTATAATTTTTTATTACCTTCGACTAATGAAACGCACTGCGCTCATCTTATTAACGGCTATCTACATCGTATCCTGTATGGGTATAAGTGTTAGCCGTTTTTATTGCTGCGGAAAGCTTACTTCAGTTAGCTATAGTTTAGGTGCCACTGAGAATGGTAAAAAGTCTGCAAAACAGGATAAGTGCTGCGATCATCAAAAACAAAGCTTCAAGGTAAAGGATAGCCATTTTAGTGCTGCCTCTATTTCTTTGAATCACCCCGTCCTCGCGATAGTCCCATCGTTCATTAGCTTATCCAATGAACCTATTGTCGGTATATTACATGCTAAAATAGTTTATAAGGGGAATGCTCCACCCGGACATTCGAATATACCTGCCTATACCCTTAACTGCGCTTACCGGATCTGATCCGCTGGTTTCTTATTAGCCATACATTCTGTACGGGCTAATCTATAATTTTCAATTTATCATCTTAATTTATAATCCATGCATCAGGCTTGCCTTATGCCATTTATCCATTTTTAATTTAAAAATTATATGAAAAAAGTAATGCTGATGGCTGTCGCCATCTTGTTTTCCGTTGGAACCGTATTCGCAGGCCCTCATACCACAAAAGCCGCCGCAGATACTGCTAAAAAAGCTAAAACCGCCAAAGTAATCTACACCTGCCCAATGCACACAGACGTGGTGAGTTACAAACCAGGTAAATGCCCCAAACCAGGTTGCGGAATGACGCTGGTTAAAAAAAGCGATCTGAAAAAGAAACCAGCAACAATGAAAATGTAATTCATTTCATCCCTCCGCCAAATGGCAGAGGGATGATTTAAAACCATTAAGATGATCAATCAACTTATTAGCCTGTCCTTAAAAAACAGGTATATTGTTTTGCTGATAGCAGTTGCCCTTTTTGCATGGGGCGCTTATGCTGTCAGTGTAAATCCAATAGATGCCATTCCTGATTTATCTGATAACCAGGTGATCGTGTTTACCGAATGGCAGGGCCGCAGCCCGCAGATTATGGAAGACCAGGTAACTTATCCGCTGGTGACTAATTTACAGGGCATCCCCAAAGTAAAGGCAATCCGCGCCACTTCCATGTTCGGGATGAGCTTTGTTTATGTTGTATTTGAAGATAATGTAGACGTGTATTGGGCACGGAGCCGGGTGTTGGAAAGGTTAAACTATGCCCAGCGTTTATTACCTGAAGGTATAACTCCCTCCCTCGGGCCGGACGCAACAGGCGTAGGGCAGGTTTTTTGGTACACGCTTAACGCGAAAGGCCTCGATCTGGGCGAACAACGCGCCTTGCAGGATTGGTATGTAAAATTGGGCCTGCAAACTGTGCCGGGTGTAAGCGAAGTAGCTTCTTTTGGCGGCTTTGAAAAGCAATACCAGATCAAAATAGACCCGCATAAGCTTAATTATTATAACATTCCCTTATCACAGGTACTCAAAGCGGTTAAAAGCAATAACAATGACGTAGGCGGCCGCAAATTTGAGATGAACGGTACGGGTTATATCGTCCGTGGATTGGGTTATATCAAAAGCTTACAAGATGTTGAGAATATACCCATTGGCGTTATCAATTCCATACCGGTAACTATTAAAGACATTGCTACGGTTCAAATGGGCGGCGATGAGCGCTTAGGCATATTCGATGAGAACGGCGAAGGAGAAGCCGTAGGCGGAATTGTGGTGATGCGCTATGGCGAAAATGCCGATAAAGTAATTCAAGCAGTAAAGGATAAAATGAATGACATTCAAAAGGGATTGCCACCGGGTGTGACATTCAAAATCGCCTATGACCGTAGTACGCTTATTGAAAGCGCGGTCAATTCCGTCAAACATACGTTGATAGAGGAAATGATCACCGTATCTATTATTGTAATCCTGTTCCTTTTCAGCTGGCGCAGCGCTTTGAGTATTATTATTCAAATCCCCATTACTATAGCGGCAAGTTTTATCCTGCTCAATGCTTTTGGTATCAGTTCAAATATTATGTCGCTAACGGGTATCGCTTTGGCTATCGGGGTGATTGTAGATAATGGCATCGTCATGGTAGAAAACTCGCATAGAAATTTATCTATCGCACAACAAAAAGAAAAGTCATGACCACAGCAAAACGAATAAAAATCATCGAAGCATCTTGCAAGCAAGTCGGACGTGGCGTGTTCTTCTCAACGCTGATCATTGTCGCTTCATTCTTACCGGTATTTTTACTAAAAGGACAAGAGGGCAAATTGTTCGGTCCGCTGGCATGGACAAAAACATTTATACTGGCTATTGATGCTATACTCGCCGTAACGTTGGCCCCTGTATTGATCTCGTTTTTCCTGAAAGGGAAATTGAGGTCCGACGAACGTAATCCTTTAACCCGTGGCTTAGAAAAAGTTTATCGGCCTATACTTAACTGGTGTGTTACCTGGCGTAAAACAACGTTCATTATCAATATCGTAGCCTTGCTCATCAGCATACCTCTGTTGCTTTCTTTGGGCAGCGAGTTTATGCCGCCATTGGACGAGGGTACCATTTTATTTATGCCGGTTACCCAACCAGATGTATCTAACGCCGAAGCCAAGCAGCTTTTACAGGTGCAGGATAAGATCATTAAAAGCATACCCGAAGTAGCCAATGTTTTGGGGAAGGCAGGACGCGCAAACACCGCTACCGACAATTCCCCCATCAGCATGACGGAAACCATCATCCTGCTAAAGCCAAAAGGCCAGTGGCGCAAGGGCATAAAAAAGGAAGATATTATTAACGAACTCAATGCGAAGTTGCAAATTCCTGGTGTAGTAAACGGCTGGACACAGCCCATTATTAATCGCATCAATATGCTATCTACGGGTATCCGTACCGATGTGGGATTAAAGATTTATGGACAAAATTTGGATACCATCAATACTTTAGCCAACCAAATGAAACAAGCTTTGCAGGGCTTAAATGGTGTGAAAGATTTATACGTTGACCCGATTACTGGCGGGAAATACGTGGATATAGTGGTCAATAAAGATGCAATCGGCCGTTACGGCTTAAGCGTGGATGATGTGAATGAAGTGGTGGAAAGTGCCCTGGGTGGTATGGATTTAACGACTACCATTGAAGGGCGGCAACGGTTTAGTGTGAATGTACGTTTTGCGCAGGATTACCGCAGTAATTTGGATGCGATCAAACGGACTTTGGTGCAAACACCCTCTTACGGGCCTGTTCCATTATCATCGGTTGCCGATATAAAGATCAGCGATGGCCCGGCGATGATCCAATCGGAAAACGCTTTATTAAGGGGCACTGTATTATTTAACGTGCGTGACCGTGATTTGGGTAGCACGGTAAAGGATGCCCAGCAGAGGATCAGCAATATGATTAAAACGCTGCCAAAAGGCTATTACGTGGAATGGAGCGGCCAATATGAAAACTTAATTAGGGCGGAACATACCTTAAAACTGATTTTACCAATTGTGTTAGTCATAATTTTTATCTGCCTGTATTTCGCTTTTCATTCTATTCGTGAAGCGTTCTTCAGTCTTATCTCTATCCCATTTGCCTTGATCGGTGGGGCGTATATGGTGTATTTCTTTGGAGTGCATCTTTCTGTCGCAGTAGCTGTTGGCTTTATTGCACTATTTGGCATAGCGGTGGAAACGGGTATTGTAATGGTGATTTATTTGAATGATGCCATGCAGCAATTGGTCGCACTAAAAGGCAATTCCAAAGAAACGATTACTAAAGAAGATTTGCGTGTGTATGTGATGAACGGCGCGGTAAAACGCCTGCGGCCAAAACTCATGACAGTTTGTGTGGCCCTGTTTGGTTTAGTGCCTGTTTTATGGGCAACCGGAACCGGTAGTGATGTGATGTTGCCGATTGTGTTGCCAATGATTGGTGGCGTATTAACTTATTCCACACATATTTTACTGGTTACGCCGCTTATCTTTTTGATGGTGAAAGAGTATGAGCTAAAGAAATATGGTAAGCTGGAAGTATTGGATGTAAAGGAATAATCAAATGAAAAAGACACATCAAATTATATATTTAACTATCCTGTGCTTCTGCGGTATTAACTCAAAAGCACAGGAGCGTCTATCCCTTGATAGCGTTTTAGCCCGTGTGAATGCTAACCCTTCTTTACAGGCTTATGTTGCAAAAATGAGCGCGGAGGATGCCTACGCAACGGGGGCTAAAAGTTTGGATGCACCAACCATCAGTGCGGGGCAATATCAAACGCCTTACCAGCTTAATCCCAATACCGGTTCCTTTATGATCCAGGCGGAGCAAATGTTTACCAATCCTGCCAAGCTTAAGGCGAAACAGGATTACATGAAAGGGATATCCAAAGTATCTGCCGAGGACAAGAATTATCTGAGAAACCAATTGATCGCCCAGGCTAAGCAATATTATTATGAACGGGTAGTGTTAGAAAAGAAACTAGCCTTGTTGCAGCAAACACAAAACCTGCTTGAATATATGCTGAAAGATGCGAACATCCGGCTTACCTACGGAAAGGAAAAGCTGCCGAACATTTATAAAGCTAAAGCAGAGCTATACGAATTAGACAATACCCGCGAGCAACTCAACAATGAGATCAGCCAAAAAAATATCATGCTCAATACACTGATGAACAGGGATAAAGCAACCGCGTTTATAGTGGATACCAACTATTCTGTAAAAACATATGAAACTGTTATAGCTGATACTTCAACACTTGCAAACTCCCGCAGTGATATTAAAGGGATCAGCCGGAATATTGAATTGCAACAGTTAAATGCCCAAATGGAGTATAGCAAACGCAAACCAGATTTTGGTATACAGGCGGCGCATATGCTCAGTTATGGCGGTTATCCCAATCAGTATGTATTAATGGCTTCTATTACCATACCAATCGTTCCATGGGCATCCAAAGAGTATAAAGCCAATCTAAAAGGCATCCAATATGAGGTGGAAGAATTACAACAGAAAAAATTAGATATAGTGAACCAAGCCGCGGGGCAGTTAGCCGGATTAAGTACAGACATCGGCAGCAAAAAAAGGCAGTTAAAAAACTATCAGCAAAATATTATTCCGGCCCTGCAAAATGGATATAAAACGGCTTTGCTGGCCTACGATCAGAACACGGGCGACTTGCCATCGGTGCTGGATGGTATAAAAGATCTGCAAACAGCCCGAATGGCCTACTTAGATAATTTACAGCAGCTATTAACCTTACAGGTTACTTATGAAAAAGAAAATGAAAGCAATTAGCATAATATTCACTTGCATCCTAATAAGCGTTATGTTGCTTTTCACTGCTTGTTCCGATAAAAAAAAGCAACAAGCAACCGTACAGATGAAAAGCGACGCAAAATATACCTGCCCGATGCACCCGCAAATACTGGAAGATCATCCCGGCAACTGCCCGATCTGCGGAATGACATTGGTCAAGAAATCGGGGCAGGCCAGCGAAGGTTCTGGCATCAGTTTGAATACCGTTTTACAGCCAGTCAATTCCACCGTGATATCTACCGTCACCGCTATCACACCCGAACAAAGGGAAATAGCCACCACTATTTCGGCGCAGGGCTATCTTGACTTTGATGCGCGTATGTTTAACAATATCGCATCCCAATATTCAGGACGGATTGAAAAACTCTATATCAAATATGCTTTCCAGGAAATCCATGCGGGTGAGCGCATCTTTGACATTTACAGCCCGGATATAGTTACCGCACAGCAGGATTTGATCTACCTGGTAAAAAATTCACCTGCGGAAACCGGTTTGATCAACGCGGCAAAACAAAAGCTGTTGTTGCTGGGCATGACAAATACACAGGTAAGCCAGATCATGCAAAACGGGAAAGCCTTTTACAGCCTTCCGGTGTATAGCCCTTATGAAGGTCATGTGCACGATATGCCGCATAGCCAAATGGGTGGAGCATCGAAGGATCAGCCATCTACGGATTTCGCCAACAATCTGCCGCTATCTATTAAAGAAGGGATGTATGTGGAGAAAGGACAAAATTTGTTTAATATAGTCAACCCCCATATGCTTTGGGCGATTATCAAAATTACGTCTTCATCTGTTTTAGATATAGCACTGCACCAGCCGGTTTCGATTAGCCTAACCGACCAGCCGGGAAGAGTTCTCAGAGGAGAAGTGAATTTTATTGAACCCGTTTTGGAAGACGGTGATAAGACGACCAGTATCCGGGTTTATCTCGATAACATGGATCATAAGCTGAAAGTAAACAGCCTTGTTAGCGCCGAGATACAGACGGGGGTTACAGGTGGCTTATGGGTGCCACTATCTGCCATTACTGACCTGGGCAGGACACATATTATATGGCTTAAACAGGGTCCTGTGTATCATGCGCACCAAGTAAGCACAGGCATCACAAACGGCGACGAAATACAGGTGGTCAAGGGTTTAACTGCGACCGACAGCCTGGCATCCAACGCACAATATTTAACAGACAGCGAAAGCTTCACTAAAACAAAAGGTGATGAATAAGATTAGATTATTATTGTTACTCCTTGCGCTAACCTTCGCGGCATGCAAACCAAAGCGGCCGGTCGCCGTGTCCAAAACACAAAATAAATCATACTACACTTGTTCGATGCATCCGCAAATCCATGAGGATCATGATGGTAATTGCCCCATATGCGGGATGAAATTAATCAAAGTGGAGCTTACTGGCATAGGCGATAAAATAGCCGACCGCATCACCCTTACAGCAACCCAACTCCAGTTAGCGAACATCCAGACTGATACTGTTCGAGATGAAAATGTAGGCAATGATAAAACATTAACCGGAACGGTAACCGCCGCCGAAAATACTTCCGAAGAATTGAGTGCAAGGATAGCAGGAAGAATACAACAACTATTTTTAAGAACTGTAGGCGAAAAAATATCGGTTGGCCAGCCAATCTATTCCATTTACAGCGAAGATTTGCAGGAAGCGGAAAAGGAATTTTTGTTGGCGAAGCAGCAACAAAAAACACTGCATAACCCCGACGTAGATTATCAGCAATTGATCAGCGCCGCCGAAAATAAATTACAACTATGGGGTTTGTCCCAATCGCAAATAAAGAGCTTAGCAGCTTCAGGGAAAGTATCTGCAACGACAATTGTATTCAGCAAGATGGACGGAACAGTTAGCGATATAGCTGTTCATGAAGGTGATTATGTAACCGAAGGCATGACCATACTAAAAACACAGGCATTAAATAATTTATGGGTGCAGGCTCAGATCTATGCCAATGAAACGGGCAATTATAAGGAAAATGACCGTGTAAGTGTTTCCTTTCCTGATCTGGGCAGTCAGGTCGTCAGTGGTAAAATAGCATTCATCAATCCTGAATTATCGGATGCTTCCAAAGTAGATTTAGTTAGGATCAGTATCTCAAATCTTCAAGGATTAATAAGACCCGGAATGCAAGCTTATATTTCTATAACCAACGGTAATAACCGTTCACTGGCTGTGCCTGCGTCCGCCATATTAACGGATGGCAAAGGGACTAGAGTGTGGGTAAAAAATGCTGACGGAAGCTTTTCTCCTAAAATAATCCAGACAGGAACCGGAAACCAAAACTATGTCTCCGTTAATTTAGGGTTGAACGCTGGAGATGTTGTTGTTACTAACGGCGCATATTTATTGAATAGCGAGGCGATATTTAAAAACGGGAGTGATGACTCCATGGCCGGGATGAAAATGTGAAGGGGCAGACACAAGTTTGTTTTACTCACCCTATCATGTTTTGTAAATAGCGTGGACCAATAAGCGGCGATTTTGAAAACCATTGATCTGTCACTATGTTACTAAACAAATACGCTACTTATGAACGAGAATAACATAAAAAATGCAGCCAGGATTTTGTTGGGTGCTAACCTCATCTTTGCAGGAATAGGCCATTTATCCTTTGCAAGAAAAGTTTTTCAGGCACAAGTTCCTGATTGGGTTCCCTTAAAAAAGGATGATACCGTAGTGTATTCCGGAATAGCCGAAATTGCGTTAGGCAGCGCAGTTGTATTTGCGCCCAAACAATACAGGGCGGACGTAGGGAAAATAGCTGCCGTTTTTTTCGTTGGTGTTTTCCCAGGCAACATTGCTCAATATACTCACAAGAGAAGCGCATTCGGATTGGACTCGGACACAAAGAGGTTTTTACGGTTATTGTTCCAGCCAGTTCTTATTTACTGGGCTTTAAAAAGCACCAGTAAAAATACCTGATTAAACAATTCGCAGACTAACCTATAAAAGGTCCACCAGGGGCTCCCCAGCCCCATTTAGACATAGGTATAAATTCAGATCATCAAATATTTAATTGAGGGGCATATTAAACATAAAAATGGTCGGAAGAATCTTCCGACCATGACTGTCTTTTTTGAGTACTTTTTTTTATTTTAGCTAAATGACCATCCGGTATTTTGAGGTTTTAAATTAGGGTTGAGTGTTAAATCATTGCTTGGCAACGCCCATATAAATTGGTAATCACCAGCCGGAATGGTCAGGCTAACGGTACTTGGACCTGCAAGCAAAAATGTAGTGTTTTGCGGATCTGTCCTGGTAAATCCTAATCCCCAGCGTTCAAGGTCATCCAAGCGGAACCCTTCAAAAGCAAGTTCGCGGGTCCTTTCGCTTCTAATGGTATCTATTAAAGCAGTTGAGGCTAAACCACTATATGAAGTGCCGCAGCGCGCTTTATGCAGGGCATTCAACGCAGTTAACGCATCTGCCGGGTCTGAATTATTAGCAGCAGCTTCGGCAGCTATCAAATATATTTCAGCAATGCGGAATGGCTTTGGTGCATTTTGGTAAGTGGACACAGCTGAACCGGTGTAGAATATTGGATTGCCCGGATATTTATTGATGAGGGTCAGTGTTCCTTTTATGCCATTTATATCTACAGAATCAGACGCAAAATAAGTACCTTTACGAATATCGCTATTTTGGTAGAGGCCAATGATCGCAGCTGTAGGCACATAAGAAGGGTTATAAGCACCCAAAGTAGGATCATAGCCTAAATATGAAAAACTTGCATTTGGCTGCTCTGTAGTTGTGTTTGTAAACGGCTGAAATATCGATTCCTGGATCCCATCATTGGTCCAATAGGATTGAAAATTAGCTAATGTTGTTATCAAAGGATAAGTGCCCGATGAAATCAATTTATTGGCTGCCGTATAAGCGCCTGCCCAATCCTGCATATCTAGCCGCACCCTGGCTTCAAGGGCTGTAGCTACGTCAATATTAAATACTGATGAGCCCTGCTGTCCTTGTACGCTTACCAATAAATTTTCGGCTGTAGTAATATCTGATAGGATTTGCGTATAAACCCCCTTTACTGTTGACCTATCGGGCTTTGCATCTACATCATAAACCAAAACAAGTGGCACGCCCGGGTCAGTAGCGGCAGTGCCCGGGTTGTAAGCTTTAGCATACCTGATCACCAAACGATGGTAATAATACGCCCTTGCCAGGTACAGATCACCTGTATATTGTTGTAAGCTGGCTGCATCAGTAGCATTAGAGGTGGTAATATTTTTAAAACCGGTAATTGCGGCATCAATATTTGCAATGGCAGCATAATAGCTTTCCCAATAGTTTGCCGGATTATCGGCGCCAAAAAATGACCCCCATCTGTAATACCCTGTATTGGCATTATTATTGGATAAAGTAATATTTAATTCATCCGCCTGTAAATCAGTTACACTTTGCGACATATCAAAAGCACCGGGTAACGACAAGCTAGAGTACCCCCTTATTAAAGCGCTGTAGGTGCCCGCAACCCATTTTGATGCGTCTTGTACAGTTTGAAAGCCGGTGTTTAGGCCAATGGCATCATGTGGATTTAAATTATTGATTTTTTTACAGGAATTGCCAACTGCCACGATGATTAACCCTGCTGCTATATATTTATGTAATTTTTTCATCTTTAATATCACTTGAATATGAATTAATATTTTTTACAATGTTGCTTTAACACCTACTGTATATTGCTTGGTGTTAGGGTATTGCCCATATACTAAGTTTGTATCAGCTTCGGGATCAGGACCAAAATATTTGGTAACGGTAAATAAATTGCGTCCTTCTACAAATACCTTAATGCTTTTAAATGCCTTAGTATCGCCTGTAGCAGATTTCGGCAGCGAATAACCTATATTCAGGTCTTTTAAACGCATGAATGACGCATTTTCAAGCAAGCTTGAGTCAAATTGTTGCATCTGGTAATTGTTAATATCAGGAAATTGTGCATTATCTCCAGGCGCTTTCCAGTAATTTGCTGCAACTTTCAAGGTGTTATATCCAGGGAATACATTCGGGTTTTGATAGAAATATCCGTCATTACTCAACAAATGTTTTCCTAAATCAAAGTTAAAGAGCGTTTCAATTGTAAAGCCTTGATAACCGGCCCTGAAACCAAAACCACCTGTAAATGGCGCATACTGACCAATGCCTGAATTCTGCTGAAGTGTGTTTTGATTATAGTTACTGGTAACCTCATTCGGGTTCTTGTTGGTTATGGAAGGATTTGGGCCGGGCAGATACCATTCAGGCGCACCGGTTTGTTTGTTTACGCCTGCATAAAGCGGCAGATAGAAAGTTACGGGCTGGCCCACCACCCATGCCTGCAAATAATTAGGCTGCGGGAAATCCTGCCTCCCATCAAATAAGGCGGTAACTTTATTGTGTGTTATATCGGCATTTACAAAAACGGTAACATAGCCTTTATGTGCCGGATCTTTCCAGGCATCAGCTTCAAAACCTATATTAATGCCTTTATTTTCAAGTGAGCCGGTATTCTGTGTAACAGATGAAAAACCTGATGTATAAGGATACGGAACGGACAAAAGCATGTTGGATGTATTACGAATATAGTAGGAAGCATTCAACCTTATCCTGTCTAAAAATGATACATCAACTCCAAAAGTGGTCAATTGTTGTTGCTCCCACGTTAAATAGGGATCACCGGGTTGTGTAATAGAATATCCCCCAACGCCATTATAAAAAGAAGTACCGGATAGTAAGGCCAAGCTTTCATAGTCTTGTATTTCACCATTGCCTACTCCATTTATTTCGGCGTTACCTTGTGTACCGGTATTGGCCTTTACAATAAGTCTATCAATCCACGAAACATCCTTTAAAAAGTCTTCTTTTTTTGCATCCCACGATACGCCTCCAGACCAAAAAGTTCCTTCGCGATGATCAGCGCCGAAACGGGATGATCTATCAGATCTTATAGAGGCCTCTGCATAATATTTGTCATTCCAATCATACTCAGCCCTCCCAAAATACGAATCAAATGCATACTCATATTCAGAGCTGCCTATCGCTACTTTGTTTGGAGCATCATTCAATAACAACAACCGGTTATCTGATAAACCCTGGCCGGAACCATTGAAAGCCGATGTTGTTTCATCCTGATACTCCTGGCCGCCCAGCAAATCAAAATGATTTACGTTGGCTACACTGAATTTATACTCGATAGTATTGGTAAAAGTTTTTGATACATCCCTTGTAAAACTCTGATTTATGTTGCCATTACCCGGATTGGCGATATAGGAAGGAAGTTGTATTGTACTTGCTGTTTGATCTGAAGCATCAACACCGCCCTGAGTTTTAATTGATAAACCTTTATATGGTGTAATCAGCAAGTAAGCTGTAGGATCCAGCTGAATATTGTTGGTAATACCGGGATTTTGTTGAGCCAGGTACTTTGGATCATACTCGCTTGTGCCTGGAATTTTATTTAAACGGTTTCCGTTAGCATCGAACAGGGAATAAATAGGTGCAAGTAAACTGGATAAACCGCCATCTATATAAGCACCTACCTCTGGGTTAGATTGCCTTTGGTCATACTCCAGGCCAATGTTAACGCCAACCTGCAACCATTTATTTACTTTTGAGGTTACATTTGATCGCAACGTGTAGCGCTCATATTGTGATTCATAGGCTATACCTTCCTGATTCAAATACCCACCTGAAACAAAATATGATGTTTTGCCGCCGCCACCTGATATGTTAATATTTTCCTGGTACATTGGCTGATTACTTTTATAGAAATATTTATACCATTGGGTATTTGCGTTTTGAACAGGCAAACCGGCTAAAATATTATTTAACTGGGATTGCGACATTATACCTGAACTTACCTCAAAAGACTTCCATTGGGTAGCATCCATAAAGGCGTTAAAGAAACTGGTACTTGCAAGGTTTGATACGCCGTATTGGCTGCTTACAGTAATACTGGTTGGCTGGTTAAATGAACCTTGTTTGGTAGTGATCACTATCACACCATTAGCTGCACGCGAACCATAGATGGAAGTTGATGCCGCATCTCTTAAAACGTTGGTTTCTTTAATATCATCAGGGTTTATTGTTAATATAGTGGATGAGCTCACTTCAATACCGTCTAAAATATATAGCGGATCTGTACCCGACACCAAAGACCCTAAACCTTGCAGGCGGACTGAGGGTAACGAACCAGGCTCGCCGTTGCCTGATAAGATGCTCAAGCCCGGTACTCTGCCCTGGAGAGCGTCCAGCACCGATGCATTGGGTTTATCCTGGGTTTGATCGCCGGAAACAATAGTGTTAGTCCCCAAAATATTGTCAACTTTCTTATTGTTACCATAAGTACCCAAAATGGTTACTTCGCTTAACTCTTGTTTACTGGGAGTAAGCTGAACTTTTAAAACCGGATTTCCATCAGCTGAAACAGTAACCTCCGATGGATTATAACCAATAAAGGATACGACTAATGTAGCTGGAGGATTTATATTTTTCAAGGTAAAAAATCCCATTGCGTCTGTGGTAGTAGAATGATGTGTACCTTTTACAACAATGGTCGCCCCCGGCAACGGTTTTCCAATTTCATCAACAACTGTTCCGTGAACATCAATATTGGCGTTGTTGGAGAGTGCTGTTATTTTATCAGAGTTGGTAGGGGGCTTAGCTTTAACTATAATATTGTTCTGATACAGTGTATATGTAACAGGTTGATCCTGGAAGCATACATCTAATACTTCAGAAAGCGGTTTGTTTTTCACTGCAATTGTCACCGGTTTAGCTAGTGCCAACATTTCAGGGTTATATAAAAAATTAATGCCTGTTTGTTGTTTAATATCTTTGAACACCTTATCAAGCGACACATTATTTTCAGAAAGTGTCACATTCTGCGCCTTAGAAACAGCGTAAACCTGCATTAGTGCTGCGAATAGGAGAACGAAAGTTAATTTCATTATACGCAGTGTTTTTTTTAATGGATAAGCGAATTGCTTATCAAAGAATGAAGTGTAAAATTTCATACATTTGAATGTTTGGGTTTTGAGTTGTGAAATTTGTTAGTCGCATATTATTCAATGGATAACCCAGGCATTTTCCGGTTACAGCCGGATTTATAACCAGTGTCCTGATTGTCGTCGGGATACTGGTTCCTTTTTGACGGATACCTCATTGTGACAAGTAAAATCAATCCATAACGATAATCCTCCTTCCCTCAATTTTGAAATGTACCGTCCCAGTTAATTCCAATGTTTTTAATACCTCTGAGACATTTTTAAAACGGGAAACCGAACCAACAAAAATTTTATGTTCAGTTGAAGTTTGATAAACTATATCAGCATTGTACCAGCGAGAAATTTCACGCATAATTGGCACAATATTATCCCCGTCAAAAACCATCACTCCATTTTTCCAAGCCATCGTCTTTTCTAAATTAGCCTGTTCTACTTGAATTTTATTAGCATTTATGCTTAAAACTGCTGCTTGACCTGGTTTAAGTAAAACAACCGAATTGCCTTTTCCAACTTTGACGCTTCCTTCTAATAAAGTTGTTTTAATGGCTGGCTCATCATCATAAGCATTGATATTAAAGTGCGTGCCTATATCATCAATAGATGCACCTTTAACAGTTACACTAAAAGGCTTTGTTGCATTATGCACCACTTCGAAATAAACCTGCCCTGTAATTTCTACTTTTCGTTTATTGCCCATAAAATTAACTGGGTAACGCATAGAGGATGCAGCATCCAGATATGCAATTGTTCCGTCGGCCAATCTTACTGAGATTTCACCACCCCGAGGTGTAGTGATCGTATTATAAACAACTTCTTTGTCAATAAACTGATCAGGATTGTAAATCACTCTGCCATCTTTAGTTTTTGTGATACTAATATTTAACTGATTAGCGATAGTGCCATTATGGGCATCATTTAAAGAGATTTGCTGTCCATTGGCCAATGTTAAAGTCGCCTTGTTACCACCTGGGGCCAAATCTTGCTTCTTGGTTTGAGCTGTTTGTTGTACTGGTTGTTTGTAAAATAGGTAATAGCTACCAATGGATAAAAACACCAACACGGAGGCTGCCATCGCAATGCGGCACCAAACCGCCAGCTTATGGCTCTTTGTAAAATCGATCCGGCTCTCTATTCTTTTTAACAATTCCGCTTTCAGATTGTCTGCTGATTGCAGTTCATGATAATTTAAATCTTTATCTGCACCTGTAAGCTGGTTGAGATAAGCATTATAAGCCATCAATTCCTCTTCCGTAGCAATACCCTGATTTACTTTGTCGATTAAGTTATTTAAAATTTGTTTACTCACGTGCTGTTATTGCGTATACGTATATAAGACATAGCACATAAATAGACCTGAACACCTACAAGGAAATTAAACTATTTGTTAACTTATTGTTAATCAATAGGTAATTTTTTTATTTGTGGACTAAAAGAGAAGAAATATGGATGCTAATTTTCCAAGTGGTAATCTTAATCTTTTAAGTGCTCTGGAAATTTGCTCGTCAACGGTTTTTTCAGCGATGCCTAATTGATCCGCGATTTCCTTATGGCTAAACTGTTCATCTCGGCTCAGCAGGAAAACCTCCCGGCACCGTTCGGGTAATTCATCGATTAGCCGGGAAATGAAGTTTTTCAATTCTTTGAGTTCTAACTCATTTTCTTTGTACCGACGGGGATCAATCGCTTCTAAATCATCAATAAGGCATTCCCGTATTTTTCCATTACGGATCATATTGGCTACCTTGTATTTCACCGCAGTATATAAATAGCCTTTAAGTGTAGTTTTCAATACGATTACATGACTATTTTCCCACAACCAAATAAAGAGGGTCTGGCAAATATCCAGGCTTTCTTCCCGATTATTGCTGGCGTGGTAGGCGGCATTAAACAACAATTTCCAATAACGATTATAAATTTCAGTAAAAGCAGCCATATCTCTCTGCTTTAGCAGAGACAATAATTCTTCATCGGTGAGTTTGGTCAGCAGTGGCATTGCTTTGTTAAATACGAATATAATATTAATTTAATACAAAATCAATGCTAAGGTTGGGCCCAGTTACCAGGAAGATAATTGGGGTGTGCTTCTAAATATGCATTTATTTTTTTGTAAAATATCTTTTTACAAGATTACTATAATATCTATAGACATTATAGTAATTTTAATAAAAACCATTACAAGAGACAAAATGTTTACAGGCGAATGCTCCGAGTGTAGAAACCAATAACGCTGACTCCGTGCCGCCATTTTAGATTCTCACTTTAAAACCCGGCTATGAATTCTAAGCGATGGAAAGTAATAGCAAAAAAGTAAACTTCATTTCGTAAAATATGATTTATTAGTTATTTGAGAATATAGGTCTTTTTGTCTAGCCCAACGCCAGTTATGATTAATGATTTCCATTGCGCGGGTAATTTGCTTTTTACTTGTTTTATGCCTTCTGGAGTAATATCCAAACCACCAAAACCCATTAATAAGCTTTGAATGATGCCACCTGCCCCCGTAGCAAAATAGGGATTTGTACCACCCTTAGTTTCAGCAATAACTCTGAACGGAGGATTTAAATTTGGCTGATAAGCATCATTAAAGAAATGATAAGCTTTATCGCCATCACCCAAACGGGCGTATAGTAAAGCAAAAATCCCCTGTGTCATGGCAGGCGTACCAGCGTTAGGTATGCGGGTGTCGTAATACTCCAGGTCTTTTTTAACCTGTGCATCATCGGTTATGGTGTGTAGTGGATATGCCAGGAGGTTTACGTCGGCTTGTTTGATACCTTCGCCATTATAACTGTCAAATTCCCTGGTAACACCGTTTGGCAATTTTGATAGCGGGATATTTTGCGCAACCAGTTCCCATTCGGCATCAGGTTTAACACCAAGTAATTTAGCTGCCGCAATAGCATCATTCAAATTTTCTATGGCTGCCGCATTGGTAAAAGCATCGTTATCAATATTCTCCGCCCATTCATCAGCGGCTACCACGTCTTTAATATCATAATGGCCCGCACCGTTGCGCTCAACCCTGCTAGCCCAAAAATCTGCCGTTGCG
This sequence comes from Bacteroidota bacterium, assembly GCA_026224775.1. Taxonomy (GTDB): domain Bacteria; phylum Bacteroidota; class Bacteroidia; order Sphingobacteriales; family Sphingobacteriaceae; genus Mucilaginibacter. The sequence goes on from JAMFRP010000002.1 coordinate 150,996, forward strand.
GATAGAATCGGCCAGCCTTTCTCAAGCAGCCATTGCTTGTCCTGTGTCACGCAATAGTAGCTCCATGCCGCAAGTGCTACATCAGCTGTAATATGGTGTTCAAAAGGCCCGCTTAATGCCCAAACCGGCGTTTCTTCCACACCTTTCTCGGCACTTTCCCATGGGTACATGGCACCTTTATAGCCACGGGTAAAAGCGTTTTGTTTGGCTGCATCCAGGCGCTGAAAGCGGTATTCCATTAATGATTTTGCAATCTCCGGATGTAAAACCAATAATGCAGGAAACATCCACAAATCGGCATCCCAAAATACATGACCGTTATAACCCAAGCCAGATAGTCCCATTGGCGATGGCGATAAGGCGGTACCTGCACGGGAAAATGAGTATAAGTGGTACAACATGCTGTGAACATCCTGCTGCGCCTGCGGATCGCCTTCAATTTTAATATCACTACGCCAAAGGGTATCCCAGGCCTTATTGTGATTTTTGATCAAACGATCTATTCCTTCTAACTTGGCGAATATGGTTAAACGTTCAGCCTGGTTTAACGGGTCGGCATCATGGGCTGAAGTAATAGACGAACCAACAACACCATAGCGGTAGGTTTGCCCGGTAGCAATGATTTTGCTAAACTTCATCAGGTGCATATTGCTATCCCACATTTCGTGGATAATACGCGGCTCGGCACCATGCGGTTCGCTAAATAAAAAAGTATTGGAAGCACATAGTTGCAATTTGCTGGTCGGGCTTTGGGCTGTCGAGGTGAGCAGGCTCAGCGTTACGTGCGGCCTGTCTATCTCGTTATAATAATTCTCAACTTCTTTTAAATCATCCGGCGCTTCCAAAATGCTTGCCGAGGTTACGTTTATTGGTCTTTTCGCAGTGATTTCAACATCCATCAACACCGTAAAGGGTAACTGACGCAAGGAATAGTATGTGTATTTTATCGTTGCCTCGTTGCCATAATCAAAGGTGGTGGTGAAAGCCGCATGTTGCATATCCAGCTGCTGCTTGAAATTGCTGATGTTTGCCGAGCTGATGCGTGTACCATTTATTTCAAGGTACATATTAAGCAGGTTAAAGCTGTTCAGGAAATTACTTACCCTCCCCCGTCCATATAAATCATAAGCACCTGCAAGCACCACATTTTTTACCTTAAATGGTTCGGGCGATGACACAACGCCAATCATCCCGTTAGCTACGGTGACCCCATAATAATTCGCAGGATCAATTTTATCAGCTTTTATTATCCATTGATCCTGGGCGTGTAAGTTAGTTGCGCAGCAAAATAATAGGCCAAGCAATCCTAATTTTAATTTATTCACTATCAATTATTTTGTAATTTACTGATCATTATAAAATGGGATACATTAAGCGAAATTCAACCTCGCTATCATCACTTACAGGTAAGTTACTTATAAACACCTCATCAGGAGAAGACATTGCATAAAGGTATCTATCCTGGATGTATCTGCCCATTGCGGCAAAGGCCTTTTGTTTTTCGCTGTATTTACCTTTAAAATCTGTTAGCAATACTTTTGTAGGAGGTATTTGCATGTACAAAAACTCCCCATCGGTTGTAATCTTCTTGTTAACAGGAATGCCTATCGTTACTTGTATTGAGTCTCCGGCTTTGGGAATGTATTGTACCATAACCTGGCCTGCCTGTATTAATTGCTTCGATAAAATATAATTGTGTAACTGGTTTTGCATAACAGAAGTTTCGATATAAATTTGTTTTTTAAAAACGGTTTTTCTGTTTACTATAACTTTTCTTTCCTTTAAAAAAGCAGATGTTATAACATAGCCATAAAATGACTTTGTATCTTCCGTATATTTCTTAAAATCAAATATTGCAGTCTTTCTTAAATCATCCTTTTCTAATGCCTGTATAAAATGTTTTATAACGTTACTTTTAAACGTAGCTATTACACTAGTAGTTAACACGTTAGCACCTGGAATAATTATATAGCTATAATTAAAATCATTGCCATTTATAACCCTCTTTACCAAAATATTGCCGCTGTATTGCATCCTCACATCAAAAGATCCATTGGGTATACTAAGTTTAAAGCCTTTTGAAGTATTATTCACTTTGCATAAAAGAGAATCACTACTAACGGCGTTGCTTATATCGGGGTTCCATTTTTCCCAGCTTTTAGCTTTACCCAATTGTTGGTAACAATTAAAATATGAAGCATTAATTTTTACAGCAACCTGTTTGTTAAAAGGAATTAAACCAATGATAATGATTGTTATAAACAACAATAAAACGATAGTCAATATTCTTTTCATACAAAAAGGTAATCCCCGGTAAAATCCGAAACTAATTAAATTTATAGTTATAAAGATCATTAAACAATAATGGAACAGTTAAAAAGCCGTTCCATTATTGACAGATCAATAAAAAGTGCAATTCTTAATACCCTGGGTTTTGCTTTAACAAAGGGTTAGTAGCTATTTGTATACTTGGTATAGGGAATAAAAATGTATGCTGATCAGCATCAGCGCTTTTATTTGGTACACGCGCACCAGTATAATAAGGCGTTCCGGTTGCTTTTTCAAACCTGATCAGGTCATTCCTTCTCCAACCTTCCCACGCAAACTCATGTCCACGTTCCATCAACAATTGATCAAGTGTTATAGTTGTAACAGGCGGTAGTCCAGCCCTTGCCCTTATTAAATTCACGTTGGTTACAGCAGTTGCCCCATCCCCCATCTCCAAAGCAGCTTCGGCCGACATCATGTAAGCATCTGCAAGGCGGAATCGTACACCATCATTACTGGTACCCGCGCTGCCGGTACCTGGTTGCGGTTGGTATTTGAGACTGCGTGCCCCTGCATAAACAAAGCTATCGGCAGGATTACTTAACTGAAGTACATACTTGCTAAATACAGCACCCGCTATAGGTGCACCTGCCGCAGTATATTGTTGGCCAATTGCCCACATTTTGTTACGTTTATCAGCTGCATCAAATGAATCGTAAAAAGCAGTTGGTGCACAAAAACCATTATAAGGCTGGCCGGTTAGGTTATAAGTTAACTGATTATTATAGTTAAGCGTATACATTTCGATCACATTGCCCGGTATTGAAGGAAAGTTGAATGGAATAACAAAAATGTTTTCAGTTGAACTTTTATTGGTATAAGTAAAATTATCGAAGAAATTTGGCTGTAAATTATATTGACCGGAAGCAATCACCATGTCTGCATATTTTTTAGCATTAGCCCAATCAGCTGTACCAGTATATACCTGTGCATTTAAGTATAACTTGGCCAATAGCATATACCCTCCCCATTGATTAAAACGCCCATAGTTAGCTGGAGTAGTTATACCGTTCTCTGCGGATAATAAAGGAATATTAGCCTGTAAATTAGCTACCAGGTATTTGTAAATGGCAGCCTGATTTTGCGGAGCTAAATTCGGCGATCCGCCATAAGTAGTTATCAAAGGGATATTACCATACAAATCCATCATTAAAAATATGCTGTAATCCCTTAAAACATTAATTTCTGCTATAACTGCTGCATTGTTTGCCGGTTTGTTTGACAAGTTGGTCAAAAAATCTATAACAAAATTAGCTTTGGTTATACAATTTGTAAGGTCCGTCCAACCTCCAACATCATTTCCGTTCAACTCATCAACAGCATGTAACCATAACTCCTGGTGTTCACCGCCATCATACCAGTTGTTGCCGCGAGTAGGAATGATCATTTCATCGGTCGTAACCTCATTTAATTGGAACACGCTTTCTGTTTGTAATGGCGTTAAGGCGGCGTAAGCCGACTCTACTACTGCGTTTATTTGTGCAGGTGAAGTGGAATAAGTAGCGGAAAGGCCAGAACTGTAAGTATCCTGTGGAAGCTTTTTGCACGATTGGATAAGCGCACTGCTGGTTATGAGTAATCCAAGCAGGCTCAATATTTTTTTAGTCTTCATCTATTTAAAATTTAACTGTTACTATTACTTGAATGAAACATTAGTACCAAATGTAAATGACCTAACCGGAGGATAATATGCATAACCTCCGTAGTCGGCATCGATATAATTTTGATTAGGACTAGTTGACGAAGCAACATTCACTTCAGGATCAAGCCCTCTATATTTGGTAATTGTAAATAAGTTGTTGGTTGCAACATAAACCCTTAAAGTATTAAACCCTTTAATATGGCTAAAGGTGTAGCCTAACGAAGCATTATCCAACTTTAAGTAAGATGCGCCTTCCAGCCACCTGTCTGAAGCTACCGGTCCGCTAGTCACGCCGTTGGTTAAGGCAGTTTGAGTGGTGTTGGTTCCAGGTAAACGGGTTACAGTTTCATAATCTAACAAAGTATTATTAAATATTTTTTGTCCGTAAACTCCGCGTAAAAAGAAGCTTAAACTCCAGCTTTTGTAACTAAAACTATTACTTAGTCCATAGTTAAATTTGGGGCTTGGATCAATATAATGGCTTGGAGGCACGCCACCTGTCTCTGATGCCCACTCAGCAACGGTTTTTCCGTCAAACTCTTCAACACCCTGTGCATTTACACCTGTATAGTGAGGAAGGTAAAATACATATGGCGCATATCCGGGTACAAAACGGGTTATTGGGTTTGAACTTAAGCCCTGCCCCTGTGCCAAGCCAACATTTATAAATGGTGTATTTATTGCTGTCCCGTCAAGCGTACCTGATAAACTTTGTATTCTGGTTTTTAGGAAATTTATATTTCCGGAAGCTGTCCAGTTAAGGCCATCTCCTGTTAATATCTGGCCGGTAAGTTGAAGTTCAAACCCTTTATTAGTCAACGAACCAATATTCGCCTCAGTTGTAGGATATATATTAGGTGGTTGAGGCACTGATACGGCAAATAGCAGATCAGTAGTCTTATCATTGTAATAGTTCATATTACCTGATAGTCTATCATTAAATAAAGAGAAATCAAGCCCTACATTACGGCCTATCCTCTTTTCCCAGCTTAAATCAGGGTTAGGGTTTTGCAGAGGTGTAACAAATGGCAAATAACCACCCGAGGCACCGTTGTAATATTGAGTATTATTGGTACCTGTAGGCGGCCCAATCAGCGCTAAATTTGTATAGGGCCCAACACCATTGGCATTACCTGTTTCGCCCAATCCGGCTCTTATTTTCAAATCATTTATCCAGTCAACGTTGCTTAACAAATCGCGTTTTAATCGATAGGCTAAATCAAACGCCGGGAAATATCCTGTTTGATGACCGGAGCTAAACTTACTCGACATATCACTTCTGATAGAGGCGGTAGCATAAAAACGACTATCATAATTATAATTTATACGTGCAAGGTAGGATTGTATTTCGTATTTATCCTTGTATGAACCTATTGGAACAGCTACAGGTGATGAGCCGGTGCCCAGGTTATTATCCAGACTTAAAGGATTAAGCAAGCCCTGTGCCGATGCAAAAAAGTAATCAGTATAGAAAACGTTATATTCATCTACAAGGGTCGCGCTAAAGGAATTTTTACCAAAATGGGTATCATAATTCAGATGAATATCCCCTTTGTAAGAATTTGTATTAGTTGTCGTATCAGACGCCTGGCTGAGATTTTGTTGCGTTGTGAAAGATGGAATAAACAAGTGTGTTTGCACATTATTACGGCTTGTTGCACCTGTTGCACCCAATATAAGCCCCGGAACAATGGTATAATTAATTGTAGAATTTATATTTGTTAGATACTCATTGTGTCGATCGTAAGTATTTGTTAAATATTCAACAGGATTATACGCCTGGTAACCGGCACCGAAATCGTTAAACGAACCATTTGAAAGCCTGACAGGAATGGTTGGCAATGCGTTAAACACGTAACCTATATCCGAATAATTCACGAGGGTGCGGTTTGTATTAACATTGGATATCCCTAATGTAATATCCAGTTTATTGTTCAACGCTTTTTCTTCGCCATTAAACCGTACACCTAATTGCTGTTTACCACTATTAATGATGACACCTTGCTCATTCTGATAATTCAATGATGCCCTATAATTGAAACCATCCGAACCGCCGGATATGGCCAGGTTATTACTGTTTGTAAATGCTGTACGGTTAATAGCCTTTTGCCAGTTAGTGTTAACGTTGTCTGATTCTCCTTGCCCGGTTTGAGGGTTTGCCTTTGCCTGCGGCGTAGCAAGATATTCAGGCGTAGTTAACAGGTCATAGTATTTGCTCTGGTTTCCTACACTTACATAGCCGTTATAATCAACAGTCGTTCTGCCGGCTTTACCCTTTTTAGTCGTTACAATAATTACACCGTTGGCGCCGCGCGAACCATAAATTGAAGTAGCTGACGCATCTTTTAATATATCATAGGATTCAATGTCGCCAGGGGCGATATTTTGGAACTCCTGGGCATTATCTAACGGCACACCGTCAACAACAAATAAAGGAGATTGATCGCCGCTAACCGATGTCTGGCCCCTTAAACGGATAGAAGAAGCCTGGTTAGGGTCGCCGCCGCCTGTAGTGATCACCACGCCAGCAACTTTACCCTTGATTTGGTCAAGCGGGTCAACTATACTTCCCTGATTGAAATCTTTGGACGAAACGTTTGCCACGGCTCCGGTAAGATCTTTTTTACGTTGTGTACCATAACCGACACTTACCACCACAACTTCATTCAGGTTAGATGATGAGGTTTCAAGCTTAATGGAAACCGGCACTCCGCTGGCAGCAGTGATCTCCTGGGTGTTGTAACCAATATAGGATACCACCAGGATCGTGGTGGATTCAGGAACTGAAAGTTTAAACGTACCATTTGTATTGGTGGTTGTTCCAAAATTTGTTCCTTTTGCTAAAACAGATACTCCCGGAAGCGGAGAACCATCTTTAGCATCGGTAACCTTACCCGAAACTACTTTATTTTGAGCCATTGCTGGCAGTGTAAAGAAGAAACATAAAATGGCAAAGTAACTTACGTTAAGTAAAAATTTTAGTTGCATAATTTTAGGTTTGAGATTTAATTGGCTTAATAAATTGAATTATAAATTCAATAACAGTAAATAAAATGATTTAAAATTGCTGGCTAATCCGGCATACTACTTAAAGTGATTTAAGATTTCTAAGGTGGTGTGTACTTGTTTTTCGGTGATCTAAGCATCCTTGTTAATTTGATATAGGTTTATATAAATACAGGCAAACCGGCGCATACCTAAAATGGCACACAGGTTTTAAATGACAAACTGCTTGCAACAAATGCACACTTGTTGTCAGGTCATTGATAGTTCTTTATTTGGTTTATAAGCTCGTAAGCATGGGATCAATATCACTAAAACAATAAATTCAATGTTCTGGTAGCTGGCTTGTTGATCCTTGTACAAAGGAATAGGTAGCAAGGGGTATTACATATTTTTTTATTAAAAATTTAAAAAAATATTGTCATTTTAAAATGCAAATATCTAACAAACAGACATTTAAAAAACTAACACTTATGGAAAATATAAACTTAATTTAATACTTTCAATATTGTTTTTATTTTTCAAGAATGCTTTTGGGCTTGATGGATGCATTAGATCATTAAACGTTACGAAATATAATGGAGTTTACACTTTATTTAAAATATCAACTGCTTTTATATCCATTATACGATTATCAAATTCTTCTCCCTGTACCAAAGCTTTGGCTTTTATACGCATTTTGTAAACATAAATTGTATTTACAGAATACTCCAAAATTGCGGCCACGGTTTCATTATCATTAATACCCAATCGCATTAGCGCAAATATTCTTAAATCGGTTGTCAATAGTTCATTCTCTTTGGGCCATATTTGGTCCTCCTTTTTTAATAACGAATTAAACTGAATAACGAATTTTGGGAATATTTTAATAAACACATGATCGAAGGTATAAAATAAGGAGTCTCTTTCCTTTTTGATATTGATCTCGTTCATAGATATTAACAAATCCTCGTACCTTTTGGTAAAAACCTTCTTTTCTACATTACGTTTGATCTTCTCCAGCTTTAAAATGTAGGTTGATATCAGGTTAAAAAAGTAACCAATGTATTCTTCTTTAATATGGGCATCCTCTAAAAGCTTATCATTAGTTTTCTCAAGTAGGGCATTCTTGTCCCTAATAATATTTTCTTTAACCTTCAGTTTTTTCAGCTGGATAAATACAATAAATGAAATAGCTACAATTAACAGCACTACAACCAGCATCAATAAAAGATAAATTACCAATCGGCTCTTTTCTTTTTCCATATTGATGTTAATGGTTGCAGCTACAGTAGGCAATACTGCTGCAATTTTTATTTCTCGTAAGCGTGCTCCATAATATTGCGCATCGCTCAACGCATACTCAATAAGCAGATAGGCGTCGTTAACATTGCCCTCTTTATATAACTGTTCGCCAAGTTTAAAGGCAGCCAGTGTTTCTTTGGTAGATGAGCGAATATCATTAATAGCTGCAACTTCTAAAAGGTATCGACGCTCCTCGGCTTGCTCGGGCCGGGTATAAAAAAAACTTAAACCTGTTGCAGCCATTGCCCGCTGATGATAAGTGAGCGGATAATACTTCAATAATTTGATCAAATAAATTGATGGTTGAGAAATATCGCCCGAAGTGATCTGTTGATTGCTCCGGGTTACATATTGATCATAGCTATCTTTTTTACAAAGCCTAAGTGCGGAATCAATGTATTTTAATGATAAAGCATTGTCTCCCGGTGTAAAATATTTATTGGCGTTATAATTGGCCAGATCTGAATAAAGCCTCGCTTTTAAAGTGTAATATTCAATTTTGGTACTATCATTTACCACATGGATATTTACCTGGCTTAAACAGTTAAAGCTTTCATTAAACATACCCGCAGAAAGCAGTATAAAACCATACTTAATTTTGGTATCGTTAATTTTCGCTGGATCATTTAATAAATGACTTATACTCTCCAACTTACGTGTATAAACATATGCCGAATCAAACTGGTAAACTTTGTATTCTTCATATAATTTACTGTCTATCTTGTATTGCGAAAGAATGTCGGTAGCGGCAACGTGGGATAGTAAAGTCCTGAGCTTATTTATCTCCGCCTCTTTTTGGTCATCATATATCTTTCTGTGTGCAATTTCTGATTTTAGAACAGCTAAAAGGCTATCTGTTCTTGTTGAAGCAAAAATATTAAAACAGTAAAACACCAGGAACAGTGCAAGTAGAAGTTTCCTCATACATTGGTTTTTAATGATTGGTTTATAAAGCTACACTTTATAAAATATAGTTATAGTCAATATCTGCTATTTAAGGATCAATTCTAATTTGATTTTAATTGAACAAACCGATACTGCTGCAGAAACGAGTAATACACCACTCAAGTTTATGGCATTTTCGGGATTATTGAAACTAAACGGGGCAAATCGCCCTGATGCTATATTTGCATGAGCGATGAAATTTTAATCGGGGCTATCCGCGTGGCAGCGGTAGTTACATACAGGAATTAAAAAGCGAATCCACCCTTATAAAAGGTGGATCGCATTAGAGTAACACCCTTATTTTCAATAAAGATCATCGGTTTATTTATGATCTGATCTTTAATACTATTGAATTTTAAGTACCACAGCCTGGTAGGGCTTTAGTGTAATTTGTTTTCTGGCAATTGCTAATGATCCATCCGAATAATTATTGATCATTTGTTTACTTCCTTTTACATTAAATCCAATATTCACAGTCGAAATATGTTGGTGGAAGTTTAGTAAAATCAGATATTTATGATGATTCAATGTCCTGGTATAAGCATAAATATCAGGATTAGCTTTGTCGATCAGATCATATCTGCCATATACGAACGTGAGGTCGCTTTTTCTAAGCCTGATGATTCGTTTAAAGTAGTTTAATACCGAATTGCTATTCTTTTCTTCCGCCTCCACGTTAATGCTAGTGTAATTAGGGTTAACCTTTATCCATGGCTTACCTGTGGTAAATCCGGCATTTTCAGAACTATTCCATTGGAAAGGTGTACGGCTGTTATCGCGGGCCGATATTTTTTGAGCTTCTATAAATTCATTCAGATCGCCACCATTGTTTTTAACCTGTTTATACATATTAATGGATTCGATATCACGATAATCCTCAATCTTATCAAATTTAATGTTACTCATGCCCAGCTCATCACCAAAATAATAGTACGGCGTAGCACGCATGGTCATTAAAAATGTGGTCAGCATTTTGGATGATAGCTCACGGTATTCCGGTGCATCATTACCCCAACGCGTAACCATGCGTGGCTGGTCATGGTTGCCCAGGTATATGGTACCCCAACCTTTGTATTCAAAAATGCTATCCCATTTGGAGTATATCTGTTTAAACTTAATTAAACTGTAACCGTGTGGGTCCATCTTTTTAAACCTGTTGGGTATATAACCTAAGTTCACGCCCTCAAAGTGGTACAGCATATTTAACTCATGCCTGTCGGCATCTACAAATTTGTGTGCTGTGGCAGCAGTAACGCCAGCTCCTTCGGCAACACTCATTACGTTATATTTACTGAGTACCTGGACGTTCATCTCCTTTAAGTAGTCGTGCAAATGCGGGCCGCTTGCCATGTACTGATCCCAGCCGCCATTGTAGTTTTCATTCAGATCCTTTTTAGTGATAACCGGGAAGCTTGTATCCTTTGCAATAAACGGTATCACATCCATACGGAAGCCATCCACACCTTTATCCAGCCAAAACCTCATCAAGCTGTAAACTTCTTGCCTTACTTTAGGGTTTTCCCAATTTAAGTCCGGTTGTTTATAGCTGAAATAGTGCAGGTAGTAAGCGTTTGTCAGCGAATCATATCTCCAGCCGCTGCCATCTACCTCAAATGCTCCCGGCCTGAATGGCGGCTTACCTTTTTCGGCAGGCCACCAGTGATAATAATCACGGTATGGGTTTGTGCGTGAGCTGCGGCTTTGTTTAAACCACTCGTGCTCATCGCTGGTATGATTAACCACCAGATCGAGCACCAATTTAATCCCTCTTTCGTGTAGTCCTTTTAATAGGGCATCAAAATCATCCATCGTTCCGAATTCCTTCATTACCGAACGGTAATCACTAATATCGTAACCGTTATCCGCGTTTGGTGAACCGTACATCGGGTTGAGCCATATCACATCAACACCTAAGCTTTTAATATAATCCAATTTTGATATAATGCCTTTTAAATCGCCAATACCATCGTTATTACTATCCTTAAAACTGCGGGGATATATTTGGTAAACAACGGCTTCTTTCCACCATTTACGGTTATTATTGGTTACAACCTGCGTTTGCGCATTACTGCTATTTACCAAAAAGCAACACAGCAATAAGGCGGTTAACAAGCAGGATAATCTTTTTCTCATAATAAGATTTTGGTATGGTACTATAATTTGGTTATTAATTCAATTGATAAACAATAGCCTCATAAGGCCTTAAATGGTTTTGATTGATTGGCGTGCTATAGTTTTGTATTAAAACCTTTGCTTTTGATAAATCAATACCGCTTGTTACGGTTGCATCTTTGGCAGTAAAGTTTAACAACACTAGCATTTTTTTACCGTCAAGTTCGCGGGTATAGGCATATACATTGGGATTATCCGCATCTACCAAATTATACTTACCGTAAATCAATACCAGGTTATTCTTACGTAAGGAAACTATCTTACGGAAGTAATTCAGACAGCTATTCGGGTTCTTATCTTCGTCGGCAGCATTTATGGTGGTGTAGTTGGGGTTAACCTTTATCCAAGGCGACCCCATGGTAAAGCCTGCATTTTCTGAACTATCCCATTGGAATGGAGTTCGACTGTTATCGCGCGATCTTACTCTTAGCTCTTGCATGTAGTGTTGCACATCGCCGCCGGTATTAACTACATGTTTATACCCGTTTAATGCTGCAACATCGCGGTAATCCTTAATATCCGTAAACCCTATATTGGTCATTCCCAATTCATCACCGTTGTAATAATACGGCGTGCCGCGCATGGTCATTAGAAATGTTGTCAGCATTTTGGATGACAAGTTCCTAAATTCAGGATTATCGTTCCCAAAATTGCTTACCATCCGGGGATTATCATGATTGGCCATAAAGATTGCCAACCAGCCTTTATCTTCAAAAGCGTTGTCCCATTTGGTGTAAACCTGCTTCAAATCCAGCAATGTATAACCGCCGGGTTTATTGGTAATATCTACACCTTCAAAATGGTAAGCCATATCCAGTTCATGGCGATCTGCATCGACCAGGTTATGGGCATCTTCGAGGGTACTGCCGGCACCTTCAGCAACCGTCATAATATCGTATTTGCTGAATACATTGGCATTCATTGATTTTATATAGTCATGCAAGTGAGGCCCCATACCATAATATTTATTGATATTTTTTTCATATTCCGGAGGAAACGCCGGAAACGTGGTATCCTTAGCAACATATTGAAAAGCATCCATACGGAAACCATCAATACCTTTATCCAGCCAAAACTTCATAATATCATCAACCACAGTGCGCACTTTTGGGTTCTCCCAATTTAAATCGGGTTGTTTACGCGAGAAATAGTGCAGGTAATAAGAATTGGTTAATGAATCGTATTTCCAGGCATCACTGTTTACATCAAAAAAGCTATAACGTGGGGTTGGTTTACCTTTTTCGGCAGGCCACCAATGGTAATAATCGCGATATGGGTTTGTGCGCGAACTACGGCTTTGTTTAAACCATTCATGCTCGTCACTCGAGTGATTTACTACCAGATCCATCACCAGTTTGATATGCCTGTCATGCAGGCCTTTAAGCAATGCATCAAAATCAGCCATGGTGCCGAAAACATCCATAATGTTCCTGTAATCACTGATGTCGTAGCCGTTATCATCATTAGGTGAACTGTAAATTGGGTTAAGCCACACTACAGTAACACCCAGGCTTTTTATATAGTCGAGTTTAGATATGATGCCCTTTAAATCGCCAATACCATCATTGTTACTATCCTTAAAGCTGCGCGGATAAATTTGATAAACCACCGCTTCTTTCCACCATTTACGGTTAATGGTGTCGGTATGCGACTGAACGGCCTGGGCAAAGGTCATTTTGCAACAGATAAGGGAAAGTATAATAAAAATGGGTACTGATTTTTTCATTGACTAGGCAATTAATTTGATGGGGTTAAGTGTAAGTTGACTGCAGGTTGCTGATAATGATCAAGCAGATTAAGTAATACGCCGTTCGTCCAGCCGAAACCATCCTGCAAAGGGTATTCGCCACCACCGGCTTTTATATTGGTATCAACCACGTTATATTTTTCCATTAATTTACCGGTGGAGTTAAACACATCAACATTGGTTTTCATCCAATGTTGGGCAATGGTAGTGGCCAGAGCTTTCTTATGGTAATTGTTTAATCCTTTTATCGCCATGTATTGCAAAGGTGCCCAGGCATTGGGGCTATCCCATTGCTGACCCGAACGATTTATAGTGGTAACCAGACCGCCAGGTTTTAAAAACTTTGCTTTTAATACGGCTGTTTCCATATCAGCCTGTTGCGGCGTAGCAATCTCAAACTCCAGCGGGAACACACCGGCCAATGTTAAGTTTGATGTTGTGTGTTTAAGTTTCCAATCGTAATCCATAAACCAGCCTTTGCTTTCGCTCCAACAATATTTTAATATGGCTTTTTTGCGTGCGAGTGCTTTATTATGATATAGCAAATACTCCCGGCTATTGCCTTGTAATTGGTAGGATTTAGCGATGGTCAACTCTAAATGATATAACAAACAATTCAAATCCACTGGTATAATATCTGTTGTACGGATAGATTCCAGCTTACCGCTTTCATCAAACCAGCGGGTACTGAAATCCCAACCTGATTCAGCCGCTGCGCGGATATTACGGTAGAAATCACCGGGTGCTTGTTTAGTTAATTTATCAGCATCTACATCTTTTTTGAAGGATTCTTCGCGGGGCAGATTTGATTCATCCCAATATCGGTTCAATATCTCGCCACCGGGCATTTTAACTGAATTGAAAGCCGCCTGCCCGACTTGCAGACTATCGGCACCACGCATCCAGAATTTATATTCTTTAATCAGTTCGGGTTGGTATTTGGTAAGCACCACGTTGCCATCATCCTTAGCCAATAATTCCACCATCATGGCGAAGAATGGCGGTTGCGAGCGGGTTAAATAATAGGTGCGGGTACCGTTGGGTATAAAACCGAACTTGTCTATTAGGTAAGCAAAGTTATTGATCAAGCCTTGAATTAATGCTGTTTTATGGCTTTCTTGCAATCCAAGCATGGTGAAATAGGAATCCCAATAATATATCTCACGGAATCGGCCGCCAGGAATTATAAAATCATAAGGTAATGGCAACAACGACGAATACTTTGGTGCCGTATCTCCCTTACGCGATAATATCTGCCACAAGGTATCGATGTGCTTGCGAATGCCCGCTGAAATATCTGTTTTGAACGAATTACTTGGTGGTGCCGGAATTGCGAAATTATTACTCACAAATTGTTTCAGATCAAAACCGGGTTTATCTTTTTGATCATTGTAGTCTTTTACAATTAAATCCGGGTTACGGTTCGGGTTGGCATCTACAAAGGTTTTACTGTCCGGAAATATATTAGATAACTGTACAGCCTCGAACAAGCCGGGAAACAATTGCCTTGGCGTAGCAATTTGCGCGGAAACAAAACTACAGACACAAAATAATTGCAAGAATAGAAAATACTTTTTTATCATATAGAAACGCTAATGGGCTATGGCTGTATCAACAAACTTCTTTTACTATAAAACGTCACAGGAATCCACGAGTTTGCTCTACTGTAATATTTTCAATTTCAAATGAAAACTTACAGCCTTGCCTTGGTCGCTTGTTCGTTCTGTATATTATTAATTGGTTTATAATAAGCTTGTATGTGATACCTTGCTCGTACAAAGTAATAAGTACCATACACCATTAACAATTTATATAATGAAAATATAATGAAAAAACTATCTTAAAAAACCTAATGACCTGATAATAAAATATTAAGAAAAATGAAATACGTTTCATATATAACTTTTATTCGGGGGTATTTTAATAATATCTCAACAAATAGTCTTTCTTAATCGTTTTTTAATGTTTTGGGAGACTTAAAACATTTCAGCTTAAATAACACTGACAACCAGCTGGTTATCATCAAAATTGACTTTCACACGGGATAGAATGTTTAAATGCCGATATTCTCCTTAAATCTTCTATAAATAGATTCGAGAATTGTGCCGTAGGGTTACAAAAACATCATTCCAGAACCTTTAGATCATACTATTCTCTTACATGCAGAAGCAATTTAGTGATACATCTTACACAAATACATGAACTTGGAACACGGAATCATGTGGTCAAGCCTCCCGGAATATCCATATTTTCTCTTGTTTCACAGGATACTTTGGGGATTAGGGCTGATTTTCCCCCCAATAATATCCATCAAACATTGCAAATTGTTTTCTGTGTGGCAACCTTGTGCATTTAACACGCTTTCTTCGGTTACCTAAATATCCAGAAAAGTATTCCCATAATTAACAATAGCAGTATCGATAAAAATTTATAGTTGGCCAACCCAGGCCATCCAGTTCCTTGCAAGGGCTCCCATGGCGATTTCCAATATAGGCGGGCACTTTCCTGAGTATGCTGTACTGGGAACAGATAGGATAGTGTTACCTGCATCACAAAGCAAATGCAGAATAAGTAAAACGCCATCATCATAAATGGCACGCTGCCAATAATTGATGCCGGCTGAACTTTGCTTATGGTAAATACCACTACCCCTATTGCAGAGCCTACCCACAAAGTATATTTTGCCGATACAGCCGAGGCCTTCTTCCAAAACACACCAAGTAAAAACACACAGGTAATTGGCGGCGCTATGTGGGCAATAATATCATTTAATCCATCAAAAATACTCCCGTAATTGTTCAGCAAGGGTAATAATGCCAGAGATACAATTAATGAAATGCCTGCAGCTATCTTACCAACCCTAACCAAACTTTCATCTTTTGCTGTGGGTTTATATCTTTTATAAAGATCATAGCTAACAATAGTCGAAATGGAATTGAGCGCGCCTGATATCTGACTCATTAAACCTGAAAGCAAGGCAGCTACTAATATGCCTACTAACCCTTGTGGTATAAGCTGTGTGATCATTAAAGTGTAAATGCCTTTACTGTTGGTTACCTCCTTGCCATCCTGCATACTTTTCAGGGCTGATATATCCAGATGGCCACTTTGTGCAAGCGCATAGGCGAATAAACCCGGCATAACAAAAATAAACACCGGTAATATTTTAATAAAGCCGCAAAACAGCGGGCCTACGCGTGCATTATTTTCATCCCTGGCACCAAGCACACGTTGTACTATGGTTTGATCGGCACACCAATACCAAATGCCTAACACCGGATAACCTAAAAAAACCGCGTACCAGGGCATACCGCTTGAATCGCCTGACGGGCGCATCATGGACAATTTACTCATTTGATGCGTTTGCTGCAGGATATTTACCATTGGCTGCCAGCCGCCCATTTTATGGTAAGCCGCAAAACTCATGATAATAGCGCCCCCTAAAAGCACAATCGTTTGTATCGACTCGGTAACTACTACCGCAGTTAACCCACCAACAATGGTGTAGATTGTAGTGATTACCGAGATGGTAATAACACTGGTGTACATATTGACACCGAATAACGTGTGTAACACAATACCCCCAGCCAATAATGAAAATGCTATGTGAATAATTACAGCTGATACTACCGACACTATTGCCAACCAATCCCTGCTTGCCCGATCGTATCTTTTTTCGAGAAAATCAGGTAAGGTTGATACGCCCGACCTAATATAAAATGGTGCGAAAAATAATGCTAAAAGTACCAGTGTAAATGCAGCCATCCATTCAAAATCGCCGTTAAGCAATCCTGTATCAAAACCGCTTTGCGCAAGGCTTACTAAATGAACGCAGGAAATATTGGTAGCAAATAGTGCCAAACCAATCATGGGCCAGCGTAATTTTTTACCGGCCAGAAAGTATTCGCCGGCCACATTTTTATTATCACGGGTTTTGCGCTGATGCCGGATACCTGACCATAAGCCTGTGATAAAAATAGCAGCTATGTACAGGCCGCTGATAATAAGGTCGGGAATATCTATCATTTACTTAGGTTGGTAAAACAATTATATTAATTATTATTTATGGCAACCAGGTCGCAACTGCTACCCGGTTGCTGCGGTGTTTCATAAACCCCATTATGGATTTTTACCGGGTGAACAAAATGTTTTTGCAGATGCGGGATATGCTCTAAAAACAATGCTTCATGCCCCATAGCAATATGGTTAAATAATACTAAGTGTTGGTGCAGTTGCCCCATATCGCCCACATGCGGCACCACCGGGATACCGAATTTTTTGCATAATAAACTAACGGTAATAAACTCGCTTACGCCGCCTACCCTTACAGCATCCACCTGTATAAACGATGCTGCACCGGTTTGCAAATAGTTTTTAAATACGATCTTGTTTGGTACGTGCTCACCTAAAGCAAGTTTCACCGGTGTGATAGCATCGGCTAAAGTTTTATGGGCAAGCACATCATCCGGGTGAGTTGGCTCCTCGATCCAGTATGGGTTGATACTTTTTAGTTTATTGCATATCGAAATTGCTTGTGGTAAATTCCACTGCTGGTTGGCATCAAGCATAACTTTTACATTATTACCCGCTACTTCGCGTACAATATGCGCACGACGGATGTCCCGCTCCGGATCTTCCGAACCAACTTTTAACTTCATAGCAGTAAAGCCTTCAGCTATGGCTATTTTGCAGTTTTCCCTCACCTTTTCATCGGAATAGTTAAACCATCCTATCGAAGTATCATAACCAGGATAACCGCTTTGCAAAATATTTTGCCTTAAAACAGCAGTTGGTTGCTGAGTTTTAAATATTTCTAATGCCTGCTTATGCGTTAGCTCATCTTCCAGGTAAGAAAGATCAAGCGTAGCTACAATTTGTTCGGGCGACAAATCTATCAACAGCTTCCATAGCGGAACGCCTCGCTTTTTAGCCCATAAATCGTAACAAGCATTAGTTACAGAGGCAAGGGCCAAATGTACCACTCCCTTATGCGGCCCAAGCCACCTAAACTGCTGATCGTTAGATAGTTGTTTAAATAAGTTGCCAAAGTTGGCCATGGTATCTTCAATATCCCTGCCTTTAAGTTTATCGGCATAATATTGTGCGGCCTTGCAAACCAAATCGTTACCCTCGCCTAAAGTAAAGGCAAAACCAACCCCAGTTAAGCCGCTATCATCTATTAAACGGGTAACCGCATAAGAATATATCGGGTCGCGGTGTATGGCATCGCTGCCTGCGTTGCCATCAAGGGCATATCGCATATCATCAACTTTAACGCTCTTAATCATTTTTAACTTATATTTTCTTATACGGTTTGCTTTATTAACCTGCGATAACCCAGCTCTGCGCCCCCTGTAACCGGCAGTATGCAGCCTGTGATAAACCTGGCATATTCCGATATCAGAAATATACAAGCTTCGGCCACTACATCTCCTTCGGGGCAATAGCCTAATGGATGTATCTCATCCAGGTATTTCTCAACTTGTTTCTGATCTGGTTGTTGTTTGCTCCAGGTATGCAGCATGGGTGTCCATACACCGGCAGGGGCAACTGCATTTACCCGTATGCCATAGTAAGCGTAATCAAGCGCCATTGATTTGGTGAGTGCGTTTATTGCGCCCTTAGTTGCGCTGTAAGCGGCATGAATTTCCTGGCCGATATCGCCTACCAAGCTTGTGGTATTTAAAATTGTTCCTTTAGATTTTTTCAATTCATCAATGCCAAATCGTACGGTATTATAAACACCTTTTACATTTACATTAAAAAGCCTGTCCCATTCTTCTTCGGAAGTATCATGTACCGCTTTTGACGGATTTGCTATGCCTGCATTATTATGTATTACATCTATCTGTCCGTATTTATTCACAGTTTCGGAAATTGCATTTTTTATGTCAGTGGCTGATGATACGTCAGCTCTGATAAAAAGGATATCGCCCGGTAGTTTAGCGGCAGCTTCTTCGATACTTTCAGTCGAATCCGATATAATACTGAGCCTGGCGCCCGACTTATGATATAGCTTGGCGCATTCAAACCCAATACCTTCGGTACCTCCGGTTAAAAAGATTATTTTATTGCTTAATAACATGTTATATAGTTGTGTATCCCCTAATTATTATAATTAAAAAAGAGTTAACCCCTAAGCTTTACATTGGGTAGAGCTGGTTGAGGTTTACATTGGTTATTCGTAAAAATCAAAAATAGCTTTGCGAAACAACTCCTATAATAGCCGAAACATTTATTTTGATGGATTATACAACTTAACAGACAAAGTCACGATATTTTTGTCGAAAAACGAAAAGCTTACAATGAGTATAAATACTGGTTGTTTTTGCAAAATGTTTTATATATAATAGCATATCACACAACCAAGCAACTTTTATAATGGAATATACCATTATAAACCTAATAATTATTTAATGAGTAACAGTTTCAAAAGGCGCGATGGCTTTACAGGAGAAAAACTGATCAGTATTCCGCTAAAGGTGTTAAAAGATGCCAAAGAAAAAAATCCTGAGTTATACTTTATGTATGTTACTCACATAGGTTATTTTCCTAAAGCTGCATTCCATTACCGCGAGCGGAGAAAAGGTTGTGAGGATAATATTTTAATTTATTGCGTACAAGGGAAAGGACATTATATAGTTGACAATAAACGCTATGAGGTTCATGCTAACCAGTTTATCATATTGCCGGTTACCGATAAGTATATGCGCTATTGGGCTGATATTGAAGACCCCTGGACTATTTACTGGATACATTATACAGGTGATAATATCACCATGTTAAATAAATCATTAAACTTAAGTATTACTAACGGACCAATACATATCCCCTTTAATGATAAGGCAATCGAAACGTGGCACAATATCTACCAAACCCTTGAAATGGGTTACAGCACTGAAAACCTATGTAATGCAAGCTTCTGCTTATATCATTTGATAGCGGTATTTCTGTTTCCTCAGCACCATATTAATAGTAATGAACAGATAGATATTATTACGCAAACAATACTTAATATGCGTAATAACCTGAGTAAAAGACTGAGCGTTGAGGACATGGCCCAAATGCACACGCTATCGGTATCATACTTTTCAAACCTTTTCAAGAAAGCTACTGGCATGCCGCCGATAGATTACTTCATTCAGTTAAAAATGCAAAGAGCCTGCCAGCTATTGTATGTCAACGGGTCAAAAATCAAAGTGGTAGCAAGCGAACTAGGCTATGAAGACCCATATTATTTTTCGAGGATATTTAAAAAATATATAGGCACTTCCCCTGAGCAATATAGAATGAGTTCCAAAAATTCAGGTTAATAAATCTGTTGTTTTCTGCGATGTTTTTATAGATGTTTCTATTACGACTGAGGGAAAATGATCGATTACCAAGACAAACCGGAAATTATTGTGATCCGGAAAAATCTGTCATTATTCTCTGATAATACTAAAATCTTACCCTACCGCCTTATTCAAAGCAATAATGGCCGTCTTGAATTGCGCACGTTCGATGAGGAACTGGACGTTGACCTTGCCTTTGGCGACCCCGGCGCTGATGATGTTGATATCGTATTTAGCCAGGGCCTTGGCCGCATTGGCAAGGAGGCCGGGTTGATCCATGTTGGAGCCGAGGAGACAGACCATTGCGACGGGTTCGGTGCTTACTTTTTCGAATTGATTTTCGAGGTCGGTGATGAGTTCAGGTTTGAAGTCGCTTTCCCAGATGACAATGCTGATGCTATTGGCGCTGGTGACTTTAAAGGTATAGCTAACACTATGTTTAAAGAACAATTCCATTATCGCAAGATCGGAGCCAACATTACCGGTCATCAGCGGGTCATAAATATCGATGAGCAACTGCTGGTCTGTACCGGTGATGACCTCTACCCTTTTGATCTTGCTGATATAGTCTTTGGTGATCAGCGTGCCGGGGTGTGCAGGTTCAAAGGTATTTTTGATACGCAAATGTATACCAGCCATTTCCAATGGCTTGGCTGCTTTGGGATGAATGGCTTCCATACCGACGTCGGCGAGTTGGTCAGCGATATCGTAATTGGTATTGCCCACGGGTTTCACGTTCTCTATACCCACCAGGCCGGGATCAGCTGTCGATAAATGGTATTCTTTATGGATAATGGCTTCCTGCGGTTTTAGTATCTCTGCGATCTTGCTGAAGGTCACTTCGGAATAACCGCGGTCAAATTCACGCATGATACCTTCTGTGCCTTTGGTATAGCCGGTCGTGATACAGATGCAGTTGCTCAGATCAATAACTGCAAAAGCATCAGCAATACGTTCGCTAATGGTTAAAGGTCTGCGGTCGTCAAAGCCCGACAGGTCGATGAGTTTAGCGTTAATACCTTTGCTTTGAAGAATTTGATTGAGTACATAGGCTGAATGCGTTTCACCGATCGAGGCTAATATTTCACGCGCGGCGAGCAGGATACCCTCATTGAGGTAACCCGAGGCTAGCATGGTAGTGGCGCTTTCCAGATAGGTCAGCGCTTTGGCGATGTGCCGGTCAATAAAATCATCAGCTTTAGCTACATCAAGCCCAAGCGTTTCAAATGTTTGATTCAATGATTTCAATTGGATAGCTACGTCGGTTAGCGCCTCATGATAATCCTCGTTATTCGCCAGTTTGTGATAAACACCTGGCGCTTTGGTTTTCTTATTCTCCAAAAGCAGGTTCGTCATCCCCGAAAAAGCCGAAACCACGAACACCCTGCCCTGCAGCTGCCCGTTAAAATAAATGATATTATCAATCACTTCCTTCAGCGCGCTCATCGAAGTCCCGCCGATTTTCTCTACAGTTAGCATAATTCAAATTAAAAATCCGAAACTAAGGATTTTCAGTCTTTATAAAAATAGGAAGTGGCCGCGGACATTATTTCTTTTTGCCCGCGGAAATGTCGTCTTTCGAAACGGTTTTCTTACCACTCTGGTAATCAGATGTGCTTTTTTTACCATCGATTGCCGGGGCCTTTTTCACGTTCTTACTGCCTTTGTCTTTGCTCATGATTATTGGTTTTAATTTAACTAGGTTATTATATCAATGCGGATCCGGTTTTAAATGGGCTGAACAGCATTTCAGCACTTAAGGATTTACATTTGGGATAATAACCATCCCCTGCATAAGCGTTCAGCAGGCTTTATGTTTGCGGATGCTACGATTTATTTTTTTGGCTATACCATCCGATGATTAGCTTTGCCGGATGAAGTCACCTTCTTTCAAATGGGTCGTTTTGGCAACAAGCCTGGCCTTTGTGGTCGCGCAGTTGGATGTGTCCATTGTTAACCTGGCCTTGCCGCAGATCGGGAGCGCTTTTGGAGCGGGGATCAGCACCCTGCAATGGGTGGTTGATGCCTATACCCTGGCTTTCGCCGTATTAATGCTTTCAGCAGGTAGTATTAGCGACCGGCTGGGCTCCAGGCGCATCTTTCAGTTGGGCATTGTCATTTTTGGACTGGCTTCTGCGGGTTGCGCTTTTGCGCCAGATGGGGTGTCGCTGGTTATGGCCAGGATCATCCAGGGCATGGGGGCGGCGATGATGATCCCCAGTTCACTGGCGCTGCTGAATGGGCATTTCGCACACCAGCCTGAAATTCGAGCGCGGGCCGTGGGCCTATGGACGGCAGCGGGTAGCGCGGCGATGGCTGCAGGGCCTACTATCGGTGGCTTGCTGATCGAGCTGGCCAACTGGCGCTTTATCTTCCTGATCAATATCCCCATCTGCCTGGCAGGGTTCCTGCTGAGTTTCAGATTGAGAGATGGAAAAGTCAACACAGGAAGCGGGAAGTTTGACTGGGCAGGCCAGCTTAGCTGGACATTGGGGATCACAGCGCTGATCGCAGCCATTATTGAAGGGCCGAAACTGGGCTTTAGCAATCCGCTGGTGGTCATGGGGTTGATGTTTTTCCTGTTGATGTTCCTGTTTTTCTTATGGGTCGAAAGAAAGGCATCTCGCCCGGTATTACCCCTGTACTTATTTAGCTCTGGCACATTTAATGCTTTATTAATGCTGGGCGCGGTGTTGAATGGCGCCTATTACGGAAGCATCTTTGTATTAAGTCTGTATCTGCAACAGGTGCTGCACTATACATCCTTGGTTGCGGGTCTGGCCTTTATTCCGCTGACTGCGGGCTTTGTGCTTTCCAACGTAGCCAGCGCACGCATCATTGCCCGTTACGGCACCTGGAAGCCCATATTGTTTGGATTAGGGATTTTCGCACTAGGCTTCGCTGGCTTGTTCATTGCCGGCGCGGCTACCCCCTATTGGAAACTATTTTTACCATTCCTAACCATTTCAACCGGGATGGGCCTTGCTGTACCGGCTATGATCAATGGTGTCCTGGCTAGTGTCGATAAAAAGCTTTCAGGCACTGCCTCGGCCATACTGACCACTTCGCGCCAGACCGCAGGGGCCATAGGCGTTGCTGTATTTGGCGCTATGGCTGCCGGAAACGGTTATGCGATCCTTCACGGCGTTTACAAAGCTTCGGCCGTTTCCATAACAGTCACGGTCATTGCCCTGATCATGATCTACAGGATCGCTAGAAAACAAAGTTGAAATAATTAAACAATAAATGATTGGTTGCCCCTATAAACAAGTAAGGCTCCTGATGAGCAGGAGCCTTTACTAACCAATTATAAACCTAAATTATGAGAAGACTTTTCAAATACTTAGTGTAAAAGTAACACTAAGTAAGATACCTTCCAAAAACTTCTTTTCATTTTACATATCGATGATAATTCCCCGGTTATCTACCACCAAGTAAAATTCTGTATTTACGCTGCAAAGCGGCTACCAGGCTGAGATTGTGATAAGGTTTCCTCTAAAAATAAAATCTTGATCAATGAACACTGCATGGGAACAATTGTCTATGTGGGCATTCCGAAGTGCTCGCCTTACTGCTTAAATGTTACGGCATCAATTATATTTCTATTTAAACCTACCACAATAAAAAAACAGGCAACCAATATTCAAATACCGTCGTAAGGCTTATAAGCATACGTTTTATCAACGTACTTCCAATAATTTGAAAAATATCCAATTAGTATTAAGTATTCTTGACCATAAAGAAAAGGTAAGGTTTGGCCTAAGCATTATATTTGATTTGTTGATTGGAGTACTAGATATAGCTTTTTTGGGTTTGTTGTTAGTAATAATTAATTTTTATTCAATAAACCAAATTCCGGTCAATAATATTCTGCAGCAATCATTATTCAATAAGAACTCCCTAGTGCTAATCAGTATATTTTTCGGATTATACGCGATAAAAAATTGGGTAGGTTACCGCATTGCTCAATCTCAAAATTCTTTCTTTTATCAGATCGCCTCTCGTTTGTCAAGGCAAAATATGATTGATTATTTAAGAGAAGATTATTTCAAATTTATAAATATTGATTCGTCTGTTTACATTCGCAAAATAAGCCAACAACCAATAGAATTTAGCAACTACATCCTTATCAACATCCAGCAGATTATATCGCAAAGTATATTGATATTTTTTACCATAGTTGGCATACTCTTTTATCACCCTTCGCTATTTCTTTCCTTATTCATTTTATTGATGCCTCCGGTAGTTTTATTAGGGTACTACATTAAAAAAAAATTAAAAGAGGTAAGAACCAATTCAAAACTAACCAGTCAGCTAACACTTCAATATTTAAAAGAATCGCTTTCGGGGTATGTTGAAAGTAATATGTACGGTAAGAATGACTTTTTTACCGACAGATTCCACCACCAACAAGAACAACTTAACGAATATATAGCCACACAACAAACATTGCAGGGCCTGCCATCACGGCTTATGGAAGTTTTTGCTGTATTAGGTTTCTTGATCATGATAGCCCTTAATAAATATTTCGCGGGTAATCACGGTGTCGGTTTGTTAGCTATCGGAGTGTTTATGGCTGCTTCTTACAAAATCATTCCAGGAATAGTTAAAATATTAAACAGTACGGGTCAAATTAAAACTTATGAAGTTACATTGAACGATTTGCAGCGCGATAATGAGGGGGCGGCTGATGTGAACATACCTGCTGTCGCCATTAGTTCAATACAATTTGATAAGATTGATTTTTCGTACAGGCACAACCAGATATTAAGTGGATTTTCTCTTAACCTGTGCCCAAGCGACTTTGTTGGTATTTTCGGGCCATCTGGGTTGGGGAAAACAACCATTGTAAATTTATTATTGGGTTTTTTGGAGCAAGATAGTGGAAGTATTTCTATCAATAGTATCGAAACAAATACTTCTGATCGTCAGCTTTTTTGGAACCGCATTTCCTACTGCAAACAGCACCCTTTTTTTATAAACGACTCTATACTCAAAAATATAACCCTTACTGAGGGGTCGTATGATTATCCAAAATTGGAAAATGTAATTTCTTTTTGTGGTGTTGATGACATGCTGGGGCAATCTCCCGAGGGTATTGACAAGATGATTACCGAAAATGGTAAAAACATAAGCGGAGGCCAAAAACAACGGTTGATGCTGGCTAGAGCACTATACCATGATTTTGACCTGTTGATATTGGATGAACCCTTCAGCGAATTAGACGAAGTTGCAGAAAAATCACTGCTAGTTAAGCTTAAACTGCTGGCGCAAAAAGGTAAAATGATTATTATGATAACGCATAACAAATCCAGCTTGTCATTTTGTAATAAATTGATTTCGTTAAATGACTAATAAACCCGATACCCTGATTATTCTCACACCTGGCTTTCCCGGGGATGAAACGGACAGCACCTGTATACCACCACAACAGATATTTGTACGGGTTTTGAAGGAAAATTATCCGCAATTAAATATTATCGTTTTAACCCTTCACTATCCGTTTTTTTCTGCACGGTATCAATGGAATGGAGTAGAGGTTATATCATTTGGAGGCGAGCGTAAAGGACGGCTTTACCGCAAAATAATAGGTGTAAGAGTATGGGCTGAATTGAAAAAAATAAATAAAGAATACCATATAATTGGCCTGTTGAGTTTTTGGTTGGGTAAATGTGCTTTTATCGGGAGTTGGTTTGCCGAAAAATATCACTTAAGGCACTATTGCTGGATATTAGGGCAGGATGCTAAAGCAGGAAATAAATATGTAAAAAGGATCAGCCCTAAAGGAAAATCATTAATTGCACTGTCAGATTTTATTGCTACCGAATTTCATAAAAATTATGGAATACTTCCTCAGCACATTATACCTGTTGGGATTGATACCTCGTTGTTTGCAGAAGTTATTCCTGAAAAAGATATTGACATCATTGGTGCGGGTTCTTTTATCCGGCTTAAACAGTATGATATATTTATAGAAGTAATAAAATTGCTAAAGGAGGATTTTCCAGACATTAAAACTTGCATTTGCGGCGATGGCCCTGAAATGATGCATTTGCGCACAATGATTGATCTAATGGATTTAGATGACAATATTAAATTATTAGGCAGGCAGTCCCATGCACAGGTGTTAACCTTGATGCAAAAATCTACGGTATTTTTGCATACATCAAACTATGAAGGTTTTGGCGCGGTTTGCCTTGAGGCATTATATGCCGGGGCACGGGTGGTGAGTTTTGTAAAACCAATGGATGCCGATATTGAAAATTGGCATATAGTTGAGAATAAAGAAGATATGGTGCGAGTTATAAGAGCTATTTTACAAAATCGAGATTTGAAGCATCGGTTAGTATTCCCCTACTCCATACATGATAACGCTAAAGCGGCTATGAAATTATTTGATTATAATCCGGTCGCAATTTCCTGAATCCGGATTGCAATTGCCTCGAAAGAAAGGTTTGATTTAAAATAAGTAAGGCAGTTCTTTTGCTTCTCCTCAATGTTTGAAGCTTGTGTTTGCACCAATGCATTTAATAAGGCACTCTCATCTGCAACTTCATATAACAATCCACATCTGCCATTATCAGTTATCATCCTGAAAGAATCTATATTGGTTACAACAGGTACACAGCCACATGCCATCGCTTCACAAACTGCAGTGCCGCTGCCTTCATAATGCGATCCCGAGAGCAGGAAATCGGCACTGTTAAACCAGTAGAGTAAGTCATCATGTAATATCTTGCCAACTAATACGATCTTGCTTCCATGCGGGTTTGCATTTAGTAATTGTTTAATTTCATTAAGCAATTCTTCTGTCTGATAGATCATATAAAGGCGAGCTTCCGGACAAATAGCTGCAAATCTCAAAAATGCTTTTATAACGTTCAGTGGGTCTTTATTTTCATTCAATCGCCCTACCCATAAAAAAGCATGGCTACCATTAACACCGGTTTGTAATTTGGCAATTTCTTTGTCAATGGGATAAAAAAGTGATGATACCTCCATCACCTCATAAATTTTATGAGGCGATCCAAGATTACCCTTGTTTACCCAATCTAAGCCCATCGATTTGGAGGCAAACAGGTATGCATCTACCAAGGGATCAGCCAATCGTTGAATATATTTTTTCATACCGGTAAAAGGCTTTTCGGCATGATGCTGCACTATGAATTTTGCTTTTTTATTTACCAGTACTCTTAATTGAATAACTTGTAACGGTTGATGTAAACCGTGTACAAAAACAATATCCGGATTTAAACTACGCACATATCGATTTAATCGATCGGGAAAAAAAGTCTTCTTCCTGTTTAAATTCACAAAATGATGCTGTACACCGTTATGGGTGTATATCCCTTCGTAATTAATTTGTTTAATGCTTATTACCGCATTATTTTTACTGAGTTGCCCCAATAACTCAGTATACCCCGTTGTTCTTTTGATCCAGCTTTCAGGCGAAGTAAAATCCGGGGAATAATTGTAATTGACAAATACGTATAACATATTTATAAGTTAATATACTGCCTCCACGCTATTGTAATTACTGTTTTGGAATTGCAAAAAGCTGATATGGTAAAAAGAAGATGGGTTTGGTTTTATTTGTTTAACGTTAGCTATCCTACCAACCAATAGCATATGGAAGCCCATTTTTCTATGTTGAATGATTTCTATTTCTTTATATGATCCGCTAAAATCGGGAACTGGAAATCCGAATAATTCACTTGATTTGGTACTGAATGGCATCTTTTCTATTGGGGTGGGCGAAGTACTGGAGTGCTTGCCCAAATCATAAATAATGTTAATGTCGGCGGAATTTGTATCGCAAACTACTACCTTCTTTGCTGCTAAAATCTTGTCTAAAGTAATATTTGTTGTTCTTAAACCTAAGATGTACAGGCCTTCTTCTTCAATATGGCTATGTATATCCATCGGAAATATATTGCAATAGTTCTCATCCAGGTAGGAGACAATGATGATACTTCGTGGGTAAGAATATAGGGCATTAATTACTTTTCGACTGTTATAAGTATTTTTTGGCGACCTTAACAAATAAGCAAAGAAAACTAACCTATGTAAAGGGTTTAACTGATAATTTTTAACTTTCTCAATCTTAAACAATATCAAAGCCCCGTTTGTCGTAACGATCTTTTCAATTACCGATACATTGATAGATGCATTCAGTTTGCTACCCTTTTTAAATTGAATAGTTGTTGCCTTATCAGCAATTGCAGCTAATTGTCTACCCGGTAACCACACTGCAACACAAAATGGATCAAGGCAGATCATACCATGATGCTTGCTAATATCAAGGGTGGAATCACCTGTCTTTAAAAAAACGCTTTCCTGTATCTGACTTTGTCTAAGCCTCGATATAAAAAAGGTTTTTATTTTATCACCCTTAAAAAATATTTTCCTGATTAGTTTATTCATATCAAAAAGTATCAATATCGGCAGAATGCTTTTTATAAAATTTTAAATGTTGTTCAAACGTTTTCTGTGTTAAAAAAACAAGATTAAAGCGGGTATGGTCATCCTTGCAAATACCGTGATATATTACGATGCGATTACCACATGCTTCACTATAAAAATTATTATATAAGCCAATCTGATGCTCAATATCCCTTAACAGATATTTGCCTTTCCTGCTTAAGTTTGAACCTGTTTTATTTAATATTTCCATAGGTCAATCAGCAATAGTTATGTTTTCAGGAAAATTGGCATTTGGGTGATATTTCCTGATGTCAGCCATCAGGCCTGGCAAGTTTCCCTGCACATACTTGCAGACCCCGTTTATGTAGATCTCACTGAAATTCTCTTTTATATTGCCTAGCTGCTCCAATAGTTTCTCATCAAATAGTCTTATTTCTCCTCTATGAATAACCAACAATAAATCAGTTGGGGTGATTGCATAAAAGGCATCATTATTCGATGCTGATTTGGCTATAACCAAATCAGCATCTTTACCTTGCATTATTTCGCCGTTGTTTAATCGCCATGTTTGGGCGGCGTTTAAAGTTACAGCATTATAAAGCTCATTATCATTTAACAATTGACTTTTTCGTGCCGACTGCAAATGCTTCCACACATCCCATTCGCTGGTTAGGGTTGAATCGGTACCAAGCAAAATTTGAGTATAATTTTTTAACAGATCAACCGGAGCTGTTTTATTCAGTAAAAAATAATTGGATTGCGGGCACCAAACTACCGCCTCAAATCTTTCGGCCTGGGCTTCGGTCATCGCGACGGCGTGTACACCTACAAGTCTTCTAATTAAAATATTCCATTTAATCAGTTGCCCGATCTCATTTTGTGATTGCATGTCAACTCCTTCGCCTACATGTATATTCACCGGTAGATGCTTTTTAAAGGGGTTGTTTAGTTTTATTTTCCACCGCTTTTCAAAACCGACAGAATGTATGCAATGTGTATCTTCAAATACATTTATCAAATCATTGGCTGTCCCAAGTTTTTCCCCGTGATTAATAACCGTGGTAACACCACATAAAAGGTTTTTATAGATGCCCCATTTTGAACGTAATTCCACAGGAATTTTTAATACTTCCGCTATCTCTGGTTTATACCTTTCATGGATATACTTGCCCCACTCGGTATAATTATTATAAAGCTGGCTACCTAACTGCGGGAATAAATTAAAATCTAGGTGATCGTGCGAGTTGATCAATCCCGGGAAAATAATTGCGTTATTGAATTCCAGATGTAAAACCCCATCTCCGGCAATAATAGGCGAAGATGATATCTCCGCTATTTTCCCATCATCAATTTTAATATTAATGGGTTGATTACTGTTTACCGGTTTTACATTATTTATGATCATTAAGCTCTCCTGAAATGTATCCCGTAAATAATGGACTGGCCTTTAAATTTTTCATAAACGTGTAATGCATTTTGCTGCTCATAATAATGCTTCACGGTTTCATCAACTTTAATTTCCTGATGCGCTATTACCGTAAATCCCTCCTTCAAAATAATTTGTTTTATAATATCCGTAGTATGCACAAAATTCTGAACCGCGATGTGTTTATTCCCATGCCTGAACGTTCGCTTACCACCCGATGCCAATGCATTCGGATGAAAATCTGTGATAATCATATCTCCGTGTTTCTTAATTATCCTACACCAGGTTTGCAGAGCGTCTTCAATACCCTCAATATGGGCTACGGTTAATGTTGACAGGATAGCATCATAAGTATCATTAGCAATATCCTCAAAATTATTATCTGCTATCACATAAGTTTTTGCCTCGGGGAATTTATCACTCAACTTTTTTAGCATGCCCGGTGAAACATCAAACCCTGTTAAACTTTCTGGATTTTGCTGAAAAATCTTAGCCCAATGCCTGCCTGTCCCACAGCCAATATCTGCAATGGCTTTGTTTTCGAGGTTTAAGTTCGCTAATAGCTTAGCGAACAATATTTCATCCAGATCGAGCATCAGGTTACCCGGCTGCAAGTCATAGTTTTCGGCCCAAATATCGTAGGCTTCAACCACATCCTTATCCTCTATAGTCGTATGCAAAATTTGTCTTCTGATATAATTTTTAATGGTATTGATCAAATCTGTATGATTTTAGAATCCAGCTATCATTAGCG
Organism: Bacteroidota bacterium; assembly: GCA_026224775.1. Classification (GTDB taxonomy): domain Bacteria; phylum Bacteroidota; class Bacteroidia; order Sphingobacteriales; family Sphingobacteriaceae; genus Mucilaginibacter. The sequence continues at coordinate 182,055 of JAMFRP010000002.1, forward strand.
TCTTCATCAAGAATTACGCTCCATAAAGTATAAAGGTTGCTCCATTAATTTTATTTAATCAGGTAGGCAACCATCGCATTTTGCAGGGCGTAACTATTGTAGTAATTGTTTTAGTCTTAAGTAAATTATTGTGAACTGTTGTCCCCGCTATGTAGGGCGTATCGGTGGATCTTATCCACCGGTACTGCGGGGACATTTGCTAATAACGATGTAAACAAACCATGAGTAATAAAATATTATTGTTTAACCCCAAGAGCGCTATTAACAAGTATCGCATCCCTAATTCAATTTTAAATATAGCCGCATCAGTTGATGGCAAATATGATTGGGCCATTATTGATGGTAATTGTGAATTAGATCCCATCAAAAAAATCGAAAGCTATTTAAGTACAGGCGAATATAAATACCTTGGTTTTACGGTAATGCCCGGTCCGCAATTAAGGCAGGCTATACTGGCTGCAAAAGCTATTAAAGAAAAATATCCCCATACTAAAATGATATGGGGTGGTTACTTTCCATCCAATCAGCCTAACGCGGTTTTATATTCCGGTTATGTTGATTTTATTATTAATGGCCCCGGCGATAATGCGTTCCCGAATTTGATTGATGCATTGGAAAATGGTACGCCTTTCGAATTCATTAAAAACCTCATCTATAAAAACGTCGATAGCAAGATCATCATCAATGGTAAAGAAGACCTGCTCGATCAGGATGCTTTACCACCATTGCCTTATGATAAACTGAACGAGTTCTACCCCATACCTAAATTTTTAGGCAAAACCTACCTGGGCGAAAAAACATTGGCTTATCACTCCAGTATTGGTTGCCCGTTCACCTGTTCTTTTTGCGCGGTGGTACCTATTTATGAGGCAAGGTGGAAGGGTAAATCGGCACAAAAGGTGTATGAAGATGTAAAATACATCAAAGACAAATGGGGTGCCGATGCCATAGAATTTCACGATAATAACTTCTTTGTGTCAGAGAAAAGGGCAGTTGAATTTTCGAGGTTGATCAAAGATGAAAACATGACCTGGTGGGGAATGGCAAGGATCGATACGATGAGTAAGTTTAAAGATTCATCCTTAGCCGCCATCCGCGAAGCGGGCTGTAAAATTATATTTTTTGGTGCCGAAAGTGGTAATAACGAAGTTTTGGCACAGATGGATAAAGGCGGTACTCAAACCGGTAATCAGATCATCGAGTTTGCTGAGCGGTTGAAAAAATTCGACATCATCCCTGAATACTCATTTGTGTTAGGCACGCCCGGTCCAACGCCTGAAAAGGTACAGGCAGGTATCGACTTTGAAATCGATTTCATCAAAAAAGTGAAACACGTAAACCCAAAAACGGAGATCATTATTTATACCTATAGCCCAGTGCCAACAGAGGGGTCGGAAATGTTTAAGCAGGTGTTGGCCAGTGGCTTTAAATTCCCGCAAACGCTTGAGGATTGGATCAGCCCTGCCTGGGAAAGTTTCGACTTAAGGAAAAATCCGTTAACCCCATGGTTAACGGCTGAAATGATAGATAAGATCAGGAATTTTGAAACGGTACTAAACGGTGTATATCCTACAGTAACCGACATTCGTATGAGTACGCTTAAAAGAAAAGCGATAAAAATGATAGCAAGCTTACGTTACAAAGTGGACCTGTATTACTACCCATATGAAATAAAACTGCTGCAAAAAATCTGGAGATACCGCCAGCCCGAAACGCAAGGCTTTTAAAAAATACAGCTCATGACCGTGCCAGCTTTATATGATATTTTTAAACGATACCGCACCTTGCAAACGCATACCATATCTGCGTTGCCCGTAGTGATATTAATGCCTCACAGTGCTTGTAACTGCCGCTGCGTAATGTGTGATATATGGAAGGATAACAAAAACCTGAAGCAACTGACTGAACAAGATATTGAAGCCTTAATGACTTCACTAAAAGCGTTCGGGACACGACAGGTAGCCATGTCTGGCGGCGAAGCTTTGCTAAATGCCAACTTTTTTAAGTTGTGCGAGATATTGAAAGATGAGGGCATCAGTGTTACGTTGCTTACCACCGGCTTAACCATAAAAAGGAATGCCGAAAATTTGTTGAGATGGGTAGATGAAGTAATTGTATCATTAGATGGTGATGAGCCTTTGCATGATGCCATCCGCAATGTGCCTGGAGTTTTTAGAAAGTTGAAAGAGGGTGTGGGGCATATCAAATCACTAAACCCCAATTATAGGATAACGGCCCGTACAGTGATTCACCGATTAAATTTCAGGAACTGGGAATCTATTATCAGCGAAGCAAAAAAAATGGGTATCGATCAGATCAGCTTTTTGCCGGCAGATGTAAGCAGTCACGCTTTTAACCGCCAAATGGCTTGGGAAGAGCCCAAACAGGACGAGATCTTAATATCAAAAAATGAATTGCCTGAATTGATGGAAACTATTACCCGGATAATAGATAATCACGGTGATTTCACCTCAGGCTTCATAGCTGAATCAGCTGAAAAAATACGACAGATCTATTATTACTATGCAGCTTTTTATAAGCTGAATCCATTCCCATTTAAAAAATGTAATGCACCTTGGGTATCAACAGTTATTGAGGCTGATGGCAGCGTCAGGCCTTGTTTTTTTCATGATACGATAGGCAATATCAAGGATGCATCGTTAGCCAGTATTTTAAATAGCGAGAAGGCCATCAGCTTCAGGAAATCACTAAGCAAAGATATGGGTACCAATGCAACCTGTGTAAAATGTGTTTGTTCGTTAAATTTATCGCCTTTGCAAAAAATCGCATAGTATGAAAAGCATTCTTTTTTCTCATTCTTACTTTTTACGCTACGATCCTAAGCAATGGCAATTAGGGCAGCCATATCCGCCATTAGGCACGTTGTACGCTGCTGCTTTAATGCGCGATAATAACTATAAGGTAGCCTTGTTTGATACCATGTTTGCGGTTAACCCCGAAGAAATTACACCTGCCATTGAAGAAAACAGGCCTAATTTTTTTGTGATTTATGACGACGGGTTTAACTATCTCACTAAAATGTGCCTTACCAATATGCGCGAGGCTGCATTCAGCATGAGTAAAATAGCAAAGGCTGAAGGCTGTACCGTTATTGCATCCAGCTCGGATTCGACAGATAGGTATGAAGAATACCTGAAAGAGGGCGCTGATTTCGTAATAATAGGCGAAGCAGAACATACGCTATTAGAATTAACCAACTACATTGAAACCGAGGGAACAGATTTTTCTACAATAAAAGGACTGGCTTACACGCAAAACGGAAGTATTATTAAAACTCCGGGTCGGCCTGTTTTAAAAGACCTTGACAACTTGCCATTAGCCGCCTGGGATTTGGTTAATATGGAGCAATACAAACAAGCATGGTTAAAAAGCGCGGGATACTTCTCTTTAAATATGAGCACCACACGCGGTTGCCCGTTCAAATGCAACTGGTGTGCAAAACCTATTTATGGTAATCGATATAATTCACGGAGCCCTGAAAATGTAATTACCGAAATTAAGCTTTTGAAAGAAACATATAACATAGATCATATCTGGTTTTGTGATGATATTTTTGGCTTGAAACCGGGTTGGATAATTGAACTGGCAAAACTCATCAAACAGGAAAATATCAATATACGGTTTAAGATCCAATCCCGAGCCGACCTGCTTATTGATGCAGATACTGTAAAGGCATTAGCTGTAGCAGGGTGTGAAAACGTTTGGATAGGAGCCGAAAGCGGCTCGCAAAAAATATTAGATGCTATGGATAAAGGTATTAGCGTTCAACAAATCCGCGAATCAACCAGACTAATGAAAGAGGCAGGAATGAAGCCCTCCTTTTTCATCCAGTTCGGCTATCCCGGTGAGTTAAAAGATGATATTAGTTTAACCATTGATATGATCAATGAGCTGTTACCGTTTGAAATAGGTATTTCTGTATCGTACCCACTACCTGGTACCTCATTTTATGAAAAAGTGAAAGCCGAATTACAGAAAAAAACCAATTGGACAGATTCCAACGAAATGGCGCTGATGTTTCAAAACACCTACCAGCCATCATATTATAAACAATTGCACCGGTATGTGCATCAAAACTACCATAAGCACCTCGCCAAAAACGCTTTGGTTAAACTGATGCATAACCCCGCGCTTACTACTGGCAAAAACCTTAAAAAGGCTTTATCCGTATTTTACCATGCACCGGCCACATTTATAGAGGGTTTCAAGTTGAGGCAACTGGAGGGATAGTGAGAATGAAAATTGCAGCCAATAATGAAGAGCTTGCCGAAGCGGCCTTCACCACACAATCATCAATTTTTGATGAGATTTATGCCAATAATACTATTGTAAGTTATAAAAGAGAGCGTGTGCGCAGCCATGTACTGCGATATTTAGTACCGAATAGCTATATACTGGAATTAAATAGTGGTACTGGCGAAGATGCCATATTTTTTGCTGAGAAAGGCCATCGGGTACATGCCACCGATATATCAATAGGTATGCAGCAGGAGTTAAAGCGAAAAGTTGTAGCGAAAGGCCTGGAGGATAGGGTTAATAATGAACTATGCTCCTATACAATGCTGTCACAGCTTCAAAATAAAGGGAGGTTTGATCATATCTTCTCCAATTTTGCTGGTTTAAACTGTACCAATGAATTGGGCAAAGTGCTGGATTCTTTCAACAATTTGTTAGTATCTGGCGGAAAGGTTACTTTGGTGATACTGCCTAAGTTTTGCTTTTGGGAATTCCTGCTCCTATTTAAAGGGAAATTTCGTACCGCTTTCAGAAGGCTTTTTAGCAGTAACGGGAGCAAGGCACACATCGAAGGCACATACTTTAAGTGCTGGTATTATAACCCATCATTTATTGTAAACCGGCTAAAAGATCAGTTTGATCTGTTAAGTATCGAAGGGTTGTGTACTATTGTCCCGCCATCATATATTGAAGGGTTCGCAGAGAAGCATCCGATAACTTACCGTATATTAAGGGAGAAAGAAAACAAGCTGAAATCCCGCTGGCCGTGGAAATATATTGGCGATTATTATATTATCTCCCTGCAAAAGAAATAGATTAATGCGCTAAACTGCTTTCATACTTAGTTAAAAGGGTCGAAACTTTGTATTCATATTTTGAAAGCAGCTTACCCTGAAAAATCTTCGGATCGGGCTTAGCATAGTGTTTATCAGTTAATAGGCTTAGAACATTGCCATGATCGTTTAACTGTTTCAGGAGTGTCTTCTTTAACCATCTGTTCGTGGTGATCTTCATCAGCATATTATCAAGCATATTCCCCGGCGAAAAGCTGAATAAACCCTCGAACAGCATTTTAAAAAAGGCTTTCTTTACAGGCATGGCCGATGAAATACGCATGTTTTTATTGGGCAAAAATTCCCTGGTCCAGATGTTGGCGGCATAAAATTTCTCAAATACAATATCGCCTTGTAAAGGTATTAATGTACCAACTTCAATTGCGGTGTAAATGTTCTTCTCGGGTATTTCCAGTTGCTGCATATCGATATAATAGTTCATGCAAAACAGGTGTTCTTTATTAACCAGGAATGTTAGCTTTTTAAAACAATGCATGATGGTACGTGCTATCCATAACCTGTTTTTCTCGGTGATGATGAACAGGTCAACATCGGAGTCTGCATCTGCAAAATTCTTGGATAATGAACCTGAAATAGCTATACCACGCACATAGGGAAATTTGATCAACAAACTACCAACCTTCTCTGCAACTTTGATCAACTCCGCGGCTTTTTGGTTTCCTTCAAGTCGCCTTACAGCAATATAATGATCTGTCGATAGCGTGTAAAATTTATCGAACTGGTGAATTGTACTATTATCAACCAAACATTTTAACGCATCATTAAACGACTCGTAATTAAATTTATTCCCTAAAAATAAATATACCTCGGCCCGCGTCAAAGGATAGTTAAACATATCAAAATACGCCAACGTTGCCAATATATTTTCCTTAATTTCCGACAAGTGTGTGTGTGTTAAAGGGTATAATCTATTTTGCATTTTGTCATCAGGGCCGTTTACGTCCATCTATAACTATGACGGCTCAGGTATAGTTTTGGTTGCCCGTTTATTGAAATATTTATATTGATAACTTACTAACTAACAGTATTTTATTATACACGCTACAATATCAAACTTATGCCTGTTCCAATATGCCGTGAGGTTGTTGGTTGATAGCAGTTAATTTACTGTAAAAAGGCTCTACCGTTGAAAAAATGAAAAACGAATAAAAGAAGGCATAGAAAAAAATACCCTTATCAACATCCAGCACGTTTTCCGAAAGAGATACAATAGCAATGAGCAGAATGAAAGTAAAAAACAGCAAATCTTTTCGTTTGAAAGATATTCTGAATCCCCATATCAAGGTTGTCGTATATATTAAAAAACCAATTATCCCGGATTTAAGCCAGAGACTTAAATATTCATTGTGGGCGTTTAATCTGTTTAAATAGGAATTGTAAAGTTTGTGTGTATAAAAAGCTTCCTGTAACAATCCCGTTTCTGCCCCCGATCCATAACCAATTACAGGTTTCTTGCTTATTAAACCGGTAACAACTTGCCACCTGGCTAAACGACCATCGCTGGTTTCATTGGTTGTTGCTTTTGATAAGTCGATTTTAAACTCATTTAATATACGTTCCCGAAAAACACCTGAATATAATACGCCCGAGATCAACACCAAAGATAATGAAGCAGAGCGTAACACATATTTCCATCGCCGTGCACTCTGAAGAACAAAGTAGGGAACCGCGATATTTATTATGATGAAAAATACCATCAAAACTGATTTTGATGAAAGCTGAATTAAACCGGCCGTTAGTATGAGAGTGCATAATAGATAGAATACACGGGTATACTGGTTCTTTTCCTTTATCAAAACACTAATCAAACAAACCAAAGCAATAACCAGTTGCATCGAAAAAAATGTAGCATGCATATCAATTGGTTCAGCAAAATTGTGGTTAATAAAAGCACCGGATACCATGGCTGATAAAGGCAGTTGATAATGCCTGATCGTGACCAATGTATCGGCATAGAGATAAATAACGGTAATTGTACAAATCAGCGCGAATGATAACAGCAATTTTGGGCGATATTTTTTAACATCGAGCGGATTAAGGCAAAAGAATACCGGGAATAGAAAAATAGTTATCTGTTTACCCCAATCGTTAAATCCTTCATACCGGTTAATGCTATAAAAGGTACTTAATACTGTTATGAAAAATACCGATTGCAGCACAATAGTTCTCCACTTAAACAAAGGTTCAATAGTACCTCGTTTTAAATGTATAAGCGTGTGTATGCCATAACTTATTAGTATTAAATGGCTATAAAACCTGTCGAATGGCAGGCTGGCCATTAATAACATTAAGTGATAATAGCTTATCTTATTAGCCAGGCTATCCTTTATTTGGAACAATCCGCTCATGGTTTAAATTGCAATGGCTCTCCATAATAAACTGCTCGTACTCGTCAATTATATTTTCCCAGTTAAACTGGTATTTAATTTTATGCAGATTGTTACTCACCATCAGCTTTTCAAGATCTTTTCGCTGTACAGTTTCAACCAGGTTTCGTACTTCTTTGGAGTTAGAAAAGTAGAAAGCATCGGAATTTAATACTGATTTATTAAAGGGATTATTATGCGCGGCGATAAGCGCTTCACTGGCCATGGCTTCCAGTAACGATGGATTGGTGCCGCCAACGCTATGCCCATGAAAATACAGATAAGAGTTATTTTGTAACGAACGAACTTTGCCGGTGTCAAAAATCGATCCTTTAAATTCTATCCTTTCATCATTTTTAAATTTGTGCGTGATGAACTTTCCAAAACGGTTACCTGTATCACCCAAAACCTTAAATTTCCGGTGTGAGCTGCTGTTGTTAAAGCCCTCTAATATAGTTTCGATATTATTCTCGGGCTCCATCCGGGCCATTAGTAAAAAGTAATCTTCTTTTAAAGCCTCGCTGCTATCAACCTGCTCGCGTTCTTCATCCGAAAACAAATCGGCACCATAAGGAATGTATTTGCTGTTTACGTTGTATTTATCAGCGAGGTAGGATTTGATCACCATCGAATCTGATATGTAAAACTGGCTGTGCTTTACGGCCAGCTTTTCGGCATACCTCAAAAACTTTTGCACTGATGGAGAATACTTGGATCTTTTCCATTCCAATCCATCCATATTAGTAATAATAGTGCTGTTTGGCGGGTATAGTTTTCCCCAAACAGAACTGCTGGTATAACCCATGATCAAAACCACATCAAACTTTCTTTTTCGGGCATCAAGCAGGCAATTCAAGTCGTAAACGAATTGCCCGGCAGCGCCCATTATATATTCGGGATCATAACAATGCCTTATCTCAACGCCATTCCAGTATTTTTCTTTGTATGGATGATTGTGCGAATTATATACCGTAACAGCATGCCCCCGTTTTACCAATCCTTCTGAAACATATTCAGATATATGTTCAAAACCACCATAATGATTTGGGATACCACGTGTCCCTAAAATTGCTACTCTTAATTTCATAATATAGCTGTTAATTGATATGCTTTTAATGTTTGTAAGGCCGAATGCTTCCAGGTGTATTTAGATAGTATTTTTTGACGAAGGGCATCGTCAATGGGTGCCAAGCTTGCTGTTTTAATAGCATTTAATATACTTCCTGGATCAGCAGGATCGCAGTAATAGGCGTAGTCCTCAAAATACTCTTTGGTATCACCTTTATCTGTTATCACAATGTTGCAACCCATAATAGCTGCTTCAATTGAACTTAGGCCCGTAGTTTCAAACCAGCTTGGCAATACATGCACTTTAGCCATCTGATAATAATAAACCAACTCATTCTGCGGTAGATGATCTATGAAGCTCACATTATCCGCCGCGATGCTTCTACATTGGTTATAATAGTTGGCCTGATTTGGTGATCCTGTTCCTATTATTAATAACCTATAGTCGGTGTTATTTAAGGCCCTTATCAGGTTTATTTGATTTTTGATACCCTCAATCCTCGCCACGCAAATCACCAACTTTTCATCTTTTAGGATTGATGGATCCCACTTAAACACATTTGGGTTAATACCATTGGGCACTATGATATTGTTAACCTTCTCTAAATAATCTTGTCCTACGCGTTTATATTCCGATTTCGAGTTTGGGAGTATCATGGCAGCCTTATTTAGTATCTCTACGATACTTTTTCGCTGGCCTTTCCAGATATAGTTAATGCTGGATAGGTGGTCTTTGCCCATTAGCCACCTTGCCATCGTTTTTAAATACTCAATGCTATCAGAAGGCAAAAAGCTAAACAACATGCCTATTCCTTTGCGATGGTGTTTGTCGTATTCGCTATAATTGCACAATATGGTAGATACCACATACGGCTTTCCTGATTTTTTTCCATGATATAAGATATCCGCAGGTCGGGTTATATTGAAAAAATGCAGCAGGTTGTATTTTGCATAATCAATGTGCTCGTTTGATAGTAATATATTTACATCAACCCCCAGTTCGGTAAGATGCTGGGCCGTTTGCACAACCTGTACCGTATCGCCACCGCGAACCGTGTATAATGTCGACCGTGTTATTAATGCTACTCTCATTATCCTGTTATTTTGTGTAGCCAGTTAATAAATGTGGCAGGTAGAAAACTCACTGTGTATATGAGATAATTATCTAAACGAAGCGGATTAAGACTGATGGCTTTTGCCACATTGAACCGTGCTTTTTCGGGTTGGTAATTATTGAGCAGGAATTTTTTACTGCACAGAGCATAGTAAGCGCCTTCTTTTACTTTGCGCGAATGACTTTTACCGCTAATCTGTTGCAGCACATTACCTTCGGCTGCTGTTATGCTGCGATTTTTCAGGGTAGAGTATTTAATGTCGAGGAATTTTTTGGAATGCCATTTTTCATCTATTGTGATGGATTCAGGGTTGAGCCTAACCTTAATCAATGCCTGTGAAAGATTGCAGGCTTTTTCATTAGCCAATATGTTCACCCATAAAAAGTGATCTTCGTAAGTATAAGCATGTTCATTATAGCCACCATTCTTTACGATGACATCCTTTTTGTATATCACACTGGAGTGTATAAAAGGACAAACTGAGTACTTTAATTGATGGATCTCCTCGTTAAGGTGCGCTACAGGATGATGTGTAAAAATGTAATGACCGGCAGCGTCCACATAATCAGCCGCTGAACCTATGATGCTGTACTCCGGGTATGTTGTAATAAATTCATACTGAATTTTTAACCGGTCTGGATGGCAAATATCATCAGCATCAAAACGGGCTATGTATGGGGCACGGGAATGTACTAAGCCCAGATTCAAGGCAGATGAGACACCTTTATTGGGTTGATTAACCAATACGATACGATTATCATTAAATGAATTGATAACCCTTTCTGTACCATCTGTTGATCCATCGTTAACTATAAGTAATTCAAAATCGGTAAACGACTGCTTTAATATTGACGAGATCGCTTCAGCTATATATTTCTCTGCATTATAGGCAGGCATTAAAACGGTAACCAGTGGATTATTACTGTTCATAACTCAATGGTTTTAAGTGAATGGCTTCTTTGATGTTGAGCAGTAAAAGCAGTTCAAAAAGCACAACTACTGATAGTTGCTCAAACCAGTAATCCGTAGAAAATACAGCCAGCATCAACACTAAAATTGGTATACCATAGGTTAGGCTTTTAAAATACCTGACGAAGTATCCTAAATAAAATATCACAAATGCGGCTACCCCTAATAGTCCGTATTCGGCCAAAATCTGATCGTAAACAGAAAATGGGCTATTGGTTAATGAATGTAGTTCCCTCCTTTTGCTGAAGAAGTTCAGATATACATCTAAGTGGTTAACCAGGAAATTGTGGTTGATGTAAGTATATTTAGCCGGAAAACCACCGCTAAAATCAAGCCCGGTAGCTTTGAAGGCAAGTTTAGATGAGAAGTTTCCCATACCACTACCCGCAAATATTTTTGTTGGATGAGTTTTTAAAAAGCTTACTGTTTGTTTAAAGCCAATTACCTTGCCCGGTAAATGCATTTTAAAAGAATCCTGACCTGATAAAGGCAGTTCAGCTTTATTAAGATTAATAAAAGCCAACAATTTGCGTTGTTCTGCAGGCGTATCTGTTGGTGTTTGATAGGGCGGGGTGTTAATATCGGCACCAATTAAAATAATCCGCCCTGCACCTGTTTTAGGTAGGTTTGCAGGCAGCGCCGCCAATGAACGGTTGTTTATCCCGCTTTTACTTGCGATGGCCTTAATACTATCAAGGTATTGCTTAGCAAATTTTCTTCTTGTAAAGTCGGGATCTTTTGAGCTATCAGTTGTATTTAGTGTGACAGTATTAAATGGTGGGTGTGGTGGATTGATGATATTTTTAAAAGTTTCGTGAACGTATTGATTGTTTTGGGGTGATACCTTCGCCAAAAAAACAATCAGGAACATGCAACAAATAACGATCAGGCTTTTTTGATCGCGATTGGTTTTAAAAGCGAATAACCCGGCTAAAACCAGTAGTAATGTTATATTCATGAAATTGCTGGCCGTTAACAGCAATACAATCATGCAGGTTAAAACCATGAGCGGTATTTTTCGGGTTAGAAAATAAACTACCCCAAAAGCATTAATAACCGCATTAGTTGTAGATATATCAAAGGTTATCCCTTTGATATAATCGCCTGTGCCTAAAAAATATTTCTGATACTGCCCCTGGTAACGGAACGGGTTAATGGAGTGTGCATCAACCATAATATAAGCCAGTGTAGAAAGAGAAACGATAGCATTTATTATAAAGAAAACAAGGATAGTGTTGTGTAATACCTTTACGCTATTGTTTTCGACTGATAACTTTATTTGATGAACGGCCAGCAGGCATAAAAGCCAAAAGCAAATTCCAATGGCAAAAACCATAAGGTAATTGGAACCATTGTAATCTTTATTGATAATAAGATTGATGAATGCAATGGCGATAATCAGCAAGTAAAAAAGCGGTAATCGTGAGTTTCTTAAGCTAAACCCGAACTTAAAATTAAACTGTAGCAGATAGATGATAAAAATGGCGGGGATTTTCACAGCCAGCTTTACATTTAAAAAAAGCAACAAGAATAGCAGGAGCTTCCAGTCCACATAAGTTTGTAGCTTTTTTAAATTAAAACCAGTAATGCTAAAAGTCATTTTGTCAATCAATCAGTTTGGTGAACCAGTTTTTATTAAACTAGTTACAAAAGAGATTACGACCTAAAATTTGAAAGGGTTGCCTGCTGCGGGAAACTTAGCCGCTATTTATTTAATTAAACAAAGTGATAAATGAACGACGATCGGATAACTTAAGCTGCGCACTTGCAAAAAGCAGAATGATATAAAATACTATAGCTGCCGGTAATGCCACCCAGCAATTGGTGAAAAATATTTTAGCGGCAAATCCGCTTATTAAAGCGCTTGCGGTACAAAGAATCAATGGCATCCAAATATGGGATAGACCTGCAATGGTGTTCTTTTTTAAATAGTAAATAGTTTGCACCATACATGCCAATAGAAAAGCAAATGCGGCTCCATCGTTTTTAAAAATTGGGATGAGTATAATATCAAATCCTACGTTTACCATTAAAGTAATAATGAATGAGATTAGAATAGTTTTTAATCTCCCTTGTGCAAAAAAGATAGTCCACAAAAAATTATTGATGTATAAAAACGGCATGCATAGGGATAAGATAAATATCGTTTTCACGTTTATCAATCCATATTTGCCAGATGTGAGGCTATCGATAACAGGGCTCCAGCAAATATTCAGCATCAAAGCAACCAAAGCAGCTACGATCATCTCTATCCTTATCAATAATTTCAAATCATTTACCCTAAAATCAGTTTGCTGAAACAGTTTGGTAAACCGGGGGATAAGTATGGGCGCTATTACTAAAAGGGGTAACGTGGCAATTTCAAATATTTTATAGGCAAAACTATATTCAGCCAGCTTTACTGCTGAAACCATAAACCCTATAAATATCCAATCGAACCGTGCAAGGGCCGAGGTAATTAGAACAACACCAGTTTGTGGCAGAGATTCGCGAAGTAAATTTGAATAACCATCCCCATTCCATTTAAAGCTCAATGTTGTTTTTATGGATCTTTTAAAAAGCAATATGCAACAAAGCAACTCTATAAAATCACCACTAATAAATACAATGATAACTGTGTATAAACTTAAATGATGAAATAAAAAAAGTATAATTAGCCCTGCACAACGAACAATATTAGAGCCAACAGACATATATGCCAATAGCTTAAATCTTTCTAATCCATTAACTGCCTGTTTAAATGGAGTGGAGAAATAGATCATCAGTTTACCAATGCCAATGAGTAATAATAAACTATAAGTATAATTGGTAGATTGAAAAAGATAAAAACCAATAAATATTATTCCGTAAAACACCAATCCTGTAAGTAAAACATGCAGCACATAAATAGAAAGGATAGATGAGACCTCTGCTCCCGCAGCTATTTTTTTTATAATAAGCTGGTCGATACCAAAGGAAAGAATATTAAACACAGCTAACAAGATAGCCAGCACAAGGTTAATTTGCCCGAAATTGTATTTATCGAGCCCTATTGACAAAACATAAAATATCCCGAAACCGAATACCTGATTAACAATAAGCTGAGTGGCATTTGCTGAAAGATTTTTTACCAGTCTGCTTTTCATTATTTATAAAAGAGATAAGATTTGAAGATATTAATATTCTATGGCAAAGCTATCTTTATATAGATGCTTTTTAGGTTTGAGGCTCTGCATTTGGTTGAGTAAATAATATTTGCGACGGGTATTTTTAAGCGTAATTTTAGCTATTTGCCATCCTTCTCGGCCATCTAAAAAGCCCATATGAAAAATATAGTTTTTCAAAAAGCCGAAAACAGGGGAAATGTATAGTTTAACAAATCCTGCTTTTTTACCACTGTTGAAATATTTTATAGCGCTAAGCTTGGCGTATAAACCGTTTTTTATATCATATTCAACCGCATCCTTTACAGAATAGTGGTGCAGATACCCATTTACTTTTTCTACTTGCACATTTGGCGGCAGCACGAGTGTTTCATGCACCGTGGTATCTAACCACCGCACTATATTCCGGTTAAACAACCGGATATGATGATCTTTTCCCCAACTACCGAAACGTATCATCTTACCGCCAAAGTATGTGCGAAACTTTACATCATATGCAACTTCCGGGTTTATATAATCCAGCTGGTGCAATGCTGTGATTAACTCATCATCAGGTACTTCATCCGCATCAATACTTAATACCCAATCATATTTAGCGGCTAATAAACCTTTATTTTTGTTGGCTCCATAGCCATCCCAACTTTTCTTGAAAACCCTACAGCCCTCAGCATATACATTATCCTGATTGTTGACATTGCCATTATCTATAATAACAATATCATCAGTGATAAGCTTAGCTTTATCAAGGCATTCGATAAGTATTTCAGACTGATCCCTGGTAATTATGACAATAGAAACCGCAACCATATTAATAATTTATTTGACCTTAATAGCCGGATGTTTATTAATATATCGCAGGATGCAGGCAAAGGGTTGCCTGCATCAATATTTTTTGTAAATTCCCCTACAGAGGAGTGTTAATGGCTTAATATTAGCAGACATTCTATATAAATTAACTTATTGATAGTAAGTAATTTATAATATATTGCTATTTTGTTGCAACAAACAGGCAACCTTTATTTATTTATTAACGTGATGCAATTATATAGATAGAAGTTTTAAAAGGAATAGGTAATAACCCATATGGGAGACGAAGAGTTACACGAACTGATTAAGGGCTGTA
>JAMFRP010000043.1 GCA_026224775.1 Bacteroidota bacterium
TCGACAACAGCGATACATCATCGCTTACCTTCGTAACCGAGTGGTTTACATATTTTAAATCGAGCGAGTTATTACCGTCGGCATGCGTTACCGCTATTGCTGGTTCCAGCAGGTTCCTTGATCCTGCCGGTGTATAAGCGGAATTATACATGCCTGAATAATCGCCATTTTGTTTGTAGTCCCCGGGAACATTGCTATATTCATCCGGGTTGCTTAACTTCTTTCCTAAATAAACTGTGTTCACATCTTTATTTGGTGCCACTTGTAATACGATAGCTGTTTCGGCTGTTTCAACTGGTATAGTGACCGTTTGAGCACCGGCCCTACCTGTTATTATTAAGCCAGAGATGCAAAGGATTGTACGCCAACCTTTGTAAAATATACTACTGTTTTTCAAGTTCTCTTAATATTTAGCTAAAATATGATCATACCCGTTAAGCTTTTTCCGCTGTGATTTCTTTCAGTACGCCATTCACTTTTATCCTGAGTCGCTTTGCTTCGGGGTTTGTAACGTGGTAACTAATAACCTTTCCGTTTTTCCATTTAAAGCTGACGGTAAAATTACCCCTTGCCCTTAGCCCTTTTACCTCACCTGAAGCAGCCCAGGCATCTGGCATCGCTGGCAATAGCTCTATGAAACCGGCATGGCTCTGTATCAACATTTCGGCAATCCCGGCTGTTGCACCAAAATTGCCATCGATCTGGAAGGGAGGGCCCGCGGATAAAAGGTTGGGGTACATCCCACCGCCTGCTCCATAATTAATCCCTGTGCTTAGCGTAGGTTTCATAATCTGTTTGAATAATTTATAGGCACGGTTACCATCATGCAGCCTTGCCCAAAAAAGCTGTCGGTAAGCGATGGACCAACTGGGTCCATCGTCCCCGCGAACATCGAGTGTTTTCTTGGCGGCTTCCGCTAAATCCGGCGTAGCTTCAGGAGTGATTAACGAAGCCGGGTATAAGCCATACAGATGAGAAGTGTGGCGATGGTGAATATCGGTTTCCTTATAGTCTTCCAACCATTCCATGATTCGGCCATCCTTACTTATCTGGCCTACAGGAGGTATCTGGCTGAGTTTTGCCAGTAAAGAATCCCGGAAATTTTTATCTTTTCCCAGTATTTTGGAAGCGGTAATCACATTGTTGAAAAGCTCCCGGATAATCTGGTTGTCAATGGTGGGTCCTTCGCAAATACTTGCTGTTTTCCCGTTTGGCAGATAGAAAGTATTTTCCGGAGAAGAAGAGGGCGAGGTAACCAGCCAGCCGGTTTTCTGATCCCGTATCAGCATACTGCTATAAAACTGGGCAGCGCCTTTTAAAATAGGAAATATTGCCCGCAGGTAATTCTTGTCTTCTGAAAACGCATAGTGTGACCACAGGTTATCGCAAAGCCAGCCAGATCCTACTTTGGTCACCCCCCATGACGCGCTCTCACCCGGCTCGGTAAACCCCCAAACGTTCGTTATCACGTGAGCTACCCAGCCATCAGCATTGTAATAAGCCTTTGCCGTACGTTCACCGGGTTTTACCATGCCTTTTACCAACTCCGCCAGCGGTAGGTTTAGTTCCGATAGATTGGTGACCTCAACCGGCCAATGGTTCATCTCTACATTTACATCCAGGTGATAGTCGCCGTTCCAGGGTGTATGCACCTGGTTTGCCCAAAGGCCCTGAAGGTTTGGTGGCAACAAGCCGACGCGCGTACTGCTAATTGAAAGATAACGGCCAAACTGGAAAAACAACACGGGCAAACCTGTATCTGCATCTGGATCATTGTAGAAGTTAATCAAACGCTTATCGGTGGGCACATTGTCAGCTTTGCTATCGCCGATAACTAAACTCAGCCGGTTAAATAACTTTTGGTAGTTACGGATATGTTCCTGCAATTGCTCCACATAAGTTTTTGCCATAGCACGGGTTAAATGCTGATCGATCTGCTGGAGATATGAGGTATTTCTAAAGTCTGTACCAGCTGAAACATATATAGTAACTGACGTTGCATCTTTAATAACCAGGGAGTTACCCTTAACTACCAAACTACCACCCTCCAACTGTGCCTTTACCTTCGCCATGTATTTCATGCCAGGAGCTGTTGTGCCGCTTATCAATTGGCCGCTCATCTCCAGGCCTCCGTTAATTACTGAGGTTACTGATCTTTCAGGTCTGCTGATATCAATTTGCAGGTTCAGTTGGTGGGCCTTATCAGCAGTTAACCTAATAATACTCAAATCATCTCCGAAGCTGGTAAAATAGGAGCGCTTGTAGGTTACATCGCCCACTTTATAGCTGCAAGTCGCCGTTGCGTTATTCAAGGAAAGTTCTCTGTGGTAATCTTTGTACACAGTACTATCCGCATTACCATTGTGATAACTAAAATGCATCCTGAGTTTGCCCAATGTCTGGTAACTGCCAAACGGTTCACGGCCGGAGCCGGGGCCTTTGCATATGAAGTTTTTATCAACCACCGCCTGCGCCTCATCATTTTTTCCTTCGGCTAATAAACGCCTTATCTGGGGTAAATATTTATATGCTTCGTAGTTATTGGCATCCTGTGGCGCGCCGGACCATAAGGTTATATCATTGAGCACAATATTTTCCTGGTCTACTCCGCCATCGGGCATCATACCAAGCCTGCCATTTCCCAGGGGCAGCGTTTCTTCCCAATGCAGGGCGGGCTTATTGTACCATAGCCTCAATGGCGTTTTCTGGGCGCTGCAATGATTAAAAATCATTGTAAACCCGATAAAAATAGTAAAAACTCGTTTGTTGATCATCTATTTGAGGTTTATGTAATGTTTGTTACAGATTAAAAACAATCACGCGATATCACTTAATTCAGTCGACATACGTGTTGCTTTGCAGCCATTCCAAATGGTTTCTGCTTCCGGAGTGCCCGGCATCAGATTCAAGTATTTTTTCAAATAACTGCCGCGCTTCAGTCCATCTTTTCAATCCGAAAAAGCCCAATCCTTTTATAAAATCCGTATGAATTTTGTGGCGTATTTGCAGGTCATCTTCAAAGATTAGCAGGTCAGGGAGGGAGACGGCGAAATAATCAATTTTAATTTCGTCATTCTGGTGCGAATCAGTATAAGCTATTAATTTTTCAAATATTTTGATAGCTTTTTCCGGTTGGCCAAGTTTATTCCAGGCTAATCCCTGATAGAATATCTTGTCCGGTTGCTGGTCATTGTAAAAGACAGCGGCCGATGGTTCATCCAGACCCATAACCGCTTTCTGATAATACTGGCGTGCAGTTTCAGTTTGTCCTATCCCCTCATAAGCACAGCCCAGCCAATAAAATATATCATTTTCCTGGGTACCGTATAATTTCCCTTCACCCAGGTTGAAAGGATAAACCTGAGCATTGTCGAGTAACTCCACCGCTTCTTTATATTTACCCTCGTCGATATGTATGAAGGCCATCTTGATAAGACTATAGACGTATTGGCCAGAAACTTTTCCTTCCCCCCCCTCCCATGGATGAAATTGTCTGTTCATTATTAATTCAAATGCCTTCTCATATCGACCGGTTAGGTTATAAAGCGTTACGCGCTCCAGGTAAACATCATCCCTTTGCATCGCAGTTTCCAGATGTTCTTCTATGAATTTTAGCCTGAAACGCAAATCCTTATTCAATCTTTTATACAACTGGTCGAGTTCCATTAAAATCCGATCATCCGTTTTATCCAGCGCAAATGCTTTTTCATAATAGGCCAGCGCTTGTTCAGCGTTGTTTTGTTTATTAAAATAGGCGATTCCCAGATTTCTTAGCACAGTTGGAAATGAATCATCCAGGCGGGCAGACTGTTCCCAATATCTTATTGCATCTTCGTACTGGCGCTTATCATAAAATAAATTACCCAGATAATAGGCTGCCTTCGCGTCAGAAGGGCTTAATAACAACGCATGCTCTAAAATGGCAATCTCCTCCAAACGATTAGGAAAACAAAGGTAAGAAGAAGCCGCATTCGCCTGCTGTAACCATTGGATTGCCTGCTTCCAGTTATCGTTCTTATCATCCAACCAGGCAAGTGTATAATAAACCATAGGGCTGATATCTTTCTGTTTACTGATCAGTTTCAGCAACTCTGCAGCCTCTGTATATAGTCCGGCGGCTTTGTAATCTAAAGCATATTCGATTAGCGTCTGATCCTGCCCGCGCGACAGTTCTAACAACTGGATGATGTAACCAGTGTTTCCCGGCACACCAGCAGCCTCGCTAGCATATTTCATTTCAAACAAAGCGCCCAAATTAAAATTATCCCTTTCTAATGCCGCGCTGCAAGTTTCCATCGCTGTATCGGGATGTCCCAACTTCCTTTGAATGGCTGATTTTATGACATAAGCCTTACCGTTATTCCCGTTTCTGTCGAGTGACTGGTTGATATGGTCAAGGCCTTGTTCGTAATCTTCTCTAAGTACATCGATCTGGGCCACCGAAAAATAGCCGCTATCCTTCCACGCATTACTCCAGGTGGATTTATAAAAAGCATTATAGGCCTCATCTATCCTATTTAAATATTTAAGGCACAGACCCAGGTTATAGTAAGCTTCGCTGTCGTAGGGGTTAGGATTACGTCGCGTAATGGTTTCAACCGCCTTCCTTAAATACTGTTCAGCGACCTTGAATTTCCCTCTACGTAAATACCAGACACCTAAAGCATTATTGTTCCGGATATCTTCCGCATCGCGGCGCAATGCTTCCTCATAATAAGGTACCGGGCTGCAGGTCGCATGGCGGTACTGCTCCAGGTGCTGTCCGGTTAAAAAAAGCTGTTCGTTATTGGCAATGTCTTCTGGTTGTAACGCGGGACTGGCAGGTTGAGGTATTTTATTGTTCTTATTTAATGCCGGTTCGTAGCGGATCAATTCTTTACCCGAAGACGAGCGGATAATCAATAATAACTGGTTCTCATTTATTAAGGAGTCAACCGTAAGAAAGTGTTCGAACACTTTCTCCGGATCAATGCTCGTTTTAATGTTGAAGATGGATTCCCCATTATAGGACAGATCAACAGAAATGTTCTCTTGAACACCGGTAGCATAGACCTTCAGTGTAAGGTTGCCGTTGTCCGTGAAAATAGAAACAAGAATATCCTTGGTTGCATTTTTCACCAGGCCAAGCGAGTGATAAGGCAGGAAATACTGTGTAAAACTCTTTTCCTCATAAGGCATTAACCACGTAAAATCAGGCTGGTTATCGGTGAACATACCAGTCATTAACTCGATATACGGGCCATCCTCATCGGTAAGGTTACGATCCCATGCCTGTCCGAAATCACTATGCCCCCAGGTCCATTGTTTTTTTCCGGGCGATACATGATGATCAGCGACATGCAGCAGGCCAGCCTGGCTGTCGTGTTCATATCCGCCGACAAAATTATAGTCCGAATTGATAGCCATATAGGAAGTTGGTACCGGTATATTTTTATACATGGAAATATCTGTACCCGGTGAATAATCAACTTTATAATAAGTGCCGGTCGCGATTGGGAAAGTTGACACATCGCGTTTACCATGATCAAAAACCGCGTTTACATCCGGTGGAAATACAGACTGGTAATGGTCATTAACTTTTACCGCCGGATTGGCCCACCATAAGAAGGTTTGAGGCAGGCCGGTCCTGTTATATAATTTTGCTTTAATTTCAATATAGGCTTTATCAGGATAAAGTGTAAAGCCAGCCATGCCCTTGGTATGGAACATCCGCTCAACCTCGTTAACCCAAACCGTTTTACTGCCGTCAGCATGTTCTTCCAGCAGGTAATCAACCGGCTCAAAAGTACTGGGGCGATGATGCTGCGGCCAGTTAAATTCAATACCGCCCGAAATCCACGGTCCCGTAAGCCCCACAAGTGCCGGCTTAATGACCTGGTTATAGTAAACAAAATGGCGCTGCTTGATTTTATCATAAGCCATTTGGATGCGCCCACCCAATTCAGGCAGGATCATCACTTTCAGGTACTTGTTTTCCAGGAATAAGGCTATGTATTCCTTATCTTGCTTTTCATCGAATATTTTTTCAATTACCGGATTGGGATAAACCACACCACTACTGCCCTGATAAACCCTTTTTTCAAAAAACATCGGATTTTTATCCGGTTGCCCAATGCCATAAGTAGGTATAGTAACCTTTTCTTTCCAAATTGCTATATCTGATTTGTTCATAGTATATATTAATGTCTTATTAAATTCTCCTCAAGTTCCTCCAGTGTTTGCCCTTTTGTTTCTTTTACCTTAGCCTTTATAAAGAAAAAACCTACTAGACAGATCCCCGCATATAAATAGAAAGGCCCGTAAGTACCGAGCTTTTCGGCCAGCAGCGGAAAAGTAAAGACCAGTATAAAATAGGCTCCCCAAAGCGACACAATAGCTACCGAAGATGCTACGCCGCGAATCTTATTAGGAAATATTTCAGATATCAGCACCCATGTAACAGGCGCTAGTGACATAGCATACATGCTAATAGCCAGTAGTACCAATATCGAAACGAATGTCGCAGGGAAATGATGCTGTAACAGTATTGCCAGTAGGATATACAAAATGGATAAACCCAATGATCCGGCCAGCATCAGTGGTCTGCGACCTATCTTATCTACCAAACTCATGGCCAAAAGCGTAAAAATAAGGTTAACAAGACCAATGGCAACTGTTTCAAACAGCTGCCGGTTCAAATTAGCACCAACAGATTGAAAGATGGTTGAAGTATAATTGAATACCACGTTGATCCCGCATAATTGCTGAAAAACAGCCAGCGTGATCCCTACCACCACTGCAGGCCTTACGCTTTTTTCGAATACAGCGCGATAGGATTGCTTAACATTCCCGCTCAGTGTTTTTTCTATTGCCTTTTTTGTATTATTCGCAAACAGATCAGATCCAATTTTCTTTAATACGGTTTCCGCCTTATCAGGATATCCTGCTTTAATCAGCCAGCGCGGGCTCTCCGGCAACCATAAGACCCCGAATAAAAAAACAAGTGATGGCACGGCACCCAGACCGAACATCCAACGCCAGGAATCACTCCCGTTATTTGCCAGGAAATAATTGACCAGGTTGGTGATCAAAATACCGATAACTACTGTCAATTGATTGATTGCCACATTGCGCCCGCGGACACTGGCCGGGGAAATTTCCGCGATATACATCGGACATAACATGGACGCCATACCTACGCCAATACCCGCCCCTAAACGCATGGTGATAAAAAAAGCTAGAGAAGAGGACAGCGAAATAGCAATTGAAGAAACAGCGAAGATAAGCGCGGCGAGCATTAGGCCCGGTTTACGGCCGTATTTATCCGCCAGCTTGCCAGCGATCAAACAGCCGATAATACAGCCCAATGCCAATGAGCCAGTCAGGAAACCCTCCCATACGGCATTTAATGCGAATTGTATCTTTAAAAAAGGCAACGCTCCTGAAATCACCGCGAAATCGAAGCCAAACAGGTAGCCGCCCAGTGCCGAGATAAAGGATATACCGATAATATATTTATTGTTAAATGTTTCTGATTGGTTCATTTTGTTTTTCTAAAATGGATTCTTTTAAACTGCCAGACAATGGACTTTATGGTTTTAAACATGGACTATCCGCCTACATTACCGAGGGCCGGTGATCTGTCATTCGTCCGTCTGAATTCATATACTATTTGTTCAAAATAATTTTCCCCGGCCTTTAGCATAATAGACGGAAAAGAAGGTTGGTTCGGCGCATCTGGGTAGTGCTGACATTCCAGGCATAACCCATCAAATGGATGGTAATTTTCCCCTGTTAAACCTGGATGATCGCTTAACAAATAATCGCCTGTATACACCATTACCCCGGGATAAGAAGTATAAACGATCAGCCTTCTTCCGCTATCCGGGCAGTCTAAAATGGCCACTGGTTCAGAAGATTTTTTGCCTATCTTTTTTTCCACCACATAATAACTGTTAATACCGGTGGCTAGTTTATCAGCAACAATAAGCCTGTCTTTAATTTTGTTCCCTAAAAATGTTTTTTCCCCGGTTGGTATTATTTTACCTGTTGGAATATGCGTCGGGTCGGCTTCCAGCAGGTAAGGCGCTAAAATTGTAAGGCGGTGGTTCAAAACGTTATTTACTCCTGAACTTAGGTTAAAATAGGCATGATTAGTAAAATTCGCAGGCGTGTCTTCATCCGTAATTGCTTCATAAATGACGAATAGTTGATCGCTGTCTGTCCAGTAATAGGAAACAGTAAAATCCAGCTTTCCAGGGAAGCCGCCTTCGCCTGTTTCGCTGCTCAGTTTTAATACCAAAGCATGCTCCTTAATCTCGAAATCAAAAACCCGCGTGTGAAAACCGGACGCGCCGCTATGGTTACTATTGGGAAAATCATTGGCTTCCAGCTGATACGATTTATTGTTTAATTTGAAGACTGCGTTGCTGATCCGGTTGGCAACCCGGCCGATGGTAGAACCAATATAACACTTATCATTATGATAACCATCCAGCTCATTAAAGCCCAGGATAACTGGCCCTAACTCACCTTTGTTATCGGGAACTACAATAGATACAATCGTGGCCCCGTAATTAGTTATTTCCACGAATGAGCCGTTGGTGCCCGTCAGCCTGAAGCGACAAACCTCTTTACCGTTATATGTTCCCCATTCTTCGCTGGTAATATTCATAAGGTATTATTTAAAGGATTTACGGTTAACAATAAAGCATCAACGACACGGCATGAATGAATATCGGTACAATAAGCGGCTGTATTCTCCATAGGTATGCCGTTAGTAAACACATAGTCGACCAGGCCTGTATTTAAATGGACCGTAATTTTATTCTGCCCATTTGAAAATTCAATTTTACCGGACTGCTTTTGCAATAATTGCGCCTGTGTCTGTATCTTGAAAAATAATAGCACGCTTATTACTGAAACTGGAATTATTCCTCTCATTTTAATAGGTTTTTCATGAAGTCAACACAAAAGACATATGTAAATAGTCGAATTAAAATCCATTATTACCGGGTCTGTCTTCTGGTGCTACACCCCATTTTTTATTTGTCTTCGGCCCCATAATAAATACTAATGTGCCGCTTTCTATCAAATCCCTTTGTGTAATATAAGCATGTGAATATGGCTTGCCGTTAAGTATTGCAGATTGTATGTAAATATTTTGAGCAGACACCCCTTTTGTTTTGATCCTGAATGTTTTATTACCTGATAATTGAATCAGTACATCATTAAACTGAGGTGATCCGATAGCGTACACGCCGCTGGCCGGATTTACCGGATAGAAACCCATTGCACTGAAGATATACCATGCCGACATTTGACCGCAATCCTCATTACCAGCATATCCTGATGAGGAAACATTATAAAGTTCATTGATCACTTTAGAGGCATAATACTGTGTTTTCCAGGGCTCACCGGCATAATCATAAAGATAAGTCACGTGATGACTAGGCTCATTGCCATGCGCATATTGCCCGATAAAACCAGATGCATTTCCATTTACTTCTCCTGATGGCGTTTTTAAATTAAAGAAAGTATCCAGCTTATTCACAAACGATTTATCCCCTCCTGTTAATGCGATAAGGTCAGGGATATTTTGAGGTACATACCATAAATACTGCCATGCGTTACCTTCTGTATAGGGGTTTCCTCCGTTGGATCCATATTGAACCGGGTTAAAAGGTTCTATCCATTTACCCCCATCATTTTTCGCCCTGAAAAAGCCTGTTTTAACATCATAGAGATTTTTGTAGTATTGAGATCGAGCCATAAAATGCTCGTAATCTGAATTCTTACCCAGTTTTTTTGCAAATTGAGCTACGCACCAGTCATCATAAGCCATTTCCAAAGTGATAGATACTGACTCTGACTGTAAATTTTCAGGCATGTAATGATATTTCTCCCATATGGTAAAAGGGGAATTAGGGTGGTCGGTCATTGAAGAGTTCTTTACCGCTTCGTACGCTTCATTTACATCAAAACCAGGCAAGCCTTTAAATACTGCATCTACAATAACAGGTATTGAATGATTTCCTATCATGCAATAGTTCTCCTGTCCCCATAGTTGCCAGATCGGTAAATAACCATAAGTCTTATACTGGCGCAGCATGCTATTCACAAATTGCCCGTCATGCTCAGGCTCTATTAGGCTATAAAGCGGATTGGCCGCACGGTAGCTATCCCATAATGAAAACGTGGAATAATGTACTTTATCTTCGGCCCTTTTAGTCGTGTAATCAGCGGCCATATAATCACCGTTTACATCAGCAAGGTTATTGGGCTGTAACAAGGCATGATAAAGGCATGTATAAAAAATCTGCTTCTTAACATTAGTACCTTCAACTTTTATCTTTTGTAGTTCTTTCTCCCACTTGGCATCTGCTTCCGATACTACCTTGTCAAAATCCCAATCGGGTATTTCTTGATCAAGATTTAGCTTTGCATTCTCCATGCTAACAGCAGAAAGCCCTATTTTAGCGAGTAACGGGGTGGAATCATCCGTGCTAAAATTAAGTACCACCCTGAGGTCTGTTCCATTAATCAGCCTTTGATCAAGGTATTTTGTTTCTCCATCAACAAACAGGTTACCTGTTATTGGTTTCGAAAATTCTATATAAAAATACACCTTCCGCAATTTCGCCCAGCCGGTTATTAATCTATAGCCTTCCAATACATTTTGATTGACCATTTTAAACTGCGAATTAATAATATGGCAGCCCCAATCCGGTTTTTTAAGCGAATGGTTAAGATCAATTACCACATGGGCCCGGCTATTTTCAGGAAAGGTATACCGGTGAAAACCTGCATGTTCAGTGGCTGTAAGTTCCGCATTAATGTTATAGTCCTGGAGTTTTACCTGGTAGTAACCGGGCCGGGCCGTTTCCTGATCATGAGAAAACCTTGACCCATAACCGCTCCCTGCTTGTCCCGGCTTGCCGGCACGTGTTTTTATTTCGCCTGTAGTCGGCATAAATAACACATCAAATAAGTCGGCAGCGCCGGTACCGCTCAAATGGGTATGGCTAAATCCGGCTATAGTATGGTCGTTGTAATCATAACCCGACGCCGCGCTCCAATCCGGCGCGTCGCGGGTGTCCGGACTAAGTTGCACCATGCCAAAAGGAACGGTTGCCCCCGGAAAATTATTACCCGATAAACTGGACGCTACTGCGCCGGTCCCGATAAAAGGATTAACGTAAGCAGTTAGTTTCTTGACTGGCTCCTGGGCAAAAACGCTTTGGGCTATTATCGTAATTAAAAATGCTTTATATAAGAATCGAAACATGTTGTCTTTATTAATTTATATGGAACGTTATTATTGGTCCAGTAAAAGTAGCAGAGATAAAAAATCTTTAAAATGGATAAAGCTTTAAAGAGGATGGATTATGCTGCGATGTCCTATATATAATAATGTAATTAACGCTGACTCCCATTAAGATACCCTCCTACGACTTGCGCGTTTACATAGGCAACGCAATGAGCATATGCGGGGATACATTCGAGCAGACATTCGTTACCACCGTAGTCCACAAGGCCAAAAAGACCTTTGGGCAGGATTTCCCAGTCGGTGGCCAGATAGATTGATAGCTTCTCAATTCAAGATGAATGGTATGGCTTTTCAATTTGTATTTTTATTACGGATTGTATGATATTGAGGAAAAAGTTATGAATTCAGGCATAAAACAATAAGTCGTTTCTTGATCCGGGAAATAATTCACATCATCTGCCTAAAAATAATTTCCGCTTAATTAATAAATATATGGGCCCATATATTTATTTTTTGCCAATCAGCATTTAAAGCACTCAAAAAACTATTTATAATCCGGATTCTGAACCAGAACTCCATTGCTTATATCAATTTGACTTTGGGGTAATGGCATATTATAGTTTATTTGTAGAAAAGGCTTGGAACGAATTGCTTCTGAAGCGGGCAGTGTTAGCAAACAATTGGAGTATCAAACATAAGGACAAATAGTGTATGTCTAAAACAGCTTAATTTTTATTAAAAAAGTCGTAAAACCAAGTAATATTTTGACCTTTGGATGTATCCATCCATAAATATCTGAGGTTATCCTGTAATCTCATAATACCCTATAAATAAATTTATTACATCGCATAGGCTGATCCTGAACGCGACATTTTCGTGAACTGATTTTTGGGTAGATTTTTATTTATATTCTAAAGTTTTCTTAAGCACTATATTGTCAGCCGCTTTAGCTATCATTACATCAAAAGTCCCTGGCTCAGTTACCAGCTTCATTTGCCTGTTCCAGATGGCCAGATCATCTTTATTTATAGTAAAATTAACTGTTTTTGTCTCACCTGGCTCAAGATTGATCTTGCTAAACCGTCTTAAGCTCATTTCCGGAGTACTTACGGAGTTTACTTTGTTTCCTAAATACAACTGAACTACTTCTTTACCTGCCATGTTTCCTATGTTTTTCACATCTACAGCAATACTTACCTGCTCATTCTTGCTAAAAATAAGTTTAGATACTTTTAAGTTTTCATACTGAAAAGACGTATAACTTAATCCAAAGCCAAATGAAAACAATGGATCATTTGATGAAAAAACATAATCCTGTCCTGGTTTTTCAGGTGTCCCGTGATTATTGCTTTCTCCTTTAGCCGATTTTACATAATTATAAAATACAGGGATATGCCCTGTAGATTGTGGTATGCTCATGTTTAACCGGCCTGATGGATTTACTTTACCAAAAAGTACATTTGTTATTGCTGTGCCGCCTTTTTCACCCGGATACCAAGCCTCTACAATGGCCGGGATATTTTCTTTTTCCCAACTAATGCTCCACGGACGGCCCTGTACCAACACCAATATAACCGGCTTTCCTGTTTTATAAATGGCTTGCAGCAACTCGCGTTGAACGCCCTGGGGGTTAATATCTGAAACATCGCGACCTTCACCGCAGCTAAACGAATCCTTTGGTTCACTATCTGGAGAATGACCATTCCAGCCAACTCCGGAAAATACAATACTGGAAGTTCCCAACACAACTACAACTTCATCACTTCCTTCGGCTGCTTTTACAGCCTCATCAAAGCCACTTTTATCAAGGCCAGAAAGTTCACATCCTTGGGCGTAATTAATTTTAAGCTTATCGCCAGCAAATTGCTTAATACCTTCCAAAACGGTAACGCCCGAACGGTTATCGCGGGTAAAGCTATAATCTCCATATTGTACTTTATTGGCATTGGGGCCTATCACTGCCAGTGATTTTATTTTATTTATGTTTAAGGGAAGCAGGCTTTTATCATTTTTCAACAATATGATAGCTTCTTCGGCTATTTCTTGAGATAATTTAATATGGGCTTCGGTATGAACTTTTTGTTTTATACGTGCAGTATCTGCAAGTGGTTTTTCAAATAAACCCGCCTTAAACTTGGCTGTAAGTATGCGAGCTACTGCGCTGTCTATCTTAGATTCTTTTATTTTTCCTGACTTTACTAGTTCAATAAGGTGTGGATAAATATCAGGGCGTGCAGCCTCCAAATCAACGCCGGCATTGACACCTAATAATGCTGCATCTGTCTTATTTTTAGCTACTTTGTGAAAGGTGTATAACTGACCCAAACCACCGTAATCAGAAAATATATACCCCTTAAAGCCCCATTCTCTTCTTAAAATCTGTTTTAACAAGAACTCATTGCTATGCGCCGGAATGCCATCAATTTCATTGTAAGATGGCATAATGGCAGCAATATTGGCACCTTGCACCGCATCTCTAAACGGAGGTAAAAACATTGACCGAAGCTCTCGTTCTCCAATTTCTGCAGGCGCCAGGTTAATTCCCCCCATTGGTTGACTGTATGCGGCAAAATGCTTACCCGTACACATTACTTTATCAAACGCAAAAGCGGTGCGAGTTTTAACTGGATCACCCTGCATACCTCTTACAAAAGCTGAACCCAACTGACCAACGAGATAAGGATCTTCGGAAAAACATTCTTCCACGCGACCATAACGTGCATCCCTGATCAAGTCGAACAATGGCGATAACGCCTGATCTACTCCCGATGTGGATGCCTCGGAGGCAATTGCGGCCCCCATTTGCTCAATTAAAGCCGGGTTCCAGGTACTGCCTTGAGCTATTGTTTGAGGAAAAATGGTTGCGCCAGCTGCCAACTGCCCGTGTAAGCATTCACCAATTTGTAAAGGTGGAATACCCAACCTGGTGTGCTCACGATAGTACTTTTTTGCTGTCGCTGATTTTAAGGCAATATCCGTTACGTTGGAAAAAGGACTTTCCAAAACACCATAGACAGTTTTACTTTTTACGGCATCTTCAAGAGATGACATACTCATTTGATCTATCTTTTCTTCAAGGGTCATCCTTTTTAAAAGATCAGCCACGCGTTGTTTTACCGGTGCCTTAGGATCTTTATATAATTGTGCTTTAACCGTTCCTGACAGCAGTATAATGACTAAACAACTAATTACTGCGACTCTATACAACATAATACATTTACTTAATTAAATAATCTAATATCTATCTACGCTGATCACCACTTTTTGATGTGATCCAATTTTAATGTGGCGCCAATTGCTTTCATCTAATTCCAGGTTGGATTTAAATATTTTCCCTGCATATTCAGTCAACAATGTTACAACTGCATCATCTACAGTGGGGTTGCTTATTTCAAACGTAAATTTGCGACTGTCCGAGGCTAGCTTACGAACTGTAACCTGGTCAAAGGCCACCGCAATATTCTTATCCGGTACGATATAAACTCCAGGTACCTCCATTTCAGTTAGCAACATGGAGGTTTCCGCCCATGTACTTCCATCATATAGTTGTCCAATGCCCTCCAGCCAGTCTGTAGTACTTACCCGTTCACTGATCCAGCCGGATGGCATGTGGCCTACAGGCCGTTCTTTTGTTGACATATATTGTGGAATCGCTCTCACTATATCTTTTAACAGATTAAGAAAAAACACATCTCCAGTATAACGATATAGGCGTAATAAGGCAACACCAGAATGGGTGCAGATGCCAGGTGCAGCATGCTTGTTCTGTACGTTTGCCCAAACGGTACCGGTTGTATAAGTACCCAGTTTGCCTAATATACTATTTGCCGGCATTTTATAATCATAGCCACTAACCCAGGTAGTGAACTGATAGGCTACATCTTTTGCATCATTGAGCCACTGTGCATCCCTTGTTTTTTCATATAGCGTTACGTAAGATTCTAATAAACCGTAGCATGATTCACTGTCAAAAGCCTGCATAGCATCGCCAGGGCCACCATATATCAATCCTTTTTCCACATACTTATTTTCATAATCAAAAGCCGCTGCTTTAGCAACTTTTGCATATTTAGGATCTTTAAAATATTCCGCAGCAAGCATTAAAGCAGCTGGAATAATACCCCCGCTGGTTGACCCGCCAATAATGAGCTTACCTGTTCTATTATCAACATATTGGCCGAACTGGTGATAGGTATCCCATGTTTTCACAAAAGCACCTGCCACTTGTCTGCAACCTGATTCCCATTGCGGTTTAACCGTAATGCCCATTTTTTTCATTAGCGCAAACTGTTTGAATGCGTAAAATAGCCCATCGCCGCTTTTTCTAACCAAATG
Organism: Bacteroidota bacterium; assembly: GCA_026224775.1. Taxonomy (GTDB): domain Bacteria; phylum Bacteroidota; class Bacteroidia; order Sphingobacteriales; family Sphingobacteriaceae; genus Mucilaginibacter. Next base: position 15,584 of record JAMFRP010000043.1, read on the forward strand.
CAGATCTTTAGCCAAATGAATTTCTGGAAAAATCCCCATCCATTTATCGCCTTTTTCTCCCGTATCCCAAAAATAACCACTCGGTGAGATGCCACCATTAAAAAGCCAGTCGAAATTGCGTATCACGTTTAATCTCGTAGTATCATTTCCCATAAATAGAAGCGGATAGGTAGAAATAAGTCCTCCTGTCCACCCTATTTGCCAGTCTTGATGTGCGTTTTCCCTCAAGCCCACCGAATAATATCCAAACTTAGGCTCAAAGTTCTGTGAATTAAATTTTTTCTCCTGCAATTTAAACAAATTAGAAAAGGTTCTGTAAGGTTCATGTTCACGATCCGGGTACAGGTCTTTTCGTATTCGCGCAAAGTAATTATACAACTCTTGAATAGAGTTGCAATGGAATTGGTAAACCCGGTAATGCAAACTTACAGTGTCGCCTTTTGTAAAAGAGGCTCCCTTATCATTTGAAGGAACATGCGTATTTGCAATACGATACATATATTTTTCCCTTACTACTGGGGCTGATAATGTAAATATTGCATTCGTTCTATCGGCCGATTCTTCAAAATCTATTCCACCATCGCCTAAATGCGTTCCTTGTACGGTTAATAAGAAATACCCTTTTTTTTGCTTAGGATCATAAAAGCCAAATGCGGGGGTTGACATATCTCCCGTCCGCAATTGCAAGCGCGATATTCCTTCATGATTATTAAGCCTCGGAACATCAGAAAGCAATTGAGGTTTCAAGGGGCCAAGATCTGCTGTGTCTGTTATAAAAGGGCAATAATTCATTATGCGTGCTCCTTCCCTGTTTCCGTTATAGATGGCTGCCGGCATCATCACGTAGTTATTGACAGACCATTTTTCGAATTTAAAATTGATCATTACGGCTGCGTCGGAAAGGTTACCTGCCGTGCATTTAAAGGTTACAATATAATCAATGACATTAGGGTTGCCGCTCACCTTGGCCTCTTTCTTCGTGAGTTGCCAGTTGCTTTTAAAAAAATCAAGATAGACAACGTTTTTATCGAAGTGCTTTAAAACCCGCCCATCTGCCTGGATGGCATTGAGAGTTTTATAATGAGCAATACCGGCTTTCATCGATTGTCCATATACAGGAAAGGCAGCTGTCGCCGTAAATTGAATAAAAAGGCACAATACAATCGATTGAATTGATAATCCTGTTTTATCGCTATTGGTTTGCATTGTATAAACGATGTTATTAAATTATTGGTAAATGGTTCTTTAAACAGACGAGGCGCCGCAGTTTTTTGTTATCTACAATAATAAGCTCGCTGCAACAATTAATAAATGGATTATTACATTCAAGGCATGGATTATACAATTTATAACCCCACTGCTTATCCAATCCATAAGTCGCCACACGATAAATTGCTCAAATAACATTAATTCGTACGAAGTAACAAATTTGTCGAATTTGACTGAATTAGTTATTCTTAAGAGCAAATAAAACGTGTTTTACCTTTTTTAAGGTTTCAAAAACACCCATTTGAGTTCGAAAATAATAGGTTATTCCATTATTTTAATGGACTATTATATTATCATGATGATCCTCGCAGCTAAAACCAACCAACTAAAAATAAATATTAATCTGCTTAAAATTACTTTGTTTTTTATAAAAATAAACATTATAATAGCACTTATATTTCATCATGTCGTTTCTACAATGGAATATACGATTACCAATTATTAATTTTATGAGTAATTCAATCAAAAGGCGCAAAGGCTTTGAGGGGGAAAAATTAATTACTATTCCGCCGAAGATATGGAAGGGATATTTAAGCCGTCATCCTTCTTTGTTCAATATTTATATTACACATATCGGCTACTTCCCAAAGGCCTCATATCATTACCGTGAACGACGCACAGGATGTGATGACAATATATTGATCTATTGCCTTCAGGGAAAGGGCTATTATGTAGCGGACAATAAACGCTTCGAAGTTAAACCCAATCAATATTTTCTTTTGCCGGCTACTGATGAGTGCACCCGGTACTGGGCGGACGTGAAAGATCCCTGGACGATTTACTGGATTCATTTTACCGGGACGGTCATTCAAAACTTCAATGATTCACTAAATATCAATGTAATGAAAGGGCCTGTCCAAATTCCTTTTAATGTAAAGGCCCTGGATATCTGGGATAAGATTTATCAAAGCCTGGAAATGGGTTATAGTATTGAGAATCTTTGCAATGCCAATTTCTGTCTTTATCACTTACTAGCCGCCTTTTTATTTCCAGACAAGCATATTGAAGCCGAAAAAAATGAGCAGGAGGATGTTATTAAAAATTCGATTATTAATATGAAAGAAAGTTTGGATGCAAAGCTGACGGTCGAAGATATGGCACTTCGTCATCATTTATCTACTTCCCATTTTTCCATGATGTTTAGAAAATCTACCGGGATGCCACCTATTGATTATTTTATACATTTAAAAATGCAGAAGGCCTGCCAGCTACTTTATGCTAACGGATCAAAAATCAAGGATGTGGCTCAAGAGCTTGGCTATGAGGATCCCTATTATTTTTCCAGGTTGTTCAAAAAATTCATGGGCTTATCTCCGGAACAATATAAAATGTCGAACAATAAACGCGTAGAAGAGTTAAAAATTGCATAAATACACGGAAGATTGAGCCGAGTTATGAAAACATCATCAGTGCCGTTTAGCCGGAAATCTCTTTATTGTTCCGTTGCGGTATTATAAAAGGAAATAATGCATTTGATTCTAACTCGGATAAATGTCGGTTTTCTTTAATTTTATCTTAAAATAAATCAAATTTTCTTCTTCATTCGCTAACAGGCTTTCGTAGAACTTTTTACCTCGTTCAGCAGGCATTCCATACTTACACCACCGGGCAATCGCCCTCGCAATAGCAAATTCTTGCTCATTGCGATGCTCATAGGCACTCATTTCCTTTAATTTCATTATTTTTTTTTTCGGCATTAACGCTATAATACGTTTGAATTACTGCTGCATATCTCCACTGAAATTTCGCGGATACGTTGGATATAAATCTGACTCTCTGTATTAGAACGACGCCGGATATCATAACCCGCCGTTCCATTGCTGTATCGTTTTAACTTATCGTAATTTGTACTCATGATCTGAGTAATTTATCCATTCTAAAACAATTCAATAAATCTATTACTCAAAAGACTAGCTATAAATTTGTCTTTCTCTAATAATAGCATAGTTCATCTACTTTAAAGCATTATCCA
>JAMFRP010000007.1 GCA_026224775.1 Bacteroidota bacterium
AGGTTTGGTATCAATTCAAGACTTGAATATTATGATGCCAAGTTATTAACCACCATTGTATTACGCTCATCATCTATATTAAAAACACCTATTAGCGATGAGGGTGCTTATGAAATTGCCCGCCGAAGCCGTGGTACACCACGTATAGCTAATGCTTTGCTTCGCCGCACCCGGGATTTCGCGCAAATAAAGGGTGATGGCACAATTGATACTGCCATTGCTAAATATGCATTGAATGCCTTGAATGTAGATGAGCACGGGCTGGATGAGATGGATAATAAAATACTGCTTACTATCATCGAGAAGTTTAAAGGTGGCCCTGTGGGCCTAAAAACCATAGCTACCGCCGTAGGCGAAGAAGAAGGCACTATTGAAGAAGTTTACGAACCATTTTTAATACAGGAAGGTTTTTTAATGCGCACATCCCGCGGCCGTGAGGCTACTGAGGCGGCATATAAACATTTGGGTAAAATAAAACTGGGCGGTAATCCTTCGTTATTTTAAAATAAACCAATATTCCACATATGAGAAAGCATTTCAAAAGCACTATCGCACTGATGGTGTTAATTAGTGGCTTTGCATTAAAATCTAATGCTCAAAGCTTACGTTTGGCTGTTGCTGGCTTAAACCACAACCATGTTTATGGTATTTTAAGCAGATATAAAGATGGCACCGCCAATATTGTGGGTATTGCTGAACCTAATAAAGCCTTATGGGTGAAATTCGGCAAAATATTCCATATACCGGATTCGTTGTTTTATACCGATTTAAAAACAATGGTGTTAAAGACTAAGCCCGATGCGGTTTTAGGTTATAACGAAGCTGCTGGTCATGTTAAAATTGTTGAAGTTTGCGCGCCATTGCATATCCCTGTGATGGTTGAAAAACCTTTAGCAGCTACCTTGGAGCAAGCGAAACGTATAAAAGAACTTGCCGATCAGTACCATATTCAAGTACTAACTAATTATGAGACTACCTGGTATCCATCAAACAGAGATATTTACAATACCGTAAATGCGGGCACCATTGGTTCGATTAAACGAATGGTAGCACATGACGGGCACCAAGGCCCTAAAGAAATTGGTTGCAGCGAAGAATTTTTAAGCTGGTTAACCGATCCTGTTTTGAATGGTGCTGGTGCATTGAATGATTTTGGCTGCTATGGCGCTGATTTGATGACCTGGATGATGCATGGGCAGAAACCTATTGCGGTCACGGCTGTACTAAGACATTATAAACCAGCCGTGTATCCTAAAGTTGATGATGATGCCACGGTTATTGTGGAATATCCTGGTGCTACGGGTGAGATTGAGGGATCGTGGAACTGGCCTTTCTCTATTAAAGATTTTGAGGTATTTGGCGAAACAGGTTATTTACATGCTTTAGATACCAGTCATATCGTGAGCCGCATGCGTGAGAAGATCATCGGTTCAAAAAATGTTGAGCCTTTGGCTGCGCCGATAAATGACCCGATTGTTTATTTAACGGCTGTTTTACGCCATCAGTTACCGGGCACTGATGATTTATCTTCGTTAAATTATAATATGGTGGTTATGGAGATACTGGATGCAGCAAAAAGATCAGCGCAGGAAGGTAAGCGAATTGTTTTACAATAAAACTGATGTTAATTTGTTTATAAATTGAGATTTATTACCATCCAAATTATCTTAATTTCGCTATTGTTAATTATCATTAAATATAACATCTACTATGTTAAAACAGCTTTTTTCAGTATTATCATTAGGCATAATAAGCACCATAAGTGTTCAGGCCCAATCAAACACAGCGGCTATTATGGCCCGCAAACAGGTTCCGGTAATTTGCTACCACCAAATACGCGATTGGAGGCCTACAGATTCCAAAACATCTAAGGACTACATTATTCCACCTGCAGCATTCAGAGACCACATTAAAATGCTGGCCGATAGTGGTTACCATACTATTTCACCTGATCAGCTTTATAATTATTTAACCAAAGGCGCTCCATTGCCAAGTAAACCTATTCTATTAACATTTGATGATACCGATGGCGACCAGTGGGATGTTGCAAGACCAACATTAAAGAAATATGGTTTTAAAGGTACATTCTTTATCATGACTGTATCATTAGGTAAAAAGCATTACATGAGTTCAGCACAGGTAAAACAATTGTCTGACGAAGGCAACACAATTGGCGGCCATACCTGGAACCATAGCAACTTTAAGAAATTTGCAGGAAAAGACTGGCAGATACAGTTAGATAAACCCGATGCGAAATTGTTGGAGATCACTGGCAAACAGATTACTTACTTTGCATATCCGTTTGGCTTATGGAATGCACAAAACTTGCCTGAATTACATAAACGCGGCATTAAACTGGCTTTTCAGTTAGCTGATAAACGCGATCCGCAAGATCCGTTGATGACCGTTAGAAGAATTTTAGACAGTGGTTACTGGACTACCAAAACATTTAGCAACAACGTTAGGCATAGTTTCTAACCCCCCGGCCCCCTAAAGGGTAAGCTTATATAAATAAGAAGAGGCTGTTTCATAAGTATGAAACAGCCTCTTCTTATTTATAATAAACCACGCAAATGCACACAATTTTAAAAGCTTGATTTGTATTATCTTTGCAGCATGCAGCTTAAGAAACAAGCATATTCCGACATGATTAAAACTGAGGCCAAAAACCTTGGCTTTATGTTTTGCGGAATTGCCAAAGCTGAATTTTTAGAACAGGAAGCACCGCGACTGGAAGACTGGCTAAAAAAAGGCATGCACGGCGAAATGCAGTACATGGAAAACCATTTTGATAAACGCCTTGACCCACGTTTATTGGTTGATGGTGCAAAATCTGTTATCTCTCTGGGATTGAATTATTATACTAATAGCGATCAGCAAGATCCTTTAGCACCTAAAATATCCAGGTATGCTTACGGCATTGATTATCACCAAGTAATAAAAGATAAATTAAAGCATCTATTAAACACTATTAACGAAAAGATTGGTGAAGTTGGCGGCCGTGCTTTTGTTGACTCCGCACCAGTTTTGGACAGAGCATGGGCTAAAAAAGCGGGCATGGGATGGATTGGTAAAAATGGTAACCTTATCAATAAAAAAGCAGGGTCATTTTTCTTTTTGGCTGAATTAATTATTGATCTGGAACTAGAATATGATATTGAACCGACAGCAGACCATTGCGGCAGCTGTACGCGATGTATTGACGCCTGCCCTACTGATGCTATTGTTGGCCCTTATATTGTTGATGGAAGCCGATGTATCTCCTACCTTACTATCGAACTAAAAAATGAGATCCCCGCCGAGTTTAAAGGCAAAATGGATAATTGGATGTTCGGCTGTGATATTTGCCAGGATGTGTGCCCATGGAATAAATTTTCGGTACTACATAATGAACCTTCGTTTACACCACACACTGAGCTGTTGGGTATGAAGCAAACTGATTGGGAAGATATTACGCATGAAACCTTTCAAAAAGTATTCAAAAATTCTGCTGTAAAACGCACTAAATTTGATGGGTTGAAAAGAAATATTGAGTTTTTGAGATCGGTTGATTAGGTTGGATTAGTTGATTAAGTGAGTAGTTTAACTCTATCAACTGATCCAACCTAATCAACTAACTTAACTCAATCAACCAACCGACTTACCCCTTCTTAAACTTCAGTGCCAGCTGTTGCAGCATATCGTCATTAACCGGTTTGGCTGGTTCTTCCGGTTTTTTATAGGGTTTGTTTTCGTGATGCGGGTTATTGTTCTTTTGGAAATCCGGTTTTTTGAACTCTTTAGGGGCAGCGGCTTCAACAGGTTTTGGCTGCGCGGGTCTGGCGGCTTGCCTTTCAGCATTTTTCTTAGCTGTGAAACGATTATATATTTCTTCGAGCTTACGTTTAGTGTATAGCGGAAAATCGCCCTGCATCATCCATGAATAATAGCTTGGTTCAACAGCAAATACATCTTCAACCTTTTTGCCTTTATGTTTACCAAAGTTTATTAACTCTTCACCTTGCTCATTATAAACCATTCGGCCTGCAAAATCAACAGGTTTGTTTAGGTTGGTAAACTTGTGTAATGCCTCAACTTCATTAGTAACCGGGATGCTTTTATTGCCTTTTTTATCTTCCCACTCTACGTTTTCGTACTTCTCTATCTGCGCAAGCAAAACTTCCATAGTAGCACGAGTGTCTGCCTCAGCAGAGTGCGCGTTGATAATATCGTTACCACAATAAAATTTATAGGCTGCCTTTAACGTACGTTGCTCCATTTGATGGAATATGTTCTGCACATCAACAAAATGGCGATTCTCCAGATCGAATATTACGCCTGCACGTAAAAATTCTTCCATCAGCATCGGGATATCAAATTTATTGGAATTGAATCCAGCTAAATCGCTGGCACCAATAAATTCAGCTACTTCGGCCGCTAATTGCTTAAACGTACTTTCATCCTTTATATCCTCATCGTAAATACCATGTATCAATGATGATTCCAGTGGAATTGGCATTTCAGGATGTACACGCCAGGTTTTAACATCCTCACTTCCGTCAGGGTTAAGTTTGATAACAGAAATTTCAACAATCCTGTCGGCGCCTATATTCGTACCGGTTGCTTCAAGGTCGAAAAATGCAAGCGGTCTTTTTAAATTCAATTTCATTATATAACTATCAGTTTGCAAAGGTGCAAAAGTATACTAAACATTCGGTCACAATAATTTTAAATCTTTTTAAAATATTGTTAATTTCATCCACCTAAGTATTTTTAAACCAAATGAAAAAAACCTTATTATTTTTATTACTTTTTGTTTTAACAGCAATTACGTTAAAAGCCCAGGATTTTCAATACGGAACCTTTTCACAGGAAGAAATCAACATGAAGAAGTATGATAAAGATACTTCGGCCCACGCGGTGGTTCTAATGGAATATGGACGTTCACAAATAAGACCGATTGACGATGATAATATAGACCTGGTTTACGAGTATCATGTTAAAATAAAAATTTTTGATAAGGGTGGTTATAACCATGGTAATATAGAAATACCATATTATAGTGAAGATGGCACAACCTATGAGCAAGTGCAGGATATAAAAGGTATTACTACCTACAAGGATGAAAATGGCGATATTAAAACTGCTGAATTAGACCCAAAGAAAGTATATAATCAGGTTGACACTAAGCATTGGAGCAGGTTAAAGTTTGCTATGCCCGGTATTCATGATGGATGCGTTATTGAATACAGTTACCGCTTAACATCGCCCTGGTTTCAGGATTTCCACTCCTGGGAATTTCAAAGTGATATTCCAAAAGTTTACTCTGAATATGATGTACATATACCTGCCTACTGGAATTACAATATATCCAAAATTGGCTCTTTACCTTTATCAAAGAACGTTGGCGTGGCTGAAAGCGATTGTTTTGAATTCCACGGCGCTAAAAGTGGCTGTTCACATTATACCTATGGTATGAAGGATATCCCGGCGTTTGTTGTGGAGGATGATATGACATCATTAAAAAATTATGTATCGGCCATTAATTTTGAATTATCTGATTATTACTCGTTAACAACCAGTGCTAACATAAAGGTTGCTAAAGACTGGAAAGATGTAGATTATGAATTGAAGCATGCTGAATATTTTGGTGCACAACTTAGGCGAACGGGTTTACTTAAGGATAAAATAACCGCGGTTATTGCAGGTAAAACTGATGACCTTGAGAAAGCAAAAAGCATTTATACTTATATCCAAAAAAGCATTAAATGGAATGATATGCGCGGAATGGGTAGTGCGGACGGTATACGTAAAGCGTTTAATAACCATACAGGCGATGTTGCCGACATTAACCTGGCGTTAACAACCGGTTTAAACGCCGCCGGATTAAATGCAGATGCCGTATTATTGTCGACCAGGCAAAATGGCCTGATAAACAGGCTTTATCCGGTAATTACAGGCTTTGATTATGTGGTTTGCCAGTTAACTATCGGCGATAAAACTTATTTACTGGATGCCACAGACCCGCTAATGCCATTTGGTATGCTGCCTTTAAGATGTATTAATGACCAGGGCCGCGTAATGAGCCTGGATAAACCATCTTACTGGGTTGATATGAGCACCCCACAAAAAAGAAACAGTACTTACCATTTTGATCTTACATTACAGTCTGATGGTAAAATTAAGGGAACGATGACCCACTACTCTATGGGTTATGAAGCTTATTTGAAAAGACAGGAGATTAAGAAGTTTAACAGTGTTGATGAGTATGTAGAAGACTTTAACAGCAAATCAACCAAATTCAGAATATTAAAATCGAGCATTACGGGTATTGATAGCCTTGACCAGCCGATTTCCGAGACTTATGAAATAGAAATTAAGGAGTTTAAGAACCTTGATCATGACCGCCTGGCGTTTGACCCTTATATTATTAACCGGCTTGTTACTAATCCATACAAACTGGCTGATCGCAATTACCCGGTTGACATCGGTATGCCATCAATAGTTCGGTATACTTTAACTATGCACCTACCGGATGGTTACACAGTTGAGAACGCACCTAAAAACGTCAATTTAGGTTTACCTCTATCCGGAGGTAGCTTTGTAACCGATTATCAGCAGGATGATAACGGCAGCGGGTTTACCTTTGCGCATGTTATCCAACTAAATAAATCTGTATATCAAAACAATGAATATCCATATTTAAAGGAATTTTATAACAAGGTGATCTTATCAGAAAAAGACGAACTTACATTCAAAAAGAAATGATAAGAACAGGAATATTTGCTTTACTTATAATGATATTGGCGGTTAATGTTAAGGCACAGCAGGGATATGATGCGGGTTTGATATCTAAGGATTTATTGCCTTACGCCAGTTCGGTTGTACGGTTGCAGGAGGTTAATATTGATGTTAAAGATCTTAACAGTTCTACTTATCATATTAAACAAGCAATCACTATCCTCAATAAAAATGGAGATGATATGGCCGACATTGAGGTTTGGCATGATAAAACAAACGTAGTAAAATATGTAAAGGGCGCGGTTTATAATTCGGCAGGAATGTTGATAAAGAAATTTTCGGAAAGCGATTTTGAAGACGTTAATGCGAATGATGGATTTTCCCTTTTTAATGATCTGAAAGTAAAGCATTATCGGCCATCGGTAACTGAATACCCTTACACAGTTGAGTACGAATATGAAGAACGCGAAAAACAATCTTTATATTTTCCTGACTGGATGCCGAATCCCGGCACTGGTACAGCGGTAGAAAAAAGCACTTTCACGTTTTCCTGCAAACCAGATTTTAATATTCGTTATAAAGAAATAAACCTGCCATCTGCTGTAAGTATTGCTACAGGTAAAGATGGAGTAAAAACATATACCTGGCAGGTAAGCAACTTGAAAGCTGTTAAAGATGAACCTTATAGCCCTAATCCGGAAAATATTTTAACCCAGGTGAAGATAGCGCCGGTAAAATTTACTTATGAAGGGCTCGATGGTTCGTTTTCTGACTGGAACGGGTTGGGGAAATGGATATATGATAAGCTGCTCATCAATAGGCAACAACTTCCGGATGCCACAGTACAACACGTAAAGGAATTAACCGCGGGTATTACGGACCCTAAGCTTAAAGCGAAAAAAATATATGAATACATGCAGGGTAGAACGCATTATGTAAGCGTTCAAATTGGCATTGGTGGCTTACAGCCTTTTTTAGCCAGCGATGTTGACCAATTAAACTATGGCGATTGTAAAGCCTTAGTAAATTATACCAGGGCCCTACTGAAGGCCGTTGATATTGATTCATGGTATTGCGTGGTGACAGGCGACCATTCGCGGAAAATAAGTATGCTTACCGATTTTGCCAGTTTACAAGGTAACCACGCCATCTTATGCATCCCGTTTAAAAACGACACCACATGGATGGATTGCACCAGCCAAACTATCCCATTTGGATATTTAGGTGATTTTACGGATGACCGGATCGCTTTGGCTTGTACCCCACAGGGGGGCATATTGCTACATACGCCAAAATATACTGCAAACGAAAATCTGTTAGAACATACGGGCAGTTTTATACTTGACGATAATGGTGAATTATCGGGAAGCATGCAAAGCATTTTTAAGGGCACACAATATGACGATATGGACGATGTGATACAGGAATCGTTAAAAGAACAGATAAAGGATATGCAAAGAATATATCCGATAAATAATATGACTGTTCAGAAACTGGCGTTTACACAGGATAAAAACTTTCATCCCTCCACAACAGAAGATATTACTTTAAAAGCACCGGAATATGCTTCGATGGCCAATGGAAAGGTACATTTTTTATTAAATCCCGTAAATAGAATGAACCGGGCCCCAAAATTGGTAATAAACCGTACAACGGATTTGTATATTAATGAAGGCTATACCAGTGAAGATGAAATAACTTATACCATACCAGCTGGTTACCGGCAATATAGTGAACCTTTAAAGGTGAGCATTAAAAATGCATTCGGTACGTTTACAGCTACCAGTACTTTACAAGGAAACCAGCTTATTTATAAACGCAAATTACAGGTTATTGATGGCACCTATCCTAAGGAAAGCTATCAGGATTTTGTGGACTTTTATCAGGCTGTGGTTGATGCTGATGACTATGACATGATGCTGGTAAAAAATAATTAACCGAATATGATTATCCCCAATATGATACCAACTATCATAATCACATAAAGCAATATTTCGGTACTTGCGAAGCGTTTATATCTTGTCCAGAATGAATATTCCTCTTTGGGCTTTTCCATAGGGCAAAAATAACAATAATTATTGAGCCTGGGCGCTGGTTAATGTATCGGTAACTGAACCGCAACGTGAGAAATATTTGTACATGCCACCATGCAATGGCACTATCATAACCCCTTTTGTTGAGCTGGCATGTACAATGTAACCATTTTGCAGGTACACACCAACATGACTAAATTGCTTACCATCGAAATCAAAGAATACCAAGTCGCCCTCTTTCAGATCCTGTTCATATTCACGTTTAATAACGGTGACCTGCTGACTGGTCATACGCGGCAGGTTTATACCATAAACTTGTTGCTCTAGCAAAAGCACAAGTCCTGAGCAGTCTACCCCATCCTTATCCATCCCGCCAAATTTATAAGGTACGCCATACCACTGGTCAATAAAAGCATATAAACGACCGTTTTGGATGTCGCTTTTATTTACGGCCATCATTTGCGAATATTTATCGGCGATACTGGCCTGTGGCTGAACGATTTCGCCGGGCTCTCCCTTCATCACCGCTTTGCGGGAGTGACAGGATGACAAAATCACCAAAAAACAAAAGACTGAACAGGCAAATTTAAAGCCACGGCTAAACTTCATGATATAAAGATAAAATAGCCTTTAGCTTTCTTTTTGCAGATGTTTTAAACATATCAACATTTAAGCTCTACCCTTTTATCACCCTTTGTATCTCATCCAGCTTCATCAATGCCTCAACGGGCGTTAAGGTATTTACGTCGAGGTTATTTAGGGTATCACGTATTTTAACCAGCACCGGATCATCGATACTGAACATCTGCATTTGCACAGCCTGTTTTTGCACTTTGCGGATACTTTCCTTGATATGTTCGCCGCCGGTGCGTTCGTTTTCCAGTTTTTTTAATATCTCATTGGCGCGGCTGAGTACTTTTTGCGGCATACCTGCCAGTTTAGCTACGTGGATACCGAAACTATGCTCACTGCCACCGGGAACCAGTTTACGCAGGAATATAATCTGACTGCCGACCTCTTTAACCGATACATTGAAGTTTTTAACACGGTGGAAAGAATTGCTCAGCTCATTTAACTCATGGTAATGTGTGGCGAATAGCGTTTTTGCTTTAGCTGTAGGATGATTATGCAAGTACTCCGCAATAGCCCAGGCTATGGAAATACCATCGTAGGTTGAGGTACCACGACCGATCTCATCCAATAAGATCAAGCTCCTGTCGGATAGATTGTTGAGGATACTGGCGGTTTCGTTCATCTCCACCATAAAGGTTGATTCACCGGACGATACGTTATCGGATGCACCTACCCTTGTAAATATCTTATCAACCAAACCAATTGAAGCTGATTTTGCAGGTACGAAACAGCCCATTTGCGCCATTAGCACAATGAGACCGGTTTGCCTTAGTAACGCTGACTTACCAGCCATATTCGGACCTGTGATGATGATGATCTGCTGCGAATCTGAATCGAGGTAAACATCATTGGTGATGTAGGTATCGCCAAGAGGCAAATTCTTTTCAATAACCGGGTGACGGCCACCTTTAATGTCAATTAACCTGCTTTCGTTTATCTCTGGTTTAACATAATAGTTTTTTATGGAGATAGTGGCAAAGTTCAGCAACACATCCAGTCTTGCAATCAATTGCGCGTTAAGCTGTATAGGTTTGATGTATTCAGCTAATGAATAAAGCAATTCATTATATAGCTTGGTTTCGAGCACCAATATTTTTTCCTCGGCGCCTAAAATCTGTTCTTCGTATTCTTTTAGCTCAGGGGTAATATAACGCTCGGCATTTACCAGCGTTTGCTTCCGAATCCAATCGGTAGGTACTTTATCACGGTGACTATGCGTAACCTCCAGGTAATAGCCAAATACGTTATTGAATGATACTTTTAGCGATGGTATACCGGTTGACTCCGCTTCGCGCTTTTGGATCTCCAGCAAATAGCCTTTTCCGCCGAAGGCGATTTTACGCAGGCGGTCAAGTTCTTCGTTTATGCCTTCGTTCATCACACCACCTTTAACGATCATTACGGGCGGCTCAGGATGCAGCTCCTGTTCAATTTTTTCGCTTATAGATGTACAAGGATTTAATTGTTCGCCAATTGCCTTTAACGGCAAGCTGATTGATTGCTCGCATAATGATTTGATGCCTTCAATTGCTTTTAATGCCTTTTTAAGCTGACAAACCTCACGCGGATTAGCTCTCTGTAAGCCGATTTTGGATATTAAACGCTCTAAATCACCTATTTGCCGGATGGATTGCTGAAGGGTTTCTCGTAATTCTTCTTCGGCTATTAGGTACTCAACAACACCCAACCTATCTTTAATAGGTTTAATTTCCTTTAGCGGCATTACTATCCATCTGCGTAGCATCCTCGCTCCCATTGGCGAGCATGTATGATCGAGCACATCAACTAAAGTCAGCGCGTTTTCGTTGGATGAACCTACCAGTTCCAGGTTGCGGATGCTGAAGCGGTCTATCCATAAATACCTATCCTCCTCAATGCGGGATATGGCGGAGATGTGTTGCAGATTCCGATGCTCAGTCTCATTCAGGTAATGCAACGTCACACCAGCAGCTATGATACCTAAATTCAATTTATCAATACCAAAACCTTTTAATGATTTTACACCGAAGTGCTTTAACAGCGTTTCATTAGCGTAATCGCCGCTGTAAGGCCAGTCGTCGAGTGTATAGGTATAAAAGCGGTCGCCGTAATTTTCTTTAAAATCTGCGGAGCGGCTTTTGGGGTAGATGACTTCGCTTGGTGCATAGCTTTGCAGTAGTTTATCAATATAATCGCTGCTTCCCTGCGCGGTTAAAAACTCGCCGGTTGATATATCGATCAATGCTATACCAATGCTATTTTTCTCGAAGTAAAGCGATGCCAGGTAGTTATTACTTTTTTGCTGGAGGATATTATCGCTGATGGCTACGCCGGGCGTAACCAGTTCGGTAACGCCACGTTTAACAATAGTTTTAGTTGTTTTGGGATCTTCGAGCTGATCACAAATAGCCACACGCTGGCCTGCCCTTACCAGTTTTGGCAAATAAGTATCCAATGAATGATGCGGAAAGCCCGCTAATTCAATATGCGTTGCCGCGCCGTTTGCACGGCGGGTAAGCGTGATGCCTAAAATACCTGCCGCTTTAATGGCATCCTGTCCAAATGTTTCGTAAAAATCACCCACACGAAATAGCAGCAAAGCACCGGGGTACTTAGCCTTTATTACGTTATATTGCTGCATTAAGGGGGTTTCCTTAGTAGCTTCTTTTGCCAAACGGTTTACTCCTATTTATAGGTTGGTAAAGTTAATGGATTGCACGGTGTTTAACGGCATTGTTGAAAAGTTGAAGAATTGTGGAATATCCCTATAATCTACACCAATAATATAAATGCAACACGTTTAAGTTTATTTGATTCTACTGTAGATCTTTTTCAATTGGTGAATGTGCCTTTGAGTATGTACAATAGTGAATGCGATGCCCTCTGCCCGTGTTATATAACCTAATATCGGCATTTCAAATAAAGTGCAAGTTTTTGTGAGATCTAAAGTGTCGATAGCTTTGAGAAAGCCGGTTTTTATATCCCCTAAGGTATTGACCAATTCTTGTTTTTGATAAATTTTATCGGGAGGTATTATAAAATCTGGCGATTTCATTTTTATATTAAAGTTTAAAAACGCGGCTCTTAGGTTAGCTACGTTTTGCTCCGGATCGCGCGCTGTATCTTTAACGGGGCCGTTCAGTAATTGCACAAAACCACCAGCCGACAGGATAATGTGCTGAGCTACTTGCCCGGCTGTCCAACTATCTTCAAACGGAACAATGTTAATTTTGTCTTCATCAATTAATGAAATTAATTGCAGCAATTCTGTAAATGTTTTATCTGCTTCGGTAAGTGTTGCATTCTTGTCCATTTTTATCGGTTTTAGTTAAAAAACATTTATTGTTTCGATAGGTTTTAATTTCAAATTAAATTCACGGTTTATAATATATTTTGTGTGACATTAGCCCTTGTCGTTTGCAAATGTAATCCGCATACAGCGTATGGTGGTTACATAGCTAAATTGATATTTTAATTTATATATTCGTGTAAAGCATTTGTTTTTATGCCCCAAACCCCATCGCGTTTTTTTGTCTATTTTTTAGTGTTAACCTTATTTATCGCCTGCAAGCAAAAGGTAGTTGTACCTACAGGAAATACCTATGTCGACAAACAAGTTGATTCCCTGATCCGCGCAGGAAAAAAATATCCAAACAATAATCTCGATTCCTTACTCTGTACTTCAAGAAATTTAACTGATATAGCTATTTCCTTCGGTAATAAAAAAGCATTGGTTTATGGGGAAGTGTTTTTGGCACAATACTACTGGCTTACCGCAGATCATAAAAAATCGATGGATGAGGCTTTAAAATGTCTTAACAACGTGGAGAAATGGAACATAAAACAAGCCTACCCCTACGTTTACACTATAATTGGTAATCTGCATAAAGAAAATTCCAACTTCCAGCTTGCTTTTTCATGTGTGCAGAGCGGCTTGTATTGGGCACAGATGAATAAAGATACGAGTGCCATTATTTCGATGATTAACCTTAAAGCGATGTTTGTTCAAACCCGCTGCGAAGCATTGAAAATGCCATTGAATGACACTTCTATCAATTTACAGCTTAAGGCCTTAAAGATCGCGGAATCCAACCCTAAATTTGAAGAATTACGGGTTGCTTTATTTGATAACATTGCCCAATATTATTTGGACAACAAAAATTATAAAAACGCGATAAGCTATGGCAACCGGGGCGTTGCACTGGCATTAAAATATAACCGGCAGCGATCCCTTACTTATAGTTATAACTGGCTTGGCGAGGCATGGTACCAATTGGGCAATAAGCAAAAGGGGCTTGACTATTTAAATAAAGCACTGGCAATAGCCCGTAACTTGAAAGAGCCTTACCGCGAGATGGAATTAAATGAAGACCTGTATCAATTTTATTCTAAAAACGGCGATTATAAAACAGCGATTGATTTTAATGCACGTTCGCAGCAAATACGTGACTCGCTGCGTGTGCATATGAATGAAAAACAAATGAGCGAATTACAATTGCAATATGAAACCGGAAAAAAGAACAAGCAAATAGAGCAGATGAACCGCGCCAAACAAATAGAAAACAAGCAAATCCTAATCATATCGGGCATTAGTATATTGCTTATTATCTTTTTCATTATTTTGTTTTTGCAGTACCGGATCATATGGCACCATAACCACGCGATTAAAAAGAGTAATGCAAAAAAAGACCAGGCTTTAGGCGATATTGCTTTTATACAGGCACATGAGTTAAGAAAACCGCTCGCCTCAATTATGGGTATTGTAAATGTGATTAAAGCGATGGACTATAAGGTTGACCCGGAGTGTATTTCGAAACTTGATGAAGCCAGTAAAGAGCTTGATGCGAAAATACATGCTGTACTTACGCATATTAAAGAAGCGGAATAAATACCACAATTCAATTAAAAGCTTAAATAATATTCATTAAACGAAATTAATTTAATCTAATTAACATTTCAGGAACGGTTATTGTAATACCTATGTTATTATTAACCGAAAATAAAATATTATGAAAAAGGTAAAGATAATCGCAGCAGCTTTAATAGCATCATGCGCGTTTGAATATGCAGTAGCAAATACAGGTATAAATAGTTCTGTTCGTGTTATATCTCCTAAAAATTATGCTTTAAGAGATACAGTGCCGGTTACCTCGGGTAGTGGATCAAAAACCCCTACAACAACTACACCAATGCCGACTACCACACCGACTCCAACTCCAACTCCGACCACTATGCCAACACCAAGCCCAACGCCGTCGCCAACTGTACCGCCTACCTCAACTCCGGCAACACCAACGCCCAGCCCAACACCGGCTCCAACACCTACTACTCCAACAACAACCCCACCGGCTAAATAACCGGTAAACAACATATTGTTGACGCCGCCGTACTTTGATGTACGGCGGCTTTATTAAATAAATGTTGGTTTGGCCAGATTATTTTGCATTTGAAATTTGTAACAATACCAATTTAGTATAGTCTATTTTTTATATTTACACTTAAAAATCTAAAACTATCAAAATTATGGACGCAGCATTAATCACTACCAGTACCGGTTTAGAAGGTTATAAAATTGTTAAACATTTAGGGGTTGTACGCGGCATTACCGTACGCAGCCGTAGCGCATTGGGTAACATTGCCGGTGGTTTTCAATCTTTATTCGGCGGCAGGCTTTCTATTTATGTTGAGCTTTGCGAAAAATCGCGCGAGGAAGCATTTCAATTATTAGCACAGCATGCCCAAACCCTGGGTGCAAACGCTATTATAAACATGCGTTATGATGCCAACGAAATTATGCAGGGCATTACCGAAGTACTTGCCTATGGTACTGCAGTGTTGGTTGAAAAAATATAAATTATCGGCGCTATTTGAAGTATGAGAGCGGGATTGTCTTCCACATACCATGCGCCAGGTGACCAATAAGTAATTCATATAACAAGTATACCGGCCAAAAGATATAAGTTAACAGTAATATAATAAGGTTGTGGTTGTAATACCAGCTTACCATTAAAGCATACAGCCCTAAAATAAAGTACAATATACTTGAGTCTTTTTTGTCCATAGCGGATAACTGAATTTTATACTTAAACTAATATCTAATGTAATAGTTTGAGCTAAAATTTCAAAAACAATTAATTAGGTGTTTAGCCATAAATATATACCTATAGTGTAAAACAAGCCGTCAAAATAGCAATTCGGCATATTTAAGTGTTTTTACAGCTAAAAAAATGTTAATTACCTATAATTTGTTAATAATTTTTAGGTTAAACAGTATACAACTTAAATACAATAAGCTATGTTTGTTAAAACAAACATCTCCTGTGTGGAGTTATTTCAAAAAAACAATTTAAACTAATTATGGCAACACCAACAAGCGGCGGTATTACCGCCTATTCTGTAAAAACAAAAACCAAAAACGTTCCAATGATTGATCCTACTATCGATGTAAAATCAGGCAGGTACATTGCAACTGGTAAAGACAGCGCAGGCAACAAAATGGCTGCTATTATGAGCAAAGCTACAGCAGAAGGACATATCAGCAGCGGCGCCGCTAAAAAAGGCTCTGGCTGGTAGTAACTACCGTTCCCATTTATAAAAATATCATTGTGATCCTGAAAACGGATTGCAATGATATTTTTTATTTATACCCCTTCCTATCGCACAACTATTATCGATAATATAACCTCCTAAAATATTTTCGATTGTAAAAAATATGTTAAAGCATGTTAAACTGCTTATGCTATTGTTTTAAATAGATATATTTATCGTCCTTATATTTCACTTTATTTAATGTTGATGATCCTCAAAAAAATCACTTTTGCAGCATGCCTTTTAATGGTTTTCACGTTATCAGCCTTTGCACAGGAAGATAGTATCCCACTAAGAACTTTAATTTCAAAAACAACCGAGTACACGCAAAATTTCCCGGTAGAAAAGGTTTATCTGCATTTTGATAAGCCTTACTATGCTGTTGGCGATACGATTTGGTTTAAGGCTTATGTAACGCTTGAACAAAACCAGCTATCGGCTATTAGTAAAATTGTATATGTAGATATGATAAACAACCGGGATTCGGTTGTAGCATCGTTAAGATTACCGATACTTAATGGTACAGCCTATGGCAGTATAGTGTTGCCACAGCTTTCGTTTATTGAAGGTAATTACCATGTTAGGGCTTATACCAACTGGATGCGCAATTTTGACCAGGGCTATTTTTTCAATAAAAACATTACCGTAGGTAATATATCAGACAAAGACACTCCAATTGATACCCACATATCATTTGTGAATGCAGTTAGTAGCAATGCGGAAAAAATAACTGCGCATATTATTTATAAAGATCAGGACGGGGCGCCGTTAACGAATAGAAGGGTATCATGGAAAGTTCAATCTGATGATGAAACAATCGATAAAGGAAAAGGTGTTACCGACCAGAATGGTGGGGTGGATATAACTTTCACCAGTGATAAAAAAGGCGCATTCTCGGCAGCCGATTTAACCGCTGTAATTGAACTGAATTATAAAAAGAGCATTACCAATACCTACCCTTTAAAAACCGCGGCTATAGCAAAAGATGTACAATTTTTCCCGGAGGGCGGCAATATGTTGAGCGACGTACATGCGAAAATCGCATTTAAAGCCATTAACTCTAACGGCATGGGTGTTGATGTTAAAGGCTCCGTAACTGATGATAGTAATACAGAGGTAGCTCAATTTACCTCGCAGCATTTGGGTATGGGTGAATTTACATTTCAACCGGAACCAAACAAAAGCTATAAAGCGACAGTATCATTCCCCGATGGAACAAAGGGAACTTATGATTTACCAAAAGAACTTAACGAGGGTATATATATATCGGTAATTAATACCAACCCGGATAGTGTAACTATTAAACTGATTTCGAACCCGGCTTTTTTAGATAAGTTTAAGAACACACTTTTTTACATCATCGCGCAAAGTGGCGGCACGATATGTTATGCCGCGCAAACAAATCTACAAAACCTGCTTTATTCATCTACAATACCGAAAAACAAGTTCCCTACAGGTATTTTGCAATTCTCGTTATTAACATCAGAGGGTGACCCTTTAAGTGAGCGCCTGGTATTTATTCAGCATAACGACCAGTTAAATGTTGCTATTAATACGGACCGCCAAGTATACGCGACCCGTCAAAAAGTACATATGAACCTGGCTGTTAAAAATAAAGAGGTGCCTGACGTTGGAACATTCTCTTTATCTGTTACAGATGAAAGTAAAGTACCTTACAACGAAGATAGTGAAACCACTATACTATCAACATTGCTTTTAACATCAGATCTTAAGGGGTACATAGAAAAGCCAAATTATTACTTTAACCACGTGGATGCAAAGCGAGTTGAGGACCTTGACATACTAATGCTTACACAAGGTTACCGCCGTTTTGATTATGGAGATATTGTAGCCGGTAAAACTCCTAAATTATTCTATTTGCCAGAGCAGGGTATAAACATATCCGGTAATTTACGTACTAATTCAGGTCTGGAGGTTCCAAGCGCTAATATCCATCTAAATATTAGTGACAGGTTGGCTAGCCAGGATGCTCAAACGGATGAATCGGGTAATTTTAAATTCACGAACTTAAATTTTAAAGATTCAACTAAGGTTGTGCTTAACGCAAAGAATAACCCTAATGGAAAAAATATGGTTATTACTGTAAATGCTGAAACAGCGCCTACATTGATTAAAAACATCAATTCGCCGGATAATGTTCAAAACATAGATAGTACGTTATCGGTGTACCTTAAAAACACCAAACGTCAGTACGCGGGCACACGCATGCTTAAAGAAGTTGTGATCGTTGCTAAATCTGAAGTAAAAAAACCAAGTCACCTGGATTATCCTGCATTGACCGGGTTAAACCCGATACCCGATCACGTGGTTTCTCCCGAGCAATTAACCGGATGTAATTTTCTGACACAATGCCTTAGCACAGCAGTTATGGGCTTTACGTATGAGCAAGGAAATTTTTATTTAACCAGGGATTATAACGCAGGGAATAAGTCGACACCGGCCGCGATATATTTTAACGGTTTACCTGTTGATGCAAGCTACCTGGATAATATTGACCCTAAAACTGTTGAAACAGTAGAAGTGTTTTTAAGTGATGGGCTTAGTAGTATCAATAAAATGTCGCAGACTAAGGGTGTGATTGTTATCACCGGTAAAAAACAGCCAAAAGGTGAAAAAATAAGCCTTGCGCAACTTAGGGATATGATGCCGCAAAATAATTTAATCACCATTACTCCACAGGGTTACGGGCGTGTGATGGAGTTTTATGTACCAAAGTTTAGCGTACCAAAAACCAACATGGCCTATTCTGATTTGCGCACAACCGTTTATTGGAACCCGAAAATTATTACAGATGCTACAGGAAAAGCCTCGTTTGACTTTTTTAATGCTGATGGTAAAGGTTTATACCGCGCAGTACTTGAAGGGGTTGATGCTGATGGTAATATTGCACGTTATGTTTACCATTATAAAGTGGACTAAACTATCTCGTCTACCTAAAATAAGAAAGGGAGCAAGTTTAAAACTTGCTCCCTTTTTGTTTAGAATAATTTAATAGCATGCAGGTTACCTCCCTGCTACCGCGCTATTCCGTCGCTCCCCATCCAGGGATGGAGGGGATTTAAATACTTATTAGCTTAAAGTTCTCTCACCCAAATATTTCTGAAGCTTAGTGGCTCGCTTTTATCTCCGTGTGCTTGTAGTTTTATTGGTGCCGGGCCATGAGCCTTGTACTCCGGTTTGCCGATATATAATGTTGAGCCCAATAGCGAAACATTGTTTTCAACAACAACACCGTTATATATTACGGTTGCACGCGCAGGTGTGTTTAGCGAACCGTCGGTATTAAATGTTGGCGCGGTCCAGATCACATCATAGGTTTGCCATTCACCCGGTGGCCTGGCTGGGTTTGCCAACGGAATAAACTGTTTGTATATGCTACCAGCCATGCCGTTAACGTAAGTTTTGTTTTTATATGAATCCAATACCTGCAACTCGTAGCCTGCATCGCCTTTGCCTAGTGATGCCAAAAACACACCACTGTTTCCTCTTGCCTGGCTGGTGCCGGTAATATCGGCAGGGATACGCCATTCAATATGTAATTGGTAATTGGTGAACAACTTTTTTGTTTCGATATTGCCCGAATTTTTATTTACGGTAACAATGCCATCATGCACATTCCAATCCGCTGATTGCGTCCTGTCCTGGGCAGAAACCCATTGGCTAAGATTTGTACCATTGAATAAAATGATCGCGTCTGATGGAGCGTCGGCGCAGGTTTTACCTGGGGTAACTACAGCCGGTTCAGGGCTCCAAATTTCGGTATCTTCGGGTTTGGCGGTTTGTTGGGCATTAGCCATCATAGCACTTGCTGCTAATACCGCGGTTAATAATATTTTATATTTCATGTTAAATTAATTAATGATTGTTGTTAAACATGCAGCACATTTTTACAGTAGGCGCAGCTTTGCGCTATACTTACGTATGGGTCAATATTGGTATAGTTTTCCTGCTCCACTATAAAGTGTTTTACACCGGCTAACTTGGCATAAGCCATTATGGCTTTAAAGTCAATGGTACCGTTGCCAACTTCGGTGTTTATATTATGATTGGCTTTGTCCATATCCTTAATATGAAACGCGAAGAACCTGCCCGGATGTTTTTTAATGATCTCTATCGGATCCTGACCGGTACGAACTACCCAATACAAGTCCATCTCCATTTTTACTAGATTTGGATCGGTATGCTCTAATATCGTATCATAAAAAGTAGTACCGTCAACCTGTTTCCACTCAAAATTATGATTATGATAACCGAATTTCAGACCTTGCTTTTTACATATTTCGGCAGCAGTACTTATTTTATCGGCAATCTTTTTAAAGTCATCAACCGTTTTTATAAAATCACCATCCAGGTGCGGAACGATGATGTATTCCATACCTGTAATGTGCGCGGCATCAATATAGGTTTGCAGTTGGTCGGTATTTCCGGTAGCGAAAAAGCTATCGAACTCAAAATGCCCGCTTGGAGTGCGCAAACCATTATCTTTTAAGGTATTGCTAAACTGGGTTGCATCCAATCCCCAAAAACCATCTTTTTTATTGTAGCCAAATGTTTCAACCTCTTTATAACCTGCTTTAGCTATTTTGGCTATAACATCTTTTACGTCGCCGCCTTTTAACTGTTCGCGAAGACTATATAGCTGAAGCCCTACTACATTGCTGTTTCCCTTTGCCATCACCAGCTTTGGGGCAATCATTATCCCGGCCGAAAGCATCCCAGCCTGGGTTAAAAACGTTCTTCTGTTTGTCATCGGTTTATATTGGGTTTGTTGGTTTATTTTTTGAGCGACAAGATGTACTTCACCATGTCCTGTGCATCTGTCATTGACAAATTTGGGTGTGGCGACATGGCGATATTACCCCAGTTACCTGACCCACCTTTAATAATCTTATTAGCCAAAGTATCAATAACAGCTGGCGATGCTGTGTACTTATTAGCTACGTCGACATAAGCAGGGCCAATAATTTTCTGATCGAGCTTATGGCAGGTAAGGCAATCATTCTTTTGAATTAATGCTTCGCCTAAAGTATCCTTTACGGCTACAGATGTACTTTGGGTTGATGATGAAGTGGTTGTAGTGGTAACTGTGCTATCAGTACCTGAGCTATTGCTTGATTTGTTGTTTCCGCAAGCGGATATTGCCAGCGCGAGTCCGAAAATAATGAATGACTTTTTCATGTAGATGTTATTGTTATGTGTTTTATATTCCTAATATTTTTTTGTTGAAAGCTTCGTCGCCGCCTGATGAGGCGAAATCATCGAAAGCTTTATCAGTTACTTTGATGATGTGATTTTTGATAAACTCTGCTCCTTCACGTGCGCCATCTTCTGAATTTTTCAGGGCACACTCCCACTCCAATACTGCCCAGCCGCTAAAGTCATATTGCGCCAATTTGCTGAATATGCTTTTAAAATCAACTTGTCCATCACCTAAAGAACGGAAGCGCCCTGCCCTGTTTATCCAGCTTTGGTAACCGCCATAAACACCTTGCCTGCCGGTTGGGTTAAACTCGGCATCCTTTACATGGAACATTTTGATACGTTCGTGATAGATGTCGATATATTCCAGGTAATCCAAACATTGCAATACAAAGTGCGATGGATCATATAACAAACATGCCCGCGGATGGTTGTTTACCTTCTCTAAAAA
Source organism: Bacteroidota bacterium (assembly GCA_026224775.1). Taxonomy (GTDB): domain Bacteria; phylum Bacteroidota; class Bacteroidia; order Sphingobacteriales; family Sphingobacteriaceae; genus Mucilaginibacter. The sequence continues at coordinate 21,625 of JAMFRP010000007.1, forward strand.
CATTTCGTAGGTGATGCCATCGTGCAAGTCTTCGCCGGGGTGAATTTCGTAGCAAAGGTCAATTCCATATTCGTCGTAAACATTAAGGATTGGTTCCCAGCGTTTGGCGAGTTCAGTAAAGGCATCCTCAACAATTCCTGCAGGGCGTTGCGGCCATGGATACATCATTTGCCATATGAGCGCACCACTGAAGGTAACACTGGCATTCAAACCTAAATTTTGGGATGCTTTAGCGGCATACCTTAATTGCTGGACGGCCCACTCCTGCCTTGCTTTAGGATTATTACGATAAGCTTCGGGTGCGAAACCATCAAATAATTGATCGTAAGCCGGGTTGACAGCAACTAACTGGCCTTGTAGGTGGGTTGATAGTTCAGTGATCTCTAATCCGCAATCCTTAACCAAACCATTCAACTCATCGGCGTAGGTTTTGCTTTCGGCAGCTTTTTTCAGGTCGATGAACCGATCATCCAATGTGGGTAATTGCACACCTTTATAGCCTAAATCTTTTGCCCAGTGGCAGATGGATTTTAAATTATTAAAAGGTTCATCGGCACCTATAAATTGCGCTAAAAATATTGCAGGGCCTTTAATGGTTTTCATAGTTTATTTCTTTTTGTCATTTCCGTAGGCAGAAATCTTCTGCGGCTTGCATAGTTCGCGGTGCATATTGAAGAAGATTTCTCTCTATGTTCGAAATGACAGTTTTCTTTTATATTTTAAAATCAGTCCACTTAGCATCTGATTTACCTGATGCGATCACGTTCTCCACAAAAGCCATCCCTCTAATGCCGTCTTCTATACCGGGATAATCGAGCCATTCCTTTTCAGCTGGTTTTCCGGCAATATCCGCTTTAATACTTAACGCAAAGTTGCGGTATAAATTGGCGAATGCTTCCAGGTATCCTTCCGGGTGGCCCGCTGGAACACGAGCGTTGTGCGTAGCGTATGAACTTAAATAGCCTGCGCCTGTGCGTAATATTTCAGCCGGTTTGTCTAACCATTTTAATAGTAAGGTGTTGGCATTATCCTGCTGCCATTCAAGTCCGCCTTTTTCGCCATAAACCCTTACTTTGATATTATTTTCGTCGCCAGCGGCAACTTGCGATGCTATCAATACACCACTAGCGCCATTATTGAATTTTAACAAGGCAGCACCGTCATCATCCAATCTTCGGCCTTCAACAACGGTATTAATATCGGCACAAAGTTTAATTACCTGCAGGCCGCTCACGTATTCGGCTAAGTTAAAGGCATGCGTACCTATATCGCCCATGGCACCGGCTATACCGCTTTTGGTTGGGTCGGTTCGCCAGCTTGCTTGCTTGTTATTTTCACCTTCTAAAAAAGTACTTAGCCAGCCTTGCGGATACTCTACATAAACCTTTCTGATCTTGCCTAATTTACCTTCTGAAACCACTTGCCTGGCCTCTTTAACCATAGGGTAACCGGTATAGGTATGGGTAAGGCAAAATCGTTTACCACTTGTTTTAACAACTTTTTCAAGTTCTTTTGCCTCGGCAAGCGAAAAAGTCATCGGTTTATCCAATATCACATGAAAACCGCTTTCCAATGCCAGTTTAGCCGGACCGAAATGCAGGTGATTTGGAGTTACAATACTGATTACTTGCACACGCACATCTTCAGGTAATTGTTTTTCCTTTTCGAGGAGTTCCTGGTACGACGCATAAACCCTATCCGGAGATAAACCCAACAATAAACCACTTGCTTTAGCCTTTTCCGCATTGCTGCTGAACGCGCCGCAAACCAGTTCATATTCGTCGTCCATACGGGCGGCGATGCGGTGGACACTGCCTATAAATGCGCCCTGTCCACCGCCTATCATTCCTAATCTTAACTTCATATATTAACTTAACACTTTCCAGCCTTCGCGGTACTCGCGTTTTATGAATCGGTTTACATCATCAAAATTAGTTACCCGCATGGCATCATTATCCCAAATCAGTTTTATGTTTTGGCCTGGATAATTAAAGCCTTTGCCATCCGCACGTTGTTTTTGAATATCATGCCCACGGATAGAGAGATTTGCCATCAACAATGCCTCTGTTAACGGACCAGCCAGTTTAAATGGTGAGCTTACATCATCAGGTTTACCGGCAATAGCTGCATTTACCCATTGCGCGTAATGCCCGTCTTGTCCGCCCGGTACACGCTTAATTGTTTGTGGTACAGTAGACTCAGCTGTACGCGAGGTTGGCAATAACTGCGGATTTAATGAGTAAGTACTAGCCATCATTTTTCCTTTTGTGCCGATGAAGAGCATGCCATTGCCATTATCGCCGAAATCTTCATTCGGGCCTAATTCAACAGGCCGTTCGGGTTGTATACCGCCGTCCATCCAGTGTACGGTAACATCGCCCTGTGTCTTAGCTGTTTTAGGGAAAGTTAAAGTGATATGGCTTGATGGCGGACAACTATCCGGGAAATATCCTTTTTGAAAATTATCTACATAAACAGTTCCCACGCTTGATTGCACATCCTTAACATATTGCAGATCAAGTACACGGAATGGCGCTTCCACAATGTGGCAACCCATATCACCAAGTGCACCAGTTCCATAATCCCACCAGCCACGCCAATTGAATGGCACTAACTTGTTTACATAATCTTTAGACGGAGCGGTTCCTAACCACAAATCCCAATCCAGTTCTTTGGGGATATCGGCTTTAGTTGTGGGCCATGGGATACCTTGCGGCCAAACCGGGCGATCTGTCCAGCAATAAACGGTGTGTACATCGCCAATTTCGCCTGCATCATACCATTCGCGCAAGCGCCTTACCCCATCGTTTGATGAGCCCTGATTACCCATTTGGGTTACTACATTATATTTTTTTGCCGCATGTGTTAAGGCACGAGCCTCAAATACATCATGTGCCAATGGTTTTTGTACGTATACATGCTTGCCCATCTGCATAGCTGAAAGCGCTACGATAGCATGATTATGATCGGGAATAGATACGGATACGGCATCAAAGTTTTTGTGATCCTTATCCAGCATCTCGCGCCAGTCTTTATAAAATTTAGCTTTCGGGAATTTGGCTACCGTTTTGGCGGCGCTGCGCGTATCAACATCGCATAGATAGCCAATTTCGGCATTGCCACTAGCGTAGAAATTGGCAATGTCGCTTTGGCCCTTGCCACCTGCACCAACCGATGCAATTACCAGTTTATCGCTTGGTGCAATAAAGCCTTTTCCGCCTAAAACATAGCGGGGAACAATCATGATGCCTGCAGCCGCAATAGAACTGCTTTTAATAAAACCTCTGCGCGAGGTATTTAAAGATGAATCAATTGGTTTATTGGTCATTGGTTATAAATTAGTTATAATAGGTAGTTATAAAATCAATTTAGCTCCGGTACATCAAACTTAGTAATTTATTTAAAAAGATACACCACGCCATAAATATGTTACTTAATATCCCCAATCCTGCATAACTTTCAGGTCAATCGCAGTACTGGCTACCGGGTCCATTCCCTGGTAATCTTCCTGTTCAATAATAAATTGAGATGTGCCGGTTTTGCGGGCTGCTTTTAATATCTCTTTTAATGGTAATAAGCCCTTACCAAGCAAGGTGTTTTCATACTTACCATCGTCTTTTCTAATTACATCCTTTACATGCATTAGCTCAAACCTGCCGGAATATTTCTTGATATAATCCATTGGCATAGCGCCTGCTGCATACATATTGCCAATATCCAATTGCTGGGTAACCAAAGCAGGATCAGTATTGGCTAATATTAAATCGTACATCCTATCGTTGCCAAATATGGTTCTGAATTCGAAATCGTGATTATGGTAACCGAATACCAGGCCTTTGCTTTTACATAGCTCGCCGCATTTGTTAAATACATCCATAAATGCTTTAAAGGCATTAAAATCATGCTTTAAATTATCGTCCAGACCGGGGCTTATCAGGTATTTTTGGTGGATGTCTAATGAATCATCAAGGGTTCTTTTCCATTCATCTGTAAAATCATTGTTGGCGGCATCCCAGTGCTTTTGTTGTAATACCACATGGCCGCTGGTCATGTTCAGCAGGGTATCATCCAAAACTTTTTTAAAATCTTTAACACTTAAGCCGTAAAATTTACCATCGCTATAACCTGCATGCTCTAAATGCTTATAGCCGATTGTCGCTAATTGCTTAAGTGTGCCTGTTGGGTCGGCGTGCATAGCGTCACGTACGGTATAAAGCTGCAGGCCAATACGTTCAATTTCTTTTGCTGGGGATGAAAAAAGATCGTTAGGTAATAAAGCCGTGCCAGCCGCTAAAACAGCGCTGTTTATTAAAAATTTCCTGCGGGATGTTTGCATCATGATTATTGGGCTATTGGAAATACAGGAAACAATAATTGTGTATTGCTCACAAAGGCTAAATGCTTGCTATCGGGCGACCATGATGGGGTATTGATAGTACCCTGACCGCCATATAGGTAAGCCACCACTTTTATTGAACCGCCGCCAACCGGCATTACCCTAAGGTATACATGTTTATAAAAAGGATGATCGCCGGGAGCAACTTCGTTTTTCATGAAGGATATAAATTCGATCATCTTGCCATCCGGCGAAACATGCGGAAACCAGTTATCATAATCGTCATTGGTTACCTGTGTTTGATTACTGCCGTCGGGATTCATGCGCCAGATCTGCATCAGGCCGCTGCGGACTGAGCAGAAATAGATGTATTTTCCATCCGGTGTGTATTCCGCGCCGTCATCAAGGCCTGGCGCATTGGTTAACCTGATTTCCTTGCCTCCTTTTGAGGGGACTTTGTAAATATCATATTCGTTATTCCTATCGCCACAAAAAACAATATACTTACCATCGGGCGACCAGCCGTGCATGTATGACGGGCCGATTGGCGTTAATTGCCTTGCTTCGCCACCGGTTGATGGGATGATATAGCCGATTGAACCATCTTTTTCGCTATTGCTGATCGCCAGCCATTTGCCATCGAAGGATAATACATGATCGTTATTATTATTTTTAGCTACACCAGTATTTAATACCCGCGGGGTGTTGGTTTTCAAATCATATTTATACAGCAAACCATTACTGTTATAGATCAGTGATTTACCACCCTTCGTCCAGTTTGGGGCTTGCAGCGATTGTGACGATTGGTAGATGATACGGCTGTTATTATTTTCCAGGTTCAATATTTGAATATCGCTGCCGATGTATTTTTGATAGCCGTTCGCACCATTGGCAGGAACAACAACACGTACGTTATTAAATATAGCAGTTTCGGAAACATTTGGATTGTGCGAACAGACAAATAAGCCCACATAAACTTCATCGCCCAGATCAAGATCTTCAACCTTTTCGGTAACAAAGGTTTCGCCGTTACACGCTACCGACATGGTATAAGTATTGCCCTTTCTTTCAATCTGAATAACATCAGCATGAGTAATAGTTGATTTTATCTCTTCAGTTTGAGCACCAATGGTACGCCTGAATTGTAACGAGGTTAAACCATCGCCATGTACCACGGCGTTAACGTGTTTTGAATTGGAATCAAGCGATGTACGGATCATCCAACCGAGCTTGCGGTGCATCTCTACTCCTTTACCTAAAAAGGCGGCACTGGTAGTTAATATAAAATCGCCCTTTATACGTTTATAAACATAATGAAAAGCATCATGATCAAACCAGATATTATAACCTGAACCGGTAATTTTATATTGTTGTGATCCGGGCTCATATAATGCTGTGCCGGGGAGCTTTACATTGCCTACATCAGTCTGCTTATCAAATATCCCTAAATTTTGAGCTGAAACGGTTTGGCTGAAGAACACGGCGCATAAAAAACAAATCAATAGCGATGACTTTGCATTCATAATACAGGTAGTGTAATGGTTAATTGGCAGGCTAAAGGTAATTAATCCCTACAGAAAAAAGGTAGTATTTTTTTAGCGAAAAGTTTTCTTTTTGATAGAATAGCAGCCTGAAAGTTACTTTAAATCATGCCATTGCTAAGAAAAGAAGCAATGATGGTAAAATTTGAGCTTGTTCTGTAAAAAATATGGGATTGCCTCGCTTCGCAATTACGCTTTGTTTAACAAAAAAGGGAGATACATATTGCATCTCCCTTTTTATTTCTTAACCAGGTTACTATTTTCTAACCTTAGTTTTTACTTTGTAACCGTTGTAATGTTTCTTTTTGTGAAAAGTGTTATGTACTTTTTGACCAAAAGTACTGGTGTGTTTTACCTTAACAGTTTTCTTTTCTACCCTGTGTTGTTGTGCGAATGATGAGAAGCCTATGGCCAACACCATCAAGATTGATAAAATTAGTTTTTTCATTGGTTGAGTTTTATAAACCTTACAACTACAAAGCATTATAAAAGTTTTAACCGCTACAATATTAATTAATAAAAGCCTCCTCAGGTTCTTGTACGTAAACCGCAGGAACTACATTATTAACTAATACCGCTGCTTTAACAGGTTTTTGACAATAAGCCAGTTTAAAATCTTTTTTAGAATCGCGGTAACTACTTACAGCACCTATCATACTTAATAGTTTAATATAACACCAGGCCAAATCAAGCTGGTATGGCTTAAAGCCAGAACGTGCGCTTTTGGGATATAAATGGTGGTTATTATGCCATTCGCCGGCAACATAGCCCGGCCATATTTGGTTTATAGACATATCCTCGCGATTATGATCAACACCATCACGGCGTTTATCTTCGCCCTTACCATGGCCTTCGTAGTTGTAAGTACGTACACCTACAGCCCAAAAACCAGCTGCACCGAATATGGCGCATACCAGGCCGAAACCACCTATTAAGTAAAATGCTGCAAACCAAAACGCCCAGTTAAGTAATACCGCGGTAATGGTGCGAACAGGCGCAGCCAATGTACCCCATTTATTATATTTAGTATAGGAGTTTGTTTTAACACCGGTATGGCGCATTAAATTAACGCATTTGTCATAGTCTTTTTCGGACAGACTGCGTGAAATCGGCTGGTGATTTACATCTGCTAAAAAGCAGTATAAAAAACCGCCTTGGGCGTTGTAAGGATCGCCGGGCTGGTCAGAAAGCGCATGGTGTACGTGGTGCGATACCGCGTAGATTTCTTCCGGAATAATTTTTAAAGTAAGATTTTGAGTAAAAAACCGCCAAAAATTATTTTTGAATGTATAAGCCCCATGTGTACAGTAACGATGTAACCAAATGGTACCATGCGTACCCATTACAATCATGCTATATACAAAAGCGACAATCAATAATTTAATGGAAAAGTATTTGAATATAAATAAAAACAGGAATGGCGCAAGGCAACATACCATAAACCAGCTCATGAACGAGAGCCAGTTTTTTTTATTTTTAAATACATTTAAACGGGAAAAGAACTCTTTGAAAATTTCACCTGGTTTAGGCTTTGAAAGCTTACCAAATTTGTCCATCCATCCATATGATGGTGGCTCCAACACACTCTCTAAGAAGGCCATAGCACAAAAATTAATTTATAGTTTATTTAGTTAGGGACAGTGAATGAAAGGTATGTATAATATAATGAAACTAAGAATTATTCTTAGAGCCTCAGGGCATACAGTTTATAAACTACCGGATTTTGTTTTTAATAAGAAATATTTTATCTAACATAGATAGTACCACATGGCACTATTGCCTGAATTACAGGATACACTTGGTTAGCGTTTACTTATTGAACGTTTAATGTTTAACAAAAGTGTATCAGATAAAACAATTGCACTGTTATACGTAATTGGTTGGTAATAGTTAGTTAAAAAGTGAGATAAATGCATTGCTTTAAAACGCTATCCTAACCTCTTCTTTTCCTTATCTCCCCTCCTTTCCTTATACTAGGGAAAGGTATCGCACAAGGCCCCCACTTTAATTAAATCATATGCAAAGTGCCTGGCATTTTTAAAAGCGATTTCACTTAGTTATTGATAAAGTATTTATTTATTAAAAATATGTATCGTATTATTGCAAACCCCATAAGCTGATTAGCACAACAGTTGTTACCCAATAATATTATTTAATACTACCGTGAAGAAAGTAATACTACTTATTGTTATACATTTTTTTGTAAGCCGTGCTGTGGCTCAGGATTCCGTAATGCGAAAAAACAGGCTAACCCAATCGGTTATTGAGCAGTTTTTGGTATTGAAAAGCGATAAGGAAATAAAACAGGGTTTATACCAGGCTATATACCGCCGCCGGGTTCCGTTGGCAAGCGGTAATTATGCTAATAATAAAAGGGTTGGTGCCTGGCATTTTTATGATAAATATGGCCGTTTAGTACAAAACTTTAATTATGAACGGAATAGCATCACCTGGGAAATACCTGATGACACCCTTACGGCTACGCATATCGGATATGGTTTTGATAATAAAATTACAGACTCGGACCGGGTAACCAAGCCGATGAAAGCTGGTGGCATTTATTATGGTTATATCCCTTATTTGAAAATTTTCAGATTGTCTGATGATTATATGGGGACAGATCTGTCGCAGTTTACCGCTATTCTGGAAATATTGGTTAGTCCTGGTGGCAGATTAGCTGACTTTAAGGTACATATTAAATCGCCTGTTGATGAACGGATAACTACTTTCAGCACTAACTTAATTGATGAGGATGACAGACTTTTTGTACCGGCAACTATAAACTATAAACCAGTATTGTGCCGGGTATTTGTAAAGTGCCGTATAACCGATGAGGGAGAATTGGATATTGACTAATTATGGTTCAGAACGAAAAACATTCCCGTTCTAAACCATAAATAGATTCAATATTAGTGGGCGTGATGGCCATCCGCACCATGCGCGTGGCCATGAGATAATTCTTCTGGCGTTGCAGGGCGAACATTCAGGATGTTGCCTTTGAAATGTAATTCCTGACCTGCCATTGGGTGGTTAAGGTCAACAATTACCGCGTCTTCAGCAACAGAAACAACCTGCCCCTGGAAACGGTTGCCATTGTTATCCTGCAAAGGCAAAATGCTGCCAATTTCAGGCACATCAGTACCATTAAACATTTCTTTTGGAAGATTAGCTACCGCTTCATCGTCATATTCTCCGTATGCATCTTGTGCCGACAAGTGAAAATCATAGTTATCACCGGTTGACAAAGTGCTTAAATTTTCTTCGAACTTAGGCAGCATCTGGCCTGCTCCGTATAAAAAGGTTAGAGGCTGCTCCTGTGTAGCGCTCTCAACTAATGTTTCTGTGCCATTCTGATCAACATACAAATCGTAAGTTAATGAGACTACGTGTTGTGGTTCAATTTTCATTCTGAATTCTATTTCTTATAAAAGTATTTTGGAATTAATTTGTTTTACAGCGTCGATGGAATTGTAAACGGGCAGGCTACAGGTTTTATCCTTGCAGATAAATATTTGTGTCTCGCTGGTGAATTTTTCCTGCAACAAAGGTAAACTTCCTTTTTTACCTCCCAATATTATTTTATTAGGAATGTATTTATTTTCAATTTCGATGCGTAAGGAATCATAATTTTCGCCGGTGATGGCAACTTCGTAGGTTCCAAACACTTCATCAAGCAATAACATACACCAATTTGAATAGGATGAACCATACCTGGCGATTTGAGGCATTACGTTGCGTAATAACTGCGCCGAAATTTCATGATACGCCTCATTATCAAACAATAAACCCAACTTTTTAAGATTGCGTGCCATTACGGAGTTTGACGATGGTATCACGCCATCCATAATTTCTGATTTCCGGGCGATCAGTTGCTCGTTGCTATCCCCTGTAAAATAAAAAATTCCGCTTGCCGGGTCATAAAAATGCGCGATTGCATAGTCGACAAGGCCACGGGCGTGTTCCAGCCAGTGTTCGTCAAAAGTAACCTCGTATAAAGCAATTAAACCATCAGCTACGTTGGCATAATCATCCAAAAAAGCTATCGAATCGTTATCCACGCCTTTGTAGGTACGCGACAGGTGGCCCTCTCCATTCACCATATAATTCACGATGAAATCGGCATTTCGCAGGGCCATGTCCAGGTAATCGTGCTCAGTAAATGCACGATAAGCATCGCACAGGCTTTTTAGCATTAATCCATTCCATGAGGCTAATATTTTATTATCCAAACCGGGGCGAATACGCTGGCTGCGGGCATAAAAGACTTTCTTGCGTCCATCCTCAATCTTCTCCATCATCGATTCCAACGGCAGGCCGAGTTTATTAGCTAATTGAAGATCTTTTTCTTGCCTGAAGAGTACATTGGTTTGCTCCTCTTCCCAGTTGCCATCTTCAGTTATGTGGTAGTAGATGCAGAAAAGTTCGGTATCATCGCCCAAAATCGCTTCAATCTCTGCTTTGGTGAAGGTATAAAATTTGCCTTCTACGCCTTCGCTATCGGCATCCAATGCGCTATAGAAACCGCCATCGGGTGATGAAAGTTCGCGCATGGAGAAATTGATAATCTCATCAACAACCTGTTTATATAGTTGCGAACTTTTCCAGGTAAAAGCTTCTGAATACAGGCTGATTAACTGGGCGTTATCATACAACATCTTTTCAAAATGCGGCACATGCCAGCGGCCATCAACCGAATATCGGGCAAAGCCTCCGCCTATATGATCGTATATCCCACCGAAGGCCATCTTTTTTAAAGTAAGACTAACGCTTTGGGCGATGTTGGCATCATTGGTTAAATAGGCGTATCGCATCAAGAATTGCCAATTGTTGGGCATCGGAAATTTAGGAGCCGATCCCATTCCGCCTTCCTCAGGATCAAAGTATTTCTTCCAGTTTTCTACAATTGTTTTAAGATCATCCTGCGAATACTCTGGCTGCTCTTTTACAAAACCGATGGTTTCGAAGTTTTGGATACCCTCAGTTAATTTCACCGCGTATTCTTCCGCTTCAACAGGTTTTTGCTTGTAGAAATCAGCGAGATTGAACAGCAGTGATGCCCAATCATTTTTGCGGAAATAAGTACCTCCATAGATTGGCCGCTGATCGGGTAGACAGATACAATTTAGCGGCCACCCCCCCCTGCCGCTCATTAATTGTACAGCACTCATATAGATCTGGTCGATATCCGGGCGTTCTTCCCTATCTACCTTAATACAAACAAAATATTGGTTCATTACGGCGGCTACGCTTTCATCTTCAAAACTTTCGTGCTCCATTACATGGCACCAGTGGCAGGCAGAATAGCCAATGCTAACAATGATCAGTTTATTTTCGTCCTTAGCTTTTTGCAGTGCTTCGGTACCCCAGGGATACCAGTTTACCGGGTTATTGGCATGCTGCAATAAATATGGTGACGTAGAATTGGCGAGATGATTCATATATTATTTATTGGCAGCTAAAATGCAATAATTAAACCGCTTAAATAAAAGCAATTGTAAATAGTAAAAGTTTGAGAGGATAAAATAATTAGGATACTATAGGATCTTGGCGATTATCCCAAAAGAAATCTATCTCAACATACTTGCCACGTATAGTATAAAACATTGAACAGTTTTTATGAAGAATGCATTTACGTAATTCTCCATTTTCTTTAGCTACAGGGTATATAAATGGTGAGATTGAAATAATGTCTAAAGAACCAAATACTTTCTTTTTGAATTTGTCGACAAATTTTTCGCCCTATCTCTGGCTAAGTTGATTTACAACTGCTTCAAAGGTTTCTTCAGCTGTAACAGAGAATTTAACCTCAAAACTCATTTCTTTAAAAGATGCTTTTCTTTAAACTCTTGAAGAGATATCGTCTGCCCGTTTTGATGTTGTTTCCTGCTTTCTTCTATACCTTTTAAAACATGAGCTGGTAAAATTTCAGGTTGTGGTTCAAATTGGACCTTTAAAGCCTTTAAAACAGCTTTAACAGTTTTCAATTGCTCTGCATTTTCAGGATGTACCACGATTGATTCCATATATTCAAAAATACAAAATTCATCTTTAAAAATTAAAATTATTATAACCCGACTGTCCTTCTGTATCAACCTTAAAACAAACGCTTTATTAAAAAAATATTTTAGTTAATTTGCGGCTTTAATTGACCATATGCAAACTAAACTCAAACACCTGCTTAGTGCATGCGTGCTGTTCCTGACGGCTGTAAGCGCATCTGCCCAAAGCAACCCAGATTCTATTAAATATGACCACAATGATGTGTTCGGTCCGATTGTTTGGCCAACCACAAGCGGTGATACCCGATCGGCAAGCGGACAACCCGGCCAAAACTACTGGCAAAACCGCGCTAACTATTTAATCCACGCTACTTTAGACGAAGGCAAACAGGATACGACCATTACAGGCGATGTAACTGTTGACTATATCAATAACAGCCCTGATAAACTAGACTATTTATGGTTCCAGCTTGATCAAAATTTATTTAAACCAGACTCTCGTGGTGCGGCAGTTACCCCAATGAGCGGCGATCGTTTTGATGTACGTGGCTTTAGTCGCGGTGGTTATCATATTGAATCGGTAACGGTTACTTATAAAGGTGAAACTTATAAAGTTACCCCGGTAATTACCGATGCACGTATGCAGGTACGTTTAAATACGCCGCTTGGTGCTAAAGGCGATAAGATCAGCGTTAAAGTAAACTATAATTTTTCTATCCCCTATTATGGTGCCGACCGTATGGGCCGTAAGAAATTTAGTCAGGGTTGGGTTTATGAAATTGCCCAATGGTACCCACGCATGTGTGTTTATGATGACGTTGAAGGATGGAACACCTTACCTTACATGGGTTTAGGCGAATTCTACTGTGATTATGGCGATTTTGATTATTACATTACCGCTCCTGCAAACATGACGGTTGTTGGATCAGGTGATTTACAAAATGGGGCGCAAGTACTAACTGCTACACAACAAAGCAGGTTAGCCGAAGCACACAACAGCGACAAAACGGTAATGCTAATTAAACCTGAAGAAGTTAATCAGCCAGCAACACATCCGCAGAAAGGTAACTTAACCTGGCACTTTAAAATGGAAAACAGTCGCGATATATCATGGGCTGCTTCAACCGCGTTTATTTGGGACGCTGCTAAAGTTAATTTCCCATCGGGACGTAAAGGAATAGCCATGTCGGCTTACCCAATTGAGAGCTCTGGCAATGATTCATGGAGCCGTTCTACCGAATATTTGAAGAATAGCATGGAGATCTATTCAAATGCTTATTTTGAATATCCATGGAATTCTGCAACAAGCGTTTCGGGTGTTGCTTTGGGTATGGAATATCCAGGCATCATATTTTGCTTAAGCAATTTGAAAAATGGACAACTTTGGGGTGATATTACCCATGAGATCGGGCATAACTGGTTCCCGATGATTGTGGGCACCAATGAGCGTAAATACATGTGGATGGACGAAGGCTTTAACACTTTCATTAACATCTACGCGACAGATCATTTTAATAATGGAGAGTACAAGGATACTGCTAAAATAGCACAGAAAACACTACGCATGTACCGTCGCAGTACCGATCCGTTAATGACTCCACCAGAAGCTATCGGCCTTAATGATTACGGCCAATATTATGTTAAAACCGCATTAGGATTGGTTATGCTGCGTAACGATGTATTAGGACCTGAAAGATTTGATTATGCTTTCCGCGAGTATATTAAACACTGGGCATTTAAACATCCGTTACCTTATGACTTCTTCAGGGCGATGAACGATGCATCGGGCGAAGACCTTAACTGGTTCTTTAAACCATGGTTCTTCACTACCTGGAAACTTGACCAGGCTATCCAATCGGTAACTTATGTTGATAATGATCCAGCCAAAGGCTCCATTATCACTTTAGTAAATAAAGATAAATTGGCTATGCCTGTGGAACTAAAAATAACACAAGCTAACGGTACTGTTGAAACTTTACACATGCCGGTAAATATTTGGCAACGTGGTGGTGTATGGAAGTTTAAATATCCATCAACTTCAACCATTAAAAACATGGTGCTTGATCCAAATCATGAGTTACCTGATTCGGATTTGAGCAATAATATTTATAACAGCAAATAATAGATTCAAGAGTTAAGAATCAAGAGCCAAGACATTTGTTGTCTTGGCTCTTTTTTATTTTTAGTTAATTTTTTCTTCAAATCTTGATTCCTGGTTCTTGATTCTTGGCTCTATTCCACTATATTAGCCTATCAAATCATATAAACCATGACGATCCCCATATTTCAGGCTGATGCATTTACCAGCAAACTTTTTGGTGGAAACCCGGCTGCTGTTTGTCCCCTAAACGAATGGCTGCCTGATGAGGTAATGCAAAAGATCGCCATTGAAAACAACCTGGCCGAAACCGCTTTTTTTGTAAAGACAGAAAATGGCTATAAATTAAGATGGTTTACACCTGAATATGAGATAGATCTTTGTGGCCATGCCACGCTTGCAACGGCACATATATTATTTACAGAACTGGCCTATGGTGAGGATGAAATTCATTTTGAAACTGTAAAAGCGGGTACATTACATGTTAAAAAAAATGGTGATAAATACACCATGGATTTTCCATCGAGGCCACCGATACCTATTGAGACACCCGTGGGTTTGTTGGAAGCGTTGAGCGATAAACAGCCTGTAGAAATATTAAGATCGCGGGATTATTTTGTTGTTTATGAATCTGAAAATGACATTAAGGATATTTCGCCGGATTTTTTCGCTTTATCAAAAATGGATACCGTTGGTGTAATTGTTACCGCTCGGGGTAAAGATGTTGATTTTGTTTCGAGATTTTTCGCACCTGGTGCAGGTGTTCCTGAAGATCCGGTTACGGGGTCGGCACATTGTAACTTGATACCTTATTGGGCTAAAAAATTAGGTAAGGATAAATTACACGCCTATCAGCTCTCAGCCCGCAAGGGCGAACTTTGGTGCGAGTTAAAAGGCGACAGGGTTTTGATGAGCGGTAAAGCGGTTACTTATTTGAGGGGGGAGATAAGCATCCACTAGCTAGCCCCCTCTAAATCTCCCTCGGAAGGGGAGACTTTTAGACATTTCATTTTAAAGTCCTCCCTTCCGGGGAGGATTTAGGTGGGGCCGGTTAATATCCTATCGTAAACACTTCCCTGATATGCATTGGGTTTTCGATCTCATCAATTATTCCTACCGCATAATCTTCCATGGAAATATGGCTTTTGCCATTCGCATCCGTTAACAATTGATTTTTTGCTGTGCGAAATTTTCCGGTACGTTCGCCGGGCGTAATTTCCGCGGATGGGCTGGCGAAAGTCCAGTCGAGGTCGGTTGTTTTTTGGTAAGCCTTTAAAGCTTCGCGATGCGCCAGTGCAACCGCTTTGTAAGCTTCAGGAAAATCAGGTGTATCAACCAATTGTACGCCGGGTGCAATTTCAAGGCTGCCTGCACCCCCCACAATGATCAAACGCTTGGTATGTGCTTGTTTTAAGCCATTAATTATCGGGACAACAACCTCGGTAAGCGTTGAGGCGGGTGCGCCATTTGTGGGACTGTAGCATACCACAACCGCATCCTGGTTAAAAGCAGCTGTTTCCACATCCTGCGAGTTGAACAAGTCGGCTTTAGCCACTTTTAGGTGTTCGTGTACTTTTGTATAATTTTCTGGGTGACGAACCGCGGCGGTAACATCATGGCCACGGCGAAGGGCTTCATCAACTATGCGGCTGCCTATGCGGCCACCGGCTCCAAATACTGCTATTTTCATAAAAATGTTATTGTAAGTGTTTTAATAAAAGCATTGATGGGCAATAAATGTTTCATCAGCATAGAATCATTTTTATATTTTGAAAACAGCGGCCATAGGCTGAAATCGATTATTAAAATTAAACTAAGATCGTTGTTTGTAGACTGTGTCTACGAACTCAGAAAGCCTGTAGTCTGAGACTACAGGCTTTGTCGTCCGAAATTATAAACTTCGGACAGCGGGGCATTAATATGTATTTGCGCTGAAGAAAATAAACTATATTAGTATCCTAAATCAATCACAATGAAAAGGATATTACTATTAATTTTACTGCTATCCGCATGTTCTCATTTCCAAACAAAGCAACAAATAGCGCAAGGATTAATTAAAAAATACTTAGATAGTACTTTAAATGATCCACACAGTTATGAAAGTGTAAGTTTTACTAAATTGGATACAGGTAAAACCAGTTATACTGAAACACCTGAATATGATGTATTAGATTCGTCTATCACATCGATACATGACAGCCTAATAACTGAAAGAGTGGATGTTAATTATCCTTCTTTATATAATACAACAAGGATAGTCAGAAAAATAAGGAAATTAATGCAAGATTCTTTGTTGTTAGATTCGAAGCTAAACAATCTTCAAAATCAATTTAAACCTATTCAAAATTGTTGGTTTATATCTCATACTTATAGAGCTAAAAATGGATTTGGCGCATTAGGTTTACATACAACCATTTTTAAGATTGACACGAATTTATCTAAAGTTTCAAACGTAGTAGACTCAAAAGATTAATGGAAAATTTAAATAAAAAAATTTGGGTTAAACGTACATATACTGGTGGTGTGGGTGGCGGACACATACAAATTCCATTAAAGCAATTCGATGAAGTGCAAAAAGACAATGAATCAAATTTGAAAAATCACAAGTCAATAGCTGCCACTTATTATCGAATGCCATTTTATTACGGATATTACCGATATATAAAAAGCAATTTTCCAAAAGTATTTTGGTGGTTTATTAGCATTTTAATAGCTATTGCTTTAACAATATTTGCAACGAATAAATGGGGTAAATAACCATTTTTAGCTACCGTTACCGCAAGCCTCCCGCTTGTGGGCTTATGATATTCTTCTTCGATATTATGTTCACTTTGCATGTTTGCCACAAGCGGGACGCTTGCGGCAGCATCTACCCTCTCAAGAGGGGAAATCGCGCGGGGCCTTGGCTTTTTTAGCTTCAGCTTGGAGTGAGAAATATTTTCAAAAAACAAATTATTATAGCTACTTTGAAGGTCGGATTTTTTGCGTCCTATATTAATTTAAATGCAGCTTACCAGTTTAGAAATCAAGGGGTTTAAAAGCTTTGGCGATAAGATCACCATTAATTTTAATGAGGGTGTTACTGCTATTGTGGGCCCTAATGGCTGCGGTAAATCAAATGTAGTCGACTCTATACGTTGGGTATTGGGTGAACAAAGTACCCGCATGCTGCGATCTGAGAAAATGGATAACATCATTTTCAATGGATCAAAAAGTCGTAAGCCGGCAAATCTGGCCGAGGTTTCATTAACTTTTGACAACACCAAGAATATACTTCCTGTTGAGTTTTCGCAGGTTACCATTACCCGTAAACTATACCGTAGCGGCGATAGCGAGTACCGTTTGAATGATGTACAGTGTCGACTAAAGGACATTACCGATCTATTTTTAGATACGGGCATTGGATCAGATTCTTACGCTATTATTGAGCTGAGGATGGTTGATGAGATCATCACCAATAAAGAAGGCTCGCGCAGAAATTTGTTTGAGGAAGCATCGGGCATCTCCAAATATAAACTCCGCAAAAAACAAACCTTCAATAAGTTAAAAGACACTGAAGCCGATTTGGAGCGTGTAGAGGATCTGCTTTTCGAGATAGAAAAGAACCTTAAAACGCTGGAAAATCAGGCAAAGAAAACTGAGCGTTATTACCGTATACGGGATCAGTACAAATCGTTGAGTATAATGCTGGCTTCGTTCAGGATAGCTCATTTCAGCGAATCGCTGGGTAAAATTGAGGAGAAAGAGCAGGTACAACAGGTTGAGAAGTCGGGTATTTCTGCACAAATCGATACCCTTGAGGCATTATTACAACAGCATAAACTGGATAGTTTGAATAAGGAGAAAAACCTGTCTATCCAGCAAAAAGCTACTAACGAGTATGTATCCAAAATAAGGACTTACGAGAGCGAGAAGAAGATAAAAAACGAGCAACTGAAGTTTCAGCAGGATAAGGAAACACGGGTTAGCGAGGAATTAGAACGTGACCGCAACCAGTTGAACCATGTATTGTACAATATCAAACGTTTATCTGAGGAAAAATTTCAGGAAGATGAAACGCTGCAAACTATCCAATCGCAACTGGCAGATTTGAAGGAAACGGTGGATGAGTTGAGGGGGCAGCAAGGATCGGCAAGAAATGAATTAAATGAGCTGACCACTAACAATACTAAGTTACAGAATCAGGTTTATAAGGCTGAGAAAGACCTGGAGATACTGCAGATACAGCAACAGGCTCTGGAGCAGGAAAGCCAGCGTAATATGGAGGATGCCACCAATAAAGAGGTGGAACTCTCCCATTTTAACGAGGTAGTTGCTGAACTGCAGGAACGCACCGAAACGCTGAATAGTGAACATCAAACGCTGCTTGATTTTGATAAAAAGTTACAGGAACAATTAATTGAAATTGATGCTGAACTGAATACGGTAAAGGAAAGTATAACTGCCGATAGCCGTAAACTGGATGCCAAGCAGAATGAATACAACCTTACGAAGAGTATGGTTGATAATTTGGAAGGGTTCCCGGAATCTATACGCTTTTTGAAAAAGAACGCGGACTGGGCTAAGAACATCCCGCTGTTCAGCGATATTTTATTTTGCAAGGAAGAGTATCGCGTAGCTATTGAAAATTACCTGGAGCCGCTGATGAACCATTACGTGGTTAATAATTACGACGAGGCCATCAGCGCGATAAAATTATTGAGTAACTCGGCTAAGGGACGGGCGCAGTTTTTTGTGTTGGATAGCTATAAAATAGCCCCACCCAAACCCTCCCCGGAAGGGAGGGCTTTAGAAAAAAAACTCTCCCCTGCCGGGGGAGATTTAGAGGGGGCTATATCCGCGCTTGACGTGGTCGAGGTTGATATTTATTACCAAAGTTTGTGTAATTACCTGCTGAAGGATGTTTACCTGATAGATGACCAAAACGACCAGGTTTTAAATAATAATGAATTGCCTGAAGGGATTGTAATCATCGGCAAAAGCGGCAAGTTCAACAAATCGAAACATACCATGGCGGGTGGTTCGGTGGGTTTGTTTGAGGGCAAGCGGATTGGCCGGGCTAAGAATTTGGAAAATTTGGCTAAGGAGATTAAGCAGTTTGATACCCGGGTTAATTACTTTAAGGATCAATTACAAGAGTTACAGAATAAACAGGCTGCTTTAAAAGCATCAAACAAAACTGAAGAACTTAAGCAAAAACAACTGGAGGTTAACCGTTTGAATACGGAACTGATCACCGTCAAAACACGGCAGGAACAGTATCAAACATTTATTACGAATAGCCTTAACCGTAAGGACGATATTGCGAAAAAGATCAGCGGTATCATAGAAGAAACCGCAGCGCTGAAGCCGGAATTGGCTGAGTTAAAAACACAAAAGCAGATACAAAACGACCTGCTCATCAGCAAGCAGGGTATTTTCAATGAGCTGAACGAGTTTGCTTCGGTACAATCCAATGCTTATAACCAGGAGAATATCCGTTTCCATCAGCAACAAAATAAGGTGTCGGGGTTATTTAAGGATCTTGACTATCGTGAAACGCAGAAAGAACAATTAGAGGGCCGCATCAAAATAAACAGCATCGAACTGGAAAAAGTTAAAGCGGCTATACAGGAAAACCTGCAACTGGCTGATAATTCCGACGATGATTTGCTGGAAATGTACGCCCAAAAAGAGGCGCTTGAAAAGGCAACCCAGCAAGCCGAACAAGAATATTATGAATGGCGGGGAAAGATAACTGAGTCGGAAACGGAAGTAACCAATCTGCGCCGCAAAAAGGATAATGCCGTATTTATTGAGAACGAACTGCGTGATGAACGCAATAACCTTAAACTGGAATTGAATGCGTTGAAAGAACGCCTTTCGGTGGAGTTTAATATAGATATACAAGAGCTGATAGATACAGAAGTGCCGGTTGATGAAAGTGAAGAGGAACTACGCGAGAAAACCGAAAAACTGAAGAAGCAAATGGATGATTTCGGGGCGATAAACCCGATGGCAGTGGAGGCTTATAACGAAATGAATGAGCGCTATCAGTTTATTCAGGCTCAGAAGAAGGATCTGGCGGAAGCCAAAGCATCTCTACTGGCAACTATTCAGGAGATTGACGATACCGCTAAGGAGAAATTTATGTCGGCGTTTATTATGGTGCGGGAGAACTTTATTAAGGTATTCCGGTCGTTATTTAATGAGGAGGATTCATGCGATTTGATATTGACTGATCCTGACCGTCCGCTGGAATCGGATATTGATATTATCGCGAGGCCAAAAGGAAAGCGGCCTTTATCTATTAACCAGCTTTCCGGCGGTGAAAAAACGTTGACCGCTACGGCTATCCTGTTCTCGCTTTACCTGTTGAAACCTGCACCCTTCTGTATTTTTGATGAGGTTGACGCGCCGCTGGATGATACGAATATTGATAAGTTTAATAATATCATCAGGGAGTTTTCAAAGGAATCACAGTTTATTGTGGTATCTCACAACAAACGCACTATTGCCAGTACCGATATTATTTATGGGGTTACGATGGTTGAACAGGGTATATCGCGCGTGGTGCCAGTGGATTTGCGGCAGTTGGCGGATTAATATATCTTCTTTGATAATGAGCGTGGACGCTCATTAAAATTGGGTTCAAGTGTGGACACTTGAACCGGCGGAAACCAATACAACATAGAACTGGCATTATATCAACATATAGCATTTCCCTTTACTAAAATATTATAATTTTGTTTTTGTTTTAAACATTAATTAACTTAGTGGAAACTAAAAATTTCTCAAACACCTATTACCCTTTTCTTAGTTTTATTAATCTTTTTATCAGCTTGTAAAAAAGATGATACATCTAAACCATCCACAGAAGAAATTCAGTTGAATCAGTTAGCTACAGAATATCACTTACAAAAAAGTAATATAAAGCCTACTGCAAATATGCAAAATTTCAATAGTGTCAGTGAGTTTTCAGCGTTTCTCGCTAATAGATCACTTCTGCAAGTTCTATGACTTTACAGTTAAATAATACATCGTCAAAAGAGTTAAGCTTAAAAACTCTTCACGGGATTGGATCATCAAATCTAGATGAGGTTGATGAAGATAATTTTCCTTGGCAAGTAACTGACATTGATCTTGCAACTGGTGCACATTATTCTGTGCAGATTACATCGGCATATTGGTATGATCTAGGATTTCCGGCACTTAGTATAATGCAATGGGACTGGGATGGATTTACGACAGTGTCCAACGTCGCTACTCAGTTGCGAAGTATTGGTGCTGGTTCTGGTTCAATTGAATATACCCAAACGCAAGGTTACGGAACACAAAATGAAACCGGTGGTACACTTTATGCGGCAGGAGTGTATACTGAAACATACGGTTTTGGAGGGGTAATGACCTATACACAAGATTTCAATTTTACTCTAAATGGCACCTACAGCTCCGGGGTTAATACCCTTGTAGCTTCAATTAGTTATCAGCAAATTAATTTATAATATTACCATGAGAAAGTTAGTTTTATATTCAATTTTAACAGAGATTTTATTTTGTGTTTTTTTACTTACAATTCAAATTAATCATGTTTACTTCCCATTTCGGGGAGCCCTGTTTATCGTAACATTGACCGGTTTATGTCTGACACTTTGCCTTTCAGTTTACTGGTTTGTTAAGGGTTTGATTAAGCCTCAAAATCATTTTAAATAATAACTAATTATCCCCCCGTTAGGTACTCTCTTGAAGAAGATCTCTCCCATGCGGTCGAGATGACAGGGATAATTATTTCCTAAGATTCTTTGTCCTATCAGCCAAAATCAGTCCTCTAAGTTTGTGGACTTCAAGATTTCGGTTAACTGCTTTTGCCTGGTAGATAGAGAAGCTTTGCTTTGAAGCTAAACTTTGAATTTGAGGAGCTGCGATGCTATAAGTTCCGTTTTTTACAAAGTTAAGGGCATGGGCTAACAGCAATTCGGTGGAATCACCGAAATCTTTGGTTACATCATCAGCGGCGAGTAAGCCGGGGTATGCTGCTGTACCCGGAGCCATTCCAGTATAGTAATCGCCTTGATTGGCTGAGTTTTCTACATATAATTGCGGCGAATATAGTATGTAATTACTTATTGGGATGGGTATTTCACCGACGGGTTTTCCGTAGGTGGTATCCCCTATCAGTTCAACATCCATTTCGGGGCGTAGATTGTTTATGGTTAGTTCGCTTGATGATGCGGTTTCATCAGTCACAATAAAAAATACCCGGTTAAGACTTAAACTTAATGCTTTCGCAAAATTAGTTTGGTTATTGGCCGGTTTAAACTGACCCGAAGTGATTGAATATTTTTTGGCCAACAAAGGATAATCGTTATTCTGCAGATTGGAATTAAAATAGGTGGTATACATCAGGGTACTGCTTTTTGATGCGGGTACTATCAGGTCGTCTAAATATTCGGCGGTCGCGCCTTCGCCGCCGCCATTGTAGCGTATATCCACCACCAGATCGTTAACACCATTTCCGATAAAATTATTAAAAACAGTATTTAGTTGGGGTTGCGCATTTGCCAATGCCGTAAAACTGCCAAATGCCATATACCCCACTTTATGACCATTACCGAGATCAAACACTTTGTAATTTAATACAGGATTTACAGTGTATGCGGTAGTATTTAAATTAACCGTAAGGGTAGTACCATCGTATTTTGTGAGCACCATTTTAATATTGGTGCTGTAGTAAACGGCGTTTATTACAAAATTGGCGGTTGTGCCATCGTACGACAGATCGGTATTGCTGTTGATGCTGGTTATTTGGTAACCGCGTTTTATACCCGCCAAATCAGCAGGCGAACCTGGGTTTACGTATTTAACCCTCAAATCATTTGTGGCTATGTATATGGGTTCGAATCCAAAATCATCATCAGTTCCATTTAGCGCTGCTGTCTCTGTGCCATTATCAACAAAGGAATATTTTGCCGTACCGGGTGACTGGATAGAATATTCGTAAGGTTTGCCGGTTGCAGGATTAATTTTTAATTGAGATATAGCGGTTAGTTCATTGGTTAAAGCGCCTAGATCGCTTGAACCGCCATAGGAACGTGGATTGAATGTATTGTAATCAGGAATGGCATCAAACCATAAATAATCTTCTTTTTCATAATAATAGATGGAATCCTGTACGAGGTTGAGCGCGGTAGATGCATTTTTATGATCCTTTTTGCAGGACGATAACACACCTGATGTTAAAATAACGGCTAAGTAAATTAATTTCTTCATCGGCTCGGGGTATTCGTACAAAAATCGATTTTGCTAACGCAATTTACAAAAATTGCTCAACATTAATATAATCTACGCCACATGCCTCGGCGCAAAGCGTATCATTATCGCTGTTGCCTATCATAACGATGTCGCGGCGTTGTAAATTGTGGTCGTGCAATATATTATGTATTACATCGGGTTCAGGCTTGGCAACAACTTCATCGGCGAAATAGCATACCAGGTATTTTTCCAGTCCATGCCATTCGGTTTGTTTAATTTTATTTAGTTGTTGTTCGGGATTACCATTGGTTACGATGAACAGTTTTTTCCTGTCCACAATAATGTCCTGCATCAGCTCCAGCATATTTTGATAAAGCAGCAGCTTTAAGGGCAATTTGGCGGTCGCCATTAAAAAATTAAAATGGATATGGTAATTATCATTTAAACTATATTTTTCCTGTACAGCCGCAAAAACACAGTCCTTGCCTCTTTGATTAAAGGTATCGACCATTAAGTTAACCGCTTCTTTCTCATCAATCAGGTCGAGATATTCCAGGTATCCGGCAAATAAATAATAGGCCTGGAACAGGTAATCCTTTTCGGGATAAAGCACATTATCCAGCTCAAATATAAAAGCGGTTTTCTGTGGGTCGATGTCGGTGTATTTCATGGTGGTATTCGGATTGTTATTCTTGACGATGAATCTGTATACTGCTGTGCATATCACAGAAGATTCTTCACTCCGTTCAGAATGACAAAAAGTGGTTATTATTGGTATTCTATATTAATCTCGTATTCTTTAAATAATTGTTCAGCTTCTTTTAATAGCGTTGCCTCGTCTTCGCGCAGCGGGTAAACAGTTTCGATTCCCCTATCCAAACACAAAGTAAGCATTTGGTGGCTGTATGATGCTGATTTAGGGTTTGGTAGTTGGATCATTTTACCTGATTTTAGCATCAGGGCTGGTAACTCCTCATAATCCCCTAGAATCACCCCATCAACGTTTAATTTACTTTTAAGCTGATAGGCCCTGGCTGAATTTGCTGATGTAATTAATATGCTCACTATGGTATAATTAAGCCATCTTTCATGGTTACTTTCCTGTCTGATAGTGCTGCCAGGTCTTCATTATGGGTCACGATCACAAAGGTTTGATTAAATTCAGCCCTTAGTTGTAAAAACAACTCGTGCAATTCACGTGCATTGGTCGAATCCAGGTTGCCCGATGGTTCATCAGCGAAAATTAATGCGGGGTTATTAACTAAAGCCCGTGCCACCGCTACCCTTTGCTGCTCGCCGCCCGAAAGTTCGTTCGGTTTATGTTTCATCCTATCACCTAAACCTAGCATCTGCAATAAACGGCTAGCTTTTTTTTCTGCATCTCCGCGTGATAACCCTGCTATAAACGCGGGGATACAAACATTTTCCAACGCGTCAAACTCGCTTAATAAATGATGAAACTGGAAGATAAAGCCAATTTTAAGATTGCGGAAATTGCTCAGGTTTTTGTTGCTTAGTTTGCTTAGTTCCTGGTTATCGATATATAGCTGACCGGAATCTGGCCTATCCAAAGTACCTAATATATTCAGCAACGAGCTTTTACCCGCACCGGATGCACCAACAATGGTTACTATTTCGCCTTTTGCCACCTCAAGGTCTACACCCTTTAAAATATGCAGTTGACCGTAAGATTTATGGATGGATTGCGCTTTGAGCATGGCGGTAAAAATAGTGATTTGTTTTAATTACTGAGTGGTGAATAGTGAGAAGTCAGGGAAATCACTTTTAAAAAACAATCACGTCATGTGGTCCGGTTTTTATATTTAGAACATCATCTGACTAATAGAAAAAAACGCAACAAATTTCAAGGGCGATTCCCCTGTTTTAAACAGGCTCTAAGTTGAATTAATATTTTTTATTTAAATTGCATTATGTATGACATAATTTAAAACCAATATTTACATTATGAACCCAAAATTTACTTTATTGAGAGTCTTGTTAACAATTACATTATTTCTTATACTGATTAAGCCTGCTTTGTATGCTCAGCAAACACCAGTAAAAAAAATAGACCCACAGGAATGGGCTACAATAAAAACAGATAGGCAGGACAATCGTTTTCTGAATTCGAGGGGGATAGTATATAATTTATTGAAAAGCACACTTCCAAAATATGCCTTTAATCCAGATTTCTCACCTTCACAACTTCGTGAATGGCAAATGAAAGTACGGGAATCCATGAAAGAAATAATGCAATTTCCCCAGGTGGATAATAGTCAACCTTTACCCAAAAAGATAGAAGAAAAGAAAAGAGACGGTTATACTCTGCAAAAATGGGAAGCATATCCATTGCCTTCAAGTGTAATTACCTACTTAGTTTTAATTCCTGATAATTTAAATAAGAACAATCCTGTTCCGGCGGTTTTATGCATTCCGGGATCAGGAGAGACTAAAGAATCACTGGCAGGAGAGGACGAGATTAACCCGGGGTTTAAACATACTCAGTTTCACGAGAAGAACGAAATGGCATTGCATTATGTAAAAATGGGATTGATAGCCGTTGCTGTTGACGATCCTGCTGCCGGCGAAGCATCCGACCTTGAAAAGGTTACAGGAAGTTCGAATTATGATTACGTTTCGGTATCAAGGGGATTGCTGGAGTTAGGCTGGAGCTACCTTGGTTATACTTCTTTTGTGGACATGCAGGTGCTTAATTGGATGAAAACACAACCCTATATTAATCGTTCTAAAATTATCGTAGCTGGTTTTTCTCTTGGTACAGAGCCTTTAATGGTACTTGGAATCTTAGATCCATCGATTTATGCGTTTGTATATAATGATTTTTTATGTAGAACAAGAGAACGGGCACTTGTACTTACCAAACCAGACAGCACAGGTCATAGACCTGAACCAAATACAATTAGACATTTAGTTCCAAACTTCTGGAGATACTTTGATTTTCCTGATTTAGTATGCGCATTAGCACCAAGGCCCATTATTCTTACAGAAGGAGGACTGGATAGGGATTTTGATCTGGTAAAAAAAGCATATAAGATAGTTGGGAAGGAAGACAACATTCAGGTGTATGAATATCCAAAATTCACCGAATTAAAGTCAAGGTCAATGCTCGAGGAATTACCAGAAGGTGTTGATGCAGCTACATTTTTTAAATTAGTGAATGTAGATCCACCTATGCATTATTTCAAAGAAGAGTTGGTGTTGCCATGGCTGAAAAAAACACTTCAACAACCTAATTAAAAATACTCCTACTGATCTAAGTTTGCGATTATAACTACTCACCATTCACAGTTCACTATTCACTATTTTTTGTAAAAATTTAAAAATAACTAATCAGTAATTATAAGTCGCTTATCAGTATATCAAACAAAATTGTAGATTTACCGCAAATTCTACACAAAAAATGAATATTCACGAATACCAGGGTAAAGCCATACTAAAAAGCTTTGGCGTTAGAGTTCAGGAAGGTATTGTTGCTGATACCGTTGAACAGGCTGTTGAGGCTGCAAAAAAAATGAAGGAAGATTACAACTCGAGCTGGGTTGTTATCAAGGCGCAAATTCATGCAGGCGGTCGCGGTAAAGGCGGCGGTGTTAAATTAGCAAAGAATTTAGACGAGGTTAAACAACGTGCTACCGATATTTTAGGTATGCAACTGGTTACCCCGCAAACCGGCCCTGAAGGTAAATTAGTTAGCAAAGTATTAGTAGCACAGGATGTTTATTATCCGGGCGAAAGCGAAACTAAAGAGTTTTATATCAGCGTATTGCTTGATCGTGCTAAAGGCCGTAACATCATTATGTATTCAACTGAAGGTGGTATGGATATTGAAGAGGTTGCACACTCAACTCCTGAGTTGATCTACAAAGAAGAGATCGATCCTAAAGTTGGCTTACAAGGTTTCCAGGCACGTAAAATTGCCTTTAACTTAGGTTTGTCAGGCGATGCTTTTAAGGATATGGTGAAATTCATTACCGCTTTATACAAAGCGTATGATGCTACCGATTCTTCTCAGTTTGAAATTAACCCGGTATTAAAAACATCTGACAATAAAATTTTAGCGGTTGATGCTAAAGTGAACCTGGATGATAACGCTTTATACCGTCACCCTGATTTTGCCGCATTACGCGATACCATGGAAGAAGACCCTATGGAAGTTGAAGCAAGTAAATCAAACCTTAACTATGTAAAGCTTGACGGTAACGTTGGTTGTATGGTTAACGGCGCTGGTTTAGCTATGGCAACCATGGATATTATTAAAATTGCCGGTGGCGAGCCTGCTAACTTTTTAGACGTTGGCGGAACTGCTAATGCTGAAACTGTTAAAGCTGCTTTCAACATTATTTTGAAAGACCCACATGTTAAAGCAATTTTGATTAACATATTTGGTGGTATTGTTCGTTGTGACCGTGTTGCACAAGGTGTTATTGACGCTTATAAAGAGATCGGTAACATACCTGTACCAATCATTGTTCGTTTACAAGGCACCAACGCTGTTGAAGCTAAGGAATTGATCGATAACTCTGGTTTAAAAGTATACTCAGCTATCTTGTTGAAAGATGCTGCTGATAGGGTTAAAGAGGTTTTAGCTTTGTAATTAGAGATTAGAAACTGGTGATTAGAGATTAGTCACATTATATTTAAAGGGAGCAAATGCTCCCTTTTTGTTGGTCTATTTTTCGCTTTTATAAATTTCATGCAGATAGCTTATCGTATAGTTGTTTGGCTAAAGCCAACGACAATGATTTGATTGAATCGTTGATCTCTGCAAGCAGATTACTCACCCGGTCTTAGCTACGCTCGACCACCCTCTCTTCGCTGCGCGGAAAGAGGGAATAAACAATCCTTAAACCTATAATCAATTATCCAGCAATCTGCGATGATAGTTGACCTGCCCCAGATGGTAGCCTAAGTGCATGGCCAGGTGAATAAAAAAATACTCGGTAGATGCGTCTTTTAAAACTATCTCTCCCGGGTATTTTTCATTCAACCGATCTTCTGTGATCATATCGAAAGTTTTCCCGATCATGATGATGGTTTTTTCTATTTGATCTACCAGTTCCGCGCGGGGTACATTTTTCAGCGCGAATTCATCCGGGCGGTTCCGTACATAACCAGTTGTGCCGTATTGCGCACCGATGTAGGCGTTCAAGTTACCAACCAAATGCAAACAAAGGTTGCCGGCAGAATTCAGTATATTCTTTTCGATGTACCAAATCTTTTCCTCGTTTTGATAAGCTTCTATCTCCTGTTTTAATTTTTCAAGGTCGCGGGTAATCAGTTTTTTCAGTGTATCTTTTATCATGTATTAGTATGATTTAGGTAATTAATTAGAAATACTTCTATTTGAAATTTTATTCCAATCTTATTAAAAAGACACCACTCTTCCAAGTATCTTTTTGCATTTGTTGGCTAAAGGCAACGGCAACAATCTCATTTCAGACAAATCATTTAGTAATGTTTCCGTTAGATATATTAGACAATTGATCTTTTATATTAGACAATTGATCTTTGTTCATATATTTAAAGCACTTAAATGGTTCACTTCCATGAAAAAATTAATTTTTACTATCGCTTTCTTTACAGCATGTGTAACGGCAAAAGCTCAAATAAATAAAGATACAGTAGGTTTAAATTTACCTGTAAAGAATGGTGAAGTTATTTATACAGATGTTGTTGAGGTTGACGGTAAAACAAAAGATGAGTTGTATAGAAACGCGCAACAATGGTTCATCAATTATTTTGACGGTGCAGCAAAATTTACGCAAGACGTAGATAAAAACGATGCATATGTATGCGGGCGCGGTGTTTTAAAATTCACATCAGGATTAAGATTAGATGCGAACGTACTTTGGGGTAACGATGTCACAATTAAGATAGAGTGCAAGGATAATAAATACAGGTATACATTTTACTTGATGGTTATTAAAGATATTACTGATAATGCTGAATACGCAATTGAACAGATATCGGGAGCTGTTTTAGGCACTCAAAAGTGGCCGTGGTCAAAAAATGCAGCTAAAAATGTATTGATACAAAATGATGAAAAGCTAAAAAGCGCTATTTCATTTTTAAAAAATGACATGGAAAAAACAACAACTGATTTTTAATATTAAAAATCAACTGAAACGTTACCGATCATTAGCAAAATAAAAAATATTGCGCAAATTGCGGCATGGTAAGTATACAGGTACCGGAAATTTTAACAAATCATCAGCAGTTAACATCAAACGATGTTGCTATCATTCATTACAATGAACATACACCTGTAGGAAGAAACCTGATCTCGTTTAGTAGATGCGCCATTAGCTTTATATTAAGCGGGCAGAAGGAACTTTATCGCGGAGCTGAATGTACGCTTGTAAGTGAGCATGAGGCTGTACTTATCCCTGATGGACATGCTATTATAGCCGAAAGAAAACTGAATGCGCAAAAATATAGCAGTCTGGTTGTATTTTTTTCGGCGGAACTGGCACAGAAATTTATAGTTAAGTACGTTAAGCAAAATGATTACGGGCATAAGGCCTCTCCTACCGAAAAAGATGCGTTCCTGAAGTTTCACCAAACACCATACATTACGGAATACCTGAATGGGCTGACCCATTTGATTGATAAACAGTTAGTAGTAACACCAACCCTATTACTACATAAACTGGAAGAGCTTTTTTTGATATTGGCCGAAAGCTACCCTTCGCATTTTTTGGGGATTTTTAAGCCTTTGGCGATAGATGGCGACCATCAGTTAAGGCAGATTGTAGAGAACAATATTTTAAAGAACCTGTCATTAAACGAGCTGGCGTTTTTGGCTAACCGTAGCCTGGCCACATTTAAGCGTGATTTTGAAAAGGAGTACGGCATCTCTCCCGGGAAATATATCAGGGAAAGGAAACTGGATATTGCAAAGCATGAGCTTACAGAAGGCGGTGCGCTTAACAACCTCTACCTGCAATTAGGCTATGAAAACGCGTCAAACTTTACATCAGCATTTAAAAAACGCTTTGGTCAAACACCGAAGGCTTACCAATCGCAAGCCTCCATTTTGAGCTAAAAACAGCAAGGTTTGAACTGAATTCACTATAGTAAATTATTTACATGGCAGATTTTTGTGCTATGAAAAATAAGATACTCATCGTGACCTTGTGCTTTATTACAAGCATGAGTTACCGCACATCGGCACAAACATTTACTTTAACCAGTAACGATTTAAGCGGACAGTTTACCGGTACATTTATAGCTAATACATTTGGTTGCACTGGCGATAACAGATCGCCGCAACTGGCGTGGAGTTCTGCTCCGGCTGGAACAAAAAGTTTCGCGATAACCATGTATGATCCTGATGCACCAACAGGGAGTGGATGGTGGCATTGGGTGGTATTTAATATTCCGACTAATGTATTTGAATTGAAACAGGGAGCGGGTAATTTAACAACTCACTTAATGCCAGATGGAGCTATTCAAAGTTTAACTGATTTTGGAATCGCAGGCTATGGTGGGCCTTGTCCGCCTGAAAATGATAAGCCACACGCTTATATTATTACCGTTTATGCATTAAAAACAGCAAATTTGGGTATAGACAAAACAGCATCACCCGCTTTGGTTGGTTTTATCATCAATCAAAACGTGTTGGCAAAGGCGTCTTTAATTGTTTACAACAAAAGATAATCAAATCATGAATAATAATATTACGGATCAATTCAACAGTGTATCAAAAAAGTATGATAGTCAGCGTAGATATTTCATCCCCTGTTTCGATGATTTTTATACGAGTTGCCTGCCGATTGTAAATTCACTTGCCAACGCTAAACGGGTTTTGGATATTGGGGCAGGAACAGGGCTTTTTACCCAGTTTATACATCAGCAAAGAAATGATCTGCATTTTACGCTGACTGATATTTCGACTGATATGCTGGCCGTTGCAAGGCAAAGGTTCGCGGAGTTGGATAATTTTGAATTTGGTGAGTATGATTTTTCTGCTGGGCCTATTGAGGGAAAGTATGACTTGATTATTTCGGCACTGGCAATTCACCATTTGGAAGATAAACAAAAGGCAAACCTCTACCAATACGTTTTTGATGCACTTAATGATGGCGGTGTTTTTATTAACGCCGACCAGGTAGAAGGCCGTACCCCATGGTTTGATAATTATTATAAATCGAACTGGAAAGAAACGGTTATTAATTCGGGGATTGATCAGCAAGCTATTGACAGCGCGTTTGAGCGTATTAAACTGGATAAATTCGCGAAACTTGAAACACAGTTACAAATGCTTGAGAATGCAGGATTTTTGGAAACTGACTGCATTTATAAGTACAATAATTTTGTTGTGATGACGGCTTGTAAAAACATGTAATTACTATTTCAATACGTTCAAAAAAGAGGTTATTAAGCCTCTTTTTTGTTGGTTTTTTTGTCGAAAACAGCGCTTTTATATGTCTTTTTTGATGAAAAATACTTGTTTTTGAGGCATATTAGGGTCTAAAATTAGCTAAAATAGCTTGATTTAGATCATTTTTTCAATCTAAAAACTGCCTTTTTGGGTACTTTTCGGGCGTTTTTGGGGCTAAAAGTGTACCAAATGTACCAGGTGTTTCACTTGTATCGTGGTACAATAACTCACCCCGACTACGCTTCGCTGGTCGACCCTCTCTTTCGCTGCACGACATAGAGGGTAAACTTCGCTTGTTTTTGAGATGCTATTTAGCCTACATATGCGCTTGCTTCGGTCGAATCTACCTGACTTACGAGGTTGTAGTTTGGCACAAAGGTAGTTTCGCTGCTAATGGCCATATCTAACTCAAAATTAGATGGGTATGGCGTGCTTAACAAACTACCTTTGGGTATATATGGGAATAGCTCACCATAGGTTTGGATCTGGCTGCTGCTTACCCGGCGGTAAATAAACATGCGGTGTATATCAGCAGGGTGTTGCAGACCTGCCGCGCCTATCATCTGTATGGCACTGGCTACGGTTGCCTTGTGGAAGTTGGCTACACGTTGTTTCTTTTCTTCTACTACGAGACCCTTCATAAGGCTTTTATCCTGCGTTGCTACACCGGTTGGGCAGCTATTGTTATTGCATTCCAAAGCCTGTATACAGCCTAACGCGAACATCATACCACGGGCGCTATTGCACATATCTGCGCCTAAAGCGAAGTTCTTCACCAGGTCGAACCCTGTAGCTACCTTACCCGAGGCTATGATCTTGATATGCTTTTTCAGGTTGAAACCTGTTAACGCATCATAAACAAATGCCAAAGCTTCGCGGAGCGGCATGCCAACGGAGTTGGAGAATTCCAGAGGTGCAGCACCAGTGCCCCCCTCGCCCCCATCAACAGTAATAAAATCGGGATAAATTTCGGTGCTTATCATAGCCTTGCATATAGCCAGGAACTCGCTTTTATGGCCTAAGCACAGCTTGAAACCAATGGGTTTACCTTCGGATAATTCACGCAGTTTTTTGATGAACGCCATCATCTCCAGCGGATTGGTAAACGCGGTATGGTATGGTGGGGAGATCACATCCTCACCCATTTCTACTAATCTTATCTTAGCAATCTCGGGAGTTACCTTAGCAGCAGGTAAAATACCACCATGACCGGGTTTGGCGCCTTGTGATAGCTTGATCTCAATCATCTTTACTTGCGGAAGGACAGCGCGTTGTGCAAAAGCATCATAATCAAACGTACCATCCTTATGGCGGCAGCTGAAGTATCCTGTGCCTAATTGCCAGATAATGTCACCGCCGGGTTGCAGGTGATAATGGCTTAAGCCGCCTTCGCCTGTATTATGCGCGAAACCGCCTATTTTAGCACCACTGTTCAAAGCTAGAATTGCATTCTCGCTTAATGAGCCAAAGCTCATAGCCGAAATATTATACACACTTGCCGAATATGGTTTAAGACAGTCTGGACCGCCAACTGTTACCCGCGGGCTCATATCTAACTTCGTATGATCGATGGCAGCAATGCTGTGATTAAGCCATTCATAGCCATTTTCATAAACATCCAGCTCTGTACCGAACGGGCGGGTATCATCATCCATTTTAGCACGCTGGTAAACAACGCTGCGGTATTGACGGTTAAAGGGAGTACCGTTAGTATCGCTCTCAATAAAGTATTGATAGATCTTTGGGCGAAGATCTTCCATTACAAATCGTAAGTGACCGAACACCGGGAAATTGCGGGTAATGGTATGCTCAGTTTGGATCATATCATATACGCCCAAAACAACGAATGGCACAACTATTACAAGCGACCATACAGCAGGATGCCAAATGATACTCCAGGCAATTAACATACTTAAAATTATAACGGCAGATATGATGAATAGCTTTCTCATTTGTAATGGAATTATACTTGTAAATTTAAGTTTTCAGCAGAACAATTCCACAAATGAATGGTTAAAGATTTAAGCCAATGTCGATAAATTGTCAATTTAAATTGATATTGCATGTTTAAACATATATTTATCTACATTTGTTCAATTAATCAATCATAATAAAACCATGGCAACAGCAACAAAATGGGTTTTAGACCCAATGCACTCAGAAGTACAGTTTAAAGTAAAACACTTAGTTATATCAACTGTAAGCGGCTTTTTTAAAAGCTTCGAAGGTGAATTAGATACTGAAAATGATGATTTCTCAGATGCTAAGATCTCTTTCTCTTTAGATATCAACAGTATTGATACTAACCAATCACAACGTGATGAGCACTTAAAATCAGCTGAGTTTTTTGATGCAGAAAAATATCCTAAGATCTCATTTAAATCAACTTCATTCACCAAAGCTGGTGATGACGAGTATAAATTAGTAGGCGACCTAACTGTAAAAGGTGTTACTAAACCAGTTACTTTAGACGTTGAATTTGGTGGTGCAGCTGACGACTTTTATGGCAACACTAAAGCAGGTTTCGAGATTTCAGGAAAAATAAACCGTAAAGATTTTGGTTTAACCTGGAGCGGTGTAACTGAAGCAGGTGCAGTAGTTGTAGGTGAAGACATCAAATTACTGATCAACGTTCAGTTTGCTAAACAAAAATAATTCAACTGAGTTATATATAAAGGCCATCCATAACCGGATGGCCTTTTCTGTTTTATAAGGTATATTTGCATACTATGTTAATCAAGATCTACCCTGAAAATCCAAACCCTAAAGCTATAGAACAGGTAGTTGAGGTATTACGCAAAGGTGGCCTCATCATCTACCCTACTGATACTGTTTATGGTTTAGGTTGCGATATTACCAACCATAAAGCTATTGAGGCGATTTGTCGAATCAGGAATATAAAACCTGATAAAGCTAATTTCTCTTTTATCTGCTATGATTTGAGCCATATCTCGGATTATATTAAGCCTATCGATAGTACGACTTTCCGGATTATTAAAAAGGCTCTACCGGGTCCATTCACTTTTATATTTAACGCCAGTCATGCTGTGCCTAAGTTGCTTAACTCCAACAAAAAAACGGTTGGTATTAGGGTGCCAGACAATAATATAGCCCGCGAAATTGTGAAAGCGCTTGGAAACCCTATTGTATCAGCATCAATAAAAGATGATGACGAGATCATCGAATACTCTACTGATCCTGAATTGATCTATGAAAAATATCAGGATCAGGTTGATTTGGTGATCGATGGCGGATACGGCGGCAATATTGCATCAACCGTAGTAGATTGCACCAGCGGCGACTTTGAAGTTATCCGTGAAGGTAAAGGCGATCTTGAACAATATTTGTAACCGGGTTTACGATTTGATGGATTTTATAAAAGCAGGAATTTTGCTCAAATAATCCTCATCCTGTAATAACTTCACAAAAGCACTTCCTACAATTGCGCCATTAGCGTACTCACAGGCTTTATCAAAGTTGGTTTTGTTTGATATACCAAACCCTATAATCATCGGATTTTTCAGTTGCATAGCTTTTATGCGTTTGTAGTAATCCTCTATACCTGTTGATACATCTAAACTTCCGCCTGTAATAGACGATGAAGAAAGCAAGTAAATGAAGCTGTTGCTTAGCTCATCTATCTTACGGATACGATCTTCAGTAGTTTGAGGGGTTACTAAAAATATATTGCTTAAATTATTGTCGATAAAGTATTTCGAGTACAAGGCTTCGTATTCGTACATCGGCAAGTCCGGAACGATCACACCATCTACACCTACTTCAGCAGCTTTTTTGCAAAAACTCTCTACACCATATTGTACAATCGGGTTTACATAACCCATTAATAAAATAGGAATGCTTACTGTTTTACGCAGATCTTTCAATTGCTCAAACAGCACATGAAGTGTCATGCCATTTTCTAAAGCTATTTCTGAACTATGTTGTATAGTCGGCCCATCAGCAACCGGATCAGAATATGGAAATCCTATTTCCAAAAAATCGGCCCCTGATTTTTCAAGAGCTTCAGCAATAGCAACGGTGCTATTTAATTCCGGATATCCGGCAGTAAAATAAATGGATAACAGATTGTTAGTCTTGTTTTTAAAAAGGTTTTGTAAACGATTCATGCTATTAAAATCCAAAATATTTTATGTAAGTATCCAAATCCTTATCGCCTCTACCTGAAATGCAGATCACCACGTTGTCGTCTTTTTTAAATTGTATCTTTTCTAAATAAGCTAATGCATGTGCTGTTTCAATTGCCGGTATAATACCTTCTAATTGAGAGCATAATAATCCTGCCTGTAAAGCTTCATCATCGGTAATACTTACGTATTGTGCCCTGTTTATTTTATATAAGTACGCATGTTGCGGTCCTATACCAGGATAATCCAAACCCGCTGAAATAGAATACGGCTCAATCACCTGTCCGTCATCAGTCTGCATTAAAATAGTACGGCTACCGTGCAGTACACCTTCTCTACCTAAAAAAGTTGTAGCTGCGGAATGCCCGCTATCAACACCTTTACCTGCTGCCTCAACTGCTACCAGTTTTACATTTTCATCATCCAAAAAGTGGTAAAACATCCCCATAGCATTGCTACCACCACCAACACAAGCCATTACATATTGTGGTAACTCATTACCGGTTTTCTCCAGTAGTTGTTTTTTTGTTTCTGATGAGATGATCGACTGAAACCGCGCCACCATATCAGGATAAGGATACGGGCCCACTACCGAGCCGATAATATAATGTGTATCAACAGGATTAGCTATCCAATCGCGTAAGGCCTCATTTGTTGCATCTTTAAGTGTTTTGCTACCCGATGTTGCCGGTATAACCTTTGCACCCAGCATTTTCATGCGTGACACGTTTGGTGCCTGGCGCTGCATATCGATCTCGCCCATGTAAACAATACATTCAATGCCCATTAGGGCACAAACGGTAGCTGTGGCTACGCCATGCTGGCCTGCACCAGTTTCGGCTATAATGCGATGTTTGCCTAAGCGCTTAGCCAGTAATATTTGGCCGATGGCATTATTTATTTTGTGCGATCCGGTATGATTCAGATCTTCCCGCTTAAAAAATATATTAGCTCCGTATTTTTCAGAGTATCTTTTAGCATGATATAATGGTGAAGGCCTGCCCACATAGTTCTTCATCAGATCATCAAACTCAGCTTTAAAAGCAGGATCTTCGATGATAGTTAAATACTGTTGCCTTAATTCTTCAACATTGGGGTATAGCATTTCAGGGATGTACGCTCCTCCAAAATCACCATAATAGCCTAAATCATTAACTCCGTATTTCATTCGTATCGTCTTGTTTCAGCAAACTAAATGCTGTTTCTAATTTATCAATATTTTTTAACCCTGGTTCAATTTCAAAGCGGCTATTTAAGTCAACACCGTAAAACTGCGGATGGGTGATGCCTTTCACTTCATCCAAATTATCTAAACTTAGTCCACCGCTCAAAAAGAATGGTTTATCCAGATCATATTTATTTAAAACACTCCAATCAAATGTTTCTCCCGAACCTCCGTGGATATTTGTTTTGGTGTCGAACAAAAACAAGTCAACGTGATCTGCGTAAGCAGACAGTTCTGTAAAATCAAAATCAACGTTTAAACCAAATGCTTTAATAACTTTAACCTTATCCTTAAACAAAGCACAAAAAGCCGGGCTTTCATTACCATGTAACTGTATGGCATCAAAATTATATTTAGCGATTAATGCTTCAATATTTTCAGCGGTTTCGTTAACAAAAACAGCGGTTTTAGTTATGGTTGCTGGTATAGCCTTTAATAAGTCAACAGGCAATTCCTTTACAAACCGTGGTGTTTTATCATAAAAAATAAAGCCAATATAGTTTGGTCGCAAATCTACTACCTGCTTAATATTCTCGGGATCACGTAAACCACAAATCTTTATCTTCATTGTATTAGTTAGCTAATAAAAGTTTAAAACTATTTAAAGCCTTTTTATTTAATAATGCTTCCTCGGCTTCATAAAAACAATCAGCAAAGCTTTTGTTGGCATCAATTGTTTTAATAGCTAATGCCGCGTTACATAAAACAACATTGTTTTGGGCTGATGTCGCCTCGGCATTCAATACCTTCATAAAGATATTAGCGGAGTCGCTTACGGTATGCCCTCCTACTATTTCAGATGGACTTAATTTATCGAAACCTAAATCTTCAATGCTAAATATCTTCTCCCCATCAGCGCTAAAGGTTTTAAAGTCGCAAGTAAGCGAAACCTCATCATAGCCGTCTAACGCGTTAAGTATAGTATAGTTTTTATTTGATTTTTGATAAAGATAAGCATAAACCCTTGCCAGCTCCAGGTTAAAAACCCCTACCAGTTGGTTTGTTGGTTTAGCGGGATTAACCAATGGCCCCAGCATATTAAAAAATGTTTTCACACCCAGTTCACGGCGTATTGGTGCAACAGTTTTCATTGCAGGATGAAATAGCGGCGCATGCAAAAAGCAAATATTTGAATCATCAATACTTGTTCTAAGCTTATCGGTATCGCTGGTAAATTGATAGCCCAAAAACTCCATCACATTTGATGATCCACAGCCCGATGAAACCCCATAATTACCATGCTTAGCCACTTTATAACCGGCTCCTGCAACCACAAAAGATGCCAGCGTCGAGATATTAAAAGTGTCTTTACCATCACCACCGGTACCACACAAATCAATTAAGTTCTCTGTTTCAAGGTCAACCTCTAGGCATAGTTCCAGCATGGCATCGCGAAAGCCTTCCAGTTCGCTCACGGTAATGCTGCGCATACAATAGGCCGTCATAAAGGCGGCTATTTGCGAGTTATTATATTTACCAAGCGCCAGATCTGTCAAAATTTGTTTTGACTCCTCACGGCTAAATGTTTTATTTTCAAATAAGTGATTTAATATCGCTTTCATAATGCAGGGCTAATAAAAAAGGGTTACCACATGGCAACCCTTTTTGTATATGTTAAAAAAACAAATATGGAATTGCCTTACGATCTCTCGTTAAGCCACCACCAATTGTTATTTAATTCTATCGCTTTCATTTTGTGCAGCAAATATGGAAATAGTTTTTCTAAAAACAAACAGAATAAAAAATTTGCGATATTAGTTGCTTAACAAACCGTAAATGGCTCTCCATCACAAAAGAAAAATAAACCCGGAAGACGATCTTGGCTTTGGTTACCAGCCGGTGATGAAAAACCAGCCTTTGATCAATAAGGACGGTTCGCCGAATGTAAAGCGCAAAGGTTTATTCTATTTTAATACGGCTGACAATTACCATAAACTTATTACTATGAGTTTAGGTAAATTCTCGCTGTTGGTTGTACTTACTTATCTCACTTTAAATATAGTATTCGCTTTTATTTATTTAATTATAGATCCTAACAGTCTATATGGAATAAAAGATGATACCGGGCTAAATCATTTTTGGGAAGCATTCTTCTTTTCGGCACAAACCATTACAACCGTAGGTTATGGCCATATCTATCCCAAGGGCATGGCGGCTAACAGTGTAGCTGCATTTGAATCAATGTTGGGATTGTTATCCTTTGCTATGGCAACTGGTTTGTTATACGGGCGTTTTTCAAAGCCATCAGCTAAAATAATTTACAGCAAAAGCATCCTCATAGCGCCTTATAATGATAATTGTCGCGGTTTAATGTTTCGACTGGCAAATGAGCGGAGGAATATTTTGGTTGACCTTAATATAGAGGTTATTTTCTCTTATAATGAGGATGTTGATGGCAAATTGATCCGCCGCTTTTTCCCTTTGGAGTTAGAGCGAAAATCGGTTAGTATACTTACTTTAAACTGGACGGTTGTTCATCCGCTTAACGAAAACAGCCCCTTAAAAGGGATGACACTTGAGTATCTGAAAAAATCAGAGGCAGGCTTTGCTGTATTATTAAAAACCTTTGACGACGCATTCTCTCAAACCGTACACTCTCGAACCGCTTACCTGCATGAAGAAATAGTTTGGGGTGCCAAGTTCAGGCCAATATTCGACAGGGATACTGATGGCAGGATCATACTGGATTTAGGTAAAATCAACCATTTTGATTTGGTTGATCTGCCGGATATGCAAACTTTATAATAGTTTATTTAAACAGGGAGTCTTTTTCTTTCTTAAATACATTATATACCAGTTTATCCAATATACCTGGTATAAATTTACTCAATGCGACGGTAAGCTTACCCTGCCCGGTCATGATTAATGCCCTTGCTCTGTTTTCAACACCATCCACTATAATTTTGGCCACTTCATCAGCAGTCATCATTTTTTCTTCGTGGAGGGTACTTTCGCCCTGTTGAGTACCGTTTTTATCTAATGCTGTATTGCGAATATTTGATGCGGTGAATCCCGGGCAAGCTGTTAAAATATGCACACCAGTATTTAAGTTTTCAACCCTTAAAGCATCCAAAAAGCCATTCATTGCAAATTTTGAGGCTGAATATCCTGTACGACCCGGTAAACCTTTATAACCAGCTATAGACGATACACCTACTATGCTACCTTTAGTTTTAAGTATCTCTGGCAAGGCAAATTTTGTGCAATAAACCGTACCCCAAAAGTTTACGTCCATTAATTGCTTCAATACCTTAACATCAACATCATTAAATAATGCACGCATGGATATACCCGCATTGTTTACCAATACATCAATTTTTTTGAAGGTAAGCAGCGCTTGTTTAATTAACAGATTACATTCATCTTCAATAGCTACATCACAATGCACCGCTACAGCTTTAATACCATAGGTTTTTTCCAGTTCTGCAGCAATTTCGCATAAAAGAACGTATTGGCGGGCTCCTAAAATAAGATTAGCACCACGTTTGGCAAATTCATGAGCAAGTGATTTACCAATGCCTGATGACGCACCGGTTATGATTACAACTTTATCTTTCAACTTCATAAGCAAGAGGCAACTGTCCGGTGCCTTCTAACTTAATTTCAGGCATTTTGAACAAATATTTTACGGCGAATATAATCATAGCACCATAAAAGTTCTTAACGAATTGCCAGTTTAATTTAGGGGTATTAACCCAGTTAAAATTGATGATATATGTTTTGGGGAAATAGTAATTTTTAAAGCCTGCTAACCTTATACGGTATGACAGATCAATATCGTGCCCGTACATAGCAAATTGTTCATCGAAAAGACCGATGTCATTTAATACAGATTTACGTAGCAGCATAAATGCGCCATTTACAAAATCCACTTCTGATGTTTGGAACTCCTCTACCCAATCCTTACGGTTACGGTCGCCAATGCGGGATTTCGGGAAATATTTGGATAAACCTGTTAGTTTAAAAAACGCAATCCATTGGCTTGATAAACCACGGTTTGATTCCGGCAGAAAACTTCCTTTAGGTGTTATCATTCTTACGCCTACCGCACCAGAATCCGCATGCTCATCCATAAATTCAAGCGTGCGTTCTAAGGTCTTTTTGGAGCTAATAATATCCGGGTTGACCAGTAAAATATACTGCCCGGTTGTAAGGTTAATCATCTCATTATAAGCCTTAGCGCATCCAACCTGCTTTTGACTGGCTATGATATGGAACTGAGAGAACTCATTCTCGATCATTTTCACAGAGCCATCTGTAGATGCATTGTCATATATAAAAACCTCATAGTCAATACCTTTACCAGCATCAACCAAAGAAGATAGTGTATGCCTAAGCACTTCACACATGTTGTGATTGATAATAACTATAGACAATTTCATATTTACCTGGATAATGAATTTTCGTATGGAACACGTGTAGCAATGGACCGACCTAAGGTTAGTTCATCAACGTACTCTAATTCACCTCCAAAAGCTATGCCACGAGCTATGGTTGAGATAGTTATATTGTAAGATTTTAATCTTTTATTCAAATAAAACAAAGTGGTATCACCCTCCATTGTAGCGCTCAGGGCAAATATGACCTCTTTTACACTATCATCTTTCAAGCGTTCAATAAGCGTATCCACCTCCAGATCGGACGGGCCGACTCCATCCATTGGCGAAATCAATCCACCCAAAACATGATACAACCCATTATACTGATTGGTATTTTCAACAGCCATTACATCGCGGGTATCTTCAACCACGCATATGGTGCCTTTATCCCGCTTAGGTGCCGAGCATATTTCACAGATTAACTGATCAGATATATTATGGCAAGTTTGGCAAAATTGTATTTCGTGCCTGAGTTTAGTTATAGCACCACTAAACCTGTCAACCTCTGCACTATCCTGCTTCAATAAATGCAAAACTAAACGCAATGCGGTTTTTTGTCCCACGCCCGGTAATTTGGCAAATTCAGCAACCGCATCCTCCAACAACTTTGATGAAAAGTTCATGCTACAAATGTAATTAGCGAATGAGTGATTTAGTGAATAAGTGATTAATATTTTTAATGCCGCTTTTCATATTTTAACTACTTTTGAATCACTCATTCACTAAATCACTCAATCAATCCATGAAAAAGATATGTGTTTACTGCGGTGCCAATTTCAATGGCGATCCATTATTAAAGCAATCCATTGAATTGTTAGCCGAAGTCATGGTAAACAATCACATCGATTTGGTTTACGGTGGCGGAAAAGTTGGCGTTATGGGCCTTATTGCTGATGCTGTTTTAGCCAAAGGCGGACAGGTTGAAGGTGTTATCCCTCAGTTTTTAATGGATAAAGAAGTAGGCCATACTGGCGTAACAAAGCTACATATAACAGAAAACATGCACGAGCGCAAACAATTGATGAGCGATTTATGCGATGGTTATATAACCCTACCCGGTGGCTTAGGCACAATGGAAGAGTTTTTTGAAGTACTAACCTGGCTACAATTAGGCCTGCATAATAAACCGATTGGCATATTGAATGTAAATGGTTATTATGATTTTTTACTTAAACAGTTGGATGTAATGGTTGAACAACGCTTCTTAAAACCCGTAAACCGCGAATTAGTATTATCATCTGCTGACCCAATTGAGCTCATAAACCTAATGAATAATTTTAAACCAGATGTTGATGAAGTTTGGTTTAGGGATAGGAATTTGATTTAGATTAAAAAAACAATAAAATATTACACACCAAAACCAATGAAGTTATTAAGCGGAATATTTTTATTGCTCTTCATCACTGTATGCAGCAACGCTCAATTAGTTGATACAGCTTTAATCAAAAAATTAAGTATAAACGGAGTATGCTTATGTAAAACAACCCTATCTGCATTAAAACAAACATATCCTGATTTAAAAAAAGTTAATGTAGAGGAAATGGATATACCCAAAGGCTGTTTTAGTGAGGACAGCCGATTTATTGCAGGTGTTGGATATGCCTCACCCGAGCAACATGGCGTAATATTTCAAAAAGATCAGGTGGAAGATTTTGTAAGTAAAATCAGGATTACAAATCAATTCAAGGGGTATCTACCAAATGGAAAGTATATT
Source organism: Bacteroidota bacterium (assembly GCA_026224775.1). Lineage (GTDB taxonomy): Bacteria > Bacteroidota > Bacteroidia > Sphingobacteriales > Sphingobacteriaceae > Mucilaginibacter. Next base: position 64,697 of record JAMFRP010000007.1, read on the forward strand.
GATATGGGCACTGCTAAGCTAAAAGATATATTTCGTTTATACCCAGAATTAAAAGACAAATGGGGATCAAGAGGATGTTCTGATTATTGGAATTTTTCAAACGATACCATATCTTTTTATGTAAAAATTGATCCCAGTAAAAAACCTCAATTTCCAGTTGACGAATCGTTTTATATGTCTAAACCAATTGCAGGAATCGACTTAACAATGTCTTGTTATAGCATGCGCAAGGATCAACCCAATATTGTTTTTCCTGATGAATCAAATGACCCTGTATTTTTTTTAGATAGTATCCAGGTAAATAAAATGGTTCTATCAAATTATAACCCGACAGAAATTGCAAGTGTAACAATTTATAAAGACTCGCTAATAATTAAGAAATTATATCATAAGGGTGCAAAAAATGGATTAATATATATTGAAACAAAAGATTTCGCTAAGAACCGTTATCAGAATTATTTTAGTTCAAAGTCGCCGGAATATGCCAGCATTATTCATTCTACAAAAAGCAACTCCGGAATTCAATATATTTTAAACGGGAAAATACTCAATAAAGATTATGAAGGAGATCTGGCCAATTTAAATGATAAAACCTTTAGAGAAATAAAAATTATCGATAAAGATCAATTAACTAAGTTATACGGAATAACAGATAAGAATTTTGGTGTGTTAATATACTCAGTTACACAATCAAAATAGTTTGGTTACTCCTTTGTTTGCTTATTTACTTCAAAAACAAATTTAACTTAAATTGTCTTTTCTTATAGTAATGTTTTACATTACGTTTTTTCTGACCGACCAATTATGAATATTGAATTCAACAAAAACGAAGACGTTAATAAACAGCTTGTTTATGAGGTTACAACAAAGCTGAAAAAGATTTATTTAGGCGGTGGCGAAAAGTCCGCAGCCAAACAAAAAGAAAAAGGCAAAATGCTTGCCCGTGAGCGTGTAGCCTACCTGATTGATAAAGATAAGCCTTGGTTAGAAATTGGCGCATTTGCAGGTGAAGGGCTTTATGCCGAACATGGTGGCTGCCCTTCCGGTGGTGTGATTTGTGGTATTGGTTATGTATCAGGCAGGCAATGCGTTATTGTTGCTAATGATGCTACTGTAAAAGCGGGCGCATGGTTTCCTATCACTGCTAAAAAGAATCTTCGTGCTCAGGAAATCTCCATGGAGAATAAGCTCCCTATAATTTATTTGGTTGATTCCGCAGGTGTTTATTTGCCTTTACAAGATGAGATTTTCCCGGATAAAGAACATTTTGGTCGTATATTCCGCAACAATGCTATCATGAGCGGTATGGGGATTGTACAGATCTCAGCTATCATGGGCTCGTGCGTTGCAGGCGGTGCTTATTTACCTATAATGAGTGATGAAGCCATGATAGTTGAAGGCACAGGTTCGGTATTCTTAGCCGGATCATACCTCGTAAAATCGGCTATTGGTGAAGATATAGACAATGAAAGCCTTGGCGGCGCTAAAATGCATTGCGAAATATCTGGTGTTACGGATTATAAGCAACCTAATGATCAAGCCTGCTTAGATAGCATCCGTAACATTTTCAGCAAGATTGGTGATTATAATAAAGCTGGCTTTGATCGTATAAAACCAGCTCAACCCAAACTTGATCCAAAAGACATTTACGGAATACTACCCGATACCCGCGATAAACCTTATGATATGAGGGATATTATTTTGCGATTATTGGATGATTCCGCGTTTGAAGAATATAAAATGGAATATGGCCAGTCTATCATCTGTGGACTAGGTCGAATTGATGGATGGGCTGTGGGCGTTGTGGCTAATCAGCGTAAAGTTGTAAAATCAGGTAAAAAGGAAATGCAATTTGGCGGTGTGATCTATTCAGATTCCGCCGATAAAGCAACCCGGTTTATCATGAACTGCAACCAGAAGAAAATTCCTTTAGTTTTCTTGCAGGATGTTACCGGCTTTATGGTCGGCAGCAGGTCAGAACAAGGTGGTATTATTAAAGATGGCGCTAAAATGGTAAACGCGGTTGCCAACTCTGTAGTTCCTAAATTCACAATAGTAATAGGTAATTCTTATGGCGCTGGTAATTACGCCATGTGCGGCAAAGCTTACGATCCTAGATTAATATACGCCTGGCCATCAGCCAAAATTGCGGTTATGGGCGGTTCACAAGCAGCTAAAACTTTATTACAGATACAGGCCGCAGGCTTAAAAGCAAAAGGCGAAGAAATCATCACCCCAGAAAGAGAAGCTGAATTATTAAAAGAAATAAGCGACAGATACGATGCACAAACCACTCCCTATTATGCAGCTGCAAGGCTTTGGGTTGATGGAATAATTGATCCATTGGAAACCCGTAAAGTAATATCAATGGGAATTGAAGCAGCTAACCACTCGCCTATTGAAAAAGCATTTAATGTGGGGATTATACAAACTTAGTTCAACCAATTTGGTAAAAATCTTTTAGAAACAGTTTTAGTGCAACAATTATAATAACCAGTAAAATTACTATCAGTATTATAAATTGTTGTAGGGCTTTTTTCTTGTCCATTATTTTATTGTTTACGTTGACGATTTATATTTGTTATATCAAATAACTAACACCATCAATGTTTACTAACATCTGACTATCGAAATTACCTTTTTTCTTACCTTCGTGCTTCAATTTAAAAAACAACAATGTCTCAAGATTTGGAACACGTTAAATGCCTGATTATTGGATCAGGACCTGCGGGATATACCGCTGCTGTTTATGCTTCACGCGCTGATTTAAAACCTGTATTGTATACTGGTATGTTAGCAGGCGGCCAGCTTACACAAACTACTGAGGTGGAAAATTATCCTGGTTATCCCGAAGGTATCATGGGCCCGGAAATGATGGAAAACTTCCGTAAGCAAGCAGAACGCCTGGGTGCTGATATCCGTTTTGGATACGTTAGCTCAGTTGATTTTTCAAGTATGCCGCATAAAGTGGTAGTAGACGAAGTAAAAACTATATTAGCTGATACTGTAATTATTTCAACAGGTGCTTCTGCCAAATGGTTAGGATTGGATTCTGAACAAAAATATAGCGGCTTTGGCGTTTCTGCCTGTGCGGTGTGCGATGGATTCTTTTTCCGCGGACAAGACGTTGCCATTGTTGGAGCCGGTGATACAGCCGCAGAAGAAGCTACTTACTTAGCTAAAATGTGCCGTAAAGTAACCATGATTGTTCGTCGTAATGAATTCCGTGCGTCAAAAGCTATGATGCACCGTGTATTACACACCCCTAACATCGAGATACTATATAATACCGAAACAAAAGAAATTGTAGGCGATGGACAAAGTGTTACCGGAGTAACTGTAGTTAATAACATAACTAATCAGGAAACAACATTGGATGTTACAGGTTTTTTCGTAGCTATCGGCCATAAACCTAACACCGATATTTTCAAAGGTTGGATACATATGGATGAAACAGGTTATATCCTCACCAAACCGGATTCAACCCAAACAAACATCGAAGGCATTTTCTGCTGCGGTGATGCACAGGATCATATCTACCGTCAGGCGGTTACAGCTGCGGGTTCTGGTTGTATGGCAGCCATCGAAGCAGAACGTTATTTAGCTGCTAAAGAGCATATTGTAACTGCTTAATATATTGTTTAAAACAATTAAGCCCATTGTCATCTTATAAGCTTATAAACTTATAAGATAATGGGAAAAGGAGATAAAAAAACACGTAAAGGCAAAATAGCGATGGGCTCATATGGTAAAACTAGGCCGCATCATGTAAAAGCAGCCTCATCGATACCATCAGAAAAGGCCGACAAGGCAGAAAAACCGGTAGTCGCTGAAAAGCCTGAAAAAACTAAAAAACCATCCGCTTAGGCGAATGGTTTTTTTAGTTTAATACACTTTTTTACACAACAATTCCCTCAACGTTTTCAAATTCTACTATATTCACGGTTATTATACCAAAGCTGTTGATTTACTATGTATAAAAATATTTTTCTGATACTAATTGTTCTTATAACTTCATTCTCAACAATTACAAATGCCCAGGATAACGGGCCAAATATGGGGATCATCCCCGCTCCTGTCTCGATCAAAAAAAATACAGGAACATTTACCCTAAGTCGACAAACAGCCATAGTTGCCGATAGTCCTGATAATAAAGCAGTTCTTTTTCTGGCTGATTATCTGCACAGCAAAAAGATGTTAAATATTCAACCCAAAGCTAATGGCGGGAATGCTATTGTTAATAGTATCGTTCTAACCTCTTCGGGAACCGATGGTTTACCTGCCGAAGGTTATCGTTTAACTATCACTCCTGAACAAATAACTATTGCCGGTAAAGGCGCAGGTTTATTTTACGGCATTCAAACGTTAATACAACTAATACCTGCTGAAGGTATGGCAAGCTTAAACCTTCCTTGCGTACAAATAGAGGATTATCCGCGTTTTGGTTACCGTGGAATGATGCTGGATGTTTGCCGCCACTTCTTTTCGGTAGAGTTTGTAAAAAAATATATCGACCTGATGGCTGCTTATAAATTCAACACCTTTCACTGGCATTTAACTGATGACCAGGGGTGGCGAATTGAGATAAAGAAATATCCCAGATTAACAACCATTGGTAGCCAAAGAGCGCAAACAGTGATTGGCAATTATCATGACCGCACCCCACAACAATATGATAATACGCCTTATGGAGGATTTTATACGCAAGATCAGATACGCGATGTAGTTAAATATGCCGCAGACAGATATATCACCATCATCCCTGAAATAGAGATGCCGGGCCACTCCGAAGCTGCGCTTGCAGCCTATCCTGAATTAAGCTGCGACCCGAGCAGAACTTATAAAGTATCGGAAACATGGGGTGTATTTTACGATGTTTATTGCCCATCAGAAAAAACTTTCACCTTTTTACAAGATGTGTTAACAGAGGTAATGGATCTTTTCCCGAGCAAATACATCCACATTGGTGGTGATGAAGTACCGAAAAACGTTTGGAAAGAATCTCCATTTTGCCAAAAACTGATCAAGAAACTCAAGCTTAAAAATGAGGAGGGTTTACAAAGTTATTTCATACAGCGTATGGAGAAATTCGTGAACTCTAAAGGTCGCAGCATAATTGGTTGGGATGAGATTTTAGAAGGCGGTCTGTCACCAAACGCTACTGTAATGAGCTGGCGAGGCGAAGCTGGCGGTATAGCCGCAGCGCAACAAAATCACAATGTAATCATGACACCCGGAAGTGGTGGTTTATATCTGGATGCGGCCCAAGGCAAATTAAGCGACGAGCCTGTAGGTATAGGCGGATATTCACCTTTACAGAAAACTTATAGCTACAATCCTACCCCACCATCTTTAACCCCGGATCAACAAAAACATATATTAGGCGCGCAAGCAAATTTATGGACAGAATACATTCCAACTGAAGCCAAAGCTGATTATATGTTATTACCGCGTTTGCTTGCAGTTAGTGAGTTAAACTGGACACCTTTAGCCAATAAGAATTTTAATGATTTTGCCAATATACGCCTGCCTTATCATTTGGCATGGTTAGATAAAAATAATTTTGATTACCGTGTACCACCTGTAATTGGCGCTAAGGATACCATCGTTTTTGGATCTCAGTTAAACGCTCAATTAAAACCTTCGGTTGTTGGTGCTACTGTATTTTATACCATTGATAGTTATACGCCCCGCGAAACCGATTTAATTTACAGCACGCCACTAAGCTACAATGTACCCCAAGATCAATTCCGCGAATTGGAAACAATAGTAATTACACCATCGGGCAAGCGAAGCGTTGTAACCCATACCGTTATGTGGAATAAATCGCCCCTGCCGCCGGTTAATTACAATGGTACCACAAGCGGATTAAAATACGAACTTTATTCAGGAACATTTACCAGCACCGCTGATCTTGACAAATCTGTTGCTATTGACACTGGCATTGTAAAAAGCTTTAATCAGGCAGCCATTAAAAAAAGTTCTTTGGCTTTTGGCGTAATATATAATGGTTTTATACGTATTGACAATGATGGTGTTTATGGTTTCACTACACAATCAGATGATGGTTCGGTATTATTAATAGATGGCGTACCCGTGGTAAATAATGACGGGAAACACGGCTCATTAGAGCAAGGCGGTTCGGTTCCTTTGCAAAAAGGGTTTCATCGCTTTACTTTAAAATATTATAATGTTGGTACAACTGCATCTTTGCACGTATATTTAACCATTCCGGGTAAACCTAAGGGCGAACTATCTCCCGATGAGTTATATTATTAATAGCTTTACCAAATGAGTAACAGGTTATATTTTTCAATATTTATAGCAAGCATTTTAGCGGCGGGATGCGCCCAGGAATCTGGCAAGCCTGCTGCTACCACAACTGCATCAACTATTCCGCAGAAACCTGCTTTAATGGAACCGTTCCGGTATCATAAATTAATTGAAGTTTCTCCAGGTGATGATTTTGATATTTTGAGCTGGGGCCGTGGTTCAACCGAGACAGGTTCGTTTGAAATACTACATTCCGATTCTGTGAATATGAACTACACCACTACCACAGGAGATCTGAACGGCTCAATTGTAGACGCTTTTAACACTGATATGGATATGGATGGTAATCCTGAGATCCTGATACAGGCAAAAACAACAGATAGTGTTTACAATAATGCCATTTACGCTTTTGAATTTAGTAATGGCAAGGCAAATAAACTCGATTTTCCTAAATTAACCTCTTCTCAAAAGAAAGGTTATCGGGGCAATGATAATTTTTATATACAGGATGGCAACTTGATGCGCCAGTTTGCTCTTTATGAAGGCAGCGGTAAGAATGCTAAACCAACCGGTCAAAAACGCCTGTTTCAATATGGTTTACGTAATAACGAGTTTACAATAACGCAAATCGGCAAGGATTCAACCAATGTTAAGCAAGCTACAGGTGGGACTACTTCGGTTAAAAAAACAACGGAAGAAAAACACAGTACCTCTCAAAAGGAAAACCATACTTCTTCAAAAAAGAGAAAACATAAAGAAGAAGAACATAAAAGCACCTCGCACAAAAAGAAAAAGAAACATCATCACAGTGATTAAAAGCAGGTTTTACATTCACCTACATATTAAATCATAGTATTTTGATAGATAATTTTGTCTGCATAATAACTAATAAGTATATATTTGAAAATTGGATCAGCGCTTTATATTGCTGAATTTTATTTATATGACAGTTCTCGCAGACTCAATAAGTGATAAATACGAATTAGTTGTAGGGTTAGAAGTTCACGCGCAATTATCTACTTTAAGCAAGGCATTTTCGTCGGACTCAGCGGCTTTTGGCGCTAAACCTAATCACCATATCAGCCCTATATCTTTAGGTCACCCAGGCACACTGCCACGTATTAATAAGCGCATGGTTGAGTATGCTGTGAAGATGGGAATTGCTTGCAATTCCACCATCAATTTAAATAATACCTTCGCCCGTAAAAATTATTTTTATGCTGATCTGCCTAAAGGTTTCCAAACTACGCAGGATCAGCAGCCCATTTGCTTGCATGGTTTTGTTCCAGTTAGGTTATCTGATGGCAGTGTAAAGAACATAGCTATCCACCATATACATATGGAAGATGATGCGGGCAAAAGCATGCACGACAATCATAGCGAAGATTCATTGATAGATCTTAACCGTGCCGGTGTACCGTTAATTGAAATAGTTACCGAGCCGGATATGCGCAGCAGCGAAGAAGCCGGTCATTTTTTAACCGAGACACGCAAGCTATTACGTTACCTGGATATTTGCGATGGCAATATGGAAGAAGGCAGCATGCGTTGCGATGCTAACATCTCCGTAAGGTTAAAAGGTGCAGCCACCTATGGCAACCGTTGTGAAGTAAAAAATTTAAACTCTATACGTAACGTGCAACGTGCTATTGAGCATGAATTTGTAAGGCAAGTAAATATTATTGAAGCAGGTGGCCGCATAGATCAAAATACATTAAATTTTAATGCTGATACCGGCGAAACATCTGTTTTGCGTTCAAAGGAAATGGCTAATGATTACCGTTATTTTCCGGAACCTGATCTCCAACCCTTATTTTTGAATGAAGCCTATCTGCTTAACATAAAACAGGCTATGCCTGCCCTGCCGAACGAGCTTTATAAAAAATACATTGCTGAATTATCATTATCTGATTACGACGCGTCTGTAATTACCGCGGATAGGGATTTGGCATTATTTTTCGAGGAACTGATAAAACATACTAACAACTACAAATCGGCAGTGCATTTATTAATGGGCCCACTTAAGTCTCATTTAAATGAGCACGGGATTTCCATCAGTGAATTAAAAGTTAAACCTGAAAATTTAGCTGGTTTAATTCAATTGGTTGATGCCGGAAAAATAAATAATACAGTTGCCTCGCATAAATTATTTCCGGCCTTACTAGCATCGCCCGAAAAAAATGCCACACAACTAGCTACTGAATTAAATTTACTTATAAGCGACGATGGAGGCGATTTAAGCCGCTATATTAGCGACGCCATTGCCAAGTATCCTGATAAAGTAATTGAGTACCGAAAAGGCAAAAAAGGCGTTTTAGGTTTGTTTATGGGCGAGATCATGAAAAGCTCAAAAGGCAAGATAGATCCGCAAAAAACAAACCAGTTATTAATAAAAGAATTAGAAGCAAAATAAAGATGAAGAACCGTTTAGCATTATGCAGCGTAATTGCACTATCACTGTTTATATTTTCATGCGCAGATAAAAATGCGTTCACTATCTCCGGAACTATCTCCAATCCTGGCAGTGTAAAAACTGTTTATTTGATTGAGGCGGATAGCACTGCGCTGAGCGTTGTGGATTCAACTAAGTTAAGTGAAGATGGAAAATTCAAGTTTAAACACAGCGCTGGCTATGCAGGTTTATATAAACTACGTGTAGGTGGGGTACAATTTGATCTAATAGCAAAAAATGGAGATGAAATTGAATTTAACACTGATAATAACGATAACTCTCATGCTTACCAAATAACAGGCTCCGAAGAATCAGAAAAACTAAAGGAATTTAACAAATTGACCAATGTTTATGCAGACGAAAATACTAAGCTGTATAACGATTACCAGGCAAAAGCAATGGCGCTTGGAAAGGAATCAGATTCATTAAAAAACATATACCTGCCTCAATTTGAAAAAATCAATACTGAAGAAAGCGCTGTTGTATTAAAATATGTAAATGATAATAAAAACTCATTAGCTGGTTTCTACGCGGCAACAATGCTTGATCCTGATAAATATGAGTCGCAATTGGTAGCCTATGCCGAGGCCATTAAAGGTAAATTTGATACAAACCCGGGTGTACAGCAATTTATCAGGCAAATGATGGCTATAAAACCTGTATCTATAGGGCAGCCTGCACCGGATTTTACAGTGATCAGTATCGATAACAAACCAATCAAATTATCCGATTATAAAGGCAAATATGTAATGATAGATTTTTGGGCATCATGGTGCGGCCCTTGTCGGATGGAAAACCCTAATGTGGTAAAGCAATATGCTATCTATCATCCTAAAGGACTTAACATTTTAGGTATATCGCTTGATACATCAAAAGAGAACTGGCAACAGGCAATTACCCACGATCAATTAAGTTGGGCACATGCATCAGATTTAAAAAACTTTGAAGGCCCTACTGAGAGGTTATATCATATTGAGGCAATACCTTCAAATTTTATCATCGACCCTAAAGGAATTATCATTGCAAAGAACATGCGCGGTACCGATCTTGAAACTTTTTTAAACAAAACATTTAATAAGCCTCAATAAATTGTTAACATTACGTAACATTTAACAATTTGTTAATATCAAATTAACCATTTGATTCTATTTAGGTTATACTTTTATACCAAAATTCAACCGTAATGAGTAACACATCTAAACAGAAAATATTAATAGTTGATGACGAACCGGATATTTTGGAGCTGATTGAATACAATCTGAAAAAAGAAGGTTACCAGGTATTTTTAGCACACAACGGCCAGGAAGCCGTTACTGAAGCAAAAAGATCACTACCCGATCTTATTGTGCTTGATATAATGATGCCTAAAATGGATGGCATCGAGGCTTGCCGTATAATGCGCACTATGCCTGAGTTTAAAAATACCTTTATGGTTTTTTTAACTGCCCGCAGCGAAGAATACTCAGAAATTGCAGGCTTTAATGTTGGTGCCGATGATTACATCGCGAAGCCTATTAAACCTCGTGCTTTAGTAAGCCGCATTAATGCAATACTACGCCGCAACGCTCCTGCCGAAGATGTAACCGATAACAAATTAGAAATTGGCGATCTGGTTATTGACCGTGAAGCTTATTTGGTTTACCAAAAAGGCGCTAAGGTTGTATTAGCTAAAAAAGAGTTTGAATTACTTTACCTTTTGGCATCAAAACCAGGCAAGGTTTACACTCGAGAAGTGATCCTGAAAAACATTTGGGAAGATTCGGTAGTGGTTACCAATCGTACTATTGATGTGCATATTCGTAAGGTAAGAGAGAAACTAGGCGATGATGTAATATCAACTGTTAAAGGTGTAGGATATAAATTTGGCGCTTAAGTCTTATTTCATTAAAATATTAAAGGCTCCAACATGGGGCCTTTAATATTTTAACATGATTTATTTCTTCTCAAATTTTCCGGCTTTATAATCAGTAACAAACTGTTTATAGTATCGCTTAACTTTTTCAGCGTATTTGCGCGAATATTCAATGATAATGTCTTGCCATTGCTGATCATTTCCCCACGCGTCTAATTCGTCGATAATAGCCGAACCATGTATACCACCGCTTCGTAATTGTGCTGACGCGGTTAATGCAGCCATATCATCAATAACCTGGTAAATATCCCGGTACTCATCTTTAAGTAGCTTGAATTTTATCGTATCCTTTACGGGTTGTAGTTGCTGTATCACATAAGAATCTTCGCGAAAAACAGTAGCGCTTAATAGGGATGACGATACGTTCTGCATGCGTTTTTGAATGGCAATGACCCTATCAGCCTCGGTTGGCCATTGTAATTGCTGTACGGTTGTATATGGCAAAACTGACGATGGTCTGGCCTGCTTCATATCCACAAACAAATACTTATTTTTAGTATTGGTACTTTTCAACAAAAACAAATACCGCTTTACACCTATACTACCGGTACCTGCCAATCTGAATATTACCCCTCTAACTTTATAATTATAAGGCCCATCACTGCTGGTTGTTATCCATTCATTGATATGGGTCTTTAGTTCAGACCGTAGCTTCTTATCTACCTTAAAATGTTGGGCATCTTCGACCAACAACATGCTTTTATTTTTTTTGCCGACAGTAAGTTTTTTAATAATATCTTTTTCGGTTGAATCATTAGCAGCGGTCAAAAAATCGCATACAATACCTTTTGCCGTGCGTGGATCTATGCTTATTGCCTTTCCTTTAGACAATGTAGCACAGTAATTTTTCACAAAAAGCTGTGCCATTTTCAAGGCCTTTTCCGGTTCTATATCCAATGAATCAAATGCGATAAATATGCTGGTTACCATTCTGGTCAATTCGTAACTTGCCGGCGCCAGCAGTGCCTCATCAAAATCATTTAAATCGAAGTAAACCATTTTATTATCGCCTTTATAACTACCAAAGTTCTCTATATGTAGATCACCACAGATCCAAACCAATGGCGAAAGCGGTAACGCCCCTGCATTTGCTAAATCTTCATAAAATAAATGGCATGTACCCCGATAAAAACGAAAAGCATTTTCGGTCATAGCTTCGTATTTGAGCTGTACCATATCAGGGAGAAGGTCTTTATTAAAGGCTATTAATCGATCGGAAAGTTTAGACATAAATTGGTTTTTCTTATTCGCTAATTAAGGTGTGAACAGACAAATTATAAAGCAACCAATTGTTTAATTGTTTTTGCCGAAATCGCTAATTTGCTACAGGCTCAATAAAAACCTGCTTCATTCTCGGGAATTCAGTCTGAATATTTTTAGTAATGCGTTCTATTGCATCTGTTATTTGTTTGGTAGTAAGCCCTTGCTTAAAAACAGTGTTTAGTTGGAGCAATACGTCCTCCGGTGACATATACGTTGAAAAATGTTTTTTGACTTTTACTACCGATTCATCGGCCTGTACCATAGCAATTACTTTTTTGAGAATTTTCCTACCGGTTGGCTCACCCATCAATAAGCTTTTACTTTCGCGCACCAAAAATGCCGATATAACTATTAGTACAACACCAATTAGCATTGAGGCCACACCATCATAATACGGGTTATGTAATAATCTGCCCAAAAACACACCTAAAAAAGCAATAAACAACCCTATCAAATCACCAAAATCGCCTAATAAAACAATTATAGTTGATGGATCTTTAGTACCTACAGCCGCTTTCCAAAAAGTAATACTACCTCGTTGTGTATTAAATGCTTTTAAAGCCGTTACCATTGATACCAGGTTAAAAGCAAAAGCGATGGCTAAAACTACATAATTCCAGGTTGGGCTTCCTTCAAATTGTGGTTTGTTAAAGCGCAGCCATCCTTCATAAAAAGAAATGCATCCCCCCAAAATAAAAATGACCAACGAAACGATAAACGACCAAAAATAAAGCTCTTTACCATACCCAAACGGCCTATCTGCATCAGCGGCTCGCTTACTGGTTTTAACACCCCAAATCAGCATTAATTGGCTTACAGCATCAATTACCGAGTGAATACCTTCGGAAACCATAGCTGAACTACCCGTAAAAGCAGCCGCTATAAATTTTGAAATAGCGATACTTAGGTCAACGCCTAAAGAGACATACAGGAAAAGCCTTGATTTCATAGTATCTGCAAAAGTGTATTATAACAACTTTAATGCCGATAACCTGATAATCAGGTTTTAGTTTGGGAAGAGAAAAGAAAATAAGTGCAGAGGCGTAAAATTGCCTCTGCATTCATAATATCATTCAACAGTTATCTCGTCAGCGAAAATATAAGATGGACTGCCTTTAAATGGATGCCAGTCGGGCAAAGGGCCGTATTGCTTCGCGACAACCTTAACATATCTTGCATGCGTGTTTAGGTCAGCGGTAAATTCTTGTGTTTGTACGGTAAGATCCTTAACGTCAACTTTTGTTTTTACGGTCGATAGCAATTTGTAATCTTTGCCATCATCTGATACCCAATACTGTACATATTGCGGAAACACAATCCATACGTTTGTATCCTGTAGTGTACCTAAGCTAATTTTATTAATTGGTTTTACTGATCCAAAATCGAGTATCGCAACCAGATCAACACCCTGGTAACCTTGCCAATTACCCAAACGCCAGTCAGTTTTTCCATGAACACCATTTATTAAGGTTTCATTACCCTGATCAGCATAATTTGTGAGATACGGGTTAACAAGAGTTAATTTAATATCATCTCTTATTTTTATAAAAGTCCCCTCATCCACAAAGCTCGATTTGCCATTCTTTATCGCTATTGCTTTAATAGTGGTATTTTTTGTAACAGGTATTGGAGTGGTATATAGTTTTGAATTCGCTGTTGGTGTTGTACCATTAAGCGTATAATATATTTTGGCGCCTTTATCACCACATTTAATTACTGCATTAAATGGTTTTTTGAATGTTTTTGATGGTGTAATGATGTATGGATTAGCAACTATCAAATCATCGGTAATTTTTGATGTAGGTTTAATTAATTCTTTCTCATATGTTTTGTTTGGCACTTTTCCGGTTATCACTTTCAGTTCACCACCATTATAAACAGTGTTATAATTTAGGTAAATTTTATTGTAGGCTGCATTATTCAGCTTCATACTCTGTATATAAATATTCGAGTTGCTTATATCAGCATTCGGGTTTAATACAGTGAATTCTTTACCGTTTTCAAGGTGAATAACTGCCTTATCAAACAATGGCATACCTATTTGAAATTGTTGCTGACCAGGCATAGTATTATAAATACCCAATGAACTGATCACGTACCAAGCCGACATTTGTCCGCAATCTTCATTGCCGGATAAACCATCAGGATTAGGGCTATATTGTTCATTTAATATTTTATTTACATAATACTGTGTTTTATACGGCGCATCTGTATAATTATACAGGTAAGCCATGTGATGACTTGGTTCATCGCCATGCGCATACTGGCCGATTAAGCCGGTAACATCAGGTTGGTCATTACCCGTAAGTTTTGAATTTGTGGTGAATAATTTGTCTAGTTTGTGCTCAAAATTAGACTTCCCTCCCATGCGGCTTATCAAGCCCTCAACATCCTGCGGAACTAAAAAAGAGTATTGCCAAGAGTTGCCTTCGGTATAATTACTGTTAACTTCTGTTGGATCGAAAGGTGTATACCAGCTACCGTTTATACGGGCCTGCATAAAGCTATTTTCGCTGTTATAAACGTTTTTCCAATACTGTGCACGCTGAATAAACTCCTTATAATCATTTGGCTTATTCATCATTTTCGACATTTGAGCGATGCACCAGTCATCTATCGCGTATTCCAATGTCTTTGATACAGATTCTGCTTCATCATCTGATTGTACAGCACCTGTTTTACGGTAACTTTCCAAACCAAATTGGTTTCTGTCAACGGCTGATTTCATAGCCTTTAAAGCTTCTGCAGCATCAAAACCTCTTATTCCTTTCGCATAAGCATCAACAATAACTGGTATAGAGTGATTGCCTACCATACAAAACGTTTCGTTTGATGCTAATGGCCAGATTGGCAATAATCCCCCCTGTTCGTACATCGCTAAAAAAGATCTAACAAAATCCTGTGTGCGTTTACGATCAATCAAATTAAACAATGGATCTTCCGCACGATAAGTATCCCATAAAGAGAATACGGTATAATAGTTAAAACCTTTAGCGGTGTGAATCTTTTGATCCATTCCCCGGTATTGTCCGTCAACGTCGTTATAAACATTAGGTGCCAGCATGCAATGGTATAAAGCAGTATAAAACGTAACCTGTTTATCATGTGCTTTTTCAGCAGATGGACTACCACCTGAAACTTCAATTTTTGAAAGTTCTTTATTCCATGCAGCTTTAGCATCCTTCTGAACTTTGTTAAAATCAAATCCGGGCACTTCGCTATCTAAATTCTTTAAAGCACCGTCAGCACTAACTGATGAAATACCAACTTTGGTGATCACTTCGCCAGGATTATCAAAACGGATAAACATTTTCACATTCTTACCCTGCACTTTAGATTTTCCGTCTTGTAACTGGTCATCTAAAGCTATTCCGTAAGTTTTAAATGGTTTAGAGAATTTGGCATAAAAATAAACCGATTGATCAGCAGCCCAGCTTTTTGACCGGCGGTAACCGCGGATCTCATGATTGCTCACAACTTCTATCCATGAGTCTAAAACCTCATCACGATCTTGCAGATCAATAATAACATTACCCTCTTTTGCAGATGACGGATAAGTATAGCAGTGAACGCCAACACGGGTGGTAGCAGTTAGCTCAACTCCAATATTGTATTTATCTAATAGCGTTTTATAATAACCCGGAGTGGCACTTTCATTTTTCTTTTTAAAGCCGGATTCATAATCCTCTCGTTTAAATTTAGGCTCGCCAACGGTTGGCATAAATAGTACATCACAATAATCGGGAATACCGGTACCGCTTAAGTGTGTATGCGAAAAACCATAAACAACAGTATCAGTATAGTAATATCCTGAACAACCATCCCAACCATCGTAACGTGTATCCGGGCTTAGTTGAACCATACCAAATGGCATAACCGCACCCGGATAAGTATGACCATGGCCACCTGTACCTATAAATGGATTAACTAATTGGGTATAATCTTTTTTTACTTGTGCCGATGCTGGTAAGATTAAAGCAAAAGACAAACCTGCAAGCAGAATGCCGCGGAATAATATTTTCATAAATGGGGTTATTAAATCGGATGCCAAGTTAACGTTTTAGCAAACTAATTTAAAAGTCTTTTTAAAAAAATTTAAAAAGTTCCCCAACTTATTTAATCTGAAATTTGTCAGCATCCTTCAAAAACTGCAAAGCACGTCGTGTTTTTTCCGGATCATCTCCACTAATAGTGAAAGTATACAAATCCTCTTCATCGCGTTTGTAGTAAATCACATCACCCATAGGGCTTATGCAAGTAGAATCACCCGAGTGGTATACTTCATGACCATCGTGTCCTACCCTGTTTACACCAATAACATAGGCTTGGTTTTCAACTGCCCGTGCAGGTATCAATGTACGCCAATGCAAAGCGCGGCGTTCAGGCCAGTTAGCTACAATAATTAACAAATCATATTCCTCATCAACATTCCGCATCCAAACCGGGAAGCGCAGATCGTAACAGATCATCGGGCATATCTTCCAGCCATTTAACTCCACTATAAGCTTTTTATCACCAGCTGTGTATGTTTCATCCTCTTTACCTAAGGCAAACAGGTGGCGTTTATCATAATGCTCATACGTACCGTCTGGTCGCATCCAAATCAGGCGATTATAGTATTTATTATTTTCTTTAATAATGAGACTTCCGGTTACCACGCAATTATACTGATTAGCGGTTTTTTGCATCCATTGCATGGTTTTACCGCCCATTGGTTCGAAGAGGTTTGCGGCGTTCATGCTAAACCCCGTATTAAACATTTCGGGAAGGATGATTAATTCAGTCTTTTCGCGAATACCGGATAAGCGCAATGATATATTTTGCAGATTTTTATCCGTATTTTCCCAAAAAAGGTATCCCTGGAAGATGGTAATTTTTAGATTATCCATTTGGTTTGTTTTCATGGCGGTAGGCCATAGTTTAAGCTAACATATTGGTAGATAGTACAAATATAGATTTAGCTTTATAAAAATTAACATTCATGCTATTCATTACATAGCATGAGTAAACTAAACAGTCATTAATCTATCAACGGCTTTATCCAACGTTTCTTGCCTTTTTGCGAAACAAAACCTCAAAACATGATGATTTGTACCCTTACTATAAAACCCTGAAGTAGGTATAGTAGCTACACCAAACTCCTTTGCCAGGCGTATAGCAAAGTCGGTATCACGCTCATCTGTAATGTTATTATAGGTTACTGATTGAAAGTATGAACCATAACAAGGCAATAGTTTAAAACGGGTTTGTTCTATGCCATTTCTAAAATGATCTCTTTTTTGCTGGAAGAATTCAGGCAAGCCTAAATACACTTGTTCGTTCTTTAAATATTCAGCAATTGCATATTGCGCAGGTGTATTCACGCTAAAAACCATGAACTGATGTATCTTTCTGAACTCCTGCATCAGATGCGCTGGAGCAAGGCAATAACCAATTTTCCAGCCGGTAGCATGGCATAGTTTACCAAAAGAGGCTACAATAAAACTACGCTGTTGTAATTCCGGGTAACGAGCCATGCTCTGGTGGGTTTCGCCATCATAAATTAAGTGCTCATAAACCTCATCACTCAAAATATAAATGTCTTGATCTTTCACTAATGCACTTAACGCCTCAATATCCTGTTGATGTAATATGGTAGCGGTAGGGTTATGCGGTGAGTTAAGGATGATCATCTTTGTACGGTTGGTGATCAGCTTTTTCACCATATCCCAGGCAATACGATAGTTTGGTGGTTCTAACTCTAACGATTTCACCACGCCGCCCATCAGTTTTATAGCCGGGGAATAACAATCATAAGCAGGTTCAAAAATTATCACCTCATCATTTGGGTGAATGATGGCACTTATTGCAGTAAATATTGCTTGTGTCCCCCCTGCAGTAATGGTTATTTCTGTATCCGGGTTATAAACCGCACCGTATAGTTTTTCAGTTTTGTAGACTATTTGTTCGCGCAGCGCCATTACACCCGCCATTGGTGCATATTGGTTATGACCACTTTTCATGGCATTATCAACTAATTCAACCAAATATGGATCACAATCATAATCAGGAAATCCCTGCGACAAATTAATAGCGCCAACTTCGGCAGCCAATGCCGACATTATGGTAAAAATAGTAGTTCCCGTTTGGGGTAGTTTAGATGTTAAGGGCCTCATAGCGGGTGCTAAAATAATTAAAAACTAATAAAATTAGCCAAAAGGTTTTACACATCATGTTGAAAGGATTTTAAAACAATCATTTAAGTATCAGCTTTCGGCTTTAAACTTCCACCTTTCATCGCTATTAATTAACTTCGTAACATGAAGTTTAAAAAATACCTTTTTGCAATTTTTATACTCTGTTCTTTTGCCTCCTGCAAACCAAAAACTAAAAGCAACGTACCTATTGTTGGTTTTGTTGATGCTTTTGAGGATGCCACCATATCACAAGCCCATACCGGATTTGTAGCTGCCCTAAAAGACAGCGGTTTTAGCGAAGAAAAACAAAACATAAAAATTGAATACCGCAACGCGCAAGGCGATATCCCTACCCTAACGCAGATAGTAAACTATTTTGTATCTGAGCCTGTAGATTTACTGGCTACCTGTACAACGTTATCATCTGTAACAGCGGTTCAAAAAACAAAAACCATCCCGATTTTCGAAATGGTTTCGCCAACCCCAACGCGTATGAATGTATTGGATGCAAATGGTAAGACACCTGCAAACCTATTTGGCGCTGTTGAAGATCTGCAATATATTGATACTTCATTTTCCATCATTCCTACAGTATTAAAGCCTAAAGGACACAAATTGGTTATCGGCATGATCTATAATCAAAGCGAACCCCAGTCGGCTGATGCCATGCAGTATATTAAAACTTTGGCCACTAAATTTAATATTACGCTTATCGCGTTGCCGTTAAATTCATCTGCCGATGCACAATTGGTAACACAATCGCTGTTAAGCAAAAACATAGATGCTTTTTTTGCCAACCCGGATAATACGGTGTTTGCATCCTTCGAAACTATCAAAAAGAATTGCGATGAAAAAAACATACCGATATTTACCAGTGAAGCAGGCTTAGTAAAGCGCGGAGCAGTAATGGCTTTTGGTGCCGATATTTACCAATGGGGATACCAGGCAGGTGAGCAAGCTGCCCAATATTTAAAAATGCACAGCACCGCAGGTTTAAAGCCAGAAATGGTTAAAATACGAAAACGTGTTTATAACCCCGAAATAGTTAAAAAGTATCACATTACCCTGCCACCCAATTTTGAAGTAGTTAAATAAATGGATTTTTACCTCACCGCCTTATTGCAGGGACTTTGCTTTTCGGGGATTGCTTTGGGCATTTATATCTCGATGAAGATATTTAATATACCCGATATCACTACCGATGGAAGTTATACTTTAGGCGGAGGTTTTACCGGAGTATTATTGTTGCATAATCAACCGAGTTATATCATTTTACCTGCGGTGATTTTAGCTGGTGCTATCGCCGGGGCTTTAACCGGTATTATCCATACTAAGCTTAAAATAAATGCGCTGCTTGCAGGCATTTTGGTAATGACGGCCCTATATTCCATTAATTTAAAATTGATGGGGCGCTCAAATTTGCCATTGAATACATTACCAACAATTTTCAATTTAGTAAATCTGGTAACCAACCCTAATCAAAACACATTATATATATTACTGTTTTTTGTTATGATAATTACCTTACTCATTGGTTACTTACTCAAAACCGACTTCGGTATTGCAATGCGCGCCACCGGAAACAGCGAAACCATGATAAGGGCGCTTGGCGTAAATACCGATCGTATGAAAATTACAGGCTTGGCCATTGCCAATGCTTTAACTGCTGTTAGTGGCTATTTGATGACACAATACCAGGGCTTTGCAGATATTAGTATGGGCATTGGTATAGTGATTATTGGTTTAGGCTCGGTAATTATAGCCGAAGCATTTATAAACTGGTTTAAGATCACTTCTATTTGGATTAGCCTTTTGCTTGTTATTTCAGGCGCTATTATATTCCAGTTTGTTTTAGCGTTTACGCTGAGTATTGGTATTGATGCAACACTTTTAAAACTGGTAACAGCTGTTTTTGTATTGCTGATAGTTAGTTTACCACGTTTATCTTTTAACAGATCAGCATGATAGAGATAAACCAAATTCATAAGGTTTTTAATAAAGGAAAAGCCAACCAGGTTGATGCTATAAATGGTATCGACCTAAAAATAAATGATGGTGAATTTTTAGTTATAGTTGGCTCCAATGGATCGGGCAAAACCACCTTGTTAAATCTTGTTGCAGGCAGCGTTCTACCGACCTCAGGAACAATTAGTATTGACGGCAACGATGTAACCGACCTGCCCGATTATAAGCGCAGCCAATGGATAGCACGCGTTTTCCAAAACCCGGTAAGTGGTACTGCGTCAGACTTAAGCATAATTGACAACTTCCGTTTGGCCGCTATTCGTACCAAATCAAAAGGATTATCAATAGGCGTTAATGAGGCATTTAAGAAAATCGTGAAAGATAAAATAGCCACTTTAGGCATGGGCTTGGAAAATAAAACAGACCAACCTATGGGCACCTTATCAGGCGGCCAACGACAGGCATTGACGCTTTTGATGAGTATAATGGACAGTTGTAAGGTTTTATTGCTCGATGAACCAACAGCTGCGCTTGACCCACGTTCAGCAGAGGTAGTCATGAAAACCGCTGATAAACTGATCAAAGATTTTAACTTAACAGCTATACTCATCACCCATAATTTAAAGGATGCTTATAACTACGGCTCGCGGATTATTCAGATGAGAGAAGGAATTATTTTAAAAGATCTTAATACTGAAAAGAAAGCTAAATTAAAACAAAACGATCTTTTTGATTGGTTTGGATAAGTGTGTAACAATTATACTAATCATTAATTCAAGATATTTTTTGGCAAAGTAATTGCATTCGGTGTTGTACTATGAAGAACAACGAATTTCAATATATAACTGATGCCTATCAATTAGTGCAAGGCGCAAAAATAAAAGGCAAAAAACAAGAAGAGGTTTTTGAACTCGGTGCATATGACCCGAACAAAAGAGGTTACACTGTATACCCTTTTGAAGAAGGCATAAAGTTTAACGATTTCAGCGTTTTGATGTCGGAAAAAGAACTAATGAGCAATTACCTGATAGAAAATTTGAAGGCAACCGATTCAATTGCAGCCTAATACAACTTACTGTTATTTAAGCCTAATACCCTGTTTATAAAGCATTTCACTTTGTAACGCTAACCTCATGTTTCCTTGTGTTTTTGAAAAATCACATTTTAAGTGTATTTTTGTAGAAAATAAATAAAGGAAATGCTACTTCTAAATTCGTTCTGCAAAAATTATAAGCGACCAATGGTGGTATCGCTGCAGAAGAGGTATGCATTCGATCTACCCTTCTCCAGTCCTGTTTAGTAAAAATCAAACAGCGACAATTTTCACAATTTATTTAATACCCTGACCGGCAGCGATGCCATTAGGACATATCATTAAAAACCATGGACACATATTATACCATTGAAGAAAAATACCTGCAAGCTGTTGATGAAATAAACTATGGCGAAAACCCTAAAGGGTTAAAGTTATTGAACGAAATTATCAGTAATGATCCTTTACATGCTCGCGCTCATTACCAGTTAGGAAAGATATTTTATTACGAAATAAAGGATTATCAGGCTGCAGGCTATCATTTTAAAACCTGCGCCGAACTTGAACCATCATTTCCTGATGTATATCATCACTACCTGCATTTAATTGTTTTTTTAAATATGGACAAAAAAGTAAACGAAGTTGCAACGAAAGCCTTAACCATTCCGGGCGTAAGTGCAGCGGCTATACATAATCTTTTAGGTTTATATGCCGAGAAGAACAAAAACTGGGCAGTTGCCATAAATGAATATCAAAGCGCATTTATTGAAGTAATTGATAAAAAGCACCAGGAAGATATTGAAACCAGTATTGAACGTGTAAAGCAAAAAATGCAACACAACAGCAGCTATCGATATTACTTAGCCGATTAGTTTAAAGTCACTGTATAATAATACAGTGGCTTTTTTGTTTGTGTTGTTAATACTCTGAATAAACCTTAATCGATAAAGTGATATAAATCAGTAATTAATACCACTAATAACATTATTACTACCATTACAAACAGCACTTTTGATGTAAATTTGTGCTATGGTAAAAGACAGGTTCCCGGTTTATGATATAGGCCACTTAGCCGAATTCAATCATGATGATATTATGATCAGCGAGTTTTCGCCTTATCTTAATATTCATAAAAACCTGCAACAGGCTCACAAGCATACATTTTACCATTTGGTATTTTTTACCGAAGGAGCAGGTAGTCAAACCATAGATTTTGAAAAGTTCGAAGTAAAGCCGTATCAAATTTATTTTATGGTACCAGGGCAGGTACATCATTGGGCTTTTGAGGGAAAGGTAGATGGCTACGTGGTAAACTTTTCGGCCAAGTTTTTTCAATCCTTTTTACTCAAACCGGATTACCTTGAACAATTCCCTTTTTTTAGCGGCAACGCAAATGAGGCAGTAATTAATATTGAAGAAAATCTCAGAATAAAGGTAATTGGCCTTTTCGAAAAGCTATTAAGTGAGTCTAT
This sequence comes from Bacteroidota bacterium, assembly GCA_026224775.1. GTDB lineage: Bacteria > Bacteroidota > Bacteroidia > Sphingobacteriales > Sphingobacteriaceae > Mucilaginibacter. The sequence goes on from JAMFRP010000007.1 coordinate 87,243, forward strand.
CGAAAACCAGCGTACAGCCCTGGATATGGTTAGGTTACTTTTATTAGAAGTTTTTATTTTGATAGGTCGAACTGTTATCACGCCTCAATTAAAACAAACAAGTCCTTACAATTTAACCCTGCTCAAAAACTTCAAAAATCTTATTGAAACAAATTATATAAACAATAGGCTACCAAAAGATTACGCAGAAATGCTGTACATCACTCCTAATCATTTAAATGCATTATGTAATGATCTTTTAGGTATACCTGCAGGTGAAGTTATTCGCAATCGTGTGGTTTTAGAAGCCAAGCGTTTGCTGGTCAATCCGCAATTGGGTATTACAGAAGTTGCCAATCATTTAAATTTTGCGGACAACTCCTACTTCACTAAGTTTTTTAAAAAACAAGCCGGCATAACCCCGGAAGAATTCAGAAAACAATTTATAAAATAACCATGGACACATTACAAATGGCAGATCGTAAAATACCATCAGAATTTCAGGCAGCGTTGCATGCAAAATGCCCAAAATGCCGTACCGGCAATATGTTTTCGGGCGCCATGTACAGTTTCGGAACACAAAAAATGAATACCGCTTGTCCGCATTGCGGCTTCACATTCGAAATCGAGCCTGGTTATTTTTATGTAGCCATGTTTGTAAGCTACGCCATGAACGTTGCCGAAATGGTTACCGTGGCTTTAGGATTGCACATTTTAACCGGCAGCAATTCTCCGTGGTTGTATTTGGGAGCGCTGTTTGGAGTGGCCATTTTGTTATCACCTTTCCATTTCAGGTATTCAAGGGTTGTTTTGTTATATTGGCTTACACCTGGTGTACATTTCGATCCTAAAAGAGCCGAAATGAAAAGCAAAGAAGATATCAAAGCTTAATTCATTTAACTTTCAGACAATATGGGTAAGATTTTATTTGTAATATTTTACCCATATTGCTAGAAGTAGGTATTTATACTGATACTATTGATTCTTGCTACGATTAGCACGAGAGCATATTACCAACCTATCCCTTAAACCTGTCCACAACAGGATCTATCAACAAAACAGAACAAAACTTATTGCAACTTTTAAATGTTCATCAATAACAACAAGTCAATTTTAAGGTAATTTTTAAGTTACATACAAGTTGTATAAATATTGTACGAACTAATTTAGTTGTGACTATAAAATTTACCTGTTATAATTGCGTTCTTAATGTTTCATCAAAGCTGGCTATATTTAACGCCATAAACTACATCTTAGTAAATGTTCAATCGTATAAAAAACCGATTTCTCAGGTATTTTCTGATACTTATATATTTTATCATCATATTCTTTTGCGCTATAGAGGTTAACTTCCTTTGGTTGTTTGGCTATTCGCCGGATATGAATGATATAAAAAATCCAAGCATGTCTGTAGGTTCACAGCTATACACTGCCGATGGTAAACTAATAGGGCAATATTATAAGGAGAACCGTTCTCCGGTACTCTTTAAGGACATCTCCCCTAACCTTATTAATGCGTTGATATGTACAGAAGATGTGAGGTTTTACAGCCATCATGGTATCGATCTATATTCGTTTCTTACAAGTATGCTATCAACAGCAAAAGGCGATAAACGCGGTGGCAGTACCATAACACAGCAGCTTGCTAAAAACCTTTTCGAAACGCGTAAACGTAAATCACAAGGACTGATTAAACATGTGCCATTACTAAACACCATTGTTTATAAATGTAAAGAGTGGCTAACCGCGCTTGAAATTGAGCATGTTTACAGCAAACAAGAAATACTAGAACTTTACCTGAACACGGTGCCCTTTGGTAATAACACCTATGGGATAAAAACTGCCACCTTAAAGTATTTCGATAAAACGCCAGACAAGGTTAATCCTGCAGAAGCGGCAACTTTGATAGGGATGCTTAAAGCAACTTCTACTTATAACCCTATTAACAACCCTGATAAATCACTGGCAAGGCGCAATACGGTATTAAGTCAGATGGAGAAATATGGCAAACTGACTAAATCCGAATACGACACAAATGTTAATCTTCCCATAAACCTCAATTTAAATTATGTTGATGATGAAGGTCAGGGCGATTCATATCTACGCGAAGCAGTTGAAAAATGGTTAAAAAAATGGTGCAAGGATAACGGTTACGATCTTTACTCTGATGGGTTAAAAATATACACCACTATTGATTCAAAAATGCAGCAATATGCTGAAGAAGCTGTTGCTGAGAAGATGAAAGTATTGCAAAAACGTTTTGATCAGCTTTGGGGTAAGAAAAACCCATGGCGTGATTTTGCTGGCAACGAGATTAAGGATTTTGTACTAAAGGGCGAACAAAGCTTACCGATTTACAAGTTATTACAGAAGAAATATAAAGGCGATACTGTTGCCATAGACAAATACTTCACCACCAAAAAACGGATGACCGTATTTACATGGAACGGCGACAAAGACACGACCTTTTCCAGCGTCGACTCGTTAAAATATTACGCGCGTATTTTAAATACCGGGATGATGACGATTGAACCTTCAACCGGCTATATTAAGGACTGGGTTGGCGGTATAGATTATAAGTACTTTAATTATGATCACGTAAACCAGGCTAAACGTCAGGCGGGTTCAACATTCAAGCCGTTTGCATATGTAACGGCTATTGACAATGGTTTTACCCCTTGCGATAAGTTTACAGATAAGCCGGTTACCATTAATTATATGGATAACGGAAAACCCCAGGTTTGGCAGCCAAACAATGCCGATTTCAAATTCAGCTATCAGGAAATGTCGCTAAGATGGGCGATGGGTAAATCGGTAAACTCCATAACAGCGCAGGTAACCCAACAAGTTGGATGGGATAAAATTGTTCAATATGCGCATAAATTAGGTATTGAAAGTCCGCTAAAATCTGTGCCATCAGTTTCATTAGGCTCAAATGATGTTTCGGTTTACGAGATGGTACGTGCTTATAGTACTTTCCTGAATAAAGGGATTAAGATAGATCCATTATTGGTAACCAAGATTACTGATCAGGATGGGAATGTATTGGCTACATTCACTTTAAACAGTGAAAGGGTATTGAGCGAAGAAACAGCGTGGCTGATGCTTTATATGTTCCGTGGAGGTATGGAAGAACCAGGAGGTACATCTCAAGCTTTATGGGAGTATCCGGGTTTATGGAAGAAGGATAACCAAATAGGTGGTAAAACAGGCACATCTTCACACTATGTTGATGGTTGGTACATGGGTATTACTAAAGACCTGGTTACGGGTGTTTGGGTTGGTGCTGATGATAGAAGTGTACACTTCACAACTTCTGAAAACGGTGAAGGATCACATACTGCTTTACCTATTTTCGCACGGTTTATGGAAAAGGTGTATGCCGACCCTAAATCAGGTTATACCTGGGGGCCATATCCAAAGCCTTGGGTTAAAATAACTAAAGAGTATAATTGTCCATCGCCACATATTTCTACCGATACAACATCTACTGATAGTACATCTGCACCAGTGGATACAACCGGTGGTGTACCGGCAGTTGCAACACCTGACGATTCAAAAGACAACCCTCAGCAATAAAATTTCGTACTAGTGGTATCACAATTATGAGAAAGCTGGTTTTAATAACATTTGTAGTTTTAGGTTGCTTGCGCTTACATGCACAAACACATACCGACACATTACTTTCGGCTCCTAAGAAAGACCTTTCTACTTTTATTAAAGTTGTAAACGCCGCCGGATTAAAAAATATATTCAATGGACAACCTGTAACTATTTTTGCGCCGGATAATGCAGCATTTGATAAATTTTCAGCAAATAAAATGGATAGTTTATTGATGCCTGGTAATAAATCTTTATTAATAAGCACTCTGGATTTTCATATTATAGCTGGAAAACTAACAGCCAAAGATATTGCAAAAGCTATTCATGATGGTGGCGGTCAAGCTACATTCCGCACGCTTGCCGGTACTAAACTAAATGCAAAGATAAACGCTAACAGAAACATTGTTTTGTTTGATGGAAGTGGTTGCGAGAGCGTTATTAAAGTATTCAACATCAACCAAGGCAATGCAGATATGTTTGTAATAGATTCTGTTCTATCGCCTAAAAACAAATACTTATAATTTACTTCTACTAATAGCGTAAGGAAACAATCAGTTGCCCGACTAAGGTTGTAATATCTATAAATGATTATACGCAATAATGACAAACTATAAAGGATATTAAAGCGTATCTTATATAGATGGCAGTTGCATAACTAAGTGCACCTTTTGTTATATATCAATATAAAAAATCTAAAAAATGAAAAAAGTAATTTTAGCTGTAATGCTATTAAGTGTAGTAACGCTATTAAGTTGCCAGAATATTAATGCCCAGGACAACGCAAAAATCCTTCAGCACAGGAAAATGAGTAAAACACCTGCTCAATGGAAAGCCATACTTACCCCAAACCAATATGACATAATGGTTAATCGTGGAACTGAACCGCCTTTCCACAATGCTTATGACGAAAACCATCAAAAAGGTGTTTATAAAAGCGCTGCAACAGGCGAAGTATTATTTACTTCGGAGGACAAATTCGATAGCGGAACCGGCTGGCCAAGTTTTGTTAAACCTGCCGATATGAGCAAAATTGAGATTGTAAAAGACGACAGCTACGGTATGGACCGGGATGAAGTTATTGAAAAAAGTACCGGCTTACATTTAGGTCACGTTTTTGATGACGGCCCTGCTGATCGCGGTGGTAAACGTTATTGCATGAATTCAGGAGCGCTTATATTCGTTAAAACGAAGTAACCGCTCTCCTGAAATTACCAACTGACGGGCGAATTTGTGGCCTCGTACGCAATTTGCTTTCAAAATTCAAACCAATGGTCAGATCTACCCAATCAGGGTTAACAGGTCTGATCATTTTTTCTTTTTGAGGGCGTGTGTAAGTACTTACCTGTTTAAATCGCTCCATCGCCATTTCTTCGTTGTTGATTTCTTCAAAATAAACCAAACGGTTAAGTTGCTGCGCGCTATCGAAAAATAAGGTAGGCATATCGCTGTAAAACTTTAAAGTTTTAACCAGATCCGAGCTTAAACCTACATGTAAATTGTTCCTGTTTCTATCTGTGATAATATAAATAAACCGTTTCATTTGACAATAAATTTGGTGTTTGAAAAAATATTACTAACTTTATGAGCATAAAATTACTAATAAATTTAGCAATTCCAAATTTTATGTCAATTATTTCATCAAATATTAAATTTCTTCGGAAAAAGAAGGGTTTAACGCAGCAACAGTTTGCAGATCAGGTAGGTATCAAACGTTCATTAGTGGGTGCCTACGAGGAAGAAAGAGCCGAACCTAAATACGAATTGCTAAAAACCATAGCATCTTTTTTTGAAATTAGTATTGATGACTTTATAAAAGAAACCATAAACGAGAAATGGGCACCTGCGCCTAAAGGCAATCTGCGTATTTTAAGTATATCAGTTGATAAGGATGATAACGAAAATATTGAACTGGTACCATTAAAAGCCAGCGCCGGGTATTTAAACGGTTATGCTGACCCGGAATATGTAGCGCAGCTGCCTAAATTTTATCTGCCAATGTTTAAACAAGGTACATATCGTGCTTTTGAAATAAAGGGCGACTCTATGTTACCTTTAGTATCAGGTACTATTATTATAGGTGAATACATGGAAAACTGGGGTGATGTAAAAAGTGGCGAAACCTATGTCATCATATCAAAAAGCGAAGGCGTGGTTTATAAACGTATGGGAAGCAAATTCAGGGCCGATAAAAAACTGAAGCTGATCTCAGACAACCCGGTGTATGAACCCTATGAAATAAGTGGTGAAGATGTTTTAGAAATTTGGAAAGCCAAAGCCTATATCTCAACCCAAATGCCCCTACCCGCTCCTGAGCCTACAATGGAAAGCCTTACCAGCATGATGGCGCAAATGCAGCGGTCAATTTCTAACCTGCAACAAAAGAATTGAATGATGGATTGAATTAGTGATTGAGTGAATAAATGATAAATTCACTCAATCACTAATTCACCAATTCACTAAATAGCCAGCTGCAACAATTAAGTTACATCGTCGTTATTAAACCATTACCTGTTATCTTTATCATACTAATCATAAAACGTAAAAACTAAAAAAATTAAGCGATGAAAAAATTTTTGTTAATGTGCTGCTTCGTTGTAGGAATTACAGCAGCGAGCCATGCACAGCAAGGTGGCGGAATGAGAATGAGCCCTGAAGATAGAGCCAAAGCAATGCAAACCCAGTTAAAATTAACTGATGACCAAACAGCCCAGGTTACAGCAATTTTTAAAACTTCTGCTGCTAAACGTGATAGCATAAAAAACGCAGGTGGCGATAGAGAAGCAATGCGACCTGTTATGATGGAAGCTAATCAAAAAGTACAAGCTATACTTACTGATGACCAGAAAGTAGCTTACAAAAAAATGATGGATGACATGCGCGCCAAAATGCAAAATGGCGGCGGCGGCGGCAACTAAGCCTCTGGCTATTCAAATTAATAAAGGAAAGCGCCTCGATAATATCGGGGCGCTTTCCTTATTTTAGCAGAAAATTTACCGGGTGAATTCATCAGAAGCATTTATTGAGCAACGATTAGCCGAAAGAAAGCTGGCGGGTTCCTACCGGATACTTAAGCCGGAAAATTCACTTGTTGATTTCTGCTCGAATGACTATTTAGGCTTTGCCCGGTCAGCAGAACTAAGAAACAAAATTGATGCTGAAGTAAATGGACTACAGCTGGCATTGAATGGCTCTACCGGCTCAAGGCTATTATCAGGTAATTTACAGTATACAGAAGATTTGGAGCGAGAGATAGCATTCTTCCACAATAGCGTAGCGGGATTGTTGTTTAACTCAGGATATGATGCTAACGTTGGCTTGTTCTCGTGCATTGCACAGCGTGGCGATACTATTATTATCGATGAGCTAATACATGCCTCTATTATTGACGGTGCGCGCCTAAGTCATGCCAACCGACATACTTTTAAGCATAATGATTTAGATAGCCTGGAAGCCAAGCTAAAGCAGGCTAAAGGAAACTGTTATGTAGCCATCGAAAGCGTGTATTCCATGGATGGTGACACCCCTCCTTTATTAGACATAGTTCTACTTACAGAAAAATACGGTGCTGCCTTAATTGTTGATGAAGCGCACGCCATCGGTCTGTATAAAAAAGGCTTAATTAATGAACGGGGGATTGAAAACAGAATATTTGCCCGGGTGATAACATTTGGCAAGGCTTTAGGTTGCCATGGTGCCATTGTTTTAGGCAGCGAAGCGTTAAGAAATTACCTGATCAATTTCGCAAGATCTTTTATCTATACCACCGCGGCATCGGTGCACCAAATTGCTTCGATAAAAATGGCGTACCAAATGCTACAATATTCGGATGAGACGATTAAAGTCTTGAACAACAATATTGGGTCGTTTAAGGATAAGATATCAAATGCATCTGGATTGCTTAAAAGCAATAGTGCTATACAATGTCTATTATTAAATGATAACGATCGGGCAAGGAAAGCCGCCTTACATTTACAAAATAAAGCATTGGATGTACGTGCCATACTAAGTCCCACGGTACCCGCGGGTACCGAACGATTGCGAATTTGCCTGCATGCGTACAATACAATTGATGAAATTAATTTACTGACTAAAACTATAAACGAATTAATAAATGCCTGATAAAACGTTATTTATTACGGGGATAGGTACCGGGATCGGTAAAACTATCGTCTCAGCGGTGCTGACGGAAAAACTAAAAAGCGACTACTGGAAACCCATACAATCGGGCGATCTGGATGATAGCGATACATTAAAGGTGAAGGGGCTGGTATCAAACCCTACCTCTGTTTTTCATACAGAGACTTATAGATTGATGCAACCATATTCCCCGCATAAATCTGCTGCTATTGATGGAATAATCATCGACCTAAATAAAATTATCGCGCCAAAAACAAACAATAACTTGTTAATTGAAGGTGCTGGCGGTTTAATGGTGCCATTGAACGATGAGTATTTAATGATCGACCTGATTAAACAGCTCGATGCTGAGGTAGTACTTGTTTCGCAAAATTACCTTGGGAGTATCAACCACACTTTATTATCTGTGGCTATATTAAAGCAGTATAATATTAAAATAGCAGGAATAATATTTAATGGAAAAACTGATGAGAACTCGGAAAGTTATATTTTAAATTACACCGGGCTAAAATTGCTAGGCCATTTGCCCGAATTTGAGACCGTAGATAAAGACACCATAATAAAAGCCGGTGATTTTATTACGTTGTAAATTGCCAATAAAATATTAGCTTCAAAACATTATAAGCCAATAAATAAAATCATGAAGAATATTACAGTTATAGGTTCAGGAACTATGGGTAATGGTATTGCGCATACCTTCGCGCAGCATGGGTTTAATGTTTCGTTGGTAGATATTAACGAGACTGCATTAAACCGCGCTATGCAAACCATAACCAATAACCTTGACAGGCAGATAAAAAAAGGCACAATAGATGAGCGGGCAAAAACTGCAACATTAAACCATATTAAAACTTACACTGATTTAAAAGATGCTGTACAAAACGCAGATCTGGTTATTGAAGCAGCTACCGAAAACCGGGAAATTAAACTTGGTTTGTTTAAACAGTTAAGCGAGCTATGCAGCGATAAGGTAATATTGGCTTCCAATACTTCATCTATATCAATCACTCAAATCGCTTCAGTAACTAAGAAACCGGGGAATGTAATCGGCATGCACTTTATGAATCCAGTACCATTAATGAAGCTGGTTGAAGTAATAAGGGGTTATGCAACTACGGATGAAGTTACCAATACCATCATGCAACTATCTGCAACTTTAGATAAAGTACCGGTAGAAGTAAATGATTACCCTGGCTTTGTAGCGAACCGCATTCTAATGCCAATGATAAATGAAGCGATTTATACGCTTTATGAAGGCGTAGCCGGGGTTTACGAAATAGATACAGTAATGAAATTAGGAATGGCGCACCCTATGGGGCCTTTGCAACTTGCGGATTTTATAGGACTGGATGTTTGTTTAGCTATATTGAATGTATTGCATAGCGGTTTCGGCAATCCTAAATATGCGCCTTGTCCACTTTTGGTAAATATGGTAACGGCCGGCCACCTGGGCGTAAAATCAGGCAGCGGGTTCTATAAATACACAGCAGACAGTAAAGAACTGGTAATTGCCGATAAGTTCAACAAATAGATTATTAAACCTTTTTGGTAGTTATTTGTCCATACTTATTATCTATCAAAAAAAATACTTATGAAAACATTACAAAAATTAGGGATCATGACGGCATTAGCTGGTTCTCTATTTATGTCAGCCTGTGCAGGAGAGTATTATGTGACCAGTCAACCAGCAGAAACTGTTTATGTGAGACCTGGTGCGCCATACCCCGGTGCAATTTGGATTGATGGTGATTGGATTTGGAGCGGTGGCGTTTATGTGCGCAGGCCTGGCCATTGGGCTCGGCCCCGTGCCGGAAGGGTTTGGGTTGCAGGCAACTGGCACCATGGCCCACGCGGTTATGCATGGCATAGAGGATATTGGAGATAATTAATTCTCCTATACCCCTTAAGGAGGTCATCAAAATAAAAAGGAGCTATTCCATTTTGGAATAGCTCCTTTTTATTTTAATTAATACTACATATATATCCTTGCGCAACACATAATATGTCATTCATTTCTATTACCCAAAAAAACACTAACTCTGTTAATTTCACTCCAACGTTTGCGTAGATATATACACCAACTTACTTCAATTTAAAAGGAATACGTTGTAATATTGAAAAAATAAACATTGTATTAATAATACGTAAAGGAACACTAAGTCCTATTTAAACCCTTTATAATCATGAGAATAAAAAAAGCTTTTATCATAACCTTGGTTTTTCTGAATTTCTTCGGAATGAAAAATATAGCATTGGCTCAAACTGATCAAAAAACTGCTGAGCAATGGGTAAAAAGCAAGGTATGGAGCAACGGACTTTTAATAGATGTAGCCCCCTCTGTTAACGCCTTGGAATTTTACAAACAGTACAATGCCAACAAAACTGTTTGGGATAAGGTATTCGCTTTCATGAAAAATCAGGATCTAAAAAACCTGGCTCCTGGAAATTACCCGATAGACGATAAGAATGCATATGCAAGCATCACCAATAACCCCTCTAAGACATTGGAAGATGCGAAATGGGAATCACACCAAAAATATATCGATCTGCAGTATGTTATCAACGGAGAAGAAAAAATAGGTGTAGCGCCGGTAAGCACTGCTACTGTAATTAAACCTTATAACCCGGCTAAAGACGCAGCTAACTATACCGCTGACGGGACTTATTACATAGCAACACCTAGTCAGTTCTTTTTATTTTTCCCACCTGATGCTCATCGGCCCAACATCAAAGTTGATGGATATGACACAGTGAAAAAATTAGTTATAAAAATTAAAGTGGTTAATTAATATCTAAACACATATAAGCATACTTAATAAAACGGTAAACAATAGCATACTAAAATGATACAGAGCAATTTATTTCAATTTGAGGAAAAATCTGACTGGAAAACAGTTGGTGCGGGAGTACAGCGACAAGTATTGGGATATGATGATAAAGTAATGCTTGTTAAGGTTAAGTTTGAGAAAGACAGCTGTGGGCAATTACATAACCATGCGCACTCGCAGGTAACCTATGTGGAAAGCGGCACTTTTGAAATGACTATGGGCGATACAAAAAAGATCATCAGCAAAGGCGATGGTTATTATGCACCACCCTATACTGTACATGGTTGTGTTTGCCTTGAGGAAGGTATGCTGGTTGATGCATTCAGCCCTTTAAGGTGGGAATTTATAGATACAGATCATAGCCAATACACGCTATAATAATAAAATTCTTATTCGGACAATATATATCCTACAACCTTATTCAATTAGTTTTTTCCTAATGATTATTAACTCTTCTAAATGTGTTTAGATTTATGTTGAGCTATGAATGAAAATGTTAGATTTGTAGGTACATCCTTGAAAAAAGATTAACCATTTAAATGATCAGCTATTCCAAACAAAGTCGGTTCACACAGGCAGTAGATTGTATTATATTTGGATTTGACGGTGATACCTTAAAAATTTTATTGATACAACGTGGGTTTGAACCCGAGATGGGTAAATGGAGCCTTATGGGGGGCTTTGTACAACCCGATGAAAGCCTCGATCAGGCATCAAACCGGATACTTAAACAGTTAACAGGCTTAGATGGTATGTATTTAGAACAATTACATACTTTCGGCAATCCACTTCGCGACCCTATGGAAAGAACAGTATCTACAGCCTACTTTGCCCTGATAGATATTAACAAGTATCAAAAACAAATAAGTGCAGATTTTCATCCTGAATGGTTCTCGCTTAAACGTATGCCTAAACTTATATTTGACCAGCAAGAAATGGTTGAAATGGCGAAAAGGCGTATCCGTTATAAGGCCGCACTACATCCAATACTTTTTGAATTGCTGCCCAGTAGGTTTACCATCCCACAACTGCAAAGCCTTTATGAAAGCGTGTACAATACTACTATTGATAAACGTAATTTCAGCAAACGAATATTGGCTACCGGTTTACTGATTAAACAAGCTGAAAAAGATAAAGCCGGATCAAGAAGAGGTGCATTTTACTATCAACTGAATATGCAGAATTATTATGCCAAATTCCAGGCATTTTTAAACCTGATCCCCAACCCTACCAACCTGATATTTTAATCGAGAATAAATATAGTAAAACAGGCATCCCAAATTGGGATGCCTGTTTTTATTTGCGGTAAGTTTACACTACCAAAACTTCACATAAAGCGTTGTAAGTAATAACAGCGTTATCACTATAAGCGCCAATGTTGAAGGTTCTACCTTGAACATCGATCTATCTAAAACAAAATGTTTAGGATTAATTTTAGGAGCAAATAAGCTTATAACTACCATTACTATCATGGTAAACAAGAAAGATAGCCCCATACAAATCAAGAATGGAATTTCATAGCCACCATGTCCATTCGGGAAAGCGGTATACAAAAAGGTTTCGTTTCCAAATAGAGATGGCGCATAGTTATTGAACAAAACAGAAGCTAAAAATCCTGTCAGGATACCTGCAATTGCGGCCCCGCCTGTGGTACGCTTCCAAAAAAAGCCCAATATAAATATGGCAAAGATGCCCGGACTAATAAAACCGGTATATTTTTGGATAAATGTGAAACCACCTTCACCGCCTATTCCTAAAAGATCTTTCCAGGTAAGTAAAATGGAAAGGAACAAAGCTACGCCAATGATGATCTTACCCATGCCAACCATCGATTTCTCATCTGCATCCCTTTTTATGTATTTCTTATAAATATCCATTGTGAATATGGTGGATATACTATTAGCCTTACCTGCCAGTGAAGCAACAATGGCAGCGGTTAGTGCCGCTATCGAAAGGCCTTTTAAACCATTTGGCAAAAACCCAAGCACAGCAGAATAAGCATTATCAGGATTTAAGTGCCCGCCTACTGTCATTTCATGTTGCAGGCCGCCGTTTTTATATAAAACGTAAGCTGCAATACCGGGCAGAATCACAATAATAGGCATAGCCAGTTTCATCAAACCTGCAAACAAAATACCGGTACGTGCAGTTTTAAGGTTGGCACCTAATGCCCTTTGAGTAATATATTGATTGCAGCCCCAATAGTTTAAGTTAACTATCCATTGGCCTGCAAAATACATCGCAATACCCGGCAATAAAAGATATTTATCAATATCCTGCTGTGAGGCATGCGGACCGGGTTTAGGTAGTATCATTTTAAAGTGATCGGGCGCATTTTTAAGCATGGCGCTAAAGCCTGCTAATGCATCTTTACCCAATCCAAAATGCTCACTAACCAATGTCAGGGCAATATAGGTAGTAGCTAAACCGCCTATAACCAACACCAGTACCTGTATTACGTCGGTAAATCCAATTACCTTCATACCACCAAGGGCGATAACAAGCGAGAACACAGCAAGTGCAATAATGATATAATGAAATGTTTCCTGACTGCCGCCGGCCAAACTATTAATAGCCAATGCGCCCAGGAAGAGAATTGAAGTTAAATTAACAAATACATACAGAAACAGCCAGAAAATAGCCATGATCAAACTTACTGTTTGATTATACCTGGTTTCAAGAAATTGGGGCATGGTAAATATCTTATTTTTAAGATATACTGGTATAAACCATACCGCCACAATAATAAGTGCGATGGCAGCTACCCATTCATAGGCCGCAACAGCAAGCCCCACCTGGAAGCCTTGACCGCTGGCACCTATAAACTGTTCTGCCGAAATATTGGAGGCGATTAGCGATGCGCCAATGGCCCACCATGTAAGCGATCCTTCAGCTAGAAAAAAGTCGTGACTGCCGGATATGGCAACTGTTTTTTTACGGCGATATACCCAATAGCCATAACCCGATACTACAAAAAAGTAGATAACGAATATTACGTAATCAATAGCTGAAAACTTATTCATATTTTAATAATTGGTTTAAATTGGTTAAAACCTACCTATGCTAAATGCCCAACAAGCCTAGGCAGGTTATATAAAAAGCTATTATTTGTAAGCCGCATCATTCCAGCGCAGTTCATTACGGAACTGATCCAGCTTGGTATCTTTACCAATACGCACAAATTCAATACCCGCAATATCAGCAAAGTCCTGTAAATGTTCCGCAGTTAGGTTTTGACTGTATGCAGTATGGTGCGCGCCACCCGCATATATCCATGCCGCGCAACCTGTTTTCATATCTGGGTATGGTTTCCATAATACCCTTGCTACCGGCAGGTTAGGCAAATCATTTTGTGGTTCAACAGCTTTAACTTCGTTTATTAGTAAGCGGAAACGGTTGCCCATATCAACAATAGATGCATTAAGCGCTTCGCCACCAGCCACGTTAAATACCAGCCTTGCAGGGTCCGCTTTACCACCAATACCTAAAGGATGCACCTCTAAAGCTGCTTTACCATTAGCTAATGAAGCATCAACTTCCAACATATGCGAACCTAAAACCAAAGCATTGTTAGGATCGAAATGATAAGTATAATCTTCCATAAAAGCATTACCGCCCGGCAATCCGCTGCCCATCACTTTAAAGGCACGTACCAGAGCTGCTGTTTTCCAATCGCCTTCACCGGCGAAGCCATAACCATCGGCCATTAAGCGTTGCGAAGCGATGCCTGGCAGTTGAGCCATACCATGCAGGTCTTCAAACGTATCTGAAAAGCCCTTAAAATCGCCTTCTTTTAGAAATGATCTCATTCCCAACTCAATCCTGGCTGCTTCATAAACTGAAGAATGCCTTGCACCGCCTTTATTAAGGTCGGCATCCATGGTATACGAGCTTTGATACTCATCAATTAATTTGTTAATGGCCTCGTCACTAACTGCGTTTATTACTTCCACTAAATCTCCTATGCCATAAGTATTAACAGAGAATCCAAATTTCAACTCCGCCTCAACCTTATCGCCATCGGTAACAGCAACAAAACGCATGTTGTCACCAAAACGCGCAAATTTTGCACCTTGCCAATCATACCAGGCAGCCGCAGCACGTGACCAAGTGCTTATTTGGTCTAATACTTCGGTATCCTGCCAATGGCCTACTACTACTTTACGGTTTTTACGCATGCGCGATACCATAAAACCAAACTCCCTGTCACCATGCGCGCTTTGGTTCAGATTCATAAAATCCATATCAATGCTGCTCCATGGAATATCGCGGTTATATTGCGTATGCAGGTGCAACATTGGTTTTTGTAAGATACTTAATCCACGTATCCACATTTTTGCAGGTGAAAAAGTGTGCATCCATGTGATTATACCAATCACATTTTTAGCTGCATTTGCCTCCTGTATCGTGGCATAAATTTCTTCCGATGATTTAACAATAGGTTTGAAAACTACACGCACAGGTATTTTGCCTGAAGTATCTATTCCTTTTACAATTTCCTGCGAGTGTTCTGCAACTTTTTTTAACGTTTCTTCTCCGTACAAACTCTGGCTTCCTGTTATAAACCAAACTTCAAATATTTTTAAATCGATCATATTATATTTAGTGAATTAGTGATTGAGTGAATTAGTGAATTAGTGAATAGTGGGTTTCAAATATTAATTGTCACCCACTTATTGTCCATAGTATGAATCAGGGCCATGTTTTCTTTCAAAGTGTTTTTTTATTAGGGAATCCTGTAATCTTTTCGCTTGAGGGTTTATTTGTTCAGTAAGATAGGCCATATGCGCAACCGCTTCCAGAACCGCACTGTTGTACACGGCCTTTTCTGCCGATTTACCCCAACTAAATGGCGCATGGTTGCCTACTAATACCATCTCAACCTCTTTATGGTCTAATCCTTCTTTTTTAAAATGATCCATAATCTGAAAGCCGGTTTGATACTCATAATCTCCCTGGATCATTTCATCATTCATCGGTGGCGCGCAGGGTATATCCACGGTTAAATAGTCGGCATGGGTTGTACCAAAAATGGGTATACATCGCTGCGACTGCGCCCAAGCTGTTGCATATGTTGAGTGGGTGTGCACTATTCCATTAATATCGCTCCAATGCTTATAAAGCACCGCATGGGTTTTGGTATCTGATGAAGGCCTTAGTTCTCCTTCAATAGTATTACCGTCAAAATCAACAATTACCATCTTTTCGGGTGAAAGATCTTCATAAGGTACACCGCTGGGCTTTATAGCAAACACACCCAGTTCATGATCGGCCGCGCTCACATTACCGAAGGTAAAAAGAACCAGATTTAGCTTCGGTAGCTGCATATTTGCTTCGTATGCGCTTTGTTTTATATGCTGATATTTGCTCATATTGCTGAAATTATTTATGATTATTTAAGCTGTTCGCAACCTGAAAGGCCACAAACTCACCTAAACCATTGTATTGTTTATATCTTCTTTTGTAAACTTCCTGGTATTGCGGATTGGGATAGTACTCTACGTCAAAGCCCCGGCCCATTGCCGCCATTGCCTCTTCAACTGTTGGATAAATACCCGCTACTACTGCCGCGAACATGGCAGCGCCCAAAGCGCAGGTATGTTTAAATTGATGTATACGAATAGGCATGCCCAATACATCGGCCATGGTTTGCATAACAAATGGTGATTTTTTCGCTACCCCGCCTATACCAATAAGCCCCTTTACAGGTATACCTTCTGATACAAAGCGCTCAACTATGCTTTTAGCTCCAAAGCAGGTAGCTTCGACTAATGCCTTAAACACGCGCGGAGCATCACTGCCCAAACCTAAACCTGTTATAGCTCCTTTTAATGATTGATCCGCATCTGGTGTACGGCGGCCATTAAACCAATCAATCGCCAGTTCGCTATCTTCCTCAATAGGAAGAAATGATGCTTGCCTGCTAAGTTCAGGTATGATTAATTCGGATAGCTCTAGTTTTAATGCTTCCGCAGTTTGTGCATCAATTATGGAAGATTGAGAGAGCAAATTATCCATCGGCCATGATACGATATTCTTAAACCAAGCATAAGTATCACCAAAAGCAGACTGGCCGGCCTCAAGGCCCACCATACCGGGTATAACCGAGCCATTTACTTGTCCGCATATACCGCGTACCAGCTTATCTTTCATTTCATTAACCGGAGCCACCAGTATATCGCAGGTAGAAGTACCCATTACCTTACTTAAATGATATGGTTCTATTTGCCCACCTACCGCCCCCATGTGCGCGTCAAATGCTCCTGTGCCTACAATTACTTCGGTTGATAGTCCAAGCCGCTCAGCCCATTCGGGGCTTAACTTACCAGCCGCCTGATCTGCTGTATAGGTTTCTGTAAATAATTTTGAAGTGAATCCTTTTAAAACAGGATCTAGCGTAGTAAAAAACTCATCCGGTGGTAAGCCATCAAACTCCTCTGCCCATAAAGCTTTATGCCCTGCTGAGCAACGCCCGCGTTTAATTTCGCTTGCATTTTTCCCACCAGTTAGCAGAAATGGCACCCAATCACAATGTTCAACCCATGAATGAGTCGCTTTTCTAACACTTTCATCAACCCTTAAAACATGTAACAGCTTAGCCCAAAACCATTCCGAAGAATAGATACCGCCAACATATTTAAGATAATTTATACTGAACTTGGTGGCATGCTCATTAATTTCCGCGGCTTCTTTTACGGCTGTATGATCTTTCCAAAGCACAAACATGGCATTGGGGTTTTCACTAAAAGCGGATGTTAGCGCAAGTGGTGTGCCTGTTTTATCTACCGCAACCGGGGTTGAACCGGTGGTATCAACCGATAATCCTTTTATATTACCAGCAACAGTTGTGCCACCTGCAGTTTTAATACAATCCTTTATTGTTATTTCCAGACCTTCTATATAATCGAGCGGGTGTTGCCTGAATTGATTATTCGGAGCATCGCAATACAATCCCTTTTGCCAACGTGGGTAGTTATATACTGATGAAGCTATTTCTTCGCCATTAGTGGCATTTATGATAACGGAGCGTACGGAATCAGAACCATAGTCGACCCCTATAACAAATTTGTCTTTACTCATACTGGTTTATAATACGTGTCGAAATAACACTAATTTATTCACAAATAAAAGTTTTGATATAAAAAAGTTACCTAAAAGATAAAATAGAATTTATATTACTCAATATAAAGTTAAACTTATAGATAGAGCTCTTAATAATGTGGAAAGACAAAATCAACACTGATTAAATTTATTAGTGTATAATACATACTTATAAAATAGAACCTGTTGCAGCATATTTTTATATTTGTACTCTTTACTTTGATTATATATGACTCCAAAAGCTTTGTTATTTGATTTAAACGGCACTATAATAGATGACATGACCTACCATACCAAGGCATGGCTCGACTTGTTTAACAATGAACTGGGCGCTAACCTTACCTGGGAAGAAGTTAAAAAAGAAATGTACGGTAAGAATCCAGAAGTACTGGTTAGAGTATTTGGGCCCAACAGGTTTACCCAAACTGAGATGGATACCCTATCGCTGGAAAAAGAAAAAAGATATCAAAAGGAATTCCTCCCATATCTAAAATTAATACCCGGTTTGCATGAGCTATTGGAAACCGCTTATCAAAAAAATATTCCTATGGCTATTGGGTCAGCAGCCATTCCGTTTAATATTGATTTTGTATTGGATAACCTAAATATTCGTCATTACTTTAAAGTAATTGTAAGTGCCGACGATGTTAAAATGAGTAAACCAGACCCGGAAACGTTTTTAAATGCAGCCGAATTACTACAGGTTAATCCATCCGATTGCATTGTTTTTGAAGACACGCCCAAAGGTGCTGAAACCGCTTTTAATGCGGGGATGAAATGTATTGTTTTGACCACCACGCATCAGAAAGAAGAATTTGATCACCTCAATAATATCCTGAATTTTTCACCTGATTACGACGATGCTTTTTTTAAGACCATGTTAAAGTAAGCTATGCTATAGCAATACAGAATTTTGAATTAGACCGTTATATGTTTCCAGGCATGATTTTAATTTTATTTACTCAAACGATGTAGTAAATAATAGTACTACAAAGTTTGAAAACGCAGCTTTTCACCATATTTTTGAAATTCAATTAAGATGATGAAGATGCCTTTTATTAAAGCAGCATTTATTAATCTGAAGGTTACCAATATATAAACAAACTAATAAAAAGGATTTGGGTAAGGTATTATGCTTTGGCGAATTATTGTTTAGGATCAGTCTTGATGCCGAAGGTAATTGGCTTAAAAAAAATAACGTTCCGTTTTATATGGGCGGCGCTGAACTAAACGTTGCTACGGCCCTGGCTTTATGGGATGTTCCCGTACAGTATTTCACAGCACTGCCGGCTAACCACATGTCGGCACAAATCAGTACACATTTAAAAGATAAGGGTATTGATTCCGAAAAAACTTATTATCATGGTGACCGTGTAGGTTTATATATTTTGACCAAAGGCGCAGACATAAAAAATGATTCTCTTATCTATGATCGCGCTCATTCTGCATTTGCAGAACTAAAACCCGGTATGATTGACTGGGATAAAGTGCTCGACGGAGTTAGCTGGTTTCATTTCAGCGCGATTTGCCCGGCTATTAACCAAAACGTAGCAGATGTTTGCAAAGAAGCCCTGATAGCTGCATCTGCAAAAAACATTACAATATCTATTGATTTGAATTATCGTTCAAAATTATGGAAGTATGGTAAGAGCCCAGAGCAGGTTATTCCCGAATTAGCAAGCTATTGCGACCTGGTTATGGGGAATATATGGGCTGCCGAAACAATGCTGGGGATACCTGTTGAAGATGGTCTGGAAACTATCGCGAAAAAAGAAAATTACCTGCAAGCAGCCTTAAAAACATCACAATATATCACTGAAAATTATCCCAAATGTAAAACGGTTGCCAATACTTTTAGGTTTGATGCAGATGGTGGGATTGTTTACTATACATCGTTATATACCGGTGGAGAATATTATAATACAACCGATTACGCTGCCGCGAAAATTGTAAATAAGGTTGGCAGCGGAGATTGCTTTATGGCAGGCTTAATTTATGGTTTTTATAATCAAAACTCGCCTGCAGAAATACTTGAATTTGCTACCGCGGCAGCCTTTGATAAGTTGTTTTTAGAAGGTGATGCTACTTGCAGAACCAGTGACGAAATTAAAAATGTAATTACTAAATGAGTACTAACCAACACATAGTTAACAGTATTATAGCGCAGGGCATGCTACCGCTGTTTTTTCACGAGGATTCGGAAGTAAGCCTGCAAGTTACCCGTGCGTTGTATAAGGCTGGTGTAAGGGTACTTGAGTACACCAATCGTGGCCCCGCTGCACTGGAGAATTTTAAGCTATTAAAAAAGGCTCAACAAGATGAAATGCAGGAGCTGATATTAGGTATCGGCACTATAAAAACTGAATCTGAAGCTGTTGATTTTATCAATGCAGGTGCAGATTTTATTGTGGCGCCTATTGTTAACCCCGCAGTGGCAAAAATAGCTCATGATAATGGCTTACTATGGTGCCCTGGTTGTATGACGCCTACCGAAATATTTTTAGCGCAACAACATGGTGCAGGATTAATAAAATTATTCCCCGCTAATATTTTAGGGCATTCTTTCTTGAGTGCGATAAAAGAACTTTTCCCGGGTCAGTTATTTATGCCGACTGGTGGTGTAGAATTAAACACCGAGAACATAAGCCAATGGTTTAAATCCGGAGTTTGCGCGGTTGGCTTAGGCAGTAAACTTATTACCAAAGATATTTTAGCGAAAGGCTTATACGAGCAGCTATTCACCAATACACAACAAGCATTAAACCTGGTGAAAACATCCAGGTAAAACACTTACTCATAAATTATGCTAAAAGAAACAAAGATCAGGAACTACAGATGGATAATTGCTTCGCTCCTGCTTTTTTCTACCACCATCAATTACATGGACAGGCAGGTGATCAGCTATGTAAAGGATTTCTTTTGTACACCAATTGCCAAAGGTGGATTTGGCTGGACTGACAACCAATACTCTTATGTAACTGCATGCTTTACTGCATTCTATGCTGGCATAACTGTTGTTGCTGGCTTGGTTGTTGATAAAATAGGCACAAAATTAGGATTGGCATTATCGCTTATCATATGGTCGGTGTTTGGTATTCTCAATGCGTTTGCGGGCAGTTCAGTAGTTACGCATACAGTTATCAGAAGCTTATTTGGTGTTGGTGAAGCAGGCAATTTCCCTGCATCTATAAAAACTGTGGCTGAATGGTTTCCTAAAAAAGAACGCGCCCTGGCAACGGGTATATTTAACAGCGGTTCAAATATAGGTGCCATGATTGCAGCTATTTTTGTACCCTGGTGTTTGATCCATTTTGGTGAAGCTCAGGGATGGAAAATGGCTTACATTATAACTGGAGCTGTTGGATTTCTATGGCTTATTTTTTGGTTCGCTTTATATAACCCACCGGCTAAGTGCAAGTACATCACCAAAGAAGAATTTGACCTTATTCATGAGGATGAAGTCGCTGTACATGCCGCTCCGTCAGAAGATGTGTCTTTACATCAGAATATTTCATGGGGTAAATTGTTCCGTTATCCGCAAACCTGGGCCTTTTTCTGGGGTAAGTTTTTGACCGACGGGATATGGTGGTTTTTGCTATTCTGGTTGCCTGATTATTTAAAGAAGCAATTCGGCATGGATATACATCACATTATGTGGCCAACTTTCATTGTGTATTTCGTCTCTATATTTGGCAGTACATTTGGCGGCAACCTGCCGCGGATGATGATAAACCGGGGCACACCAGTATATAAAGCCCGGATGAGGGCCATGTTTATCATCGCTTTATTCCCGTTGTTTTTACTACTTACTCAATATTTTGGTAATAAAGAAATATTTGGCTCTTATGCTTCCACTTTAGCTATAGCTGTAATATGTATCGGGGCTGCTGCTCACCAGGCGTGGTCGGCGAATCTCTTTACTACAGTATCTGATATGTTTCCTAAAAAAGCTATTGGTTCCGTAATTGGTATTGGTGGCATGGCAGGTGGTATTGGTGGCGTAGTTATTCAAAGGCTCTCGGGTATATTAAACACCTCCTACCCTAAAGATGCTTATATGATAATGTTCTGTATATGTGCGATATCTTATATCCTTGCATGGACAATCATCAGGCTGTTAACTTTAAGACCATCTAAAATAGCGATATAACGACTGTCTTATAAAAGAAATCGGCGGGGTTTAGTTTCGGATAATATCTACTAAAACGTTTGCGTGAAAATAGTAAGGCAATAACTTTATTATTATCACACAACGCTGTACAATTGCATTGTTATAAAAATAAACACCCGTGAAAGTAATACATAGCGTTCATCCAGATGATTTTAAAAACTATCAAACCGGTTTAATACGGTCGCGTTTTTTGATAGACAAACAGGTACAGGCTGATCAATTAAACTGCACTTATACCCATTACGACAGAATGATTGTGGGCTTTGCAAATCCGATAAATTCAAAACTGGAATTGCCAGCTTACCCAAACCTGCGTTCAGAATATTTTCTGGAGCGCCGCGAAATTGGCATTATCAATGTTGCTGGAGATGGTATTATCACAGTTGATGACGTCGCTTATGAACTTCATAAACTGGATTGCCTTTATATTGGTAAAGGAGCTAAATCTGTAACTTTCGCAAGTAACAGTCCTCAGGAACCTGCTGTATTTTATATGCTCTCTGCTCCTGCCCATGCGGTTTATCCAACAACACTATTAACTAACGAGGACGCAGTAAAAGTAACCTTAGGATCGGCATCAACAGCAAATTATCGCACCATCAACAAATACATCCATCTGGAAGGTGTAAAAAGCTGCCAGTTGGTAATGGGCTTAACTATTTTACACGATGGCAGCGTATGGAATACCATGCCACCGCATGTGCACGACCGCCGTATGGAAGCTTATTTTTATTTTGATGTACCTCAGGGACAAAAAATATTCCATTATATGGGCGAAGGTGATGAAACAAGACATATTACCATGGATAACTACGATGCCGTAGTTTCGCCACCATGGAGCATTCACGCAGGTAGCGGTACGTCGAGCTATAGCTTTATATGGGGTATGGCTGGCGAAAACTTGGACTATACTGATATGGATGCTATTGCTATCACCGATATTAGATAGAATCAGCATAAAACTAATCCGGCCATTGTTGTACTAAATACCGGTTTCATTTCCTCTTCTATTGGGAGGATAACGATCCATCGTTAACGTAGCAGCGGTTTTACAACCTGAATTACCTTAATTGACATTTAATTTCTTATGTTTACTTAAACGGACTATCACCCAATAGTCCGTTTACTGATATAACCAATTTTTAATATAGTAGAATGAATTTTGAGGCCGTTACCATTAAAGATATCGCGAAGGAATTAGGTATATCCGCTTCTGCTGTTTCAAAAGCGCTGAAAGACAGCCATGAGATTAGTGAAAAAACAAAAAAGCTGGTTTTAGAGTGTGCCAAAAAGCATAACTACCAGCCTAACCCAATGGCGCAAAGCCTGAAACGGGGCAATAGTAAATCCTTAGGCATTGTTATTTCAACTATTGATAACCAGTTTTTTTCGCAGGTTATCAGTGGTATTGAGTCGGTGGCATATAGTAAAGGTTATAACGTTATCATTACGCAAACACATGAATCATATGACCTGGAGGTTTCAAACGTGCAGCACCTTACCGTTAGGGCTATTGATGGGCTCCTGATCTCCTTATCTACTGAAACAAAAAACACCGATCATATCAGGAGATTACATGATAAAGGTTTACCCATTGTTTTTTTTGACCGTGTAACCGAAGATATTGAAACCCATAAAGTCATAGCCGATAATTTTGGTGGAGCTTACGAGGCCACTAAGAGTTTAATTGATTTAGGTTATCGTAAAATAGCCCATATTACCAATTCGGCACATGTTTCCATTACCATTGCGCGCTTAAATGGTTATATCCGTGCTTTGGAAGAGAGTAATATTAGCGTTGAAGATAAGTATATTAAATATTGTGTACATGGCGGAAGAGACATTGCAGAGGTTGAAACCGTATTGGGTGAGTTACTTAATTCAGATGATCGTCCTGATGCCATTTTCGCCGCATCCGACAGGATTACGACAACTACATTGGAGCTTTTACATGATCTAAGCTTTAAAATACCGGAAGATATCGCACTTTTAGGTTTTTCGAATACCCATTTGGCTAAGATACTCAACCCATCTTTAAGCACTGTATGCCAGCCAGGCTTTGAAATGGGTAAAATAGCTACAGAGATGATTATTAAGCTGATTGAAAGTAAACGCCCGGTAACTGAATTTGAAACTGTGGTATTGCCTACAGAAGTAATTATCCGCGACTCATCACAACCAGCATCAATCGCCAAATAATCAGCTTATTAAATTTACTGCAACGTTGGAGTAAATAATTATGGGCTATGTGTTGGCAGATACTGGTATCTACCCTAATTTTGACCTTGGCGATAAACCAATGTGCCTATATTTATGAAACCTTTTTTAGATAAAAACTTTCTTTTACAAAGCAAAACCGCGGAACGTCTATACCATGAATATGCTGCGCATTTACCTATTATAGACTACCATTGCCACCTCGATCCTGCGCAGATCGCGAACAATATAAATTTTGCTAACCTAACGGAGATATGGCTTAAAGGTGATCATTATAAATGGCGTGCCATGCGCGCGAATGGTGTTAATGAGCAATATATTACCGGCAGTAAAACTGATCTTGAAAAGTTTGAGAAATGGGCAGAAACCGTTCCGTATACCCTACGCAACCCTTTATACCACTGGACGCACCTGGAATTGCAACGATATTTTGATGTGCATGATGTAGTGTCGCCCAAAGCTGCCAAAGCAATATATGACGAATGTACCGCTAAACTACAAACAGCCGAATACAGCGTACAAAGCATCATCACAAAAATGAATGTGGAGATTATTTGTACCACTGATGATCCTATTGATAACCTGGAATATCACCAGAAAATAAAACAAAGTGATTGGAAGGTTAAAGTTTACCCGGCGTTCAGACCAGATAAAGCGATGAATGCTGACGATCCGAAATTATTAAATGAATACATTAACAAACTTGAGGCTATTAACGCCAAACCAATTCAAAGCTATAGTGATTATCTGGAAGCGTTAAAAAAGCGCCATGATTATTTTGCAGAAAATGGTTGTAGTGTATCAGATCACGGTTTAGAGCAAATATATGCCGAAGATTACACCAATGATGAGATTGCTGCCATATTCGCCAAAATACGTAAAGGTGAATCTTTACAAGCTATTGAATCGCTTAAATTCAAATCGGCAATGCTTTATGAATTTGCCATTTGGGATCATGAAAAAAACTGGGTGCAACAATATCACCTGGGTGCGTTACGCAATAACAATGCCCGTGCTTATACTGAAATAGGCCCCGATACTGGTTATGACTCTATTGGTGATTTTACACAGGCACAGGCCTTGTCACGCTTTTTAAATAAACTGGATACGACCAATCAGTTAGCTAAAACAATACTTTATAACCTTAATCCAGCCGATAATGAGTTGTTCGCGACAATGGCTGGTAATTACAACGATGGCACCGTTGCCGGTAAAATTCAGTTTGGCGCGGCCTGGTGGTTTTTAGATCAAAAAGATGGAATGACCAAGCAAATAAATGCTTTATCAAGTATGGGATTATTAAGCAAACTAGTAGGTATGCTTACCGACTCACGCAGCTTTCTATCTTATCCAAGGCATGAGTATTTCCGTCGCTTGCTTTGCAACTTGCTGGCTGAGGATATTGAAAATGGCGAACTGCCTGCAGATATAGAATGGACAGGTAAAATAGTACAGGATATTTGCTACTACAACGCTAAAAACTACTTCACATTCAAATAAATTATTCCGGGTAACCGGCTTAATTCCCGCATTTTAATGGGCAACTAATTTACGCAAACGTTGAAGTTGTTTTAGTTGCCCATTTACTTCCTTATTGGTTAACAGTGTCTTAATTTTGTTTTAATAGTCACATTGACATGTTAATTAATTAAACCAATTGAGCTAATAGATGCATTTGCATCAATCTCGAACAACAACCAATAATATGCTTATTATCAGAAGATTGCTTATTGCTACCTGGTTACTTATTACCTGGTCATTTCTAGCATCTGCACAAACTACACCCTATTCCTGGCAGCACTTGCCTGTTATTAGCCATACCTCATTCAAAAAAGACACATTTAACATTATAAAGTACGGGGCTAAAGCCGATGGCATCACCCTCAATACCATAAACATTAATAAAGCCATTGCTGCTTGCAGTAACAAAGGCGGCGGTGTGGTATTGGTTCCACAAGGGTTGTGGCTTACAGGCCCAATCGTGATGAAATCAAATGTGAACCTGCATATTAGTCGTGCCGCGTTATTACAATTTACAAATGATAAAACGCAGTATCCACTTGTGGAAGGCAATTATGAGGGCCATGCTGCTGTTCGTAATCAATCCCCTATCTCGGGCACAGACCTGAATAATATTGCTATAACCGGCGAAGGTATTATTGACGGCCATGGCGAAGCATGGCGCGCGATTGGTAAAGACCGACTAACTGAAAATGAATGGAATGCATTAATAGCCACCGGCGGCATCGTAAGCCAAAATGGTAATGCCTGGTATCCATCGCAAAGTTATTTAAACGGATTAAGCACGCCTGATGCAGGTATAATAAAACCGGGCAAAAAGCTGGATGATTACCAATCAATGAAAGACTTTTTCAGGCCTAATATGGTGGTATTTACCAACTGTAAAAAGGTTTTATTACAGGATGTTACGTTCCAAAACTCTCCGGCTTGGTGCCTGCATACTTTAATTTGTGAGGATCTTACCCTTAAAGGCGTTCATGTACGCAACCCATGGAATGCGCAAAATGGTGATGGTATTGATGTAGAATCCTGCAAGAATGTATTAATTGAAGGCAGCACTTTTGAAACAGGTGACGATGGGATTTGTATTAAATCCGGCCGGGATGAAGAAGGACGTAAAAGAGGAAAACCTACTGAAAATGTAATTGTGCGGAATGATGTAGTTTACCGTGCACATGGTGGCTTTGTTATCGGCAGCGAAATGTCGGGTGGAGCGCGCAATATTTTTGTGTCCGACTGTACTTTCATCGGTACTGATGTTGGCCTTAGATTTAAAACTAATCGTGGCCGTGGTGGCATTGTTGAAAACATCTACATTAAAAACATCAGCATGCGCAATATTGTTACTGATGCCATATTGTTTGATATGTATTACATGGGAAAATCGCCCGGCGAAGCTGAGGCGGCCGGTGTTACAGAAAGCATTCCTCCTGTAACCGAAGCTACTCCCCAATTTAGGAATTTTCATGTAGACAATGTAGTGTGTATAGGTGCTGAAAAAGGCTTACAGGTAAGAGGTCTGCCCGAAATGAATATCAAAGATATTTATTTGAGCAACCTGATCTTAAAAACCAATAAAGGCGCTGACATTATTGAAGGCAGTAATATCAACCTAAAGAATGTTTATTTTGATTGTAAGGATACTTCGCCACTTATTAATATAGCCAACAGCAACAATATCAGCTTTGATCATGTTACTTATTCGAATGCGCAACTGTTGTTCTCGGTAAGCGGCAAAAAAACAGCTCAGATTAAAGTATCACATACGGATACAAGCAAAGCTGTAGAGGCAACCTCGTTCAAAGCTGGGGCGGATAAAACCTCACTTGTAAAGATTAATTAGTATCAGGATGAAAAAGTTAACTCTACTTATTATTTTCTTCTTCGCTTCGATAGGTTTGTTCGCACAAACTCCCACCTACCCTACCCATTTTACCGTGGCACAGGATGGCAGTGGCAATTTTAAAACTATACAGGAAGCGATAAATGCGGTACGAGATCTTTCACAACAACAGGTTATAATCTTTATTAAAAATGGCATTTATCACGAGAAACTAGTAATCCCATCATGGAAAACAAAAATCTCTTTAGTGGGCGAGGATAAAGAGCGTACTATCATCACGAATAACGACTACTCGGGCAAAGCAAATCCAGGTGGTAAGGATGCTTTTGGTAAGGATAAATTCACCACTTACACTTCATATACTATTTTAGTACAGGGTAATGATTTTGTTGCTGATAATTTAACCATCGAAAACACAGCTGGTCGGGTTGGTCAGGCAGTTGCCCTGCACGTTGAGGGCGACAGGTGCATCATCAAAAACTGCAACTTGTTAGGGAACCAGGATACTTTGTACGCGGCTACCGAAAACAGCAGGCAATACTACACCGACTGTTTTATACAGGGCACAACAGATTTCATTTTTGGCGAAGCTACAGCCGTTTTTAACCGTTGCGTTATTAAAAATTTGACCAACTCTTATATAACGGCCCCGTCTACTACACCGCACCAGCAGTTTGGATATGTATTTTTTGATTGTAAGCTGATAGCAGATTCATCTGCGAAAAAAGTATACCTGGGGCGCCCATGGAGGCCTTATGCGCGGTCGGTTTATATACGTACCGAAATGGGTGCGCAAATAATACCTATAGGTTGGGATAATTGGCGCAATCCGGACAATGAAAAGACCGCATTCTTCGCTGAATATGAAAGTACCGGACCCGGTGCGGATACCAAAGATCGCGCGGCATGGTCGCATCAATTAACATCAAAAGAACTCAAAGCATATACTATAACAAACATTCTTTCGGGTAAAGACGACTGGAATGTTGAAGATGTTTTACAGCATTTAAATGATTCTAAATAATATGATCTTATCAAAAAACAATTTAAAAAACATTCACGTTCCCGGATTACAAGTACCCGGCGAACAAATTTTTGACCTGCCTGAAAAGGTGCTTCAATTTGGAACTGGCGTTTTATTGAGAGGATTACCTGACTACTTTATTGACAAAGCCAACAAACAAGGTATTTTTAATGGCCGTGTGGTAGTGATCAAATCAACTGATACCGGCTCATCCTCCGAATTTGACAAACAGGACGGATTATACACCATCTATTCAAAAGGCATAGACAATGGAGTTGAAGTTGAAGAAGCAACTATTTGTTCGGCTATTAGCCGGGTATTGTCCGCGGCTAATGAGTGGCAGGCGATATTAGATGTAGCTAAAAGTCCCGATCTTCAGGTAATTATTTCTAATACCACAGAGGTTGGGATACAATTAGTTAAAGAAGAGATCACAGATGAAACACCTGCATCCTATCCCGGAAAACTGCTTGCCATTTTACATGAACGCTATATAGCCTTTAAGGGCAGCGCCGAAAGTGGTTTGGTTATCATCCCTACAGAACTGATTGTTGATAACGGGAAAAAATTAGAAGCAATTGTAATTGAGCTGGCTCATTTAAACAACTTTGAATTTGAGTTTATAGACTGGCTTGAGAATCATAATACTTTTTGCAATTCATTGGTTGATAGAATTGTTCCGGGCAAACCGGCGAAAGAATTGGCCTCTGAACTGGAAAGTAAGCGTGGTTACACAGATGACCTGAATATCATGTCTGAAACTTATAGCCTTTGGGCTATTGAGGGAGATGAAAAAGTGGCTTCGGTGTTATCATTCGCCAAGGTTGATAAAGGCGTGGTAATTACGCCGGATATCCAACTATTCAGGGAGCTGAAATTACGCCTGCTGAATGGTTCACATACCTTAAGCTGTGCGGTTGCATTTCTTTCAGGATTTGATACGGTTAAAGAGGCGATGGACGATGATAAATTTTTACAATTTATTAATGGAGTGGCTTATGATGAGATCATTCAGTCCATTCCTTATGAAATAGATCCGCAAATTGCCAAGGACTTTGCAGGAAAAGTATTAGACAGGTTCCGCAATCCACATATCAGGCACGAATGGTTGAGTATTTCCGTTCAATATTCAGCGAAATTAAAAATGCGTGTGGTACCTTTATTGTTAAACTATTATAAATTAAACAATTCGGTACCCGCAAACATGGCATTGGGTTTTGCTGCCTTTATTCGTTTTATGAAAGTGAAGCGTAAAACTGATGGAACGTATGTGGGTTCAGCTAATGGCCGGGAGTACACCGTTACCGACAGCCAGGCTTCTTATTTTTCAAAAGTATGGAAAGCGCAGGATACTGATTTAATAGTCAATAACATTTTAAGTAATCAACAGCTTTGGGATACTGATCTTACTGCCTTACCAGGCTTTAAACAAGCTGTTATAAATAATCTGAATACATTACTAACCTACGGCATTAAAGAATTGACCGCAGTATAAGTTATCATCATGAAACAAAGAATAACAAAGGTTCATCCTAAAGATAATGTAATGGTAGCTCTTACCGACCTGCAAGCCGGTGAAGAACTAACCTACCAGGGCGAAACCTACAAACCCATTGAGTTTATACCCGGTAAACACAAATTTGCCATTAATGATCTGCCTGCTGGAACTCAAATCATTATGTACGGGGTATTAGTTGGTGTTACGCAAAGTGACATCCCAGCTGGTGGATTGTTAACTACAACCAATATTAAACACGCAGCAAGCGGTTTTATAACCGGTAATAATCACACCCATTGGGATAAGCCCGATGCAACCAAATGGCAAACGGCTACCTTTAACGGCTATCACCGCGAAAATGGAGATGTGGGTACCGCCAATTACTGGCTGGTAATACCGATGGTATTTTGCGAAAACCGCAACATCGAAGTTTTGCAGGAAGCATTGGTTAAACCATTAGGCTACGGCCGCAAAAAGACCTATGAGATAAAAGCACAGCAACTTATCGATAAAATTGCTTCCGGAAGTGGCGTGGATGAGGTACTTTTTACCGAAATAGGCAGCGAGGATGCTAGTACGCATCAGCATAAATTATTCCCTAATGTAGATGGTATTAAGTTTTTAACACATACCGGCGGTTGCGGTGGAACAAGACAGGATTCAACTACGCTATGTGGTTTGTTAGCTGGATATATTACCCACTCCAACGTAGCGGGAGCGACTATATTAAGCTTAGGCTGTCAAAATGCTGAGGTTAAAACCTTACAGGAACAAATTGCCAAACGAGATCCTAATTTTAAAAAACCACTATACATCCTGGATCAGCAAAAAGTGGGTTTGGAAACAGATTTGATTGAATTGGCTATACGCCAAACTTTAGCGGGCCTGATACAAGCTAACGAAAACACCCGTAAACCGGCACCTTTAAATAAGTTGGTTATAGGCTTAGAATGCGGTGGGTCTGATGGATTCTCAGGCATTTCAGCTAACCCAGCGATTGGCTATACATCAGATTTGTTAGTATCACTTGGCGGAGCGGTTATATTAGCTGAATTCCCTGAATTATGCGGTGTTGAGCAAAATTTAATTGACCGCTGTGTTGATAAAGACAAAGCGGAACGTTTTTCATCATTAGTACGTAGCTATAGTCAGCGCGCGGATGAGGCCGGATCAGGCTTTTATATGAACCCATCACCGGGTAATATAAAGGATGGTTTGATCACTGATGCCATTAAATCAGCAGGCGCGGCAAAAAAAGGCGGCACTTCGCCAGTTACCGATGTGTTGGATTATCCCGAAAAAGTAACCAAACCGGGACTTAATCTATTGTGTACACCGGGTAATGATGTGGAATCAACCACGGCTGAAGTTGGCTCCGGCGCTAACGTAGTATTATTTACTACAGGTTTGGGCACCCCTACCGGCAACCCAATTACACCTGTTATAAAAATCGCGACAAATACCAGTCTTTATAAGCGCATGAATGATATTATAGATATTAATACAGGAACCATTGTTGAAGGTGATGAAACCATTGAACAAGCGGGCGAACGTATTTTAGATTATATTATTAAAGTGGCCAGCGGCGATATAGAGGTTAGCGCGGTAAGGCACGGGCAGAATGATTTTATCCCTTGGAAAAGAGGCGTTTCGCTGTAATTGAATAAACTTAATTTGTCGCACATCATCATTATGAAAAGAATACTCTTTATAATAATTACCCTTTTTGCTGCAACTACTTTTGTTAATGCGCAGGATCAGCCGTGGTCGCAACGCATGGCAAGTACAGCAATGAAATTATGGGCTGACACCAGCACAGCACGCTGGACTTACGAACAGGGAGTAGTGCTTAAAGGCATGGAAGGTGTTTGGTTGCAAACAGGGGATAAGAAATACTTTAAGTACATCCAAAATTATATAGACGCCTTAGTTGCCGAGGATGGAACAATTAAGGGCTATAAGAAAGATGATTATACCCTGGATAATGTTTTGTGTGGGCGATCGGTTTTGTTGCTCTACAACGTATTGCAAAAGGAGAAATACCATAAGGCACTGTTGCAAATCCGTGATCAGTTAAGCAACCAACCCCGTACTACGGATGGCGGCTTTTGGCATAAAAAGAGATACACCAGCCAAATGTGGTTAGATGGCTTGTATATGGCCGAACCATTTTATGCCGAATATGCCAGCACGTTTAAAGAGGACACCGACTTTGATGACATTGCTAAGCAATTCATTTTGATAGATAAGCATGCCCGCGATGCAAAAACAGGCTTGTATTATCATGGATGGGACGAAAGCAGATCTGAAAAATGGGCAAATCCGCAAACAGGCTTATCTCAAAATATTTGGGGCCGTGCTGACGGTTGGTATGCGATGGCTTTGGTCGATGTGCTTGATAAATTGCCGGCTAACAACCCTCACCGGGCTGAATTGCTGGCTATATTAAACCATTTCGCGGCAGCTATTCAAAAATACCAGGATCCAAAATCAGGTTTGTGGTATCAAATAATGGATAAAGCAAATGCAACCGGCAATTATCCGGAGGCATCTGCATCATGCATGTTTGTTTATGCATTGGCTAAAGGTGCACGCGAGGGGTATCTGCCTGCCAGCTATTTATCAGTCGCTAAAAAAGGCTATAATGGCATTTTAGCTAAATTTATATCAACTGATGCCGATGGACAAGTAAACCTGAACGGTACTGTTAGTGTTGGAGGCTTAGGTGGTAAGCCTTACCGCGATGGCAGCTATCAATATTATTTGAGCGAAAAAATTGTCAAAAATGACCCAAAAGGCATCGGCGCTTTTATACAAGCCAGTGTTGAGATAGAGCGGTTAGCGCATATCAACGAGGGTGCAGGAAAAACGGTAATGCTCGATAGTTATTTTAATGACGAACACAGAAAAAACAAACTAGGTAAAATCGAATCTTATCATTACAAATGGGATGAGATGGACAACGATGGGTTCTCCATATTTGGGCATATCTTTGATAACTACGGTATGAAAAAAGAGATGCTTTTCACTGGCCCAACAGCTCAAAATCTAAGCAAATCAAGTATTTATATTATTGTAGATCCTGATATCCCGAAGGAAAACCCAAACACTAAATATATTGAAGATGCGCACATCAAAGCGATCAGCGAATGGGTGCATGCAGGCGGCGTATTGTTAATTCTAAATAACGACACCGGCAATGCTGAGTTTAAGCATCTGAATAACCTGATGGCGAAATTTGGCATCCAATATAATGAAGATAGCCGCAACCACGTTCAGGGCGCACAGTTTGAACAGGGAGCGATTTACATCCCCACAGGGAATGAAATATTTAAAACGGCAAAAAAGGTTTATATCAAAGAGATAAGCACACTTAGGGTAACTTCACCTGCTTATTCAGCTTTAACTGATAAAAACGACGTAATTGTAGCAGTAGCTAAATATGGCAAAGGAACCGTTTTTGCTGTTGGCGACCCGTGGTTTTATAACGAGTATACCGACGGGCGCAAACTCCCCTACGGTTTCCAGAACTTCGAAGCGGCTAACGACCTTGCCAAATGGGCTGTGGAGCAAACAAAAAGCAACCCGGGTAAATAAATTCTTGATTGTTTGAGTACGTTTGTGATATTCGTATAAACCATATAAAACCAGGAAATGAAATTGAGGTATTTGTTATTGTGTTTATTTATAGCATTTAGCTACAC
This sequence comes from Bacteroidota bacterium, assembly GCA_026224775.1. Classification (GTDB taxonomy): domain Bacteria; phylum Bacteroidota; class Bacteroidia; order Sphingobacteriales; family Sphingobacteriaceae; genus Mucilaginibacter. Next base: position 120,869 of record JAMFRP010000007.1, read on the forward strand.
AACTGTAAAAGCACAATCAACAGAGCTAAAATCCTGTGATTTAACATGGAATAGTCAAAGTAAAAACTCAAGCGAATCCATGCCCTGCGGAGGCGGGGATATTGGCCTGAATGTTTGGTGCGAAAACAACGAGATCTATTTCTACATTTCGAAAAGCGGGACGTTTGATGAAAATAATACCTTCTTAAAATTAGGACGCGTTAAGATCAAGCTATCACCTAACCCATTCACTGATACCAATTTTAAGCAGCAATTATCATTACAGGATGGTTCGGTTATCATCAATGGCAAGAATGGCAACCTAAGCACCCAGGTAAAGCTATGGGTTGATGTTTACCGGCCGATAATTCATATCGAAATTAATAGCGATCATCCCGTAAAAGCGGAAGCCGCCTATGAAAGCTGGCGTTACCGCGACCGTGAATCACACGGACAAGAAAACAATCAGGGATCGTGGAAATGGGATAATGCGGTACAGGTTAAAACTATTAAAGATAGCATCGCTTTTACAAACAATGCGGTTCAATTTTACCATCAAAATAAAGATAGCTCCGTTTTTGATGCTACCGTACGTGAGGAAGGATTAGAATTCGTAAAATCACAGTTATTCAATCCGTTGCGCAATCTAATTTTCGGCGGAATGCTAACCGGCGAGGATATGAAACCTGCAGGAACATATACCGGCAAATACCAAAACACCGATTTTGAAGGCTGGATTTTGCAAAGCGATAAAGCCAAAACAAAACAGGAACTGGAAGTTGACCTTAATACAACCTATGCAAATTCATCTAAAATATGGCGGCAAAGACTGGATAGTGTAACTCATGATGCCAAAATAAATAAATCAGCAGCATTAAAAGCAACGCAAAACTGGTGGAAGCAATTTTGGGAACGTAGTTATATATTCATCGACCCGGATAATACCAATCCTGATAATACTGCATGGCAGGTGGGGCGCAACTACCAGTTGTTCCGTTACATGTTGGGTTGCAATGCATTCGGCAAATATCCTACTAAATTTAATGGAGGATTATTCACGTTTGATCCGGTATATATAAATCCTTCATTTAATTTCACTCCTGATTTCAGAAACTGGGGCGGTGGTTTGATGACGGCCCAAAATCAGCGTCTTGTTTATTGGCCGATGCTTAAAAATGGTGATTTTGAGCTAATGAAACCGCAGTTTGATTTTTACCTCCACTCTTTACACAATGCCGAACTAAGAAGTAAAATTTATTGGGGCCACGAAGGTGCTGCTTTCACCGAACAAATTGAAAACTTTGGATTACCCAATATAGCAGAGTATGGTCTAAAACGCCCAGCCAATTTTGATAAAGGTGTTGAATATAATGCATGGTTGGAATACACATGGGATACGGTATTAGAATTTTGTCAGATGATGATGGAAACCCAACATTATACCGACGCTGATATCAAACAATACGTTCCGTTTATTGAAAGTTGCCTTACTTTTTTTAATGAACATTATCAATATCTGGCCAAACAACGGGGCATAAAAACATTCGATGGTGATGGTCACCTGGTGTTATTTCCCGGATCAGGGGCGGAGACTTATAAAATGGCCTATAATTCTACGTCGACTATAGCCGGGTTGCAAACTGTTCTTAAAACATTATTGCAATTACCGCCACATTATTTAACCGCTGAAGAGCGCGCAAAATGGGAGACCATGTTAAAACGATTGCCTCCGCTTAACTTCCGCGAGTTTAACGGGCATAAAACCATTTCACCTGCCCAATCATGGCAGCGAATTAACAATGTGGAAACGATGCAGCTTTACCCTGTTTTCCCATGGGGAATATACGGTATAGGCAAACCTGATTTGGATGTGGCTATCAACACCTGGAAATACGACACGCTTGCCATCAAATTCAGAAGCGGGATGGGTTGGAAACAGGATAATATTTTTGCTGCCAGAATGGGGTTAACCAAAGAGGCAGCTGATCTAGCCACGTATAAGTTAAAAGATTCAGGCAGACGCTTCCCTGCATTCTGGGGACCGGGTTTCGACTGGACTCCTGACCATAACTGGGGCGGATCGGGTATGATAGGATTGCAGGAAATGCTGATGCAGGTTGATGATAAAAAGATCTACCTATTCCCGGCTTGGCCTAAAGACTGGAATGTACACTTTAAACTTCATGCGCCTTATAATACCACAGTTGAAGCTACGGTTAAAAATGGAAAAGTAACATCATTAATTGTATTGCCTAAAGAACGCGCAAAGGATGTGGTTAACATGCTTTAGCTACCGATCAAAAGGAATCCACGTTTCCATATCTGCATGTCCGCGGTTATCCCAGGCATAATAGGGTATCAAACGGATGCTATGTGTAGTGTTTAGATTGTTTAAGGAAACTTCTTTATATAGTTTATTCTTCCAGTTATTTTCATTTCTGACTTCGGCTATACCAGTTAAACTCATAATATCGCTATTGGCAATTTTAATGAGTTGGGGTTGGAGGTTAGCTTTATAATTAAGTGCAATATCAACCACTTTTTCTCCTTTGGGCAGATCTTTTGATTCCAGGCAATAAACAATCGGGCCGCGTTTTACGGCTACCTGGTTGCGGGCTTCTTCAACCAAAGGGTTGGCTTCCATAAATTTAACCGGCATAGGTAGTTGTAGTTCGACTTGATCACCGGCTTTCCATTTACGGGCTATTTCGGCGTATTCACCAGGGGGTAAGCTGATATTAGTGGACTTGCCATTAACCATCAACACAGCATTTTTACACCATCCGGGGATGCGAAGAAAAATAGAAAAGTTCTTTCCGGATGTTTCGTCAAACCGGATATTGATATTACCATTCCATGGATAAGCCGTGGTTTGCGTTAGTTTTATAGCCGAACCATCTTTTAGTTTGGTGGATAATTTATTGCCACCATATAAATTAAACCAAAGTCCTTTATCGGAAATATTGTAGGCATAGTTACTCACCTCAGCAATCGTGCGGACAACATTCGGCGGGCAACAATCAGAATAAGCGATATAACCTACCCGATCCCTCGACCAACGGTCTCTGAAAGGAAGGTCATCATTAACGCTCAATGGATTGGTGTAAAAGAAGCTTTTACCATCTAAACTAATACCTGATAACATGCCGTTATATAAAGTAAGCTCCATAACATCGGCGTACTTTGCATCACCTGTTAGTTGCAGCATGCGCCAGTTCCATAAAACATTGCCTACGCTTGCACAGGTTTCGTTATGGGCGGTAAGGCTAGGTAATTGATAATCGCGCCCGTAAGCCTGGTGAACCTCCTGAACGTCCTTCAATAAATACGAAGTACCATCGGGCGACACACCGTCATACAAGGCACCGCAACCACCTGTAATATACATTTTGCGGTTAACCACATCATTCCAAACCAGGTTAAGGGTATGCATTAACGTAGTGTCGCCTGTTTCGGCGTAAACATCCGCCGCGCCAGCGTATAGGTAATTGGCTCGTACTGCATGACCTGTTGCCTGGGTTTGTTCTCTAAATGGTATACGATCCTGGTTATCATCCGTACCGTCCTTCATCAATCCTCTAATATCAATCAGGTTTTTAGCTAGCTCCAGGTATTTAGGGTCGTGTGTGGTACGATACATCTCAACCACACCCATATAATGCGATGGGCATATGGCATTCCGAGCTAATTCAGGCGATGCCGTTTTATAGAACCTGTACAGGTAATCAGTTGCCTTAATGGCTACATTTAGAAAGTTCCGTTTACCTGTTACTCTATAATGAATACAGGCGGCAGTCATTAAATGACCAAGGTTGTAAGTTTCAAAATTCAGCCTATCTTCAAAGGCTTTTGCATTTTTGGGATTGTTTCGCTCTTCAATTAATGTTGGGGTATGGATGTAACCATCAGCACGTTGAGCTTTCGCTATCAGCGCAATGGTATTATCCATCAATTGATCTAATTTAGGATCATGGGTAGTGGCATACATGCTGGCTACAGCCTCAAATAATTTATAAAAATCTCCATCCTGAAATGGAGGTCCAACATGCGAACCTGTATCCAGTCCAGCAGCAATTTCAAAGTTTTGAATAGCGTGGCCCATTTTAGGGTCACTGTATATTTTCCATAAGTTAGGGATCATCGTTTCCCGGCATACTTTAAAACGATCAGCCCAAAAACCGGTTGTCCATGTTACATCGCCCATGTTAACGCTGCTTAGTTTAGCGTAGGGACTCGCCGAGGTATTTACTAAGGCTTTATCCTGTGCATATAAAAAACTTGCGCATAATGTTAATCCCATCAACATCACAATCCCTTTCAGCATATTTTTCATCATCAACAATTCATTAATATTCTAATTTCACAATCCTTACAGGCCCCATTAAGCCTGCTGGTAGCAACGGTTTATCATCCAGCCTGTAAACGGCATTTGTCCAGGTTACTCGTTTATTTTCAGGTAAAGCATGGTCGCCGATTAAACGATTTGCCCAGGTGTTGCTTACTTCAATCCTGATTTTGTTATTGCCTTTTTTCAAGGCTTTACTAATATCAACACGATATGGATAAGTCCAGGCTGTACCGCAATGTATACCGTTAACATATACGTCTGCAAGGTTATCTACCCTACCCAAGTCGAGCCATAAGTTGTTATTTTTATCACTTTGCCAATTAAAATCCTTAGTATAAGCAGCGGTGCCGGAGTAATACTTTATAGCGTCATTTGCGTTGTGGCTCCAATCGGTTAGTCCGTTAAACGTTACAGGTTTTTCAGGGCCACCAAATGATTTATCAAATTGGACTTGCCAATTCCCCTTAAGTGTTTGCGCGACCTTGATCGATGGAATATTTGATTCCTTTTTCGCTACAGTAGTTGCAATAGGCTGCTTCAAAACAATAAATACAGAGCCGCTGGCATCTAAACTTATTGTTAATACCGTTCTGCCTTTTTCAATTTTCCAATCTCCGGCATTTCTTATGTCACCTGTTAGCGGATCCCATAATTCAGGTATTTTGCCAGAGGTTCTTAATGATAAGGTTATGGTGCGTTGATGATTATCCTGATTAGAGATAAAATAGGTATCGAAGCCTGCTCCTGCTCTGTGATTCCAGGCAATACTATTAGCAAAATTGCCGATTGAATCAGTCATAATAACATCCCGATTTATACCCAACTTCTCAAACGTTTCATCTGTATACGGGGCTATAAGTAATTTTTTGTTTGATCCTAATGAATTGAAAAGTTGATCGGCATTTTGTTTAACTATTTTATCATCTGATAAACCGGGCGCTTGAGTTGGATGATCGCATATGATGATGGTCGCACCGTCTTTAACCAATTGTCGAATTTTCTCAATTGCCTGTATCGACATTACGCTGCTATCAGGTGACATTGGACGGCTACCAGGGATCACTAAAACGCCGTAACTTGCCCCACCGGGTAATACAATACGGCCTTTCTTATTAACAGTTGCCAGTCTTAACAAAGCATCCAGATTGAATGAATCATAAGCATAGCCCCGCATTGGATTTATCCATTGCTGTGGTTCGGCCATGTTTGCAGAACTGTTTACCCCGTCGGGGATGGTTTGCATAGGCTCACCTTTGTTTGCAAGGCGCATTCTTTCAGATTTCACTCTTTCCTCGCCGAAAATGCCCGGCAATGTACTTACCAATCTTTCCGGTAGAATTGCGCGACGTGGGGTTTCCTCACCTGTAAATACGGCTACATCCACTACCGGATGCCCCATTTGCAGCATCGCCTGGCAACGTTGTACATATTGAAGCCAAGCCTTGCCGGGTTTCCACCAGGTTTGATCACGCTGAAAGAAAGAACCAATACCATCCAAGGTCATTCCGGGTTTACGATCAAGCCATGGATTATGTACATCTACGTGAAAAGTAAAACGGTTAATACCAAGTGCGAACTCTCTATCGGCTATCACTTTTAACATGGCGGGGTGTTCATCCCACATCAGGCGCAGCTCTGTAAAAGCCTCGGCCTGGATTATATTTTTACCATAGATATGGCCGCCCGAAATTGCATCCAATATATCGTTGGGCTTATCATGTGTGGGGCTGCGTAACCAAAATTCGCCCATCGGTATATCAACCTGGCTATAATGAAGTATACCGTCGCTCACCATGGTTGGTGCAACGCTTTCGGCGCTAAAGCTACAGCCTTGCGCATGTGCCAATTTAGCCATCGTACCAAAAAAGTTATCCGAAACTAATTCGGCAATGGTTTGCCTTACATCGCTCAATACTTTTTCTGATACCGACGCGCTTTGTACCGGTACGCCAGCCATTACGGGTAAGTAAGGCAACAGATCATAGCCCCGGCGTTTTTTGAACTCCGCAGCAAATACCGGCGACCAGTTTTGACTGCCAGCTTCCCAGCTATCTACGTGAAATATTTTTAAAACACGTTTGGCCGTTTGTTCCCCGACTTGTTTAACGGCTTCGCCAAACCATTTATCATACTGTAGTTTAACTGCCGCTGGATTGAACTTATCGCATTCCAGACCTTTGCCTGCTCCACCTGTTGCATTGGTATGCCCGGTTGAGGTATAGCCAACCCGTAATATCGTCCAGTTCCCGGCAGGAACCTGCCAGTTTAGTACGCCATTGGCATTTAATTTATCAGTAATATCAATGATCTTATCTTTTGGTACACATAACTCATCAGGCAATTGCTGAGTAGTGGTCCGTTTACTTACACGCCATACCTCGCCTGTTTTGCCTTCATATTGGTGAATAGATGACTCGGCAGATAATTCAATGCCGGACAGTTTTAACGATGGTTTCCATTTTGCAAAGTCCAGATCCTCCGATCCCGGCTCCGAGCCTGCTTTATCATACACAAAACGAAAGAACTTTGCTGTAGTAGGTACAATATCATTAGTGATCTGAGCATCACCATCCTGCCAGCCGTGGCGGGGCGGCTCTAACCGGGTTAGGTGTTTAAAAGTCTTACCATCATCACTAACTTCAATCAGCAAGCGTTCCGTCTCGAAATTACTCGCGTTGGTGTGGATAGTTAACGACCTGCAAGTAAAAGGTTGGGCAAATTCCAATTGTATCCAACATGGTGTGCTGCTTGCAAAATTGGTTTTATTTCCGATTTCAGCAAGATATTGTACATCTGCCCCCGTGCTTGACGTTACTTTAGGCATTGTTGTATAACTCGTAATACCACTACCTACAGGCGATGGGTAAGCAAGAATTTTAATATCTCGATAATAGCCCTTATAACTTTGCGGCCTGGCTAAAGTATCATGAAATAATTTGCCACCATTAATTAAGGTTTTTGTCCATACTATTTTTTGCATAGATAGTTCGGGAGTTATCCATGGGCCGCCGGCTACGGCAAAACCATCGCAATCATGTAGGGCAAGCTTCAACCCTAATCTATCTGCCTCGGCAAAAGCAAACTTCACCATTTCCCACCATGGCTTACTCAATTGCTCGGTGGGCGGGGTCATATAAGGCGGAGTTGCCGGGCCTTTAATAGTCATTAAATAAGCGCCCTCAAAACCCTCGGCCTTCATCGATTCCAAATCTGCAGTTATGCCCGCACGCGATACACTCGACTGCATCCAATACCAATAAACCCAGGGTTTGGCATTTTCGGGTGGATGTAGGAAGTTTTGCTTAAGCACGTCATAATCCTTCTTTTTAACTGCCTGCGAAAAACCATGCAAAGCAAACCAATTGCCGCACGCACAAACAAGCAATAAAAGGACGAACTTTTTCATATTAATTAGCGGCATTAAATTTAATTTCCCTTGATAATTTAATTGCCTTTTGAGCATTGACCGCACCCGGTAACAGGTAGAAACTACAGCTATATTTTTTTGCAGGTATTTGATATTTATCCATAGGAGCACCTATATCCGACCAACTATCATTACCACCTACACCCATTTGCAGCAGATCAATATTTAACGTGATATAACCTGCATCTTTTAATTTATTGGTATGCCTGGCTGCCTCTATATTTTTCTCGGTATAAGGCCAGGCATTCATGCTAAGTAAACTATCAGCTACCACCAGTAATCCATTTGAATTTGCGTCTGATAGATCCATCCAGCGTACATCGGTACGGTTACCTGTTTCCTGTGGCACGACATAAGGTTCATTAAACTCATTAATGGATTGGGAATATATACCAGCCTCAAAACCTGTACGGCGATCAAGATAATTTTCATATAAACCTCTGCCATACCAACTGATGTTATCATAACTTCGCTTGATACCACATTGCATACCTACTTCAGGTATGTTTGGCAAGCCCGGTTTACAGGTTAATGCATAATTTACCTTTAACACACCGTCGCCATTCATTAAATAGGTTACTCGCACCGCCGCGCTATCGTTAATAAGTGTGTAATTGCTGGTTACCTCGATTAAGCCGTTTTCTATTTTCTTAGCAGATACATCTTTAAGATTCAAGCTATCTACATACCATGGTTTTAATTTTTTATTGGATTTCCATCCACGCTGGTCATTATCCGTCAACGGGCGGCTAAAGTGTGGTAATAACGGCGCGAATACTTGCTCCTGATTATTCAACATGTATGAACTTAAAGCTCCATTCCTCTTGCTGATGGTTACCTTGAAGTTTTTACCGCTCATTACAAAATCATTCGGCGTATCCTGTAACTCAACAGAAGCGTAATGTTTGGATGAATTACTAATAACCGGCACATTGGTAAGCGCAAACTGATCGGCTGCTATTTCAAAACCTTTAGACGCCCAAGGTTCGTCTTCTGGTAATGTGAAATGAATATCGGCTAAATATTCGTGCCCCGCTTTCATGGTAGGTAAGTATTGCGCTATGGAAATTGAGGTATCCCCCATTGCCGGAACATTGATTGATGGTATTATTTTTTTCGTGATGATATTTCCATCTTCTCTTACTTGCAGTGTTAAAGTATAATAAGCCAATGACCTTACCGATGACCAATTTTTTATGTTGATGATGCCTTTGACGGTATCAACCAATTTGCATTCTGCAGGTTGGAAAACGTGTTTACACTCGTACATGGCAGGCTTTGGTCGCCCGTCCGGAGCTACCAAACCTTTTATGGTAAAATCATCATAATACTTTTCGCCAAAGTCGCCGCCATAAGCATAATATGGGGTGCCGTTAGCGTCTTTTTTAAGTAGTCCCTGATCTTTAAATTCCCAAATTGCACCGCCAATAATGCGTGGTGTGTTACGCCATATATCCCAAAACTCCTTTAAATTGCCATTGGAATTACCCATAGCATGCGAATATTCCACAAAGAATATAGGGCGATGATCACCGTTCTTTTGATTAGCCAGCAGATCGGCGGTAAATAAGCCCGGGTACATCCTGCTGATAATATCTACATAAGGTTCATCAATCGGGTTTTGCAACCTATGTGAATGGTCGTTAGCTTTTGGGTATCTTGGGTCATCCGGTGGGATATACCCTTCTGCCTGAGGCGTTCCTTGTGCCGGTTCGTAATGTACCGGACGGGTTATATCAAAATCATGTGTCCATCCTGCCATTGCTGCGTGGTTTGGCCCTTCGCCCGCCTCGTTACCTAAACTCCAGACGATAATACTTGGGTGATTTTTATCGCGCATTACCATCCGAGTCATTCTATCCATATAAGCACCGGCCCAGGTTGGGTCGTTGCTTAGTTTTGAGCCAAGTCCGTGTGTTTCCAAATTCGCTTCGTCTATAACCATAATGCCATATTGATCACACAAATCATAGAAATAAGGATCTTTCGGATAATGGCTGGTGCGGATACAATTAAAGTTGAACCGCTTAACCGTTTGTATGTCGCGTAAAATATCCGCACGGGATAAAGCTTTGCCCTTTATAGGGTCATGATCGGGCATGTTTACGCCATACAGATAGGTAACTTTACCATTGATCAGCAGTTTACTATCTATTTTGGAAAATTCAATGCTTCGGAAACCAACTTTACAACTTTTAACCTCTAAAATATGACCGGTAGTATCCTTTAAAGTAAGTGCCAGTGTGTATAAATTGGGCTCGTCAGTACTCCATTTAGCTGGGTTCTTGATCTTCGCCTCCATTATACCGAATTTCACATTCCCTAATCGCGGATAGATTTCGTTGATGAGGTTTTCAACACTTTGCTCCATCGGTTTTTCAAGCACGGGTTTATTATTCTTATCATACAATTGGCCTTCCAATGTATAGCCATGAATTTCCTCGCCTGTCAGGTTTTCCATTCTCGGCCTTAATTCAAATAGCGCATCTTTATAATCCTTATCCAATTTGGTTTGATAAAAGAAATCAGCAATGCGCAGCTTCGGTTCGGCTAAAAGCATTACTTCACGGTGAATGCCACTTAAGCGCCACTGATCCTGATCTTCCAAAAAGTAACCAGCAGTCCAACGGATAACTTGTACTGACAATATATTTTCGCCGGGTTGTAAGTATGGCGTTATGTTAAATTCTGACGTTAAAAAACTATCTTCACCATAACCCAGGAATTTACCATTTAACCAAACCTTAAACCCTGAACTTACGCCGCCAAAATGCAGGGTGATATTCATGTCCTTCCAGTTGGCGGGGATGGTAAATGTGCGCTGATAATTACCTACACTATTATCGGTTGTAGGCATGTGCGGAGGATTAACCGGGCGAAACGGATAAACCGCGCTTTTGTATATCGGTTTCCCATATCCCTGCATTTCCATACTTGAGGGTACGATGATCTTTTTCCATCCCTGTACCCTGCTCCTGTAAAACTCTTTTGGCGTATCAGCAGGCATTGGCGAATAGGAGAAATCCCAATAACCGTTTAATGACATCATTCTACCAGACTTGTCCCTATCATCTGCTAAAGCATCTTGTAAATTGCTGTACGAATATGCGGTGGCATGTGCTGCCTGCCTGTTTATACCATCAACTGATGGATCTTCCCATGGGTCAAAATGGTATACATCGGGTGCAACAGGAACAGGAGCCGGGGTTTTATCAACCAATTGCGCATAGGATGCAATAGGCAATAGGCAAAGTATAAGCAGCGTATATTTCAGTAAAAATTTCATTTATTACAAGGCGTTATAATCGACTGTAAAATATGTTCCTTTTATCACCTGTAGTTCAAATATGTTATCACCTTTCGCTATAATCTTAGCCTGTTTACAGGTTGGTATTGTTTTGCTTCTAAATCGAAGCGCACCTAAGCCATCATCACTACTTACCTTAATTTGTTTGGTACTTACATAAACCTTTATATCGCCATTAGGCGTGGGGACACTTCCTTGCATCCATTGTAAACCACCTAAATTGGGCTCAATTAGGTAATCCTTATAACCTGGTGAGGTAGGTTTTATACCAAGATAGTATTTCCCCAATAAATAAATCGGGCTTGCACCCCAGGCGTGGCATAAGCTTTTGCCGTAAGGCCTGCCGTACATAGCGTAAATATTAGCGCCTGTATCCGTGGGATTATATTCTTCCCAAAACGAAGTTGCACCGAGCTTGAGCATGCCGCCCCAATAATCCTTCATTTGTTTTAAAACATAGCTTTGCTCGCCCATGGCGCATAGCGATTCCAGTTCGTAAAAGCGCATATAAGGCGTGGTGATCTTAGGTACATTGTTATTTAGGAGTACATATTTTTTCACGTCCTGCTTTTTAGCATCGTCCAAATAATTAAAGAAGATGGAGAACATATTGGCATAACGAGTAACATTATCCGTTGGTTTTCCATCAATACGGCTATGAACCAGCGCATGTTTTTGTTCATTCCAATAATAGTTGAATATTTTAGTCCGTAGATCGGCGGCTGTTGCAGCATACTTTTCAGCCCCGGCATCGTCGTGGGCAATTTTGGCGCATTGGGCCATTGTTTCCAAACTGCGGCACAATAAGATCTGCTCAAAACTAACTTCACCTTGTTTGCTTAAACCATCGGCCCAATCAATAAATACCCAGTCGCCTGTTAAACCCTGCACCAAGCCATCCTTATCGCGGCGGGAAAGGCAATAATCCATCATGCTTTGCATGCGTGGGTAATTTTGTTCGATGAATGTTTTATCGCCTGTATATTGGTAATAATCGTTGATGCCTAAAAACCAATAAAATGTATAATCCATTATGGTATTGATGTGGCTGGTAACGGGATCTTTACCTCGCAAAGCAAGCAGTGTATGTGTTACCGTAGGCGAATCAAAGAACAAATAGTAATTCATTAAATAGCTCTGATAGGCATCACCAGACCATACCCACCTGTCGCGTTTGATACCATCAATAAAAAATTCGCGAGTGTTGAGGTGTAACGTGTAAGCCGATACATCCCATATTTTATTAACCTCCTCATCTGAACATTTGAAACTGCCGCGCTGCTTAACCGGCGAATACTCATAGAGCATGGATACATCATTAATGCTGATGTTATCATCATAATAAATAGTTACGTATCTAAACGCCCTTGATCCGCTAAAAGTGAAATCACCGCCGTTTTGATCTACATCTATTTTATCTGACAATTCACAACGTGCTGTATCCATCGCTTCTTCGGGCGATTCACCAAAATATAACGAAACTCGCCCTTTTCCTTTTAGTCCGTTAAGCTTGATGTAACCAAAGGTCTCTTTTCCAAAATCCACAAACATTGTATGTGATTTTCTGCTGATGCTGGCTGCCTTGTGTTCTTCAACGGGTAAATGATAGGTCGACGGTAATACGTTGGGATCAGTAAAATCCCAGCTTCCGGCAAGTAAATATTTTGTGGCAGACACATCGGAGGTTTTACCAGATGCATCAATCCATTCTTTATCTTCATAAGTCACCAACCACGAAGTATCCGAAACAAGATGAGTACCCTGAACAAATATGGCCGGTACATTTGCCTGATTATATACTTTTAAACTGATGCGGTGTTTACCGGCTGGGATGTGTATTACCTTAGGATACCCACGAATAGTTTTACCGTCTAAACTTACATTATATTGCCCCTCCACGTATAATTTAGCGTCTTCTGGATTAGCTAGTTCAAAATCTTTATGAAAATTCATCAGCACATAGTGGCTATCCAGTTTCCAAAATGGCGGCAGAAATGTACCACGCTCTGTACGCCTGTTTTGCATTTTGTTACTCAACCAAACCTCATAATCGCCCGGATACCATATCCATGATGCTTTTTGCGCTTTGGCGGCATCACTAAACAGCATTAAGCTGAGTAAGGCAACTAAAACATATTTTAAGCTAACTGCTTTTTTATCTTTCATAAAATTAATGTCCGTTAAATATCAGGTACAGGACTATCATCACAATTATTAAAACTCCCCAGGCAATTTTAACCCGCTTGGTGGGCTTAACAATGGTTACCAGCTTATCGGGAATGTACATTACAGGATTTGTATCCAACAATGAAATAATAATAGCCAAGGCCATCAGGAATGCGAAAATGTAAAAAGACAGCAATAAATAATGCGGCCAGATGGGATATTTATCGGGCGTAAAAACCCATAAATACAACACGCCAGTACCCAAACTAAATGCTGAACCAGCAGATAAGACCGTGTTAACAGCCTTACGGCTGGTCTTTTTCCAAAATACCGTTAACAAGAAGACAACGGCCAAAGGCGGTGCAATAAAGCCTAAAACGGACTGGAAGACATCAAATAGGTTAAGTCCCTTTATATTATCAATAGCCAGTGATACCGCAACCGCAAAAACGCAGCCCGCTACCACAGCCATTCGCCCCACCTTTATAATTTGGTTGTTAGTTGCACTTGGATTAAATTTTTTAACGTAGACATCCATTGTAAACACGGTGCTTAGCGAGTTTAGCGATGAACCTATAGTACCTACTAATACCGCTATCAGCACCACAATCACCAAACCATTTAGTCCAGGGGGAAAAAGATGGGTAACCATAGTCATGTAAGCTTCGGCGGGGTCTTTTAAACCAGGATAGAGTATAAAACATAATATCCCCGTAAGGATAAAAAGCGGCAGCGACAGTATTTTAAGCCAGGCGATAAAGTTTACGCCCAGTTGCCCTTGCTCCAAATTTTTAGCACCTAAAACCGACTGCACCATGGCCTGATCGGTACAAAAGAAGGCGATAGCAGAAACAGGGTAGCCTAATAATATGGCATACCATGGATATTTTTTATCGCTTGCGGGATGTATCAGGTTCCAATAATCATGCGGTACTTTGTGGTATACGGCTGATAGTCCACCAACTTTTATAATACCTATTACAGTCAATAATAATGACACCGCTATCAGCAATATCATCTGGAAAAAATTGACTTTGGCTATCGTTTTTAACCCACCCGCAAAAGTAAAAAGTCCGGCAAAGGAGACTAACACAATTACTGATTCCCACATGGGGATACCCAATATCTGCCGAACTAAAAATCCTCCTGCAAATAACCCTAATGATAACCACGAGATCAATATTTTGATCAGTGCATACCAGGCGAGTATATTTTGGGTAGAATCGCCATAGCGTTTACCCATAAATTCGGGCATGGTGCTCACTTTAGCGGCAAGGTACTTAGGTGCGAAAACTATCGCCAGCAGTAACAGGAAAACGAAGGCATACCAGTCGAAATTTACGGCTACAATGCCTGTAGTATAGCCAATACTTGCAAAGGCCAGCAACATTGACGGGCCAACGTTAGTGCCCCACATATTAAAGCCGATACTGGCCCATCCCAATGATTTATTGGCTAGAAAAAGCGTTTCATCTTTGTTTTTCTTCTTTGCAAAGCTGGATCTATACCCAATAATCATCAGCACGACGATGTATGCCGCTACAATGGCATAATCCAGCGGTGTTAAATTAGTAACCAAACTGCCCATCGCTAATATCATGCGTTTAATATTTCAGGTGATAATTTATATTCGGCAAGTACATCGGCAACTTTCACGGGCTGGCCACTTTTTAACGATCTGTCCATCGCCTGTAATAAAGCAACTGTACCTACACCCTCTTTAATGTCAGGATAAGCAGTTTCGCCGCTTTCCAAACAATCGGCAAAGTATTCAAGGTAGTTTTGATATTCGCCTGCGTGATGGCTTTGACCTTCAAACCTGAAGTAATATTTTAACGTTTTATCTCCCCAGTAAATAATCTTTTCTTCACCAGTTTTATCTGTTACGGCATAACGCAATTCATGATAATCCGCTTGGGATGCGCCTTCAGCGCATCTTAATATCACACTCATGCCGCTATCGCGTTGTGTGGGTTGGGTATAACCAGTATAGGCACCACTTACCCGTGCAATCCGCCCGTCTGTCGATTTAAAAATAAAGTGCATCGTATCTTCATTCTTTAATCCAGCAGTTTTACCGTTATTGCTGATCATACCATAGCCCATTACCTCTTCAACGTTGGGCATATACCAGCGTATAAAATCTACCGGGTGGCTCAAACCGCCATACAACCATTTAAATGCGTTTTCAAGCGCCCAGGGTTTCTCCAAAAACCAACGATGATCGGCGTGGTAGTGACTTTCAACTGTAATCAGATCGCCTAGCAAACCTTCTTCATAATCTTTCCTTTGCCTTTTTGCAGGTTCAAAAAAACGGGAGCTTTGACCTACAAAAACCTTTTTACCGGTTCTAGCTGCCAGATCAAGCAATTCCTGTGCTTTTGAAAGATCATCAATAAAGGGTTTGGTGCAAATAACATGTTTGTTATGCAGCAATGCCTGTTTTACATGTTCAGCATGTAAATGATCGGGGGTATAAATAGCGACAATATCAATCTCGGAATCATTCAGCATTTCCTGATAACTGGTTGTGTATTGATGGAAATTGAACTCTTCGGCGCGCTGTTTACACATTTCGATGTTTCTATCGCACACCATTTTAAGCTCATACTTATCGCTGTTTAATGCTGCCGACATGGTACTGCGGCCTTCTCCTAATCCTAATATGCCTAATTTTAACATGGTTATTGGTTGCTATCTTTAGCTGTTATTCAATAAATTTCTTTTCGTCAACATTTTTAAAAAACACCCAGGTTTCGCCTTTTTTAGTCCCCGCAATACCTTCCTGATAGTTTTTCATGATATTATTCCAATCGTTAACACGGGGATTATTTTTGGTGGTCAACGGATTTAACTTATCTAAACTCTCGCCTTTGGGAATGCTGATAACCAACATTAACTGTCTGCCGGTTTTAAATGCCAGCAATTGCTGAAAATTGGCATTACAAAATCCCTGTGAAACTTCCGGCCACTTTTGAAACTGCGTAGCATGATAATTAAGATACTCCTGCTGCATCTTTGGGTTGTTTACTAAATTTGCGGTGAGTATAATATTATCCCATTGTTTAGCGACAGTTTTACTGTCGCAATATTTCCTGTTAAAATCGTAGAATGGATTTTGAAACAGAATAACCTGATCCACGGAGAAATCTTTCGCTATACGTTTTTTTAATTGTTCGGGAGAGGCTGTATTCGCATAAACAATTACCCGGTTATTCCATTGCTGGATGTTCTGTATTCCGTAACCCTTCATATCTGCAAAAGCACCAAATTTGAAAGCAGAACCTTTAGGAGAAATGATTTCTACGATCACCGGTTTGCCGACAGATATTTGTGCATTTGAATATCCAAAAGCAACCATTAATAGTAATAAGATGATCAATCGCTTCAGCATGATTAATGATTTATAGGTTGATTGCCGGGGTTAACTTTTATACCTTTTAACAGGTATTGATAAGGTATTTGCAAACCTGCTGCATCCTTTATACTTTCAGCTACCATAGGGCCATTATTCTCCCAAACATTACCGGGGCCATTGGCATTTTTGAGGAATTTCTCTGACGGGCACCAGTTGTTTTTTATGGTGAAGTATGACGATCCTTCATCGGTATATAGATAAAACCAATGTTCCGGGTCATGAGCGTAGGAAACTTTATAGATGCTGTCTACATAATTGCTGTCAATAATAGAATTGGGCTGAGCCGACAAAGTATAGATACCCGCAACATCGTACATGTGCTTAGCGTAGTGATGTATTTTATTCGCACGTATTATATTGTCGCTCATGGCGTTCGCAGCTTTCGTCCAACCCCAGCCTACACTTATCCCTGAATAGGATACATCAAAAATTTCGTTGTGTTCAATTCTTATTCCCTTTACATAACCAGCGCCTATGCCCAGGCATCCCCAATCTTCATTGGTAGCATCTGCAACTAAGTTATTTTCGATATGCTCATTGGTACAAACCTCACGTAACGCTGATGGGTTATAGGGCAAATGCGCTTCAAAAGCCTCATCAGAATAAATGCCGATTTGAATAGCTGTACCGCCTATGTCGGTAAAAAGGTTTCCTTTTATTTCGTCGTCATGCGTACCTCTTGTATAATCCAATGCGGTTGATGCCAGATGGGTAAATATGCAATTCTCAAACCCGGTATGATTTGCATAGGATAACTCCACCGCGGCCGCTGGTCGGCCTACCCATGCCTGGTTTTCTAAACCACTCTTCCCGGGTGTGCCTTTTATTTTTAATTTGTAGGCATCCAACAGATACATGCCAGCCTGCAAAGGTACGTGCCCTTTTTGTGATGGGCGAAGCCACGTTGTATTTTCAAAACTAATCCCTTTAAACCGCACAAAGCTTACCGGCCTTTCCATCGTTCCTTCAACCTTTACCAATGTTTCAAGCGATGGCGCGGTTACTTTTGCATCGGCCATATTTTCGCCTTTGCGTGGATAGTAATAAATCTTATTGGTATGCATATCTTCATACCATTCGCCCGGTCTATTTAAAAATGATAATGAATTAGTTAAATAAAACGCCGAGTTGCCATTCATTTTATGTCCCTTGTCAATCACGGGTGGAGGCCAGGGATGTTCAAATTCTATTTTGCTTTCAGGCTGATAAAATGTTAACCCGGCTTGATTGCCTTTTATGGTGATAGATTTAACCCGCAAATTGGCAATTGCCCACATCTGGTGAATAACCATCTCCATTTGATCTGGATATTTAGGTAAACCACTTCCGGGTATCGGTATCCAAATTTCCTGTTGTTGTTTATCTACCGATAAAATGCGGCTCATTTCTTCATCAGTATTACTTTCCCTCGCACGGATCGCTTTAATACCATTCACCCAAAGTTGCCTGAATAACAAAGCGCAACCTCCTACCTCCGGCATAGCTGCGACCCAAACCTTACCTTGTGCTTCCTTTGGCAAGCCGGAGATATAGGCTGATGCTTTTTTCCAGCCTTTAACCACCGCTCCCCCGCTGATCACTGGTTTTTCACCGGGCGCGTTTTCAATTATTATTGGTGATGTAGAAGTACCGGAATCCTCCGGGCGAATAAATAGCAGTTCATCTAAAACGTACTCCCCGCCTTGTAAAATAATGTTTATGCCGTTCGTTATCGAAGGATCATTTAGCCTGCGCAATTCACGGGCCTGGCGCAAGGCAGCCGCTACGGTAAGTTTCGGTTGATCTTTTGTACCCGGATTATTGTCGTTACCATTTATAGCCACCCATATATTGGCAGCATGGCTCTGTATGCCCATAAAGCATAGTATACAAATACTTAATAATACGGTACGAGCTAACTTCATATTATTGCTGGAAGATTGATTTTACGTAAGCTATATTAGCAGTGAAATTCTTCTTTACATTTTTAGGGTCACTGGCATCACGTGAACGTTCTATCACTAGCCAGCCGCTCCACCCCATTTTGTCGAGCGTTAATTTGATCTTTTTAAGGTCTATCTTGGTATCATTTTGCAACCATACACCGTCATCATCGGTACAATGAATTTGGACGATGTTGTTTTTGCCCAGTGTTTTTAGCTCCTGAACAATGTCCCTGTTATTTTTCACCGCATTAGCGAAGTTGAAATAGCTTTTAACTGTCGGCGAGCCTACATCTTTTAATAATTGCAATTCATCTTTTGCGCTTAATGACGTTTCGATGCCGATTGTTATGCCGGCCTGTTCAGCCAATTTACCTGCGGTTTTCAAGCGTTCTACAATAGCGGGCCTGAGTTCAGGGTTCTTTATCAGATCGCCTTGTACACCGAACGGCAAAAATATGACCTTAACATTCATCAGCTTTGCAGTGTTGATGCAATCCTGAACTGCCTTAACCGCGGTTGGCCTTTGCGCGAAAGACTGGGAGTAAAAACCGGTCATCGCCAGTGAACTGATCTGTATATTTAGTTCTTTTGATTTAGCGAGAAACTGCGTCCGGTTAGAATCTATAGCAAGTTTATTATCGAAGGTTTCCCTGTCGCCTAAACCGCCCATATCTACTTCAACACCATCGGCACCTAATTCTTTTGTTAATGGAAATGCCCCTATCTTTTGCCTTTTTAATATCATGATGTCGGCAACGGCAACTTTGTATCGCTTATCATTTTGCGCTAATGCTGATTTAGGGTACAGGTTTAATATCATCAAAAGACTGATACCTGCAACAATAAATTTTATCGTTTCTTTTTTCATATCGGTTTAGTCAACAGGATTCTTTTCTCTTGGTGCAGTTGCAAAAACATGAAGCAAGTTTTCATAACCGTGTATGGCATCTTTAGGTAGATATTGCCCATGATCGCCAAAAACATACATCAATGGTTCCTTTTCAATTGTTACTTCAGATTCATCTATTTTACCATTTTTGTCTTCAATCTTATGTATATCGAGCTTGAAGTCTTTAGCAACAAACTTGTAAAGCGCATCGCGTTTTGAAGGCCCGTAATCATGGCCCTCATTTGGTAAATGCACGTTTTCAACCAGATTAGTCTTACCGTAATAGCCGTACATTTTTTGCAGATACGGGAAGTCATGTTCAGGCATGTGGGCAGTCCAGTCTTTGCCATCGGTTATCAACAGCTGCGGATTTGGCGCTGCCATAGCGGCTAATTCTACGTTATCTGTACCGCCGCAAACCAGGTGGATAGGCATACCGCTTTCACAAGGGCATCCACCATAAAAATAAGATGATACTGCAACCACCGGCGCGCTTAGTTTAATACGTGGATCTAAGGCCGCCATTAAAACGGTATGGCTTCCACCACCCGAGCCGCCGCTGATACCTAATCTGTTAGGATCAGTTTCTTTTAGCGTTAACAGATAATCAATAATGCGGATAGCGCCTAAAGTTTGCACAACCTGCGCGATGCTTGTACGGTGATCTTCGGATTTAAAGTGTAATAACGACTCGCCCCAGGCAAAAAGGTCATAGCTATAAGCCATACAACCCATACGGGCCAAGGATGCGCAACGCAACTGGCAATCGGCACGGTAACGCTGTTTGTCCCAGTGCCCATCCGGACTTAGCATTACCGGAATTTTGCCTTTATAATGTAGTGGTTTATAAAGTGACCCATTGATATATAAACCGGGTAAAATTTCGATAGCTATATTCTCAACAGAGTAACCGTTGTAAATTCTTTTTGGGGTGACGATTGGCTTTGAATCAGGCTTAGCGGGTAACGGGTATAGATCAAGCGCTTTATACAATGCCGGGCGAAGCAATTCCTTTCTCTTTTCCCAACTTGCTTCATCGTGGTATAATTTAGCTATGCTATCCAACTTTGCCCAACCATCCGTAACCGACCAAACGTTGTATTCATAATCTTTTAATTTGTAGGATGTTGGCCCGGTTTTATTGACCTTCATATCAACTGGCGCAAGTACATTATCCAGGGTTTCATCAACCGTGTTTCTGAACCGCCAGTCGGCATAGTTTACATACTTGTCCTTTACCTGATCTTCCGAATATTTGATTTTTACGTGAAACCTGGCCTGAATTTCATCCAGCACATCTTTTAATGATTTCCTGTAAAGATGATCGGTATCCTGTTGCGCCCAAATCAGCATCGGCAACAAAGCCAAAGCAATCATCAGTGTGTATAACTTGTAATTCTTCATAGTTTTAATCTTTAAAGATCCTTTGCATCACCTGTTACTACCGGCGCTGTATAACCATCAACTTTAGGCCATACACCGTCTTTTATTTCTTTCAACACTAACTTATTTGGATCAATTACCACGTGTTTGATCCGCTGCCTGCGCCAGGTATAAACTATATGTACTAAACCATCCTTAGTTTGAATTACCGATGGGTAAGAGTATTGACTAATCGGTGAATCTTCCAGTATTAAAGCAGCATACCAGGTTTTACCATCTTTTGATATGGCTACATTTAAGGGTGTACGTGCGCCTTTGGCTAACTTACCCGGTGGTAAAACATGATTATAAACTAATAATGAGCGACCATCTTTTAATGTCACCCCATCAATACCCGAATTATTATTAGGAAGTGTTGTTTGCGCAAGCGGAGACCAGGTAAGGCCATTATCTTTTGACCAGGTTTCATATAAAGCCCTGTTCTGTGTGCGGCAAAGTGCTTGTATAGTACCATCTTTATGAACTAAGATGGTTGGCTGTAATGCTTTTACGGTTTTACCATCATTTAACGGACCTGTTGATGCCCATGTTTTGCATTGATCCTTTGATAATTCAAAATGAATTCTAGCGCCTCCGTTTTCGGTACCTGATGGTGACAGAACGGTTCCATTACTCAGCATTACCGGCTTATTTTTAACCGGGCCTAAGATGCTGTCGGGTAAAGCTTGCTGTGCCGACCAGCTAATCCCACCATCTTTAGAAACCCGTTGAAAACCTTTCCATTTCGCTGGTGAAGGACCAATTTTATAATATAGAAACAGATCACCGTTGGGAACCTGGTAAAGAACCGGGTTCCAGCAAGCATAGCGCAGGGTATCATTCTGGATGCCGTTTGCTACATTAATCGCTTCGCTCCATTTACCTTTTACCAAGCGGCTAACCCAGATACAAACATCTGGATTACGCTCTTTTGTACCGCCAAACCAGGCAGCTACCAAGCCTTGCTTAGTTTCGGTGATGGTGGCCGCATGACATTCGGGATATGGCGCTTTTTCAAAAATAAATTCATCAGTCACAATCCCATGCTGCCATATTTTTAATTGAGCCTTTGTTGTTAAACCAAAGCCCAAAATGCATATCATCGTTATTAATAAAATTCTCTTGTTCATCACTAATACTCCTTATTCAAAATAATTACTCGCCACGAAATGATAATCGCCCGATCCTATTTCTATTTTTGCTTCACCCTTGTCCTGCCCTAAATATTTAAAACCACTTGCTGCTGATATTCTTTTGCCATCTTCCTTTATACCCGAAACACTGTTAACCGGTAGGTAAACCACCGCTTTTGAATTCGGGGGGATGCTAATTAACCAGTCCAATTGCCTGTCGTGTTTTTTCCAATTGCTTTTTACCAAGCCGTATGGCGTTTGGTAAGATGCCTTTACACTATCCAAACCAGTAACTTCGGCGGGTTTCATAATGATGGTTTTAAAACCGGGTTCATCAGCCTTAATTCCACCCAGATCCTGGTAAAACCAGGCAATAAGATCGCCCAAAAGCATTACGTGATTGCGCGAGTTCATTGCAGGGGCGGCGGTATCCCCATTCCATAATTCCCATATAGTTGTTGCACCGCGCTTAACCATGTAACCCCAGCTTGGGTAATCATCATTAGCGGCAATATGATAGGCAATGTCGGGTCGGCCAAAATCTGTTAAGCCACGCATCAGCCATTGCGTACCAATCACGCCTGTACTTATATGACTTTTGGCATCGATGGTTATTTTATTAACGATATTATTGAACACCGCTTTTTTATCAGCCTCTGGTACCATACCGAAATATAATGGCAGCAGGTTGGCGGTCACAGTATTGTTATCGTACCGCAAAGTCTTTTTATTAAGAAACTTATGATTGAATGCGTTTTTTGCTTCCAATGCTAATGTTGAGAATAACTGTACATCAGCCGGTTTATTAAGCAGTACTGCAAAGTGCTGCATTAGGTACAGCATGCGATAATAGTAGGCGGTCGCAATCAGCTCGCCATTAGTATTGCGCGATGAATCCCTGGAATGGATCAATTCGGGCGATTCGGGTGGGACACACCAATCGCCGTATTTATCCTTGGTCATCAGGTTATTTTTATCATATTTCTGGCGCATATAACCGAGCCATTTTTTCATGGAAGCATAATGCTTTTCAATAGGCGCTTTATCAGCAAACTGATTGTATAGCATGTCGGCTATCAAAATATAAGTGCCCGGCCAGGTCATGTTATCGCTGTAATAGTTCCAGTAAGCAGGCGCCACATCCGGGATAGATCCATCCGGCTTTTGAGATTGCTCAATATCATCCAGCCATTTGGCATATAGGTTTTCATTATCAAACACAAAACTCTCACCTAACGAGCCTATTGCGCGATCGCCCAGCCATGGCATACGTTCGTTTCGTTGCGGGCAATCTACTGGCATACCTTTATAGTCGCTTCGTATGCCCCAATAGGAGTTGTGATATATTTGATTAACTAAAGGATTTGATGTTTCAAACTGACCTGTATTAGCCATATCGTCATAAACTACCTGACCGATAAAATCATTAACTATTGGTGTGCCGGGATATCCGGTTATCTCCACATACCTAAAACCATGATACACAAAAACCGGATGCCATGTTTCTTCATCACCACCTTTTAACGTATACACATCGGTCGCTTTGGCATCACGAAGGTTCGCTGTATACAAATCACCCTCTGATTTTAGTGTTTCCGCATAGCGGAGGGTAACTTTGTCGCCACGGTTACCTTTTACTTTCATTTGCACCCATCCCGCCATATCCTGGCCCATATCCATTATCCAGGTACCCGGTTTTAATTGGCTTATGCCGATTGGCTTAACCGTATCCATGATCTTGATGGGCGCATCCATTTGGGCCTCTATCTTCCCTCCCGGCGATTCGACTAATTCAGGCTTTATCCAATTGCTATCATCGTAGCCTGTTTTATTCCAACCTGTTAATTCTTTAGTGGCATCGTATTCTTCACCATCATATTCATTGTTGGTTCTGATCGGGCCGTCAGCGGTAAATTTCCAGTTAGCATCACTGATGATTGTTTTTTTGCTACCATCCTGATAAGTTATTTCCAGTTGTAATAGCAGCCTCGGGAATCCGAATTCTTTTATCTTTTTAGGTTTATACTTTGGGCGCATGGTAAAAAATCGACCATTGCCAAGTACCGTGCCGATAACATTATCGCCTCGTTTAATATCATCAGTAACATCAAAAGTATTGTACAACACTGATTGGGTATAATCCGTAGGTGCTTCAGCCAAAACCTGGTCGCCGATGGTTTTACCGTTGATATAAAGCTCGTAATGACCCAAACCAACGATGTAAACAGTAGCCCTTTTTATTGATTGTGTAGTTTGAAATTGTTTGCGGTAATAACGGGCTGATAACCTTGAAAACTTACTCACACTATCCCAGGGGAAACCATGCTCATAGCCAATCCATTTTGCCTGCCAATCGTTAGGATTTAATAGCCCTAGGCTCCAGTTTGCAGGTTGGTTACTCCATTCGCTTACGCCTTTGGTTGTCCATACACGAACTTTCCAATAACATTGGGAACGACTGATTAATGGTTTGCCAGCGTAATCTACCATAATGGATTTGCCAGATATTGTTTTGCGCGAATCCCACAGATCACCTTCATTGAGTGCCAGTTTTTGCTTTGATGAGGCAACTATAATTTCATAAGCGGTTTGTACTGTATTACGCTGATCACTTGTTATTTGCCAGCTTAACCTGGGATGTGTCGTACCAACGCCTTGCGGGTTGTACAAC
The DNA here is from genome assembly GCA_026224775.1 of Bacteroidota bacterium. GTDB lineage: Bacteria > Bacteroidota > Bacteroidia > Sphingobacteriales > Sphingobacteriaceae > Mucilaginibacter. Next base: position 145,554 of record JAMFRP010000007.1, read on the forward strand.
ATCTCGCAACGCAAATCGGTTACACTAACAGCCGCATTACACATGCAACAGGTAAAAATACCTATTGATAAAAGGACAATATGGAATGATCTTTTTATCATTGGTTATTTACCTGAGAAATCAAAATATAAGGTGAGCGACAAAGCATCCTCGATATGCTTATCGTAATTAAAATATTGGTTTAACTGTCCTTCTGGCCCTAATTTCTCCGGTTTTTGTGATTTTGTACCGATGGGCGGGATGCCATGCATAAACGAAATATCGCCCGTTGGAAAAGCAGGGGCTATATTGTTGCCGTAAGTAAGTTTTGGATATTGCGGCGTAAACAAGCGCATAAACACATCCCTGCTATCGCAAATAATGGTAATTGGCTGGGTGTTAGTTTGCAACTTCATCCAATACAGGTTGGAATAATAACCCTTAAATTCGGGGTAGATGAGTTTAGTGCTGTCTTCACCGGTTATGGTATTGTTATAGGTTTTGTTCCAAACATTTAGCATAGTCCCTTTCATCCGATCTTTCCAAACCCGGTACGGGCCATCGCCCATATATTCCACTCCTTTTACATCCTTTTCGGGATAACTAAAGCTTACACCAAGCAGGTTTGCTTCCTCGCCAATCGGCCAGTACTTCACATCTAATCGCACCAATCCCGAAGGAAATATCATCCATCGTAACTGTGCTTCGGTAGTTTTTTTAGCGAACTCGGCTTCAACCACAAGTGTATCAGCGTTGTAGTGATAACTTAATTTTTGAAACCCTGCTTTATCCTGTCCTTCAGCTAATAAAGGACCGTTAATCAATGGAATATCACCTTTTTTATTAGTTACCTTTTTTAGGATACCTGAATTGCGGTTTATCTCTAACTTAATCCCGTTAGCGCTTATTTTGTATAAGGAGTCTGTTTCTTTTATTTCAGGTTTATTACTGCCGGATGTTGCGATCATGCGTTTGGCTATTGCGGTATGACTTGCTATTGGCCAGCTCCAGGTAAACAGTTCATTTTTGTATGGGTCGAAAGCAGTAACGTACAATACATCATAATTTTGCCAGCCTACAGGTAAATTTAGGTCTAGCGAACCGTATTGCCCAGGTAATACATCAGGCGAAATAATGGTACCACGCAGTGCGGTTGCAGATGTTGTTTGATAAGGGTTACTTAATTTAACCAGTTTATAAGTAAAGCTGCATTGTTTAAGGTTAGTGTATAAATACCTGTTTTCCAGTTGTAATTTACCATCAAAAGCAGATGTAATTTCTTTTGGTTCGAGGTGGACAGGGTTCCAAACCTCTTTAATGGTATAATAGCTACCTTCTTTTTCATGATATGGGCCTAAAATACCATCCGGGCCGTGATCACCATCGGAATCTAACAGACCATTTTTGTCTGTACGCACAACCGCCTCATCAGCAAAAACCCAGATAAAACCGCCTGCCGATATAGGTGTATGCCACATCTGCTCCCAATAATCATCTAAACCTGCACCTGCGCCGCCATCATAAATGCCGTGCAAAAATTCAGTAGGAAAAAATACATCATGACCGTGCATGGCGGTATTTGTACCATAATCATAATTGATATAATGCTGTGTATTAGTGCCTCTGAAAACTGCCCATGGGTGAATTAAAGGGCGTTTTTGAATATCCATATCATCAAACCAATGATCGAGGTCGAAATTAAACCCACCTTCGTTGCCGTTATCCCAGATCACTATGGATGGATGATTTTCATCTTTTGAAATCATCTCCTTTGCGAGTTTTGAACCAACCTGCGTATCGTAAGCATGATGCCAGCCGGTTAATTCATCCAACACAAATAAACCCAGCGAATCGCACACATCCAGAAAATGCTCATCAGGCGGATAATGGGACATACGCACCGCATTCATATTCATCGCTTTGATGAGCTTTACGTCGGCAATACTTATGGACTTATTTAGTGCCCTACCTGTTGTAGGCCAAAATGAGTGATGATTTACGCCTTTAAATTTGATTTTAACGTTGTTTACATAGATGCCGTCGTGCAGGCGAAGTTCAACTGTACGAAAGCCAAAACGTTGTTGTACTGTATGAATTTCTTTACCATTAGATTGAAGCGTGAAAACTACATTGTACAAATTAGGAAACTCCGGCGACCACAGTTTTGGCGCAATAAAATGAGTTTTGATTAAGACGGATGTGTCGCCAGCCTTTATGTTTGTAGAAAAAACAGCGCCTACTTTTTGACCACTAACAGTATAAAACTGCCCGGTAATTGTGCCCGCATTTTTTATGTTAGATAGTTTAAGCTCCGCTTTAAAGTTACCGTCAGCCTTACCATCAACAGCAATGTGGCTGATATGCTCTTTAGGGAAAGCCTCTAAAAACACCGGTCTGAATATGCCGCCGAAAACCCAAAAATCGCCTTTACGCTCCGACGCGTTAACAGAAGCATTTGCGGAATATTTAGATACGGTAACTTCCAGTAAATTACTTTGCCCGTATTTAAGCAATTTGGTTATATCATATTTAAAACGATAGAAAGCTCCCTGGTGAATATCGCCTGCCTGCTGACCGTTAATCATAACCTTAGTATCGGTCATCGAGCCATCAAATACAATATTGACATCTTTCCCCTGCCATGATGCGGGTACGTTGAACTGGTATTTGTATAAGCCTTGTTCTTTTCCTTTAAGGCTGTCCTTATCTAAGCCATAATTGTATTTTCCAAAACCTTGCAATTCCCAGTTTGATGGCACGGGGATGGTTGTCCACTTGCCTGAATTTTGGCCTGCGGTACAATAGAACTGCCAGTTTACCGTATGGCCACTCCCTGTACCGGAAAGAAACTGGATCTGTGTTTTTTGCGCGTAAATATTTATTGCCGGGATAATTAGCAATACGCAAATAAATATTTTAAGAGAGGCATATTTCATGCTCAGATTAATTAGCTGTTAATGTAAATTTCAATGGATTATCGGTGCGAAAAGGAACCGCGGGCAACCCGTTTTTATTGTAGAAATTGGGCTCGGCTACTTCCGTCCAGGCGAAGCGTGCCGTTACCGGGTGAGGTACTTCGGGCGATGAAACCGCTACTTTGTCACCCTCAATTATAGCTTTCGCAGCAACGAATTTGCCATCGCTGCCCGAGATCTCGAAATAATCAAGCGGTTTGCCATCGTGGCTCACTAGGCCGTCGCCAACATATTTAAAATCAAGTATGATCTTGTTTCCTTTAACCTGCATGCTTTGGTACATCGGGCCTGAAAAAACCACATTCTTTTTTCCGTAGGTATTTGCCAAGGCCTGTAATTCTAGCCTACGCCCTACCACCCATTTAAATGCCGGGTGAATATTGGTTAATGAATCATTCAAATCGGTAGTAACAATCATCCCAGTATGCGGTATTTTGAGTGCCACGGTTTGGGCCTCACGGAATTCAGGTTCGGTATAGACCGTGTAGGTTATATTGCTTTTAGCTCTTGAATAATAAAATGGCGCTATCTGCACGTAATAAAATGGTAGATCCTTATCGCCCCAAATTTGTCGCCACCAATTGATGAGCGCTTCCATTTTGTAGGTATAACTAATGGTTTCGCCTAAATACGCACCACTTTCACCCTGATACCATAAAAAACCACGTACAGCATAAGGCGCTACAGGTGCTATCATATTCACATAAAGCTTGCCGGGATCGCCATCTACTTTTATATTATTTTGCTTGAAATAAGGAATGGCATCGAATGCTTCAGCAGGCATCCATGGTTCGATCCGGCTGCCACTTATCGCGGAGCAGATGATACCAACAGGAACATGCAAATCATGGTTCAGGTTCTTCGCGAAGAAATATCCCGCTGCCGAGAAGTTTCGTAATGCTGTGCCTTCGGCAACATCCCAGCCTGAATGGGTGGAATCGGGCATTCTTAAATTGTGTTGGGTAACTAAAAATATCCTGATCTGTGGATTATGTGCCTTGTCGAGTTCGTCAATCGGTGTATTAATGGTAGTGGTATCGGGCCTGCGCACTTTGCTGTTCTTACGCATTTCGTACGACATGTTGGACTGGCCCGAGCATAACCATACCTCGCCAACCAAAATATTACCAAGTTTGATGGTATTAGTGCCGCTTATTTCCAGTACCTGTGAGGTGGCTGATGCGGCCATTGGATCAAGCATTACTTCCCACTTACCTGAGGCATCAGCAGTGGCTTTTTTAACCTGGTTGTTGAATTTAACTGTAACGTTTTCTCCTACGGTAGCGGTTCCCCAAATGGGTACAGGTTTGTCGCGTTGCAGCACCATTCCATTACCCAATATTTTTGGTATAACTATAGCCGCGTAAGTATTTGAAGCTATTGCGCTACAGACTATTAAGAAAACGATAACTATGTATTTCCTGAGTAGCATTAGTAGGTAGATGTTTTAAATGATTTGATATAAAAAGCAGCCGGCGGAGCCGGTTCGCCGGGATTGGGTTGATCATAATCCTGATCTGTTGGCGTATCGGCAGTCGGGAAGCGCCTCACATCGCCGGTACGGAAAACCACACGTTCTACGCCAAGTATCGGTGCGAAAAACAGGTTAGTTAACACGTCCTTACCATTCACGTTTACGGTATAAAACCGGGTATCGGTATTGGCCTTTATCGTGATATGATAAGCCTGGTTAGCCACATATTTCATTATGTTTTTAGAGCGATAACCGGTTTTAGCCCTAAAAACCCCGGTTGAATCAAAGGTTAAACGCAAGGCAGCATCACCGGCCGCATTTTGAAACTCAATATCCAGCATACCTGTGTTGTTTTGCGCGGGGATGATGGTAAAATCAGCTATCAGTTTTTTTGATTCAGGGATTACACGCTCTGCTTTGGCATAATCAAATTTATCCCAGTCTTTAAGTGTTAAACAACGTGTGCCATCGGGTGCTTTATCAATGCCTACCGGTGCCCATAGTGAGCTGTAGGTATTCCATTTCTCAAGTTCTTTACCGGCAGGCAGGGCATTAAAATTTTCGTCTGCTTGTGCTGTGGCGATTTCGGTCAACGGAACAGGAATTGATGATACCCAGATATCCTCTTTATTCATGCTGTAGGTAACCCATAGTTTGCCATCGGGTGGTATGCCGTTACCTTCTTCGATACCACGGGTGTATTGCGGGCCGTATGATTTATAATTGCCACCGTAACGCATGGTTGGTATCTCGCCATTAACCAATAAAAGATTGGTGTAATTTAACCCATCCTGACTAACCGAAGCCGCCAGTGGCCAGCGAAATTCCGACGGATTGTAAACTGTAACGTATTTACCATCGGAAGTACGTTGCCCCCATATTTTTGCGTTGCTGGTTACAAACCTTGGTGCGCGACTTGCATTGGCTGGCCATGTTTTACCATTATCAGTACTGATAGCGGTTAAGGCATATTTCCATAATCCTACCACTCTGCCATCGGGCAAATGATAAAAATTGAATGCTTTATAATCTTTGTGAAGCGGAATTAAAGGATCGCCACGATCTGTTTCTTCTTGCCATTGCATCATCATTAGGGGGGTCGCCATCAACTCATCACATGCCTGTACAAATTCTTTATCCTTGCTTGTTTTGTAGAAAGGGTATGACGTATTACTTTCGTTCCATTTTGGGTTATAATGGATAAAGTAGATCGGGCCAAATTTCCCGTTTGGATAAACCTCACGTACTACCCTGCCTATACCTTTCCCATCGTTAGGATCATCGTGCGCATCTAAACATATCCCGTAAAAGCCAAGCACTAACAAACGTTTTGATTTGGCGGTGTAAAAGCCCATGCGCTGGTGCATAACCGCATATAAATCTTTAGCAACTCCTGCGTGTCCTTCTTTTGTGGTGCCATCAGGTATTTTGTATTGGGGGAAAATAACTGTTGGTTTTGACCAGGTTGCACCGTCTTTGGAGGTGATAAGCAATGTTTGACCGGGGGGAACGCTCTCGCCTATCTTATCACTTAAATATTCTACATAAAAAGTATTATTCCAGTATGCCAGCATGGGCTGGTGGTTGTAGGTAAAACCAAAGCCGTCGGCTTGCTCGGGGTGTTCCCGATTTGCGCGGAATATTTGCATACTATGCACACCTATTACGGGTGTGAGCCTGCCGTTGTGATAGTCGACACTGGCAACGGTGTTCCCGGTATATCTAACGGTGTCCTGCGCGGAAACATTGAGGCTAAATCCGGCAATTGCGATCAGAATAATATATATTTTAACTTTCAGCATCATATTATATTAATTAGCCGTTGATGCGGCTGCTAACTTTAAGTTTTTAAGCGTCTTATAGCTTACTTTAAAAATTGTTCCGTGTTTGTGCCCCTGAGGCACGCTAACAGAATCTGCTATATTGGTGAATGTTTTAAAATCGGTTGTACGCATACAACCAAATTTTTTGAGGCGGTATGAGTCGTAGTAAATTAACCAATCTTTGCCTGCTTTTGTTATTGTTGGGCCTTCGGAGTACATCTCGGTAAACCGTTTGGAATAGTTTGTATAAGGCCCAAGCGGATTATTGCTAAATGCAACTAAAATATTGCGGTTTGGCCTCGTATTATCTTTCATTACCAAAACATATTTTCCTTCGGCGATCTTTACGATTTCAGGATCTATCACACTAAAACCGGGATCAAGAAATAGCTTCGCGGGTGTAAAGGTTTTAAAGTCTTTAGTGACGGTGTAATACAGGCGGTGATTATTATTCTCATCCTCCTCGCCTTTGGCAAAACGGAATGGTACTGTTGATGCCCAGGTAATTATAAACTGATTTTTGGTATCATCATAAAACAACTCCGGTGCCCATGCATTAACAGCAGTTGGTTCATCGGCCATTACATTCAAGTGTTGTTCCGCCGACCAATGGATCAGGTCGGAAGATTCGGCATAGCCAATACCTGTATCGTTTTTCCATCCGGTTGTCCAAACTAAGTGATAAATACCGTCGGGGCCTTGCTCTATTGAGGGGTCTCGAATGATCTTAGCATCCCCTACTTCAGGTTTTATGAAGATATGGTTAAGATCCGTCCAGTGATAGGCATCGTGGCTGTATAATAATCTTAACCCGGCGCTTGCAGGCTCGTTGAAGGATGTAAAAAGGTATACATCTTTTTTGCTTTTACAGGAAAACAATAGCATCCCTGCTAACACAAAAAGGTATATTTTTTTAGATCCCCACATAACTATTAAGTACGATTTTATATAGCATCAAGTATCAATACCCAGTCGTTACCATTTGCAGGTTGGCCGGGAGGATTGAACTTCGCTGTTTTTAATTTATTAAAAATGCCGATAACCGAGGTTTCTCCATTACGCGGATTATACCACGATGCCTTGATTTTTTTACCCGGCAATTGCCCGGTATTTATATCCATATTACGGCCGGTGTAGGTATAGATGAAAGCATAATCTTTACCTCTGGTAGCTATCAATCTGTTATATCGTTGACCTTGATTAGCCGCTATTAATGATTGTGCAGGTACACGCTCAAAATAAGGGCGTGAGAGCATCAGTTTTTCCAGATACACCATTTGCTGTGCGCCGGGATCGTTAATGGATTTATACCAGTAGTCCTTTGATCCATAAGCGCTGCCTTTATCTTTTGGGTTATGCATTTGCATTACATCGTTATTACCATAAGTATAACCTGCCGCCCCTGCAAAAACCGACCAGTAACCGTAGCGCCTTACGTCAGCATCCGTCCAGCGTGGCAAGTTTATATCATGTAAGCCGTAAGGTATTTTTTCGTATGATGGTTCGGCATCCAATGTGGGTTTAATTGGTATTTTGTTGTAGTCGTTTTGAATATAGCGCCAATTATCCTCACCATAGTGAAGATCATTTTTTGATGTATCCTGACTATAATTTCTGTGGCCGGATTGGATGCTGTTAAAGCTTAACCAAGGCTCGTTATGAAACCAGATTGATGATTCTGTTCTACCACGAGGATGGAAAGTGATCAAATGATCCGGATCAATAGCATGGATGGTATTGCCGATGGTATTCCAAACTTTTATGGAATCGCTGCCTGGTATATCGCCCCCATTCATCCAAATCACGTTACTGTATGATTTATAACGATTGGCCAGAAATGTCGCGTATGTTTTAGCCTGATTTTGGTTGATATGCGCTGATTTTACCACCGAACCCCAAACCGGAACTAAAGCAATGTAGATACCTTTCTCTTCGGCCTTCTTTAATACCCAGTCTATGTTGTTCCAGTAGTTATTGGGATAGTTTGCATCAGCGATTTTAGGATTGGTGATATTCCTATTGTTTAGGGCTGAATCTCCATAAAAATCCGTTTCAGACAAGCTATGTAAAACCATTACCTGTATTACATTGAACCCTTGTTTACGGCGGGTCTCCAGATATTTCTCAGCATCCTCTCGGTTTAGCTTGGAGAACAAAAGCCACCCCGTATCGCCCATCCAAAAGAAAGGTTTATCATCAGCCTGAAAAAAACGATGATTGGCCGATACTTTCAATTCGGGCAATACTTCGACTTGCTGGCTTTTTATGGAAAAAAGCACACCAGAAATAAGACCTACAAGAACAATATTTTTAAACATATTACTTAAATACGGACAAGCCACAAAATAGCTTCTCCCGTTCCGGGATTTTTAATTTCGGTATTGCTACCACCTTTTACCTGCTGCTCATCCGGCAAAACCTCCCCTGTTTTTGGGTTGATCCATTTTGCTTTATAAGTTGCGTTTGCAGCCAGATCAAGATGAATACTATTGGTATTGCTGTAAACGATATAACCTTTTGCTACATTACCCAAGGCCCATTGATCTTTCGGGCTACCCGGCAGATCTACGCTTTGCATTGCAGATGCAGCGGTTAAAAATTGTTTGTCTGTTGTGGCAGGCAATGCAGGCAATGACCCTCCTGCGATGAAGACCGCCCAACCGAAATGGTCATAAGCATCAGCTGAATATAAAACTGCTTTAGCCGGATATTTCTCTTTGTACTCATGCACCGCGTGATAGACATCTTCAAAGGTTGGCGCTTTAGGTTTGTAAATGCGTTCTTGCTGGCGCGGTGCCAGGCTTTGGCCACCCTGTGGAGCGTAAAGTTTTCCATTACCCTCATAATACCAGTAACGTATATCGATAGCATCAATAACTGAAGCTTTTGCGGGATCGGCAAGGATAGCATCCTGAACATCTTTTGTTGCCCCAAGGCAGATGATCTCTTTCTTTTTATGGGTTAGTTCCCATTGTTTAACCGTTTCAACCCAAAACTGCATAAAATGTAGTGGCCCGGTAAACTCAGCGCTTATGGATTGGATAACCCCGTTGTTATCAGCAAAGTTGTCCATACATTTATTAATGTAGGCTATTAACAGTTTACGCCTTGTCGGTTCGGTTTCATCATAAAACTGTTCAGCCATAAACTGGCGTTTGTCGCCTGCATAATTAACCGGCTCAGGGAAACCTGTACTGTTGATGTTATTGGCTGTGCGCCACGGGAAATCAGCATAATGTGCACCTGCTTCAATAATATTGTGCTGGAAGAAATTGTTATGGAAAAGTACTAAGCCTTTTTCATCAGCAATATTGGCAAACTGTTTAAGCCTGCTCCAGTACCAGGTATTGTATTTAGTAAGATCGTATTTGCTTAAACCATCCCAGGCCTGTTCTTTACCGCTCCGCTGGAAAGGAAGCTCATAAAACGGAGGCCATACGTCACCATCCATTCGGCGGATGCGTTCATGATCATCACGGCGGCGCTCGTACCATAAGCCGTAGTTATGCTCAAGCACGATGATATTATCTTTTTGCATCCAGGCGGCTACATCGTCCAGATTGTCGGTTAAACCGGTTCCTGTTCTACCGGGTACCCAGCGGGTAATATCGGGTTTAGCAGTTGATTTTAAGTAGTCTGGTTTAACGTTTCCATTCCACCATGGTGCTTCAAAATGCTTGCCCTCAAGTATAGTGTTGCCGCGGACTAGCCAGCCGTTGGTGATACTCATTTTAGGTGCAAGAGCATTGGCTGCGGGCTGCTTATAGCCTATAACATCTATATTTTTAGCTCCTGTTGCAGAGATACTAATAGGATTTCTTTTTGGTGCCTGGTCAACCCAATCACCTATCGTAGTAGCGGGTTTGCGGGCAGCAGCCAGTAGTGCAGCGGCCTCGGCAACTGTTGGGCTGCTTGATGGTTCAGTTTCTATACGTAATATGCCGGCTTGCTGGCTAACATCTTTGTTTAAGCGATCAGCCAATTGCGCGTAATAAAAGCTGCGTGGGCTGAGTATCTCGTTTGATGCCTGCCAGTAACCATCACCACCAAATTGTGCCCATGTACCGAAGGCCCAATTTTGGGCAGTCGGTGGTTGATAGCAGTCTACATGTGCAGCGCTGCAATTCCATAGTAAGCTGTTGGCAATGTTCCAGCCTGCGCCTTGCTCATCCTGCCCTTTATTCATATAGCTTAATGGCTCGCCATCAATATTTGCAATATCAAACAAAACACCTGATGACCAGCTATCTATACCGCCGCTGTAGCCTAAAGATTGCCATGCGCTACATTGCACAAAAGCAGTAGGCCCGGGAGTACAATAACCGGTAGCAAAATCATGTATGCCATTTACAGAGTAAAGGCGCTGAAAAAGTGTTTGGCCTCCGGTTGTCCAGAAGGTATAGCGGCGCTGCCCGCCGATCTCAGATATTGGCGACAGCGATTTACAATCTTCAACAGTAACGCGGTTAGCTGTTTCCTGTACAAAAACAGCTGAACCCGCGAAATGCTCAAAAATCACCTGGCGAACCCAGGCATCTGAAACATTTTCCATTGTGATGGCCATCCAACGATGGGCTTCATCTTTAGGGTTGCTTACATCATAAGTTGATTGTAAACGAATATTTTCAATGCCGACCCGGTCAATTCTGCCTGGCCAGTCATATTTTGCTATCAGACCACCTCCATAGGCGCTATCTAAAGCTGTAGTAATGGGCGCATCAATGGTAACAGTATTACCATTAATGGATGTTATTTTTCTATCCCAGTAAATATCACGCTCACCGGGTTTCCATGCTAAAGCGGTTAAATCGCCGCCGAAGTGATCTGTACCTAACGCATTGATCCAGGCTTGTGTACTTGGCCTGTGTATCACGATCATATCACCCGCTTTTAGGCTTTCGGCATTTGCTACGTTAAATTTAAATGCATTTACAGGCACATAACCGTCTGTAATTTTAATTTCTTTTGATTTCTTTCTATCGTTTTTACCGGCTACCTGTATTAAGGTTGCGCGGTCTTTTCCGGCACCGAGCAATATAGTACCGTCATTACCCATACCGCTACCGCGAAGTACGACGCCTGATGCATTTATTTTTAAGCTTCCGTAAACTTCATAAACACCTTTATTCAATAATACCGCGCCGCGAAAACCATTTGCATCTGCAGGTAAAGAAGCCACATAATCTAATGCTGATTGGATACGTAAAGTGGCATCGCCCTTTTTAATTGGAACTACTACCTGTACCGGCACGAAAGGAATAGGCTGATTAGAAGCCATATAGCCGCAATACGAAAAATCGGGTATACGATCGCCATTAACATCTGCCTTATAAACCAGTTTACCGTCCTTTGAGACGGTAACCGGTGCTTGTTCTTTTTGCGATTTCTTGTTTTTTTGCGCCATTGCGGGGGAACAAAATGTTCCCCCGATCAATAGCGACATCAATAAACCGACTGTACTATCTTTTAAAATTCTCATTTTTTAACTAACGGAATTAATTCAATTTACCTGAACCTGGCATAGGGTGCTCTGCACGGTCGGCCACTGTATTCAAATATACTTCGATATTGCTATAACCTCCGCCATTTTTAGCAGGCTTGGCTGCATCACTTGCATCGTGTGGATTTAAACCATGCGCGATTTCCCATGAATCAGGAATACCGTCGTTATCACTATCCTTGTAAGGAGTTCCTTTGTACTCCGGATAGCCTCCTACTTGCCAAGGCGCTGTTATAATACCTAACTTATAAGAGTCCTTCGTTAATTTTCTTACTTTGAACTGGAAATCAGTATCGGTTTTCATTTCTTTATAAGCGATTTTACCTGTTCTTACCTGTTCTGCAATACGTAAATCAACTGCATCGCGGTGTGGTAAGGTTGCACCGGCGTTGTTAACCACAAATTTGTAAGCATCCTCTGCCGACATGATAGTTACCGGCGCCATTGGGAACGGCTCATCAGATTTCATGTAGTCTTTATATTTACCTGCATCAGGTAATTCTTTACCACCGTCTTCTTCAACTTGTATACCACCTTTCCACGGATCTTTAGTGATTTCAGGATAACCTTCCATTATATTACCGCTGGCATATACACGGCCAAAGAATTTTTCTTTAAGCTTGCTCCTGCCTGATTCCGGTTTTAATATACGATGACCTACCGGTTCATCTTTAGGCGTTACCGGACCTGGTTTGAAATAATTGTTGATGATATTAAAGTTGGTAGTGTAATCGCCACCATCCATTGAGCGGTGGTGCCAGTTAAATACTACGTTATTTACAAACGTATAAATACCATTCCATCCTACAGATGGGTTACGGCCTGTATTATCAGCCCACATATTGCGGAGCAGGGTGCTGTTTTCGCCACCTGTTGTACTACCAAAGGAGTGATTCCAGTAATCCAAAGCTTCGGCATAGATACAGTTTTGTACAGTGATATTAACTGTACCCAATTTTTCATCTGTCATACCAGGTGCTGGACTATAAATGTGGCGGTACATTGAAAAATTCTCATCCAAACCCCAACTTGTAGAAGTATGATCTACGATGATATTTCCAACAGGATCACCACCAAGAGCGTCATCACGACGACCAACATTGGTTTCACCTCTTCTGAAACGCATGTAACGGATGATCACATCATGTGTATTTACCCAAAATGATTCGCCGGCCACACACACACCGTCGCCGGGAGCTGTTTGACCTTCTATAGTGATGTAAGGAGCCCTTACTATGATAGGCGATTTAATATGGATAATACCAGCTACGTTGAATACGATGATACGCGCACCACCTTGTTCACAAGCCCAGCGTAAAGTACCCGGACCATTATCAGCAAGGCTGGTTACTACGTAAACTTTACCACCGCGACCACCAAACGTAAATTTACCACCACCTTCGGCACCGGGAAATGCAGGTATTTTTGCTTGCGGCAAATCCGTTGGCCTTGCTGCCCATGGCACATACGGCTTTCCTTTTCTCTCCTCTGCCCGCACTATCGGTAATGCCACTGCCCACGCCGAATCGGAATGGCGCATTGCTTTGGCCATCATTGAATCACTCTCAGCCTGAACGTTTTTGGGAACGTGAGGGTATTGAGCAAATGCACAATTGGCCAAACCCATCATCGCCGCCAACAAAAATAAACCTGTCTTCTTTTTCATAATTAATTGTATGTAATCGTATTAAATCAAGGAACAGGTTATGCATCTGCTCCTTGATGTTGTTGCTAGTTCGTAGGATTGAATGGACCGCCCCAAGTGTTGTTTTGCTGGATATTCGGATCATTTGTAATGGTTGCCAGAGGTATACCAAAGAACTGATCAGCGGCTTGATACGCAATAGGAGCCGAATCCAAATATTTCAATTCACCAGGTTTACTACTTGTACCTATAATAACAGGAACAGCACTGAAATAAGTTGTATATACATTATCTAAATTGTGAATAGCTGCTGTGTCTCTTGTATTAAGAAGATAATCGGTATTGCTTCCATTAGGTTTAAGTATAATAGATATACCTTGCCTTTTTGTACCATTCAAGGTAGATATTAATAAATTTCTTCTTCTCAAATCCCAGAACCTTTTTCCTTCATAAGCAAACTCTATCTGGCGTTCATACATTATAGCATTAACCAAATTATCGCCTGTTAAACCTGCGGTTATACCATAGTTACCATCTCCTGCTTCAATACCTGCCCTTTTACGTATAGCAATAAGGTCGGCATAGGCTACTGTAGTGTTACCTATTTCAGCCGCGCTTTCTGCTTGATTTAATAAAACTTCGGCATAACGCATTTCTTGCCAATCAGTACCTGAAAATGTTAAATTAGCTGTAGATAAGTTTGGATCAACCGCTTTTCTACAGTAGAATCCTGTACTGCTTGATCCGGTAACTTCGGTGGTTTTACTTGTTGTTCCCGCTGCGTTAGTATAATAGAAGTAAGTCCATAAACGATTGTTGGCATTTCCTTCCAATGGCCATAAGCAACCATTATAGGCTATAGTTTGATTAAAGCGCGGATCACGATTATCAAAGAAATGAACCGGATCATAAGGATATTTAGTTGAAACCCCAGGCGCTTTACCATCCAGCATCGGGAATGCCTCAACTTCATCCCATGTAGGATTATCTGATCCTCCACCAGATAAAGCCTTTGGAATATTACTCTGCGTATAAGTGTTATTGTTCATTCCGTTTGCGTCAGTAAAAGTGTTATACTCAGTTACCCAAACTGCTTCAGAATTTGCAGGAGCTGTACCCGAACCTGCTCCTTCTGTAGTCCACATGGTTACATCCTCTTTAGGATAAAGACCGTAACCATGTGCAGTAAGCGTAGCAATAGCTGCTGTACTAGCGTCGTAAGCTGCCTGCCAGCGGGTCATGTCGTTGTTAACATTAAATTGTGGGCTCGCCCATGTAAGTAACACCCTTCCCAAAAAGGCCTGTGCCGCGCCTTGGATAATACGCCCATAATCTCCTGCCGGCCATCCACCGGGTAAATATTTAATCGCTGTATCCAGATCAGCTACAATTTGGGTATAAGTTTGAGTTGTAGTATTGCGGGGCAAGGCTGCAGCCTGTTTTGCGGCTGTACCCACTACCGGCAATGGAGTTAATACTAACGGCACGCCACCGTATAACTTAACAAATTCAAAATATCGGTATGCTCTCCAGAATAATGCCTGTGCACGAAATCTGTTCTTGGTACCGGCTGGTATAGGGCTAGCTGGTAGATTAGCTATAAAATCATTTATATTTCTGATGTCTGCATAGTAGCCACTGTTTGAATTAGCAGAGCCAATGTCACCAACGGAGCTTGATACTACAGTGCCTAAAGTAAATATATTACTGGAATAATTTTCTTCCGTCAGGTTACCGTACCCGGTAGTTCCTAATGTGCTAGGCTTTCCACCACTGCCAGTCCATGCGGGCTGATTGGCCGTATAAATTGAATTTAAATATGTTACAGCTATTGCAGAGTCTGAAAAAAGCTGTTGCGATGTATAGGTGGTTAATGGCCCTTTTTCAAGAACTTTTTTGCAACTTGAATATAACAGTGCTGACATTGCCAGTACTACTAATGATATATTATATAATTTTTTCATTTTTTTAAAAATTAAAATCCTGCATTTAAACCTAATGAGATAGTCCTTAGTGTAGGATAATTCTCGATCCCACTTCCCGGATACCTGTAGTTATCAGGATATGGATTAAACAAACTATACACGTTACTGCATTGCGCATATAACCTTGCGCTTGCAACGCCAATTACCTTGCTCCATTTTGCTGGTAAAGTATAGCTAAAATTGGCTTGTGATATATTCCAGTTAAATGCGCTTACAAACCAAAAGTTACTTGTCACATCATAATCGTTTACATAATACGGGGCAGGGTATTTTGCATTTTGATTTTGAGGAGTCCAATGATCAGACCAGAATGCTGCCCTATTCTCGCTAAGGTCAGTTTTATTAAATGCCGTTATTTCGTCACCAGGTATTACATTCTCACCTCCCCAGCTTAAACCTGTAACCACATCAATGCTGAAAGATTTATAGTTGAAACCAAAATTTAAACCAGCATTACTATGATTGTTGGCTTTGTTAGTTAGGTATTTTTGGTCTTTGTAGTCATTACTTTCAATTACACCATCGCCATTTAAGTCGGCATAATTGATCATACCTGGCGCTGGTGTATAACCAAATATCTTAACGTTTTGGGCACCACCTGCAGCGGCAGCCCTTTGTGCAATAATCTGGTTTGCCTGAGCCTGGGTGCGAATAATACCCAAACTTTCGAAGCCAAATACACCACCATCATCTGATTTTCCTGTACGGTCCTGTACTGTTCCTGCTAAACCTTGTGACATATCTTCGCGAATGTTCTTATCATCACTCCAGCCATAAAACGCTGTTACATGATAACCCCAATTTGTACTGATATGGTCTCTCCAGGTAACAGTAAGTTCTGTACCAAAGGTATTATAGATACCAAAATTTTCAGTTGGCGCTGTATTTCCTACTACAAATGGCACAGATCCACTTAAACCAGTAAGTGCGTCATAATTATGATTCCAAAAGTAATCACCAGTAATAGCCAGGCGTTCTTTTAAAAATTCCATATCTACACCGTAATCTGTTTTAAAAGCATGATCCCAAGTAGTATTAGGGTTAGCAATTGAAGTTGGTGCAATACCATTGCCTCTTTCGCCTTCGCCAAACACTGCGCCACCGCTACTACCTGTTTTCACATTATATTGCTGGTAATATTGGTAAGCAGTAGCGCTGGTATTATTAGTTCCCAACAATCCCAAACTTGCCCTGAATTTTAACTGTTCCATCCATGGAACAGCATTTTTAATAAAATCTTCGTTTGAAGCCACCCAACCAAAAGATACCTGGCCAAAATTACCCCATTGATCGCCTGGTGCAAAAGCGGTACTTCCATCACGGCGACCCACAACTTGTACCAAATAGGTTTGATTATAATCATAATTTATACGTGCAATGTATGATTCCAAACCATATTGAAAAACAGCGCTGTTGGCTTGGTTAGCTGTTTGTGCGCCAGTAGCAAAGTTGTAATTTTGAGGTGCACCAACAATTACGGTTGCAACAGATGTATTTACACCATCGCCATTTCCTTCCTGCTGCTCATATATACCTATAGCGTTAATATTATTCTTTCCGAAACTATGCTGATAGTTAAGGGTAGCGTCTAATTGATAGCTTTTTGTATAACTGGGATTAAAAGTAATGTCGTTACCATTGTCTATAGGAGTAATTTTTGCAATAGTACCACCTGGTATGTGGAGATTATCTCCCAAACCTGTGTAAGTATAATAGTTAAATGTGGTTCCGTATTGGGTTGGGAAACTGGTATTTATATTACTATTGAGCGATACCGACGCGGTTAAACCACTTATACCGGGTATTTCATAAGATATTTTGCCCAAAAAGTTGGTGATATACTGCCTGCTATCTTCATAATTATCAGAATTTTGAAACAGGTTAACATTAATACCATCAAGCGCGTTACTTCCACTTAAATTTACCGGGTTGCCGTCTATATAATATTTTTCCCATGGTGGCATCTGAGCTAGTGTGATAACGTCATTATTTAAACTTTCTGTAGTACCGTGTTGTTTGTACCAAAAAGTTTTGCTATAAGACTGCTCAAAATTAAGACCTAGTGAAACTGTTAATCCTTTAGCCGGTTTTGTTTCAACATTAGCGCGCAAACCCCATTTGTCTGCATTTACACCTGAAAAATTGGAATTTTGGTTTACATAATCTGCACCAATAAAATAAGTGGCCTTGTCTGTACCACCACTTACGTCAAGCGCTTCGCGTTCAACGTCCGCCGCTTTAAACTCCTGCTTAAGGTAATTGGTATTGTTGGCCGGATTTGCAATGTAAGCAAGCTCATCCGGTGTATACCATCCTGAACTTTTATTAGTAGGAACACCATTAATATATCCATTAGCATCGATGGTATTTCCGGTTTGTACACCTTGTGGGGCTTGTTCTCCAATTTGTAAATAGTCATTACTCCATTGAGCAAACTGAATACCTGTAAGCATTTTTGGTAGTTGAATAGCGTTCGCTGTACCAAATGAACTACTAAAGGTGACTTTTGGAGCACCGATTTTCCCTCTTTTGGTACGAACAAGTATGGCACCATTAGCACCTTGCACACCATATATAGCAGCTTCCGCATCTTTTAGTATGGATATACTTTCTACCTCGCTTGCATCTAACAAATTAAAGTCAGCTTGTGTACGAACCTGATCATCAATAATATAAAGAGGAGATGTGCTACCACCATGACTCCCGTTTAAGGTCATCGTATTACGTATTGTAATACTTGCCGGTTGCCCGGGGCGTGAATCTTGGGCTACACCTACGCCTACAACCTGACCCGCTAGCGAGGCTCCCAGATTCAGAGAAGGGATATCTTGTATATCTTTTATAGCAATGGTAGATACAGAGCCGGTTAATGTTGCCTTCTTTTGCACCCCGTAGCCTACTATCACCACTTCATCCAAGTCCGTGCTTGATGGAACCATTTTAAAATCGGCATTCATTTCGCCTACTTTTAATGTTTTTTCAGAGTAATTATAACCTACAAAACTTACGCCAATTGATACATTTTGCAAATTGGTTACTTTTATGGCATATTTACCATTAACATCTGTTGTAGTACTTGCTTTACTACCCTTAACCTGTACGGTTACACCTGGTAGCGGCTGATTTTTTTCATCGAGTACTGTGCCTGAGACAGTTCGATTTTGTGCTTGTAGCACGTTGCTGATGCTGAGCAGCAACAGCACTGAAAATAAAAGGTAAATTTTTCTCATAAAAAATTAGGTTAATTTATAATTGGTATATATTTAGGGCTCATTTAATAATACTTCTCACTTTATTATCAAACTCTTTTTTATTTTCTTATCCTTTTTGGCTCGATTTGTCTTTAATGCGTTGCTGCCAGTCGGCTGCTTCTTTTTTCATATCGTATCCCTGGGCTGATAAATAGTTGTTAATCCTTCCTTTGTATTTACCAAACCAGGCGTGTTTCTTTTCTGATGATTCCGCATCTATAGCGTGCTCCCTTGCTTCTACCAGCCATATTTTAATTTGTGTTTTTTGCACATCGCTTAAGGTTGGTATTTCATCCAGGTAAGCATTATAAGTTAAAGGCAATATCCTGTAGGTCATTTGATCTTTAACCTCATCAACTTGCTCATTGTTTAGCTCGGTACCCAATTTTGCTAAATAAGCACTATGTAACTTATCAAGTTGCTTATCTACATTACTGTCAATTGCTGCTATTTGTGTATTAGCGGCAGCCTTATCATCACCTTGTTTTGATTTTATATCTTTTACTTGTTGATTGCGGGTATCGTGTATAGCGCTTAAGTCGCGGTATTGATCTACTATTATTGCAACAACACGTTTAAATTTTGCAGAATCAGTAATATTAAGCGCAGTAACTATCTTTTCTGATCTTTTGGTAATTACTTGCGTATAATTTGCCTGTTCATTGGCATCTGTGCTTTGCGCATAAGTAAAGGTAATACTGCACAATGTTAATCCGGCTATTAAAAGGTACTTCTTCATTATTATATAGTATATCAAAAATGGCTTATATAAATTCTTACTTTTTATTATTCAATCATCAATTAAGATGATTGTTCTTAAAACACTAATTAATTATTCAACTAAACATCAAATACTTAATCCCGAAAAAAATAATATATATCGTTATTAACTGGTTTTATAATCTTGCAGACATGCAATGCATTTGGACTGTCTACAATAACAAATATCATGGAAACGTAATAGCTATTACTACCCATATTTATCAACTTATTGTATCATCTTATCATAAGGATAATTAGTGTATATAGCAGTATATTTACATTGTATTTTATCAGGAAACTTGATTGGATCAATTTTTTTTCAGTAAATTTAAAATCTCAACCCGGATAGCTAATTATTTCCAAGCCAATTATCTGATTATTATTTTAATAGATTTTAGTTCAAAATGAAACCACATTTTCTTAAAGTAGCTGTACAGCCGCAAAATTCCTTCAGTATAAGGCATGATATTTTGCCTACCTTCAGGGGTATATGGCACTATCACCCGGAGCTTGAACTGCACTATGTTATCAAGGGGGAAGGCGTACGTTTTATTGGTGATAATATCAGCAACTTTTCTTCGGGAGAAATATTACTGCTTGGAGAAAAACTACCACATTGCTGGCGTTGTAAAGAAGAGTACTTCCAACCAGATTCCGGACTTAATGTAGAAGTGATTGTTATACATTTTTTGCCTGATTGCCTCGGGCGCTATTTATTGAATTTACCGGAGGCTTATTTGCTGCCAAAACTTTTTGAAAAAGCTAAAAACGGCCTCATTATAAATGGCAAAGCCAAGGAAGAATTAAAGCAATTAATGCACCGTGCGGTAAATGCCAATAACCTGGATAGGATTATTGTACTGCTATCAATACTTAAAGTTTTAGCTGAAAATGAGGCGTTTGAACCCATAACATTATCACATAACGAGTTTCATCAATCAAACGAATTAGATACTATACGCCTTAATAAAGTTTGCTCGTATACGCTAACTAATTATAAAAAGGAAATAAGCCTTAATGAGATCGCGGCTATTGGCAATTTAAGCGTTACCTCGTTTTGCAGATATTTTAAGTTGATGACTAAAAAAACATTCTCCGATTTTTTAACGGAGATAAGGATAAGCCATGCCTGCCGGTTTTTAATTGAGGATAAATTGCCTACAGAAGTAATTTGTTTTGAGTGTGGATTTAACAATATTTCTAACTTTTACCGGCACTTTAAAAAAGTAACCGGCATGACTCCACTGGAATACAAGAGAAGATACTTGAAGGGGCAAACGTCGCAAGTTGTTGCACAGAGTGCTTAAATTAGCCTGCTCCAAATCTCTATTTTGTGTTCAAAACTAAAGTTGACGGCTTTAAACCCGTTGAATTAGCTTCAACTAAAACTTCCCCTTTTGTTTTTCGCGAGCGTACCATCAGCAGGCACATGCCGTGGAATGCTTTGCGGTAGTTTGCTTTAAATGGTTCCATACTTATTTGAGAGCCGTTATCAACACCTGCTACTTCGGCAGGGCCTTTTATTTTAAAAGTAATCAGGTTTTCGGCATCAGGGACTATGTTTCCATCTTTATCCAAAACTTTTACTGTGATAAATGACAGATCGTTGCCATCAGCATGTATAGATTTTCTGTCGGCAATTAATTGAATTTTCGCAGGTGCACCCGCTGTGTGAACTTCTTGTGATAATACGATCTTTCCATTTTTACGGGATACTGCTTTTAATGTGCCCGGCTCAAATTTCACATTCCATGCTACATGCAGGTCATCCTTTTGTTTTTTCCTTATGCCTAATGATTTGCCGTTTATAAAAAGTTCCACTTCGTCGGCCTGGCTATAATATGCCCAAACATCAATCAGTTGACCCGGTTTCCAATTCCAGTGAGGTAACAAATGTAGAACGGGTTTATCCGTCCACTCGCTTTGATACATATAATAAACATCTTTTGGAAAGCCCGCCAAATCAACAATACCAAAATATGAACTGCGGGCGGGCCACGGATATGGTGTAGGTTCGCCCAGGTAATCGAAGCCCGTCCAGATAAAAAGGCCGGAAAGGAAATCGTATTTCTTAATAATTTTCCAGGTTTCCTCATGCGTCGAGCCCCAATAAGCGGCCACATTATCATAAGCGGTAACCGCTAATTGAGCATTCCCTTGTGTAAACGGGATTTTTGAGCTTTGCGGCCAATGACGGGTAGTATCGGTTGGCGTATCATAAAATCCACGGGTTTCCAGCGCCGACATGGTTTCGGTAGCGATGAATTTTTGGTTAGGATAATTCTTCAAAAAATTAGCATATACTTCCTGGTGATAGTTTAAACCAACCAAATCCAAAGCACCCGATTGATAGATGAAATTTTTATGCGGATCAGATTCGCTTAAGGCGGATGTAACCGGCCTGGTATTGTCAATATTCTTTACAATTTTAACCAGTTCGCGGGTTATTGAAATACCGGTACTATCAAATTGTTCGCGGATTTCGTTGCCTATGCTCCATATAAACACACAGGGATGGTTACGATCGCGCAGGATTTGATCTGTCAGATCCTGTTTGTGCCATTGAGCCCAGTCTTCATGATAATCATGTTTGGTTTTCTTCTTGGCCCACATATCGAAACTTTCATCCATCACCAAAAAACCCATTTTATCGCAGAGGTTTAAAAACTCAGGAGCCGGTGGATTGTGGGAAGTCCGGATAGCGTTACAACCCATTTGTTTGAGAATTTGCAGTTGCCTTTCTATGGCACGGGTATTAACCGCTGCGCCTAAAGCGCCTAAATCGTGGTGCATGCAAACACCTTTTATTTTCATGTGGACACCATTTAAGGAGAAACCCTTTTCACTATCGAACTTAAAAGAACGTACACCAATGTTAACTTTATCATCATCTAATAATTCGTTCCCCTTGAACAACTGCAGAACGACTTTATATAAATAAGGATGATCGGCAGACCATAAAATGGGATTTTTAATTACTATATCTCTAATGATACCAACCTGATTAATTGATGATAAATTATCAGCCACCACTTTGCCCATTTCATTATAAATAATAGCTTTTAAACGCAGACCTTTATCGGTAGATGATATAGTTGTTTCGACATTTACAGTCGCACTATTATTTGTTATCTGTGGCGTGGTTATAAAAGTACCCCATTGTTTAAAATGAATTTTATTGATGGTGGTAAGCCATACATTGCGATAAATGCCCGAACCACTGTACCAGCGTGAATTAGGCTGTTCAGAATTGTCAACCCTTACGGCGATAACATTTGCTTGATTTCCGAATTTTAAATAGCCGGTGAGATCATAATTGAAAGAAACATAGCCATTGGGTCTTTTGCCCAAATAATGTCCGTTTATCCAAACTTCGCTGTTGCGATAAACGCCATCGAAATTGATGATGGTATTTTTGTTTTTTGATGATAAAGGCAATGCGAATGTTTTTCGATACCAGCCAATTCCTGTAGGTAGGCCACCTTCACTTGCTGTGGATGGATTTTTTTGGCTGAAGCTACCTTCTATACTCCAATCATGCGGTAAATCGAGAGTACGCCATTTTTTGTCGTTAAATGTGTTGTTTTTGGCGAGGCTGTCATCGCCCAACATAAATTTCCAACTGCTATCGAAATTTTCGACTTTACGTGCCGATTGTGCCGATGCGGTAAACCAACCTGTTAGAATAATTAAGACGAAAACAAAAAACAGCTTCATATCAAACATTAACAAACTTGTACAACATTTATATTAAGTAATTGCCCCAGCTTGCTAATTTTTGTGGCTATATGCCCCACTCCTACCGCACAGTGATGGGCGGGGCCGTAGCTATTCCAATTGTTTACAAACTTACGGGCACCTAAGCTAAATTTATAGCGGCTGTTGGTATTGCCTATTTCCAATATCGGACCGGGTACCGATTCTCCTTCAGCTACCAGCAATATTAATTTACCACCTGCCTGCTCCACCACCGATAATAAAGTTACCGGACCATTTTTTACCGACATTTCAACAGATAAACCGCGACCGACCTTACCATGGAACACTTTTAGTGGCCGTACTTTGGTTTTACCTTCGGCGATAGCGATATGACCAGGCCCATCGTGCCCCATCAACACTACGTCAGCTGCAAAATCCATCGCATAATACTCTGTGAAAGAACCTCCGGCGCCAAAGGTGTCCATTATCTTCATGGCCTGCGCATTCTTTATTTCGTATTCCCCGGCAACCGGTATACCACGTGCCGTTAACATAGAATTACCCAGGATGATAGAGCTAATGGTATCCTCATTATCAAAATTGCCTTCGCCTTTGTAGTAGTAGGCTATTGAACCTAAGTTGTATTTGTTCACCAATTTATCAAGCGCTACAGATGTTCTTGCTGCCCTTTCTAATTCTTCAATCGTGCAATCTTCCTGTACGTCGAAAAGATGGTCAAATTCGTTTATTCTAACAGATATTTCTTCACTGCTTACTTCTTTCCTAAGGCTGGCTAACTCATCAACTTCTATTAATTCTATGTGACCGCCAAAAGTGGCATATTGCTGCGTAAGGTCGGTGTAAATATCTAACATGCCGCTGTAATAATGCCCCATGCAACCCAAACGGTTATAAGCCATAGTATGTGCCACTTTAGCGGCTTCTAACCATTCGGTTACTTCATCCCAACATTCCGGATCATCATTAAGCATCCCGGTTATTTGGTGAAATTTAATCCCAGTACGGTTAAATACATTAGCTATTTCAGGAACCGGACAAGCAGAGCAGAATGCCAGCCACTCACCAGTCATTTTGGTGCGGTCCGTCATCTGGTTAAACTTTTCGTAATCTATTGATGCTTCGGGAGCTAAGTTCAGAATAATAACCGGCACCTTGGCCCGCTGCACTACCGGCAACACCGTTGAGGAGAGTGCATAGGTGGTTACATATAAAAATATCAGGTCGACGTCTTCTTTTCTGAAGCGGCTTCCGGCATCAAAAGCTTTTTCGGCTGTATCTATCAGGCCGAGATTTATGATCTCGGGGTGTATAGCTGATAGTTTGTTATTTACTGTTGTCAGATACCCTTCCAGCCGCTCTTTTAATCCGTCAAACTGCTGCCAGTAAGCATCAAGCCCAATACCGAATAATCCTATTTTTAATGTGTTTGATTGCATGATAACAGTGATTATTTTCTGATTTTGACAGGAGGCGCGATGTAATTCAATGTACTTTTACCCATATCTTTTGATGTGGCTACGGCGATGCCACGCTGTTGCGCTTTGTTAACTGCGCAGTAAAAATGATAAACAACACCCTTCCAATATATCACCTCAGATTTATGCGCGAATTCATTATCAAAAGGCTCTGAGGCTTGTATTAGTTTTGCACCAGTCCAATCTGTCCAATGCACCAAATCATATGAACAGGCGAAGCGGTTAAATACACCACCCGGACCAGTCTTCCAGAATGCGCCGAAATAGAACATCACATAAACGTTGCCTATTTTTTGAATATCAGGATCGCCGGTTATGCCGGGGCCATGGTTTAATACGGGATCTTTACCGTAGCGGGTCCAATGGATCATATCATCAGATGTCGCCATACCAATACGTTCGGCACCACGCTTTTTATCTACGCTATCGCCATTGGCGTTATAATACATTACAAAAGGATGGCCGGTAAGTTTTGACTTATCCCAAATGACGGTTTCTTTATATTGTGTATGATTATCCCACCAGGAAACGCTGGAATCATGTACTGACAATACGGGATGGTTTAAACGATCCCACTGATGTACTGTTGCAGGGTCCTGATTGGTGTAAGCCATGCCTATGGAAAGCACGCCTTTTTCGTAACCACGATCATGCCCGCCGAAATACGACATCCAGTATTTGCCGTCATACTTTTGTGGTTGATAGCTCCCACCCCACTTGTTATCTATGAGCGCCATGTAGCCTGCCTTTTGATTGTTATCCCAGTGAGTAGTATCCGAAAATGACATGATACGGCCCATGGTATTCCAATGCAGCAGATCCTTACTATTTGCCAGCGAGGTTTCATAACCACGACCGTTAAAAATGATGTAGGTCATGAACCATTTTCCATTTTTACGGAATACAGTAGGGCAATCTGTTTTTTTGATATTACTATCGGTAACCATCACCAAACCATATTTGTAGGGTGTTTTTACCTGATCGTAAATTTGCTGCATTACCTTGTCAGGTACTTTGTTTATATCCGACTGCGCGTAAGCTGTGTTTAAGCTAATTATGCTGATAAGTGTAATTAATAAATATTTAATTTTCATGTTGAATGATCTATTTTTCGTCTGCAATAAAATCGTAGATTCCAGAGCCAACCTGTATTAGTGCTTTATTATTTTTATATCCTAAGAACTTGATAGTTTTAACGACGCTAACGGACTTCCCACTCTCTGTTAATACTGCCTTTTCACTGGCTGGCAGGTAAACGGTTGCGATAGTATTAGCGGGTATTTGAACTATTAATTCAAATTTCCCATTTGTCTTTTTCCAATCTGTGGTGACGATGCCATAAGGTGAATCATAAGATGCTTTAGCGTTGGTGACATCCCCAACCGGTTCCGGCCTTATTTCGATATTTTTCATAGCAACATCGCCCGGCGCAGAACGGATGCCTGCCAATCCTCCATAAAACCATTCCATAATATGGCCAAGCATCAAGTGATCATTAGAAACCTGCGGCAAAGCGCCCCATGATTCTGTTAGCGAAGTTGCGCCATGTGCTAATTGATAACCATAACCGGGAACATCCGACCTGCTATTCATATCGAATATCACATCTGAACGACCTGCATCATCCAAAACTTTCAACAGATAGCGAAACCCAATATCACCTGCGGTTAAAGTGTTTCCATGGTCGTGTAATTCTTTTACGATGTTATTGATAACAGCTTGTTTGTCTTTTTGCTCCACCAAACCCATGTAAACGGATATGGCGTTGGCTGTTTGACTACCTGTGCCATATTCTTTAGTTTTCGGATCGAAAAAAGCTTTATTATAAGCTTGTTTAACCGTGGCTGCTAATTTCTTGTAGGCAATTGCATCCTGCGTTTTGCCTAAGAGGCTGGCAATGTTGGATATGATACTCAAATCATAATAGTAAAAAGCGGTAGCCGTGATGCCCTTTGGTGTTTGCTGCGAATATCCCGGCGCTTTAGGGCCCTGGTCGTACCAATCGCCCAAGCCCTCTGTCAGTATATGCCCTTTGGCTCGCTTGCCCAGATAATCCAGATAGCGTTTCATCATATCATAATTCTGCGCCAGTACTGGGTTGTCACCATACCACTCATGCACATACCAGGGCAGGATAATGGCATTACTTCCCCATTCGGGTGAATCCCGGAACGGGTCGCCAAACTTGGTATATTCAGGTGCAATCTCAGGTATTAAACCTTCGGGCGTTTGCGCGAGGCGCATATCATTGATGCATTTTAAAGCAAGACGATGGATATCGAAATTATAATGCAGGGAATTACCCACCAGGTGAACTTCTTCCAGCCAGCCCAACTTTTCGCGATGCGGACAATCGGTAAATACACTTGCCAAATTACTCTTCATAGCCCAATCTATCAGCGTAAAAGTTTTGTTGAACAATTCATTTGAACAACTGAAAACCCCTACCGTAGATGCCGAATTACGGGTATGCAGGCCTTTTATATCCAACATTACCGGTAATGAATTAACATTAGGCTCTCCCTGCGGTACCGCTCCGTTTACCTGCAAATACCTAAAACCGTAATAGGTGAATTGTGGATGCCATGTTTCAGGGCCATTACCCTTTAAAATATAATCGTAATAATGCGGCTTGCCTGATCCAGTTTGATTGGCGGTACCATCTTCATGAATAAGCTCTGCCGGGGTGATCCTAACCGTATCGCCCTTTTTACCCTGAACGGTGATCTGTGGAATACCCGATGCATTTTGACCTAAATCATACACCCAAACACCCGGACTTAATTGTTTTTTACTGATCGGCGTAAACTGTTGCATAACACGCAGCGGGTCGGCAGCCTGTGCATTTAATTGCGGAGGGCCTTTTACAATTATGACATTTTGCCATTTTGAATCATCAAAATTTACAGTATTCCAACCCAATTGCTCCAGGTTGGCGTTATAGTCTTCGCCGCCATAAATGCTGGTGAAGGTTATTGGGCCGGGCGCTGCTTTCCAGCTTTCGTCGCTTACCAGGTTGCCGATAGTGCCATCCTTATATTCCAATACTAAGCGACAAATCATTTTCGGATAACCGTAAGCACCGGTCATTTTTCTGTAGCGACGGTCGCGAGGGATAAAGTAGAAGCCATTACCCAGCATTACGCCCAACGTATTATTGCCTTGAACTAATTTTTCTGTCAGATCGAAAGGCACATACAAAGCTTGCTTATCATATTGTGTCCATCCAGGGTCGAGGAAATGATCGCCAACCTTAGTCCCGTTCAGGCTCATATCAAAATGGCCTAAGCCTGAAATATACATTGTCGCTTTTTTAAGCGGCTTGTTGATGGTGAATGTTTTGCGCAATAACGGCAGTACATCATTATTCGGCGGCAAACCTTTAGGTCCTCTGCTTGCGGGAAACGGCACTATGCGCATGGAATCAGGCATTTTAGTATAGGCTATCCATTTCGCGCCTTGCCAATCAACCGAGGTCAACAAGCCCATTTGCCATTTGGTGATAGCGCTCCATTCCGAATGATGATGATTATCTGAAACCATAACCTTCCAGTAATAAGTTTTTGCTGCTGTTAAGGGCTTGCCTTTATAGGTGATTTGTATGGAGGCAGATGATAGGGTTCGCTTTGAATCCCACATATTACCTACGTTGTTGATTAAAGATTCCTTGTTATCAGCAACCAAAACATGGTAAGCGATTTGTGTGGTGTTTCTTTCATCAGATTGTAGCTCCCAGCTTAATTTAGGAGATGCAGATTCTATTCCTTTAGGATCAGACTTGTAGTCGCACATTAAGTTGGTCACTTTTAAACCTTGCGCGAATACCTGTATCGGCAGCATTAAGAGAAGTATGTAGAATCTTTTGATCATCATTTTTATCATTGTCAGTATTACTGCATTTCCAATCCGGATATAATTAGTCCTTTTGCATCAACGGCTGTTAATATCACCCTATAATTCCCTGCATTGATACTGCCATTGGTTGTTGTGCTTACTGTACCGGATTTACCTTTTGTTAGTGGTTTAAAGTTTAGCACTTCGCTTTTCATGTTGGTACCATCGGCAGCTTGTAATTGCATGTTAACTTTAAAAATTTGCGAGCTATTGTTATAATATTTAAAACTCAGGTTATAGCTATCTGCTACGCCGGGTGTGATAATCATTGTCGCTTTTGCACCGGCTAATGCTGTGAAGCGTAATACTTTCTTCTTATTTAAAGTATCCTGAATTATCCCATCGCCCTGAATTGAAGCGTTTGCAACATCATACTTAACACTTCTTTTTAAGTCGGTGGCAGGTTGAAGTGTGGTAACAGGTAGAACTGCTACGGTGTATTTTTCTTCAGTAGTATATGACCCCAGAAAAATATTTTTATTAGCCACAAACCGCTTTTTATAAAGTGCGAAATTAGTACCTCCATTTTCATCAGTTTGCAAAGACAAACCAGTGGGCTGATAATCTTTCATCCAATATGGCCGATCTTCAGCTTTAACGTTCATGGCTATGTAAACATCAGATGCAGCGGTTATCATAAAGGTTATAGGATAATTTGTTGTAGTTTTTGATGTAGTTTTGATCCAATCGGCGCCATATAAAACAGATGGTAATTGGCTGAAACGGATATATGCATCGGTATAAACTTGCTGACCAATATCCATCCATGACTGTACTGCCCATTTATTTGCTTTTTCTACGTCGAGACCTTTTATAACTCCGCCTGATGATGTTGCCGGAATTATTTTTTGATTTAGTGTACTTATCGCGATAGCTGAAATAATAGCTTCGCCAGCGGCAGTGTGCGGGAAAGATATTTGTAGTTGTCCGCCTGAAACATGAACAGTAAACGTTTTTTTCAGGGCGTTATCACAACCTGCCTCTTTCCAAATATCCAGGTCTTTTAGTACCGTTTTATTGTTCATGGCGATGTCGAACAAGCGCCATCCGGTGCAATCCATTCCTCCGCCGATGCCATACCATGGTTCGGTAAAATAAAGCTCTACCCGGTAATCTCCATCCGGTACCGGAAATTGATATTTCAGCTTATTCATCCCAAACCTGTATGATTGGAATAGTTGTTCATCGTTGGTGGAATGGATCACATCAAAAGTTCGTTGCTGGCTGCCGAAAAACGCAGGCATCCCGGCGTAATCATCCGTCCATGAAAGGGAGCCCCATGTTTTTTTGCCGCTTTTATGTGCATCGGCTAGCCATAAGTTCCCCTGCTTGTCGGTATAATCGGGGCCGCCGCAGTTTACACGGTACAGGTATTTGTAACCTTTGGCAGGCTTAATAATATCTGATGTGCCTGATGACAACATCTTTAAATTTGGAGAGGCTGGCAGATGATTTAAAACGATATAATCCTTTGCTACGGCCTTGCCATTTACGTAACCAACCGCGTATAGTACATTATATTTAATATCGACATTATCCCATTGGAAATGGGTGCCTATGCCCTGCCGTGTTTTTTTACCGAGCGAAATTGTGCCTGCATCATTAAATAATTCAACCTCATCGCAGTTGGAGTAAACAGTAATACTATCTTTTTTACCCGGTTTAAGCCACCTGTTTGGCCAGGTATGCGATACGATATAAACCATAGGCTCTTTTACCTTATCGGCATAATTAGCGCGGTACATGTAAAAAGCATCAAGCGGCTGGCCCCAAACGGTGAATAAACCTTTATAATTCACCGGACCGACACGGTCAAGTTCACGTTCACCTTCACCGCCTTGCACCCTGCCTGGGTTTTCATGCGAGTAAAGTAGCCACATAAATTGACCAGCTGCTTTATCTTTTACAGATTCAGCCAATTGGACTTTCTTTTCCAGTAACTGGGTCATGCGGTCTTCGCTTAAAACAGAGGTTTGCGCAAATGGCCCGTTTGTATGTAAATCGAGGCTGCGCCATGCGCCATACTCGCCCACTAAGATATCTTTTTGCAGATCCTGAGCATAATCAAAAACATTGCCTCCATAGGTACCAGACCAGTTTTGAGGAACATCCCAATCTGTACCTCTGCCGCCGTTACAGGTTGTTATTTTGCGTTGGGATGAGGCGGTTGGATCAAGGCTGCGGATGATGTCGGAACATTCTTTGGCGAAATCTTCGGGCAAGCGGCTTTCGTTTTGAAGTCCCCATAGGATTACTGACGGACTGTTGCGGCGTTCGATTATCCAATCTCTTAACAGGGTTTTAAAGTTTTTTCTGAACTCTGGTGTATCATACCAAATATGCGCGGTGTACTGCGGCCACCAGAGTATGCCCAGCTTGTCCCAATATTTTTGATACTCCAGGTTATGTGGCTGGTGCGCATCGCGGAACGCATTAAAACCTGCTGATCTTAATTGCATTACCCTCGCCCTTATTTCCTGATTACTGAAAGCATGGCTATTGCCCATCAAATGCTCGTATTCGGCTATACCATTGATGAAAACGGGTTTGCCGTTCAGATAAAAGCGATTATCGCCGTTGTTACGGCCGATTGGCCAACTGATCCAGCGGATGCCGTAAGGAATGGATGTTTGATCGACTAAATGGCCATTGATCGTTATTTGTACTTTAACCGTATATAAATACGAATCGGTAAGCGACCATAAATGCACATGCTTAACTTGCGATATGAGTTGTTTCGCGATGGTGGTTGCTCCCGCATTAAGGTTTATTATCGATTTTGTTTCGGCAACTATATTTCCGCCCGCATCAATTAATTGGTTGATAACGGTTGCTTCACAAGGTTTACTGCTATAGTTTTTAATCGATGTTTCGAGGTTTAGCGTAGCTGATTTTTCAGAGACGGTAGTATCATTCCACACATGTATACCGAAAGGCTCTACCCGTACCGGGTTGGTAACTATGAGATGGACAGGCCTGAATATACCCATTGGCTGCGAACCTTCGGAAAAACCCGGATCATCGGAATCGCCGCCGGATACCCAGGGAAGATCCCTGATAAAAGCCGGATGATCTGCACGGACACAAAGCAGATTGGTGCCTTGTTTGACAGCATCAGAAACATCAAGCGTAAAAGTTGTACGGCCGCCAGCGTGGTAACCGACCTGTTTGCCATTAAGCCATACTGTAGCATAAGAGCCAACTCCCTCGAACCATAAAAAATAACGTTTACCCGGTTGCTGTTTGCTTATCGTAAAAGTTTTGCGGTACCATGCGTAACCATGCAAATTGCCATTCTTTAAGCGGCGGTAACCGCCGTATGTATCCCAGTTATGCGGTACATCAACGGTTAACCAACCATTATCAGTAAAACCGGCTTTTTCAAAACCTTTATGGGCGTTTATGTTATGCTCATCGGCTATGGTGCGCCAGTTGCTGTTGAGCAGTATTTCCTGACGGGTAGTTTGCTGCGCGATGACGGAATGGCTGGCAAAAACTAAAAACAGCAATATAAAGATAACGAAACCCGGCCGAATTATCAACCGGAAAATCAAATTTTTATATGTTTTGCTTTGCTCCATTTATACTTTTTTCAAGTCGCCGTTAAACTGGTATGACCTGTTTTTTTGGGTATTGATGATGATTGTTTTGCCATGATAAAGGAGTTTACAAACCCCGCCTGCTTTGGATAGTACTTTGACGTTTTGTAGCACGCCGTTATCCCATTTAAAATCCAGTACAAAACCGCCACGGGCGCAAATGCCTTTTACATCGCCGTGAGGCAAATCGGCAGGTAAAGCAGGTAGTATTTCAATAGCATCGCCCTGACTTTGTAGCAACATTTCGGCAAGCCCCGCGGCTCCACCAAAGTTGCCGTCTATTTGGAATGGCGGGTGGGCATCAAACAAATTGTGGTATACTCCGCCTTTCTCTTTTCCTGAGCTTACATCGGCAGGAGAAAGCAACATATCAAACAAACGCATGGCATGATCACCTTCTTTTAACCGGGCGTATAAGTTTACTTTCCAGGCAATGCTCCATCCCGTTCCTTCGTCGCCACGATATTTGAGGGATTGTTCGGCAGCCTTCATCAAATCGGGTCTGTCCCAGGTGATATCCGTACCGGGATAAACGCCCCACATATGCGATACATGGCGATGGGTATCGGCAGTATCGTCTTTATCTTCCATCCACTCTTGTAACTGTCCATATTTACCAATTTTATTTGGCGCGATTTGGCCATACATGGATTTCAGCGTATCGATAAACTTGTTGTGGATGCCTAAAACACCAGCTGCAGCGATCGTATTTTTAAATAGATCACGAATGATCTGATGATCCATGGTTGGCCCGGCGACTAAGCCGCCATGCTCCGGCGAGTTTGATGGCGTGCTGACGAGGTAGCCTGTTTTTGGGTCTATGGTTAAAAAATGAACGAAAAATTCTGCGGCGCTACTCATATCGGGGTAAGCGCGGTCTTTCAGGAATGCCTGGTCTTTTGTAAATAAATAATGTTCCCATAACTGGTGACAAAGCCATGCGCCACCACTCACCCAAATACCATGGGTAGATGAATTTACGGGTGCAGTTCCACGCCATAAATCGGTATTATGGTGCAAAACCCATCCCGGTGCACCATAATGTACTTTGGCTGTAACTTTGCCGGTTTGCGCCAGATCATCAACCGCAGAAAAAAATGGGGCGCTACATGCTGATAGATTTAACTCCTCGGCAGGCCAGTAATTCATTTCTAAATTGATGTTGGTGGTAAATTTGCTGCCCCATGGTGGTGTCAGTAAATCGTTCCAAAGTCCCTGTAAATTCGCAGGCTGACTATTGCCCGGGCGTGATGACGAAATCAACAAATAGCGGCCGTATTGAACATATAAAGCTATTAGAGCAGGATCGGCAGTATTGCTGAATTTTAATATCCGTTCATCCGTAGGTAGGGCATCATTTGGCGTATTGCCTAAATTGATAGAGAACTTATTGAAATAAGATTGATAATCTTTAATATGAGCGGTTTTTATAGCTGCGTAGCTTTTGCCTGAAAGTTTATTAATGATGTTTTTACAGATCGCATCGGGATTGCCGGAAACATCCTTATAATTCTTGAAATTGGTTGCAGCGGTTAGGTATAAGGTAGCTTCGTTAGCATTGCTAATGCTTATATCATTTGAGGTTACCAATACTTTGCCTCCTATGGCACCAACCTGTAAATGACTAACGCCCCGCAATACGCCATCGCTGACTTTAAGTGATAACGCCAGTGTATGAGCATCGACCTTATAAATATTGAAAGCCCTATGTAAAGTTTTAAGCAATGCTTTAAAAGTTATGCTGCCGGGCTTGCTTGCAGTTAGGTGTACAGCTATAACCTGATCGGGCGCGCTTGAAAAATATTCTCGGGTATAGGTAGTACCGTTTGATTGGTAGCTAACATGCGCGATGGATTTGGTCAGATCAAGATCGCGGGTATAGTTTGATACTTCCTGTTTAGGGAGTTGTAAATAGAGATCAGCAAAGGGCTGGTATTCGGCATTGTAAGCGGGATGTGCGGGTGGCGAATCGCTTTGGATAACATATTTCCAATTTGATTTTAGGGCGATAAAATTTGTAGGTGCATCCTTTTCATGAACACCCAATTTTTCTTTTACCGTAGTTAATCCCCCCTTATCATAAAAATTAAGTACCTGAATGGCTATTGTATTTTTGCCTGGATGAAGTAAATCTGCCGGGATTGTGTAACTACGATTTGAAGTATTACCAGAAGAGCCAACCAAATGACCGTTCACATAGGTAAAATCCATATCACGAACCCTACCAATATTCAAAACCATCGCTTTTCCAACCATATCCGAAGGCAGATCGAAACTATTACGAAGCCAAACAGCACCATCTAAGCCCTCAAAACCGGGAAGGACTTCCCAACCATTTGCTTGCGGTTGCGGAATAGTTTTCCATTTGCTATCGTCCAAATCAAATACAGAATATGATATATCCGAGCGCATTTTTTTAACCCATGCTACTGAATCGGCATCATAGGTAAACTCGTGGCTCTTCATCCCCATAAAATGTTCCAGGGCAATGGATTCCGCTTCGGCTTGTTTGCCTTCAGCGATCAGGCGGCGGATAATGGGTAAATATTTTGCTGCTCCTTTACGGGCATAAGCTCTCGGGCCGCCGGTCCACAGGGTTTGTTCGTTAAACTGAATGTGATCTTCATCTGCTCCGCCAAATATCATGGCACCTAAGCGGCCATTACCAACGGGTAGGGCGTCTGTCCATTTTTGGGCGGGTTGTTTATACCAGAGTCTTAAATTATTTTGTGAGAAACTATGTTCAGGATTAATCACCGCGAACAGCAGAACCGTTGCAGTAAGTAATATCCGGGTTGTAAATATGTTGGTTTTCCTGTTCATTTAAATTAGTTAAACAACCACCTTAAATCTTTGATATTACCCTCGTTACTTAAGCCTGCATCATAAATCGGAATGGTTGCGGAATCATCCACAAAACCCAATACTAAGCAAGCACCCTTGCCTAAACTTAAGGTATTATTGCCTGCTTTAAAGGTGTAGGTATGTACATTCACTGGGGGTAAACCGTCGATTTGAATAGCATTGGCAATCTTAATATCAGCCTGACCGTAATCATTGGCTGTTGCATCTGTTTCCAGCTGAGGTTCCTGTAAATACTTGCTTTCTTTACTTAAAAAATATCCAACCAAAACTTTAACAGGTTTGGTATTGGTAAAGTTGATGGTGGTACCATCAGCAACCTGAGTAGCTCTATTTAATTTGATGCCCTGTAAGCCAACCAGTTCAGGGGCTATGTTTTTAATTTGGACGGCAGTATCCGTAAACACCTGACTCCCTGCCGATACTTTGTAAAAATCAGCATTAGTTAAAGTTACCGGGGCATCAACCAATTGTATCTTTTGTTGCTTTTGGGCGATGGACTTCGGCATTTTAAGGGAATCGATATTTCGCTTAAAATTGTTTAACTCCTTTTGGTATAGTGGTAACAGCTCAACCCAGGTTTTATTTTTACCATCGTTGCCCCCTACCGGGATTTTGCGTTGCTTGGTTTGCATACTGTTGGCATACAAATAAGCGGTTTTGGTAAGATCTACTAATTGCTGGTAATAATTCAAACTGATCTGCAATTCAGGCAAAGCTTTATCCAAATCACTAACATCATCAGAATATTTGTAACGCAGTACCCATAATGCCGCTTTTGCTTTATGCGCGTAGGAATTGGCCATGGCGTTATAACAATACATATCGTTTTTAAGGCGGTCAAACTCTGCTTTATCAATAGTTACACCTTTATCGGCTGCATCAATAGCCTTTACCGCGTTGTTGCCTTCTTCTATAATATCATTAATTACCTTAACCGGAGTTTCGCCAACGTGTGGCTGGTGTTTCCATTCTTTGGCGGCGTATTCACTTAACATTTCTCCTTCAGGGCCCTCAGAATTGTATAGTAATGAGAATAGGCCATATTTTTCAGGGTCGACTAATTCGTTCATAGTCATGCCCAATGTCATGGTTTGACGGTTGCCATCGGTGATACCGAAACGCCTTAATATCTTGGGTGAAATCTCGCCGGATTGTTCATAGGCATCTAAAATATCTTTGCCGTGCTCAAAATCGCAGCCATATTTTGAGGATAATTGTTGTGACCAATACTTAACTTCTTCGCTCCTATCACGATGACAATTCCAAGCATAGCGCGACCATTCTTTGTACCAGATCCAGTCCCTGTCCATCTCTAACTCACGTGTCGAGGTATTATCAGCGGTATATGGCCAATCCCAGTAAGATGCTTGTGGGTATATATGGATCCCGTTTGATTTATCGGTATTATGCATCGCCTGAACGCATTTTTGTATAAAATCATCTGATCCATACCTGAAAGGCTCAAGGTTAGCCAAAATGTGCACATTTTCAATTTCAACAGGGCCAAGTTTGCTTAGGGTTTGGTGCAGGTCGACCCAGGGTCCATGCGGCGTATAAGTAGTTAAAGCTTCACCATTGTACTTGATCATGGTATACAGGTTGCTGTATAATGGTTTGGCGTATTTCATATCCGATGGCGCATCGGTATCATGCGCGCGAAGAACGATCGGCGGTTCATCGGTACGACCTAAGGCATGCAGCCCATCTTTTACCCCCGGAATTATTGTTTTAGTGAACCAATCAATATCATCCTGCCCTACGCCCTCCATTGCTTCGCCTAATGTTACTAGCAAACCTACGTTAGGGTATTTTTGTACAAACGCGGCAATAGATTTACGGGTATAATCAGCAATGATAGGTACGATATGACGGTTGCGATCTTGTGTTTTCAGGTGATTATGATCGGCAAAAGGCTTGGAAACGATGATGTTGTAAAAACCCTGAATTACCCATATACCACGTTTATCAGCTTCGCGGGTAAGGAAGTTGTATATGTCTACGTTCTTTTCATAGGTAGCTTCGTCTACCTCCAATGCATAAGGATAATCCTTTACCTTAACAAGCGAAGCAAAGGGGTGACCACTCCATAAGTAAAGTGAATTCATACGGTTTTGAGCTAGCGAATCCAGATATTTAATCCACAGTGCCTTATCATAAAACCATGGGAAATTTTGCGGGGTATAAGGGTATTCATACGTACCACGACCGGGTAATAGCTCGGGTTTTTGAATCCCTATGCAGGCACCGCGCAATACCATTTCGGGCTGATCAATTTGGTTGATATTTACAGGGAGCGAGTGGTTTGATTTTAATTCGTCTGCCAATTCAAGGCAACCATATAAGGCACCTGAATTATCTGCCCCGGCAATAACTATATTACCTGAAGTTCCATTAATGGCAAAACCCTCTTTACCGGGTAATTTGTTTAGATGGATATGCCATTTAGTATAATACTTTTTGATTAGGGGATCATTTAACAACCCGATAATTATGGTGCTGCCGTTATTTTGAAGATTGGCTTTTTCCGTTACAGCGTAACCTTGCCACTTTAACTGCTGCTCTAATTTTTGCACCCCGTACTTAACACGTGCATGGGCTGAGCCGGAAAATACTACTGTAACGCTTTTGGTTGGTTTTATACCAGTTGCCTTACAAACAAGAGTGCTAAACAAACAGGTACAGAAAACAATATTAAATATGATCCTCATAGATTAACAGGTACAAACACAATGAAAAGATTTGCAAATATTCGGGCAACAAAACATTGCAGAAATTGGTATTAAAAATGAACTTAGGTTAAAATACTTTTTGGTTCTATAAACAGTCAAATCTATTAGTCCTGCGGCATTAAATACTGCTGATTTTTTTCAAGCTATTGTACTATGTTATCATCAAAGGATTAATTAAATTTAAACCTGATCGGATGGCATGGGTGTTTCAGTTTGGCGGAAATTCCGGGTTAAAAGCTATAATTTCTTATCAAAAAACACCAAAAAACGAATAAAAAAGAGCTTTTTTTGATGTTTTCAAGGCCTAATTTAAGCACTTTTGGGTCAAAAACTGGCTAAATAAGGAGTTAAAAACTGCTTTTTTAGGTACTTTTCGGGCATTTTTGGGGCTAAAAGTGTACCAACTGTACCGCTTGTTTCATATGTGCCGTGGTACAGTGCATAACAGTGGTTTATGAGTTTAACTTAACGGTTACTTTTTTCAGCTCTGTTCCGTGGTAGATGACTTTGCCATCAACATACACAAAAAAGCCTGCCCCGTGGTGATATTTAGATCCTTTTTCGTCCCACAGAATGGTTAGGATGTGACCGTGATATGCAACATCATCCAGACAGAACCATGCCCATTGCCCTTTTGGTATCAGTGGAGCAATTTCGAGCACATTATCAGCTCTTGGTCTTAGCCCAATTAAATCGCTGATAACCAGGTCGCAGAACCCGGAGTGGTTATAATAGCTGCTTCTTGGGTTATCGCCCTTTAACCAATAGCCAGTTTTTTCATCCTGATACTCCCCCAGATAAGGAACACCACGCTTAATGTGCGACATAGCGTATTTATGAAACTGGTCATAAAAAACCTTCGCCGACATATCATCATGATTGGTATAATTATCAATCAGGTTAGCCAATGCCTTTAATGTTTGGGTAGTAGCAAATGGCCATATAGCCCCATCCCACTCACTACCATGCCCGCTGCCATGTGTACGGAACAATGGATGGCGCCTTTCGGCTGTGGTTATGCCCCATGGCGCGTTGAATCCTTTAACATCAGGCAGCTGCTTCCATTGTTCGGCATATTTTGCCTTATCATCTGGCAGGTTAAAGTACCATGGGATAAATCCTAATTCTTCACGGGCATCGGCAAAATGGCCATCTGGCTTTTTCACCTCGAAGAATTTGGCGCTGTCATCCCACAAACTATCCTGTACCAATTGCTTAAGCTGCGCGGCTTTTTGCTGGTAGATGGTTTTCAGCGTGTCGTTCCCGGTTATAGCAGCCATTTTAGCTAAAGCATTGGCATTGCCAAACATATAGCTATTAATGGTCGGGCGGATATTCTTTACATGCCTGCCGCCACTGATGGATTCTTCCATCGCATCCCTTACATCATACTGCCAAAACAGTTTGCTGGGTAATTGATGCTCGCTTTCCCATTGGCGGTAATCATTATCCAATGCCGGAAGAGATTGCTTGATGAATGTCTTATCCAGATTGGTTAGGTAGAAATTATAAACAGCGTCATCTAACCAACTACTAAAGGCATGCAGATGTGGTTTAGCTTGCTTAGGATCATCGTATAACCAAAAGTTGACATAATCCCTGATGTACTCCTGATCCCGCAGCCAGCGGCCTTCATATATCTGGTGCCCCAGCGCGCTGCTAACGGTATTGTATTCGCCTGCCCAGTTTACGTTGGTAATGAATTCTGTAAACACAAAGCCATCCGGGGTTTTTACCAGGTGCTTGCGGAATGTCCACCAGCGGTAATAATAAATTTTCTCGATCGCTGAATCCGGGCATTCAAAAAGTGGAACGTTATCTGCCAGCCATTCAGAAGCATGGTCGTTGGTGATATAGTTTTTTACAGTTTCTGTATCGATAGAATTAAAATAGCTGATATAGCTTTTTAATTTACCGGTTGTGAGTATATTCTTTTGCTGTGCCCCGCAGAAAAGGCTTGCGCTTAGTATTAGTATTGTGAAAAAAATTGGCTTCAGCTTCATTTTAGATATACATTAATTGACATCCCGAAAATTATAATTGGCTTAATAAGTAATGTAAATTTATAGGTATTTATCATTAAAAAACAAGCGCACAGGCCATACATGCTAAAATTGTATATCAGCTAGAAAAAATCCTATACTAAAGGACTTTTTGTAGTTCGCATATTTGGAATGATAATTTTAACCTAATTGTCTGATAAATTGTATAAACAGTAACCGGTATTAATAACCAATGTGCCAGTTAACCATCACCAAATTATAATTAAAAAAAATGAAAAGGAACATCATTGCTTTGATTGCCTTAGTGGGCGCTGCCTGTACCTGTCAAACTGCTTTGGCGCAATACCCGCGTGTGCCACCGGCTATGCAGGCAAAATCAGATTCTATTTACAATATTGAGAAACTACGTTCTGATAAGGCGTTTGAAAAAGCCATGCCGGCCATAGAAAAAGACGAAAAGAATGGAAAGCCATATGTGCCATGGGCGGCAAAACCATCAGATTTACCACAAGCCAAAATACCTGCATTCCCGGGTGCTGAAGGCGGCGGTATGTATTCATTCGGTGGTCGTGGTGGCAGGGTAATCGAGGTTACCAACCTGAACGATTATGGACCGGGCTCTCTTCGCGATGCCTGCGAACAAGGTGGAGCGAGAATAGTAGTATTTAACGTTGCCGGTATAATTCATTTGAGCCAGCCTATCAGCATCAGGGCACCTTATATAAGTATTGAAGGACAAAGTGCACCCGGCGACGGAATTTGCATTGCAGGTGAATCTGTTTGGGTAGATACCCACGATGTAGTGGTAAGGTTTGTGCGTTTCCGCAGAGGCGCTACTGATGTAACCCGCAGGGACGATGCTTTCGGTGGTAACCCTATAGGTAATATTATGGTCGACCACGTTTCAGGAAGCTGGGGTTTGGATGAAGTAATGTCGATGTACAGGCACGTTTATAATCGTCAGGGTAAAAAAGGAGATAAATTACCTACGGTAAATATTACCATGCAAAACTGCATGTTTGCTGAGGGTTTGGATACCTACAACCATGCATTCGGAAGTACGCTTGGCGGCTTAAACAGCACCTTTATGCGCGATCTTTGGGCCAATAATATCAGCCGCAACCCTTCTGTGGGTATGTATGGCGATTTTGGCTTTGTAGACAACGTAATATTTAATTGGTGGGATAGAAGCGCCGATGGTGGTGATAACAATTCACTATTTAACTTTTTTAACAACTATTACAAACCAGGGCCTATTACAGATATTAAGAAACCAGTTGGGCATAGGATATTAAAACCAGAATCAGGTAGATCGCCGGAAAGCAAGGGCTTATTTGGCCGTGTATATGCCAATGGTAATATTATGGAAGGTGATGATAAAGTAACCCAAAATAACTGGGATGGTGGTATACAAATTGGCGAAATGCCAGATGCGGGGAAATATACCGACAGCATCCGGGTTAATAAACCTTTCCCGATAGCGCCCATAACAGTTATATCTGCAAAACAGGCATATGATTATGTTTTGGCTAATGTAGGCTGTTTTTTACCGAGAAGAGATGCTGTTGATAAGCGTATCATCAACGACGTAAGAACCGGCAAAATAGCTTATGTGGAGGGTACCGATAATAATAACGGCAACAAATGGGTTAAACACCGTCTGCCTGATTCATCATACAAAAAAGGAATTATAACTGATATTTCGCAAGTGGGCGGCTATCCTGAATACAAAGGCACACCTTACAAGGATTCGGATCATGATGGAATACCGGATGCCTATGAAATTAAACATGGCCTTAACCCGCATGATCCCAGCGACGCTGCATTACCTGCTAAAAATGGAGG
This sequence comes from Bacteroidota bacterium, assembly GCA_026224775.1. GTDB lineage: Bacteria > Bacteroidota > Bacteroidia > Sphingobacteriales > Sphingobacteriaceae > Mucilaginibacter. The sequence goes on from JAMFRP010000007.1 coordinate 187,078, forward strand.
TGGCTATACCAACATTGAAGTTTACTTAAATAGTCTGGTGCCATTAAATACCGTAATACCGGTAGGCTATAAAAACTAAATACCCCTTATCCTAATCACAACAAAACCCCTGGTTTGCTAATGCTTACCAGGGGTTTATTTTTTTATTATTGATTTTTATAGGGGTATAAGCTTAACTAGTTATTGTATCTCTACAGCGCCTTCAAAGTTTTTTTTGGTTACCTGCGGAGAGAATGAAGCCATGAATTCTTCAGCTTTCTTTACCATATTTTCCGAGCCAATAAAAATTGGGGAGCGTTGATGCAGTTCTTTTACTTCCAGCTCCAATGTTCTTTTGTAACCATCGGATGCACGGCCACCAGCCTGCTCAATAATAAACGCCATTGGGTTACACTCGTAAATCAAACGTAGCTTCCCTTTGATGGAACTTGCTGTACAAGGGTAAATAAATATTCCTCCTTTTATCATGTTACGATGCAGATCAGCAACCATAGAGCCGGTATAGCGCGAAGTATAAGGCCTGTTGGTAGCTTTGTCTTCCACCTGGCAGTATTTGATGTATTTTTTTACACCATCGGGAAAATGCGTGTAATAGCCCTCATTGATAGAATAAATGATACCATCTTTAGGTATCGACATATCTGGGTGCGATAGGCAAAACTCGCCGATTGACGGGTCAAGTGTAAAGCCGTTAACCCCTTTACCTGTAGTATAAACCAGCATGGTTGATGAGCCATAAATAATGTAACCCGCAGCTACCTGTTGAGTTCCTTTTTGTAAAACATCATCTTCAGTAGCTTTTCCATTAACTGATTTACGCCTGTAAATTGAAAATATGGTACCAACACCAACATTCACATCAATATTTGATGAACCATCCAATGGATCAATAGCGACTATATACTTCGCGTCTTTTGAAATTTCTGAATCAATATAAACGTACTCGTCATTCTCTTCCGATACTACGATACAGCATTCACCTCCACTCTTCAAAGCTGCTATAAATTGCTCGTTAGCGTATATATCTAGTTTCTTTTGCCCTTCACCCTGTACATTGGTAGTGCCGGCTTCGCCTAAAATATCAACCAAGCCTGCTTTATTAATTTCACGGTTAACAATTTTCGCGGCGATTGCCAGGTCGCGCAGCAACCTTGATAATTCGCCTTTGGCAAAAGGAAAATCGGATTGCCGTTCAATTATAAATTGCCCTAAAGTTCTTACTACTGTCATCTGTTCGGTTATTTGGTTAAAATCAGGAAACTTAACTGGTTTATTGTTAAGTTATGGTTGATATTATTTATAATATCTTAACTTAAATACAAATGTATTGCTGAAGTAACGTAACAACAAGCTTTAGGCCACCTATATTTACTTTAACGTTATCGTAAACAGCCACCTTTACAGCTAATTACAGCAAAACAAACCTCGATTTTCCATTTACTTCATTGCTATTTAATGCTTGCTGTAGCCTCTGCGTTTATACTCAAAAAAAACATTTGGCAAATTAACTCCACAACAGAAATGGCAATATCATACAATTACTTGAACAAATTATACAACATGCAAATAGCGCGCTTTAATACATTTGTTTTATTAAATCTAAGCCGTAACTAAAATGTTACCGGTTTACATTTTTGCAAATAACAACGAATGCTGTACAAGGGGATAAAACACGGATCGAGTATTTCAGCAAACATTTTATTATTGCGAAGGTGTTTTTGCGGGATACATGAGGAACCTAAATTTCTAAAATAAAATATGATAATTATATCAGATATTATTATCGCGATAAGTGGTAAAGTGACATATTTATATCAATAATTTTAGAATACATGCTTTTAATAATTTTAACTAACCAATACATCGAATACACAGACAGATAATATATGATTATAACTAATACCCCACCTCTTTCTGTTTATTTCCCTGGTAAACTGGTTTTCGCTAACGGTTCACTGGCTGATTTACCTGCCGAAATAATCAATACCGGATGCAATAATGCTTTTATTATAACCATAGAGCCGTTACTTGCTGTATTACAACAATTTGCAGAACAACTAAGAGCGAATAGCATTTCGGTGTCCATCAATACCGACATCCAGCAAGAACCAACATTTACCGACTTTGAAAACTTACTGGCAGAAGCAAAAAAACATGCGCCTGACATTATCATTGGCATTGGTGGCGGCAGTGTATTGGATGTTGCCAAATTAGTTGCCGCCCAATTGAATAACGATCAATCGATTAACGAAATAGTTGGCTCAGGCTTTTTAAAAGGCCGAAGCAAGAAGTTAATATGTGTACCTGCCACATCGGGTACAGGTAGTGAGGTCTCACCAAATGCTATTTTAGTTGATGATAGCGACGGCCAGAAAAAGGGGATCATCAGCCCATACCTTGTACCTGATATTGTTTATGTCGACCCGCTTTTAACCATAAGTGTTCCGCCTTCTGTTACAGCGGCAACCGGCCTTGATGCTTTGACGCATTGCATGGAAGCTTATACAAATAAGTTTTCCCATCCTTTTATTGATGTATATGCATTGGAAGGGATGCGCCTTATCGCGGCTAATCTTGTACAGGCCGTTAAAAACGGAGAAGATGAAAATGCACGTTACCAGGTTGCCATGGGTAGCCTATTAGGAGGTTTTTGCCTGGGTCCTGTAAATACCGCCGGGGTACATGCCCTATCCTATCCGCTAGGTAGCACTTTTCATTTGGCGCATGGGCTTTCTAACGCACTGCTGCTGCCATATGTAATGGCGTATAATATGGTAGAAGCACCTGAACGGTATGCCAATGTGGCTTTGGCTTTGGGTTGTACAAAAGGAGCTAACGACTACGATACTGCGAAAAAAGGTATCGAAAAAATAAAGGAATTAATAACAGAGTGTAAGGTAATTGCACGGTTAAGGGATCTTGACATTCCTCAAAGTGCTATACCAACCATGGCGAAAGACGCATTAAAAATACAACGCCTGTTAAAAAACAATCCCCGCCATATAAGCGAAGAGGATGCGATAGATATTTACAATGAAGCGTATTAAAACAGCATGAATAATAAACAAAAATATAAAGGAATTATAGTTCCGGCTGTTACGCCCCTGACTAAAAACCTAAAGCTGGATCATAGAGCGATAGAGAAAATGTTTCATTATTTTCATAAGAACCATGTTATGCCTTTTATAAACGGCACAACTGGTGAATCCACCTCTTTACCCCTCAGTCTAAAAAAAGAATATATAATCGCGGCATCAAAGTTAAAATCAAACAGGGATGTATTGTACGCCGGTATCAGCGCTAATTGCCTTGAAGAATCTGTAACGCTTGCAAAAATTGGCTTTGACAATGGCGTAGATGCTGTGGCTGCGACGTTACCTTCTTATTACAACCTGTCGGATTATCAGATGCTCACCTATTTTGAGCAATTGGCAAACCAGGTGCCCGGCCCGGTAATCATATACAATATCCCGGTTACTACCCGGATGTCTATCCCTTTAAATATAATTGATGAACTAAGTGCCCACGAAAACATCATCGGCACAAAAGATTCGGAACGTAGCGATGAAAGGCTGAATGAATCCCTGATATTATGGGCTGAGCGGGAGGATTTTTGTCACTTTTTAGGATGGGCACCAAAATCAGCAAAAGCATTGATGAACGGAAGCGATGGACTTGTGCCTAGTACCGGTAATATTTGCCCGCATATTTATGATGAATTGTACAAGGCTGTAAAAAGCGGCGATCATGACAGAGCGCTAGAGCTTCAAAAACTATCGGACATAATGGGCGATGTATACCAAAAAGGCAAGCTACTAGGCGAATCATTATGGGCGCTAAAAGTTTGCATGCAGGAACTTGGATTGTGTAATGAATTCGTAATGCCGCCATTATATCCATTGGCGAATGAAGAGCGAAATAAAATACTTAAACACCTTCGCCATACATTGGAGAAGGAAAATCTATTGATAAAAAACGGAACTAATGTTTGATAAACCAATTATTGGCATAACCATGGGCGATCCGGCGAGCATAGGCCCCGAGATAGCTATTAAAGCCTTACTTAACCAACACATATATGATATTTGCAAACCACTGCTGGTGGGTGATGCAGATGTATTTAATGATATTATAAACCGCCTGAATCTTGATGCTAAGATCAATCCGATCAATAGCGTTGGTGATGCAAAGTTTGAATTCGGAAACATAGATGTTTTTGATCTGCAAAATGTTAAGTTAGATAAGCTGGTATTCGGCGAGGTATCGGCAATGGCTGGTAATGCAGCTTTTGGCGCGGTACAAAAGGTTATTGAACTGGCTATGGCTGGTAAAATTGACGCGACCGTTACCGGGCCTATCAATAAAAAATCAATAAACGAGGCCGGGCACCACTTTGCCGGGCATACCGAAATATACGCTCATTTTACTAATACCAGCAAGTACGCGATGTTATTGGTGGAGGATAATTTAAAAGTGATCCACGTATCTACCCATGTTTCTTTACGGCAAGCTTGCGACCTGGTAAAAAAGGAGAGAATATTAGAGGTAGTTGAGCTTTTATTTAACGGATTGATAAGCCTAGGCGAAACTAATCGTAAAATAGGCATAGCAGGACTTAATCCCCACGCTGGTGATAGCGGCTTATTTGGCACTGAAGACGCGGAAGAAATATTACCGGCTGTAGAAGAAGCCAGATTACGTGGATACGATGTGGAGGGCCCTGTTCCGCCGGATACTCTATTTGCCAAAGCGGCAACCGGTGCATATGGTGGCGTGGTGGCCATGTATCATGACCAGGGTCATATACCTTTTAAACTTTCGGGCTTTAAATGGGATGCGGAGAAAAAACAAATGGCGAGCGTTAAGGGTGTAAATATTACATTAGGTTTGCCTATCATACGCACATCAGTTGACCATGGTACCGCGTTTGAAATAGCAGGCAAGGGAATAGCCAGCGCTGACGCCATGACATTAGCTATTGAATCGGCTGTTCAATTGAGTACTTATAGAAAGCAAATTATAGTTTGATGATAGTTGTTATTGCAGATGATTTAACCGGTGCTGCCGAGTTAGGCGGCTTGGGGTTGAGGTATAATTTGACTATAGAAATTGTAACGGCGATTAATGCCGCCTCAAAAGCGGACCTGTTAATTGTTGCTACAGATACACGCTCCATGCCCGAAGCAAATGCGCTAAAGGTAATGGAAGCGGTAACAGGATTGATAAAAGACATCAATCCTGAAATCATCTTTAAAAAAGTAGATTCAGTTTTACGCGGCTATGTAGTCAGCGAAATTAATGTACACTTACAGCAATTAGGTTTAGAAAAAGCATTGCTGGTACCTGCGAATCCTGCATTTGGGCGTACATTAACCAATGGAAAATATTTCATTAATAACGAACTTATACACTTAACCAGTTTCGCACATGATCCGGAATTTCCGGTAACCAGCAGCAATGTTCATCATATGCTGAGAGTTGATAAAGACGATTTATTTATAGGCAAATGTGACGCAAAAATACCCGAACAAGGCATAACCGTTGGTGAAAGCTTAACCCCTGAGGATTTAAGGCAATGGATAAATAAAGCTGATAAGGATACTTTATTAGCAGGCGGAGCGGGTTTATTTATATCGTTACTGGAATCGCTTAAGCAAAAACAGGGTACTGAAGCAGGTACATATTCAGCTGAAGTTGAAACACCTGCCTTGTTTGTGTGCGGAAGCACATACGACAAAAGCAGAAGATCAATTAAAAAGGTGCTTGATAGCGGCGGCCCGGTAAGCTATATGCCACTTGATATTGTGCTTTCTGTTAACCCAAGCGATACTCTTTTTGATGAATGGGCAAGCGAAATAGTATCGCTATTAAATAAACACAAAAAAGCCATTATAGCAATTGATGTTAGCACCACCGAGGCCCATACAATAACTGCCGCGGGTTTGCGTGTTAAAAAGGCAATAGTGGTTGAAAAGGTATTTAAGCAAGTAGCTATAAAAGAGTTGTTGGTTGAAGGCGGTTCAACAGCAGCAGCCATTATAAACCGTTTAAATTTTGATAGATTCTTTCCGATCGGGGAACTTGGCCCGGGTGTAATTAAGATGAAGGTTGATGCCGTTGATGATCTTTTCTTAACGCTTAAACCCGGCAGCTATGATTGGCCTGCTTATATCTGGAATTTCTAATTCTTATCCTATATTCGATAAATGAATACAGCGCACCTGCATATTCCCGACTATATTATCATTGCTGGTTTTTTATGCATTACTGTGTATTTCGGGTTCAGGTTTTCAAAAAAACAAAAAACAACCCAAAGCTATTTTGCAGCAAATGGTAAAATACCATCGTGGGCCATAGGGTTTTCTATACTGGCTACACTAATAAGCAGCATTACCTTTTTAGCTTATCCCGGCGAAGGTTATTCATCCAACTGGATATTGTTAGTACAGGGAATGATGGTGCCCATTGTGCTGCTCAGCATGATATGGTTTATTGTTCCTTTGTACCGGAAGGTCATCGGATTAAGCACTTATGAGTATTTCGAGAAGCGTTTCGGCGTTTTTGCAAGGTATTATAGTTCATTAGGTTTTGTGTTAACTCATTTTTCAAAAATGGGGACTGTATTTTTCCTTTTAGCACTTGCTCTTGCCAATATGACGGGCGTGAATACCTTGATCATTATTTCAATAATTGGTGTAGTAATTATCATTCTTGCTTTATTAGGTGGTATCGAAGCGGTGATATGGCTTGATGTAATACAAGGCTTTATGCTATTTGGCTGTGGTATCGCTTGCCTTGTGATGATCCTTTACTCGGTACATGGCGGCCCCGCCGAGGTGTGGCATATCGCCAAAGAAAATGGCCGAACCGGATTTGGGCCATACAATTTCGACCTAAAAAAGCTTACGTTTATTGTAATGGCGATAAACGGTATATTTTATGGCATACAAAAATACGGTACTGATCAAACCATTGTGCAACGGTATTTAACCGCCAAATCGGATAAATCAGCCATAAGGGCATCATTAATGGGTGTGTTTTTATTAGTACCTGTATGGGCGCTTTTTATGTTTATAGGCACCGCGCTTTTTGTTTACTTTAAACAAAACCCGCTACCCGCGGGGATACGTGCTGATGCTATTTTCCCTTATTTTATAGTTAGTAAAATACCTACGGGTGTTGTTGGGCTTATTATTGCTTCACTGGTTTCTGCAGGGGTTTGTAGTTTGGGAGCAGACTTGAATTGCCTGGCAGCAGTTGGGGTTGAAGATTATTACAAACGATTTTATCCAAACCGTACCGATAAAGAATACCTCAAAGCAGGTAAATGGATAGTTTTATTTGCAGGAATTGGTTCGCTATTGATTGCCGCTTTATACCTTAATGCAGGTGAAGAAGGTGTACTGGGTATTGTGTTTACCCTATATGCCATATTTTCGGGCGGGATTGCCGGCATATTTTTGTTAGGCTTATTTAGTGCACGAGCTAACCGGCAAGGCGTTACCATCGGCATAATTGCCTGTATTATTTTTACCGCTTACGCTTTTTTAACATCAACCAAAATAGGAACGGGTCCCGATAAAGTCCTGTTGCTTGACCTGGGCAAATACAACTTTACCCATAACAAGTTGATGCTTGGCGTTTACAGCCACTTTGTGGTAATTATTGTTGGATACGTTGCAAGCCTCTTCTTCCCTAAACCTGTATTGAATAAAAATTTGTTATACAGCGGCTGGCTGGAAACCAAACGGAATAAAGATGTACTATAGGCTAATAATTATGAATATTTTATCTTAAAACTGCTTTTTTATCAAAAACACATGCACTCTGATGATAATATATCATAAAACAATGATAACCTTTCATCACAAATAAAAGGCATATAATAATAGTTTTGGGTAATATGAAAAAGACTTTTTTAAGCAATTTTGGAATGTTTTTATAAAAATAAGTTAGATAGCACGACTGAGCGATTTATTAAGAAAATAATAAATAATAGTATCCTTTTTGTCGTATCCGTGTACAGTACAGTACATAACAGTTGTTGATTTTTGATTTCCTAAATTAGTGGCATTGCTTACCAATTAACCTATTATTTTCATGCAAGTTATTTTTGGTGTTATTTTTCATTTTATAGGCGGCTTCGCATCGGGCAGTTTTTATATACCCTATAAAAAAGTAAAGCGTTGGGCTTGGGAAAGCTACTGGATAGTTGGTGGTATTTTCTCGTGGCTAATTGTACCACCGCTGGCTGCATGGCTAACCATCCCCCATTTTACCGAAATTATACATGATACAAGTGGTAATATCTTACTACTCACCTACTTTTTTGGTCTGCTTTGGGGCATTGGCGGGTTAACCTATGGTCTAGGCGTCCGCTACTTAGGCGTATCATTGGGCAGTACCATCATATTAGGCCTATGCGCCGTATTCGGATCATTGATCCCATCTGTTTATTATAACTTCTTTCCAAAAGATGGCAAAGATTCGATAACTACTTTGGCAAGCACCCATTGGGGGCAATTGGTATTATTGGGTATCGGGCTTACCGTAGTTGGCATCATCATCTGCGGCTGGGCGGGCACCATGAAAGAAAAAGAACTTTCCGCAGGTCAGGCTGATGTGGAAGATAATAAAGATTACCGTTTTGGATTAGGCATAGCAGTCGCTATCGTATCCGGCGTACTAAGCGCATGCTTTAACTTTGGTATAGAAGCAGGTAAAACCATGGCTGATTCTGCCAATGCGATATGGATGGCAGCCCATCACGGGCAGGGGAATTTCCTATTTCAAAACAATGTCGTTTATATCATCATTTTATGGGGAGGACTAACCACCAACTTCATCTGGTGCATGGTATTAAATGCCCGCAACAAAACCTTTGCCGACTATACCGATAAAAAAGCGCCGCTATTAAGAAACTACATCTTTTGCGCGTTAGCGGGTACTACCTGGTTTCTGCAATTCTTTTTTTATGGTATGGGCGAAAGCAGGATGGGCAATGGCGCCAGCTCATGGATATTGCACATGGCTTTTATCATCCTTATAGCGAACGCCTGGGGTTTAGTGTTAAAAGAATGGAAAGGCGTAAGCAAAAAAGCACTTACAACCGTTATTATAGGTATACTGGTTATTATTCTTTCGGTTTTAATAGTAGGAAAAGGAAACTCTATTAAGGATCAGGAGATTACAGCAATTAATAGTAAATAATATCAATATATAGTTCAACAATTCAATAGTAAAACATATGTCTACCAGCACAACACAATTTAAGCATGTAAGTTATTTATGGGATGATGGCAAAGCAGCCGAATTAGCAGGCGATGAGGTAGCATTACTTATCTATCGGTCGAACCTTTTAGGTGCCGATTTGCGTCTAACCAATTATGGCGGCGGCAATACTTCATGCAAGGTAATGGATAAGGATCCGTTAACAGGAAAAGAAGTGGAAGTAATGTGGATCAAAGGCTCCGGTGGCGACATCGGGACACTTAAAAAGAGCGGGTTAGCCGCTTTATACGTTGATCGTTTAAGAAGCCTGAAAAACGTTTACCGTGGTATTGAGTTTGAGGATGAGATGGTGGAATTATTTAACCACAGCATTTTTGATTTGAACTCAAAAGCGCCATCAATTGATACGCCGCTGCATGGCTTTTTACCTTTTAAGCATATTGACCACCTGCACCCTGACGCGGCTATTGCTATCGCGGCAGCAAAAGATGGGGAAAAGATCACCAAAGAATTATTTGAAGGTGCAATTGGTTGGGTTGACTGGCAGCGCCCGGGTTTTGATTTAGGCTTGCAGCTCAAAGCTTGTTTAGATGCCAATCCAAATATCCGTGGTATTATGTTAGGTTCCCATGGTTTATTTACCTGGGGTGATACTGCATACGAAAGCTATATCAACACACTTGAGGTAATAGAGAAATGCGCGGAATATTTAGAAGAAAATTATAAAAAGAAAGGCGCGGCATTCGGTGGTAAGAGGATAGATAGCTTACCTGAAACAGACCGTAAAAAACAGGCGGTAGCCTTAGCCCCTATCCTGCGTGGTTTTTGTTCATCAAAAACACAAATGATCGGTCATTTTACAGATGATGCAAGGGTATTGGAATATATCAACTCCAATGATCTGGAACGCCTGGCTCCATTGGGAACCAGTTGCCCGGATCACTTTTTGCGCACCAAGATCAGTCCACTGGTATTGGAAATAAAAGCAGGCGACGACCTGTCGGATGTTGATGCCATCAAAGCAAAATTAACCCCTGCATTTGAAGCTTACCGCAAAATGTACGAAGACTATTATAACACTTGTAAACACCCTAACAGTCCAGCGATACGTGATGCTAACCCGGTAGTGATACTTTATCCGGGCGTAGGTATGTTTACCTTTGCTAAAGACAAACAAACCGCTCGTGTAGCAGCTGAATTCTATATCAACGCCATTAATGTAATGAAAGGCGCTGAAGCAATCTCTGAATACACCTCATTGCCTCGTCAGGAAGCTTTTGATATTGAATACTGGTTATTGGAAGAAGCCAAACTATCGCGCATGCCAAAACCAAAAGCATTATCAGGCCGTGTGGCTTTAATTACCGGCAGTGCAGGTGGAATAGGTAAGGCTATCGCTAAGAAATTTGTAGAAGAAGGTGCCGTTGTTGTGTTAAATGACATGAATGCTGAACGCTTACAAAGCGCAGGCGACGAATTTAAACAAGCTTATGGCAAAGATGCCTATACTACGGCTACATTAGATGTAACCAATGCAGGCGAAATACAAGAAGCCATTGCCACAGCTATCTTAGCTTTTGGTGGGGTAGATTTAATTGTAAACAACGCAGGCCTTTCTATCTCCAAAACAATCGCTGACCATACCGAGAAAGATTGGGACTTGTTGTATGATGTGTTGGTAAAAGGCCAGTTCCTGGTTACACAAGCTGCCGTAGCCGTAATGAAGAAACAGGCGATAGGTGGCGACATCATCAACATTGTAAGTAAAAACGCCTTAGTAAGCGGACCTAATAATGCAGGTTATGGTAGTGCAAAAGCTGCACAACTGCACCTAAGCCGGTTAAATGCCGCTGAACTTGGACCTGATCATATCCGAGTAAATGTGATCAACCCTGATGCAGTGATCAGCGATAGCAATATATGGGCAGGCGGATGGGCCGAAGGCCGTGCTAAGGCTTATGGCATTACTGTTGCCGAATTACCAGCCTACTACGCTAAAAGAACATTACTGAACGAGATTATTTTGCCTGTTGATATTGCCAACGCTTGTTTTGCTTTAACGGGTGGTTTGTTAAACAAATCAACCGGGAATGTGATCAACGTTGATGGCGGTGTTGCAGCGGGATTTGTAAGATAGATTCAAATCAAAAGTATAAAGTTGAAAGGCGAAAGCCAAAACCGATAAACCAATAAGGCCGGCTAACCACCGGCTTACTAAATTATACCGAGATGCAAATAGAAAAATATACTGTTGATGAATTGAACCATCAGCAAGCAGAAAAGCACCATCGCAAGTTTGAAAGCATCGCAGCAGATGTGGCGAATATTGATGAGGTACTTAAAAAATTAGGTGTATTCAACATCGCTATACCAAGTTGGGCTTTGGGTACAGGCGGCACCCGTTTTGGTCGTTTTTCCGGGGGAGGTGAACCAAGAAGTTTGGAAGAAAAAATCGAAGATGTGGGTGTTATACACGCGTTAAATAAATCCAGCAATTCCATCTCCTTGCATATTCCATGGGATATTCCTGATAATGCAGCCGCTATTAAAGCATTAGCTGCGCAAAATGGTCTGCATTTTGATGCGGTAAACTCCAATACTTTTCAGGATCAAAAAGATCAAAAACTGAGCTACAAGTTTGGCTCATTACACCATGTAGATAAAGCTGTTCGCAAACAGGCTGTTGAACATAATATCGAGGTGATTAAATACGGCAAGCAGCTGGATTCCAAAGTCTTGTCTGTTTGGTTATCAGACGGATCAAACTTCCCGGGACAATTAAATTTTCGCAATGCATTCCAAAATACATTGGAAAGCTTACAGGAGATCTACGCGGCTTTGCCAGATGATTGGAAAATATGGGTAGAGTATAAACCTTACGAGCCTAATTTTTACTCAACCACTATTGGTGACTGGGGGCAATCTTACTTATTGTCATCCAAACTAGGTACCAAAGCACAAACACTGGTTGATTTAGGTCACCATTTGCAGGGGACTAATATTGAACAGATCGTTTCATTATTGTTAATGGAAGGCAAACTAGCCGGTTTCCATTTCAACGATTCCAAATACGGCGATGATGATTTGACTGTAGGCAGTATCAACCCATACCAACTATTCCTGATATTTAATGAGCTGGTGGAAGGTATGGATGCCCGTGGCATGGATCATGCTACTTCCATAGGCTGGATGATCGATGCATCACACAATATAAAAGATCCTATTGAAGACTTGCTGCAATCGGTACAGGCCATTAAAATAGCTTATGCGCAAGCTTTGTTAGTAGATAAAGCTGCTTTAGTAGCTGCTCAAAACAATAACGATGTAGCACTGGCTCAGGAGATATTACAACAGGCTTATCGTACCGATGTTCGTTCATTGGTTGCTGAGGCATCATTGCGTAATGGCGGGGCTTTAGATCCTATTAACGCATATCGCAAGCTAAACATCAGGGAACATTTGATAAAAGAACGCGGATTAAAAACAGTTGCCACAGGCTTATAATTAAAATGAGCGCCATACCAGTAATAGCCATATTTGATGTGGGTAAAACCAACAAAAAGCTTTTTCTTTTTGATGAGAATTACCATATTGTTTATGAAAAATCAGCACGTTTTATTGAAACGGTTGATGAAGATGGCGATCCATGCGAGAATTTGGAAAGCCTGGAACTATCGGTATTTGAATCGCTTCGCGAAGTATTTAAATTAACCGAATTTGAGGTAAAGGCTATAAACTTCTCCACCTATGGAGCAAGTTTTGTACATATAAATGCAGCCGGGAAACCGGTTGCACCTTTATACAATTACCTGAAAGAATTTCCGGAAGACCTGAAAGAAAAGTTCTATAAAACTTACGGTGGCGAAACCAAACTTGCACGGGAAACCTGCTCACCAGTATTAGGAAATTTGAACTCGGGGATGCAGCTATATCGCATCAAACATACAAACCCGCAACTGTTTAATCAGATCCAATACAGCCTGCACCTGCCACAATATTTGAGTTACCTGCTATCCGGCAAACCTTGTACCGATATCACCAGCATTGGCTGCCATACCGGTTTATGGGACTTTGAAAAAAACGACTACCATTACTGGGTATATGCGGAAGGCCTTACCGAAAAATTTGCTCCAATTATACCATCAAACGGTACATTTACGGCAAATAAATTCGGCAATGACATACCGATAGGTGTTGGTTTGCATGACAGTTCTGCCGCGCTTATACCCTACCTGGTAAACTTTAGCGAGCCTTTTATATTAATTAGTACAGGCACCTGGTGTATCAGCTTAAACCCCTTTAATCACTCGCCTATTACTGACGAAGAACTGGCGAATGATTGCCTTTGCTATATGCAATACAAAGGATCACCAGTAAAGGCATCCCGGTTATTCGCGGGGAATGAACATGAGTTACAAGTAAAACGCATCGCTTCACATTTCAATGTCAATACATCTATATTGAAAAATGTTGAATACGACCCGACTATCATACAAAAATCAATCGATCGCAGCGATAATCAAATTCAAGGGTCAAGACATCAGTCCGCATTCGTTAACCGTGATCTTAGTGCGTTTGCAAACCATACTGAAGCTTATCATCAGCTAATTATTGATATTATGGAGCAGCAATATCAATCAACCAAGCTTGCGTTAAAAGACACCAAGGTAAGCCGCATATTTGTTGATGGCGGGTTCAGTAAAAACTCCATCTACATGAATCTACTGGCCAAAGCCTTTCCTGAATTGGAAGTTTTTGCAGCGTCAATGGCGCAGGCTACAGCAGTGGGAGCTGCCATAGCCATACACCGAAACTGGAATAGTAAAACATTACCTGCGGATATTATCGAGTTGAAATATTATTCCACTCCGCAGCATACTGCCATATAATTATTCTTTATCTGTAGCTGGCGTTTTATCACTTGCCTTTTTTGCGATTTGCTGATCGGCGTAGGCTTTGAACATCGCTTTCCAATTTCTACCGTTATTGGTGAAATACTCTTCTATCTTGGTTTTGTAGATCTTGAAAACCAGTGAAATCTCATCAATGTTTTTATAATCGATAGCCTGCTCACGCGCCAGTTTAAGGTTGGTTAACACAAACGTTTCTTCTACCGGGGTCATATTTGGCACAATGCTTTTATAACCATTCATGGTAAAAGCTACTTTCCCAATAGTGTATTTGTCGAGTATCAGCTCTACTTGTTCATCTGTCAAATATTGGTGCAGGCCAGTCATCAGGGTTTCGTGAACAGTTTTAGGGATTGTAGAATCGATAATAAACTGACGATCGAGTTTACTAAAGGCTTTGCCGGTAGTTGGATTAAGGCCTTCGGGTACCAAAGTATAATCATGCGCATTATGCCAGTCCATCACTGTGCTAAGATGCGCCTTGATCAGATCGGTTACTTTTGACGCCTTCACGGTATCATCCAAATGAAGCGCCGCTACAAATTGAGTTGCTTTTGAAGTAGGATCTGATTTTGGCTTCTGTTTTCCACCATCGGCGTTTTGCGCCATACAGTTAACGGAAAACAGGAGTACAATAAGTCCTGTAAAAAGGGAATTAGCTTTCATGAATTTAATTTAAAGGTTTTATATGCTATTGGTTAACGGTTACCCGTGTTTATTATCGTAAAGTTATTTACAATTACCACCTTTAATTAAAATACATTATCCAATGAATGTACGATTTTATCTTGTTGTAAACCATTGCATCAACAATCAAAAAAAGATAATTTATATTTGAACAAGGCAACCAAATTATAGTTTCTCCGAGGGTATAATTCGCGACAAGAATTGCCAAAAACCAATATAAATATTCAATCAAACAACAAATGAGATCTCGATATTTAATACTATCTGTTAGCGCATTCTTATGTTTTATGTCTTTATGTAATAAGTCTAACGCCCAGGTGAAACTGGCCAATTTATTTACCGACGACATGGTTTTACAGCAGCAAGCTAATGTACCTGTTTGGGGTTGGGACAAGGCCGGAAGCCATATTTCCGTATCAACCACATGGGATAAGAAAATATATCATACCGTAGCTGATGCCTCTGGAAGATTCATGGTAAAAATTGCCACACCTGTTGCCGGTGGCCCATTTAAGGTGACTGTAAGCGATGGAAAGCCTTTAATATTGACTGATGTGTTAATTGGCGAGGTTTGGGTATGTGCAGGGCAATCCAATATGGAAATACCTATGAAAGGTTATAAAAGTCAGCCTATTTTAAATTCAAACGAAGCGATATTGAACTCAACCAATCCTAATATTCGTTTATTTACCGTACCGAGGGGATCAAAAACAACTTTACAACAGGATATTAAACAAAGCCATTGGTTAGCTGCATCACCCGAGAGTGTTGCAAAATTTAGCGCTACAGGTTATTACTTTGGCAGATTACTTAGCAAAATATTAAACGTTCCAATCGGACTTATCAGTTGTAATTATGCAGGATCATCTATACAAGCCTGGATGGATCCGGAAACTTTAAAAGCATTTCCTGAAATAAAGATTCCTACTCCTACCGACTCTATCAAAGAAGTTAGTCGCACACCGACTACCCTTTACAATGCCATGCTGCAACCCATTATAGGATTTGGCATTAAAGGCACTATCTGGTATCAGGGCGAATCAAACTATGATAACCCGGCACAATATGATTCGCTGTTTGTTACGTTTGTGAAAACCTTACGTACCAAATGGGAAGCGGGAGATTTTCCATTTTACTATGCGCAGATAGCGCCTTATGATTATGCACAGCTGCCACCTTACAATAAAGGAGGTAAATATAATTCCGCGTTTTTGCGGGATGTGCAGCGTTTGGACGAGGATAAGATACCCAATGCAGGCATGGCCGTATTAATGGATATAGGCGAACAAGCCACCATTCACCCACCGCACAAGCAACAGGCTGGCGAACGGTTAGCGTATTTGGCGTTGGGAAAAACCTATAATTTCAAAGGATTCGGCTATCAGAGCCCCGCTTATGATTCCTTTGCTATAAAAGGCAACTCAGCTGTCATTAAGTTTAAAAATGCCGCTAATGGGCTTACATCCTTTTTAAAGGAAATGAACACTTTTGAAATTGCGGGTGCTGATAAGCATTTTTATCCTGCAAAGGCGCAGATAACCGGTGGCTCGGTAACCGTTAGCAGCGATATGGTTAAAGAACCTGTAGCTGTAAGGTATGCCTTTAAAGACTTTGTTATTGGCGATTTGTTTGGTACCGATGGTTTGCCGGTATCATCATTCCGTACTGATGACTGGAATTATAATGTGCAATAAACGTTTATTAGGGCATTAAAAAAACAGTCATGCTGCGAGCCCCGTGGGCACCAAGTACCAGCGATTGCTCAATATCAGCTGTCTTAGAAGGGCCAGCGATGAATGTAGCGAAACCATAATCGTTCGAGCCTATTTTATTGTACGCCTGATGCATGGTTGGCACGATGTCTTCTCGCCTTACAATTACAGCTAAATATTGAGTAATGAAAGGTAAAACACGTGTACGTATTTTGTCTTCACTAACCCATATCGCACCATTTTCAGCGACAGCCAGATCTGCTTGTATTATCGCGTAATCAACGTTTTCCAAAGAGTGGGGCTCGGCGCTGTTATCTTCCATATATTCTGCAATATCTCCGAGTTCAGATACAGTTGTTATTTTGCGGGACGGCTGCTCAAAGTTCTCATCTATAAAGGCTTTGATAGTAGCATGATTTTCAACACTAACTACCTGCCCACCGATTGCGGTTAACGCTGCGATAAACTTTTCAGGTACATCAATATCCTCCTGAAGCAAAAAATCAACATCCGGCAAAGTTGCCAGCTCCGGTTGGTTAGCTTTAACAGCTGATAATATTCTTTCTCTGCTCGTCATACTTCTAATTACTTCCTGTTCTTTTTATACCATTCGCCGAATGATTCTTTTGGTGGCTCGGGCATATCACGGTGTTTATACCATGGGTTTAACTTATTGTTTACCATAAACGGCGCATATTTTAAAACAAAGCGCCCCGCCTTTCCGGCAGTGTGATAAGCTGTAGGTGATGATAAAGTCCAGTCCATGATCTGCATAGATGCTTTTTTGGCCGCAGGCACATAGCCGTTCTTTACAATCACTTGCCGCCATTTATACAATTGTTGGTGGATGTCAATTTTTACCGGGCAAACATTTGTACAAGAGCCGCATAAGGTTGATGCAAATGGCAGATCGGCATATTTTTCCATATCGAGGTTTGGCGCCAGGATTGAACCTATTGGCCCTGATATGGCGTTATGATAACTATGCCCACCACTACGACGATAAACCGGACAAGTATTCATACATGCCCCGCAACGAATACATTTTAGAGAGTTCCTGAAATCTTCACGACCAAGTTGTATGCTGCGGCCATTATCCACAATGATAATGTGCATCTCTTTACCTTTATTCGGCCTTTTAAAATGGCTCGAATAAGTTGTTATCGGCTGTCCTGTCGCACTGCGTGTAAGCAAGCGCAGGAACACGCCAAGATGTTTTCTTTCAGGTATGATCTTTTCTATGCCCATGCTGGCAATGTGCACATCGGCAAGGTGTGCGCCCATGTCCGCATTGCCTTCGTTAGTGCAAACTACAAATTCACCAGTTTCGGCAATTGCGAAATTTACGCCGGTTAAAGCGGCTCTCCGGGTTAAAAAAGTATCTCTTAGATGCTGCCTTGCAGTTTCAGTTAAAAATTGCGGATCAGCATTGCCTGCAGGTGTACCCAAATGCTGATGGAACAGCTCGCCTATTTCTTCCTTTTTCTTATGGATACAGGGTAATACGATATGGCTGGGCATTTCTTTTGCCAATTGAACAATGCGTTCGCCCAAGTCAGAATCAATCACATTGATCCCATTAGCTTCAAGAAAATCGTTTAAATGACATTCTTCGGTAAGCATCGATTTGCTTTTTACCATCTGGCCGATAGAATGCTTTTCTAATATAGAAAGTACTATTTGGTTATGTTCTTTAGCATCAGCTGCCCAATGTACAGTTATGCCATTTGATAAGGCATTACTTTCAAACTGTTGCAAGTAATTGTTCAGGTTTGAAAGAACGTTATGTTTAATTTGTGAAGCCGTTTCACGCAGTACTTCCCAATTGCTTATTTTATTTACCGCGACATCTCTCTTTGATCTTATCCACCACAAGGTTTCATCATGCCAGTCTACACGTGCTTCATCGTTATTAAAAACTTCAGCTAAGTCCGCATGATTGGTTGTATTTTGTATTTCGCTCAATGTAGTATCATTAATTATTGTTTCGATCTTACCTATTCACCGTTGAGTATTTCAGCTATATGTAATACTTTTACTTTACTGCCTTGCCTGTGCAATATCCCTTCCATATGCATCAGGCACGACATATCAACCCCGGTGATGTACTCAGCGCCATTATGCAAATGATCCTCTACCCTATCTTTTCCCATTTTGGATGATACAGCTTCTTCTGCAACGCAAAAAGTACCGCCAAAGCCGCAGCATTCGTCTTTACGGTTTAATGGTACAAGTTCAATATCCTTTACCATATTTAGCAAACTTCCTGGCTTTGAAAATTCGGGGGCAACCAACTCAGTCATTTGCGACAGATGCAATCCGCGCTGACCGTGGCAACTTTGATGTACACCCACTTTATGCGGAAAACGGGCGGGTAATGTTTTAACTTTTAACACATCAGTTAAAAAGGATGTAAACTCATAAAGCTTATTGCTGAGTGTAGTTGCAATCTCCGGATTATCGTGATTGTGCAGATGTTCTTTTAAATGCAGAACACAACTGCCAGAGGGGCCTACTACATAATCAAACCCACTAAAGTTTTTGATGAATAGATCATTGCAGCCGCCCGTTAAATGCTCAAATCCCGAATTTGCCATGGGTTGCCCGCAGCAGGTTTGATTTTTGGGATAAACAACATCAACTCCTAATTTTTCCAGTAATTGCAGGCACGCTATAGCCGCACCGGGATAAAATTGATCGACATAACAAGGAATAAACAGACCTACCTTCATATAATGCTTAAATAGTATAAAAAACTTATCATAGGTTTATATACCCATGCAAGTACCGCATAATTTGGCCGTGAATATTATAGGTTATTAGCTAAATCGTTGCCAATTTTAGCAAAACTACTTATCCATCGAAACCATCGCTTTAATTACTTTGGTTTCCGGCTTTAACCAACTTTCAAAATCATGCTCAACCTGGTTAAATGCTACCCGGTGAGTAATATAATTTAAAGGGCTGATAACTCCTTTTCTAATCGAGTTTATCACCTGCTCAAAATCAACGACAGTAGCGTTTCTGCTGCTCATTAATGTTGCTTCCCTTTTGTGAAATTCAGGGTGACTAAAACAGATCTCGCCTTTTTGCAACCCGATTAAAACATACCGGCCACCATGCGCCATATATTGAAAAGCATTGTTAATAGCTTTAAGATTACCGGTCGCATCAATAACTACTGTGGGCATGTCACCACTAGTGATTTCCTTTAGCTGTTCCAGAACATCGCCTGATAATGCGTTTACAGCATGATCTACTTTGATTACATCCCGGCAAAAGTTAAGGCGTTCTTCATTAACATCCAACGCTATTACTTTAGCACCTGCTATCCGGGCAAATTCCATTGTACCTAAGCCAATAGGGCCTGCGCCAATTACCAGCACATACTCACCCGGTTTAATACTCGCTCGCCTTACCCCGTGAGCGCCAATGGCCAATGGTTCAATCAGTGCCAGCTCCTCAAAACCAAGCCCTTCGCCATGTAGTAACGTATGCGAAGGAACCATCAGGTATTCAGTCATCCCACCATCCACATGAACGCCGCATACTTGCATGTTAACACAGCAATTGGTATTACCCATCCGGCAAGCTATGCAATGCCCGCAGTTAAAATACGGGATAAAAGTCACCTTCTCATTAATATAAAAACCGGGTGCATTATCAAATTCAACTAATTCGCCCGATAGTTCATGTCCCAGTACTCGGGGGTAATTAAAATATGGCTGTGTACCTTCAAATGCATGTAAATCAGTGCCGCAGATACCTATTCTTTTAACCTTAATTATCGCGTGATCTGGTTTCAGAACCGGTTTTTCTCTCTCCACATAGCTGAATTTTCCCGGTTCATCACATATTAATGTTTGCATATTTTATATATTATAAAACTCAATGGCGTTACCGCCAAAAAAAACTTGTTGTTCTGTTTGGCTAAAAGCAGAAAAATAATCTTTAACTATACTTACTACCTGCTCATAATCAGCAGCCACCTTACAAACCGGCCAGTCAGATCCATACATCAATCGATTGGTGCCAAAACTATTCGTGACCACCTCCAGGTAATTATTAAAATCAGCGGGTTGCCAGTTCTGCCAATCAGCCTCGGTAACCATGCCCGATACTTTGCAATAAACATTCTCAAATGCTGCAATAACTTTGATTTCTTTTTCCCAATCTTTCAATTCTTGTTGTTTGATATTTGGCTTCGCGATATGGTCAATTAAAAAGCGTTGATCAGGGAATTTTGCCACAAACTCTGCTGTGTATTTGAGTTGATCAGGCAGAATCAAAATATCATAAGTATAACCGTACTTTTTTAGCAGGCTGATACCATTTAAAAAATCAGGCAGCAACATAAAATCACGCTGAGATTCTCCCTGCAAAATGTGACGGAAGCCTTTCAGCTTTTCAAACTGCTGATAGTAATCTAAACGTTCTTCAATTTTAGGCGATTGCAGATCAACCCAACCCACTACACCTTTTATGAAACTGTGTTGCTCAGCATTAGCTAATTGAAATTCATTTTCCTGTTCGGATTGATGCGATTGAACGGTGATACAACCATCAAACCCATTCGCTTTTAAAATCGGCGCAAGGTCTTCCGGCAAAAAATCCTTCTGGATAACCGACATACTATCATCAATCCAACCGTATCTGACCGGATCATATTTCCAAAAATGCTGATGCGAATCTATCCGTAACATAGGTAACTTACTGTATTATGAAATTGCCCGGTCCAGATGAACATATCCGCCATCTACATAAACCAGTTGCCCGGTTGTATGACTCGATACCGGAGATAAAAGAAATGCGGCCATATTAGCTATTTCTTCGGATGTAGTCATTCTCTGCTCCAATGGGATTTTTGAAACTATTGATTGAAGTTTTTCTTCTGGATTCGGCAATGTCTCAATCCATCTCTCATAAAGTGGTGTCCAGCATTCAGCAACTATAATCGCATTCACCCTGATGCCAAAAGGAAGCAATTCAACCGCCCATTCGCGTGTTAAAGCATTCCGTCCGCCATTGGATGCAGCATAGGCAGATGTCCCCCCCTGCCCTGTTTCAGCTGTTTTTGAACTTATATTGATAATGGAACCTTTTGATTTTTTGAGCCAAGGCAAAGCATGGTGTGCTATCAGGTAATAATGTACCAGGTTTTTGTGCAGGGATGCCATAAACTTTTCATAGTCACCATTCTCTAATCCCACGCCATCATTAACACCTGCATTATTTACCAGGCCATCTATCCTGCCAAATTTATCAGCAATAGCTTTTACAGCGTTTTCACATGAAGCAGGATCAGTTAGTTCAGCCACCACATGATGGGCTTTCCCTCCCACAGCTTCAATAGCTGACACCACTTTAAGGTTATCCTGTTCATTCCTTCCAAAAATTACCGGGATAGCACCCTCTTTAGCCAGTACTTGTACAATACCTTCGCCTATACCTTTAGCACCGCCGGTAACTATTATCAGCTTATCTTTTAATTGCAGATCCATATTTTATTTTTTGTAGGCTACCAATTTTTGTGTAGAGGTACCTAATCCATCTATTCCTAATTCTATCACATCCCCCTCTTTAAGATACACCGGTGGCTTCATTCCTAAACCAACCCCAGCAGGTGTGCCTGTAGAAATTATATCGCCGGGTAACAAAGTCATAAATTTGCTGGTGTATGCAATTACAAAAGGGATATTAAAAATAAAGTTGGCTGTTGTTCCATCCTGCATGGTTTCGCCATTCAGCTTAAGCCATAAACGCAGATTTCCTGGATCTTTAATTTCATCAGCAGTAGCCACAAAGGGGCCGATGGGTGCAAATGTGTCGCAGCCTTTTCCTTTATCCCATGTTCCGCTGCGTTCTATTTGAAACTCGCGTTCAGATACATCATTATGCAGTACATAGCCTGCTACATAATCCATCGCTTCGGCTTCATCAACATAACTTGCTTTCTTACCAATTACAATTGCAAGTTCTACCTCCCAATCCGTTTTAACCGAATCTTTAGGGATCATGATGTTATCATTCGGCCCAACTATAGCAGTTGTCGACTTCATGAATATCACCGGCTCTGGCGGAGGGGTTGCATTGGTTTCTTTAGCGTGATCTACATAATTTAAACCGATACATACAATTTTTGACGGGCGGCCAATCGGGCTGCCAAGGCGTACGTCATCATTTATTTGCGGTAGATTATCATTTTCTTTTAAAAAAGCAGACAAACGATTTAAACCGTCAGTCTCAAAAAATTGTTCGTTATAATCTTCTCCAAAAGCAGAGGTATCATAACGTTTATCATTAATAATAACACCTGTTTTCTCTTTACCGGCTTCCCCAAAACGGATCAGTTTCATATTCTATTATTTAATTATAGTTTAGTAACGTCTATGGTTACTGTTTAATTTTATTTTAATTATTCAAGGTTATAAATCCGCCATCAATTGGATAATCGCAGCCTGTTACAAAACCAGCCTCATCTGAACATAAATATAATGCTAATGAAGCAACCTCACTTGGTTTACCCATGCGACCAATAGGCTGGCTTTTTGATAACTTTTCAAATATCTCTTCTTCCCTACCCGCATAGTTTTGGGCGATGAAACCATCTACAAACGGTGTATGTATCCTTGCTGGCGAGATGCAGTTACAACGTATATTATGTTGCAAATAATCACGCGCTACAGACAATGTCATGGCATGGATAGCTCCTTTACTGGTTGAATATGCGAAACGATCAGTAATGCCCACACTTGCAGCAATAGATGCTGTATTTAAGATAACACCACCATTGTTCGCTTTCATTAACGGTACCGCAGCGAAAAGACAATTGTAAGCGCCTTTTACATTTACATTCATCACCCGGTCAAAATCATCCTGGCCAGTAGTTTCCACATTACCAATATGTGCAATGCCTGCATTGTTGATCAATATATCTATTACACCGATCGAATTAAAAAGATCAACCACATTTTGCTGTTTACTCACATCGCAGGTATAACTAAGGGCTGCTCCTCCTGCTGATTTTATTTCATCGACAGTTGATGCACCAGCTTCCTTATTGAGTTCGATAATGTGGACCTTAGCCCCTTGCTGTGCAAACAACAGCGATATAGCCTTACCAATACCACTTCCCCCGCCTGTAATTACTGCTGATTTATTTTTTAGACTGAACATATATTTAGAGCTTTTTTTATAACGTAAATATCTTCTCCATCATTATCCATTTCTCTCCGGGTTTTGATCCGGGTAGACTTTGCTGGTATTTCCACATTAAGGTTTCCCAATCCTGCACTTTTTGGTTCGACTGATCTAGTTCGCTTTTCTTTTCAAAACTAAAATCATTATCAGCTTCAATTATCATGAATAGCCGGGTACCTAAACAATATATTTCCATATTGTTAATACCTGATGATGTAATGCTTGATAATATTTCAGGCCATACGTTTTTATGATACTGGATATATTCTTTAATTAATTGAGGATCATCTTTTAGATCGAGTGTTAAACAAAATTTCTGCATGTGCTTAGTGCCTAAATACTACTTTTAATGGTTCTTCTTCTTTTCCTTCGCTCACCGTGTTGACTTTGTATCCCTTCCATCCATACCAGGCCACAACTAAAAAGCAAAATAATGGCACCACGTACGAAACGGCGGTTGAATATCTATCAGCAACTACTCCCATAACAACCGGCATTATTGCCCCGCCAACTATCGACATAATTAAAAACGAAGATGCTTTTTTGGTATGATGCCCTAAATCCTTCAACCCCAACGCGAAGATTGTTGGGAACATGATCGATTCAAAAAAGAATACCGCCAGTAACGCATAAACAGAGATCCATTGTTTATTTAATATAACGATTACACACAGTAACACATTGATCAACGCGTAAGCAGTTAGTAACTTATTAGGAGCAAATACTTGCATTAAAGCAGTACCGATAAACCTGCCGACAGTAAATAACACCAAACCAGCAGATAATAGAGCTGCCGCTTTAGCATTTTGAATGCCGGTATTTGCTTCGGTGCAATAATTTATAAAAAATGCCGCTATACCAACCTGCGCTGCCACGTAAAAGAATTGCGCGACTACCCCAAATTTAAAATTGCGGTGTTTAAATAGTGGCTTTCTATCTAACTCTTGTGAAGAAACAATATCACTTTCTTTTATTTCAGGAAGTGAGGTTTTTAAAAAGAATCCGGCAATTAATAGAACCACAGCCCCAATTACAACATAGATAATTTTAACAGAATCGAGATTACCCGGATGCCCATTATTACCACCAAAAAACAAAAAAGCAGCGATGATAGGCCCTAGAAAAGCCCCAACACCATTGAAACATTGTGAAAGGTTTAACCTGGTTTCTGACGTTTCAGGACTTCCTAAAACTGTTACATATGGATTGGCTGCTGTTTCAAGGCAAGCTAAGCCTGATGCTAATATAAATAACGCAACTAAAAAGAAGTTGAAACTTAATTGTTCTGCTGCAGGATAAAAAAGGAAAGCGCCAATAGCATATAAGAATAGACCCAATATAATTCCTTTTTTATACCCGTATTTATTCATGAATATGCCAGCAGGTAGGGCAACTAAAAAGTACGCCCCAAAATAAGCTCCTTGTAGTAAAGTAGAACGGGTTTTGGAAATATTAAGCGTTTCCTG
The DNA here is from genome assembly GCA_026224775.1 of Bacteroidota bacterium. Taxonomy (GTDB): domain Bacteria; phylum Bacteroidota; class Bacteroidia; order Sphingobacteriales; family Sphingobacteriaceae; genus Mucilaginibacter. The sequence goes on from JAMFRP010000007.1 coordinate 212,284, forward strand.
AAAATGCTTATTTAAAACATCAAGCAACCCGTAAGCAAAACCCCATAAAAAGAATAGAGATGTAACCAGAATTAAAGGTATAAGGTATTTGTTCCTTGACATATATCAGGTGATAGTGTATGAGAGTTTAATATTTGGTATACAAATAAAACAATTCTTTTAGTTTAAATACTCTACGTTATTACCATATCATTATGCAATATTGTAAAAGACGGGGAATTACTTTTATAACTTTTATAGAAGTATAATTACAGCAAGGATTTTAATTTACCGGATATTAATAATAAAAATTGATTGATCAATAATCAACACTGAAAAATCACTTGATTAGCAATCCTTTGCCAGCAAGTAATAATTCTTGTGTAATGGCAGTTGTATAAGTTCTAATTTCTGCCTGAAAACCATCCACCGAAGCACCTGAGCGAATTTCTTCCAAACGTTTTTCCCAATTACCTGTAAGTTCTGCCTGCGCAATACGATAATCCTTAACTACATTATATACAGCAAGACCGGTTTGTGTTGGTAAAAGGTTCTTCTTTTCACGCATTACATAGTCTCTTTTTATTAGTGTTTCAATTATCGCAGCTCTTGTTGCTGGGGTTCCTAATCCGCTATCTTTCATGGCATAACGCAGCTCCTCGTCATCTATATCCTTACCTGCTGTTTCCAATGCTTTTAGTAAACTGGCCTCATTATACAATGGTTTGGGCTTGGTTTGCTTCTCTAATAAAGTTTTTTCAGTAACAGGCAGGTCTTCCCCCTGTTGTACCTTG